>NZ_JBEXJR010000007.1:0-583566 GCF_040609235.1 Streptomyces sp. NPDC004732
CGGGCCGCTCCCCGGCCGAGCCCGCGGGCGGCGGCCCCGCGCTCCTCGACGCCGCCGGCGGGTACTGGGCCCGGCGCGGCCTGCCCGTGGAGCGCGGCCGGATCGTCGCCGCCCCCGGCGCCCCGCCCCTCCTGCTCGCCCTCACCGCGGCCCTCGGCGGCGACGTCCTGCTGCCCCGCCCCTGCCCCGCCTGGTGGGCGCCCCAGGCACGGCTGCTCGGCCGTGGTGTCTACCACGTGCCGACACCCGCCGAGTGCGGCGGCGTCCCCGACCCGTACGCCCTCCTGGAGACCGCCCGCCGGGTCCGCGCCGAGGGCGGCAGGCCCCGCCTCCTCGTGCTCTCCGTCGCCGACGATCCGACCGCCACCGTGCCGCCGCCCGACGTGCTCCACGAGACGGTGGAGGCCGCCGCGGACGTAGGCCTGCACATCGTCAGCGACGAGACCTGGCGCGACACCCTGCACCACCCCCGCGACACCGTCCTGATCGGCCCCGCCGAGATGGACCACGAGCGGGTGACCGTCCTCTGCGACCTCGCCGGGCCCTTCCTGCCCCCGGCGCTGCCCGCCGCCGTCGCCCGCTTCCCCGCCACCACCGCGGGCGCCGCCCTGCGCGCCCGCACCCTCGACGTCCTCACCGCGCTCGGCGCGACCCTCGCGGCCCCCGCCGCGGCGGCGGCGTCGTACGCGCTCGGCGAACCGGACCCGGTGACCGAGCGGCTCGCCGCCGCGGTCCGGCTGCACGCGCGGGTGGCCGGTGCCGCGCAGCGCGCCCTGGTGGCCGCGGGCGCCCTCGTCAGGCCCCCGCAGGCGGGCCGCCACCTCTACGCCGACCTGGGCCCCCTGCGCTCCGTGCTCGCCGCCAGGGGCGTCGGCGACGCGCAGGACCTGGAGGACTTCCTCGGTGCACGCCTCGGCATGCCCGCGCCGGGCGGGCACCGCTTCGGCGACGACATCGACGCCCTGCGTGTACGGCTGTCCACCGGGCCGCTCCTCGGCTCGACCCCGGCGGAACGCCAGGTGACGCTCACCGCCGCGGACCCCCTGGAATTGCCGCACGTGGAGCGGGCGTTGAGCATGTTCGGCACGGCCTTCGAAGACCTCCGCGCAGCCGCGCAGCGAATGGAGCCGCCTCGATGACCCAGCAGGCGCAAGAACAGGCACAGGAGCAGACAGGGGAGCAGACCCGAGGGCGGGCGCGGGAGCAGGCGCCGCCCGACGCCCTCGCGCCGCCCCGGCCGCCCGGCGGCACCCGCCTGTGGCCGAAATCGTTCGCCGACCGGCTGACCGCCCCGCTGCCCGGCCTGCGCGGCATCGCCAGGCTGGCCCGCGAGAGCGCGCTGCGGCCGCGCGCCGACGGGCTCGCCGACATCCAGCGGCTGCCCTTCGAACCCGGCCCCCTGCCGCGCGTCGACGACCGTACCCTCGCCGTCACCTGGGTGGGCCACGCCAGCTGGGTCGTCCGCATCGGCGGCCTCACCGTCCTCACCGACCCCGTCTGGTCCCGCAAGATCCTCGGCACCCCGGCCCGCGTCACCCCCGCCGGGGTCGCCTGGAGCGCGCTGCCGCGCGTCGACGCGGTCGTCATCAGCCACAACCACTACGACCACCTGGACGCGCCCACCCTCGCGCGGCTGCCCAGGGACACCCCCGTCTTCGTGCCCGCGGGCCTCGGCCGCTGGTTCACCCGCCGGCGCTTCCGCAACGTCACCGAACTCGACTGGTGGGAGGCGTCGGAGCTGGGCGGGGTACGCCTCGACTTCGTACCGGCCCACCACTGGTCCAAACGGAGCCTCGTCGACACCTGCCGGACGCTGTGGGGCGGCTGGGTCCTCACCGACGCCCAGGGACAGCGCGTCTACTTCGCGGGCGACACCGGGTACGGCCACTGGTTCGAGCGGATCGGCGCCCGCTACCCCGGTATCGACCTCGCGCTCCTGCCGATCGGCGCCTACGAGCCGCGGTGGTGGCTGAGCGACGTCCACTGCGACCCGGAGGAGGCGGTCCGCGCGGCGACCGACCTGGGCGCGCGCCGCATGGCCCCCATGCACTGGGGCACGTTCCTGCTCTCCGCCGAGCCCGTCCTCGAACCGCTCACCCGGGTGCGTACGGCCTGGGAACGGGCGGGGCTGGCGCGCGAGGACCTCTGGGACCTGCCGGTGGGCGGGTCGCGGGTGCTCGGGGGTGACAGGGGGATGAGGCCGGGGCAGACAGGCCCTAGGCCAGGGCGTGCCTGACCTTGCGCCACACCGTCGGCGCCACACTGATCACCACCGTCAGCGCGACCGCCACCGCCACGCCCTCCCACGGCTCCTTGAAGAGCGACCCGCCGAGGATGCCGATGAGCTGGTACGTCACCGCCCACGCGAGACACGCGGGCACGTCCCCGCGGGCGAACTGGCGCAGCGGCATCTTCGCCATCAGACACGCCAGCATCACCGGAATCCTGCCCGCGGGCACGAGCCGCGACAGCACGAGGACCAGCACGCCGTGGTCCGCCAGCTTGGCCTGCGCCTGCGCGAGCCGCTCCTCCGGCGCCCGGTCCCTGATCGCCTCCAGCCAGCGCGACCCGTTCTTCGACTTCATGCCGCGCCGCCCCAGCCAGTACAGGGCCACGTCCCCGAGGAACGCGGCGAACGCCGCGACACCGAAGACGATGAGCAGCGCGAAGGGCGCCGTCTGGTGGAAGGCGACCACCGCCGCCGAACTGACCAGCGCACCCGTCGGCACCACCGGCACCAGCGCGCCGATCGCCACGAGCAGGAACAGCGACGGATAGCCGACGGCCTGCTGCGTACTCTCCGGCGTCACCTGAGCCACCGAGGCAAGCATCACCTGGACACCTCCGGCAGCACGCTCTCCCCGTGGGCGAGCCGGTGCACCGACACCTCGGGGGCGATCCTGGCCGCATGCCGGACGAACTCGTGGCCCGGCGCGTGGAACTCGTGCGGGCGCACGGCGTCCATGCCGATCGGCCAGTACGTTCCGTAGTGCACCGGGACCGCGCTGCGCGGCATGATCCTGGCGAGCGCCTGTGCGGCCCGGCCCGCGTCCAGATGGCCGTGGCCCAGGTACGGACCCCAGCCGCCGACCGGCAGCAGCGCCACGTCGACCTCTCCGACCTCGTCGGCCATTCCCTCGAACAGCCCGGTGTCCCCGGCGAAGTACGTGCGCGCCTCGCCGTCCACGACATAGCCGAGCGCGGGCGAGCGGTGCGGGCCGACGGGCAGCCGCCGCCCGTCGTGCAGCGCGGGCACCACTCGTATGACGAGATCGCCGACCGGCACCTCGTCACCCGGCACGACCTCGGTGAACCGCAGGTGCGGAAGCCTGCGGGCAAGACCCGGCAGCGACCGCGCCGTGCCGCGCGGCACCAGGGCACGGGTGCCCGGCGCGAGCCGGGCGAGCGAGGGCACGTGCAGATGGTCGGCGTGCAGATGCGACAGGAGCACGACGTCGGCGACCGCCGCCCGCGGCGGCGGCAGGACGCCCCTGCGGCGCCGCAGATGCGCGAGGCGGCGGGCGAAGAGGGGGTCGGTCAGTACGCGGACGCCCGAGTCCTCGACCGTGCAAGTGGCGTGACCCCACCATGTGACCTCGACGGGCACCCGTTCCTCCTTCGTGCGACTGTCTCCGAGCCTACGGCCAGGAGTAGGGTCAGCGGCTGAGACCGAAGGCCAAGGGGGACGCCGTGGGAGATGCCGTGGGCACCGCCGTCGTGCGCGTCGCGGCGATCGCCAGCCTGACGCCCCTGGAGGAGCTGGACGCCGACCCCTTCCTGGTGGACTCGCGCAGCCAGCACGCGATGTGCGCGCGCTGGGCGGCCGCGCGGGGGTACGTGATCACTCGCGAGTTCGTCGTACGAGGGTTGCGCGCCGACCACGTGATGCTGTGGGGCGACGTCGACGCGGGCCTCGTGGACCTCTTCGTCGTGCCCAGCCGCAGGGTCCTGGAACGCGCGCTGCGGTCCGCGGACGAGTTCACCGCGGAGTGTGTGCGGCGGGGGGTGCGGGTCGAGACGGCGGGGCTCGCGGAGCCTGCGTACGACTCCCGGATGAAGGCGAGCGTGCATCGGCGGCTTTCCATGCCTACTGCGGGGTACGACGGCTGCTGAGGTTGCGGCTGCGCTTGGGCGGGGTTCTCTCCGCCGCTCCGCGGCGTGGTTCTCCGGAGCTCCGCTCCGTGTTGCTCCGGCGCTCCGCGCCGTACCTCTCCGCCGCTCCGCGGCGGGCCTTCCCACCCGCCCGCCCGTGCCCCGCACCCCAGCGTCCGGTAACGCTCCGGCGCTCCGCGCCGTGCCCCGCACCTCAGCGCCCGGTAACGCTCCGGCGCTCCGCGTCGGGGTTGTGACACGCTGGTGTCCAGTTCGGGTGGGTACGTGAAAGGGCAGGTCGTGGGGCGAGGGCGATGGCGGAGGGTTGGGAGCGCGCTGTGGCGTGTGGTCGCGGTGTGGGCCGTCAGCACGCTGACGATGCTCGTGCTCGCCGGGATCCTGCCGGACTTCAAGCTCCAGTCCGCCGACGGTGACAGCGCCACCCGCATCGCCGTCACCGCCGCCCTCGGCGCAGGCGCCTTCGGTCTGCTCTCGGCGCTCGTGTGGCCCCTGCTGGTGCGCGCCCTGCTGCTCGTGCCCGCGCTCGTGCTCGGGCTGCTCGCGTTCTTCCTCAACGGGTCCTTGCTGCTGCTCGCCCTGAACCTCATTCCCGAGGGGCGCGGCGAGGCGGGGGCGGAGACCGCCGTCGTCGTGGCCGCGGTGATGTCCGCCGTCGCCTCGGCCACCGGCGGTGCGCTCGCCGTGCGGGACGACGACGCGTACCGCCGCAGGCTGTACCGGCTCGCCGACCGGCGCAGGCGCCGTCGCCCCGACGGGACTCCCGGGCCCGCCGCACCCGGCACCGTCTTCATCCAGCTCGACGGCGTCGGCCACGACGTGCTCACCGGCGCCGTCGGCGCGGGCCTCATGCCCACCCTCGGGCGCTGGCTGGGCGACGACGGCGCCGCCACCCACCGGCTCACCCCCTGGCGCACCGACTGGTCCAGCCAGACGGGCGCCAGCCAGCTCGGCATCCTGCACGGCTCCAACCACGACGTGCCCGCGTTCCGGTGGTACGAGAAGGACACGGGCGAGGTCATGGTCAGCAACCGGCCCGCCTCCGCCGTGGAGCTGCAGCGACGGGCCGTCGAGCGCACCGGCGACGGCGGACTCCTCACCGTCGACGGCGCCAGCCGCGGCAACCTCTTCAGCGGCGGCGCCGAGCAGCTCGCCCTCGTGCTCTCCGTGGCGGCGCGGCGCGGGAAGGAGAACCGGTCACGTGCCGGGTACTTCGCGTACTTCTCCGATCCCGCCAACGCCGTCCGAACCGCTCTCTCCTTCGTCGCCGAGGTCTTCCGCGAGATCGGCGAGTCCACCGCGGCCCGGTTCCGGCGGCGCCGCCCGCGGGTGGGCCGCGGTGGCCTCTATCCGTTCATCCGCGCCTTCGCGACCGTCGTGGAACGCGACGTCGTGGTCGCCGCCGTCATCGGGGACATGCTCGCCGGACGCAGCGCGGTCTACGCGGACCTCGTCGCGTACGACGAAGTGGCGCACCACTCGGGACCTTCCGGCAAGGACGTCGAGAAGGTCCTGCGGCGCCTGGACCGGTCGCTCGCGCTGCTCGACCAGGTCGCCGAGCACGCGCCGCGCGCCTACCGGATCGTGGTGCTCTCCGACCACGGGCAGAGCCCCGGCGAGACGTTCCGCGCCCGCTACGGCCTGACCCTCGGCGATCTGGTCCGGGCCGGTTGCGGGCTGCCCGTGCCGCGCAAGGCACAGCGCACCCACAGCGGCGCTGAGGCCCGGGCGGCCGTGCGGGCCGCGCTGCGCAGGCCCGTCGAGGAGGGCGCCGAGCAGCGCAGGCCGGTGCGCCGCGCCGAGCCGATCGTGCTCGCTTCCGGCAACCTCGGGCTCGTGTCGTTCCCCGACGTGCGGCACCGCATGACGCGCGAGGAGATCGACCACCGTCATCCGGCGCTGCTGCCCACGCTCGCCAACCATCCGGGCATCGGCTTCCTCCTCGTGCGCAGCGCGGAGCGGGGTCCTGTGGTGCTCGGGGCGCGCGGTGCCGAGGTGTACCTGGACGAGGAACCGGCCGATCTCGGGCCGCTCGCCGACTTCGGGCCGGGCGCCCTGGAGGCCGTCCGGCGCACCGACGGCTTCCCGCACACCGCGGACATCATGGTCAACTCCTGGTACGACCCGGCCGAGGGCGAGGTGCTCGCCTTCGAGGAGCAGATCGGCTCGCACGGCGGGCTCGGCGGAGCGCAGTCCCGGCCCTTCCTGCTGTCGCCGCTCGCGCTCTCCGACCCGGTGGCGGACGGCGGGGAGCTGGTCGGTGCGGAGCAGGTCCACCAGGTCCTGCGGGGCTGGCTGGGGGAGGACCTGGGGCCGGAGGTGCCGGTCCTGCCGGTCGCCCCCGACGTGCACGATTCGTCGTCAGGCAACCCGGACAGCACAGCTTTTGCGGTTCCCGACCGCGCGGCGCAGGACAAAACACACTGATTTGGAGCAGGCTCCGCCGTGTCCGACCATGTTTTCCGCCCGGCGATCCCGGGCGCCGGGCACGACGAGAGGCGCACCACCCCATGCACGACACCGGAACCGTGGAACCGTCGGATCCGGCCCCCGACCAGGTGGATGCGCAGAGCAAGCACGCCCGGCGCTTCGGGCTTCCGATCGCCACGTGTCTCGTCATGGGGAACATCATCGGCGGCGGCATCTTCCTGCTCCCGGCCTCCGTCGCCCCGTTCGGCACCATCAGCCTCGTCGCCTTCGCCGTCCTGACCGCGGGCGCCATCGCCCTCGCGCTCGTCTTCGGCAGGCTCGCGGAGCGCGATCCGCGGACCGGCGGCCCGTATGTCTACGCCCGTGCCGCCTTCGGTGACTTCGCGGGGTTCCTGGCCGCCTGGTCGTACTGGATCACCACCTGGGTGTCCAACGCCGCCCTGGCCGTCGCCGCCGTCGGCTACCTCGACGTCCTGATCCCGGTCAACGAACACAAGTGGTCCGCCTGTCTGGCCGCGCTGGTCCTGCAACTCCTGCCCGCGCTCGCGAACTTCGCGGGCACGCGGTACGTGGGCGCCGTCCAACTCGTCGCCACCGTACTGAAGTTCCTGCCGCTGCTGCTCGTCGCGGTCGGCGGTCTCTTCTTCTTCGACAGCGCCAACCTCGGGCCGTTCCGGGCGAGCGACGACAGCCCGGTCGGTGCCGTCTCGGCCGCCGCCGCGATCCTGCTCTTCTCCTACCTGGGCGTCGAGTCCGCCGCCGTCAGCGCCGGTGAGGTGCGCGACCCGCGCCGCAACGTCGGGCGCGCCACGATCTTCGGTACCCTCGGCGCCGCCGTCGTCTATCTGCTGGGCACGCTCGCCGTCTTCGGGACGGTCGCGCACGACAAGCTGGTGGCCTCCACCGCGCCGTTCTCGGACGCCGTCGACGTGATGTTCGGCGGCTCCTGGGGCGGCACCGCGGTCGCCTGCGCCGCGCTGGTCTCGATGGTCGGCGCGCTGAACGGCTGGACGCTGCTGAGCGCGCAGACGCCGTACGCGGCCGCCCAGGACGGGTTGTTCCCGAGTGCGTTCGGGAAGAAGAAGCGCGGCGTGCCGACCGTCGGCGTCCTCGTCACGGTCGTCCTCGCCTCGCTCCTCACCGTCTACAACTACACGGCGGGCTCCGGCGGCGTCTTCGAGTCCCTCGTCCTGATCACCACGTTCACGGCGACCGTGCCCTATCTCCTCGCCACCGTCGCGCAGATCTACTTCCTGGTGTCCGGGCAGCGCGAGCGCGTGCACCGCGGGCGTCTGGTGCGGGACGGGATCCTCGCGGGCGTCGCGTTCGCGTTCTCCATGTGGCTGGTCGCCGGGTCCGGGTACGCGGCCGTCTACCAGGGCGTGCTGTTCCTCTTCGTGGGCGTGCTGGTCTACGCGTGGATGGCGGCCCGCAAGCAGCGGACCGCCACCGAACATCACTGATCCGAGTCCCGCAACGGGATCGTGGAGCGGGCCGCTCCTGCCGCCCCCAACGGCGGGAGCGGCCCGCGGTCGCGCCTACCTCGCCAGCGGCGCGACGACCCAGCGGCGTGTCTTGAACATGCTGTCCTGCGCGCCGATCTCGATCAGCTTGCGGGCCGCCGGATAGGCCTCGTCGCCCTCCATCTCATAGCCGACCTCGAACGTGCCGGGCACGTCCCTGACCTCGGGCCTGCGCTCCGCCGTCGCCCGCTGGCCGGGCTCGTCGGCGGTGACCGCCGCGATCTCGGCGAGCAGCTTCTTCTGCGCCGCGTCGAGCGCCTTGCGCGGGTCGCGCTCCAGCGGCGCCGCCGCGGCCTTGCCGCCCTTGGGCGGCGGAGGCGAGACCTCGGTGCTCGGCTCGCGCATGACGCCGGTGGCCTGGCGGGTGGCGATCTGCGCCTGGACGGCCGTGCCGTCGTTGTCGAGACCGACACGGATCAGGCCGTGTCCCGGCGTGATGACGGGCACGCCGTCGAAGACCTGCCGGAACGTCACGTGCGTCTGCAGCGACACGGGACGCCCGACCTCGGAGCCGTCCTTGGTGCCGGAGTTCTGCATCAGGTCGTGCACGCTGTCGACGACGAGCTCGGCGCCCTCTGCGTACCGCTCGGCGAACGCGCGCGCCGCCTCGATCGCACGCTCGGTGGGCAGTTGCTGGGTGTTGCGGTGGTTGGGCTCGGCGAGCCTGACCCAGCGGCTGCCCTCCAGGCCGCTGGAGATCACGCGGTCGCCGGAGGACGCGCTGAGCACGCCGAGCCGGTCGACCTGCACCTCTTGCAGCGCCGCCGACGGGAAGTCGGCCAGCTGCCCGAGCGCGCTGAGCTCCGCGCCCGGCTCGCGGGGCGCCAGCTGGACGATCTGCTGCTGCCCGGGGAGCTGGGAGAGCGGCTCCCTGATGCCTTCGCGGGCGTAGTACCAGCGCCACGCGTACCAGTTGTCCGGCACGTGGTCGCGGTAGAAGTTCCGCTCGGTGTTGAGGCGGTTGGTGGCCTCGGCCTGGGTGGAGCCGACGGCGCACACCGAGGGCGCCTGGCCGTGGTAGATGTCCCAGCTGGCGTTGAGCCAGGCGTCGCAGTACGTCTGCCCGGACCGCCACTTCTCCCAGAACTTCTTGCCGTAGTCCGGGCTGTCGATGCTGACCGTCTCGAACCCGAAGATCATCCGGAAGCCGATGTTGGGTCCGGCCCAGGTGCGGATGGGGGAGTGCCCGCCGAGGACGCGCAGCGAGGTGCACGTCGACCAGAAGACGTAGTTGACCTTCTCGTTGCCGAGCGCCATCCGGTTGGAGATGGCGTCGCTGCGGCCGTCCCAGACGGCGCCGAGCGGCGCGAAGAAGACGCCGTTGTTGTCCATGCCGCCGTGGCCCGAGTGGTAGACGGCGACGACCGCGTCCATGCCGTAGCGGTCCTGCCAGTTGTCGTACGTCTCCTCGTACGCCCACACCTGCGCGCCGCCGTCGGCGAACCAGAAGTTCCGGTCGTAGAACTGCTGGAGGTACGCCAGCCAGCCGGTGGCGTCGCCGTGGGTGTGCGAGAGCGACGACTGGTTGACGAACTTCTGGATGCTGAAGGCACCCCACCAGCCGAAGGTCGAGTCCCGGTCACCCGCTGCTCCGGGCTTCTCGGGTTCGAGCGGGGACGGACCGTGGTCCGAGTAGTTGATGCGCATGGCCATACCCCCTGAGAGGATCCCTCGTTCCGTCGCGAGGCGGCCTCAAAGTGTCACCGCGGACGCCCCTTGCCCAGTTGCCTTTCCGGCCATAGGCCCCCTGCCACGCACCTGTTCCCGCACCTCAGAGGCCCCTTTGGTCCGGCATCCCACACGGTGTGTTCGTATCGGCCGACGCGTACCTGCGCACCCCGCTCGAACACCTCCGCCGACGCACCGGACCCCGCCCGGCCCGATTTCACCCGGAGGCTCCCGGTGCCGGGAACGCGGGAGGTGGGAGAGGGCGCTGAGGGGGCAGGTATGCCGGTGTAGCGTCGGGATCCCTTTGTCAGTTGTCAGTTGTTCAGTTGTTCAGTGGTGAAGAGTGGAGCGGCCATGCACGGTGCGGGTGATCGGATCGATACGTCGACGGCACATTCGGCGCGGGTGTACGACTACATCCTCGGCGGCAAGGATCACTACCTTGTCGATGCCGCCGCCGGTGATGCCATGTGTCAGCACTGGCCTGCGCTGCCCGTGCACATGCTGGAGAACAGGCGGTTCATGCACCGTGCGGGGCGGTACCTCGCCGAGGAGCAGGGGATCCGTCAGTTCCTCGACATCGGCACCGGCCTGCCCACCGCGCCCAATCTGCACGAGGTGGCGCAGGAGGTGACGCCGGAGTCGCGTGTGGTCTATGTCGACAACGACCCGATCGTGCTGGCCCACGCCCGTGCGCTCCTGCAGAGCTCGCCGGAGGGTGCGACCGCGTACATCGATGCGGACATGCACGATCCGGACGCCATCCTGGACAGCCCTCAGTTCCGTGCCCTGATAGACCTGGGCGAGCCGGTCGGGCTGATGATCATCGGGATCCTCCACTTCATCCTGCCGCCGGACGACCGGCGCCTGGTGCAGCGTCTGCTGGAACCGCTGCCGTCGGGCAGCTTCGTGGCGCTGACCATCGGCACCGGTGATTTCGCGCCAGAAGAGGTGGGCCGGGTGGCCGAAGAGTACGGGCGGCAGGGGATGCCGATGGCGCTCCGCGACCTGGCGACCGCCTCGTCCTTCTTCGAGGGCCTGGAGCTGGTGGAGCCCGGGGTGACGCAGGTGCACAGGTGGCGGCCAGGGCCCGAGCAGCAGGGCGTGGACGACAGCGCCATCGCGATGTACGGGGCGGTGGCCCGCAAGCCCTGAGGGGCACGTGGGTCGACAGATCCCCGCGGGGCGGCTGTTGCGCCCCGCGCGCCCCGTTTTCGTCCGGAGTGTGATCGGATGGGGCAACGGAACTTCCGATCACGGATCCGCACTGAAGGGAACTGCATCGTGGCAACCACGCGCTCCGCGCACACGGTCTGGGAAGGCTCTCTGGCAGAGGGCTCGGGCACCGTCACCTTCGATTCCTCCGGAATCGGGGCGCAGGCGGTGTCCTGGCCGTCGCGCGCCGAGGAGGCGAACGGCAAGACCAGCCCGGAGGAGCTGATCGCCGCCGCGCACTCCAGCTGCTTCTCCATGGCGCTGTCGCACACCCTCACCGGCAAGGGCAACCCGCCCACCCGGCTCACCGCCTCCGCCGACGTGACCCTGACGCCCGGCACGGGCATCACCGGCATCCACCTCACCGTCGAGGGCGTCGTGCCCGGCATCGACGAGGCCGCCTTCGTCGAGGCGGCCGAGGCCGCCAAGGCGGGCTGCCCGGTGAGCCAGGCCCTGTCCGGCACGGACATCACCCTCTCGGCCAAGCTGGCCTGAACCAGCGCCTGTTGACAGTGCCGTCACCCCTGTCGGGGTGGCGGCATTGTCATGTGCGGCATTGACAACAGCCCGCTCAAGTTTTGTGATGGAGAACGGAGTAGACCGGGAAACGGGGGACGTGAGCTCGCGGCGGAAGGGACTGGACCATGGCACGTGCGGTCGGGATCGATCTCGGGACGACGAACTCAGTGGTGGCCGTGCTGGAGGGCGGTGAACCCACCGTCGTCGCCAACTCGGAGGGCGCGCGCACCACACCCTCCGTCGTCGCCTTCGCGAAGAGCGGCGACGTCCTGGTGGGCGAGGTCGCCAAGCGGCAGGCGGTCACCAACGTGGAGCGCACCGCGCGCTCCGTCAAACGCCATATGGGCGACGGGGTGTGGCGCTTCCCGGAGAGCGGCTCGGTGGACGGCACCCGCTACACCGCGCAGGAGCTCTCCGCGCGCGTCCTGCAGAAGCTCAAGCGCGACGCCGAGTCCTATCTGGGCGAGGACGTCACCGACGCGGTGGTCACCGTGCCCGCGTACTTCGACGACACCCAGCGCCAGGCCACCAAGGAGGCCGGTGAGATCGCGGGGCTCAACGTCCTGCGCATCGTCAACGAGCCGACGGCGGCGGCCCTGGCGTACGGCCTGGACAAGGGCGACGACCAGACCGTCCTCGTCTTCGACCTCGGCGGCGGCACCTTCGACGTCTCGCTCCTGGAGATGGGCGAGGGCGTCATCGAGGTGAAGGCCACCAACGGCGATACGCAACTGGGCGGCGACGACTGGGACCAGCGGATCGTCGAGCACCTGGTGCGGCAGTTCAAGAACGGGCACGGCGTGGACCTCGGCAAGGACAAGATGGCGCTCCAGCGCCTGCGCGAGGGCGCCGAGAAGGCGAAGATCGAGCTGTCCTCGTCGAGCGAGACGGACGTCAACCTGCCCTACATCACGGCGTCGGCGGAGGGCCCCCTGCACCTCGCAGAGAAGCTGACGCGCGCCCAGTTCCAGGAGCTGACCGCGGACCTGCTCGACCGCTGCAAGGAGCCCTTCCACCAGGCAGTGAAGGACGCGGGAGTCAAACTCTCCGCCGTGGACCACGTGATCCTCGTGGGCGGCTCCACCCGGATGCCCGCGGTGACGGAGCTGGTCAGGGAGCTCACCGGCAAGGACCCGCACAAGGGCGTCAACCCCGACGAAGTGGTGGCGCTCGGCGCGGCGCTGCAGGCCGGGGTGATCCGCGGCGACGTGAAGGACGTGCTCCTGCTCGACGTGACACCGCTCTCCCTCGGCATCGAGACCAAGGGCGGCATCATGACCAAGCTCATCGAGCGCAACACCACGATTCCCACCCGGCGTTCGGAGACCTTCTCCACCGCCGAGGACAACCAGCCCTCGGTCGGCATCCAGGTCTTCCAGGGCGAGCGGGAGATCGCCGCGTACAACAAGAAGCTCGGCGTCTTCGACCTGACGGGGCTGCCGCCCGCCCCGCGCGGCGTGCCCAAGATCGAGGTCACCTTCGACATCGACGCCAACGGGATCATGCACGTCTCGGCGAAGGACGAGGCCACAGGACGCGAGCAGCGGATGACGGTGACCGGCGGCTCCGCGCTGCCCAAGGACGACATCAACCGCATGGTGCGGGAGGCCGAGGAGCACGCGGAGGAGGACCGCAGGCGACGCGAGGCGGCGGAGACTCGCAACCAGGCCGAGCAACTCGTCTACCAGACGGAGCGGTTCCTCCAGGAGAACGCCGGGAACGGCGAGAACGCCGCGCGGATCCCGGCGGACAAGAGGGCCGAAGTGGAGTCGGCCGCGGCCGAGTTGAAGGACGTCCTCAAGAACCGGGCCGACGACGCGGCCGCTGTGCGCGCCGCCGCGGAGAAGCTGTCCGCGGTGAGCCAGAAGATGGGCCAGGCGATGTACGCGAACTCCGACGGGGGTGCCTCGGACGGCCAGCAGCCCCAGGAGGGCGCCGCCGAGGAGGGAGTGGTGGACGCGGAGATCGTGGACGAGGACGACAAGCGCGCCGGAGAGAAGGGCGAAGGCGGCAAGGGCGGTCCCCAGTAGGAGTCACGGGAGCGGGCGGGGTCACGAGCCCGTCCGCTCCCAGCCCCGCCGGTCCGGCCGCGCACCCACGCGCTTCGGGTCCCGGCTGCGGTAGACCACGTACGGCCGGAACAGGTACTGCACCGGCGCGCTGAACATGTGGATCAGCCGGGTGAAGGGCAGCAGCGCGAAGAGCAGCAGGCCGATCACCGCGTGGATCTGGAAGGTGAGCGGGACACCCACCATCCGGTCCACGTCCGGCTGGAGCGTGAACAGGCTGCGGGCCCAAGGGGCGATCGACTCGCGGTAGTTGTAGCCCTCCTCCAGGCCGGAGTTGGTGAGCTTGGCCCACATGCCCATCACGATCGCCCCGAGCAGCACGACGTACATCACCTTGTCGTTGACGGTGGTTGCCCGGAACACCGGCGCGTTGGTGCGGCGGCGGTAGAGCAGCATCAGGATGCCGAGCACCGCGAGCGCGCCCGCCGCCGTGCCGCCCCACAGCGACAGCTTGTGGTACGCACTTTCGGTGAGGCCGACCTTGTCCGTCCACGACTCCGGCACGAACAGGCCCATCAGATGGCCGACGAGCACGAAGAGGATGCCGTAGTGGAACATCGGCGACGCGATGTTGAGGAGCTTGGACTCGTAGACCTGCGAGGAGCGGGTCGTCCAGCCGAACTTGTCGTAGCGGTAGCGCCAGACGATGCCCGCGACGAGCAGGACGAACGCGAGGTAGGGGAGCACGCCCCACAGCAGTGTCTTCATGAGGAGCGCTCCCCGATGAGTGCGAAGGGCTGGAGTCCGACGTCCTCGCGCGGCGGCCCGGACCGGGCGAGGGCCTGCGCCTCGGCGCGGTCCTTGGGCGAGGGTCCTGGCAGCGTCGCGCACACCGCCTCCATGACCGCCGCGTACGGCGTGCCGAAGTCGGCCAGCGCGATCCGCAGCAGCTCAAGGCCGCTGCGGTGCTCCTTCAGGAGCACCGGGCCCGCCTGGGCGGAGAACTCCAGGACCGCGGGCAGGAAGTCCGGCAGTTCCTCGCCGGTGAACTCCAGGCCGTGCTCCCGGTAGGTCTCCTTGAAGCGGACCAGGGCCATGCCGCGGCGCCGGGTGTCGCCCTCCCGCCACCAGCTCAGATACAGGCTGTGGCGGTTCTTGAAGTCGAAGACCCGGACGTAGTGCGCGGCGAGCTCGCGCGGGTCGGTCGTCTCCGCGTGGGTGAGGAAGCCGTCGAGACCGGCGGGGGCGGCCGCCCGCAGCAGCGGCAGCCGCTCGTGGAACTCGTCGTCCGGATAGGCCAGGCAGAGCGCCGCCGCCTGGTACAGCACCGCGTGCCGCGTCACTTGTCGTCCTCCTTGGCCGCGTGGGCCTTGTCGACCGCGCTCGGCTCTTCGTCGGCGGTCTGCCGGGCCCGCAGCGCGTGGAAGTTCTCGATGGTGACCAGCGGCAGCTGTTTGCGGCCGGAGTCCTGCCCGAAGGGGCCGTCGTCGCCCATCCCCGGGCCGCCCTCGTAGTCGAGGCTGCACGAGTCGGGGAGCGCCGACTCCTCCAGGCGCTGGGCGTCGGCGACGGCGGCGGTCGGGATGACGTAGCGGTCCTCGTACTTCGCGATGGCGAGCAGCCGGTACATCTCCTCGATCTCCTGCCCCGACATGCCCACCGAGTCGGCGGTCGAACTGTCGGGCGTGTCACCGAGGTTGATGGCCCGCATGTGGGCCCGCATCGCCGCCAGCTTCTCCAGCGAGGACCGCACGGGACCGACGTCCCCGGCGGTGAAGATCTCCGCGAGGTATTCGAGGGGGATGCGCAGTGTGTCGATGGCGCCGAAGAGGTTGTCGAGGTCCTCGCCGTCGTGGCCGGTCTCCGTCAGCGCGTCCACCACGGGCGAGAGCGGCGGGATGTACCAGACCATCGGCATGGTGCGGTATTCCGGGTGCAGCGGAAGCGCCACCTTGTACTTGCTGATCAGCGCATGCACGGGGGAGCGGCGTGCCGCCTCGATCCAGTCGTACGAGATCCCGTCCCGCTCGGCGGCGCGCCGCACGTCAGGGTCCTCGGGGTCGAGGAAGACGCCCAACTGGGCCTCGTACAGCTTGTGTTCGTCGGGCTCGGAGGCCGCGGCCGTCACCTTGTCGGCGTCGTACAGGATCACGCCGAGGTAGCGCAGGCGTCCCACGCACGTCTCCGAGCAGACGGTCGGCAGGCCCACCTCGACGCGTGGGTAGCACATCGTGCACTTCTCGGCCTTGCCGGTGCGGTGGTTGAAGTACACCTTCTTGTACGGGCAGCCCGTCACGCACTTGCGCCAGCCCCGGCACTGGTCCTGGTCGACGAGGACGATGCCGTCCTCCGACCGCTTGTACATCGCGCCGGACGGGCAGGACGCCACGCACGCCGGGTTGAGGCAGTGCTCACAGATCCGCGGCAGATAGAACATGAAGGTCTGCTCGAAGGCGAACTTGACCTTGTCCGCGGCCTGTTGCCGGGTCTTGGCGACCATCGGGTCGAGGTCGCCGTGCTCCGTGGCGCCGCCCAGGTTGTCGTCCCAGTTCGACGACCACTCGATCTTCATGGGCTTGCCGCTGATCAGCGAGCGGGGCTCGGCGACCGGGAAGTCGTCGCCGAGCGGGGCGTCGGTGAGGTTCTTGTACTCGTACGTCCAGGGCTCGTAGTAGTCCTTGATCTCCGGCAGCTTGGGGTTGGAGAAGATCTCCAGGAGCGACTTGATGCGGCCGCCGTTCTTCAGCTTCAGGGCGCCCCGCTTGTTCAGCTCCCAGCCGCCGCGCCACTTCTCCTGGTCCTCGTAACGACGCGGATAGCCCTGCCCTGGGCGGGTCTCCACGTTGTTGAACCAGACGTACTCCATGCCGTCGCGGTTGGTCCACGCCTGCTTGCAGGTGACCGAGCAGGTGTGGCACCCGATGCACTTGTCGAGGTTCATCACCATCGCGATCTGCGCCATGACCCTCATCAGTACGTGACCTCCTGGCTGCGGCGGCGGATGACCGTGACCTCGTCGCGCTGATTGCCCGTCGGGCCGAGGTAGTTGAACGCCCACGACAACTGGGCGTAGCCGCCGATGAGATGGGACGGCTTGAGGATGAGGCGGGTCAGCGAGTTGTGAATGCCGCCGCGCTTGCCGGTGGTCTCCGTCTTGGGGACGTTCACCGTGCGTTCCTGCGCGTGGTGCATGAAGACCGTCCCGGCAGGCATCCGGTGCGAGACGATCGCCCGCGCCACGACCACGCCGTTCCGGTTGACCGCCTCGATCCAGTCGTTGTCCTTCACGCCGATCGCGTCCGCGTCCTGCGGCGCCATCCAGATGCACTGGCCGCCGCGCGAGAGGGACAGCATGAAGAGGTTGTCCTGGTACTCGGAGTGGATCGACCACTTGTTGTGCGGCGTGAGGTAGCGGACCGTCACCTCACGCTCGCCGTCGGGGCCGAGCCGTGGCTCTCCGAAGAGGCGGTTCATGTCCAGCGGCGGCCGGTAGACGGGCATCGCCTCGCCCAGCTCGTGCATCCAGTCGTGGTCGATGAAGAAGTGCTGGCGCCCGGTGAGCGTGTGCCACGGCTTGAGGTGCTCGGTGTTGAGCGTGAACGCCGTGTACCTGCGCCCGCCGGACTCGCTGCCGCTCCACTCCGGCGAGGTGATCACCGGGACGGGCGCGGCCTGGGTGTCGGCGTACGTGATGCGCTTGCCCTCGTGCTCGGCGGCCAGGTGCGCCATCTCCTGGCCGGTGCGCGCCTCCAGGGTGTGGAAGCCCTGGGTGGCCAGGCGGCCGTTCGTCGTGCCGGACAGCGCGAGGATGGTGTTGGCGGCCTTCACCGCCGTGTCCAGGGCGGGGCGCCCGTCCGCGGGCCCGCCGCGCACGACGCCGTTGCGTTCGCGCAGCTCGTCGACCTCCTGGTCGGGGTGGAGGGCGATGCCCTTCGCCGGGAGCCCCAGTTGTTCCACGAGCGGGCCGAGCGCGGCGAACTTCGCGCCGATCGCGGTGTAGTCGCGCTCCACGACCGTCAGGTTCGGCATCGTCCTGCCCGGTACCGCCTCGCACTCGCCCTTGCGCCAGTCGAGGACGACGCCGCCGGGCTGCGCGATCTCGCCGGGGGTGTCGTGCTGGAGCGCGGTGGCGACGACGTCCTTGCGCACGCCGAGGTGGTCCACGGCCAGCTCGCTGAGCCGGTCGGCGATGGCGCGGAAGGTGTCGAAGTCGGTGCGGGCCTGCCAGGGCGGGTCGACGGCCGGGGTGAAGGAGTGCACGTAGGGGTGCATGTCGGTGGTCGACAGGTCGTGCTTCTCGTACCAGGTGGCAGCGGGCAGCACCACGTCGGACAGCAGCGTCGACGACGTCTGCCGGAAGTCGAGGGAGACGAGCAGGTCGAGCTTGCCCTCGGGGGCCTCGTCGCGCCAGGTGACGGTGGACGGCCGCTCGTCCGGCGCCGCCTCCTCCGCCCGCAGCGACGAGTGCGTGCCGAGCAGGTGCTTGGTGAAGTACTCGGCGCCCTTCGCGGACGAGCCGAGGAGGTTGGCTCGCCACAGGGTGAGGACGCGCGGCCAGTTCTCCGGTGCGTCGGGGTCCTCGCACGCGAACTTGAGGGTGCCCGCCTTGAGTTCGTCGACGACGTTGGCCACCGGGTCGCCCGCTGCCTCCCCCAGGGCGAGGGAGCTGCGGTCGAAGGTCGGATACGAAGGCATCCAGCCGGTGCGGGCCGACAGCGCAAGACAGTCCGCGCCCGTCATCCCCGCGAAGCGGCCCTCGCCCAACGGTGAGGAGAGCACGTCCGCCGCGAACTTGTCGTAGCGCCACTGGTCGGTGTTGAGGAACCAGTAGGCGGCCCCGATCATCTGCCGCGGCGGCCTGCTCCAGTCGTTGGCGCTCGCGAGCGTCGCCCAGCCGGTGGCCGGGCGGCACTTCTCCTGGCCGACGTAGTGCGCCCAGCCGCCGCCGTTGCGGCCCTGGCAGCCGGTGAGCTGGAGCAGTGCGAGGAAGGAGCGGTAGATCGTCTCGGAGTGGAACCAGTGATTGGTCCCCGCCCCCATGAGGATCATGCAGCGGCCCTGCGACTTCTCCGCCGTCCGCGCGAACTCCCGGGCGATCTTCACGCACTTGGCAGCGGGGACGGAGGTGTGCGCCTCCTGCCAGGCCGGGGTCCCGGGCGCGTCCGCGTCGTCGTACGAAGCGGGCCACGCCCCCGGCAGTCCCTCGCGCCCGACGCCGTACTGCGCGAGCAGCAGATCGAAGACCGTCGTGACCAGCGGCCCGTCCTGCCCGCCCAGCCGGGTGGCGGGCACCCCGCTCCGCACGACCTCGCCACGGCCCTGGCCGTGCGTGCCGCCCTCGGTGTCGAACCGGGGCAGCAGCACCTCCACGCCCGCCGCGACCTCGGCGCCCTGCAGCGTCAGGAGCGGCTTGATGTCGCCGAGCTCAAGATTCCACTTGCCCTTGCCGGACTCGGTCCAGCGGAAGCCCAGCGAGCCGTTCGGGACGGCGGGCCGCCCGGTGTTCTCGTCGAGCACCGCCGTCTTCCAGTCACCGCCCTCGCCGTCCTCGCCGAGGTCCGAGGCGCGCAGGAACTTCGAGGGCACGTACGCGCCGTCCCGCTCGGTGAGCGTCACCAGGAAGGGCAGATCGGTGAACTTGCGTACGTAATCGCTGAAGAACTCCGTCTGCCGGTCGACGAAGAACTCCTTCAGAATCACATGCCCCATGGCGATGGCCAGCGCGCCGTCCGTGCCCGGATGCGGGTGCAGCCATTCGTCGGCGAACTTGGCGTTGTCGGCGTAGTCGGGCGCCACGACCACGACCTTCTGGCCGCGGTAGCGGGCCTCCGCCATCCAGTGCGCGTCCGGGGTCCGGGTCACCGGCACGTTGGAGCCCCACATCATCAGATACGCGGCGTCCCACCAGTCACCCGACTCCGGGACGTCGGTCTGGTCACCGAACACCTGCGGGGAGGCCACCGGGAGGTCCGCGTACCAGTCGTAGAAGGAGAGCATCGGCGCGCCGATGAGGCTCATGAAGCGGGCGCCCGCGGCGTGCGACACCATCGACATCGCGGGGATCGGGGAGAAGCCCGCGACCCGGTCGGGGCCGACGGTCTTGATGGTGTGGACGTGCGCGGCCGCGATGATCTCGACGGCCTCGTCCCAGCTCGCCCGCACCAACCCACCCTTGCCGCGGGCCTGTTGGTACGTCCGACGGCGTTCCGGATCCCCCTGGATGTCGGCCCAGGCGAGCACCGGGTCCTTCAGCCGCGCCTTCGCCTCCCGGTACATCTCCAGGAGGACGCCGCGCAGGTACGGGTAGCGGACGCGCGTGGGGGAGTACGTGTACCAGGAGAACGCGGCGCCGCGGGGGCAGCCGCGCGGCTCGTACTCGGGACGGTCGGGGCCGACGCTCGGATAGTCCGTCGCCTGCGTCTCCCACGTGATGATGCCGTCCTTGACGTACACCTTCCAGCGGCACGATCCCGTGCAGTTCACGCCGTGTGTGGAGTGCACGACCTTGTCGTGGCTCCACCGGTCCCGGTAGAACGCGTCGGCGTCCCGCCCGCCGGTCAGCCGGACGCTGTGCAGGTCCGGGGCGGCGGCGCCGCGCCGGAAGAACTTCCCCGCCCGCAGCAGGGCCGCGGCGGGCTCGGTCGTCTCTGTCACGGTGGAGCTCCCTAGGTCTGCCTCCTTTCGAACCTAGGGGCGTAAACGCCCGCGCACCCGCCGAAATCGGCCGTACGGGTGCGCGATGGCTGGCGGACGCCCTTCGCACAGGCCGTCCGCCGTGATCACACCGCCCTGAGCCAGAGGGAGTCGGCACGGTCGTAGAAGGGGTAAAGACCGTTGGCGCCCGCCAGGGTGTCCCACGTCGGTGGCTCGAATGTCTTCTGCGCTCCGTCATAGGACGGGTTCTCGAAGAGCTGGACGCTGTTGCAGGTGCCGAAGGTACGGAACGAGGACACCCGGTTGTTGAAGGCGCCCATGTCGGGAACGCCGTATCCAGCGGCGTCGCACCCGCCGTCGCGGCCGCGGATCTCGTCGCTGTCCCCGTCGAAGTAATGGCCGTCCCAGTACTTCACCAGCAGCTCGCGGGGGGCCATCCGGCCCCGCAGCTGCGCCATGGACTCGCCTTCACGGGTGCACTGGCGCTCCACGACGCGCGAGGTGCGTTCCCCGGGCCCGAGCTTGTCCAGCACGGTGATGCAGTGCCGGGCACCCGCGGAGGCCCCTCCTTGTGACGCGGAGGTGGCACCGGCGGCTCCCGGTGGCACGGCCGCAAACACCGCGAGGCAGGCCAGCCCCGCCGACAGCAGGTTCTTGTTCTTGCGCAGGGTGGTTCGTACGGACATGACGTACTCCTTCGTGGGATGCCGGACAGCTGCCGCGCTGCCGCGCTGCCGGTTCCCAGCGTGGGGCGCGGGTGGCCCGTTGCCCAGCAGGTGCCTGTTGCCCATTCCTCCGGGAATCGGGAAACACCCGCTAAGGTGCGTCGATGTCAGCGATCAAGAAGTTCCAGGTCACCTTCGACTGCGCCGAACCAGAGCGTCTGGCCCGCTTCTGGTGCGAGGTGCTGGGGTACGTCGCACCGTCGCCTCCTCCCGAGGAGCAGGATTCCTGGTTCGCCTGCAGCGATCCTTCGGGCGTCGGCCCGCGCCTGTACTTCCAGCGCGTCCCCGAGGGCAAGACCGCCAAGAACCGCGTACATCTCGACGTCAGGGTCGGCACCGGTCTCGTCGGCGACGAGCGCCTCGCCACGCTCGAAGCGGAGTGCGCACGGCTGGTCGCGCTGGGGGCGACCCATGTGCAGACGCTGTACGCCGACGGGGAGAACGAGTCGTGCATCCCGATGCTGGACATCGAGGGCAACGAGTTCTGCATCGACTGACGGGGTGCCGTGCCCGGCTGACGGGGTGCCTGGCCCGGCTCAGGCCTCCCGGACACGGGCATGGAGATGCATGTCGTGTCGGCCGTCGTCGTGCACGGCGGCGCTGCGCTTGGTGCCTTCCAGGAGGTAGCCGGTCTTGGTGGCGACCCGGCAGGACGCGCTGTTGAGCGTCGAGTGGTCCAGGTGCAGACGGTGGAACCCGATCTCCTCCATGGCCCAGACCGTGAGCGATTCGACGGCGCAGGTCGCCACCCCTGCGCCGCGGGCCGGGGGGAGCACCCAGTACGCGACGTCGGCGACGCCGTCGTCGAGGTCCCAGCCGCGCATGGCCATCCGGCCGACGACTGCCCCGTCGTCCCGGACGACCGCCCAATGACCGGCCCTCTCGGCCGCCCAGTCCCGCCGGTAGGCACGGAACCACTCCAGGACGTGGGCCTCGGACGACGGGCGGCGTCGACAGATCGCGGACCATGGCCCATGGTCAACCGACTTCTCCTGCATCCGTCAAGACGATCCACGGCTCTGCCCGCCGTTGCGGACCGCGTAGGGGATCTTGAGGCCATCAGCGGCTCATGGCAGGCTCATGCCGCATGATCGACGAATTCGCGAAGGACAACCTGCACGGGAGACTGCGGCGGGACCGCCAAGCGCTGCTCTGGAAGCTCGACGGCTTGTCAGAGTACGACGCCCGCCGACCTTTGACGCCGACCGGGACCAACCTCCTCGGCCTGGTCAAGCACATGGCCACCGTCGAGGCCAGATACTTCGGCGAGGTCTTCGACCGCCCCTCCCCGGAAGCGCTGTGCCAGTGGCAGGACCACGTCGCCGCCGATCAGTGGGCGGCCGAGGACGAGACCCGCGATCAGATCATCGGGTTCTACCGGCGCACGTGGGAACACGCGGACGCGACGATCGACGCGCTTCCCCTCGACGGCCCCGGCTACGTGCCGTGGTGGCCGGAGCCCGGCCCCAACACGAACCTGTTCGCCATCCTGGTCCACGTCCTCGGCGAGGCCAACCGGCATGCCGGGCACGCCGACATCCTGCGCGAGAGCCTCGACGGACGGACCGGGGTGCGCGCCGAATACGAGGAGCAGATCGACGAGGAAGCCCGCGCGGCCCACTTCGCGAAGGTCGAGCAGGCGGCCAGGTCGGCCGCACGGCACGGGACGACCAGCTAGGTCGTACGACAAGTGACATACCGATCGAAGACCGCCTGGCTGTCAGGGGTGAAGGTCCACTGCCGCAGAGTCCGCCGCAGCTCGGACTCGGTCAGCCAGCCGTGCCAGGCCACCTCTCCCGGATCGGGGACGACGAGCTCCGGAAGCACGGCGTCGCACACCCCCATCCAATGAGGGCTGAGCCCGCTCCGGTTGAGGAACGTGAACCGGAGGCTCACGGTCGCCCGCACGCCCAGCTCCTCACCGAGCTCGCGGGCGGCCGCCTGCTCATAGGACTCGCCGACTCCCGCGGCGCCTCCGACCCCAAGTTCATAGTGCCCGGGGAAACGCGACAGGTGCTCGGCGCGCCGATGGACGAGAAAGCGGCCTCGCCCATCACGGCACACCACCGAGCCAACCCGGTGCAGCCACCCCTTCCGAACGGCCTCCCACCGACCGACCACCTCCAGCACACGGTCCTGAGCGTCGACGCGTTCCACGAGTTCATCCACGGCGCCCACGATCGCAGGCCCCACTGACATGTCAGGGAGCGCGGCATTACCCGGGACGTAATCGACCGCTTGGCGCAGCCCCGGCAGAGTGATGTCAACGGATCCGGTCCGGCGCACTCCGGACCGGATCCGGGACTCGCACCGTTCGCCGAAGCCGCTTGGAGGCAGATCGTCATGGCCACGTCCACGTCCACGTCCGTGTCCGCGTATCCGCTCACCGCACTGGCCCGCACCACCGACCCCAAGACGATGCTGCGCCGCTTCCTCGGTCTGGACGCGGTCGTGACCGCGGGCAACGGGGTGGCGTACGCCGCCGCCTCGGGGGCCCTGGGGGACTTCCTCGGGGTCGACTCCGGGCTGCTGCTCGGGCTCGGTGTCGGGCTCGTTCTGTACGCCGTGGGCGTCGGGTTCCTCGCCGCCCGCAAGAGTCCGCCCGCGCTCGCCGTGCAGGCGGTCGTCGAGGTGAACGTCGTCTGGGCGGTGCTCAGCGTCGTCGCGCTCGTCGCCTGGCTCTCGCCCAGTACGGCCGGAGCGGTGTGGATTCCGCTCCAGGCCGTGGTCGTCGGCGGCTTCGCCGTGGTGCAGTACGCGGCCCTGCGGGAGCTGAAGGCCCGCGGTTAGGAGACGTGCGTCTGGAGGTACTTCGACGTCGCCGGGTCGGCCGGGAGCAGTGTCTCGATGGCCAGCTCGGCGACCGTCACGTCCATCGGGGTGTTGAACGTCGAGATCGACGAGATGAAGGACAGCACGTGTCCGTCGTGTTCGAATCGCAGGGGCAGCGCGAAATAGGGGACCTCCGCGTCCGCCTCGAAGGCGTCCTCCCCGGGGTCCGCCACCGGGTACGCCGCCACCTCCTCGTACACCGCCCGCAGCGCGTCCGAGCGCTGCAGCGCGATCTGCCGCTCCATCTGGTGCAGCAGATGCCCCCGCCACTCCCGGAGATTGCGGATCCGGGGGGCCAGGCCCTCGGGGTGGAGCGTCAGCCGCATTGCGTTCAGGGGCTCCGTGAAGACGTGCTCGGGGATGCCGTCGAGCATCATCATGATGCCGCGGTTCGCCGCGATCACGTCGTACTTCGCGTCGACGACCAGGGCCGGGTAGGGCTCGTAACCGGCCAGGAGCTGTTCGAGGCCCTCGCGCAGCGTGCCCATGGCGGGGTCGTCCAGCGGGGTCTCGCGGAAGCGGGGCGCGTAACCGGCCGCCAGGAGCAGGGAGTTGCGGTCCCGCACCGGCACGTCGAGATGGTCGGCGAGGTGCAGCAGGAACTCCTCGCTCGGCCGTGACCTGCCCGTCTCGACGAAGCTGATGTGCCGTGCGGAGGAGTCGGCGCGCAGGGCCAGCTCCAGCTGGCTCACCCGGCGCCGCTCGCGCCAGCCCCGCAGCAGCGGCCCCACTCCGGTGGCGTTTGCGTTGGCCTTGCCTCTGGTGCTCGCCTTGGCGGGCTGGGCGGTTGTCATACGTAGACGGTAATCGAAACAATTTGTGGCAGGGTGAGCCGAAGACCGACTCTGTGTAAGGAGCGTGGCCCGTGACTCCCGAACCGCTCTCTCAGAAAGAGATCGAGGACCGTCTCGCCGAGCTGCCCGGCTGGTCCCTGGACGGCGACAAGCTCACCCGTTCCTACCGGCTCGCGTCGCACTTCGCCGCGACCGGCCTGGTCGTCCACATCGCGCGGACCCAGGAGGAGCTCGGCCACCACAGCGAGCTGACCCTCGGATACAACACCGTCACACTCGCCGTGAACACACACAGCGCGGGCGGCGCACTCACCGGCCTCGACTTCGAACTGGCCCACAAGGTGGCGCAGTTGGCCCCCTCGCACGGCGCGGAATGACGGTCGATGCTGGACTACGGCAAGGAAGCCGACCGGTACGACGCCTCGCGCGGCGGCGAGCCCCGCGCGGCCGCCGCCGCTGACGCGATCCTCGGCCTGGTCCCCGCCGCCGCGGCCACGCTCCTCGACGTCGCCTGCGGGACCGGCCTGGTCACCCGGTGCCTGACCGCGCGCCAAGGGCTGCGGGTGACCGGCATGGATGCCGCGCACCGCATGGCCCGGATGGCCGCGGACCGGGTGCCGGGCGCCGTCGTCCTCGGTGACAGCCGCCAACTCCCTTTTCCCGACGGCTCGTTCGACGCCGTGACCACCGTCTGGCTGCTGCATCTGCTGTCAGGACCCGAGGAGACGTCGGCGGTCGTCGCCGAGTGCGCGCGGGTGCTCAGGCCCGGCGGGGTGTACGTCACCACCGTGGACAAGGCCGCCTCGCACGACGTGCGCAGCGACATCGACGCCGTGCTCGCGCCGCGCCCGGTGCTGCCCGCGGCCGATCGGGTCGAGGCCGTCGACGCGTACGCCGCCGAGCACGGGCTCGTGCCGACGGGGCGGGCCCGGTTCCGCGGCCACGGGCAGGGCCGCTCGCCCCGCTCCACCGTCGACGACCTGCGGCGCGGCTGGTTCACCCAGATCGCGCCCGACGGGCCGCTGGCCGCGCGGCTCGCGGAGGAGCTCGCGGCCCTCCCGGACCAGGACGCCCCGCGGCCCGATCCGCGGTTCAGCCTGCGGGGGTACCGGAAGCCGGACCGTTTTTTGCGGTAGCGGCAATTTGATTCGCCGGAAACCGGAAATCGGGAGCAGGCTGGTTCCGTCCACATGGGTAGGCGGAACCGGAAGGCGGAACAGGGCTATGGGGCATCACCACGGGCACGGGCAGGGCCAGGGGCATGGGCAGGGCCAGGGGCACGGGCATGGGCATGGGCACGACGGAGACATGGACTGGTCCGCCATGGGCGCCATGCTGGAGCGCTACGCCCGTGTCGCCGCGCCGATGTACGCAGAGGTGGCCGCCTGGCTCGGCCGCTGGGTGCCGGAACCCGGCGTCGTCGTCGACGTCGGCAGCGGTCCGGGCGCCGTCTCCTTCTCGCTGGCCGAGTCGTTCCCCAAGGCGCGGATCGTCGCCGCGGACCCCGAGGAGGCCCTTCTGGAGCGCGCCCGGGACCGGGCGGCGCAGGAAGGCCTGACCGACCGGTTCGACACGGTGCGCGCGGCACTGCCCGACGACATCGCGGACGTGCCCGAGGCGGACCTCCTCTGGCTGTGCAGGTCGCTGCACCACGTCGGTGACCAGGGAGCCGCCCTCTCGGCCCTCGCCGACCGACTGGCCCCCGGTGGCGCCGTCGCCCTCCTGGAGGGTGGCCTGAGCGCCCGCTACCTGCCGCGCGACATCGGCTTCGGCCGCCCCGGCCTGCTGTCCCGCCTGGAGGCGGCCGACGAGGAGTGGTTCGCCGGGATGCGTGACGGGCTCGACGGCTCGAAGAGCGCCACGGAGGACTGGCCCGCCCTGCTCGCGGGCGCCGGTCTGCGCCACGTGGCCACCCGCAGCTTCCTCCTCGACCTGCCCGCGCCGCTCTCGGAGGACGCCCGCGCCCATGTGGTCACGGAGTTCACCCGCCGCCGCGAGATGCAGGCGGAACGCCTCGCCCCGGACGACGTCGCCACCTTCGACCGTCTCCTGGACCCGGCCGACCCGCAGAGCCTGCACCGGCGCCCCGACCTGTTCCTGCTGACGGCGCAGACCGTGTACGTGGCGGTCAAGGACGCGTAGGGATGATGTTCCGTCAACTCGACTTGGTGGCAAGTCGGGTTGACGTACGTTCGGGGGAGCGTGGGGCCGCCGGGCCCGGCCGGTCGAGCGAGGGGGACGCCCGTGAACGAGCTGGTGCGGTGGGAGTCGGACGAGGGGCCCGTCGTCGTCGAGGTGGACTCCAGGGACCCCGGCTTCAGATCGGTGTCGCGGCGCGGCGAGGCGGGCGGCATCCACGAGGTCGAGGGCCGCTTCGAGTCGGCGTTGAACAATGTGCGCGGCGCCGCGATGTCGGCGCTGCGGACCTTCCGTGACCGGGCGCTTGACCCCGAGACGATCGAGCTCGAGTTCGGCGTCAAGCTCAGCGCGGAGGCGGGAGCGGTGATCGCCAAGACGGCGACGGAGGGGCATCTGACGGTCAAGCTGACGTGGTCGCGGCAGGAAGAAGTGCAGGGCGACGAGCGGCGGCCGTGAGCGGCCATGAAACGGGCGAGCCGCCTCCGCCGACCTCGAAGGGTCGGGGGAGGCGGCTCACCGGCCTGACGCGGTCTCGCGGGGCGAGGCTCAGTTCACGTCGAAGGTCGCCGGGTCGGGACCGATCCGCCGGTCCTCGTTCAGCGCCGAGATCGCCGCCATGTCCTCGGGGTCGAGCTCGAAGCCGAAGACGTCGATGTTCTCCTTGATCCGCGACGGCGTCACGGACTTCGGGATCACGATGTTGCCCAGCTGGATGTGCCAGCGCAGGACGATCTGCGCGGGGGAGCGGCCGTGCTTCTGGGCGATGGCGATCAGCGCCGGGACCTCCAGGAGGCCCCTGCCCGAGCCGAGCGGCGACCACGCCTCCGTGGCGATGCCCTGCTCGGCGTGGAGCTCGCGCGAGGCGTGCTGCTGCAGATGGGGGTGCAGCTCGATCTGGTTGACGGCCGGGACGATCGACGTCTCGCCGAGCAGCCGCGCCAGGTGGTCGGGCAGGAAGTTCGAGACGCCGATGGACTTCGCGCGGCCGTCGGCGTGGATCTTCTCGAGGGCCTTGTACGTGTCGACGTAGGCATCCTTGGAGGGCACGGGCCAGTGGATCAGGTACAGATCCACATAGTCGAGGCCCAGCTTCTCCAGCGAGGTGTCGAAGCCGCGCAGGGTCGCGTCGTAGCCCTGGTCGCTGTTCCAGAGCTTCGTCGTGACGAACAGGTCCGCACGGGCGACGCCGGAAGAGGCGATCGCCCTGCCCGTGCCTTCTTCGTTGCCGTAGAGGGCAGCGGTGTCGATGCTGCGGTACCCGGCCTCCAGCGCCGTCGCGACGGCCGTCTGGGCCTCGTCGTCCGGAACCTGCCAGACACCGAAACCGAGCTGGGGCATCTCGACGCCGTTGTTGAGGATGATCGGGGGAACCTTGCTCACGAGCTCTCGGTCCTTAAGTCGTCGGGTGTCTATGCCCATGGTCAACGATCAGTGGCCGTGCTGCATTCCTGAATGGCCGGATTTCGGAGCGGTGTGGACGCGGGATCGGTCCGGACCATTGACGGTGTCCCGTCATGCCGGGACTCTATTGCACGTCACTGAACCCGGAACACCTATGTGAACACTACAAGCGCATGGGTTGCCCCGTGTCCCTGTGATTTGTTCCTGAAACCCCACCTCTTCAGGAAAGGCGGCGCCACGCACATGCACGGGCACAGCACCGATCAGGAGAAGGCCCCCCGCGAAGTGGCGCGCCGCGCCGACGACAGCGCCACGGGCTGGCAGACCCCCGAGTACGCGATCGTCGACACCGCGCTCGAAGTCACCGCCTACCGTCTCGCCGACCGGTAGACGCGTCGTCATGCTGCTGCAGGTGCTCGGCACCGCCGCGGGCGGCGGGCTGCCCCAGTGGAACTGCGCGTGCCCCGGGTGCACCGGCGCACGCGCCCACCCGGAGCGCCGCCGTCGGCACGCCGCGCTCGCCGTCCACGCGGGTGGGGGCGACTGGTACCTGGTCAACGCCACGCCCGACATCGGCGACCAGATCGAGGCCACCCCCGCGCTGCACCCCGGCGCGGGCCCGGACATGCGCCGCACCCCCGTCGCCGGGGTCGTCCTCACCGACGCCGAGCTCGACCACACCCTCGGCCTCGCGAGACTGCGCGAGGCCCGCGACGGCGTCGAGGTCCTGGCGACGGCTCCCGTGCGCGACGCCGTACGCGAAGGGCTGCGCCTCGACACGGTCCTGGAGCCCTATACACGGGTGCGGTGGCGGGAGCTGCCCCTCGGCCGCGGCGCGCCGCTGACCGACGGATCGGGAATCCACGCCGCCGCCGTACCGGTTTCGGCCAAGCGGCCGCGGTATGCCGTGGGGGTCGGTCACGGCGCCGGTGTCGTTGCGGGGGTCGGTCACGGTGCCCGTGCCGTCGCGGGCGTCGGTCGCTACGCGGATGCCGCCCCCGCACCTGCCCATGCCCCCGCCCCCGACCCCGACACCTGGTCCATCGCCCTCCACCTGACCGAACCCGCCACCGGTCGCACGCTCCTCTACGCCCCCTCCCTCGCCGTCTGGAGCGACGCCTTCGACGAGGCCGCCCGTGTCGCGGACTGCGTCATCGTCGACGGCACGTTCTGGGACGACGACGAGCCCGTGCGCGCCGGGTTCTCCACCCGTACCGCCACCGGCATGGGGCACCGCCCGATCGCGGGCCCCACCGGCACCGCGCACCGCCTGGCGCACCTGCCGGGCCGCGTCCTCTACACCCACCTCAACAACACCAACCCCCTCAACGACCCCCACGCCGAGCAGCACAAACTGCTCGCGGAGTGGGGCATCGAGGTCGCCGCCGACGGGATGGTGATCGAGCTGTGACCGCCATGACGTCCAGCGCCCCGGCGACGGCGCCGCCCTGGACCCCGGAGGAGCTCACCGACCGGCTGCGTGCCGTCTCCGCCGCGCGCTACCACGACCGGCACCCCTTCAACGTGCGCATGCACGAGGGCGACCTCACCCCAGAGGAGGTGCGCCGCTGGATCGCCAACCGGTTCCACTACCAGCGGCACATCCCCGTCAAGGACGCCCTGGTCCTCGCCAAGTTCGACGACCCCGCGCTGCGGCGCGGCTGGCTGCGCAGGATCCGCGACCACGACGGGGAACGGGACGGCGAGGGCGGCATCGAGCGCTGGCTGCGGCTCGGCGAGGCGGCCGGGCTCGGCAGGGGGCAACTCCTCGACTCCGCGCAGGTGTTGCCCGGCGTGCGGCTCGCCGTCGACGGATACGTCAACTTCTGCAGGCTCAGCCCCGCACTCGACGCCGTCGCCGCCTCCCTCACCGAACTCTCCGCGCCCGACCTGATGCGGACCAGGATCGCCGCCTTCGAGAAGCACTACCCGTGGATCGACGCCGCGGGGCTCGACTACTTCCGCACCCGCGTCGGGCAGGGCGGCCGCGACGGCAGGGAAGCGCTCGGCCTCGTCCTGACCTGGGCCCGCACCCGCGAGGAGCAGGAACGGGCCGTCGCCGCCCTCGCGTTCAAGTGCGACGTCCTGTGGTCGCTGCTCGACGCCGTCGACCGGGGGCCCGGAGGTATCGGATGACTACTGGTGATGTCGTACGTGAGACAGTGCGCGACGCATGGCGGCCCGCGCTGGTCCGCTCCGTGGTGCTCCGGCACGACCGGGTGCGCGACGTCGACCTGCTGGTGCTGCCCGAGCGCGTCGTCGTCCTGCGGGGGGCCGCGGGGAGCATCGTGGGCCTGTGCGACGGCGCGCGCGATGTCGAGGGCATCGTCGCCGAGCTGTCGGAGCGGCACCCGGACGCGCCCGTAGCCGAGGAAGTCCCCTGCTTTCTCGCGCAGTTGCGGGCGGAGGGGTGGCTTCGATGACGGCAGCCCGGCAACCCGACCCGCCCTGGGCGCTCCTCGCCGAACTCACCCACGGCTGCCCCCTGCGCTGCGTCTACTGCTCCAACCCAATCGAACTGACAGCACGGAACGCGGAGTTGACCTCAGACGAATGGGGGCGCGTGCTGCGGCAGGCCGCCGACCTCGGTGTCGTGCAGACCCATCTGTCCGGCGGCGAGCCCCTGCTGCGCCGCGACCTCCCCGAGATCGTGGCGGCCGCCGACGCCGTCGGCATCCACACGCAGCTCGTGACCAGCGGAGTCGGCCTGCACGGCGAGCGTCTCGACCGGCTCGTGGCCGCCGGGCTCCGCAGTGTCCAGCTGTCCGTGCAGCACGCCGACCCCGCCGAAGCGCAACTCATCGCCGGAGCGCGCGCGTTCACGGCCAAGGAGCGTGCCGCGCGGCTCGTCGGGCGGGCCGGGCTGCCGCTCGGGCTCAACGCCGTCCTGCACCGCGCCAACCTCGACGCGCTCGACTCCCTCGTGGAGCTGGGCCTGGTCTGGGGCGCCGACCGCGTCGAGCTGGCCAACACCCAGTTCTACGGGTGGGCGCTGCGCAATCGTGACGCCCTGCTGCCGGACCGCGCCCAGGTGGCGCGGGCCCGTGAGCGGGTGGAGGTCTGGCGGGAGCGGCTCGCCGGGCGCATGGAGCTGGTGTGGGTCGCGCCCGACTACGTCGATGGCACCGCGAAGCCCTGCATGGGCGGCTGGGGCGCCCTCTCGCTGACCGTCGCCCCCGACGGCACGGTGCTGCCCTGCCCGGCATCCGCCGAGCTCCTCGGCCCGGCCGCGCCGAACGTCAAGGACCATGAACTGGCATGGATCTGGCGGGAGTCGGACGCCTTCAACCGCTACCGCGGCGAGGCTTGGATGAGTGATCCCTGCCGCGGCTGCGAGCTGCGCACCGTCGACTTCGGGGGCTGCCGCTGCCAGGCGTACGCGCTGACCGGCGACGCCGCCCGCACGGACCCCGCCTGCCACCGCTCGCCCGACCACGCGGCCGTCCGGGCCCTGGTCGACGGGGCGGCCGACCCCGCGAAGGCCCTGGCCCACTCCACGTACCGCACGCACACCGGCGCGGATCCGGCGTCCCCGGCCCGCACCAGGATCCAGGCCCACTCCCAGTAGTTCCCCGCCCCCGCAAGGGCCTTGAGGCCCTTGCGCCCATCGACTGTCAGGAAAGCTTCCTGACATTGCGGATGTCATGGCAGATGACATCGCAGAGAGGATCCCCCGATGTCGAACACGTCCCCCCAGTCCCGTCGCAGAATCACCGTCGCCCTGGCCGCCGCGGGCGCGCTGACCGGCTCCGCGGCGCTGACCCTGGCCGCCGAGCCGTCCGCGCAGGCCTCGCCCGCCCCCGCCGCGCAGGCGTCCGGCACCATTCACGCGGCCCCCTACGAGTACCTCGGCTGGGGCAACCCGCAGAAGCCCACCGACGTGATGGCCGCGACCGGCGTCAAGTGGTTCACGCTGGCCTTCATCCTGTCCGACGGCGGGTGCAACCCGGCCTGGGACGGCAACCGCCCGCTGAAGGGCGGCTCCGACGAGACCGCCATCAAGTCCATACGCGGCGCAGGCGGCGACATAGTCGTCTCCGTCGGCGGCTGGAGCGGCGCCAAGCTGGGCGAGAAGTGCGGGAGCGCCACCGCGCTCGCCGGTGCGTACCAAAAGGTCATCGACGCCTACAAGTTGAAGGCCTTCGACATCGACATCGAGGACACCGAGTTCAGCAATCCCACGGTGCGGCAGCGCGTCGTGGACGCCCTGAAGATCGTCAAGTCGAAGAACCCGGGCATCGTCACCTACGTGACCATGGGCACCACCCCGAGCGGCCCCGACGCCACCGGCAAGGACCTCATCAAGCGCGGCGCCGCCGCCGGGCTCGCCAACGACGCCTGGGTGATCATGCCGTTCGACTTCGGCGGGCACAGCGGCACCATGGGCGACGCGTCCGTCAGCGCCATGGAGGGCCTCAAGAACGCGGTCAAGAGTGCCTACGGCTACAGCGACGCCGACGCGTACAAGCACACCGGGATCTCCTCCATGAACGGCAAGACCGACGTGGCGGGCGAGACGGTGACCACGGCCGACTTCAAGAAGATCCTCGCGTACGCCCAGCAGCGCCACATCGCGCGCTTCGCCTTCTGGGCCGTCAACCGCGACCGCGACTGCGGCTCCGGGGGCAGCGCGGGGGACTCCTGCAGCGGCATCGGCCAGTCCCCGTACGACTTCACCAAGATCGTCGCCCAGTACGGGGGGTGAGGCGTCCGGCGGCGGTCAGGGCGAGCCGCTCGCCGGAGTTCCCAGATAGGCGTCCCGCACCTTCGGGTCGGCGCGCACCTCGGCCGGTGTCCCGTGGGCCAGGACCCTGCCGAGGTCGAGGACGACCACGCGGGCGCAGAGCTCCATCACGAAGGCGACGTTGTGCTCGACGAGGAGCACCGCGCAGCCCTCGTCGTCCGCGAGGTGACGGACGACGGCCGCCAGTTGCTGTCGTTCGTCGGCCGTCATCCCGGAAGCGGGCTCGTCCAGGAGCAGCACCCCGGGCGGGTCCGCGACCGCGCGCGCCAGCTCCACCATGCGGGCCTGCCCGACCGGCAGCGCGCCCGCGTACTGCCCGGCCAGCGCGTCGAGGCCGCACGAACGCAGCACCGAAGCGGCCCGTTCGCGCCGTCCGGCCTCGTGCGCGCGCCGGGTCGGCGCGGCCAGCAGATCCGCGGCGAAGCCGCCGCCACCGCCCCGCCACTCCTGCGCGACGACGAGATTGTCGGCGACGGTGAGCTGGCCGAAGAGCTGCTGCCGCTGGAAGGTGCGCCGCATCCCGTGCCGGGCGCGCCACACGGGGGAGCGGCGCGTGACGTCCCGCCCGTCGAGCAGCACGCGCCCCCGGTCGGGCCCGCGGATGCCGGACAGGACGTCGAACAGGGTCGTCTTTCCGGCGCCGTTGGGGCCGATGAGCCCGCAGACCTCGCCGCGGCGGACACCGAGCCCCACCCCGTCGAGGGCACGGATCCCGCCGAAGCGCACGTCGATGCCCTCGGCCTCCAGGACGTGGTCCCGCTTCCTCATGGCTGCGTCACGCCCTTCGTGGTCGTCGGCCGTCCGTCGCCGGCGGCCATGCCCAGGTACGCCTCCGTGAGCCGGTCCGCCCGCACCTGCGAGCGCGGACCGCACCAGGAGACGCGGCCCTGCGCCAGATACGCCACCGTGTCCGCGACCCCGAGGATCTCGGCGGCCTTCTCCTCGACGAGCAGCAACCCGGCGCCCGCGTCCCGGAGTTCGACAAGGAGACGGAACACGTCGTCGACGATGCGCGGGGCAAGGCCGAGCGACGGCTCGTCCGCGATCAGTACCTTCGGCGGGCGCTGCAACAGCGGGGCGAGAGCGAGGAGTTGCTGCTCGCCGCCGGAGAGGGAGCCCGCGGGGACCTTGCGCCGCGCCGCGAGTCCCGCGAACCGCTCGTACACGGCGTCGCGTTCGTCCCGGTCCCGCAGGTACAGGGCGAGGTTCTCGTCGATGGTGAGCGAGGGGAAGATGCCGCGGCCCTCGGGGGCGAGGACGACGCCCGCACGGGAGCGGCGGGCGGCGCCTTCGCGGGTGGCGTCGCGCCCGGCGACGTACACCTGGCCCTGCGTGGGTGTGAGGAGCCCGGCCGCGGCGAGGCAAGTGGTGGATTTTCCGGCGCCGTTGGGTCCGAGCAGAGCGACGATCTCGCCGGGGTGGACGGTGAGGTCCACTCCGTGGAGCACGGGGGCGCCGTCGTAGCCTGCGTGAAGCCCGCGGAGGACGAGGGCGGGGGGTGCCTTTCCTTCCGGCGGCCGAGGCGTGGGCTCACCCTCGGGCTCAGGAGGCGATGAGCGGGTCACCACCGGGACCACCGCTCCCCGCGTCCGCCTCCGGTGCATCCGCACCGACACCGCCGCGCAGTACCCGTCCGGGTCGTTGGCCAGCGCAAGACCTGCAAGACCGAAGAGGATGACCGGGAGGTGCACGGACTCGGTGACGTAGTCCGCCACCAGGTGCGGCACGATCGCGAAGACCAGCCCCGCCACCACCGCGAACTGCGGCCTGCGCACGCCCGCCGCGACCGCGACCGCCAGCCAGATCAGCCCCGTCATCGCGGTGAAGTCGGTCGCGGTGATGCGGGTGTTGAAGGACGCGTACATCACGCCGCCGAACCCCGCGAGCCCCGCCGAGAGCGTGAAGAGCAGCAGCTTCGTGCGGACCACCGAGACGCCGGACGCCATCGCCGCCGCCGGGGCGGACCGCACCGCCAGCATGGCCCGCCCCGACGGCGAGTTCCGCAGCGCGCCGAGCGAGGCCACGGCCGCCGTGACGAGGACGACCATCGCGACGCCCATGGCACGGTCGTCCGAGAGGTCGACGGGGCCGAGGACGGGGCGGGGGATCTCCCAGCCCGTGTCGCCGTTGCGCAGCCACCCCATCTGGAAGAGCACTTGGTCGGCGAGGAAGGCGAGCGCCAGCGTGGCGAGGGCCAGGGAGCGCCCGCCGAGCCGCAGCGCGGGCAGCGCCACGAGCGCGCCGAGGGCTGCCGCCGCGCACGTGCCCACCAGCGCGGCCCCGGCGAACGGCCAGCCGTGGCTCATCAGGAGCCCGGCGACCAGCGCGGCGCCCGTGACGAAGGTGGCCTGCGCGAGCGACACCATCGCGCCGAGCCCCGTCACCACGGTGAAGGAGATGAAGACCAGCGAGATCGCGAGCCCCTGCGCGAGGATGCCGCTCCAGAAGGGAGTGGTGACCGTGTAGAAGGAGAGGGCGAGGGCGAGCGCGGCCACCGCCCACGGCCCCCACCGGTGGACCCACGGCCGTCCGGCGAGGTAGTCGACGGGCGGCGCGTCCACCGCCGCCGTGCCCGTGGTGCGCTGCCGCCGGGTGAGCAGGAGCAGCCCGGCGAACAGGATCAGGAAGGGCACGGCCGTACGGAAGCCGGTGATCTTCTCGGCGAAGTCGGCGTAGCCCGCGACGAGGTTCTGCAGCACGCCGAGTCCGAGCCCGCCCGCGAAGGCCAGCGGGATCGACAGGAAGCGGCCGAGCACGGCGGCCGTCGCGGAGACGAAGAGGAACAGGGTGAAGTCGTGCGAGGAGAGCCCCAGAAGGGGTGTCGCAAGCACGCCCGCAAGGCCCGCGAGACCGGACGACAGCATCCACGCCACCGACGACAGCCGGTCCGCGCTCATGCCGCGCAGCTCCACGAGGGCACGGTTGTCGACCGCGGCGCGCAGCCTGAGGCCGAGCGGCGTGTGGCGCATCAGGATCCACAGGCCGACGGCCACGACCGCCGTGGCCACCCACGTGATCAGCTGGTCGGAGTCGATGCCGACGCCGTCCATGAGCTGCCAGCTGCGGGCCGGGCTCGGTCCCACGCCCGGCAGCCCGAACTGGTTCTCCGCGGGTTTCACGGGGGCGCCCGCGTCCTCGAGCAGCTCCACCACCCACAGGCCGAGCGCGGGCAGCGCGACGAGCAGCCCGATCGTCGCGACGATCTGCGCGGTCTCGCCGACCCGCGCCAGTTTGCGGAACATCAGCCGGTCCAGGCCCCAGCCGAGGGCGGGTGCCACGACCAGGACGAGGAGCAGCGCCGTCGGCACGGCGGGCCAGCCGAAGCCGGAGTGCAGTTCGTGGAAGGTGAGTGCGCAGAGGTAGGCGGTCGCGCCGTGGGCGAAGTTGAAGAGGCCCGAAGCGGAGTAGGACAGGACGAGGCCCGTGGCGAGCAGCGCGTACAGGGCGCCCGAGACGAGGCCGCTCAGCACGAATCCGAGGAGGTCCGACATGGCGGCCCGCCCCTACTTGAAGGGGATCGGTTCGTAGCACTTGAAGGGCGACGACACCGCGTACTTCCCGTTCTTGAGCTGGACGAGGGCGCCGCAGCCGAACGACTCCTTCTGCCCCTCGCGCAGCCTGCGGTCGCCGACCATGGTGCCGGTGTCGGAGTAGCCGTCCGCCGCCTTCTGGAAGGAGTCGACGGTGAGGTCCTTGCCCGCCTTCTCGGCGAGGGCGAGGAAGAGGTCGGCGGACATGTAGCCGGTCATCATGTGCATGTTGAGCGGCACGTCCTTGCCCGCCGCCTTCGCGATGTCCTTCTTGAACTGCCGCATGTCCGCGGTGTTCTGCTCGAACGGCTGGAAGGACAGGAGCACGTGCACGCCGTCCAGGGCCTGCTTCGTGGCGCTCTTGGCGAGCAGGCCGGGGTCGTAGTCGGTGGGGTCGGTGATGATGCCCTTGAACCCTGCTCGCTTGACGGCCGTGAACAGGCCGATGTTGTACGGGGTCTGCATGACGGAGACGACGGCGTCCGGCGCCTTGCCGCCGTCGGAACGCAGGATTTCCTTGGTGTACGCCGACCAGTCGCTCGGCACGGAGGTGGCGGGGACGGTCGGCTTGGCGTACGTCACCTTGTACCCGGCGGCCGTGAAGGACTGCTTGTAGGTGCGGATGGCGAAGGTGCCCGCGTCGTTGTCGTTGGCGAGGATCGCCACGGACTTGCCCTTGGCGCCGCCCATCACCTTCTTGAGCCCCTCGGGCCAGCTCTGCGTGATCGTGCCGCCGGGCATCGGCACCATGCAGCCGCCGAAGCCGTACATATAGCTCGGGCCGCAGAAGGGCGGGATGGTGCCCCAGCCGAACGTGGGCACCTGCTGCTTCTGCAGGAAGTCCGCTCCGGAGAAGGTGACCGAGCTCATCGGCGAGATCGCGAAGACCTTCTCCTGCTGGACCAGTTTGCGGGCCGCGGCGAGGTTCTTCCCCGGGTCCTGCCCGTCGTCCTCGGCGCCCAGGTAGTCGATCTTCCGGCCGTGCACGCCGCCCTCCGCGTTGGCGCGCTCGAAGCGGGCCTTCGCACCGAGGTCGGTGTCCTTCTTGCTGTATCCGCTGGCGGTCGTCATGGAGACGATCCCGCCGACCTTGATGGAGTCGTCGGTCACTCCGCGCACGGAGCTGCCGCCCCCGGCGCCGCCCGAGCCGCCCGAACCCCCGCTGTCGGAGGCGGAGTTGCAGGCGGTGGCGAGCAGCAGGGCCGCAGCGGCGGCGGTGATGGTGCGGATCGATCGCGACACGGTCGAGCCCCCTGAAGTCGAAGTGGGGCTGATTCTGTGCGTGACCTGATGAACCGTCAATAAGTGTCGCGACGGTATTTGATGGTCCGTCAGAAACCCTTGCCGTGACCGGCCGAGGGGTGATGGGGCCCTGCCTAGCTGCGGTACAGCGCCTCGACCTCCGCCGAGTACACCGTTTCGATCGCCTTCCGCTTCAGCTTCAGCGACGGCGTCAGCAGGCCGTGCTCCTCGGTGAACTGGTGCGCCAGTATGCGGAACGTACGGATCGATTCGGCCTGTGAGACCAGGGTGTTGGCGGCGACCACGGCCCGCCGCACCTCGGTCTCCAGATCCGGGTCGCGCACCAGGTCGCCGGGGGGCAGCAGCGGCTTGCGGCGCATGGTCAGCCAGTGCTCCACGGCCTCCGAGTCCAGGGTGACGAGCGCGGCGATGTAGGGGCGGTCGTTGCCGACGAGGATGCACTGGGCGACCAGGGGGTGGTCCCGCACCCGCTCCTCCAGCTGGGCGGGCGAGACGCTCTTGCCGCCGGACGTCACCAGGATCTCCTTCTTGCGCCCGGTGATCGTCAGATAGCCGTCCTCGTCGAGCGCGCCGATGTCACCGGTGGCGAGCCAGCCGTCGTGCAGGGTCGCGTCGGTGGCCTTGGGGTTGTTGAGATAGCCCTGGAACACGTTGCCGCCGTGCAGCCAGATCTCGCCGTCCTCCGCGATGTGCACGGTGGTGCCGGGGATGGCCTGGCCGACCGTGCCGTAGCGGGTGCGCTCGGGCGGGTTGGCGGTCGCCGCCGCCGTCGACTCGGTGAGTCCGTACCCCTCGTAGATCGTCACTCCGGCGCCCGCGAAGAACAGCCCGAGCCGCCGGTCCATGCCGGAGCCGCCCGACATCGCGTGCCGCACGCGGCCGCCCATCGCCTCGCGCACCTTGGAGTAGACGAGCTTGTCGAAGAGCTGGTGCTGCATGCGCAGCCCGGCCGAGGGCCCGGGGCCCGTGCCGAAGGCCCTGGCCTCCATCGCGTCGGCGTATCGCACGGCGCACTCGACGGCCTTGTCGAACGCGCCCGCCTTGCCGTCCTTCTCCGCCTTGCGCCGCGCCGCGTTGAAGACCTTCTCGAAGATGTACGGCACGGCCAGGATGAACGTGGGCCGGAACGCCGCGAGGTCGGGCAGCAGCGCCGCCGCGTTGAGGTTCGGCTGGTGGCCCATCTTGACCCGGCCGCGCACCGCGGCGATCTGCACCATGCGGCCGAAGACGTGGGCGAGGGGCAGGAAGAGCAGCGTGGTCGCCTCGTCGCCGCGCTTGGAGTGGAAGACCGGCTCCCAGCGTCCGACCATCACATCCGACTCGAACATGAAGTTCTCGTGCGAGATGAGGCAGCCCTTCGGCCGCCCCGTGGTGCCCGACGTGTAGATGATCGTGGCGATCGAGTCGGGGGTGACCGCGCGGCGGTGGCGGTGCACCACGTCGTCGTCGATGTCGCGCCCCGCGGCGTTCAGCTCCTCCACGGCGTCGGCGTCGAGCTGCCAGAGCCTGCGCAGCTGCGGCAGCCGGTCGACGACGGAGCCGATCGTCATCGCGTGGTCCTCGTGCTCGACCATCGCGGCCGACACCTGCGCGTCGTGCAGCATCCACAGGACCTGCTCGGCCGATGAGGTCGGATAGATCGGCACGACCTGCGCGCCGATGGCCCACAGGGAGAAGTCGAAGAGCGTCCACTCGTACCGGGTGCGGCACATGATGGCGACGCGGTCGCCGAACCGGACGCCCTGGGCGATCAGGCCCTTGGCGAGGGCGAGCACCTCGTCACGGAACTCGGCCGAGGTGACGTCGTGCCACTGCCCGTCGGTCTTGCGGCCGAACGCGATGCGCAGCGGGTCCTCGAGGGCATGGTCGAACACGGCGTCGGCAAGGCCGCCCACCAGCGGCACCGACGCCATCGGAGGATTCGTGAACTCGCGCAATGATGCTCCTTGTGGCGCTCCGCACAGCGCCGTGACCGTACCCCAAGGCGCGCGCGTGCGGGAGGGGGTCCAGGGGCGGGCGGCGTGCACTATCAGCACAGGTCAGCCAGTCAAAATACGGCCACAAGGGGAAGGGTCGGACAACTTACTTACGCTGGAGTAAGTTTCGGTGGCGTAATCTCCACGGAATCTGTACGCGGTATGCAGAGTGTCGGCGCCGGACCGCCGCCCCCGACCGTCCGCACCCCACGGCCGGGCGTCGAGCGCCCCTCCGCGCCACCCCGTGGGTGGGGTCGGTGGGGAACTTGTATAGGTCTTCTGACGTTGTACTTCGCATTCCACTATGTGGGCAGGTCCGGGGTGTTTGAGGGGGTTTCGCCGCCACGACGCTGAACGAGCCGCCGCGCCGCCGAAGGAGCCTCCGTGTCCATGTCCGCCGACCCGCCCCGCTCGCCCCTGGTCCTGCCCCGCGCCCCCGAGACCCCCCGGGCCGTCGTCCTCCTCCTGCACGGAGGCCGCGAGCACGGCACGTCGACGCCCCCTCCGTGGAACCTGCCGAGCCTGCGGATGCGGCCCTTCGCCCGCGCCATCAGGAGGGCCTACGGGGCACGGGACGTCGCGGTGGGACGGGTCCGCTACCGCTGCCGCGGCTGGAACGGCGAGCGGGCGGACGCCGCCAGGGACGCCCGCCGCGCGCTCGACGAGCTGGCCCCGCGCATCGGGGACGCGCCCGTCGTCCTGGTCGGCCACTCGATGGGCGCCCGGGCCGCCCTGAGCGCAGCGGGCCACCCCTCGGTCCTGGCCGTGGTGGGCCTCGCCCCGTGGTGCCCGACGGGGGAGCCGGTGGCCCAGCTGCGCGGCCGCGGTGTCGTCCTGCTGCACGGCGACCGGGACGGGACGACCGACCCCGCCCAGTCCGTGGACTACGTGGCACGGGCGGCGGCAGCCGGGGCGACCGCGGGCCTGGTCCCGATGAGCGGCAGCGGCCACGCGATGCTGCGCAACGCACCCGCCTGGCACGCCCTCACCACGGCAACGGTGGGCGGCCTCCTGGACCTGGGCCCGCTCCCCGACGCGGTGACACGGAGCCTGGACACGCGTCCGGCGGTGTAGCGCGCGGCTGCCGGGGGCGGTCCCGGGTCCCGTTCCGGTCGGCTCCCGTCAGGCCGTCGACCCGGTTGCGTACGCCCGGGTCGCGTAGGCGCGGATGTCCGCGTCGGGGTCCTTCGTCGCGGTGGCGAGGGCCGCTCGGGCCCCGGGGGCGGTGGCGTGGTCGAGGAGGGAGAGGACGGCGGCCTTGCGGACGTCCGCCTCGGGGTCGGCCGACGCCTTGGCGAGGGCGGGGACCGCCGGGCCCGGCGGCGCCGCTCGCAGGGCGGCCGCGGCCCCGGCCCTGACCTGCCAGGCGGGGTCGCCGAGCGCCGCCACGGCCCGTCCGGCATAGGGCGGCGGGCAGCCCGTGACCGCGAGCGCCGTCAGGGCGGCCGCCCTGACCAGCGGATCGGAGTCGTCGAGGAGGGGTGCGAGCCGCGACGGCGACGGATCGCGCACCGCCGCGAGAGCGCGGGCCACCGCGACCCTGACCTCGCGGGCCGGGTCGTCCACGGCGGCCGCGAGGTCGTCGGCCGCGTCCACCGACACCAGCGCCCGGACGGCGTGGATGCGGACGTCGATGTCGGTGTCGGCCAGCGCGGCGGCGTACAGCGGGGCGTCCCCGAGCCGCAGCGCCCGCAGGACGTCCACCGCGGCACCCCGCACGGCCGGGTCCGCCACACCGAGCGCCGCCCGCAGACCGGACCCCAACTCCGGCTCTGCCGGCAGTACTTCGACCAGCTCACGCAGGGCACCCGCCGAGGCCGCCCGGACCTGAGGGGCGGTGTCCTGGAGCGCCGCGGCGAGCGCGGGCCCCGCACCCGCGGGCACCGTCTCGGCGAGAACCGCGACGGCCGCCGCCCGCACCGATGGTGCGGTATCCGTGAGGTAGGGGGAGAGGGCGTCCAGGTCGGGGGATTCCTCGGCGAGGGCGAGGAGGGTCAGGAGGGCGGGGTCGGCCGCCGGGGCGCCGGGCGCCGCGGCGGGAGGTACGGCCGCGGCCCGTCCCGACGGCTCGGCGGGCGCCGTCGGGCGTGCGGCAGGCGCGGCGTTCCGCGGCCCCGCCGTCGCCACCGGCACCAGGGCGACCTCGCCGAGGTCCCGCTCCGCCCCGGCCACCGGATCGAACTCCGGCACCGGCACCACGTACGGCTCGACCGGCCGGGCCCTGAACTCCATCGCCCCCGAAGGGGACTTGTACACGTCGAGGTGGTGCAGCCAGCCCGCGTCGTCACGCTCCGGATGGTCGAGACGCTCGTGGTAGAGGCCCCAGCGGGACTCGGTCCTCGCCAGCGAGGAGCGCGCCGCCATCTCCGCGCAGTCCCGGATGAACGACACCTCCGCGCACCGCATCAGCTCATGGGCGGTGCGCGCCCCCATCCCGGCGATCTCGCCCGTCATCCGCTCGAACGCCTCGACGGCCAGGGAGAGTTTCGCCCCGGACTTCGGAGGCGCCACGTAGTCGTTCACGAACCGGCGCAGCTTGTACTCGACCTGAGGCTGCGGCGGGCCGTCGGGATGACGCAGCGGCCGGTAGACGAGCTCGTGCGCCGCGGCGAGCTGATCGCCGGGCAACTCACCTTCGTACGCCTGGTATTGAGAGGCGTCCGCACCGGCCAGGTCGCCGAAGACGAACGCGCCGATCATGTAGTTGTGCGGCACGCAGGCCAGGTCACCGGCCGCGTACAGGCGGGGCACGGTGGTGCGCGCCTGCGCGTCGACCCGCACCCCGGACGCCGAGTGCCCGCCGCACAGACCGATCTCCGAGATGTGCATCTCGACGTCGTGCGTGCGGTAGTCGTGGCCGCGGCCCTCGTGGAAGGCGGCGCGCGTGGGCCGCTCCGTCGAGTGCAGGATCGACTCGACGGTGCTGATGGTCTCCTCCGGCAGATGGCTGAGCTTCAGGTACACCGGGGCCCGGTCGGAGGCGAGTTCGGCCGCGAACTCGGCCATCATCTGCCCCGACCAGTAGTCCGACTCCACGAAGCGTTCGCCGTGCCGGTTGACCTGATAGCCGCCGAAGGGGTTGGCGACGTACGCGCACGCCGGACCGTTGTAGTCCTTGATGAGCGGATTGACCTGGAAGCACTCGATCCCGGTGAGCGCGGCCCCCGCGTGGTACGCCATCGCGTAGCCGTCGCCCGCGTTCGTCGGGTTCTCGTACGTCCCGTAGAGGTAGCCGGACGCGGGCAGGCCGAGACGCCCGCAGGCGCCGGTGGCGAGGATCACCGCGCCCGCCCGTACGGTCACGAACTCGCCGGTGCGGGTGTTGAACCCCGCCGCGCCCACCGCACGCCCCGCCACCGTGAGCACCCGCACCGGCATCACCCGGTTCTCGATGCGGATCCGCTCCCGCATCTCGCGGCGCCGCAGCTGCCGGTAGAGGACCTTCTTCACGTCCTTGCCCTCGGGCATCGGCAGCACGTACGAACCGGAGCGGTGCACCTGGCGGACCGCGTACTCGCCGTGCTCGTCCTTCTCGAACTTCACTCCGTACGACTCCAGGCGCTGGACCATGGCGAAGCCGCGGGTGGCGGTCTGCCGGACCGTGGACTGGTCGACGATGCCGTCGTTGGCGCGGGTGATCTCCGCGACGTAGTCGTCTGGCTCGGCACGACCGGGGATGACCGCGTTGTTGACGCCGTCCATGCCCATCGCGAGGGCGCCGGAGTGCCGCACGTGTGCCTTCTCCATGAGCAGCACGTCCGCGCCGTGTTCGGCGGCGGTCAGCGCGGCCATGGTGCCCGCGGTGCCGCCGCCGATGACGAGGACGTCGCAGGAGAGTTCGGTCGCGTCGGCGAGGTCGGGGATGGCCAGGGGGGTGTCCACGGGTGCGCCTTTCACGGAGCTGCGGGGTACGGGGAGGTGGGGGTGGTGCGAGGGTCAGAGGGAGGCCAGTACGCGGCGGCGGAGTTCGGCGGTGCCGGGTGCGTTGCGTGCGTCCCGCTGCCGGGGGTGCGGGACGGCCAGGAGCTCGCCGGAGGAGAGCAGGGCGATCCGGTCGCCGAGGTGCAGCGCCTCGTCCACGTCGTGGGTGACGAAGACGACGGTCGCGCCGGTGCCGCGCAGGATCTCCACGAGCAGGTCCTGCATCCCGGCGCGGGTGTGCGGGTCGAGCGCGCCGAACGGCTCGTCCATGAGGACCGCGCGGGGCCGCGCGGCAAGGGCGCGGGCCAGCTGCACACGCTGGCGCTGCCCGCCGGAGAGCTGACGCGGCAGCTTCCGGGCGTGCCCGGCGAGACCGACCCGCGCCAGCCAGTCGTCGGCGGCCCGTCGCCGTTCGGCCCTCGGCACCCGGCGGATGGCGAGGGGGAGTTCGACGTTGGCGCGGACGCTGCGCCACGGCAGCAGGGCGTCCTCCTGGAAGACGAGGGCCCGGTCCGCGGCGGGTCCGACGACGGGCACCCCGTCCTGGGTGACGTGCCCGCCCAGCGGGGGCAGCAGCCCGGCGAGGGTGCGCAGCAGCGTGGACTTGCCGCAGCCGGACGGGCCGAGCACGGCGACGAGTTCGCCCGGCGCGATCCGCAGCCGCACGGTGCCGGGCAGCGCCTGGCCCTCGCGGTGGCCCAGCCGCACGTCGTCCAGGGCGAGTTCGGCGCCCTGCCGGGGGAGGGTGCCCACGGGCGGTACGGGGCTCATGCGACGGGCTCCTTGTCGAGGGCAGGGGCGGGAGCGGGGGACGGGGCGGCGGCCGGGGGAGCGGCGGCACGGTGGGCGCGGCGGGCCGCGCGGGCCGGGATCCGCTCGGGCGGGCGGGGCAGCCAGGCGGTGGCGCGGCGGCCGAGGAACTCCACCGCCGTGGAGGTGAGCCAGCCCAGGGCGCCGATGGTGGCCATGCCGACGAAGACGCCGGGATAGTCGACCACCGTGTACTCCTGCCAGGTGCGGTAGCCGACCCCGTACTCGCCGGAGATCATCTCCGCGGAGATCACACAGATCCATCCGACGCCGATGCCCACGGAGAGCCCGCCGAAGATGCCGGGCAGCGCGCCGGGCAGCACCACCGAGAACAGCACCCGCAGCCGTCCGCCGCCCATGGTGAGCACGGCCTCCTCCCACACCGGCGCGAGCGCGCGCACCGCATGCCGGGTCGAGACCAGGACCGGGAAGAACGCCGCGGTGAAGGTGATGAAGACGATGCCCTGTTCGTTGGTGGGCAGGAGCAGGATCGCCACGGGGACGAGGGCGATCGCCGGGACCGGCCGGGCCACCTCCACCAGCGGACCGAGCAGGTCGGCCGCCCACCGCGAGCGGGCGACCGCCGTGCCCGCCGCCACCCCGAGGACCGCCGCGAGCACGAAGCCGATCACGATGCGGCGCAGGCTGTGGACGAGGTCCTGCCAGTAAGGGGCGGTGCCGAGCCGGTCGCCGAAGGCGGCCGCCACCTCCCCGACCGTGGGGAACTGGCCGAAGCGCAGCCACAGTTCGACGTCCAGGGTGGTCAGGAGCTGCCAGAGGCCGAGGGCCGCGGCGAGCGAGGCCACCCGGACCAGTCGGCGGGTGATGCTCATGACGCCAGCTCCACGGCGTCCGCGTAGCCCACGACGCGGGCGCCCGGGTGCTGTCCGACGTACGTCTTCGCATGGCTCGGGGTGACGAAGGCCCGCAGGTCGGAACCGTCGGCGACCCACACCGCCCGGTCGGCGAACCAGAGGGTGCCGGTCAGCGCGTCCGGCACGTACGCGGCCCGCACCTCGGAGCTCTTCGCCGACGCGGCGGCCTTGAGGAGGGCCTTCGGGCTGTCGAAGGTACGGGTCGTGTCGCGCCCCTTCAGCCACAGCTCGGACTTGGCGGTACCCGCCTTCGAATGAGTGTCCGTCTTCGGATAGGCGGGCGCCTGAGCGGCACGCTTCAGCGGGGCCCGGTCGACGAAGGCGTCCACGTCCACGTCGCCCACCAGGTCCGCGTTCTTGAGGATCGGCACGTCCTTCTTCAGCGCGGCGATCAACTCCGGGCGCAGCGCCGGGTCGAACGTCGCGATGCCGTGGGCGCCGTTGTAGAGGTAGACCGCCTCGGCGGGCAGCCCGGTCTCCTCGGCCACCGACTCGGCCGCGGCGACCGGCCGCTCGCGCAGGTAGTCGGTGGCACGCCGCTGCGCCGCGAGGAAGTCGTCGAGGACTCCGGCGCGCTCCTCGGCGAACTCCTCCCGGACGGTGACGCCGTGGAAGGTCGGCAGGTTCAGGTCGGCACCGTCGTAGAGGGCCTTCGCCTTGCCCTGGAATGCCAACTGTCCTGGCCAGGCGACGAATTGGGACAGTGCGTCGACGCTGCCCGCGGTCAGGGCGGACGCCCCCACACTGGGCTGCTGGTTGAGCTTGCGGATGCCCTGCTCCGGGTCGATGCCCGCCTTGTCCAAGGCGCGGATCAGGGTGCCGTCGGCGGCCGATCCGATACTGGTGGACACCTTCTTGCCCCGCAGGTCGGCCAGTGACCGCAGGTCCGAACCGGGCTTGGTGACCACGGTGTTGAGGCCGCCGCGCAGGTTGTAGCCGGTGACCGAGACGAGCCGCGTCGGCTGCCGCAGCTGCTTGCCCCGGGCCGCGTTGATCAGCAGCGGGAAGTCGCCCATCGACCCGATATCGATCTTCCCCGTGGTCATCTGGGCGGTGATCGGCGCACCCGTGGCGTAGTCCTGCCACTTCACCTTGTAGGTCTTGCCGTCCTTCTTGCCGCGGGCCGCGAGCTCCTCCTCGAAGTAGCCGAGGGAGCGCAGCAGCGTGCCCGCGGTGGCGGTGTTGATGGTCTTCGACTGGTAGCCGACGGTCACCGTCACGGTCCTGGAGTCCTCGGCCCCCGCCGCGCCGCCGCACGCCGTGGCCAGGGGCAGCAGCAGGGCGAGCGGCAGCAGCCGGGCGAGTGGGGCGAGTGGGACGAGCGGGACGACGGATTTGCCTGTCATGCCTGTCATGGAAGCCGGGCCTTTCACCTGAGCAGGTAGGGCATGTTGACGGTGACCGCGCCGGTGGGGCACCGGGCCGCGCAGGGGCCGCAGTACCAGCACTCGTCCACGTGCATGTACGCCTTGCCGTTGTCCTCGCGGATCGCGAGCGAGTCGAGCGGGCACATGTCGACGCAGAGGGTGCAGCCGTCGATACAGCGGGACTCGTCGATGGTCACGGGCACGTCGGCGCGCTGCGGGACAACAGGCATGGCTGTCTCCAGGGAGGGTGGTGAAGGGAGGAGGAAAGGAAGAGGAAAGGAAGAGGAAAGGAAGAGGGGGATGTCAGGCGGATCGGCGCAGGACGCCGCTCATCGTGATCCGGTCGCCGCGGAAGCGGATGAATTCCAGGTCCACGGGCCGCCCGTCGGGCAGATGGGTGAGCCGCTCCAGCATCAGAACGGCGCTCCCGCGCGGTGCCTCCAGGACCGCCGCGGAGTGCGCGTCGGCGTTCACGGCCTCCAGCGTCATGTCGGCATGCCCCAGCGGGCCGCCGGTCATCGTCTCCAGGAGGCGGAACACGTCCGTGTTCTCCAGGTCGCAGCCGAGGAGCTCACCGCCCACGTCCATGGGCAGGTACGACAGGTCCAGGGAGAGCGGCAGTCCGTTCAGGCGGCGCAGCCGCTCGATACAGAGCACGTCGGTGTGGTCGGGCACCCCGAGCCTGCGCGCCACCGGGCCGGGAGCGCCGACCGGCCCGACGGTGCGGACCTCGTTGGTGACCCGGCCGTGCTCGTGCAGGGTCTCGGCGAGGCCCTGCAGCCGGTCGAGGGCGTGCGGGTACTTCTCGCACACCACGACGGTGCCGACGCCGGACCTCCGGTCCACGAGCTGCTCGCCGCGCAGCAGGTCGAGGGCCTGCCGTACGGTGTTGCGGCTGGCCCGGTAGTCGGCGGCGATGGCGTCCTCCAACGGCAGGACGCCGCCCGGGAAGCCGCCCGTGAGGATCTGGTGGCGCAGCAGATCGGCGAGTTGCCGGGCCTGGTCCGCACGCAGCCGCCGACGCCGCGCGGCGGCGACCGGAAGCGAGGCGGGGCTGTGTTCGGCTGGCATGGCAGGGAACGTACCGGCGTGGTGGCCGCGGTGGTGTTGCGGCAGCATTGCGCCACCTGACACGGCCGGGCACACCGCTCTGAGCTGCTGATTTGCCGGGTGATGGGCAAGACCCGCCACCCGGATGCCCACAACGTGGACAGTCCGGGTGGCGGATCCGAGACTCAGCAGCGACGTACCGTCAGCGCGTTGCCTCCTGAACGTGGGGCCGCCGCTCCGGAGCTCCCGCGGAACGTTCGGCCGACGGAGCTCCCGGTCCGCCCGCGCTCCCCGCCCGGCCCCCTGGCGTACGCACCATCACGAGCACCAGGACACCGGCGACCAGACCCGCCACGCCCGCGGCCAGCGACGCTCCGTTGAGTCCGGACGCGAAGGCCGCGCGCACCGCGTGCTCGGGCACCGTGCCGTGCAGGGCCGCCGCGCCGCCGCCCGCGGCGGTGTGCGCCGCCTCGTGGCCGAGCGAGTCCTGCATGCGTGTGGTCAGCACCGTCCCGAACAGGGCGACCCCGATCGCGTACCCGAGCTGACGGAAGGTGTTGACCGCGCCGCCCGCCATCCCGGCGTTCGCGGGCGGCACCGCGGCCAGCGCCGCCCCCGCCAGGCCCGGCGCGACCAGACCGGCGCCGACCCCCGTGAGCGTGAGCCCCGGCGCGAGCGTCCCCCAGGACGACCCGGCGTCGAGCACCGCCATGCACAGCCCGCCCGCCCCGATCAGCAGCAGCCCGACGCCGATGACCAGCCGCGGCGCCACCCCGTGCAGCAGCCGCCCGGCGAGCAGCGCCACCACGAACGACGTCGTGGCGAGCGGCAGCAGCACCAGGCTGCCGCGCACCGGACTCATGCCGAGCACGGTCTGCAGCCAGATGGAGAGGTAGGGGACGACGCCGAACGCCGCCCCGTTGTAGCCCACCGCGCCGATCAGCACGCCGGTGAAGGCGGGCTTGCGCAGCAGCCGCAGGTCGAGGAGCGGCTGTGCCACGCGCCGCTCGACCAGGACGAAGCAGAGCAGCGCCAGCGCCGACACCGCGAACGACGTGCCCGCGGCCGCCGACGCCCAGCCGTCCGCCCCGCCGCGCAGCACCCCGTACGTTCCCGCGCCCGCGAAGCACGCGAACGCCGCCGTGCCCGCCCAGTCGACCCGGCGCCCGGCGGGCCCCCGCGACTCCGGCACCAGACGCAGCGTCAGCCAGATCGACACGACGCTCACCGGCAGGTTCACGAAGAAGATCCAGCGCCAGCCGGGCCCCTCCGTCAGGAGTCCGCCCACGATCGGGCCGAGCGCGGCAGACGCCCCGCTCACCGCGCCCCACACGCCGAGCGCGGCCGACCGGTCGCGCCCTTGGTAGGCGGCGCCGAGCAGCGGCAGCGTCGTCGCGAGCATGGCCGCCGCGCCGAGCCCCTGCACGGCGCGCGCCGCCACCAGCAGGCCCGCGTCCGAGGCGAGCCCGCAGCCCAGCGAGGCGAGGGCGAACAGCGCGGTGCCGATGACGTTCAGCCGCCGCCTGCCGAACACGTCGGCCGCGGCGCCGACGCCGAGCAGCAGCGCGGCCAGCGCGAGCGCGTATCCGTCGATGACCCACTGCAGGTCGCTCAGCGAGGCGTCGAGCGCCCCCGCCATGTCGGGCAGCGCCACGATCACGATCGTCACGTCCAGCAGCAGCATGAACGTCCCCAATGACACCGCTGCGAGCGGCCCCCATGTACGCATTTCCCTGTTCCTCCGGCTGCTCGTCACACGCGTCTGCGTGTCCTCGTACGATGAGCCGACGGCGAACGAACCCGGTGCCGAGTCGTAGCTGAGCGCACTGATCCGACATGGAAGGGCGTCTGGGCGATGGAATCCGAAGTCTTCGACGAGCTGGACCTCAAGCTGCTGCATGCCCTGGAGGTCGACGGCAGGGCGCCCTTCAGCCGCATCGCGGGTGTCCTCGGAGTCTCCGACCAGACCGTCGCCCGCCGCTTCCGCCGCCTGCGGGCGGAGGCGGGCCTGCGCATCGTCGGCGTGCGCGACACCCGCAGGCTCGGGCACGACGAGTGGATGCTGCGGCTGCGCTGTGCGCCCGACGGCGCCGAGGCCATCGCGACCGCCTTGGCCCGCCGCCCCGACACCGCGTGGGTCCACCTCACGTCGGCGGGCACCGAAGTGGTCTGTATGACGGTGCCGCGCACCCAGGGCGACTACGACGACCTGCTCTTCGGCAAGCTCCTGCGCACCCGGAAGCTCGTCGAGATCACCGCTCACCAGCTGATGCACCGCTTCTACGGCGGCCGCACCGGGTGGATCGGCAAGCACCGCCCGCTCTCCGAAGAGCAGGCGGCCGCGCTCGCCCCCGCCCACGCTGCCGCCTCTGTTCACACCGCCCCGGCCCGTATCGCCCCCGCGGACGAGCCCCTGGTCGCCGCCCTCAAGGCGGACGGCCGCGTCACCTACCCCGAACTGCAGCGGCTGACGGGCCGGTCGGAGTCCTCGGTCAAGCGCCGCGTCGCCGCGCTGCTCGGCTCGGGCGCGCTGTACATCGACACGGAGTACGACGCCGCGCGCTTCGGCTTCACCACGGCCGCGATGCTCTGGGTCACCGTCGCCCCGGGCGCGCTCGACGCGGTGGGCCGGGCGATGGGCGAGCACCCGGAGATCGCCCACGTCTCCGCGATCACGGGCTCCGCCAACCTGATGGCGAGCGTCCTGACCCGCGACACCGCGGAGCTCTATGCCTATCTGAGCGGCAGGCTCGGCGCCCTCGACGGAGTGCGGCACGTCGAATCGGCGCCGTACGTGCGCCGGTTCAAGGAGCTCACCTACCCGCGGCCGCTGCGCTAGCCCGCCGCACCCGCCCCCTCACCGCCCACCCCGATGCAGCCGGTCCCCGCCCGCCAGGATCGCCCCCGCCAGCGCGTCCGCCGCGTCCTGGGCCGATGCCCGCCGCTCGCCGTGGAGCAGGACGAAGTCGACAGGACCCAGCTCGGGCAGGCCCGCCCGGTCGGGGACGCGGACCAGGCCCGGCGGGATCAGGCCCCGTGAGTGCGCCATCACGCCGAGGCCAGCGCGGGCCGCCGCCACCAGACCGTTGAGGCTGCCGCTCGTGCAGGCCACGCGCCAGGCGCGGCCCCGGCGCTCCAGGGCCTCGAAGGCGAGGGCGCGGGTGATGCCGGGCGGGGGATAGACGATCAGCGGCACCGGGCGCTCGGGATCGAGGCGGAGCCGCTCGGCACCGATCCACACCAGGTCGTCCTGCCACACCAGCTCCCCGCGCGGGTCCTCCGGGCGGCGCTTGGCGAGCACCAGGTCGAGCTTGCCCGCGTCCAGCTGCTTGTGCAGCGTGCCGGAGAGCTCGACCGTCAGCTCCAGGTCGACGTCGGGGTGGTCGTGCCGGAACGACTCCAGGATGTCGGTGAGCCGCGTCAGGACGAAGTCCTCCGAGGCCCCGAACCGCAGCCGTCCGCCGAGGCGCTGCCCGGCGAAGAACGCCGCGGCCTGTTCGTGCGCCGCCAGGATCCTGCGGGCGAAGCCGAGCATCGCCTCGCCGTCCTCGGTGAGCTCCACGCTGTGGGTGTCGCGCGTGAACAGCTGCCGCCCGGCCGCGTCCTCCAGGCGGCGCACGTGCTGGCTGACGGTCGACTGGCGCAGGCCGAGGCGGCGGGCGGCCCGCGTGAAGCTCAGCGTCTGGGCCACCGCGAGGAACGTACGGAGCTGCGAAGGGTCGTACACGCACACCAGCCTAATGCCGCTCATCGCGGAACGTGATGACAGTCAGAGCTGTGTACGGGATTCCCGATCACCCTGATCGGGAGGATCATGGAGAGGGCACGCCCCGCACCGAGAGCAGGGTCTCTCGCACCGAGAGCGAGGCCAGACGCACCGAGAGCATGGAGCACCGTGAAACGCCTGAAGTGGCCGTCCTGGTTGCCGGTCGACCCGTACATCGTGGCGTTGCTCGCGACCGTGGGCCTCGCGGCCCTGCTGCCCGCCCGCGGCACGTCCGCCGATGTCGCGTCCGGTGCCTCCACCGCCGCCGTCTCGCTGCTCTTCTTCCTCTACGGGTCCCGGCTCTCCACCCGTGAGGCGCTCGACGGGCTCAAGCACTGGCGGCTCCACGTCACGGTCATGGCCAGCACGTTCGTCGTGTTCCCGCTGCTCGGGCTCGCCGCGAAGGGCCTCGTCCCGTACGTCCTGACGCCCGCGCTCTTCAGCGGTTTCCTCTTCCTCACCCTGGTGCCCTCGACGATCCAGTCGTCCATCGCCTTCACCTCGATGGCCCGCGGCAACGTCCCCGCGGCGATCTGCGCGGGCTCCTTCTCCTCGCTGGCGGGCATCGTGCTGACGCCGCTGCTCGCGGCCGCGCTGCTCGGCGACAGCGGGGGCGGGTTCTCCGCCGACTCGCTCCTGAAGATCGTGCTGCAGCTGCTTGTGCCGTTCCTCGCCGGGCAACTCCTGCGCCGGTGGGTGGGCGGCTTCATCGCCCGCCACAAGAAGATCCTCGGCTATGTCGACCGCGGCTCGATCCTGCTCGTCGTCTACACCGCGTTCAGCGAGGGCATGGTGCAGGGCATCTGGGGCCAGGTGCACCCGGTGCGGCTGCTCGCGCTGCTCGGCGTCGAGGCGGTGCTGCTCGCGGCCATGCTGTCGCTGACCTGGTACGGCGCGAAGCGGCTCGGCTTCGGCCGGGCGGACCGCGTCGCGATCCAGTTCGCCGGGTCGAAGAAGTCCCTGGCCGCCGGGCTGCCCATGGCGAGCGTCCTGTTCGGGGCGGACGCCTCGCTTGCCGTGCTGCCGCTGATGCTCTTCCATCAGATGCAGCTGATGGTCTGCGCGGTCATCGCCAAGCGCCGCTCGCGGGACCCGGAGGAGTTCGTCAGCGAGCCGCCGCGAGCCGCAGCGACACGAACCGCGGTCGGTACAGCGACACGTTCCGCGTGACGTTCGCCTGCGCGTTCGCGGGCGTCGCGTCCAGCCAGTTGACGTCGTAGCTCAGCACGACGCGGCCGTCGCCCGCCCCGCCCCCGGCGAGCGCCGGGTGGGCCTGCGGGTTGTAGGCGGCGGTGTCCTGGCGGGCCGCGCTGTCCTCGGGCAGGGAGGCCTCGAAGGCCTTGGCGGGGCCGTGCCAGGGTCCGGTGGGGGAGCAGGACCAGTACGAGGCGACGGTGGTCAGGCCCTCGGTGCCCGCCGCCATCGTGAACAGCACATACGTCCCCTCGTCCCGCACCACCGTGAACGCGCTGCCCACCCCCTTGCGCTTGCCGTCCCCGAGCACGGCCCGGGGCGTGACGTCGGGCCCCCACGCCTTGCCGTCCCAGTACTCCCACGCCGAGCCGTCACCAAGGCTGCCGTGCGGGACCCGTGCGACGTACGCGTCCGATGCGGGACGTGAGGTCGCCTGGGCGTCCGTGCCGCCGAAGACGTACGTCCAGTCGCCGTCGTCGACCGTCGTCGTGCCGTACAGGACGCGCTTCTCCGGGTCGCCGACCGACTGCTGGTCGGAGACCTTCGTGATGCCCTCGACGCGCAGGTCGGGCAGCGAGAGCGTGGCGACCTCGGTGGCGACGGGCACGCCGTAGATCCAGGGGCCCTGGCTCGCCATGCGGTTCCACAGCAGGACGCGCACGACCCGTTCGTCCGAGCCGGGGGTGCGCGGCTCCACGCGCGCCGCCACCGGCCAACGCCACTGCTGGGGCGCCGGGTCGGTGAAGAGCGGCGCGGCGAGGGTGCGCTGCAGCGTGCCCGAACGGGACATCACCACGGCCGAGTTGCGGACCATGGGCGTGTTCGTGTCGCGCCAGGTGTGCGGCTGTCCCGCCGGGTTCGGGGGCGCGTGGATCTGACCGAGGAAGGTGTCGGAGAACAGCCACAGCACGCGCCCGTCCGGCAGCCGCACGGAGTGGGTGCCGTCGCCGCCGGTCCAGTCGTCGGTGCGCGTCATGTCGTCGCCGTAGCGCGCGAACTCCTCGGTGGGCCCGGCCTCGGCGGACGAGGCGGCGACGGTGCGGGGGCGGCATGCCGCATCGCCCTCCCGGTCGTCGTCCGGGAGGGCGATGAGCAGTACGGCCGCGCAGGCCAGGACCAGCAGCAGGACCAGCCAGATCCTGCGCGGCCCCGACGCGGCACGTTCGCGGGCAGGCACGTCCGGGACGTTAGTTGCTGTCGCGCACGCGGTCCATGGGGAGCCGGACGACGGTGTCCCGTGTCACAGGAGCATCACCGGTGCGCAGGGCTTCCACCTCGGCGTCGCTCAACGCCCGGTCGTGCAACCGTACTTCGTCGATCGCTCCGGTGAAGTACGCGCGGCTGTCCATCCGTTGACCGACGTGCACGCCGAACGGCGAGTTGCGGCTGACCGAGCCCGGCACGTCGGCGGCGGAGGTCTGCGTACCGTCGAGGAAGAGCGTCAGGCGGCCGTCGCCGCGGCGCAGCGCGATGTGGTGCCACTCGCCGTCGTTGTACGCGCTCGTCGTGCGCACCGAGGCGGACCTCGGGGGCGCCGCGCCGTCGCGCGTGGTGATGAGGCCGGTGACGCGGTTGCTCGCGGGCTCGCCGCGCAGCCACACCTGCGGCTGGTTGGTGCCTATGCCGCCCATCCACAGCAGGGGCTGCTCACCGGTCGTCGCGGTGTAGCGGAACCACAGGGAGGCGGTGAAGTCCTTGGCGCCGAGCGGGAGTCGCTCGCTGAAGGGGAGTCGCACCGCGTCGTCCGTGCCGTCGAGGGCGAGCGCGCCGCCGAAGCGGCCCGGGGTCACGTCCGCCCCGCCGAGCACCGCGGCGGGACGTGCGCCCGGCGCGTGGTCGCGGGTAGTCGGGTCGGGGCCCCTGCGCGGCGTGAGCCAGTCCTCGGTGAAGCGGGCGAAGCGGATCTCGTCGCGCGCGTCGACCGCGCCGCCCTCGTACAGCAGGCCGACGTGCGCGCCGTCGGCCCGGACCAGGTCCGAGTAGCCGGACCAGTCCGTGGTCACCGTGGTGCCGCGGTCGACGCTGTCCCAGGTGCGCCCGCCGTCGTAGGACGAGCGGATCTGCATCGTGCGGCGGCGGTCCGGGTCGCCGGGGCAGGCCAGCAGCATCCGCTTGCCGAACTGGAGTGTGGAGCCCTGCACTTGGGGCGTGTAGAGGTCGGGGATCGCGCGGAAGGGGGCGGTGAAGGTGTTGCCGCCGTCCCGGCTGATCGTGTGGGTGCGGTGGCCCAGGTCCGTGCCGTCCTGCTCGCGGCCGCTGATGTAGACCGCTCCGTCGGGCCGCTCGGTGACGGTCATCTCGGACGGCTTCTGACGGAACGTGCCGTCCTGCGGTATCGGGTACGAGTCCGTCGCGCCGATCTTCCAGTGGTCGCCGCCGTCGTCGCTGACGATCAGTGCGGCGTGGTTGGCGGTGACCCGACTGCCGTCCCACGTCTCGGTGTTGGCGGTGAAGACGAGGCGTCCCGCGTGGCGGCCGCGGGTCAGCTGGATGCCGTGCACGGGTCCTGTCGCGTACCAGGAGTTCCAGTTCTCCGGCAGGATTTCCTCGCTCAGGTCGCGCGGTGCGGACCAGCTGAGGCCGTCGTCGTCGCTGTACTGCAGGTGCGGGGTCCGGTCGCACGGCACGTCGCAGTTCTTGCCGTCCGTGCGTCCGGTGTTGTACGTCTCCGCCAGCAGGACGCGGCCGGTCTCGCGGTCCACGACGGGCGCCGGGTTGCCGTGGGTGTCGCCCTCGCCCTCGTTGATCACCTGGAGCGGCCCCCAGGTGCGGCCGCCGTCGTGCGACCGCTTGAGCACCAGGTCTATGTCGCCCGCGTCGCTGCAGTCGTTGACCCGGCCCTCCGCGAAGGCGAGCAGGGTGCCCTTCGTCGTCCGCACCACGGCGGGGATGCGGTAGCAGGCGTAGCCGGGATCCTGGGAGGCCTTGAACAGCACCTGCTGCTCGAACGGCGCAGTCCGCGCGGGCGCCGCCCGCAGCGCCTGCGCCGCGGGCGCGGGCAGCAGGGCGCCGACGGCGACCAGGGTCAGGGCGGCGGTGGCGGTACGGAGCGATCTGAGGCGTACGCGGAGGCTCGATGGCATGGTGCGGTCCGCCTTTCGTGGCGACGGCGACTCATGGCGCGTCCTGAAGATGGCGTGCGGGATGTGGAGTCCTGAGTACGTGGTGTCCTTCGTGCGAGGCGTCCTTCGTGCGTGGCGTCCTGACATCCTGACATCCCATGTCCACGTTCCGACGCAGACGCTACTTGGGGTCACCCGCACCCCACAAGAAGTGCGCATCAAGGGATCAGGACGACCTTGCCCCGATTGCTCCGCCCCTCGATCACCGCGTGCGCCTTCGCCGCGTCCTCCAGGGCGAACTCCGCATGCACGGCCGCGCGCAGGGCGCCCGCCGAGTGCAGCTCCCACAGCTCCCGCCGCCACGCCTCGTACAGCTCCGGCCGCCCCCGCGCGATCAGCGCCATCTGGAAGCCGATGACGGCCTTGGCGCCGACGAGCAGGTCGTACGCCGCCACCGTGCCGCCGCCCGAGCTGTAGGCCACCAGCCGTCCGTGCGGGGCCAGGGCTCTGACGGCGGGCGTCAGGAGGTCGCCGCCGACCGCGTCCAGGACGTAGTCGACCGGTTCGCCCCACCCCTCCTGGTCGTACGTGACGACGTCGTCGGCGCCGAGCCCGCGCACGAAGGCCGCCTTGCCGGGGCCGGAGACGGCGGCCACCACGCGCGAGGCACCCTTCAACTTCGCGAGCTGCAGGGCGAGATGGCCGACACCGCTCGCGGCCGCCGTGACGAGCGCGGACTCGCCGGGCGCGGGGCGGGCGGCTTCGAGCGCCCCGTACGCGACGAGGCCGGAGCGGACCAGCGCGACCGCGTCGACGGCGCTCGCCCCGTCCGGGACGGGGGAGGCCATCGCGGCGTGGAGCACGGCGTAGTCGGCATAGCCGTGCCCGAAGACCAGGCCGGTGACGCGGTCGCCCGGCGCGTGGCCGCCGACCCCTTCGCCGAGCTCGACGACCTCACCGGCGACCTCGCCCCCGAGCGGGATCGGCTCGCGGCCTTCGCCGACCTTGCGGACGACGGGAAGGGTCACGCCGACCGCCTCCACGCGCACGAGGAGCTCGCCGGGGCCCGGCGTGGGCACGGGCGCGTCCTCCAGGAACAGGACTTCGGGACCGCCGCTGTGTTCGTACCGGACACGACGCATCGGCACCACCTCCAGATGCAGGAATCGTTGGGAGTCCCAACGATAGGCACATAGTCGTGGGGAAGTCCAACGATTCTTTGGCTACGCTTCCCCCATGGCCACGACACCGCCCGCCCCCAGTACCATCCGTACCCTCCCCAGCTGGCTGCTCGGCCGCGCGGCAGCCCGCGGGCGCGGTCTGGTCGCCGACGCGCTGGCCCGCGAGGGCCTCAAGATGTGGCACCACGTGGTGCTCGCCGCCGTCGCGGACCTGGGCCCCGTCGCCCAGGCGGAGCTCGGCCGCAGCGTCTCGCTCGACCCGAAGGACATGGTCGGCGTCATCAACGACCTGGCGGCCGAAGGCCTCGTCGAGCGCGCCCCCGACCCCCGCGACCGCCGCAAGAACGCCATCACCATCACGGCGCGCGGCAGGCGCACCGTCACACGCTGCGCGGCAGCGGCCGAACAGGCCAACGCCGAACTCCTCGCGCCCCTCTCGCCCGACGAGCGGAAGCGGTTCCTGGAGCTGCTCGGCCGGATCTCGGGGGTCGAGGAGTCGGCCTGACGCCGCGGCACCGGGGCAGGGGCCCGGCCGGCGCAGGGGGCGCTCCCCGCCGGCCGGGGCGCCGCCGCCGTGCGGCGGGGAGCCCGGATCAGCCCTGGGCGGCCGCGGCCCGCAGGGCGACGCGGTGCTCGCCCGCGTACACGTTCATGGAGGAGCCCCGCAGGAAACCGATCAGCGTGAGCCCCGTCTCGGCGGCCAGGTCGACGGCGAGCGAGGACGGCGCCGAGACGGCGGCGAGCACCGGAATGCCCGCCATCACCGCCTTCTGGGCGAGCTCGAAGGAGGCACGGCCCGAGACGAGCAGGATCGCGCGGGACAGCGGCAGATTCCCGTGCTGCAGGGCACGTCCGACGAGCTTGTCGACGGCGTTGTGCCGCCCCACGTCCTCCCTTATGTCGAGCAGGTCGCCTTCTTCGGAGAAGAGCGCTGCCCCGTGCAGACCACCGGTCCGGTCGAAGACCCGCTGCGCGGCCCGCAGCCGGTCGGGGAGGCTCGCGAGCAGCTCGGTCCCGACCCGGACCGGGGGAGCGTCGGCGATCGGGAAGCGGGCGGTCGTGCGGACCGCGTCCAGGCTCGCCTTGCCGCACAGGCCGCAGGACGAGGTCGTGTAGACGTTGCGTTCGAGGGTGATGTCGGGGAGCACCACGCCGGGGGCGGTCTTCACGTCGACGACGTTGTAGGTGTTCGAACCGTCATCGAGGGCCCCCGCGCAGTACACGATCGACTGCAGCTCGTCCGCCGCGCCAAGGACGCCCTCGCTCACCAGGAAACCGGCCGCCAGCGCGAAGTCGTCACCGGGCGTGCGCATGGTGATGGCGAGCGGCTTGCCGTTCAGCCGGATCTCCAGGGGTTCCTCGGCGACGAGGGTGTCGGGCCGCTCCGAGACGTGCCCGTCCCGGATCCGGATCACCTTGCGTCGTTCCGTGACTCGTCCCATGTCTTGATCAGTCCCGGTTCTGTACGTGCTGGTAGCCGAAGCGGCCCTTGATGCAGAGGTTGCCGTGGGTCACCGGATTGTCGTGCGGGGAGGTGACCTTCACGATGTCATTGTCCTGCACGTGCAGGGTCAGGTTGCAGCCGACTCCGCAGTACGCGCAGACGGTCGTCGTCTCGGTCTGCGCGGCCTCGTCCCACGTACCGGCGGCGCGCATGTCGAATTCCGACTTGAAGCTGAGGGCGCCCGTCGGGCAGACCTCGATGCAGTTGCCGCAGTACACGCAGGCGGAGTCCGTCAGCGGCGCGTCGTGCTCGACGGCGATGCGGGCGTCGAAGCCGCGCCCCGCGACCGAGATGGCGAAGGTGTTCTGCCACTGCTCGCCGCAGGCGTCCACGCACTTGTAGCAGAGGATGCACTTGTCGTAGTCCCGCACGTACAGGTCGTTGTCGACCTTGGGTTCCTCGTTCAGGCGCGCCGCGTCGGGACCGTACCGCTCGGGCTTCGCCTCGTACTCCTTGAGCCAGGCCGCGGCCTTCGGCGTCGTCGACAGGTCGACGGAGGAGGCGAGCAGTTCGAGGACGACCCTGCGGCTGTGCCGGGTGCGTTCGGTGTCCGTGCGCACGCTCATGCCCGGCTCGGCCCCGCGCGAGCAGGCGGGGACGAGAGTGCGGGCGCCCTCCACCTCCACGACGCACACCCGGCAGGCGTTCTTGGGGGTGAGCGTGTCGCCCTGGCACAGGGTCGGGACGCCCTTGCCCGCGGCCCGGCAGGCGTCGAGGAGCGTGGCCCCTTCCGGCACCCTGGCCACCGCCCCGTCCAGGGTGAACTCCACCAGGCGGCGCGGCGGTTGCAGAGGTATCGCGGTCATTCGTACGCCCCCAGACGGTCGATGGCGGATTCCACGGCGTTCCACGCGGTCTGGCCGAGACCGCAGATCGAGGCGTCCCGCATGGCCCGCCCCACGTCGCGCAGCAGCGCGATGTCGGCCGCCGCGTCGGCGCCGGTCCGCCCGACGATGCGGTGCAGCGCCTCCTCCTGGCGGACGGTCCCGACGCGGCAGGGCACGCACTGCCCGCAGGACTCGTCGCGGAAGAACTCGGCGATGCGGAGGAGGACGCGGGGGAGCGGCACGGTGTCGTCGAACGCCAGCACGACGCCGGAGCCGAGGGTGGCCCCCGCCTCCCTGGTCCCCTCGAAGGTGAGCGGGATGTCCATCTCATCGGCCCGTACGAAGCCGCCCGCGGCGCCGCCCAGGAGCACGGCGCGGAGGTTGTCGGGCCTTCCGGCCAGGGTGAGGAGTTCGCCCAGGGTGGCGCCGAAGGGCAGCTCGTAGACGCCAGGACGTGCGACGCTCCCGGAGACGCAGAAGAGCTTGGGTCCCGTGGACTTCTCCGTGCCGATGGCCGCGTAGGCAGCCGCGCCCATGGTGAGGATCGGCAGGACGTTGACGAGGGTCTCGACGTTGTTCTCGGCAGTGGGCTTGCCGAACAAACCCTTCTCTACGGGGAAGGGCGGCTTGGCACGGGGCTCTCCTCTGTACCCCTCTATGGAGTTGAAGAGCGCCGTCTCCTCACCACAGATGTACGCGCCCGCGCCGCGCCGGATCTCGATGTCGAAGGCGTACCCCTGGCCGAGGACGTCGTCGCCGAGGAGGCCGCGGGCGCGGGCCTGTGCGATGGCGTGCTCCATCCTGCGCAGGGCCCGGGGGTATTCGCCGCGGAGGTAGAGGTGGCCGAGGTGGGCGCCGGTCGCGTACCCGGCGACGGTCATCGCCTCGATGAGCGCGTACGGGTCGCCCTCCATGATCACGCGGTCCTTGAAGGTGCCCGGCTCGGATTCGTCGGCGTTGCATACGAGGTGGTGCGGGTGCTCGGGCCGGGCGGCGGTGGCCTGCCACTTCCGCCCCGTGGGGAAGGCGGAGCCGCCCCGCCCCACGAGTCCGGACTCGGTGACTTCGCGGATGACCTCGGCGGGGCCGATGGCGAAGGCGCGGCGGAGGGCGGCGTAGCCGCCGTGGGCGCGGTAGTCGTCCAGGTCGGACGGGTCCACGATGCCGATTCTCTTGAGCAGGATCAGGCCGTCCTGTCCGGCCTGGGGGACGGCGTGGGAGGCGGGGGGTTCGGGTGGGGCGTGCTCGGGGTTCGCGGCGGCGAGGGCGATGGTGTCGGGTGCGGCCGGGGCGATGGTTGCGGTGGCGTGGTTCTTCTCCCCGGGCCCGCCCCTTCCCGAACCGGGGCTCCGCCCCGGACCCCGCTCCTCAAACGCCGGAGGGGCTGGATTTTCAGCCCGTCCGGCGTTTGAGGACGAGCGCGGAGCGCGATCGACCGAGCCCCGGGCGGCGGAGCCGCAAACTTCGGGAAGGGGCGGGGTCGGGGAAAGAGGCTCGCCCGCCCGCACCACCAACGCCGCCGGGGCCCGCTCGCACAGGCCGAGGCACGGGCTCGGTTCGACCGTCGCCCCCGGCACGGGAGCCAGCCGCTCGGCTCCGGGGCCGCAGGCCACGTCCGTGCACACCCGCACCGCCGTCCTCGCCCGCGGCCGCACCGAGAACATGGAGTAGAACGTCGCCACCCCATACCCCTCCGCGGGCGGCACCGTGAGCCGCCTGCACAGGTAGTCGAGGCCGCCCTCGCTCACCCACCCCACCCGGTCGTTCAGCGCGTGCAGCCCCGGCAGCAGCAGATCCCGCCGCTCCCGCGCCGCCCGCCCGCCCCGCGCCCACCGCAGATCCGCGGCGGCGCGGTCCTCGCCCCCTTCCCACACGGACCCCGGCGGCCCGAGCACCGCGTCCACGGCCGACCGCTCCTCGTCCGTCGGCTTGCTCTCACCGAAGTGCAGATCCATACGTCACCTCACCTCACCGGCGCGGTCAGCTTGTCGATCCGGATCGCGGAGGCCTTGAACTCCGCCGTCCCCGCGATGGGGCAATTCGCCTCGATCGTCAGCTGGTTGGTGTCGACCTCGTCGGGAAAGTGCATGGTCATGAAGGCCAGACCGGGCCTGAGCCCCGGATCCACCCACACCGGAGCCACCACCGAGCCCCGCCGCGAGGCGACCCGCACCTCCTCGCCCACCGCGACGCCGTACCGCTCCGCGTCCTCCGGGCACAGCTCGACGTACTCGCCGCGGCGCAGCGGTGACGCGTAACCCCCGCTCTGCACACCGGTGTTGTACGAATCGAGCCGCCGCCCAGTCGTGAGCCGGATCGGGTACGCCTCGTCGGTGACGTCGACCGGCGGATCGTGCGCGACGAGCCCGAAGGGCGCGGGCCTGCCGCGCCGCACCGGGTCCGCCTCCCACAACCTGCCGTGCAGGTAAGGGGGTTCGAGGCCGTCCTCGTCGGGGCAGGGCCACTGGATGCCCTGCAGGGCGTCGAGGCGGTCGTACGTCATGCCCCGGTGGTCCGGCGAGACGGACCGCAGCTCGTCCCAGACGGCCCGCGCGTCGGCGTACTTCCACTCGTGCCCGAGGAGCCCGGCCAGCTCGCAGAGGACGTCGATGTCCTCGCGCGCCTCACCGGGCGGCCGCACCGCCTTGCGGACCCGCTGCACGCGCCGCTCGCTGTTGGTCGTGGTGCCTTCGGTCTCCGCCCAGGCGGCGGTCGCGGGGAGCACCACGTCCGCGAGACCGGCCGTCTTCGTCAGGAAGATGTCCTGGACCACCAGGAAGTCCAGGGCACGCAGCCGCCGCACCGCCTGCTCGCTGTCCGCCTCGGACTGCGCGGGGTTCTCGCCGATGCAGTAGACGGCCTTGAGGGCGCCCTCCTCCATGGCCTCGAACATCTCGGTGAGGTTCAGCCCGTAGCGGGGCTGGATGACCGTGTCCCAGGCCGACTCGAACGTGCGGCGCGCGTCCGGGTCGAGGATGTCCTGGAAGCCGGGCAGCCGGTTGGGGATGGCGCCCATGTCGCCGCCGCCCTGCACGTTGTTCTGGCCGCGCAGCGGCTGCAGGCCGGAGCCGAAGCGGCCCACGTGGCCGGTCAGGAGCGACAGGTTGATCAGTGCGCGCACGTTGTCCGTGCCGTTGTGGTGCTCGGTGATGCCGAGCGTCCAGCACAACTGGGCCCGCTCCGCGCGCGCATAGGCGTGCGCCAACTCCGCGATGGCGGCCGCCGGTACGCCCGTCACCTGCTCGGCGAGCGACAGGGTCCACGGCTCGACCAGGGCCGCGTACTCCTCGTACCCCGTCGTCGCCCGCTCGATGAAGGCCCGGTTGGCCAGGCCCGCGTGGATGATCTCGCGGCCGATCGCGTGCGCCAGCGGGATGTCCGTGCCGACGTTCGGGCCGAGCCAGCCCTCCGCCCACTCCGCCGTCTTCGTGCGGCGCGGGTCGACCGCGTACATACGGGCGCCGTTCCTGATGCCCTTCAGGACGTGCTGGAAGAAGATCGGGTGCGCGAAGCGGGCGTTGGAGCCCCACATCACGATGAGGTCGCAGTGCTCGACCTCCTCGTACGACGAGGTGCCGCCGCCCGATCCGAAGGCGGCCGATAGGCCCGCGACGCTCGGCGCGTGACAGGTGCGGTTGCAGGAGTCGACGTTGTTCGTGCCCATGACGACGCGCGCGAACTTCTGCGCCACGTAGTTCATCTCGTTGGTGGCGCGGGCGCAGGAGAACAGGCCGAAGGCGCCCCGGGCCCGCTCGAACCCGGCCGCGGTGCGGGTCAGCGCCTCCTCCCAGGTGGCCCGGCGCAGCGGTTCGTCGCGGGAGTCGCGGACCAGGGGGTGGGTGAGGCGGGTGTACGTCTTGGGGGTGCGGTCGCGTTTGCTCATGCGGCGGTCCTCGATGCGAGCAGGTCCGAGATGGCGTGGACGGTGCGCAGCGTCGGCACCGGAACCCCGGTGATGTCCGCGAGTTCGACGACCGCCGCGAGCAGCACGTCGAGTTCCAGCGGTCTGCCGCGCTCCAGGTCCTGGAGGGTGGAGGTGCGGTGGTCGCCGACCCGCTCGGCACCGGCGAGGCGCCGCTCCACCGAGATGTCGGGCCTGCAGCCGAGGGCCGTGGCGACGGCGAGCGTCTCGTTCATCATGATCTCGATGACGCGCCGGGTGCCGCCGTGTCTGCACATCTCGCCCATCGTGGCGCGGGCAAGGGCGCTGATCGGGTTGAAGGAGATGTTGCCGAGCAGCTTGATCCAGATGTCGCCGCGCAGCTCCGCCTCGACCGGGCACTTGAGGCCGCCCGCCACCATGGCCTCGCTGAAGGCCGCGCAACGGGCCGAGCGGGTCCGGTCGGGCTCGCCGACGGAGAAGCGGGTGCCCTCCAAGTGGCGCACGACGCCCGGACCTTCGAGCTCCGTCGCGGCATAGACGACACAGCCGATGGCCCGCTCCGGCGCGAGCACCGCGCTCACCGCGCCGCCGGGGTCCACGCTCTCGACGCGGTGGCCGTCGTGCGGGCCGCCGTGCCGGTGGAAGTACCACCAGGGGATGCCGTTCTGCGCGGCGACGACCGCGGTGCTCCCGTGCAGGAGCGGTTCGATCAGCGGCCCGCACGCCGCGTACGAGGTGGCCTTCAGGCCCAGGAAGACGAAGTCGACCGGCCCGATCTCGGCCGGGTCCGCGGTGGCGCGGGCCCGTGCGGTGAAGTCTCCGCGCGGGCTCAGCACCCTTACTCCGTGCTGCCTCATGGCCGCCAGATGCGGTCCACGGGCGACGAGATGGACGTCGGCGCCCGCGCGGTGCAGCGCGGCTCCGACGTAGGCGCCGATCGCACCGGCACCGAGGACTGCGACTTTCACGGTGGGGCGCTCCATTCGGTCGAGGGATCCGAGGAACGTGCGTCGTGGGGCGTAAGTCAGAGGAACGTGAGCCGACGAACGTATGGAGAATTTCGCCGACGAAATATTGTCTACAGTATGGAAGTTGGGTGGGCAAGGGTTCGTGCGGGTTCCCAACCCCTCGACTTCTTCCTATGGTTCGGGATCATGAGGCCCCCCGTCGCACCCCCCGGATGGTCCCGCTGGCTCGTGCCCCCCGCCGCGCTCTCGGTGCACCTCTCCATCGGCCAGGCCTACGCCTGGAGCGTGTTCAAACCGCCCCTCGAATCCGCCCTCGACCTCACCGGCACCCAGAGCGCCCTGCCCTTCCAGCTCGGCATCGTCATGCTCGGCCTCTCCGCCGCGTTCGGCGGCACACTGGTCGAGCGCAACGGCCCGCGCTGGGCGATGGCCGTCGCCCTGACCTGCTTCTCCTCCGGCTTCCTGATCGCCGCCCTCGGCGCTGCGACGAGCCAGTACTGGCTCATCGTGTTCGGCTACGGCTTCGTCGGCGGGATCGGCCTCGGCATCGGCTACATCTCACCCGTCTCCACGCTGATCAAGTGGTTCCCCGACCGGCCGGGCATGGCCACCGGCATCGCGATCATGGGCTTCGGCGGCGGCGCGCTCATCGCCTCGCCGTGGAGCGCGCAGATGCTGGACTCCTTCGGCACGGACTCGGACGGCATCGCGCTCGCGTTCCTCGTGCACGGCCTCACCTACGCCGTCTTCATGGCGCTCGGCGTGTTCCTGGTGCGCGTGCCGCGGACGGAGGGCGCGCACCGGCCGGGCGGCCCTGGCGCGCTCGACGGACCGCAGGTCTCGGCGGCGCGGGCCGTCCGCACCCCGCAGTTCTGGTGCCTGTGGGTCGTCCTGTGCATGAACGTGACCGCCGGGATCGGCATCCTGGAGAAGGCCGCCCCGATGATCACGGACTTCTTCGCGGACACCGGGACGCCCGTGTCGGTCTCCGCCGCGGCAGGCTTCGTCGCCCTGCTCTCGGCCGCGAACATGGCAGGCCGCATCGGCTGGTCGTCGGCATCCGACCTGATCGGCCGGAAGAACGTCTACCGCGTCTACCTCGGCGCGGGCGCGCTCATGTATCTGCTGATCGCACGCTTCGGGGACACCTCGAAACCGCTGTTCATCTGTTGTGCGCTGGTGATCCTCTCCTTCTACGGAGGGGGCTTCGCGACGATCCCCGCGTATCTGAAGGACCTCTTCGGCACGTACCAGGTCGGCGCCATCCACGGGAGGCTGCTCACCGCGTGGTCGACGGCGGGCGTCCTCGGACCGCTGATCGTGAACCGGGTCGCCGACCACCAGGAGGAGGCGGGCAAGCACGGCTCGGGCCTCTACGGCCTCTCCTTCGCGATCATGATCGGACTCCTCGTCGTGGGCTTCGTCGCGAACGAGCTGGTCCGGCCCGTCCATCCCCGCCACCACATCCCCGTCCCGAAGGAGGCCGCCGATGACCACACCGCCGAGCACACCGCCAAGTAATCGCCGCGCATTGACCGTGTTCGCCTGGCTCTGGGTGGGTATCCCGCTCGGATACGGGGTCTATGAACTCGTACACAAGGTCACACAGCTCTTCAGAGGGTGACCAGATCATGAGAAGCATCCAAACCCTGCGCTCCTTTCCTGTCGCATTACGTGCATCGTTACTCGTGAGTCGCTGACCAAACTGGAGGGTCCCGTATCTTCGGCACAAGGGGGACCCGTACATGCACGGCTCGCGCATCGCCGCCGTCGGCCACTACCAGCCCGCCAGGATCCTCACCAATGAGGAGCTGACGGCCAAGGTCGACACAAGCGACGAGTGGATCCGGTCCCGGGTGGGCATCCGCACCCGCCATATCGCGGGCCCGGAGGAGCCGGTCGACGAGCTGGCCGCGCAGGCGGGCGGCAAGGCCCTGGCCGCCGCGGGCCTGACCCCCGAGGCGATCGACCTCATCGTGGTCGCCACCTCCACGGCCATCAACCGCTCGCCGAACATGGCCGCACGGGTCGCCGCGCGCCTCGGCGTCCCAGGACCGGCCGCCCTGGACCTCAACGTCGTGTGCGCGGGCTTCACGCACGCGCTGGCCACCGCCGACCACACCCTGCGGGCCGGTGCGGCCACCCGCGCCCTGGTCATCGGCGCGGACAAGATGTCCGAGGTCACCGACTGGACGGACCGCACCACCTGCGTCCTGACCGGCGACGGCGCGGGCGCGGTCGTCCTGGAGACGTGCGGCCCCGACGAGGAGCCCGGCATCGGCCCCGTGCTCTGGGGCTCGGTGCCCGAGATGGGCAACGCCGTGCGCATCGAGGGCACGCCGCCCCGCTTCGCGCAGGAGGGCCAGAGCGTCTACCGCTGGGCGACGACCCAGCTGCCCCCGCTCGCCCGCGCGGCCTGCGAGCGCGCCGGGCTCACCCCTGCCGACCTCGCCGGGGTCGTCCTGCACCAGGCCAACCTCCGGATCATCGAGCCCCTCGCCGAGCGCATCGGCGCGGTCAACGCGGTCGTCGCGCGCGATGTCGTCGACTCCGGCAACACCTCGGCGGGCAGCATCCCGATGGCGCTGTCCAAGCTCGTGGAGCGCGGCGAGATCCGCTCCGGGGACCCGGTCCTGCTCTTCGGCTTCGGCGGCAACCTCTCGTACGCGGGGCAGGTCGTGCGGTGCCCGTGAATGAGTCACGCACCGCTGTGTGATCGGCTCAACTCCCCCTGGTACTGGCCCCTGTAGCTCGTAGACTGTAGACAAAAGGCAATCTTCGAGGAGGGGACCGCGATGTTGTCCACAGGACTGCCGCCGGGGGCGGTGCCCAAGCTCGAACGTCCGGGTCCGCTCAGAGAGCGGGTCTACGAGGCCCTGCTCGAACTGATCACGACCCGTTCGCTGCAGCCCGGCCAGCACCTCGTCGAGAGCGAGCTGGCCGGGCATCTCGGCGTCTCGCGGCAGCCGGTGCGCGAAGCGCTGCAGCGGCTCAACACCGAGGGGTGGGTGGACCTGCGGCCCGCCCAGGGCGCGTTCGTGCACGAGCCGACCGAGGAGGAGGCGGACCAACTCCTCACCGTCCGCACCCTGCTGGAGGCCGAGGCCGCCCGGCTCGCCGCCGCGAACACCGGCCTCGCGGGCATCGCGGAGCTCGACGCGCTCTGCACCCGGGGCGAGCAGGCCGTGGCCGACGGCGACGTGGACCAGGTGGTCACCCTGAATGCCGCCTTCCACGCGAAGGTGATGGAACTCGCGGGCAACGTGGTCCTCGCCGAGCTCGCCGGGCAGGTGGACCGCAGGGTCCGCTGGTACTACACGCCGGTGGCCCGGCAGCGCGGCAGGCAGTCCTGGCTGGAGCACCGCGAGTTGATCGCGGCGATCGCCGAGCGCGACGAGCGCCGCGCAACGGACGTCATGCGGGCCCACACCGAGCACACTAGGCAGACCTACCACCAGCGCGACCAGGGCTGAGCACCGCCTGGGTCTGCGTGGTCTGTCCCGCGAGCCGCCCCTCGTCGTCGTACACCTCCGTCTGCACGACGATGAACGAGCCGCCGACATGCAGCGGGCGGGCCACCGCGCGGGCCGTCCCGGAGCGGACGGCCCGGAGGAAGTTGGTCTTCGACTCCACCGTCGACGTGGTCGCCCCCGACGGCAGGTTGAGGAACGCACAGACCGCGCCGACCGTGTCGGCGAGCGACATCAGCGCCCCGCCGTGCAGCACGCCGCCCGCCGTGCACACGTCGGGCGACCACTCCAGGGTGCCCTCGACGTGGTCGGGCCCGGCTTCGGCGAAGGCGATGCCGAGGCGCGCGGCAAAGGGGACCATGTCGAGCAGCCGTGTGTGCAGTGCGTCCTGAGGCGGGACGTTGTCCGGCATGGGGCGGCCTTCCGTTCGGGGCGGCGAAGGGCCGTCATCGTGCGGCACGGTGCCGCGAGCCGTCGATTACCTCGGAGGTAGGCGCAGTCCCGCACACCGCCCCGTACGGTCCGATGCACACGCCCACTACCGTCGGCAGACCGGGAGAAGCGAGATGAGTACGCACCACCGCATACGCCCCGCGATCGGCGAAGACATGCCGGTGGCCGTGAACACCCTCGCCAGGGCCTTCGCCGACTATCCCTTCACCCGGCACGTCGTCGCGGCCGACGACCACCACCAGCGAGTTCGCCGCTTCCAGGAGCTCTTCCTCAAGCGCATCGGGATGGTCTACGGACGGGTCTGGGTCGCGGGCGCGGGCCGCGCCGTCGCCGTGTGGACCACCCCGGACCGGGACCCGGGGCCCGGCTTCGCCGCGATCGGCCCGCTCGTCGGCGAGCTCGCGGGCGACCGTGCGCCCTGGTTCGCGTCGGCGGACCGGGCGCTGCAGCCGTACCGGCCCCGGTACCCCGCCTGGTATCTCGCCGCGGTCGGCGTCGACCCGGACGAGCAGGGCAAGGGCCTCGGCGGCGCGGTGATCAGACCCGGCCTCGACGCCGCCGACCGTGCCGGATTCCCCTGCTTCCTGGAGACCTCGACGGAACAGAACGTGGCGTTCTACGAGCGCCTCGGCTTCACCGTCACGGCGGACGTGCCGTTGCCGGACAACGGCCCCCGCACCTGGTGCATGCTCCGGCAGCCCGCGTAGCCGCAGGCCCTCGGCCCCTCACGCCCCTTTGTCCTGTGACTGGAGAAAGTCATGGGTAATTCCCGCGCAACTTCTTCCCAGTCCCGGCAGGCACTGCTACGTTCCCCTCGAAAGCTTGAAAGAAGCCCTGAGGCGAAGGCGTCGGCGACCACCGCGCACCAGCCCGCGGGCAACGGCATGGGAAGCCCGATGAGGCGGGGAGGGGCGCGTGAGACGTATGACGGCTCGACCCGCCAACACGCACCAGGCACGGCTGTTGCGCCTGTTGCGTGACGGAGGACCCAACTCCCGCGCCCAGCTGGGCGATCAGGTCGATCTCTCGCGGTCCAAACTGGCCGTGGAGGTCGACCGGCTCCTGGAGACCGGACTCGTGGTCGCCGACGGACTCGCCGCCTCGCGCGGCGGCCGCCGCTCCCACAACATCCGCCTGGCCCCGGCCCTCCGCTTCCTCGGCGTGGACATCGGCGCGACCTCGATAGACGTCGCGGTGACCAACGCCGAGCTGGAGGTACTCGGCCACATCAACCAGCCCATGGACGTGCGCGAAGGTCCGGTCGCGGTCTTCGAGCAGGTCCTCGCCATGGCGGCCAAGCTCAAGGCCTCCGGGCTCGCGGAAGGGTTCGACGGCGCCGGTATCGGCGTCCCGGGTCCAGTCCGCTTCCCGGAGGGCGTGCCGGTCGCCCCGCCGATCATGCCGGGGTGGGACGGCTTTCCCGTCAGGGAAGCGCTCAGCCAGGACCTCGGCTGCCCCGTCATGGTCGACAACGACGTGAACCTCATGGCGATGGGGGAGCAGCACGCGGGCGTCGCACGCTCCGTGGCCGACTTCCTCTGCGTCAAGATCGGCACGGGCATAGGGTGCGGCATCGTCGTCGGCGGTGAGGTCTACCGCGGTACGACGGGCAGCGCCGGCGACATCGGCCACATCCAGTCCGAACCGGACGGACGCCCCTGCGCCTGCGGCAACAAGGGCTGCCTGGAAGCCTATTTCAGCGGCGCGGCGCTCGCCCGCGACGCCGAGGAGGCGGCCAGGGAGGGACGTTCGGCGGAGCTCGCCACGCGGCTCGACGAGGCGGGACGGCTCAGCGCCGTCGACGTCGCGGCGGCCGCAGCCGCGGGTGACGCCACCGCACTCGACCTCATCCGCGAGGGCGGCAACCGCACCGGCCAGGTCATCGCGGGCCTCGTCAGCTTCTTCAACCCCGGCCTCGTGGTGATCGGCGGCGGTGTGACCGGCCTCGGCCACACGCTGCTCGCCGCGATCCGCACCCAGGTCTACCGCCAGTCGCTGCCCTTGGCGACCGGCAACCTCCCCATCGTCCTGGGCGAGTTGGGCCCCACCGCCGGAGTCATCGGCGGCGCCCGCCTCATCAGCGACCACCTGTTCTCACCGGCCTGACCGTCACGTACACCACGTACGTCACGTACACCACGTACGCCACGCACGGAACGTAGCGCCACCTCATCCGGCACAGCGCCCTGCTCCGCCCTGCGCTGATCCGGCCCGCACCACACAACCGGCTCCGCCCTGCCCTGCATCAGCCTGCCCTGAATCCGCCCTGCCCTGCTGCGATCGCCGCCGAGGGGAACCGTCATGGCACAAGAACCACCGCTGCTCACCATGTCCGGCATCACCAAGTCGTTCCCTGGAGTCCGTGCCCTCGACGGCGTCGACCTCCAGGTCCAGGCCGGGGAAGTGCACTGCCTCCTCGGCCAGAACGGCGCCGGGAAGTCCACCCTCATCAAGGTCCTCGCCGGCGCCCACCAGCCCGACGGCGGCGAGATCACCTGGCGCGGCGAGCGCACCACGCTCCGCTCGCCGATCGCCGCCATGCGGCTCGGCATCGCCACCATCTACCAGGAACTCGACCTGGTGGAAGGGCTGTCCGTCGCCGAGAACGTCCATCTCGGGCATGAGCCGACCGCCGCCGGATTCGTGGTCCGCGGTCGGGCTGCGAGGGCGTCAACTGCCGCTCTGCTCAAGCGACTCGGGCATGCCGAGATCGATCCGGGCCGACTGGTCGGCGAGCTCTCCGCGGCCCAGCAGCAGATCGTCTCGATGGCCCGCGCGCTCTCGCACGAGGTGCGCCTCATCGTCATGGACGAACCGTCGGCCGCCCTCGACCCCGACGAGGTCGACAACCTCTTCCGCATCGTCGCCGACCTCACGGCCGACGGTGTCGCCGTGGTCTACATCTCCCACCGTCTTGAGGAGATCCGCCGCATCGGCGACCGCGTCACCGTCCTCAAGGACGGCCGTGCCGTCGCGGGCGGTCTCCCCGCGGAGTCCACGCCGACCAAGGACGTCGTGGCGCTGATGACCGGCCGCAACGTCGAGTACGTCTTCCCCGACCGGCCCGTCGAACCGCCCACCGCGCAACCGGTGTTGACCGTCCGCGGCCTCTCCAGGCACGGCGAGTTCGAACCCATCGACCTCGATCTGCGCCCCGGCGAGATCGTGGGCCTCGCCGGACTCGTCGGCTCGGGGCGCTCCGAGATCCTGGAGACGATCTACGGCGCACGCAAACCAAGCACGGGCCAAGTGGCCGTCGAAGGGCAGACGTTGCGCCCCGGAAGCGTCCGGGCCGCCGTCCGCGCGGGGCTCGGCCTCGCCCCCGAGGAGCGCAAGGCGCAGGCCCTGCTCATGCTGGAGTCCGTCACCCGCAACGTGTCGGTCTCCTCCATGTCCCGCTTCTCGCACGGCGGCTGGCTCGACCGGGGCGCCGAACGCGAGGCCGCACGTGCGGCGACGCGCGAGCTCTCGCTCCGCCCCGACCAGCCCACGGCCCCCGTCCGCACCCTCTCCGGCGGCAACCAGCAGAAGGCCGTCCTGGCCCGCTGGCTGCTGCGCGGCTGCCGCGTCCTGCTGCTCGACGAGCCGACCCGCGGCGTCGACGTCGGCGCCCGCGCCGAGCTGTACGCGGTCATCCGCCGCCTCGCCGACGAAGGCCTTGCCGTGCTGCTCGTCTCCAGCGAAGTGCCCGAAGTGCTCGGCCTCGCCGACCGCGTCCTGGTGCTCCGCGAGGGCCGCGTCGTCCACACCGCCCCCGCCCGTGAACTCGATGAACACCGCGTACTCGACCTCGTCCTTGAAGGGAGCCCGGCGGCATGACCCAGCCAGCCCCGGCGGCCGAGGCCGCCACCCACAAGAGCGCCCCTGCAGATGGCGGCAGCCCGTGGCGCACCGCGGTGGCCCGCGCCGACGTGCGGACGCTCTCGCTGCTCGGCGTGCTCGCCGTGCTGATCGCGATCGGCGGCATCACCCAGCCCGACTCGTTCCTCGACACCGACAACGTCCAGCTGATCCTCACCCAGGCGTCCGTCATCGGCGTGGTCACCGTCGGCATGACGTTCGTGATCATCTCCGGCGGCATCGACCTGTCGGTCGGCGCGATCGTCGCGCTCGCCTCGGTGTGGGCGACGACGGTCGCCACCCAGGACTTCGGCTTCGCAGGCATCCTCTTCACGGCCGTGATCGTCGGCATGGGGTGCGGCCTGGTGAACGGCCTGCTCGTGGCGTACGGCGCGATCGTGCCGTTCATCGCCACCCTCGCCATGCTGGCGGCGGGCCGCGGCCTCGCCCTGCAGATCACCGACGGCAAGACCCAAATGGTCACCGTCGACGGGGTGTTGAAGCTCGGTGAGCGTGATTCGTACATCCTCGGCATCCCGCCGCTTGTCCTGGTCTTCGCCGCCGTCACCGTGGTCGGCTGGCTGCTCCTGAACCGCACCACCTTCGGCCGCCGCTCGGTCGCCGTCGGCGGCAACGCGGAAGCAGCCCGCCTGGCAGGCATCGACGTCCGCAGGCAGCGGCTCTACCTGTACCTCCTCTCCGGCCTGTGCTGCGGCATCGCGGCCTTCCTGCTGATCATCCTCTCCGGCTCCGGCCAGAACACCAACGGCAACCTGTACGAACTCGACGCCATCGCGGCAGTGATCATCGGCGGCACCCTGCTCACCGGCGGCCGCGGCACCATCACGGGCTCCGTGCTCGGCGTGCTGATCTTCACCACGATCCAGAACATCTTCGCGCTCAACAACCTGGAGACCGCGACCCAGCAGATCGCCAAGGGCGCGATCATCGTCGCCGCGGTGCTCGTCCAACGACGTACGGCCACCACTTCCTGACCCGAGGGGTTCACTCATGCCATCCCACACGAGCCGCAGAGGACTCCTCTTCGGAGCCGCCGCGCTGTCCACCGGAGCCCTCGTCACGGGCTGCACCAGCAACGAGTCGAAGGACGACGGCGCCGACGACAAGTCGCAGCAGGTCGCCGACGACAAGCCGGGCAAGAAGGTCACCATCGGCTTCGCGGGCCCCCAGGCCGACCACGGCTGGCTCAACGCCATCAACGACAACGCCAAGAAGCGGGCCGAGAAGTACTCGGACGTCACGCTGGAGGCCACCGAGGGCTCCAACGACACCGCGGCGCAGATCGGCCAGGTCGAGACGCTGATCAACAAGAAGGTCGACGTCCTCGTCGTCCTGCCCGCCGACGGCAAGGCCCTCACCCAGGTCGGCCTGAAGGCCATGCGGGCGGGCATCCCCGTCGTCAACCTCGACCGCGTCTTCGCCTCCCCGCAGGCCTACCGCTGCTGGATCGGCGGCGACAACTACGGCATGGGCCTGAGCGCCGGGCACTACATCGGCGAGAAGCTCAAGGACAAGAAGAACGCGCGTGTCGTGGAGCTGGCGGGCCTCGACAACCTGGAGCTCACCAAGCAGCGCTCGAAGGGCTTCGACGACGCTCTCAAGAACTACCCGAACATCAAGAAGGTCGCCCGCCAGGCAGCCGACTTCACCGTCGAGTCGGGACAGTCGAAGATGTCCCAACTGCTGCAGGCCCAGAAGAACTTCGACGCCCTGTGGAACCACGACGACGACCAGGGCGTGGGCGCCCTGCGCGCCATCAAGCAGGCGGGCCGTGACGACTTCCTGATGGTCGGCGGCGCGGGCGCGCTCTCCGCCATGCAGGCCATCGACGCGGACAACAGCGTCCTGAAGGCCACCGTCCTCTACCCGCCCACCATGGCCGCGTCCGCGATCGACCTCGCGCGCGCCCTCGGCCAGGGCAAGGGCATCAACGGCATGGCCGAGTTCGAGATCCCGTCCTTCGTCACCTGCTACTCGGCCGTGGTCGACAAGGAGAACGTCGGCCAGTACATGTCCACCGGCTTCAAGTGATGCGCACGCCCGCACCCCCCACCGAGCGTCGACGAGGAGGATTACCGCATGCGTGAGACGGAAACCGAGGCCGGTGCCGATTCCCAGCCGGGGGCCGGTGCCGCGGCCGACCCCGGGCCCGCGGAGAAGCGGCCGCTGGGCGTCGGCATGGTCGGCTACGCCTTCATGGGCGCCGCCCACTCACAGGGCTGGCGCACCGTGGGGCGCGTCTTCGACCTGCCGGTGCGGCCGGTGCTCTCGGCCGTCTGCGGCCGCGACGGCGGCGCCGTGCGCGCCGCCGCCGACCGGCTGGGCTGGGCCGCCGCCGAGACCGACTGGCGCGCCCTGATCGCCCGGGACGACGTCGACATCGTCGACATCTGCACGCCCGGCGACAGCCATGCGGAGATCGCCGTCGCCGCCCTGGAGGCGGGCAAGCACGTGCTGTGCGAGAAGCCCCTCGCGAACACCGTCGAGGAGGCCGAGGCGATGGCCGAGGCCGCCGAACGGGCGCGCGCCCGCGGCCAGGTGGCCATGGTCGGCTTCAACTACCGCCGGGTGCCCGCGCTCGCGCTCGCCCGGCGGATGGTCGCCGAAGGGCGGCTCGGGGCGCTGCGGCACGTACGCCTGACGTACCTTCAGGACTGGCTGGTGGACGCGTCGTTCCCGCTCACCTGGCGGCTGCGCAAGGACCGGGCGGGATCCGGGGCGCTCGGCGACCTGGGCGCGCACATCGTCGACCTCGCCCAGTACCTGGTGGGGGAGCCGGTGGCAGGAGTGTCGGCGCTGACCGAGACCTTCGTGCGCGAACGGCCCCTCCTCGAAGGGGCGTCCAGCGGGCTCACCGCTGCGGGCGGCAGCAGGCTCGGGACGGTCACCGTCGACGACGCGGCCGTCTTCACGGGACGGTTCCCCTCCGGCGCCCTCGCCTCCTTCGAGGCGACGCGGTTCGCGGCGGGCCGCAAGAACGCCCTGCGCCTCGAACTCAACGGATCCGAGGGCTCGTTGGCCTTCGACCTGGAGCGCCTGAACGAGCTCTCCTTCCACGACCACACCGAGCCCGCCGCGTCGTCCGGCTTCCGCCGCATCCTGGTGACCGAGCCCGACCACCCGTACGTGGACGCCTGGTGGCCGCCGGGCCACGGCCTCGGCTACGAGCACACCTTCGTGCACCAGGCCCGCGACCTGCTGCACGCCATCGGCACCGGGGCGCGGCCCGAACCCTCCTTCGCCGACGGCCTCTCCGTGCAGCGGGTGCTCGCCGCGGTGGAGGAGAGCGCGGCGAAGAACTCCGTGTACACGCCCGTGCCCGCCTGATGCCCGTCCGATTCCCGCCCCGATTCCCGCTCGGATTCCCGTTCTGAGGAGGCCTGGTCATGCCACGGCAGTTCACGCTCTTCACCGGCCAGTGGGCCGACCTTCCGCTCGAAGAGGTCTGCTCCCTTGCCCGCGACTTCGGCTACGACGGCCTCGAACTCGCCTGCTGGGGAGACCACTTCGAGGTCGACAAGGCGCTCGTCGACCCGTCGTACCTGGACGGGCGGCACGCGCTGCTCGACAAGTACGGGCTCAAGTGCTGGGCGATCTCCAACCACCTCGTGGGTCAGGCCGTCTGCGACGCCATCATCGATGAGCGGCACCAGGCGATCCTGCCCGCCCGCATCTGGGGCGACGGCGAGGCGGAGGGAGTGCGGCAGCGGGCGGCCGCCGAGATCAAGGACACCGCGCGGGCGGCCGCGGCCTTCGGCGTGGACACGGTCGTCGGCTTCACCGGCTCCTCGATCTGGCACCTGGTCGCGATGTTCCCGCCGGCCCCCGAGTCGATGATCGAGCGCGGGTACGAGGACTTCGCCGAGCGCTGGAACCCGATCCTGGACGTCTTCGACGCACAGGGCGTGCGGTTCGCCCACGAGGTACACCCCTCGGAGATCGCGTACGACTACTGGACCACGCACAAGGCCCTGGAGGCCGTCGGCCACCGCCCCGCGTTCGGGCTCAACTTCGACCCGTCGCACTTCGTGTGGCAGGACCTCGACCCGGTCGGGTTCCTCTACGACTTCCGCGACCGCATCTACCACGTCGACTGCAAGGAGGCCCGGCGCCGCCTGGACGGCCGCAACGGCCGCCTCGGCTCGCACCTCCCGTGGGGCGATCCGCGCCGCGGCTGGGACTTCGTGTCGGCGGGCCACGGAGAGGTCCCCTGGGAGGACGTCTTCCGGATGCTGCGCTCCATCGCGTACGAGGGGCCGGTCTCCGTGGAGTGGGAGGACGCGGGCATGGACCGCCTGCAGGGTGCGCCGGAGGCGCTGACGCACCTGAAGGCGTTCGATTTCGAGGCTCCGACCGCGTCCTTCGACGCGGCGTTCGGCGGCTCCGACCGGACCGACTGACCAGTCCGTCTCATGCCACGTTTGTCCATTGACAGGAAAAAGTTCAACTTCCGTCCTGCACAAGGGCTTTCCGCCCGGGACAAACGTGGCTACCGTCCTTGAGGTGTACAGGACATGAATGGTCCGGGGTGACGGCGCACCCCGGCGCACGGCGCACTCACCCCGTACGACCGTCCCCCCTCCGGAGGAACTTCCGTGCACAGCAAACGCCCGAGACTCCGCAGAACCCTTGCCCTGCTCACCGGCACCGTACTCACCGGCGCCACTCTGACCCTCGCCGTACCGCACGCCGGTGCCGTGCCCGCCGACCCGCCCGCGAAGGCCGCCCCCGTCGCCGAGGACTTCCAGCAGGTCACCCTCGCCAAGGGCGAGCCGGAGACGGGCGAGCCGATGACGCTGGCCGTCCTCCCGGACCGCTCGGTCCTGCACACCTCCCGAGACGGCACGCTCCGCCTCACGGACGCGTCGGGCAACACCAAGGTCGCCGGGAAGATACCGGTCTACACACACGACGAAGAGGGCCTCCAGGGCGTCGGAATCGACCCGAAGTTCAGCGAGAACCGCGGGATCTACCTCTACTACGCGCCGCCCCTCGACACCCCCGCGGGCGACGCCCCGGAGACCGGCACGGCCGAGGACTTCAAGAAGTTCGACGGCGTGAACCGCCTCTCCCGCTTCGTCCTGAAGGCCGACGGCACCCTGGACGCCGCCAGCGAGAAGAAGGTCCTCGACGTCCCCGCGAGCCGGGGCACCTGCTGCCACGTCGGCGGCGACATCGACTTCGACAAGGACGGCAACCTCTACCTGTCGACGGGCGACGACTCCAACCCCTTCGCCTCCGACGGCTTCACGCCCATCGACGAGCGCGCGGACCGCAACCCCGCCTTCGACGCGCGGCGCAGCGCGGGCAACACCAACGACCTGCGCGGCAAGATCCTGCGCGTCAAGGTCGCCGACGACGGCAGCTACACCGTCCCCGACGGCAACCTCTTCGCCAAGGGCACCGAGAAGACCCGCCCCGAGATCTATGCGATGGGCTTCCGCAACCCCTTCCGGATGAGCGTCGACAAGCCGACCGGCACCGTGTACGTCGGTGACTACGGGCCCGACGCGGGCGCGGCCGACCCCAAGCGCGGCCCCGCGGGACAGGTCGAGTTCGCCCGGGTGACCAAGGCGGGCAACTTCGGCTGGCCGTTCTGCACCGGCAAGAACGACCCCTACATCGACTACGACTTCGCGACCGGCACCTCCGGCGCCGCCTTCGACTGCGCGGCCCCGAAGAACGACTCGCGGCACAACACGGGCCTGACCGACCTGCCGCCCGCGCAGGAGGCCTGGATTCCCTACGACGGCGGTTCCGTGCCCGAGTTCGGCAGCGGCTCCGAGTCCCCGATGGGCGGCCCCGTCTACCGCTACGACGCGGCGAACACCTCCCCGGTGAAGTTCCCCGAGGCCTACGACGGTGACTTCTTCGCCGGAGAGTTCGGCCGACGCTGGATCAAGCGCATCGAGCAGGGCGCGGACGGCACGGTCTCGAAGATCAACCCGTTCCCGTGGACCGGCACCCAGGTGATGGACATGGAGTTCGGCCCCGACGGCGCGCTGTACGTCCTCGACTACGGCACCGCTTGGTTCGGCGGCGACGAGAACTCCGGACTCTTCCGCATCGAGAACGCCACCGAGGGCCACTCCCCGGTCGCCGAGGCGAGCGCGTCCGTGACCAGCGGGCAGGCCCCGCTGCAGACCAAGTTTACCTCGAAGGCCACGGATGCCGACGGCGGGACGCTGACCTACGCCTGGGACTTCGGCGACGGCGGCAAGTCGACGCAGCAGAACCCCACGTACACGTACAAGAAGAACGGCGTCTACACGGCGACCGTGACCGTGAAGGACTCCACCGGACGCACCGGCTCGGCCAGCGCGCACATCACCGTCGGCAACACCGCGCCCAAGGTGACCCTGGAGGTTCCCGGCGACGGCCAGCTGTTCACCTTCGGCGACAAGGTGCCCTTCAAGGTGAAGGTCACCGACCCGGAGGACGGCACGATCGACTGCACCAAGGTGAAGGTCACCCACATTCTCGGCCATGACAGCCACGGCCACCCGGTCACTTCGGCCAACGGCTGCGAGGGCACCATCCAGACTTCCGCCGACGGCGAGCACGACCCCAACGCCAACATCTTCGGGGTCTTCGACGCCGAGTACACCGACAAGGGCGCGAACGGCCAGCCCGCGCTGACCACCCACGACCAGAACGTCGTCCAGCCCAAGCACCGCCAGGGCGAGCACTACAACGACTCCAAGGGCGTCTCCGTCGTCAACCACACCCCGGCGCACGGCGGCAAGACCGTCGGCGACATCAACAACGGTGACTGGGTCTCCTTCAAGCCGTACGTCCTCGGCAACGCCACCAAGCTGACCGCACGTGTCGCGTCGGCCGGATCCGGGGGCACGCTGGAGGTACGCAGCGGATCCGTGGGCGGCAAGCTGCTGGGCAGCGCGAAGGTGGCGCCGACCGGTGGCTGGGAGACGTACAAGGACGTCAGTACGGCGATCGCCAAGCCGCCGACGAAGACCACGACGCTCTTCCTGGTCTTCAAGGGCAAGGGCTCGGGAGCGCTCTACGACCTGGACGACTTCACCTTCACGACGAGCTGAAAGGGGTCAGCACATGCGCGCATCTGTACGGCTGGCCACCGCGACGGCCGCGGCCGCCCTGCTCATCGGCTGTGTGTCGGGCCCCGCGGCCTCCAAGCCCGAGCCGCCGAAGAAGGCCGGTGAGAAGGTCCTCGTCTTCTCCAAGACCGCCGGTTTCCGGCACGACTCGATTCCCACCGGCATCGACACCGTCAAGGAACTCGGCGCCGCGAACGGCTTCACCGTCGACGCGACCGAGGACGCGGGGGCCTTCACGGCCGCCAACCTGGCCCGGTACGACGCCGTGGTCTGGCTCTCGACCACCGGCGACGTCCTGAACGCCGACCAGCAGGGGGCGTTCGAGCAGTACATCCGCGACGGCGGCGCCTACGTCGGCGTGCACGCCGCCGCCGACACCGAGTACGACTGGCCCTTCTACGGCGGGCTCGCGGGCGCCTACTTCCAGTCGCACCCCGCGATCCAGCCCGCGAAGGTCCATGTCGAGGACCACGCGCACCCGGCCACCGCCCACCTGGGCACCGGAAGCTGGGACCGCACCGACGAGTGGTACAACTACCGCGCCAATCCCCGGGACCGGGCCCGCGTGCTCGCCTCCCTCGACGAGTCGTCGTACACGGGCGGCACGATGTCCGGCGACCACCCCATCGCCTGGTGCCAGAGCTACGAGGGCGGCCGCTCCTTCTACACGGGCGGCGGCCACACCAAGGAGTCGTTCGCCGAACCGGCCTTCCGCCAGCATCTGCTGGGCGGCATCCGCTGGGCCGTCGGCGCGGCCCAGGCCGACTGCAGGCCGGAGAAGGGCTACACGCCGATCTTCGACGGCAAGGCCTCCTCACTGGAGGACTGGAAGCAGGCAGGCCCCGGCTCCCTGCAGCTCGACGAGGGCGACGGAACGCTCAAGACCGTCGGCGGCATGGGCATGCTCTGGTACGACCGGCGCGAACTCGGCTCCTACTCCCTCAAGCTCGACTGGCGGATGCGGGGCGACGACAACTCGGGGATCTTCGTGGGCTTCCCGCCCTCCGACGACCCCTGGTCGGCCGTGAACAACGGCTACGAGATCCAGATCGACGCCACGGACGTCCCCGAGAAGACCACGGGCTCCGTCTACGGCTTCCGCTCCGCCGACCTGAAGAAGCGCGACAAGGCGCTGAACCCGCCGGGGGAGTGGAACACCTACGAGATCCGCGTCGAGGGCGAACGCCTTCGCGTCTACCTCAACGGGGTGCAGATCAACGACTTCACCAACACCGACCCGGCCCGGAGCCTGCGACAGGGCCACATCGGCATCCAGAACCACGGGGACGCCGATGAGGTCTCCTTCCGGAACATCCGGCTGAAGGACCTCCCGGCAAAGGGCCACCCGGGGAAGGAACAGCGGACCAAGGACCAGTCGACCAAGGATCAACCGACCGCAACTCAGCCGACCCAGGATCAACTGACCGCAACTCAGCCGACCAAGGACCAGCCGACGGACGGCCTGTCGGCACACCGCTCCGGCCCACCCGCCCCGACCGGGTCGGGCGCGGGTCGCTAGACGGCGGCGGGCGGAGGACGCCGGACCTCCGCCCGCCGTCTTGCACCGCACTCACGTTCCGCGAGCTCCCGAGTCGTGTCCCGAGCTCTTGAGTCATGGCAGGAGGCAGCCGTGTCCACATCCGCGACCTCTACATCTGCGCCCTCTACTCCTCCCCTCGGGACGCCGCCCGTCGGGCCCGTCGGCGTATGGCTGATCGGGGCCCGCGGCTCGGTCGCGACCACGGCCGTGGCGGGCTGCGCGGCCATCACCGCCGGACTCCACGCCCCCACCGGCATGGTCACCGAGACCCCGCCCTTCATGGACCGCGGCCTGCCGACGCTGTCCTCCCTCGTCTTCGGCGGACACGACACCACGAGCTGCCCCCTGCCCAAACGCGCCGAGGAACTCGCCGCAGGCGGTGTCCTGCCGCACGGCCTCCCCTCGGCGGTGCACGCCGAACTCGCCGCCGCCGACGCCGAGATACGTCCCGGCGGACCGCAGCCGGGCGACGCCCGCAGCGACGAGGAACTGATCGAAGCCTTCACCGCCGACCTCCTCGATTTCGTACGTCGCCGGGGACTGGCCCGCGCCGTGGTGGTGAACGTCGCCTCGACCGAACCACGCCCCGCGGACGGCGCCGAACGCCTCCCCGCCAGCTCCCTCTACGCGGCCGCCGCCCTGCGCGCAGGCTGCCCCTACGTGAACTTCACCCCCTCGACCGGCCTGCACCACCCCCACCTCACCGAGGCGGCACGCACCTCCGGCCTCCCCTACGCGGGCCGGGACGGCAAGACCGGCCAGACCCTGCTGCGCTCCGTGCTCGGCCCGATGTTCGCGCAACGAGCACTCGCCGTACGCGCCTGGTCGGGCACGAACCTCCTCGGCGGCGGGGACGGCGCCGCCCTGGCCGACCCCGCGGCCGCCGCGGCGAAGAACGCGGGCAAGGAACGCGTCCTGGCCGACACGCTGGGCTCCGCCCCCGAGGGCGAGGTCCACATCGACGACGTCCCCTCCCTCGGCGACTGGAAGACGGCCTGGGACCACATCGCCTTCGACGGCTTCCTCGGCACCCGCATGGTCCTGCAGACCACCTGGCAGGGCTGCGACTCGGCCCTCGCCGCCCCCCTGATCCTGGACCTCGCCCGCCTGACGTCCCGCGCCCACGAACGCGGCCTCTCCGGTCCCCTGCCCGCCCTCGCCTTCTACTTCAAGGACCCCGACGCGGGCGCCCCCGCGGCCCTGGGCGAGCAGTACGCGGCACTCCTGGACTTCGCGGAGCGGTTGGGGGGAGCCGCCCCCACCGGGCGGTCTGACCGTGCCCCGGAAAGCGGCCCGTCGGAAGGCGCTCCGTCGGAAGGCGGCCCGTCGGAAGGCGGCCCTTCGGAAGGTGAGTCCATATGAGCGCCGGGAACGCCTCCCGCGCCTGGGTCGAACTCCTCCGTGTCCCCGCCCTGTTCACCGTCCCCGGCGACGCCCTCGCCGGAGCGGCGGCGACCGGCCTGCGTCCCAACCACCGCACCCTCCTTGCCATCGGCTCCTCCCTCTGCTTGTACGAGGCCGGTATGGCCCTCAACGACTGGGCAGACCGCGCCGAGGACGCCGTCGAACGTCCCGAGCGCCCCCTGCCGTCCGGCCGCATCGCCCCACCCGCGGCCCTCGCCGCGGCAACTGCCCTCACCGCCGCGGGCCTCGCCCTCGCCTCCCGCGCGGGCCGCCCGTCCCTCGCCATGGCGGGAGCCCTGGCCGCAACGGTGTGGGCCTACGACCTAGGTCTCAAACACACGCCCGCAGGACCGGCAGCCATGGCCGCCGCACGCGGCCTGGACCTGCTCCTCGGCGCGACCGCCACGGTCGGCCAGAGCCAGAGCCAGAGCCAGAGGCAGGACCAGGGCCAGGGCTCGCGCGCCCGCTCCCGTGCCCGCGCCGCCGGGCCTTCGGCCGCTGCCCTCGCCGCCCACACCCTCGCCGTCACCGTGGTCTCCCGCCGCGAGGCCCAGGGCGGCTCCTCGGCCGCGCCCTTGGCCGCACTGGCAACGACGACGGCACTGGCCCGACTGATCGGCTCCACCCGCCCAGGTTTCGGCACCGGTTCCAGGGGCCGCCAGGGGTTTGGCGTCGGTGGTAGGGGAGAGCAGGTCCGCTCTCCGGGCCTGGACGGGCACGACCTCCGGACCACTGCCGTCACCGGCCGACAGGCGCTCCGCGGCGTCCTCGCGCTCGCCTACGTCGGGACCGCCGCCAAGCCCCTCTTCCACGCCGCCCTCAATCCGTCACCTCCCCTGACACAGCGCGCCGTCGGCGGCGGCATCCGCGCCATGATCCCGCTGCAGGCCGCGCTCGCCGCCCGCGCCGGAGCGGCGGGCACCGCCCTGCTGACCGTCGCCCTCGCCCCCGCCGCCCGGAAGTTCGCACGGAAGGTGAGCGTCACATGAGCGGAACAGCCCCGCAGCACCCCCTCCCGGCCGACGCGCGGCAAGGCGACGGGCTCCGCTTCGGCTACGGCACCAACGGGCTCACCGACCTCCGCCTCGACGACGCCCTCGGCCTCCTCGCCGACCTCGGCTATGCGGGCGTCGGCCTGACCCTCGACCACATGCACCTGGACCCCCTAGCTCCCGATCTCGCCTCCCGCACCCGTCATGTGGCCCGCCAGCTCGACCGCCTCGGCCTCACCGTCACCATCGAGACGGGCGCCCGCTACGTCCTCGACCCCCGCCGCAAACACGGCCCCTCTCTCCTGGACCCCGACCCGGAACGCCGGGCCGAGCGCGGCCGTCTGCTGATCCGCGCCGTCCAGGTCGCCGCCGACCTGGGCGCCCACGCCGTGCACTGCTTCAGCGGCATCACCCCGGCAGGCACCTCGGACGACGTCGCGTGGCGGCGCCTCGCCGACGCACTCGGCCCCGTACTCGACGCCGCGTCGGGCGCCGGAGTCCCGCTCGCAGTCGAGCCCGAGCCCGGCCACCTCCTCTCGTCCCTCGCCGACTTCCACCACCTGCGCCACGAGCTCGACGACCCCGACCCCGGACTCCTCGGCCTCACCCTCGACATCGGCCACTGCCAGTGCCTCGAACCCCTCCCTCCCGCAGACTGCGTACGCGCCGCCGCCCCCTGGCTGCGGCACGTCCAGATCGAGGACATGCGCCGCGGAGTCCACGAGCACCTGCCCTTCGGCGACGGAGAGATCGACTTCCCGCCCGTCCTGGCAGCACTCGCCGCCGCCGACTACCGAGGGCTGACCGTCGTCGAACTGCCCCGCCACTCCCACGCGGGCCCCGAACTCGCCACCCGCTCCATCGACTTCCTGCGCCGGGCACAAGCCGCCGTCCCGGTCACCGCAGCCGCCGGACCTGCCCCCACCTCCGTGACCGTTGCTGCCCCCGCCCCTGCGCCTGTCGAAGGAGGTACCCCGTGACCGACACCTCCGAGATCGCCGCCCTCCGCACCCACCTCGAAAGCGACCTGGGCGGAGCCGCCCGCGCCTGGCTCGACCAGGCCACCGCCGAGGCCGCCGCCCACGGAGGGCGACCCGAGCGGGACGGACCGGGGCCCAGCCCCACGTGGGAGCTGAGGTTCGCCGAGGCCGGACGCCGCTGCGGCCCCGACCACGCCGACGACGCCCGCATCCTGCTGCTGCACGCCGCGAACGCGACCCCGGACACCCTCGCCCGCGTCTACGCCCAGGGCACCGCGGCCGAACGCCGAGCCGTCCTGCAGGCACTGCCCCACCTGGTGGCGGGCCCCGACGCCCTGCCGCTGGTCGAGGACGCCCTGCGCACCAACGACACCAGCCTCGTTGCCGCTGCCGTCGGCCCCTACGCCGCCGCGCACCTCGCCTCGCACGACTGGCGTCACGCCGTCCTCAAGTGCCTGTTCACCGGTGTCCCGGTGGACGCCGTCGCCGACCTCCCCAGGCGCGCCCGCGGAGACGTCGAACTGGCCCGGATGCTCGGCGACTACGCGGCCGAGCGGTCCGCAGCCGGCCGAGCCGTCCCCGGCGACCTGCACCGCGCCCTGCGTCTGACCGCCCCCGAGTCCCCCGAGCCCCTCTCGGCCCCCGCGGGCCCTCTCACCGGCGAGGAGTAGGAGTCCTGATGCGCATCTTCGACCCCCACATCCACATGACGTCCCGCACCACCGACGACTATCAGGCGATGTACGCCGCCGGTGTCCGCGCCGTCGTGGAACCCGCCTTCTGGCTCGGCCAGCCACGCACCTCGCCGACCTCCTTCTTCGACTACTTCGACTCCCTCCTCGGCTGGGAACCCTTCCGCGCGGCCCAGTACGGCATTGCCCACCACTGCACGATCGCCCTCAACCCCAAAGAAGCGAACGACCCCCGCTGCACCCCCGTCCTCGACGAACTGCCCCGCTATCTCGTCAAGGACAACGTCGTCGCCGTCGGAGAGATCGGCTACGACTCCATGACCCCGGCCGAGGATGCCGCGCTCGCCACCCAGCTGCAGCTCGCCGCCGACCACGAGCTGCCCGCTCTCGTGCACACCCCGCACCGCGACAAGCTCACGGGCCTGCGCCGCACGATCGACGTGATCAGCGAGTCCGCCCTGCCCCTGGACCGCGTCCTGATCGACCACCTCAACGAGACCACCGTCAAGGAGGCCAAGGACAGCGGCTGCTGGCTCGGCTTCTCCGTCTATCCCGACACCAAGATGGACGAGGAACGGATGGTCGCGATCCTGCGCGACTTCGGGCCCGACCGGGTGCTGATCAACTCCGCCGCCGACTGGGGCAGGAGCGACCCCCTCAAGACCCGCAAGGTCGCCGACGCCATGCTGGCCTCCGGGTATGACGAGGACGACGTCGATCTCGTGCTGTGGCGCAACCCCGTGGCGTTCTACGGGCTCAGCGGCCGCCTCCAGCTCGATGTGCGAGAACCGGACGCCGCCACCCACGAAGGCAACTCCATCCTGCGCGGCGGGGCGTGACCCATGCGCTTCCGGCACCCCGACGGCTCCACCGTCCACCTCGCCTACTGCACCAACGTCCACCCGGCCGAGACCCTCGGCGGCGTGCTCGCCCAGCTCCGCGACCACTGCGAGCCCGTGCGCAAACGGCTCGGCAGGGACCGCATCGGCATCGGTCTGTGGCTCGCCAAGGACGCCGCAAGCGCCCTCATCACCGACCCCGCGGCGCTGCGAGGCCTGCGCACCGAACTCGACCGGCGTGGCCTGGAAGTCGTCACCCTCAACGGCTTCCCCTATGAAGGCTTCGGCGCGGAACAGGTCAAGTACCGCGTGTACAAGCCGGACTGGACCGATCCGGAGCGCCTCGGTCACACCACCGACCTGGCCAGGCTGCTCGCCGCGCTGCTCCCCGACGACGTCATCGAAGGCACCATCTCCACCCTTCCGCTCGCCTGGCGCACCCCCTTCGACGCCCCGCGTGCCGAGACCGCCCGAACGGCCCTCACCGCGCTGGCCCAACGCCTCGACGCCCTCGCCGAGCTGACCGGCCGCTCCATCCGCATCGGCCTCGAACCTGAGCCCGGCTGCACCGTCGAGACGACCGCCGACGCCATCGCTCCCCTCACCGCCGTCGGCCACGACCGCATCGGTGTCTGTGTCGACACCTGTCACCTCGCCACCTCCTTCGAAGATCCACAGACCGCCCTCGACGCCCTCGCCGCCGCAGGCGTCCCCGTCGTCAAGTCGCAGCTGTCCGCCGCGCTCCACGCCGAACACCCCCACCTCCCCGAGGTACGCGAAGCCCTCGCGGCCTTCGACGAACCCCGTTTCCTCCACCAGACCCGCACCCTGACCGGAGCCGGTCTGCGCGGCACGGACGACCTCGGCGAAGCACTCACCACCGACGCGCTGCCCGACACCGCCCCCTGGCGCGCCCACTTCCACGTCCCCCTCCACGCGGCCCCGGCCGCGCCCCTCACCTCCACGCTCCCCGTCCTCCAGGACGTCCTGACCCGGCTCGTCGGCGGGCCCGTCCCCCTCACCCGCCATCTCGAGGTCGAGACCTATACCTGGCAGGCACTCCCGCCCGCGCTGCGTCCGCGCGGCCGCCCCCAGCTCGCCGAGGGCATCGCCGCGGAACTCTCCCTCGCCCGCGACCTCCTGACCGACCTCGGCCTCAAGGAACTCCCATGACCCCGACCCCCTTGCTGGTTCTCGACGTCGTCGGCCTCACCCCGCGCCTTCTCGACCACATGCCGCACCTCAAAGCGCTCGGCCAGGCCGGGTCCAGAGCGCCGCTCGGCACCGTCCTGCCCGCCGTCACCTGCGCCGCACAGTCCACCTTCCTGACCGGCACCACCCCCGCCGAGCACGGCATCGTCGGCAACGGCTGGTACTTCCGCGAGCTCGGCGACGTACTCCTGTGGCGTCAGCACAACGGGCTTGTCTCCGGCGACAAGCTGTGGGACGCCGCCCGTCGCGCGCACCCCGGCTACACCGTGGCCAACGTCTGCTGGTGGTACGCCATGGGCGCCGACACCGACTTCACCATCACCCCCCGCCCCGTCTACTACGCCGACGGCCGCAAAGAGCCCGACTGCTACACCCGGCCCCCGGCCCTCCACGACGAACTCACCGAGAAACTCGGTACGTTCCCCCTCTTCCACTTCTGGGGTCCCGGCGCCGACATCGTGTCCAGCCGCTGGATCGTGGACGCGACCCGGCACATCATCGACACCCGCCACCCCGACCTTGCCCTGTGCTACCTCCCTCACCTCGATTACGACCTGCAGCGCTTCGGCCCCGACGACCCGCGCTCCTTCCGCGCGGCCGCCGAGCTGGACGCGACCGTCGCGCCGCTCCTGGACGACGCGAAGGCGGAGGGCAGGACCGTCGTCGCGCTGTCCGAGTACGGCATCACCCGGGTGAACCGTCCCGTCGACATCAACCGGGTCCTGCGCCGCGCGGGTCTGCTGGAGGTGCACACCCAGGACGGCATGGAGTACCTCGACCCGATGGCATCCAGGGCCTTCGCCGTCGCCGACCACCAGATCGCCCACATCTACGTCCGCCGCCCGGAAGACCTCGAAGCCACCCGCGCCGCCCTCGCGGACGTCCCCGGCATCGAGCAACTCCTCGACGACGAAGGCAAGAAGGACCACCATCTGGACCATCCGCGCTCCGGCGAGCTCGTCGCCGTCGCGGAGCCGGACGCCTGGTTCACGTACTACTACTGGCTCGACGACGCCCGCGCGCCCGACTTCGCGCAGCTCGTCGAGATCCACCGCAAACCCGGCTACGACCCCGTCGAGCTCTTCATGGACCCCCAGGACCCGTACGTCCGCGTCAAGGCCGCGGGCGCGCTGGCCCGGAAGAAGCTCGGCATGCGCTATCGCATGGCGGTCGTGCCCCTGGATCCGTCACCTATTCGCGGCAGCCATGGCCGCCTGCCCACGAGCGAGGACGAAAGTCCGCTCATTCTGTGCTCCACCCCCCGCGCCGTCAGCGGCCGCGTCGCGGCCACCGATGTGAAATCGCTCCTGCTCGACCTCGCGGGTCTGCGGTGATGTCCACCGACCCGCGTCGCTGAATCTGCTTGATCTCCACTGAACCAGACAGCTCGGGCCCTGGCATCAGGGCCCGACCCTCAGTGATCCCTGATCCGTTCTTCGAACCCATCCCTGACGCGCCCCTGATGCCCACGAGGAGAACCGCATGAGCCGCAAGCCGACCTCCACCGATCCTGAACTCGCCCGCAGACTCAGCCGACGCGGCGCGCTCGGTGTGGCTGCCGGAGCCACTGCCGCGGCGCTCGTCGGGGCAGCCGCCCCCACTGCCTCGGCAGCCCCGACCGCCTCAGCGGCCGCAGGCAAGGGGCACGGCCATCTCGTCCTGCCGCCGGGGCGCCTCGGCATCCAGCTCTACAGCCTGCGCGACAAGGTCTCCACCGTCGGATTCGCGCCCGTCTTCGCCGAGTTGGAACAATACGGATACGACGAGATCGAATTCGCCGGATACACCCAGGGCTCGGCGGGCGCCATCACCCTCGCCCAGCTCAAGGCGCTGGCCCGCGACCACGGCCTGAATCCCATCGGGTCCCACGTCGGCTATTACGACGACAACAATCCCAACGCGTACACCTTCGCGCAGAACCTCACCAAGGTCCTGGACGAGGCGGAGGCCCTCGGCCTGAAGCACATCGGCACCGCCTCGGGCCCCTTCCGCTACGGCACCACGGTCGACGCCTGGAAGCGTGCGGCGGAGGACTTCAACACGTACGGCGAAGCGGCCCGCAAGCGCGGCATGAAGTTCTACCAGCACAACCACGCCGAGGAGTTCTCCTTCGCCACCGACAAACCGAAGGTCCGCCTCTACGACGTGCTCCTTGCCGAGACCGACCCCGACTTCGTCTACCTGGAGATGGACATCTACTGGGCGTTCAGCGCCCAGTTCCGCTTCGGCAAGCGGGTCGACGGCACCCCGGCCCCCTTCCACCCGCTCGACTACGTACTGAAGCAGCCCCACCGCTATCCCCTGTTCCACGTCAAGGACGGCATCCGCGACGAGAGCACCCGCGACGGCTATCGCATGACGGATGTCGGTGACGGCGACATCGACTACAAGAAGTTCCTGTCGAAGGTGACCGCACGCACCCACCAGGGCCGGCGGTACCACCACTGGCAGACCGAGCACGACAACCCGGTCGAGTCGTATGCCTTCGCCCGCAAGTCCAGCGAGCACCTGCACTCGCTGCGCTCCGGCCGTTGCGGCGACTGATCGCATGACGGCGTGGATGGGCCCTCCTGCCCGGAAGCGGGAGGGCCCATCCACTAGCGGTCGGGGGCCGCTAGACCAGAACTCCACGCACGCGTGGTGCTTCCGGCTGCCGCAGCAGCAAGGAGAGGCCTGCCGCGATCAGCGACACGACACCTGCGGTCACATAGGCGCCGATGTACCCCCAGGAGTCCACGACCATCGCGCCCAAACCGCCGCCGAACAGCCCGGACACGAGCTTCGCGCTGTACACCATGCCGTAGTTGGAGGCGTTGTTGTTCTCTCCGAAGTAGTCCGGTACCAGGGCCGCGAACAGGGGATAGAACGCGCCGCCCGCGAAGCCGGAGAGGAAGGCGAAGACGAGGAACAGGGGCTGGTTGCCGATTTCGCCGGCCCACAGCACGCCGAACTGCGCCACCGCGAGCACCAGACAGACGTACGTCAGGGTCGGTTGCCTGCCCAGACGGTCCGAAAGCCAGCCGACCACCCCGCGGCCCGTTCCGTTGATCACCGACATGACGCCCATCGACGATGCCGCGATGAGTGGCCCGAAGCCCATCTCCTTCGCGAAGGGAACCTGGAAGGAGATCCCGAAGATGGACACTCCGGCGCAGCAGAGCATGCACACCCACATCAGGGGGATCACGCCGGTGTGCAGCGCCTCTCCGGGAGTGAACTGCCGGACAGCGGGTGGGTTCTTGGCCAGGGCCATCGCGGTGCGGGGGTCGCCGCCGCGCCGCAGCGGGTCCACCTCGGCAGGCCACCAGTTCTTCGGCGGATCCTTGAAGAACAGCCCCGCCACCAGCGTCACGGCGAGCACGTAGAAGCCGACGAGGTCCAGCACGGTGCGGTAGTTGGACGTGTCGAAGCCGTACGAGAACAGGAAGATGAACGGCACCGCTCCGTAGGCGAATCCGCCGTTGACGAAGCCTGTCTTGCCGCCGCGTCGCTCGGGATACCACTTGCCGACCATGTTCACGCAGGTCGAGTAGATCAGCCCGGACCCGACGCCGCCGAGCAGGCCGAAGCCGACCATGGCGGCTGCCACGTTAGGGGCGTGGCTGAGGCTGACGAAGCCGAGCAGCGACAGGACCGAGCCCGTCAGCATGGCCGCCCTGCTGGTCAGGATGCCCTTCTCGCGCAGCTTGCCCGCAGGGAAGGAGACCCCGGCCTGGAAGAAGATCCAGACGCTGAGCACCCAGAACGTGTTCGACGACGTCCAGTGGTGCGCGGCGGACAGGGTGTCCTCGGCCGCTCCGAAGGCGTACTCGAAGACGCTGATGGCGAGCATGGCCACCCAGGGCAGCGCCACCATCGTCCAGCGGGGGCGGCCGAGGATCTCCCGGTCGCTCTCGCCGATGCGGTAGACGCGCCCGCGCGCGTCCTTGAGCTCTCTGTACGGCGCGTCGTGATCGGCCGACGCGTTGGGTCCGGCGATGGGCTCCGCCGTCATGTCAAGCCATCTCCTCACCGAGAGGTTGCGGATTGGGGCTGATGTTCTTGGAATTCGGCCTGCCGGGTTGCGACAGGAAGAGTGCGATGAATCCGGCGAACAGGGATATCGAGCCGGCCAGGGTGAATGCGCCGGTGTGGCCCCAGTGGCTGACCACCACGGCCCCCATGCCGGAGCCAAGGAGTCCGGAAACGAGCTTCGAGCTGTAGACCAGGCCGTAGTTGGAGGCGTTGTTGTTCTCGCCGAAGTAGTCCGCCGTCATGGCCGCGAACATCGGGAAGATGGCGCCGCCGCCGAAGCCGGAGATGCTGGAGAAGATCAGGAAGAGCGGGAGGTTCTGGATTTCGGCGGCCCACAGGATGCCGTACTGCGCCAGGCCGAGGACGATGCAGACGAAGATCAGGCAGCGTTTCCGTCCGTAGCGGTCCGAGAGCCAGCCGATGACACCGCGGCCCGTGCCGTTGACGACGGCTTTCAGTGACATCGCCGTGGCGACGATTCCGCCTGCGAAACCGGCCTCCTCGCCGATGTCCACCTGGAATGCGATTCCGAAGATGTTCACGCCCGATGTGCACAGCAGGCAGAACCACATCAGCGCCACCCGGCCGGTCTGCCACGCCTCCCTGGGGGTGTACTGCCGGACGGCGGGCGGGTTCATGCGCAGGGCGCGCCGTGCCCGTGGGTCGTCCGGCGGGCGCAGCGGGTCCACATCCGCGGGCCACCAGTTCTTCGGGGGGTCCTGGAAGAAATGGCCCGCGGACGCGACCATCTTGGCGAGGAGAATGCCCGCCGAGACCAGGACCCAGCGGAAGTTCGACAGGTCCATATAGCCGGTGAAGAGAAAGACGAACGGCACCGATCCGTAGGCGAATCCGCCGTTGACGAATCCGGTCTTGCCGCCCTTCCTCTCCGGATACCACTTGCCGACCATGTTCACGCACGTCGCGTAGACCATGCCGGCACCCATACCGCTGAACATGCCGAAACCGAGGTAGGCGACGACCACGTGCGGGGCGAAAGCGAGCGACAGATATCCCAGGAGTGTGCCGAGCGCACCGAGCATCATCGCCCAGCGTGCCGGGAGCTTTCCGCTCTCCCGGAGCTTGCCCGCCGGAAAGGCCACCGCCGCCTGGAAGAAGACCCAGACGCCAAGCATCCAGAAGATGTGCAGGCTGCTCCACTGGTGCGCGGTGTGCAGGGTGTCCTCGGCGGAGGCGAACGCGTACTCGGCCGAGCTGATGCCCATCATGCCCACCCACGGCAGGATGACCATCCACTTGCGCTTGCGGCCCATGATGTCGATGTCGGTCTCGCCGACGCGGTACATCCGGCCGTTGACGTCCCTCACCTCCCGGTAGGGGACGGTCGTTCGTATGTCGGTGGTCGTCATCTCGCTCAGCACCCCTTGCGTCGGAAAGATCCTGGCCAGCGCCCCCTGTCCCGTCCCTTCCGTGTGCGCACGGGTCCCGGGACCGGCCGTCGCGCACCGCCGGCCGGCCCCGAACCGTTCACCTCATCGACCGCCCCCCAACAGCCCGGCCGCCCGTGCCCACCGGTACTTGGCGCCGAGCGCGGCGACCGGCTTCTCGGTCGTGTACGGGTACGCCACGACTCCTCGCTCGAAGAGGTACTGGCAGGCCTCCTCCACCTCGACGTCGCCCGCCAGCGATGCCACCACGGGCTTCTCGATGCCGCGCGCACGGAACTCCGCCACCACGCGGGCCGTCAGTTCGGCGAAGACCATGGGAGGGGTCACGATGGTGTGCCAGTAGCCGAGCACGAGGGCGTGGATGCGCGGGTCCTCCAGACCGAGCCTGATCGTCGCCTCGTACGTCGACGGCGGCTCGCCGCCCGTGATGTCCACGGGGTTCCCCGCGGCCCCGAAGGGCGGGATGAACGCCTTGAAGGCCGCGTCCAGGTCCTCCGGGATGTCCATCAGCCGCAGGCCGTTGTCGGTCACCGCGTCGGAGAGCAGCACGCCCGAGCCGCCCGCGCCGGTGATGATGACGATGTCGTCGCCCTTCGGGGTGGGCAGGACCGGCAACGCGCGCGCGTACTCGAGCATTTCGTTGAGCCCCGGTGCCCGGATGACACCCGCCTGCTTGAGGATGTCGTCGTACACGGCGTCATCTCCGGCGAGCGCGCCCGTGTGCGACCCGGCGGCCTTGGCACCCGCCGCCGTGCGCCCTGCTTTGAGGACCACTACCGGCTTCTTCGGGACGGTCGCGCGGGCGGCCTCCACGAAGGCGCGGCCGTCCTTGAGGTCCTCCAGGTGCATGGCGATGCACTGCGTTTGGGGGTCCTCGCCGAACCACGTGAGGAGGTCGTCCTCGTCCAGGTCGGACTTGTTGCCGAGCCCGACGATCGCCGAAACCCCTGTCTTCGTGGTCCGTGCGAAACCGAGGATCGCCATGCCGATGCCGCCCGACTGGCTCGTCAGCGCCACCGGGCCCTTCACGTCGTACGGGGTGCAGAACGTGGCGCACAGGTCCTGCCACGTCGAGTAGTAGCCGTAGATGTTGGGGCCGAGGAGCCGCACGCCGTGCCGTTCGCCTATGGCCACGATCTCGTCCTGGAGGGCGTGCTCGCCCGTCTCCGCGAAGCCGGACGGGATCAGGACCGCATTGGGTACGCCCTTGCGGCCGACCTCCTCCAGGGCTGACGCGACGAACTTGGCGGGGATCGCGAAGATCGCCACATCCACCTCGCCCGGAACGTCCGTGACACTCTTGTACGCCTTGCGGCCCAAGATGTCATCGGCTCTGGGATTCACCGGATGGATCTCTCCGGAGAAGCCGCCGTCGATGAGGTTGCGCATCACCGAATTGCCGATCTTCCCCGCCTCGTTGGAGGCGCCGATGACCGCTACGGAGCGGGGCCGCATGAGTCGGCGCATGGAGGCGAGCATCTCCGCGCGCGTGTAGGTGCGCCGTGCCTTGGGCGCTCCTTCGGAGAGGATGATGCGGACATCCGCCGCGAGCGCGCCGTGCGGTGTGGCGATGACCGGGTTGAGGTCGACCTCGGCGATCTCCGGGAAGTCGGTGACCAGTTGGGAGACCCGGCGGATCTGCTCGGCGAGGGCCCACCGGTCCACCGGCTGCGCACCGCGCACTCCGCGCAGGATCTCCGCCGCCCGGATCGAGTCGAGCATGGAGACCGCCTCGTCGGCGTCCACGGGCGCCAGACGGAAGGTGACGTCCTTGAGCACCTCCACGAGCACTCCGCCGAGCCCGAAGGCGACGATCTTCCCGAAGGTCGGGTCGGTCACCGCCCCCACGATGACCTCCTGGGCCGATGGACCGCCCGGCAGCAGCTCCTGTACCTGGACGCCCTCGATACGGGCCTGAGGTGCGTACGCGCGGGCGTTCTCGACGATGCGGTGGAAGGCGGCCCGGACATCGGCGGCGCCTTCCACACCGACCACCACGCCGCCCGCGTCGGTCTTGTGCAGGATGTCCGGGGAGACGATCTTCATGACGACGGGACCGTCGAAGTGGGAGGCGTGCGCCACGGCCTGGTCCACGTCGGTCGCCAGCTCCTCGCCCGGTACGGCGATCCCGTAGGCGTCCGCGATCACCTTGCCCTCGGGGGCGGTCAGCGACGTACGTCCTTCGGCGCGCACCGCGTCTAGGAGCGCGCGCACCCTCAGCAGGCGGTCTTCGGCCATCACTCAGATCACCCCGTTCGACTTGAGCAGCCGGACTTCCTCGTCGCCGAGGCCGAGCTCGCCGATGTACACCTGTTCGTTGTGCTCGCCCAGCAGTGGCGAGCTGTGCACGTCCACGGGGGAGTCGGAGAGCTTCAGCGGGGAGCCGACCGTGGTGAAGGTGCCCCGCTCGGGGTGCGCGACCTCGACGACCATCTCGTTGGCGACCAGTGAGGCGTCCTCGATGATCTCCTTGGTGGAGAGAATCGGGCCGCAGGGAATGTTGTGCGCGTTGAGCCGCTCCAGTACGTCCCACTTGGGCAGGGTCGAGGACCACTCCTCGATGAGCTGGAACATCTTGCCGAGCTTCGGGAGCCGCGCCTCCGGAGTCGCCCAGTCGGGGTCCTCGGCCAGCTCGGGACGCCCGATGAGCTCGGTGAGCGGCTGCCAGCCCACGGGCTGCACGATGACGTACACGTAGTCGTTCGGGCCGCCGGGAGCGCACTTGACGGCCCACCCGGGCTGTCCGCCGCCGGAGGCGTTCCCGGAGCGCGGGACCTCGTCTCCGAAGTCCTCGTTCGGGTACTCCGCGAGCGGTCCGTGGGCGAGCCGCTGCTGATCGCGCAGTTTGACCCGGCACAGGTTCAGCACGGCGTGCTGCATCGCCACATTCACGCGCTGGCCGCGACCGGTGTTCTCCCTCTGGAAGAGGGCGGCGAGAATCGCCGCGACGGCGTGGATGCCGGTCCCGGAGTCGCCGATCTGGGCGCCCGTGGCGAGCGGTGGGCCCTCCTCGAAGCCGGTGGTCGACATGGAGCCGCCCATGGCCTGGGCGACTACTTCGTAGGCCTTGAAGTTGGTGTAAGGGCCTTCTCCGAAGCCTTTGATCGAGGCGTAGACGATGCGCGGGTTGATCTCCTGGATGCGGTCCCAGGTGAAGCCCATCCGGTCCACGGCACCGGGGCCGAAGTTCTCCACCATCACGTCGGACCGTCGGATCAGCTCCGTCAGGAGCTCCTTGCCTCGCTCGGTCTTGGTGTTGAGGGTGATGCTCTTCTTGTTGCAGTTGAGCATCGTGAAGTACAGGGAGTCGACGCCGGGGAGGTCACGCAGCTGCTTGCGCGTGATGTCCCCGGAGGGCGCTTCCAGCTTCACCACGTCCGCGCCGAGCCAGGCGAGCAGCTGGGTGGCGGAGGGGCCGGACTGGACGTGTGTCATGTCGAGGACGCGAATGCCTTCGAGAGCCTTGGTCATGGCCGTCAGGGCTCCTCACTTGTACATGGTCTGGTTCATGGTTCCGGGGGCGTAGGCGTCCGGGTCGACCCATACGTTGATGAGCGAGGGTTTGCCGGACTCGCGGGCGCGGCGCAGGGCCGGGCCTATGTCGGCGGAGTCGCGGACCTCTTCGCCGTGGCCGCCGAGCATCTGGGCGAACTTGTCGTAGGGGACATCGCCGAGGGTGTTGCCGACGCGCTCGCGCTCCTTTCCGTACTTGGCCTGCTGGCCGTAACGGATCTGGTTCATCGAGGAGTTGTTGCCGATGACGCCGACGAAGGGGAGGTCGTAGCGCACGAGGGTTTCGAAGTCCCAGCCGGTGAGACTGAAGGCGCCGTCTCCGAAGAGCGCCACCACGTCCTTCTCGGGCCTGGCCTGCTTGGCGGCGAGTACGAAGGGGATGCCGACACCGAGGGTGCCGAGCGGGCCGGGGTCCATCCAATGGCCGGGCGACTTGGGCTGGACGACCTGACCGGAGAAGGTCACGATGTCGCCGCCGTCGCCGATGTAGAGCGAGTCTTCTGTGAGGAAGTCGTTGATTTCGCTCACCAGGCGGTACGGGTGGATGGGCGAGGCGTCGGACTTCAGGTGCGGCAGGCGCTTCTCGACGGCGGTCTGCTCGGCGGCGCGGAGTTCGTCGATCCATTCTTTGCGGCGGGAGGCTCCGCCGTTGACGCGTCCGGACGCGGCTTCGGTGACCGACTTCAGGATCAGGCCGGCGTCCCCGACGATGCCGAGGTCGACGTCCCTGTTCTTGCCGACGGTGCGGTAGTCGAGGTCGATCTGGACGACGGTGGCATCCGGGGACAGCCGCTTTCCGTATCCCATGCGGAAGTCGAAGGGCGTGCCCACGATGACGATGAGGTCGGCGTTGGAGAAGGCGTAGCGCCGGGAGAGCTGGAAGTGGTGCGGGTCTCCCGGCGGCAGTGTGCCGCGGCCTGCCCCGTTCATGTAGGCGGGCACGTTGAGGGCGCGTACGAGTTCGACGGCCGCCTCGGTGCCCCGGGTCGTCCACACCTGGCTGCCGAGCAGGATGGCGGGCTTCTCCGCGTGCACGAGAAGGTCGGCGAGTTTCTCGACGGCCTCGGGGTCACCGGGCGAACGGGTGGAGGCGCGGTAGTGCCCGGCCTTGGGGACGCGGGCCCTGTCGGCAGGGACCTTGGCGTCGAGGACGTCGCGGGGGATCTCCAGGAAGGACGGGCCGGGGGCGCCGTGGTAGCACTCGCGGAACGCCATGGACACCATGTCGGCCGCGCGTGCGGTGTCCGGCACCGTGGCGGCGAACTTCGTGATCGGCGTCATCATGTCGACGTGTGGGAGGTCCTGGAGGGACCCCATCTTGTGCTGTGTGTGCGCGCCTTGGCCGCCGATCAGCAGCATGGGGGACTCCGCGCGAAAGGCGTTCGCCACGCCGGTGACGGCGTCGGTCGTGCCGGGGCCCGCCGTGACCACCGCACAGCCGGGCTTGCCCGTGACGCGTGCATAGCCGTCGGCCGCGTGGGCCGCGACCTGCTCGTGCCGCACGTCGACGACGTCGATGCCCTCGTCGACGCAGCCGTCATAGATGTCGATGATGTGGCCGCCGCAGAGGGTGTAGATGACCTCCACGCCTTCCGCTTTGAGTGCTTTGGCGACCAGGTGTCCACCGGAGATTTCGTTCTGGCTGGAGTCGTCGGGCATGGCGAAGTCCTGTCCCTTCGTAGGGGAGTTGGAGTGCGCTCACACGCGTTCGGGGGCGCCCTCGCGATAGATTGCATACAGTCGACGAATACTGTATGAAGCTTGTTATCCCGCATCCCGTGAGTGGTGTCCAGGGGGCGTGCGCCATTTTTAGCCGCCGGGGGACACCCCCGGTCGGACGCAGCGGTCAGGAGCCGAAATGGATCTTTTCGAGCACCAGGCAAGGCAACTCTTCGCAGACCACGGCATCTTGGTGCCGCGTGCCGAGGTCGCCCACACGGCCAAGGAGGCACGGGCTGCCGCGGAACGCCTCGACGGCCGCGTCGTCGTCAAGGCCCAGGTCAAGACCGGAGGGCGAGGCAAGGCGGGCGGGGTGAAGCTCGCCGCGGACCCCGCGGCGACGGAGATCACCGCACGCCAGATCCTCGGCATGGACATCAAGGGCCACACCGTGCGCGCCGTGATGGTGGCTCACCCCGTCGACATCGCGGCAGAGTTCTACGTCTCCTATGTACTGGACCGGGCCGCCGGACGCTTCCTCGCGATCGCCTCGGCCGAAGGCGGCACCGAGATCGAGGAGGTGGCGGCGGGCCGCCCCGAAGCGGTGGCACGCATCCCGATCGCCCCCGCGGAAGGGGTGACACAGGAGAAGGCCGCCGACATCGCGGCCGCCGCGGGCCTCCCACCCGAAACAGCCGACACCTTGGTCAAACTCTGGCGCGTTCTGATCCACGAGGACGCCCTCCTCGTAGAGGTCAACCCGCTCGTCCGCACGGACGGCGGCGACATCCTCGCCCTCGACGGGAAGATCACGCTCGACGACAACGCCCGCTTCCGTCAGACGCGGTGGGGCGCACAGCCCGAGACGTACGACCAGGAACTGGAAGCGACCGCCGCGGCCAAGGGCCTCAACTACGTGAAGCTCGACGGCGAGGTCGGCATCATCGGCAACGGCGCCGGACTCGTCATGTCGACGCTCGACGTCGTCGCAGGCTGCGGCGCCCGCCCCGCCAACTTCCTCGACATCGGAGGCGGCGCCTCAGCCGAGGTCATGGCGGACGGCCTCACCGTCATCCTCTCCGACTCCTCCGTCAGGTCCGTCTTCGTGAACGTCTTCGGCGGCATCACCGCCTGTGACGCCGTGGCCGACGGCATCGTCCAGGCCCTGGAGACGGTCCGATTGACCAAGCCCCTGGTCGTCCGCCTGGACGGCAACAACGCCGCCCGCGGCCGCGCGATCCTCGACGGCCGCGCCCACCCCCTCGTGCAGCAGGCCACCACGATGGACGACGCGGCCCGCCGGGCCGCCGACCTCGCCAACGCGCGGTAAGGAGCACGGACATGGCGATCCACCTCACCAAGGAGAGCAAGGTCCTCGTCCAAGGTATGACCGGCGCCGTCGGCATGCAGCACACCCGTCGCATGCTCGCCGCGGGCACGGACATCGTCGGCGGCGTCAACCCCCGCAAGGCGGGCCGCACCGTCGATTTCGACGAACGCGCCGTCCCCGTCTTCGGATCGGTCGGCGACGCGATGGCCGCCACGGGCGCCGACACCACGGTCGTCTTCGTGCCGCCCGCCTTCACCAAGGCCGCCGTCATCGAAGCAGCCGACGCCGGAATCGACCTCGCCGTCGTCATCACGGAGGGCGTCCCCGTCCACGACTCCGTCGCCTTCCTCTCGTACGCGAAGGAGCGCGGCACCCGTGTCATCGGCCCCAACTGCCCAGGGCTGATCACCCCCGGGCAGTCCAACGCGGGCATCATCCCCGCCGACATCACCAAGCCGGGCCGCATCGGCCTCGTCTCGAAGTCCGGCACCCTCACCTACCAGCTCATGTACGAGCTCCGCGACATCGGCTTCTCGACGTGCGTCGGCATCGGTGGCGACCCCGTCGTGGGCACCACACACATCGACTGCCTCGACGCCTTCCAGGACGACCCCGAAACCGAACTCATCGTCCTCATCGGCGAGATCGGCGGCGACGCCGAGGAACGCGCGGCCGCATACATCAAGGCCTCCGTCACCAAGCCCGTCGTCGCCTACATCGCCGGATTCACCGCTCCCGAAGGCAAGACCATGGGCCACGCCGGAGCGATCGTCTCCGGCTCGTCGGGCACCGCACACGCCAAGAAGGCGGCGCTCGAGGCCGTCGGCGTGCGGGTCGGCGACACCCCGACCGAGACCGCACGACTGGTGCTCGACCTGCTGTGACCTCTCTCCGTCTCCCACGACGAGACGAACTCCCGCGATCTCCCGCGATCTCCCGCGACCTTTCGCGATCTCCCGTGATCTCCCGCGAACTCTGTGACGCCCTGTGATGTCCCTCCCGCCCCGACCGTGCACCGTGAGCGGAGACAACCGGATGACACCCCGAAGCACCCACCGAGACGTCAAGACCCTCAAGTCCGGAACCGCCTGGTCCGACACCTGGCAGCGCTGCCTCGCCGCCGCGCCCGAGGCCTTCCGCGACGGCTGCGTGCTGAACCTGTGGAACGGCACCTGGCAGGCGGACGGCCGACCTCTGCCCGCGACGAGCCCCGTCGACGGCACCCCCATCGCGGGCCCGCCCCGGCTCGATTCCTACACCGCCCGCCGAGCCGTACGCGCCGCACTCGACCAGCACCGCGCTTGGCGGCACACCCCGCTGCCCGAACGCCGCGCACGCATCGCCGCCACCCTCGACTCCCTCGCCCGGCACCGGGAGTTGCTCGCGCTGCTCCTCGTCTGGGAGATCGGCAAGCCCTGGCGGCTCGCGCAGACCGATGTCGACCGGGCCGTCGACGGCGTGCGTTGGTACGTCGACGGCATCGACGCGATGCTCGACGGCAGGGCCCCGCTCGACGGCCCCGTCTCCAACATCGCGAGCTGGAACTATCCGATGAGCGTGCTCGTTCACACCATGCTGATACAGGCATTGGCAGGAAACGCGGTCATCGCCAAGACCCCGACCGACGGCGGCGTCGCCTGCCTGACCCTCGCCTGTGCCCTCGCCGCCCGCGAAGGACTGCCCGTCACCCTCGTCAGCGGCAGCGGCCGCGAGCTGTCCGAACCACTGGTGCGCGCACCCGAGATCGGCTGCGTCTCCTTCGTCGGCGGCCGCGACACGGGCGCCGCCGTGGCCACGGCCGTCGCCGACCTCGGCAAGCGGCACATCCTCGAACAGGAAGGACTGAACACCTGGGGCATCTGGAACCACAGCGACTGGGACGCGCTCGCCGCGCACGTCCCCAAGCTCTTCGACTACGGCAAACAGCGCTGCACCGCGTACCCGCGCTTCGTCGTCCAGCGTGACCTCTTCGACGAATTCCTCGCCGCCTACCTACCGGCGGTCCGCACCGTCCGCGTCGGACACCCGCTCGCGGTCGCACACCCCGAGGACCCGTTCCCCGACCTCGACTTCGGACCGTTGATCAACGCTGCCAAGGCCAAGGAACTCGCCGACCAGGTCTCCGAAGCCGTGGACCGGGGTGCCGTCCCGCTGTACCGCGGCGCCGAGAACACGGGACGTTTCCTGCCGGGCCAGGACACGGACGCGTACCTCCACCCGGTCACGCTCCTCAACCCGCCACCGTCCTCACCCCTGCACCACGCGGAGCCGTTCGGCCCCGTCGACACGATCGTCCTCGTCGACACCGAGGCGGAGCTCCTCGCCGCCATGAACGCGTCGAACGGTGCGCTCGTCGCGACGCTCTCCACCGACGACCCGGCCACGTACGAACGCCTTGCGCCCCAGATCCGTGCCTTCAAGACAGGCCGGGGCAAGCCACGCTCGCGCGGCGACCGCGAGGAGCTCTTCGGAGGGTTCGGCGCGTCCTGGCGTGGCGCGTTCGTGGGCGGCGAGCTGCTGGTCCGTGCCGTCACGCAGGGGCCTGCGGGCGAGCGGCTGCCGGGGAACTTTCCTAGCAGCCATCGCGTGGTGTGACGGGGCGACGGGGCGGGGCCAGGTGGTGCGGGGCGGGCGCGGGGCCAGGCGGGGCGAAGGAGCGCGTTCACTGGTGCTGGTGCTGGTGCCGGTGAACGCGGCTGGCACACCCACAGCCCCGCACACCCGCACACCCGCACGCCCCGTGCTCCGATCAGCCGATCCCCTGGCGGTCCGGCAGGAGGGCGAACGTTCGGTCCGCCGCCTCCGGTACTGAGCGTTCCACGGCCTGGGCGAGGAGCTCGCGGTGTCGTAGGAGGGGCTCGCGTCGTTCCTCGGGGACGAGGAGCAGCAGGTCGTCGAGCCCGGCGAGCATGCGCCGGGTCACCTGGGGGTTGCCGATCGCGGCTCCTCTGATCTCGGTGAAGCCCAGATCGGCGAGGGCGGTCCAGTCCGGCACCGACTGCACGAGCCGAAGTGCGCCGCGCCGGTCCCGGTGCCCGAGCGCACCCAAGGGGTAGGGGGCGATCGACGCGAGGAACTGCACGATGCGGTCCAGGGCCTGCACGGCGGTCGTCGGATCGTTGACCGCGGGGGACAGGGCACGCAGCGCGATGTCGGAGAGTTGTCGCAGGCCGAACGCGAGATCCTGGTGGAAGGTGCGCTCCACGCCCACGGACACGGTGTAGCCGAGAGCTCGCCGGGACGGTGCCGCCCCGCCGTGCACCGTGAACACAGGCGTCCCCGGCACCACGAAGTCCCCGATCCGGGGGATCAGCCGCAGTACGACCCCCTGCCGCCGGGCCGCGCGCACGGCCCGCGCGATGTTCACGTCCCGCAGCACGCCCGCCCGGCCCAGATGCTTGACCCGGGCGGTCTCCGGCCCGAGCTGCTCCGTGTCCACCGGGAGCTCCGTGGGCTGCTTCACGGCCACCCGGAACGACTCGCGGGCGATCCTGTCGATCACGAAGCCGATCCGCATCATCCGGACCGTCCCGTTCACGTAGGCCACGAACAGCAGCAGGCTCAGCAGCACCATCGCCATCGCGAGCACCGCCTCGACCAGCGGCACGCTCGTCAGGAGGCGGGGGTCCCGCTCGCTGTCGAACGAGGTGAGCGTCAGCAGGGAGAAGAGGAACGTCGCCATGAAGACGGTGAGCGTGATCTTGGTGATGCGGGACCGTACGTACAGCCGCACCACCCGCGGGCTGAACTGGCCGCTGGCCATCTGCACGGCCACGAGGGAGATGCTGAAGACGACACCGATGAAGGTCATCATGGCGCTGCCGATGGTGCTGATCACCGCCTTCGCGTCGTCGGCGATCCCCATCAGGTCCTTGATCTGGTCGTAGTCCCCGGAGTCCTGCAGCGCCGCAACGATCTCCGAGTCCAGCTCCGCCGCGACCCACCACAGGAGGATGGCCCCCAGCAGCCCCGCGGTCGGCGCGAACCACATGGTGTCCCGCAGGTGCTCGCGGAGAGGGGACAGCATCCGGGGGCGGCGCACCTTCACGTCGCCGAGCCTTCCGGTCCCGTCGGTAATCAACCCGTCACTCATGGTGAGACTGTAGGCGGGGTGGTGCGGGGAGCTGCGGATCCCGTGGTCGGCGTGCGGATACGCAGGTGAAAGGCACTCCGAAACCTTGGTATTGTTGTCCATGTCGCCGCGGGGAACACACCGCACGGCGGCAGACACCTAGTCCGGGTGGCGGAATGGCAGACGCGCTAGCTTGAGGTGCTAGTGCCCTTTATCGGGCGTGGGGGTTCAAGTCCCCCCTCGGACACAGAGCAGACATAGAGCAGAGCGGCGGACGGTTCGCGAAATCGTCCGGAAGCTTTCACGAGATGCCGGTGAGTCGTTACGACTCACCGGTTTTTTGTTGTCTCCGGGCCGTCGGGCCGGGTGGTCGGGGTGAGTGGTCGGGCCGGGTGCTGCGCCGCACGTGCGGACTACTGACGGGGCGTCTCCGGCTGCGCTCCCAGCGCACGGATCAGCATGTCGACGAGCGAGTCCAGGAACTCCTGGCCCACGGGCAGGCGACGCACTGTCAGGCGCCAGAAGATCGGAGCGGCCAACAGGTCGAGCATGAGTTCGCGATCGACGTCCTCCGGGAGTTCCCGCCGGGCGACCGCCCGGTCGATGAGGGCTTCGCCTCTCTCGCGCCGGGGGTCTCCCACATTCGCGGTGAGCGCTTCGGCGAGTTCTTCGTTGCGCAGCGCCTCGGCGACCACGTCGGGGAGGATCCGACCGAACCTGGGGTCGTCCAGCCATGACAGAACCGCGGCGAGCACGGCCCGGAGATCGCCCCGCAGTGACCCGGTGTCGGGAGTTTCCGCGAGCGGGACGCTGAGCTGGGACAGGGCGGAAACCGCCAGAGCGCTCTTGGACGGCCAGCGACGGTAGAGCGCGCTCTTTCCCACCCCGGCGCGTTTGGCGACAGCTTCCATCGAGAAGCGTCCGAAACCCTTTGCCGCGAGCTCGTCCAGGGCGATGTCGACGATTGCTTCCGTCAACTCCAACTGGAGCACCGCGGCACCGGTGGGCTTCCTCTTCTCACGGTCTCCGGGCTCCATGGCGGGGAGCCTAACATTTGGACGGTACCGTTCCGACCATATGGTCAGGGCGTGAGCAGCTTGTCCCGGTGTTCGCTCATGAACTCCTTGAGGGAGCGCGGTGGGCGGCCGGTGAAACGGCTGACGGTATCGGCCACGAAGTCGTTCTGACCGGTACGGATGAGATCGTCGAGACTGGCCAGCGAGGCGGAGAAGTCTGCGGGGTAGCCGGAATCGACGTACTGCCGCACCCGCTGTTCGACGCTGACCGCGATGTGCCGGATCGGCTTGCCGGTGGCCTCGGTGAGGACGGCCGCCGCATCGTCATAGCTGATCGACTCCGGCCCGGTGACGAAGAACTCGCTGTTGTGCGCGGCATCGTCGACGAGGAGAGCGGCAGCGGTGGCACCGATGTCCCCGGCGTCGACGAACGCCTGCTTCCCGCTGCCGGTCGCGGTGACGAACTCCTGCGAGGAGCGGATCGCTTCCGCGAGCGGGTGCCTGCCGACGAAGTTCTGCATGAACCACGACGGCCGGAGCACCGCCCATTCCGGCATGACGGACTGGACGAGCGAAGCCACCTGTCCCAGGCCCGGGTCGCCTGTCCGGACGGCCGATGAACTGAGGAACACCGCCCGCCGCACCCCGGCCCGCCGCGCCTCGGCGAGAAAGGCCTCGACCGGCGGGACGGGGTCGGCCACGCCGACCGGCGCGATGAGGTAGATGCGGTCCACCCCGGCCACAGCCGTCGCGTAGGTGCCCGGGTCGGACCAGTCGAACCTCACGTGGTCAGTGCCGGTGCTCCGGACGTCCTTCGTCGAGGTGGTGCGGATCGGCACCCCGGAGCTGGGCGCCCCGGAGCCCCGCAAGCTCTTCGCCACCGCGCCGCCCGTGTTTCCGCTGGCGCCGAGCACCAGGATCCTAGGTGTCGCGTTCATGACTGCTCCTGCGCGGTGAGGATCTCGGTGAGGGGCTTCTCGCCGGTGACGGCGTCCACGATCTGGGGCAGGGATCCCAGTGCGTGGCCGGCGGCCAGCGGATTCCAGTAGTCCTTGTAGGACACGATGCCCTGCTCGCCCACGCGGATCACTCCGACGTAGTCGATGTCGTACCGTCGGCCGGTGGCCAGTGCGGTCCCGCCCACGCCCCACTCGACGATCATCACGTCCGGGTCGGCCGTCTCGTGGCGCGTCTGATGGCGGATGCTCTGCAGGTCGACGTGGTCGGCATAGGAGCGCACGTACTCCCTGACCTCCTCGCGGCCGCTCAGGTTCGCATGACCCGGAGGGGCGAAGGGGAACTCCATGACGCCGTCAGGGGCCCACAAGTCCGCGAAACCCATCATGTCGTGCGCCAGGAGCACTTCGTGCATGCGGTCCATGACGTCATGGACGCGCTGGCGACGGGCAGCGGCGTCGAGTCGCTCAGCCATCACAACCTCCTCGTTCCGGCCGGTCTTCACCGGCCATCTGGACGGTACCGTCCCGTCCAGATTTTGACCATACGTTGCCGGTGTCGTCCCGTTGGTGCTGCGTCAGTTCCCGGAGCCGAGGATGGCGGTGACGCGGATCTCCACGCGCATGGCGGCGAGGCCGAGGACCGTGACGCCGGTCTCGGTCCAGATCGGCGCGCGGCCGTTGAGGCGACGGCGGAACTGCTCGGCCATGACCCTGTTGTGGTCCTCGCCGATGGCGTCATCACCCGGTGCGACCTTGTGGTACGAGTTGACGTGGATGACGTCCTGCCAGGTCGCGCCGACCGTGGCGAGTGCGCGCTCCACGTTGTCGAAGGCCTGGACGATCTCGTCTTCCAGTGCGTCGGGGATGGCCAGGTCGTCGTCCACCCCGGCCTGGCCGGAGATCTCGACCCGGTCGTCGACGCGGACGGCCCCGCTGTAGCCGAGGGCCGCGTGCAGCTTCTCGCCGTAGCCCGGAACGATGCCGAAGGTGACGGTGCTCATGATGCTTCCTCTTCCCTTGCATGGGTGTGCGTTTTCCCGCGCTTGAGTTCACGCGTAAAGTGACAGTAGCAGGCAATGACTTCATGTGTGAAGTGATGGCGGACTTTGCCGGAAGAGGCGGGAAGATTCATGAGCGGTACGGGAGGGCCCATGAGCGGCACGGGCGAGCACGAGGGCGACGAGGAGCTGCGCTGGCTCGACGAGCAGGAGAAGGCGGCGTGGACGGGGCTGATCTCCCTCGTTCTGCTGCTGCCCGGCAAGCTGGAGTCGCCGCTGCGGCAGGACCACGACCTCACCCTGTTCGAGTACCTCGTGCTCAGCCACCTCTCCGAGGCGCCGAAGCGCACGCTGCGGATGGGCGAGCTCGCCTTCCTCGCCAGCGGATCGCTCTCCCGTCTGTCCAACGTCATCAAGCGCTGTGAGCGGCGCGGCTGGGTCGTACGGTCACCCGACCCGGCCGACGGCCGCTACACCCTCGCCGAACTCACCGACACCGGCTTCGACATCGTGCGGCTGGCCGCGCCCACGCACCTGCGCTCCGTGCGCCGCATGGTCCTCGATTCGCTCAACACGGCCGACCAGAAGGCCCTCGTCCGCATTGCGCAGAAACTCCGCGTCGTCCCCGACGACTTCGGCTGATGGAGGGGGAGCCTCAGGTCGTGGCCCACAGCGATCGCACGTGGCCCAGGTGGCGCGCCATGCACTTCTCCGCGCCCTTGGCGTCGCCCGCCAGCATCAGGTCCAGGAGCTCGATGTGCTCCTCGGCCGAGGGGGTCAGCTGGTCGCGCTCGTCGAGTGCGGTGAGGCCGTAGAGGCGGGAGCGCTTGCGGAGGTCGCCGACCGTCTCGACAAGACGGTCGTTGCCCGAGAGGGCGAGGAGCGAGAGGTGGAAGCGGCGGTCGGCCTCCAGGTAGGCGATGAGATCGTGGTCGCGGGCGGCGCGCACGATCTCCTCGGCGACCGGACGCAGCACCTCCAGGTCCTCCCTGGCCGCGGTGCGCGTGATCCGTCCGATCATGGGGACCTCGATCAGGCCGCGGATCTCCGTGTACTGGTCGAGATCGCGTTCGTTGACCTCGGTGACCCGGAAGCCCTTGTTGCGGACGGGCTCGACGAGACCCTCACGGGCCAGGTCGAGCATCGCCTCGCGCACCGGCGTCGCCGAGATGCCGAAGTCCTCGGCCAGGCCGGGCGCGGAGTAGATCTCGCCGGGGCGCAGCTCGCCGGAGATCAGGGCGGCCCGCAGGGCGTGGCCGACCTGGTCGCGCAGCCGCTCCCTGGTGGTGATGAGGTTCTTCTGCTTCAGGTGCCCCATGGTGTCCCCTCCGGTGGTGCCCGCGCCCGCGCGGATCACCAAAGTACAATGTCACGTTGCCAAATGGGGGCCGGGTGGCGAGGAAACTCCCAGGTGGAGGCGCGGGGACCTGGTGGAGGAGCCGGGAAGCTCGGTGGGGACTCAGAGGAGGAAACCCGCGGGGAACGGGTCGTCGGGGTCCAGGAAGTACTGGGCGGTGCCCGTGATCCAGGCCCGTCCGGTGATCCGGGGAACGACCGCGGGCATCCCCGCCACCTCGGTCTCCTCCACCAGCCGACCCGTGAACTCCGTGCCGATGAACGACTCGTTGACGAAGTCGCGGTCCAGCGGGAGCTCGTCGCGCGCGTGCAGCTGCGCCATGCGTGCGGACGTGCCCGTCCCGCACGGTGAGCGGTCGAACCAGCCCGGGTGGATCGCCATCGCGTGCCGGGACCGACGGGCGTCCGAGCCGGGCGCGGCCAGGTAGACGTGCTTGACCCCGGTGATGTCCGGCTGTTCGGGGTGCGTCGGGCGGTCCGGTGACGCGTTGATCGCGTCCATGACGGCGAGCCCCGCCGCGAGCAGGTCGTCCTTGCGGGAGCGGTCGAACGGCATCCCCAGCGCGTCGAGTTGCACAAAGGCGTAGAAGTTTCCGCCGTAGGCCATGTCGTACGTCACCGTGCCGTGCCCCGGCACCTCGACCTTGCGGTCCAGGGCCACGCAGAACGCGGGAACGTTGGTGAGCGTCGCCGATGTGGCCGCGCCGTCGGTCACCCGTACGTCGACGGCCACCAGGCCCGCCGGAGTGTCCAGCCGGACCGTCGTGACCGGCTCGGTCACCTGCACCATGCCGGTCTCGACCAGGACGGTCGCCACGCCGATCGTGCCGTGGCCGCACATCGGCAGGAGCCCGGACACCTCGATGTAGAGGACTCCGTAGTCGGCGTCGGGCCGGGTAGGGGGCTGGAGGACGGCACCGCTCATCGCGGAGTGGCCGCGCGGCTCGTACATCAGGAGCGTGCGCAGGTGGTCCAGGTGCTCGATGAAGTGGAGTCTGCGGTCGGCCATGGTGGCGCCGGGGATCACCCCGACACCGCCGGTGATCACACGGGTGGGCATGCCCTCGGTGTGCGAGTCGACGGCGTGGAAGACGTGACGGGTGCGCATGGGCCCTTTCCCTCCGGTTGAGGCTCTTGCTTCGGTTCAGCGATGGCCCGCGGCCATCGCCTTTTCCGTGGCCGACCGCACCAGCGCCTCCGTGGCGCCGGACAGCGGGGAGCGCGGGGGGCGGGTCGGGCCGCCGCGGCGGCCCACGATGTCCATCGAGAGCTTGATGGACTGCACGAACTCCGTCTTGGAGTCCTGGCGCAGGAGCGGGTGCAGCGATCGGTAGAGGGGCAGCGCCGTCTCCAGGTCGTGGGCGCAGGCGGCGTCGTAGAGCTCCGCGCAGGTGGCGGGGAAGGCGTTCGGGTATCCGGCGATCCAGCCGACGGCACCCGCCAGGGCGAGTTCGAGCAGGACGTCGTCCGCACCGATCAACAGGTCGAGGTCCGGCGCGAGTTCGGCGATCTCGTACGCCCTGCGGACATCGCCGGTGAACTCCTTCACGGCTACGACCGTGCCGTCGCCGTGCAGCCCGGCCAGCAGCTCAGGGGTCAGGTCGACCCTGGTGTCGAGGGGATTGTTGTACGCGACCACGGGCAGGCCGGACTTGGCCACCTCGGCGTAGTGGGAGCGTACGGCCTGTTCGTCGGCGCGGTAGGTGTTCGGCGGCAGGAGGAGCACGGAGCCGCAGCCCGCCTCCGCGGCCTGCTCGGCCCAGCGGCGGGACTCCGCGCTGCCGTAGGCGGCGACGCCGGGCATCACGCGTGCCCCGTCTCCCGCGGCCTCGACGGCGGTACGGACGACGCGGGCGCGCTCGTCGTCGGTGAGGGTCTGGTACTCGCCCAGGGAGCCGTTCGGCACGACGCCGTCGCAGCCGTTGCCTATGAGGTGGCCGACGTGCTCGGCGTAGGCGTCGTAGTCGATGGAGAGGTCGTCGCGCAGGGGGAGCGCGGTGGCGACCATGATGCCGCGCCAGGGGCGGTCGGTGGTCCAGTGTCCGGCGGTCATGACGGCTGCCCTTCGGTCGGGTGGGGAGGGAGTGCGGGAGGGGTGGGGGGATGGGGTTGAGGTCGGGGGTGGGGCTGGGGTTGCGGCTCCAGGGCGGCCAGGGTGTTCAGCGGCACCGGTGTGGCCAGTGGGCGTCGGTCTGCGCCGGAAGGTTCGGGGCCGGGTGTCGGCGTGGGGGAGTGTGCGGCCAGGCAGGACACCGCCCAGCCGCACATCCGGCCCTGGCACCAGCCCATGCCCGCCCGGGTCAGGAGCTTCACGGAGCGCGTGTCCCGGGCGCCGTACTCCGTGACGGCCTCGCGGATGCGGCCCGCGGGGACCTCCTCGCAGCGGCAGACGTCGGTGTCGTCGGAGAGCCACCGCGTCCAGCCGTGGCCCGGCGCGTGTGCGGCGGCCATGACGTCGGCGAAGGCGTTCATGTGGTCGCGGCGGCGCCGCAGGGAGCGTAGGCGCGAGAGCGGGCCGGGGCGTCGGCCGGTCAGTCGGGCCGCGACGGCCAGCGCCGCCAATTCGCCCTCCACCATGGCCTGTTGTGCTCCGCCGACCCCTGACGTCTCGCCCGCCGCCCACAGGCCGCGCAGCGACGTCTCCTGGAGCGGGCCGAGCGCCAGGGCGTGCGTGCCGTCGACCGTCTGCCGGGTGGCGCAGCCCAGACTGGTGGCCAGGTCTATCTGTGGGACCAGGCCGTGGCCGACTGCCAGCGCGTCGCAGTCGATACGGCGCTCCGTTCCCGGTATCGGACGCCATGTGCGGTCGAGCCGCGAGACCGTCACCGCTTCCACGCGGTCCTTGCCGTGTGCTTCGGTGACCGCGTGGCGCGTGCGCACGCGTACCCGGTGGCGCAGCAGGGCTCCGGCGTGGTGCGCGCCCTCCGTCACCTTGTGGGGCTGGACGGCGAGTGCGCGGGGGTGCCGTGCGTATCCGAAGTACGAGGAACCGTCGAGCAGTTCGGGCACCTCGGCCCCGGCCGTGACGAGCGAGGCGGCCACGGCGAGCAGGAGCGGGCCGCTGCCCGCGACGACCACGCGTTTGCCGGGCAGGACGAGGCCGGACTTGAGCATGGCCTGGGCGCCGCCCGCGCCGACCACGCCCGGCAACGTCCAGCCGGGGAAGGGGAGGTGTCGCTCGTACGAGCCGGTCGTGAGGAGGACCGCGTGGGCCCTTACGCTCACCGGGCGCTGTCCCTCCTCGCCGGGGTCTCTGTGTTCTCCGTGTTCTCCGGGTACTCCGGGTTCTCCGTGGCCGCCCGTGAGGGCGTGAACGGTCCAGTGGTTCTCGGCCTCGCGCGTCACCGTCCAGACGTGGTGGCCGAAGAGGCAGGTGACGTCGCCGTTCCGCAGGCGGTCGCGCAGGTCGGCGAATGCGGTCCAGTCGTGGTGCAGGGCCTCGGGGCGGGTGGCGCCCGTGGCGGGTGCGGGGTGGCGGTAGAACTGGCCGCCCGGTTGGGCCGCCGCGTCCAACAGGGCGACAGACAGACCGAGTTCGGCGGCGGTCACGGCACCGGCGAGGCCTGCCGGACCGGCGCCGAGTACCGCAAGATCGTACGGTTCGTCAGGCACGCCCTCGGGCAACGCCTCGCTCCCCTCAGTCGTCTCAGTCGTCGAACCCGGCATGACCGTTCCCCTCCTGCGTCGTGACCGTGTCGCCGGGGCGGGCGGTGACCAGGCAGGCGCGCCGGTTGGGGCGGCCGTTGACGGTCGCGAGGCAGTCGTAGCACTGGCCGATGCCGCAGAACGCCCCGCGCGGCCGCCCCCCGCCCCGGGTGGTCCGCCAGGCGAGGATTCCCGCGGACCAGAGCACGGCCGCGATCGACTGGCCCGGCAGCGCGTCGAGTCGGCGTCCGTCGAAGGTGATCGTGAAGGTCGCCTCGGGGGAGGCCCCCACGAGATCGGTCGGCTTCATCGGGCTGCCTCCTCTCGTGCGAAGCGATCCGGCGCGAACGGGCGCGCGTCCAGTGGGAGTTCACCGCCCGTCAGCATGGCGGCGATCAGTGCGCCGGTCGCCGGAGCGAGGCCGATGCCCGCGCCCTCGTGGCCGCAGGCGTGCAGCAGACCGGGGAGGCGCGGGTCGGGGCCGATCGCCGGGAAGTGGTCCGGGAGGTAGGGGCGGAACCCTGCGTACGTGCGGATCGCCCGGACCTGGGCCAGGGCGGGGAAGAGGCGTACCGCCTGGCCCGCGAGGCGGCGCAGGACCTCCACCGACAGGGTCCGGTCGAAGCCGACCCGCTCCCGGCTCGCCCCGATCAGCACCGGGCCCGCCGGAGTGCCCTCCACCACGGCGGAGGTCTGCAGCGCCGCCGAGCCGCTCGCGACGTCGGCGACGTACTCGGCGGAGTACACCTTGTGGCGCACCACGCGCGGCAGCGGTTCGGTGACGAGGACGAAGCCGCGACGGGGCAGCACCGGCAGCTCCAGGCCCGCCATGCGGGCGAGTTCGCCGCCCCACGTACCGGCGGCGTTGAGCACGTGCGGTGCGCACACCTCGCCCCGCCGCGTACGGACGCCCCGCACCTCGCCCCTGGCCCCGGTGAGGACCGCGGTGACCTCCTCGCCGAGCCGGACCGTGAGGCGTCCGGCGTCGGCGGCCGCCCGCAGCAGGTGTGCGGCGGCGAGGGCGGGCTGTACCTGGGCGTCCTGCGGGTAGTGGACGCCGCCCGCCAGGCCCGGTGCGAGATGTGGTTCGAGGTCGGCGAGGCGGTCGGCCGGGACCTCGGTGGCCTCGACGCCCGCGTGCCGTTGCTCCGCGGCGAAGTCGCGCAGGGCGGCGAGCGCGGGCTCGGTCGAGGCGACGACCACGCCGCCCTTCGTCTCGTACTCGATGAGGGAGGGGAGGTCGGCGGCCAGATCCTGCCACAACTTGGCTGAGTACAGCGCGAGTTCGAGTTCCGGGCCCGGGGCCTTGTCGGAGACGAGGAGGTTGCCCTCGCCCGCGCCCGTGGTGCCGCCCGCGACGGGGCCGCGGTCGATGACGGTGACGTGGAGCCCGGCGCGGGTGGCGTAGTAGGCACATGCGGCGCCGACCACGCCCGCCCCCACGACGATGAGGTCTGTGGGGCGGGCAGGGGGTGAGAAGTGCGGCCGTTCGGACGGGTGTCTCGTGAGCACGGCAGTAATATTTCACATGGCACTGGCGCTGCCAAGAGGTCGTGCACGAAGGGGAGTTGCCGTCGTCAGCCGCGGCGGTGATGCGTGCCGGGCGTATATCCGTACGCCCGGCGGAAGACATCGATGAACGCGCTGGTGGACGCCCATCCGCACCGGTGCGCGACCGATGTGACCGGCATGTCGTCGGCCAGCATGCGCAGTGCGTGGTAGAGGCGCAGTTGGGTGCGCCACTGCGGGAACGTCATGCCCAGTTCGCGGCGGAAGAGGCGGCTCAGGGTGCGTTCGCCCGCGCCCGCCTCCGCGGCCAGTTCGGCCAGACCGCGCGGGTCCGCGGGGTCGTCGTGCAGCAGGTCGCAGACGGCCGCGAGGCGGGAGTCCGAGGGGGTCGGCAGCTGTACGGGCTGCTGGGGCGAGGCGCGCAGCTGGTCGAGGAGCACGGCGCGCAGGCGTCCGCGTTCGGGGGACTCGTCCTGCGGCGTCCGGGTGCAGGCGAGGATCAGTTCGCGCAGGAGCGGGCTGACGGCGAGCACGGCCGGGGCGCCGAGGCCGAGCGGATTCGTGTCCGCGGGCAGGCCGAGCAGGTGCAGGGCCAGGTGGCCGTGGGCGCGGTGTGCGTGGACGCATCCGGCGGGGACCCAGATGGCCCGGGTGCCCGGCGCGAACCAGGTGCCCGCGTCGGTGGTGACGGCCACGACTCCGGAGCCCGCATAGACGATCTGGTGGTCGTCGTGGCGATGGGCGTCGATGCGCTCGCCGGGGGACAGTGCCCGGGTGGCGGTGGGCGCTTCGGGGGTGTGGCGGATATTCGGCACAGGTTGGCACTTTATCGGAAGCGGGCCAGGGTGGGGCGTGGCGACGATGAGGCGGTGCCGACCCACAAGCCTCCAGTCACTCCACCCTCAGTCACCCCGCCTCCAGCCACTCCACCCGAAGCCGCCAGACCCACCGCAAAAGCCCCCCGCCGCCCCATCACCCTCCTCGCCCTCAGCCACGCCTGTGTGGACGTCTACCAGGGCGCCATCGCCGCCCTCGTCCCGTACTTCGTCTCCGAGCGCGCCTACACCTACGCCGCCGCGTCCGGCATCGTGCTCGCCGCCTCGTTGCTCTCCTCCGTCGTGCAGCCGCTGTTCGGTGCGCTCACCGACAAGTGGGCCATGCCGTGGCTGCTGCCGGTGAGCACCGTGGTGGGCGGGGCCGGAGTCGCGTTCGCGGGGGTCGGCGGGAACTATCTGGTGACGCTGGTGGTCGTCGCCGTGTCCGGCATCGGCGTCGCCGCGTACCATCCGGAGGCCGCGCGCGTGGCCCGGCAGGCGAGCCGGGGCAGCCACGCCGCCATGAGCTGGTTCTCGCTCGGCGGCAACGTCGGCTTCGCGACCGCGCCCCTGCTGGTCTCCGCCGTCGTCGCCACGGGCGGCCTGCGCGCCTCCCCGCTCCTGGTCGTACCCGCACTCGCGGGGGCGGTGCTGTGCGTGGCGGCGCTGCGGGGAGTCAGGGCCCGGGACGCGGCGGCATCGGAGGGGCAGGCTGCCGGTCCGGCTGCCGAGGACGACTGGCCGTCCTTCCTCAAGCTGTCCGGCGCCGTCGTCTGCCGCTCGATCGTCTTCACCGGGCTGAGCACGTTCATCGCGCTGTACGTGCGCGAGCGCACCGGAGGAGGTGAAGTCTCGGGCACCGTCGCCCTGTTCGTCCTCTACCTCGGCGGCGCGATCGGCACCGTCGCGGGCGGACGGCTCGCCTCCCGGTACGGCCGCCTCCCCGTCGTCCGGTGGTCGTACGCCCTGACGGTCCTCGCGGTGGCCGGAGTCGTCCTCGTGCCCGGGCCGCCGCTCTACGTCTTCGTCGTGCTGACCTCGGCCGGTCTGTACGTCCCGTTCTCCCTGCACATCACCCTCGGGCAGGACTACCTGCCGCGGCGCATGGGCACCGCGAGCGGCGTGACGCTGGGGCTGACCGTGAGCATCGGCGGCCTCGCGAGCCCGCTGATCGGGGCGGTCGCGGACGCCGCCTCCCTGCGGACGGCCCTCGCCCCGCTGATCGTGCTGCCCGCGCTCGGCTGGCTCCTCCTGCGCACCCTGCGCGAGCCGGGCGCGGGAGCCGCCGACGGCACCTGAGCCCGGGGGACGTTCCCGAATTCCGGTGCGGTTGATGTGTCCTGAGGGGTTGTCAGTGCAATATCACATTACTACGTTACGCATCACATGACGCGGCAGTGGCCATGAGGCAACCCCGCAACCACCGCCGCGTGACGGTCAGTTGACGCTGACCGCCCCACAGGGCAGCACCTCACGCCCCCACCTCCCACACAGGAGCAATCGGTGTCCCAGATACGTCTACGCACCCTGCAGAGATCCGTGCTCGCCGGCGCGATAGCGGCGACTCTCTGCGCCTCGGCCGTCCAGCTCGGACACGCGGCCGAGCCCTCCTCCGCGGCGGCAGCGAAGCCCCGCGCCGCCGCGCCGCCCGCCCCCGCCGCTCCGAACCCCCTGGACGTGGTCGACCGCAGGGCGAAGGCCCCGAAGCCGAACACCTACAAGGTCCCGGCGCCCGGTGGGCTCAAGGACGGCCGCATCCCGGGCGCCCGCACCCCGAAACCGAAGGCGGGGGCCGCGGCGCCGCGAGCCGGAGCCGTGCCCTGCACCCTCGACGGCGTCACCGGACTCTCGCCCGAGAAGTTCGCCGACTTCCTCGCCGACCCGGCCGTCACCGCCGACGGCTGTCTGCGCACCCTCATCTGGACCTGGGACGCGCGACTCGCCCCCGTCATGTCGGACGCGCACGTCCAGGCCGTCTCCGGCCGTATCTCCAGGCTGGCGGCCGCCCACGACGGCAAGAACGGCAGCAACCTCCTGGAGCTGCTCACGTATCTGCACGCCGTCGCCTACCAGGACTTCTCGCACGACGAGATCGACGTCACCGACGCGCCGACCGTGGACGCCATGCGGCGCGCCGTCGACGCCTTCGGCTCGGCGGGCCGCACCTTCGACGTGACCCGGAGCAACGCCGAGTCGCTGCGCGAGGCGCTCTACGCGGCGAGCGCGCCGGGCCTGCGTCAGCACCAACTCCCGCTGATCAAGCGGGTGCTGACCACCATGGACGCCAAGCACCCCGACACGGCGAAGGACGCCTCGTGGGCCGGGTCCACGCTCGCCGCGCTCTCCCTGAGCTACCTCGGCGTGTACCCCGGCAACAGGGACGCCGCCTTCCACGCCGCGGTCAAGGCCGACACCTCCTACCGCGCCGCCTTCAAGGCCTTCGGCGGATACACCCACCTCAAGGGCACCGCCAACGACTGGGTGGTGCGCGACGCGCTGAGCGAGTACGGCAGGTTCGGCCAGATCGACGGGCTCACCAGTGAGATCGTCTCCGGCCTCGGCGGGCTCGTGGACGTCGTCGTCCGCAACTTCGGTGAGGGCAGCGCCCCTTGGGCGAAGGTCGCCACCTGGCTGAACGAGTTCGACGCCTGCGCGCCCTACAAGGTGTGCAAGGCCGACATCGAGCGCCGCCTCTTCCCGCAGACCTACACGTACGACAAGGGCGGCATGAAGGTCCGCACGGCGCTGGAGCGGGGCACCGTCGACCAGCTCTACTACGCGAGCAAGCAGGTCAAGGCGCAGTTCCACCGGGTCGTCGGCACCGAGGAGCCGCTGGCGGGAGACCCCAACACCACGCTGACGACGGTCCTTTACGCCTCGCGCGCCGACTACGAGAACTATCACCCGCTGCTCACCGGGATGGACACCAACAACGGCGGCGTCTACATCGAGCGCGGCGCGACCTTCTACACCTACCAGCGGCGCGTCCCGCAGGACTCCACGCTGACACTGGAGGAGCTCTTCCGCCACGAGTACACGCACTACCTCAACGGCCGCTGGGCCGTGCCCGGGTTCTTCGGCGAAGGCCCGTGGTACCAGGGCGACCGGACCACCGCGATGGACGAGGGCACCGCCGAGTTCTTCGACGGCGCCACCCGTGACGACGGCATCAAGGTCCGCAAGTCACTGGTGAAGGGCATCATCGCCGACACGGCGAACGGTGGACCGCGGATGACCGTGGACCGGCTCCTGCACGCCACGTACGACGGCGACGGCTTCCGGTTCTACGACTACGCCGGTACGTTCTTCGAGTTCCTGTGGACCGAACGTCCGGGCCTGCTCAAGGAGATGTACGGCCATCTGCGGGCCGACAGTCCGGCGGGCTTCGACGCCTGGCGCGACCGGCTCGGCAAGGACGGCGGACTGCAGAGCCAGTACGACGCCTTCCTCGACAAGCAGATCGCGCACGTCGACGACCTCTTCGTGCCCGACACGAAGTACGTGCCGCTCGCCGAGCTCCGCGACACCACCGCCGACCAGGTCCGCGCCTCCGTCAAGGCGACGACGGGCATCACGCCCGACTGCCGCTCGAACGGCGCGCCGGAGCGTCCGCGGTACACCTGCACGGGCCGGATCACCGCGAACCTCAGCGCGTCCGGCGACACCGACGCCGTGTTCAAGGACATGTCGGAGACGGTCGACTACTTCCTCCTCGAACGGTCCTCGGCGGGTGACAACAACCTGGCCGACATGAACTGCTCGTTCGGCAAGGTCGACATCTGGTCCGACGGCCGCGCGGGCAGCGCCGACTTCAGCTGCGAGGGGCCGCTGAAGGGGTGAGTCCGCCCCCTGCGAGGAGTTCCGCCGCCGCGATGCCCGAGACACGGGTCGCACCATGGGTGATGAGGTGGGTGGCGCCGAGTGCGTCACCCGCCGGGACGCCCATCTCCACGACCAGGGCGTCGGGGCGGCACCGCAGGATGCGGTTGAGGGTGTCGGTCATCCAGCGGTGCCGGGCCGCGTCACGGACCACGACCACCAGGGCGCGGCCCGTCGCCGGGGTCAGGGCCTCCCGGTCGAGGAGGTCCCCGGCGTGGGCGAGCTCAGGCTCGGTCAGGCGGACGGACGTGGTGCCGGGACGCAGGTCGCGCAGCGGTACGGCGACGCCCCAGGGGGTGTGGCCGTCGACGGCCAGGTTCATCGTGGGGGACAGCTCCACGACGTGCGGCACTCCCGCGACGGGGAGTGCCGCGTTCGCCGTGCCGGAGCGGTGGTGGACCCGCACGGCCCGGCGGGCCGCGACCAGGCCGATGTCGGTGGGTCCCGCCGCGCGGGCGACGGCCCGGGACCGCTCGCCGGACCAGGCGGCGAACTCCCGTACGCGCCTGCTCGCCTCGGTGAGCCGGGCCTCGGGCAGCGTGCCGTCGATGACCGCCTTCACCAGCGCGGTGGAGAGCAGGTCGAACGTGGCCTCGTCGGCGCTCTCGCCGCCCACGCACACCGCGTCCACGCCACCGGCCACCGCCTTGACCGTCGCGCCGTCGATGCCGTAGCGGTCGGTGACCGCGCCCATCTCGATGCCGTCCGTGACAAGGAGCCCGTCGAAGTTCAGCTCGCCGCGCAGCAGTTCCACCAGGATGCGGTGGCTGAGGGTCGCGGGCAGGTCCGGGTCGTAGGCGGGGGCGAGCAGGTGCGCGGTCATCACGGCGCGTACCCCCGCCTCCATCGCCGCGATGAACGGCGGCAGGGCGGTGAGCGCGATCTCCTCGGCGGAGCCCTGCACCTGGGGCAGGCCGAAGTGCGAGTCGACGACCGTGTCGCCGTGGCCGGGGAAGTGCTTGGCGCAGGCGGCGACGCCGGCCTGCTGCAGACCGCGGATCCAGGCGGCCGTGTGGCGGGACACGACGTCGGTGCGGGAGCCGAAGGAGCGGACGCCGATCACCGGATTGAGCGGATTGGAGTTCACGTCGGCGCTGGGCGCGAAGTTGAGCGAGACGCCCGCGGCGTGCAGGTCGCGGCCGATGTCGTGGGCCACGCGCTCGGTCAGGTCGATGTCGTCGACGGCGCCGAGGGCGAGATTGCCGGGCCGGGACGAGCCGGTCCACGCCTCCAGGCGCGTCACGTCGCCCGCCTCCTCGTCGATGGCGACGATCAGGTCGGGGTTCTCCGCGCGCAGGTCCGAGGTGAGCCGGGAGACCTGCTCGGGCGTCTCGATGTTCCGCGCGAACAGTACGACGGAGCCCAGGCCCTCGGCGATCCTGCGGCGCAGCCAGGAGGGGGCCGTGGTGCCCTCGAATCCTGGCTGCAGCACGGAGTTGGCGAGGCGCTCCAGAGTCGGGTCATTGCTCGGTGCCATGGCGCGACCTCCGAAGTTGCGGGTACGTGGGACGTATGGTGCACGGAATGTGCGGCGGGGCTCCTGCCAATTGGTCCAGGCCAATCGGATAGTGGATATTGGCTCGTACCAAACCGGGCTGTCAAGGAGTCGGAACCGGTCGAGCCGGGCGAATCCACCATGATGGGGCGCGAGTTGGGGAATCCTTGGAACTTCCGCAGGTCGCATCCGCTGAAGGGAAGAGAGTCCATGCGCAGGTACGAACTCGTCGGCAGGCGCGACATCAGGCTGGTCACGGACGTGGCGGTGCCGGAGCCAGGTCCGTCGGAGGTCCTGGTCCGGGTGCGGGCCTGCACGGTCTGCAACCGCAGCGACCTCGCTTACTTCCACTACTACGGGCTGCGCGACCACTGCTCCCAGGGCTGTTTCGGCCATGAGATCTCCGGGGTCGTCGAGGCGACCGGGGCGGGCGTCCGGCGCGTGGTGCCCGGCCAGCGGGTCTTCGTGCGCACCCCGCTCACCACCGGGTACGCCGAGTTCGCGCTGGCCCGCGAGATATCCGTGGGCGCCCTGCCCGACGAGGTGCCCTTCGAGCAGGGCGCACTCCTGCAACTCCTGCCGCTGGCGGTGCACGCCACCCGCGGCATCCGGCTCGGCGACCGCGTCGTGATCGTCGGGCAGGGGCCCGTGGGGCAGATGGCGCTGCGGGTCGCGGTGGCGCGCGGCGCGGCCGAGGTCGTCGCCGTCGACCTCGACGACTGGCGGCTCGAACGGTCCTCCGCGGCGGGCGCCGACGCGATCCGGCGCGTGGACGGCGGCTCCGAGCAGCTGGCCGCCGTCGGTGCGGACTTCGACGTCGCCGTCGACGCGGTGGGCACCCCCACGACGCTCAACGCCTGCGTGGGACTCGTACGCCAGAACGGCCTCGTCGTCCTCCTCGGCACGCACCACGTCGACACGCACGTCACCGTCGACCTGGTCACCTGGGAGCGCAAGGGCCTGCGCGTGCACAGCTCCGCGGAACCCCTCGACACCGCGCGCGCCGAAGCCCTCGCCGTCGCCGAACGCCTCGCCCACCGCCGCACCGACGCCCTGCGCCTGCCCGACCTCCACACGCACACGTACCCGCTCGACGAACTGCCCAAGGCCATGGAGCAGCTCTCCGCGAGCCGCGCCCTCTACCCGGATGCCGAGCAGGCCCCCTACGACGGTCCGCCGCCCGAGACGCTGAAGGTGGCGATCGTCCCCTGAGCGGGCGGAGGAGAGCCGCGTGAGGTGGGGCATCGCCGGATACGGCGACATCGTGACGCGCCGCGTGCTGCCTGCCCTGCACGCGCTCGGCGAGGAGCCCGTGGCCCTCTGGGGCCGCGACCCGCGCCGCGCCGCGCGCACCGCCGAGCAGCATGGCGTAGCGGGCTCGGGCACCGACATCGACGTGCTGCTGTCCGGCGTCGACGCCGTGTACATCGCCACTCCCGTCGTCCATCATGTGCCGCTCGCCCGCGCCGTGCTCGGAGCGGGCCTGCCCGTCCTGATCGAGAAGCCGCTCGCCGGTGGCCTCGGCACGGGGGCCACGCTCGACACGGCGGGGCGGTGCGCGGGAGTCGCCTACTACCGCAGGCTCGCGCCCACCGTGCGACGGCTGCGCGAGGAGCTCGACGACTGGACGCCCGACCGGGTGGAGGTGCGCTTCCGGTGCGCCTTCGCGCCCGGGCCCGACGACCCGATGCGCTGGCGCACCGACCCCGCCCTGTCCGGCGGCGGGGTCCTCGCGGACGCGGGAAGCCACCGGATCGACCTGCTGCTCCACCTGTTCGGGCGGCCGCACGAGCTGACCGCCCGGCTCGGCGGACGCTTCCCGGACGGCGCGGAGCGGCGCGCCGAGCTCACCCTGGCCTGGCGCTCCGGTCTGCAGGCGCACTGTCTCGTGGAGTGGGGCGAGGGCTCGCCCGTGGACCTCGTCCGGCTGACCGGCGGCGGCCGCACGGTGACGCTCGCCCCACTGGACTCCGGCCGGATGCACGCACCCCCTGGGCCGCCGTCCCTGCTTCCTCCGGCGGCCAACCCCCACCAGCCCCTGCTGGCCGACTTCGCGCACGCCGTGGCGACGGGGGCGGACCCGGTGTGCCCGGTGGGGGAGGCCCGCCTGGTCGACGACGTGATCGTGGCGGCGGAGCGGTCGGACGCGGCGGGCGGACGGCCGGTGCGGCCGTGGGGATGAAGCGGTGCGGGGCGGGGCGGCTCACGCCCCGTCGTCCGCCGACCAAGGGCGGAGCCAGCGAGGGTCCGGGCTGTCGCCGGAGTGGATGAACCGCGTGTCCACGGAGAGGCGCATCGCGTCGGTCGTCGTGTCCAGGGACGCGTGGATGATGCGGGGCAGGTGCACCATCACATCGCCCGCCGCGAAGTCCGCGTACAGCCAGCGGCGGTCGAGCGTGCGGGCGGTCAGCTCCAGGTCGTGGCAGATCTGCCGCCGGTCGCCGGGGCGGTCGGTGATGTCGCGCAGCGGGGCGTACTCCTCGGGCGGCAGCCGGTGGGAGCCCTCCAGGTAGACCAGCGGGCCGGTGGGCGTCGGGCAGTCGCCGACCGGGATCCAGAAGGTGACGACGCGCGGCGAACCCTCGTCCATGTAGTCGAAGTCGACATGGGCCCGGGAGGCGCGCCGGGTGCCGCGGTGGAAGTGGCGCAGGATGCGGCGCGGCAGCATCTCGGCCTTCGCGTCGAGGAGTTGGGCGGCGAGCGTCGACAGGACGGGGTTGGCCACGAAGTCGTGGAACGGCGCCGAGCGCACGAACGCGTAGGCCGGGTGCCCCGCCACTCCGTAGTGCGGGACGCCCTCGGGCACGCGGCCGGAGAACACCCCGTCCTCGGGCCCGCTGCCCGGCGCGAGCAGTCCCGGTGGGAAGAGCGAGAAGTACCGGCCGCGCAGCCGCAGCACCTCCGCACGGTCGAGCAGGCCCGGCAGGTACAGATAGCCGTCCGCGTGCAGCCGCTTCCGCAGCGCGTCGGCGTCCCTGGGCTCCAGCAGGTCCGCGCTGGGGCGCAGGGGGCCGAAGAGTTCCGGCGTGAAGGGTATCGGTACGCCGTTCGACGACAGGTTCACGATGCGTGTCCCTCGATCCTTCGGGTCGGTGGACCGGCCGACGGGACCGGTCAGTAGACGCCTTCCACCGCCTCCTCGGCGGCCCCGGAGTCCAGGAAGGGCCGCACGGCGGCCACCCCGTCCCAGGGGAACCACGGGTGCGGGCCGGTCCTGACCGCGCTGTCCCGCTCCAGGAGGTTGGGCAGGAAGAGGTCCTCCAGGAGCGTCGTGGTGCGCACGCGGCCGCGCTGCCCGACCTCGACCTCGTGCCACGGGTCGGCGGGGTCGACGACCTTGAGCACCGCGAAGGGCGGCGGCAGATGGTAGGAGTGCCCGGTGCCGCCAGGTACGGCGGACGCTCCCGGCACGGCGGACGTACTCGGTACCGCGTCGGCCTGCAGGGCGTGGCCGACCAGCGTGTTGCCGTACGTGTCGATCCACTGCACGCCCGGCAGGTGCTCCTCGCGCAGGAACTCGGCCTCGGCGGCGGTGCACGAGGTGCCTCCGGTGCAGACCGCGCGGATGCCGTACGTGTGCAGGGGCCGGGGCAGCCGCATCGCGAGCTCCACGAGCAGCCGCGAGGTCGTGAAGAGCAGCGAGGGGTGCTCGGCGGCGAGCAGGGCGAGGGTCTGGTCGATCAGGTGGGCGGTGTAGGTGTCGGCCTCGCCGCCCGAGCGCAGCGCGGCCTTCACCCAGCGCGGATCGAAGTCGATGGCGTGCACTGCGCCGCGCCAGCTGTCCGCGAGGCCTTCCACGAAGTGCCCGTACGCGTGCGGCCCGCTCGGCGTCATCGCGAGCACGTCGCCGCCTGCCACTCCGCGCGCCTCCAGCACGGTGCGGTAGATCTCCACGTCGTACGCGAGGCGCGTGACGTTGATGATCCGGCAGGGCGCGCCCGTGCTGCCGCCGGTCTCGAAGACCCGGAAAGGCTGGTCGTGGTAGCCGCGGGGGCGCAGGTCGCGGGCGTTCGCGGCGCGCAGTTCGGCCTTGTCGAAGAGGCCGAAGCGGTCCAGGTCGGCGAAGCCGCCGATGTCCTCCACCGGGTCGAAGCCGAGCTTCTCGCGCCGCGCCACCCAGAAGGGGCTGCCGGTCTCCGGTTCGAAGTGCCACCGCATCATGCGGCGCGTCCAGGTGTCGAGATCGATGCCGAGCTCCGGGACGCGCTCGCGCAGCCTGTCGGGCAGGGTGCCGAAGGCGGTGGTCATGCGGGCCTCACTTCGCTGGGCGGTACACGAAAAGGGAGTCGGCGGCGATGGCCCGCGCGGCCTGCGGCGAGGCGCTCAGGACGGCGGCGAAGGGAAAGGGGACCTCATGGCCGATCAGTGGATGATGAGGGGGCTTGAACACCGTCAAGTGGCCGTCGAGCAGGGCGATGTGCGGCAGTGCGTGGACGTCGTTCGTCGCGCTGCGCAGGACGGGCGGCCGACGGGTCAGGATGCGGTCGCCGGGGTGGAGACGGTCGCGGATGCCACGCGTCGCGGCCTCTGCCGCGTCCGGCTCACGGAAGGCGGTCAGCGGCCACGCGCCGAACGGCGACAGCGCGTCGAGCGCGGCGGCGAGGCTCAGGGCCAGCGACTCGGCGGCGTCGGGCTCCTCGCAGACGACGGTCCGTACGTTGCTGCAGAAGCGCCCCGAATCGGCCGCGATCAACGGCAGCAGCCAGGCCAGGGCGTCGTCCGTCGGCATGCCCGCGGGCACCAGCGCGCAGCCACGGCCCGGGCCGTGCAGGGTGAGCGCGGGGGAGGAGCGGACGGCGGAGGCGAGACCGGCGCCGCCGTAGACGACGTGCCGGTCCGTGAGCCGCAACAGGCCCTGCAGGGCGCGCTGTTCGCCGGGGTAGAAGCCGAGGCGGGCCCGGGGCCAGCCCGCCGCGAGCAGGGCGGCGACGAGCCGGGCTGCGGAGAGCGGCTCACGTCGGCTCGGCCGCAGCCACACCCCGGCCGAACGCTCGGCCTGGTCGCAGACCGCGTCCAGGCAGGTGAAGGTGTTGCCCGGCAGCGCGACCAGGGCCAGTGCGCCGTCGGGCTCCGGGGCATCGTCCTTCTTCAGGACGCCGTCACGCAGCATCGCGCACCACCGGTCGACCAGCGGGCCCGGCAGCCCCGCGCTCTCCCACAGCGCCACCCGGAAGGCCTCGGCGCTCTGCTCGCCGATGCCACCGACGGTGAGGGTGCCGCTGTCGAACAACTCCAGTGCGGTGAGCAGGACTTCACGGCGTCCGGTGAGCAGCGGCAATCCGGGCAGGGCGGCGTCCCAGTGCCGCCGGTCCGCGTCGGCGACGATCTCCGGCACCATGGCGAGCTCCCTGCCCGCCGGTCCTGACAGCGGCACCCGGTCCAGCGATGTCCGCCACTCGCCCCTGCGGAAGGCGGAGACCACGGTGGTCGCGCCGGTCACGGCAGCTCGCTGCGGAGTGCGGCGACCACCCGGATCTGTTCCGTCTCCGTGAGGGACGGGTACAGCGGCAGCGCGACGTGGTGCCGCGCGAACCAGCGGGCCCGCTCGAACGGGCCGCCCGCTGCGTCCAGTCGGCGCTGGGCCGCGAACTGCGGGTGGTCGCACAGCAGATGGTCGTAGACCTCACCGGCCAGCGACACGCCGTGCCGCTCCCGCAGGAGCTTCTTCAGGAGCGGACGGTCCAGGGGCCCGTCAGGATCCAGGTAGGCGAGGTACTTGTAGTAGTTGCTGCCTGCCGCGGCGGGTACGGCGTGCGGGCGGATCCCGGGCACGTCGGCGAGCAGCGCGTCGTACCGGGCGGCGATCGACCGGCGGGCGGCCAGCGTGCCGGAGAAGCGTTCCAGGTCCACCGTGCCGACGGCGGCGTGCAGTTCGCTCAGCCGCCAGTTGCCGCCGGGCCGGTCGTGCAGCGTGGAGCCCTGGGCGCTCTTGCCGTGATCGCGCCAGCGCCGCACCTGTTCCAGGTCGTCGGCCGACGCGGAGGTCAGCAGACCGCCCTCGCCGCTCACCGCGACCTTCGTGGGGAAGAACGAGAAGGCGCCGAACCGGCCGAAGCTCCCTGCCGGGTGTCCGTCGAGGATGGCGCCGAAGGCGTGCGCCGCGTCCTCCACCACGGGGATGCCGCGCTCGTGGCAGTGGGCGAGCGCTGCTTCGAGGGAGGGCGAGACGATGCCGCCGATGTGGACGGGCAGGACGGCGGCGGTGTCGGGGTGTCGGTCGAGGGCGGCGCGCAGGGCGTCCGGGTCCATGCCGAGGCCGTCGAGCTCGATGTCGACGAAGTGCACGGCAGCCCCGGCCCGCACCGCCGCGGCCGCGGTGGCGAAGAACGTGTTGACCGGTACGAGCACCTTGCGGCCCGCCACGCCGATGATGCGCAGCGCGATCTCCAGGGCCGCCGATCCGGACGCGACCGCGGCGGTGTCGACGCCGGTCCAGGGACGGGCGAGCTCCTCGAAACGGGCCACCTGCGGGCCCTGCGTGAGGATGCCTGAGGCGAGGGCGGCATCGACGCGGTCGAGCACGGCGCGCCGCTCGGCGACCTCGAAGTGGATGCGCTGGGCGGGCACGCCGGTTTCGAGGGGCGGGCCCTCGGTGAGCGTGCGGGTGAAGAAGTCCGCCGCGTGGCCCACGTGGGTGCCGTGTCCCATGGCGAGCTCGTGGACCTCCGCATCGGCTCCCGCGGCCGCGTACGCCTCCTGCACCGCGTCGGCCGCCGTCCGGGCGTCGATGGGGTCCAGGTAACTGTCGGCCGTGCCGTACTGGAGCTGGAGCGGGGCCGGGGCGAGGGTGCTGTACAGGTCGGGCAGGTCGGCGTACTCCAGGATGCCGGGCAGCACCGCTCCCTCGTGGCCGGTCAACAGCCTCTCGAACAGGGCGGGGTAGCTGCCGAGGTGGCTGGCCGCGCAGAGCGGGATGCCGGGGCGCCCGGCGAGCAGCGCCGTGTGCAGGGCGACCGCAGCGCCGAGACTGTGGCCGAAGAGGCCGACGCGGCGCGGATCGACGAGCGGGTGCGCGGCGAGGACGTCCAGGGCGCCCAGGGCGTCGCCGGTGAGGGCGCCGAGGAGGGAGCGGCCGGTGAGCGCGAACGCGTGGGCCAGCAGCGTCCCTTCGTCCCTGCCCGCCCTGCGCCCGGCGTCCAGCGCGCCGCCGATGCCGTGGTCGAAGGAGAGCGTGACGAAGCCGGCCCGCGCCAGCTGCTCGGCGACGTTGCGGTCGGGGTGGTCCGGCGGCACGTCGCCGGTGAGCTGGTCGAGGCGCGCGTTCTTGCCGCCCAGCACGAGGACGGCGGGGCCGGCGGGGCCGGGCGCCGCGTCCGGCGGGGCGAGGAGGGTGCCGTGGAAGGAGCCACGTACGGGGGATTCCAGCAGGAGCCGCTCGCGGTGCAGGCCGTCGCGTACCGCCGGGGTGCTTCCGACGGTGACGAGCGGGGCCCGTTCGACACGGGCCAGCCGCTCGACGACGTCGCGCACCCTGCGGGCCCGCACGGCATGCTCCTCGGCGCTCTTGGCGTACCGCAGGGCCGGTTCGACGGCGAGGAGCCCGCGGAGGTGACGTAGTTGCATGCGCGGCTCAGACGAAGTCGCCGTGCAGGGTGCTCGGCACTTCCAGTGCGTAGGCGTCCAGGGCCTCGTCGAGTTTGATCTGACCGCGCTTGAGGAGTTCCAGGAGCTCGTTCTGCGGCCGGTAGAAACACGACTTGCAGAGGTCGGTCCTGCGCGGGTTGGACGCCTCCCATTCGGCGCGCGGGCCGCCGTCGAGGACGTCCCCATATCCCTGTTCGACGACGTTGCCGATGAGATAGCGGCTGTTGAGGTGCACCTGCGGGCACGGGTAGAGATTTCCGTCGGCTCCGACGGCGGTGACGAATCGGCTGTAGTGGCAGTGCTCGAAGTCGCCCTCGACCTCTTCCACCTGGTCCATCGGGCCGCGGTCCAGTTTGGGGACCGACACCTCGAAGGCCTCCGTGGAGAGCTCGGCGGCACGGGTGAGGGATTCGGAGATCTCCGACATCACGGATTCGATGGTTTCGTGGCCGAGTGCGCTGTAGAACTCGGGTTCGAAACGCACGTAATGCGCGCCGGACTCATGGGCGATGCGGGCCGCTTCCAGGATCTCCCGGTAGTTCTGCAGGGTGATCACGTAGTTGAAGCCGATGCGGAAGTCGGGGTCGACGGCGTTCTCCCGGAGCTTGCCGACCGAGCCGATGAACTTCGAGAACGTCTGCTCGCGGTCCCGCGTGATGTCGTCGAAGGTGGTCTCCGTGCCTGCGTTCAGCCCGATGCGGACCCAGGTGTGCGTCTCGGCGACGCAGTCGGCGACCTTCGGGCGGCCTAGGCGGGAGCCGTTGGTGATCAGCCCGATCCGCAGCCCTGCCGCGTGCCCGGCGCGGCAGATCTCCGCATAGCCGGGGTGGATCGTGCACTCGCCGCTGCCGCAGAACGTCACGGCCCGGCCGTCGTTCTCGGCGAACTCGCGGAGCAGCGTGACCGCCTTGTCGGTGGCGATCGAGTCCTTGAACGAGAACAGGTCGTAGAACTGCTCCTCGTTGGGCGAGTGGAAGTTGCAGAAATTGCACCGCATATTGCAGGCGCCCATGATGCCGATGCGCATGTGCACGGGCTTGATCTCCTGGCCCGCCACGAAACGTCGCAGCAATTCGCCGTGGGCCAGGACCTTCTGTGGTGAGTGGGCCTGATCGAGGCTGACGATGGGCAGGCCTTCACGATTGTGGGGAGCTGCCATTTGAATGTCGCCGGAACCGGGTGTGCTGTTCACGAACCCCCCACGCTTGATCGATGTGTGGTGTCGTTCTCCTAGCGGTGTTGGGGACATTAGGGAGCGCCACAAAGGCTGTCAATGGGTCTAGACAAGTGCAGAGTTTATGGCGGAATCAGGGATGCCGGTCTGTTCGAGGGGCGGTCCGGCGTGGTAGTCGAGGACTCCGAGTCCCTCGACGGGCGGCTCCTGGGGCGCCCGGCCTGGAGGGAGGCCCCGAGCCGGGGGCCGGTGAACCCGTGGGCGCAGTAGGCGGCGAACGTCCCTAGCGCAACAGCGTGTTAGGCGTCAAGAGGTAGAAATCCGTCGAGTACGGATCAGAGTGCCCGAAGAGTCTCGGTGATCCAGTCGGTCGCCGCGGCCTTGTCGATGCCGAGGCCCGTGAGCGGTCCCGCGCCGTCCTCGTGCTCCAGGAGGGCCAGCAACAGGTGCTCCGTGCCGATGTAGTTGTGCCCGAGGCGCAGGGCCTCGCGGAACGTCAGCTCGAGCACCTTGCGCGAGTCGGCGGAGTAGGGCACCAGCTCCGGCACCTCGGCGGCCGTCGCGGGCAGCACCTCGGCGGCCGCGTGGCGGACGTCGTCCAGGGAGACGCCCTGGGCGAGGATCGCCCGGGCGGCCAGTGCGTCGGGCTCGCTGAGCAGGCCGAGGACCAGGTGCGCGGTGTGCACCTCCGCGTGCTCGGCGGCCTTGGCCTCGTTGTGCGCGGCCATCAGGGTGTTCTTCGTCCGCTCGGTGAAGCGGCTGAAGCCCTGGCTCGGGTCGAGGTCCGGCTGCTCGCCCTGCTTCTTCGGGACGAACCGCTTCTGGGCGGCCTGGCGGGTCACGCCCATGCTCCGGCCGATGTCGGTCCAGGAGGCGCCGGAGCGGCGCGCCTGGTCCACGAAGTGGCCGATGAGGTGGTCGGCGACCTCCCCGAGGTGATCGGCGGCGATCACGGCGTCGGTGAGCTGGTCGAGGGTGTCCGTGTGGACCTTCTTGATGGCCTCGATGAGGTCGTCGAGACGGACAGGGGGAGGCGGCGTGGCGCCTGAGGAGTGCGTCATGTGACAACCGTAGGTTGACAGTTGAGAGGGTGTCAACCCGCGGTTGTCACCTGGCTGCGGTGCACTCCCGTGGGTCAGATGCTGTTGGCGAAACGCCGGAACGCGGCGGTGAATTCGGGGCCGACATGCCCGTCGAACGGGCCGGTCAGGCCCCAGTCGGTGTGCAGCATCCTGTGCAGCGACTTCAGCGTGGCGAAGCTGAGGTCCCCGTTGACGGGGCCGGTGTAGTTCCAGTGCGCCCGGAGGTACCGCTGGAATGCCGCCCAGCTGTTGAGGCCGAGGTTGTTCTGCGAGAGCGGGGCGACGGCCCCGGTGCTCGCCGCGAAGCCCGCGCCCGCCAGGGTCCCGGCGGTGAGCCCGGCGACGACGAGCCCGTCCTCGTCAACCCGTCAGTTGACTTCCCGGTCCACCGTCCGCGGTAGCCGCGGCGTACGGGCAAACCTCCGCGGTGCGCGGCCCCCTGGGGCGGCGCCCGCCCCGTGCAGCGCCCGCCCACACCCCGCTGCCCCGCACTGTGGTGCCCGCGACCATGGGAGGACCCGCCCCCGCTTCTTTAGCGTTCCGGGCATGACGAGCGTTCCGGGTATGACGAGCGAAGACTTCACCGGCCGGGCCGCCCTGGTGACCGGCGGCGGGAGCGGCATCGGGCGGGCCTGCGCCGAGGCGTTCGCCGCCGCCGGTGCCCTGGTCCACGTCGTCGACGTCGACGCGGATTCGGCCAAGGCGGTGGCCGACTCCGTCGGCGGTGTCCCGCACGCCGTGGACCTCACCGACGCGGGCGCGATCCCCGGCCTGCCCGCCGCCGTCGACATCCTGGTCAACAGCGCGGGCACCCAACACGTCGCCCCCATCGAGGAGTTCGACCCCCACCGCTTCGAGCAGCTCCAGCGCCTGATGGTCACGGCGCCCTTCCTTCTGCTCAAGCACTGCCTGCCGCACATGTACAGCCAGGGGTGGGGCCGGGCGGTGCACATCTCCAGCGTGCACGGGCTGCGGGCCAGCCCGTTCAAGTCCGCGTACGTCGCCGCCAAGCACGGCCTCGAGGGGCTCAGCAAGGTCGCCGCGCTGGAAGGCGCCGCGCACGGGGTGACCAGCAACTGCGTCAACCCCGGCTATGTCCGCACCCCGCTGGTCGAGGGCCAGATCGCCGACCAGGCGGCCGTGCACGGCATCGCGCCGCAGGACGTCGTCGCGGACGTCCTGCTCGACCGCTCCGCGATCAAACGGCTGATCGAACCGGCGGAGGTCGCCGCCGTCGCCCGCTGGCTCTGCGGCCCCCACACCGGCTACGTCACCGGCGCTTCGCTTCCCGTGGACGGCGGCTGGGGCGCGAGCTGAGCACCCCGGACGCCCCGAGGAAAACCCTGGGTTCACCCGACCGGCCAAGTGGTTGAACGAGGAAACCACCGGCTCACCGCTCCCGAGAAGCCCCCGGCCACGCGGCCGTACGTCCCACCCGCCCCGCCCGCCCCTCGGGCCCCGGCCGCCCACCCCGGCCCTCGGACCCGGACTCCAGGGTTTTCACGGTCGACCGCGCCCGCGCGAGGGGGCCAAGGTATACCCACGGTCGCGGAACCGCGGCGGACCTGAAAACACCGATGGGGGAAAAGAGATCCGGTGACCGGACGTACTACGGGGGTGTACGAACGGGTGGTCCGCTCAGGATCGGGGGAGCGACCGTCGCGAGGGCGGGGGACGGGGGTGCCCGACGGCACCCCCGCTCGGGTGCGGAACGTCTCCGTGCACGGGCACGCTCCGCTGCTGCCGTCGAGGCTGTGGGTCGCCGGGCGACGGCGTGCGGTGGGCCCGGAATCCGGGCGGTTCAACCCCGGCGGTCCGGTCGATGACCGGACCGCCTACGCCCTTGTCGTACGCGCTCGTCGCGAACCCGGCACGAGCCCCGCCGCTCCGCCCCCGCCGACCGCGCTGAACCCGAGGAGAGATGACGAACCCCGAACCCCCCGAACCCCCCGAACCCCTCGAGCGGCCCGAACCTCCTGAACGGCGGGACTGGTACGAGAGGTCGGGCGTGCGCAGCGGCCCGCACCGGACCGTGACAGGACCGCTGGATCCCGCGACCCGGTTCTTCCCGCCCCGCCTGGTGCCGTACTGGTCCCACCCTCTGGTCGCCGCACTGCCCGACCGGCGCCGCCACGAGCTCCTCGCCCGGCACCTGTACCAGTACCTGACGTTCACCGCCCACTTCGAGACCCGCGTGGTCAACCGGGCCACCGAGCGCATCGCGGACGGCCGGGCGGGCCTCGCGCTGCCCGCCGCGGTGCGCCTGGACGCCTGCCGCATCTACTGCGACGAGGGCTACCACGCACTCGCCGGCCTCGACGTCGTCGAGCAGGTCGCCGCGGCGACGGGCATCCCGCCGCTGCCCTACGCCTTCGACCCGTTCCTGCGCCAGCTCGACGGCATCGGCTCGGAACTCCTCGCGGGCGAACCGGTGCTGGCGCAGTTGCTGCAGGTCGTCGTCGCCGAGACGCTCGTCCCCGCGGCCCTGGAGGAGGTGCCCGGGGACCGCGCGGTGCTGCCCGTGGTGCGGGACGTCGTCCGCGACCACGCACGGGACGAGGGCCACCACCACGCGTACTTCTCGCGCTTCTTCGAGCAGTTGTGGAGCGACCTGCCGGCACCGCTCAAGGGGCGCGTGGCCCGCTGTCTGCCCGGGCTGATCGGCGCCGTCCTCGCGCCCGACCTGCGGCCGGTGGGCGCCGCCCTCACCGTGGCGGGCCTCGGGCCCGACTCCGTGCGGCAGGTCATCGCCGAGAGCTACCGCACCCGGCGGCGCGAGGGCGCGCTGCGGGCCACGGCGCGGCACACCGTACGGCTCTTCCGCAACACCGGAGTGCTCGAAGAGCCGTGCGCGGCAGCGGCGTTCGCCGCCGCGGAGCTGCTCACCGGGGGACCGGACCGCCCGCGACCGCCCGCCAGGGACGGCCGATGACGCGCCCAGCCCCGGCCCTCTCGCGCGGCGCCCCGCCCCAGGTCCCCGAGACCGGCCTGTTCTCCCTGGCCGACCTGCCCGTGGCGACCGTCACCCGACTCGCGGAGCGGACCGTGGCACTGCACCACGACGCCGCCGCTCACGCGCGCCCGCTGGCCGGAGCCGCGGTCGGCGTCCTCTTCGCCCGCCCGTCCACCCGCACCAGGACCGCCTTCACCGTCGCGGCCGTCCGCCTCGGCGCCAGCCCCGTCGCCTACGGACCGGGCGACCTCCAGCCGTCGACCGGCGAGTCCGTCGAGGACACCGGGCGGTCCCTCGGCAGCATGCTGGACGGCCTCGTCGCCCGCCCCGCGGGCCCCCTGGACGACCTGCGGCGACTCTCCCGCCACGGACACCTGCCCGTCGTCAACGCGATGACCCCGGAGGAACATCCCTCCCAAGGGCTCTGCGACCTCGCCACGTTGCGGCTGACCCTGGGGAACCTCGACGGGCTGCGGCTCCTCTACGTAGGGGAGGGCAACGCCACCGCGACAGCGCTCGCGCTCGCCCTGTCCGGCATCCCCGGCTGCGAGGCCACCTTCGCCTGCCCGCCCGGATACGGACTGCCCGACACCCTCCGGGCGACGGCAGGGAAGCGCGCCGCCCGGACCGGCGCCACCCTCACCCACCGCGACTCGGCCCGTTCCCTGCCGACCGGCGTCGACGTCGTCTACACGACCCGCTGGCAGACCACGGGCGGCAGCAGGCCCGACGCCGCATGGCGCGAACGCTTCCGGCCGTTCCACGTCGACGAGGAGTTCATGACGCGCCGCCCCGGCGCCCTGTTCCTGCACGACCTGCCCGCGCACCGTGGCGAAGAGGTCTCCGGCGCGGTCCTCGACGGCCCGCGGTCGGTGGCCTGGACGCAGTCGTCGATGAAGCTCAGCGGCGCCATGGCCGTCCTCGAATGGGCCCTGGGCGCGCGTGATCCGGACGGTCAGGCGTCGGGGGCGTCCGCGCCCCCGGACACCCCGGCCGTCTCGGAGGCCTCGGAGGCCTGAGCGAGCAGGCGGACCAGCTGCGCCCTGCGGTGCACCCCGTCGAGCTTGCGGTAGATGTTGCTCAGGTGGAACTCGACGGTCTTGACGCTCAAGAAGAGCCGCTCCGCCACCTCGTGGTTGGTGAGACCCCGGCCGACCACCAGCGCGACCTGCAGTTCCTGCGGGGTGAGCCGCTCCAGGGGCGCCCGCTCGGGCCGCACTTCGGTGCCGCCCGCGGCGTGCAGCTCGGCCGCCACCCGCGCCGCCCAGCCCGCCGCGCCGAGCCGCTCGAACGTGGCAAGTGCCCGCTCCAGGAGCCGCCGCGCCTCGCTCCGCCTGCCCTGCCTGCGCAGCTGCTCGCCCCACGCGAACTCGGTCCGCCCCCGCTCGAAGGGCACGGGGCGCTCGGACAGCAGTGCGAGGGAGCGCCGCATGTGCCGCGAAGCGGCCTCCGGATCCCCGGGCTCCAGCAGTCCGCGGCACCGGGCCGCCGCCCCCGCGGTGACCGGGCGGTGTCCGCGGCCCGCCTCGTACTCCAGGACGTCGAGGACCTCGCGCGCGTCGTCGGTCCTGCGCAGATGGACGTACGCGTCCGCGAGGTCCGCCGCCCACGTCAGATACAGGCCGTCGCCCCGCCCGTGCCGCTGCGAGAACGCCCGCACCTCCTCCAGGTGGTGCACCGCCTCCTCGAACCGGCCGAGCCCGAGCTCCAGGAGGCCGAGCCCGCCGAGCGCCCGCGCCGCGTCCATCGGCAGTTCGGCGGAGCCCGCCCACTCCATGGCCTTCGCGGCGTGCCGTCGGCAGTCCTCCTCGCGGTTCAGGACGGCCTCGGTCTTGACCAGGGCGGCCAGCCCGCGCGACACCTCGATCAGCTGTCCGCTGGCCTCTGCGAGCCGCACCGCCTCGTCGGCGTGGGCGAGCGACGGCGTCCAGCGGCCCCGCCAGAACTCCACGACGGACAGCGTGCACAGCAGGTGCGAGAGCAGCCCCACCGCGCTGGAACCGCGCGCCGTGTACGCGGCCCGGTCCAGCATGCTGTGCGCCTCGTCGAGCTCCTCGGCCGCGAGGTGGCACAGGCCGCCCACCCCGGCGAGCGGATAGGGGAAGGCGGGGTCGGGCGAGGCGAGGGGCTCGGCCAGCTCGCGCAGGAGGGCGCGGCCCGCCTCGGCGTCCCCGCCGAGCAGCAGCACCAGGGTGCGCAGGAGGCGCACGGGCAGCAGCGTCTCGTGCGCGGAGTCGGCGAGTTCCATCGCCGCGGCCGAGGTGCCGCGGGCCGCGGTGAGGTCGCCGACGGCCAGTTCGGTGAGCGCGATGCCGCCGAGCATGACCGCGGCGAGCGCCGGGTCGACCTTCTCCGCCTCGTCGACGGCCGACCTGAGCAGTTCGCGCGAGCGTGTCGGACGGCCGCGCTGCACGTCCAGGTAGCAGCGGAGCTGCCGGATGTCGAGCTGTGTGCCGAGCTGTTCGGCGTGCTCCAGGGCGCGGTCCAGGATGGCGGCCGCCTCGTTCAGCGAGCCCGCGGCCTGCGAGGCGCGGGCCGCGCACAGCAGTCGCTCCGCCTTGCGCTGCCCCTCCGGGGTGAAGCGCGCGGCCCGTTCGTACAGCCGGGAGGCCAGCGGGTAGGCCAGGGTCTCGGGGGCTCCGGACGCGGCGTTCTCCAGGAGGGACGCGACGTGTTCGTCCGGCTCGGCGCCGGAGGCGGCCAGATGCCAGGCGTACTGCTCCAGGGCGGGGGCGGTCGCTCCTTGCAGGGAGCGGGCGATGGCGTGGTGGGCGCGGCGCCTGCGCACGGGGGTGGCGCCGTGGTACACCGCCGAGCGCACCAGCGGGTGCCTGAAGGCGTACCCGTCCTGCTCCTCGACGACCAGGCCCGCGTCCTCCGCGGCCTCCAGCGACTCGTAACTGAGGCCGTGCGCCCGCAGCGCCGCCTCGGTGCCCGCAAGCGGACGCGTGCCGAGGACGGCGAGCAGCAGCATCGCATCCTGCGCCTCGGAGGGCAGCCGGGCCACGGCGCTGCCGAAGGTGTGGGCCAGCATCTCGCCGATGGGCAGGGGCGCTCCGGATCCTTCGCCGTCGTCGTCGGCGCCGCTGCCCGCGAGGAGGGCGGGGAGCTCGATCAGCGCCAGGGGGTTGCCGCGGGCCTCCGCGAGCAGCCGGGCCGCCTCCTGCGCGGTGAGCTGCGCGGTGCCCTCCTCGGCGATCAGCCGGTGCGCGGACTCGGGGTCGAGTCCGGTGAGGGTGAACGTCTCGACGGAGGCGAGCCGCGACGCGGCCTCCTCCAGCTCCTCGCGGGCGGTGAACAGGACGACGACGCCCTCGCGGCTCAGCCTGCGGGTGGCGAAGGCGAGCGCGTCCAGGGAGTACGGGTCGAGCCAGTGCGCGTCGTCGACGGTGACCAGGACCGGGCCCTCCTCGGCGAGCGCGCCGAGCAGGCTGAGCGTGCCCGCGGCGACCGCGAAGCGGTCCTGGGCGACGGCGGGCCCGAGCGCGAGCGCGCCGGTCAGCGCGGCGCCCTGCCGGTCGGGTATGCGGTCCAGGAAGTGCAGGACGGGGCGGAGCAGATCGGCGAGGCCCACATAGGGGAGGTCGGACTCGACCTCGACGCCGCGCGTGCCGAGCCGCATCAGGTCGTCGGCCTGCTCGGCGACGTAACTGACGAGGCTGGTCTTGCCGATGCCCGCTTCCCCGCGGATGAGCAGGGCGCCGCTCTCGCCCCCGCGAGCCTTGTCGATGAGAGCGAGAAGACGAGCGCATTCCGCGGAACGCCCGAGGAGCATGCGTAAAGCTTACCGGCGGTACGACACTTCGGAGAGGTGCGGAAGGGAACATATCTTTTCTTCTCGGGCCGCGCCTCTGTCAACCGTCGACGCCCCTCGCTACCCTCCGCGCATGATTCCCACGGTGGTCTGGGGCACCGGCAACGTAGGCCGTGCGGCCGTGCGTGCCGTCGAGGCCCATCCTGAGCTCTCCCTCGCGGCCGTGCTGGTGCACAGCCCGGCGAAGGTCGGCCGTGATGCCGGTGAACTGGCGGGGCTCGGACGGAAGTTGGGGGTGTCCGCGACCGATGACGTCGAGGCGGTCCTCGCCGCGGGGCCGCGGGCCGTGGTGTACGCGGCCTCCGGCGACCTGCGGCCCGACGAGGCGCTCGCCGACGTCGTCAGGGCGGTGCGGGCGGGCGCCGTGGTCGTCACGCCCGCGCTGTTCGCGCTCTACGACCAGCGCAGCGCGCCGCCGGAGTTCAGGGACCCGGTGCTCGCGGCCGTCGCGGACGGCGGCGGCTCGCTCTTCGTCTCCGGCGTGGACCCCGGCTGGGGCAACGACGTCCTGCCGCTGCTGATCAGCGGGCTCGGCTCCACCGTCGACGCGATCCGCTGCCAGGAGATCTTCGACTACTCGACGTACGACCAAGAAGACGCGGTCCGCGATCTGATCGGCATGGGGCACCCGATGGCGTACGAGCCGATGATGCTCGCGTCCTCCGTGCCGACCATGGTGTGGGGCGGGCAGATCAGGCTGATGGCCAGGGCGCTCGGCGTGGAACTCGACGACATACGCGAGACGTTGGACCGGCGGGCGCTCGACGCCACGGTGCGCACACGGACCATGGGGGAGTTCGCCGCGGGCACCCAGGGCGCGGTCCGTTTCGAGGTGCAGGGCATCGTCGGCGGCGAGCCCCGCATCGTCATCGAGCACGTCACCCGCATCCACCCGTCCTGCGCGCCGGACTGGCCGAGCCCGCCCGACGGCGGCGACGGCGCCCACCGCGTGATCGTCGAGGGCAGGCCGCGCATCGAGGTCACGGTGGAGGCCACCGACGAGGGCGAGAACCGCTCCGCGGGCGGCAACGCCACGGCGGTGGGCCGCCTGGTGAACGCCGTCGACTGGCTCGTGGACGCCGAGCCGGGCCTCTATGACGCGCTCGACGTCCCGCTGCGCCCGGCAGCGGGGCGACTGGGAAGGAAGTGACCCATGAGTGGTTCCCTGCGCATCGACATCCCCGAGGGACAGGAAGCGATCCCCTACGTGTGGGGCGACATGGTCCCCGGGATCGGCACGGCGGCATCCAACTTCTCGCTGGCGGTGTACGCCCACACGACCCTGGGCCTGCGCGAGTTCGAGGCCGCGCGGCTGCGCGTCGCCCAGATCAACGGCTGTGTCTTCTGCCTGGACTGGCGCACCGAGCGCGACGGCGAGAAGGTCGACGACGGGTTCGCGGACGCGGTGACCCAGTGGCGCACCACCGACTCCTTCGACGACCGCACGAGGCTGGCCGCGGAGTACGCCGAGCGGTACGCCCTGGACCATCACAACCTGGACGACGCGTTCTGGGCGCGGATGACCGCGCACTACAGCCAGGCCGAGATCGTCGAACTGAGCATGAGCATCGGGTCGTGGCTGGCCTTCGGCCGGCTGAATCACGTGCTCGGCCTCGACACGGTGTGCGTGCTGCCCAAACCCTGACTCACAGATCGGTCGCGATGACCTTCTCGATGTTCCGCTCGGCCAGCGCCGTGATGGTGACGAACGGGTTGACGCTGGTGTTGCCGGGGATCAGGGCGCCGTCGATGACGTAGAGCCCCGGATAGCCCGCCAGACGGCCGTAGTTGTCGGTGGCCTTGCCGAGCACCGCACCGCCCAGCGGGTGGTACGTGAGGTGGTCGCCCCAGATCTTGTACGTGCCGAAGAGGTCGGTCCGGTAGATCGTGCCCTCCTTCGCGTTGATCTTGTCGAAGATCGTCTTGGCGGCATCGATCGACGCCTGCTTCCAGGCGGTCTGCCAGTTCAGTTCCGCCCGGTTCGCCGCGGCGTTCCAGGTGAATTCGGCGCGGTGCGGGGTCTTGGTGATCGAGAGGTAGAACGAGGCGTACGTCTCGATCCCGGTGGGCAGCGGCGCGACCTCGGCGAAGGCGCCGCCCGCGGCCCAGTTGTCGATGCCCGCCGTGGGGATGGACGACTGGAGCTTGCCGGTCGCGTCCCACAGGTGGTTGGCGCGGCCGCACATGACGTTGCCGTTGTCGCCCCAGCCCTTGCCCACCTCGCCGTTGAGGCGGGGCAGTGCGCCGGTGGCCTTCAGTTTGACCAGGAGCTTGCTGGTGCCGACGCTGCCCGCGGCGAAGAAGACCTTGTCGGCCGTCACGGACTTGGTGGCGGTGGTGGTGCCCTCGGTGTCGATCTGGTCGATGGTGACCGTGTAGCCGCCACCGGCCGCCGGGGTGACCGAAGTGACCCTGTGCAGCGGCGAGATGGTGACGCGCCCGGTCGCCCTTGCGCGGGCGAGGTAGGTCTGCTGCAGGGACTTCTTGCCGTAGTTGTTGCCGTAGAGGATCTCGCCCGCGAGCGCCGACTTGGGGACGGTGCCCGCCTGCTCCTTCTCCATGTAGTCCCAGTCGTACACGTCGGGCACGAAGACGAACCCGAAGCCGGAGCGCTGTGCGTGCTTGCGGCCGACTCGCGCGTACTGGTAGCACTCGGCGGTCTCGAACCAGGCGGGGTCGATGGTGTTGACGCCCAGGCCCGCGTTGGCGCGCGGGTAGTAGGTGCCGTACATCTCGCCCGCGTCGACCGTGGGCAGCACGGCGCCGAAGTTCTCGCGCCGGGGCGTGACCGCCATGCCGCCGTTGACCAGTGAGCCGCCGCCGACGCCGCGGCCCTGGTAGACGATGATGCCGCCGAACTCCTCGGCGTCCAGGATCCCGGTGTGGCGCGGGACGTTCTTGTCGAGCGGGAACCCGAGGAAGTTGCTGATGGGCTGCTTGGTCTTGGTGCGGAGCCAGTAGGAACGGATGTCCGGGCTGGTGGTGTTGGCGAAGATCTTGCCGTCGGAGCCCGGGGTGTCCCAGGCCTCGCCCATCTCGATCATCTGGACGTCGACGCCCGCCTCGGCGAGCCGCAGGGCGGCGACGGAGCCGCCGTATCCGGAGCCGATCACCAGCGCGGGGACGGCGGCTCCGTCGACGATGGGGGCTGCCGCGGCCGTCCTGGCGTGGGCCTGGGTGGCGTGACCCGCGAGGGCGACGGCACCAAGAATAGAACTCGTTCCTGCGATAAATCTTCGACGTGACAGGCCGTCAGAAGCAGGGCTACGCTTGGGTGTAGTGCTCATGTGACCTTCCTCACTCTTGGCTGAATCGAAACGAGTTCTACTGCGCGCCGCGTGGGAAGTCACGCCATACCAAAAAGTAACTTCTGTCCGATCTTGCACCCCTCGTGGTGGCCGGTCACACCACCGGGAGCACAACCATGGTGCTCCGCCATATACGCCACTGATCTGCGGTTTCCTACCTTGTGCCGGTACGGAAGCGTCCCCGCAGAACTCCTGGAAGTGGTGCACATGGCCTCGCAAGGAACCGCTCCGCCCGCCCGCGCCGGCCTCGTCCGCATCGTGGCCGCGAGCCTCGTCGGCACCACCATCGAGTGGTACGACTTCTTCCTCTACGGCTCGGCCGCCGCGCTGGTCTTCAACAGCCTCTTCTTCCCGTCGAGCGACCCCCTGGTCGGCACGCTGCTCTCCTTCCTCACCTACGCGGTGGGCTTCGCGGCACGCCCCCTGGGCGGAGTCGTCTTCGGGCACTACGGCGACCGGATGGGCCGCAAGAAACTGCTCGTCATCAGCCTGCTGATGATGGGCGGCGCCACCTTCGCGATGGGCCTCCTCCCCACCCACGCGACCATCGGCGTCGGCGCGCCCGTCCTGCTCACCGTGTTGCGCCTCGTCCAGGGCTTCGCCCTCGGCGGCGAATGGGGCGGCGCCGTCCTGCTCGTCTCCGAGCACGGCGGCGACAAGAGCCGCGGCTTCTGGGCCTCCTGGCCCCAGGCGGGCGCACCCGGCGGCAACCTGCTGGCCACCGGCGTCCTCGCGCTCCTCGCCGCCGTCCAGTCCGAAGAGGCCTTCCTCGCCTGGGGCTGGCGCGTGCCGTTCCTGCTCTCCGGCGTGCTCGTGATGATCGGCCTGTGGATCCGCATCTCCGTCACCGAGTCACCCGTCTTCCTGGCGGCACAGCGCAAGGCCGAGGCGGCCGCGGCGGAGGGGGCGCATGAACAGCCGCCCGTCGTCGAGGTGTTCCGCAAGAGCTGGCGCGAAGTGCTCACCGCGATCGGCACCCGGTTCGGCGAGAACATCTCCTACTACATCCTCACGGCCTTCGTCCTCGTCTACGTCACCGTCCACCTCGACCTGCCCAGGAGCGACGCGCTCAACGCGGTGCTCATCGGGTCGGCGTTCCACTTCGTCACCATCCCGCTGTGGGGCGCGCTCTCCGACCGCATAGGCCGCCGCCCGGTCACCCTCATCGGCGCGCTCGGCATGGCGGGGTGGGCCTTCGCCTTCTTCGCCCTGGTCGACTCCCGCTCGTTCCCGGTCATCGCGCTCGCGGTCACCGTCGGGCTGCTCTTCCACGGCGCCATGTACGGACCGCAGGCCGCGTTCATCTCCGAGCTGTTCGACACCAAGGTCCGCTACTCGGGCGCCTCGATGGGCTCCCAGCTCGCGTCCATCATCGGCGGGGCGCTCGCCCCGATCATCGCCGTGGAACTGCTCAAGGACTACGAATCCGCGCTCCCCATCGCCCTCTACATGAGCGCGGCCGCAGTCGTCACCGCCGTCACCGTGCACTTCGCCAGGGAGACCAGGGGGCGCGACCTGGCGGCGGACGAGACCGCGGTGCCCGCGCCCCGCCCGGCACCGGAACGCGAAGGCTCCGTCCCCCTCGGCGGCTGACCCCGCCCCACGATGGTCCGTACCGGATCCGGAGCAGGCCATCGACCGCACCCACCCTGCCGGGAGACCATCGCCCCATGCTCCCCACCACCCAGGGCGCGGGCCACGCCGAACCCCAGGCGGGCCTGCGCACCCTGCTCGACCTGCTCGACCGGGGCGCGCCCGCCGAGGACTTCGCGCGCCCCGCGGCCCGCGCCCGCGAAGCCGGTGCCACCGCCGACGGCCTCACCGCCCTCGACGAAGCCACCGACGTCGCGCTGCGCATCCACCGCACCCTGGGCACGCACCGCCGCCGCGAGGCCGAACTCACCGCCCTGTTCGACACCGCGAGCGACCTGGCCGCCCTGCGCGACCCGGACGCCGTACTGCGCGCCATCGTGCGCCGCGCCAAACTGCTCCTCGGCACCGACGTCACGTACCTCTCGCTCAACGACGAGACCGCGGGCGACACCTACATGCGCGTGACGGACGGCAGCGTCGCGGCCGCCTTCCAGCAACTGCGGCTCGGCATGGGCGAAGGGCTCGGCGGCCTCGTCGCGCAGACCGCGCGCCCCTACGTCACCGGCGACTACCAGCAGGACCCCCGCTTCCACCACACCGACGCCATCGACAGCGCCGTCCGCCAAGAAGGGCTCCGGGCGATCCTCGGCGTGCCGCTGCGCCTCGGCTCGCGCGTCATCGGCGTGCTGTACGCCGCCGACCGCGCGGCCCGCGAGTTCGCGACGGAGGAGATCGTGCTGCTCTCCTCCCTCGCCGACCACGCCGCCATCGCCATCGACGGCGCCCGCCTCCTCGAAGAGACCCGGGCCGCGCTCGTCGACCTCAACGCCGCCACCGACACCATCCGCGCGCACAGCAGGGCCATGCGCCGCGCCGAGCAGGCCCACGACCAGCTCACCGATCTCGTGCTGCGCGGCGGCGGCGCCGACGAGGTCGCCGACGGCATCGCCGCCCTCCTCGACGGCGGCGCCCTCATCCACGACGCGGACGGCGTCGAGCTGGCCCGCACCGGCACCGGCCCCCTGCCGCCGCCCGCCACCGCCGTCGCCGCCTCGCGCACCAGCGGCCGCGCCGTGCCGCAGGACGGCACCTGGGTGTGCGCGGTCCTCGCAGGGCCCGAGCTCCTCGGCAGCATCGCCCTCACCGGACGCGCCGAACTCGACGACACCGACCGGCGGCTGTTCGAGCGGGCGGGCGTCGTCACCGCGCTGCTCCTGCTGCTGCGCCGGTCGGTCGCCGAGACCGAGGACCGGGTGCGCGGCGAACTCCTCGGCGACCTGCTCGCCACCTCCGGCGACCCCGTCGGCCTGACCGGGCGCGCCCGCCGCCTCGGCGTCCGGCTCGACCGCCCGCACGCGGTGTTCGTCGCCCACAGCGAGAGCGCGCCCCGGCCGCGGCTGCTCGCCGCCGCACACCGCACCGCCCGCACCCGCAGCGGTCTGGCCGGGCTGCACCACGACAACGTGGTCATCGTGGCCCCCGCCGTGACCCCGGGCGGCGACGCCACCGCGCTCGCCGCCGCACTGGGCCAGACCGTGAGCGCCCCGGTCACCGTGGGCGCCGCGGGCCCGGCCACCGGCCCCGCCGGGCTGCCCGCCGCGCACGCCGAGGCCCTGCGCTGCCTCTCCGCGCTGCGGGCCCTCGGCCACACCGGGCACGGCGCGGCCCTCGCCGACCTCGGCTTCGTCGGGCTGCTCATCGGCGAACAGGCCGACCTGGGCGGCTACGTCAGGGCGACGCTCGGCCCCCTCCTGGACTACGACGCCGAACGCGGCACGGACCTGGTGCGCACCCTGGAGGCGTACTTCGGCCAGGACCGCAGCCTCACCAAGGCCAAGACCGCCCTGCACGTCCACGTGAACACGGTGGTGCAGCGCCTGGAACGCGTGGCGAGGCTCCTCGGCGACGACTGGAACACGCCTGCCCGCACCCTGGAGATCCAACTCGCCCTGAGATTGCACCGGTTGACACCCGCGGGCTGATTTGTCACTTCCACGGCTGTTGGAACCGTCACCCGTGCGACCTACCCTGGAACCGCCTGAAAGGGAGTCGCATGAGCGGACGCATCGAGCCCACCGGGACGACGAGTGCACGACCTGTACGGCTCGGCAAAGGAGAGCGGGTCGCCGACTGGGCGGACGGCAGACTCGGCATCAACTCCCTGGCCAAGAGCCAGATGCGCAAGATCTTTCCCGACCACTGGTCGTTCATGTTCGGGGAGATCTGCCTCTACAGCTTCATCATCATCATCCTGACCGGCACCTATCTGACCCTCTTCTTCGATCCGAGCATGACCGAAGTGGCGTACGACGGGTCGTACGTGCCGCTCAAGGGCATCCTGATGACCCGGGCGTACGAATCCACGGTGGACATCAGCATGGAGGTGCGCGGCGGCCTCCTGATCCGGCAGATCCACCACTGGGCCGCGCTCGTCTTCGTCGCCGGGATGCTCGTGCACATGATGCGGGTGTTCTTCACCGGCGCGTTCCGCAAACCGCGCGAACTCAACTGGACGTTCGGCTGGACCCTGCTGTTCCTCGGCATCATCACCGGACTGACCGGCTACTCGCTCCCCGACGACATGCTCTCCGGCACCGGCATCCGCTTCGCGCAGGGCGCCATCCTCGCCACCCCCGTCATCGGGACGTACCTCTCCTTCTTCCTCTTCGGCGGAGAGTTCCCGGGGGACGACATCATCCCGCGGCTCTACCCGATCCACATCCTGCTGCTGCCGGGCATCATGCTGGGGCTCGTCGTCGTCCACCTGATCCTGGTCTTCTACCACAAGCACACCCAGTTCGCCGGTCCCGGCAAGACCGAGAAGAACGTGGTCGGGGCGCCGCTGCTGCCCGTCTACATCGCCAAGGCGGGCGGCTTCTTCTTCCTCGTCTTCGGCGTCCTCGCGATCATGGGCGGTCTCGCCACCATCAACCCGGTCTGGCTGATGGGCCCCTACCGTCCCGACCTGGTCTCCACCGGCGCCCAACCCGACTGGTACCTGGGGTTCTCCGAGGGGCTCATCAGGGTGATGCCGGGATGGGAGATCAACGCCTGGGGCCACACGCTCAACCTGGGCGTCTTCATCCCCTTCGCGCTCTTCCCGCTGATCCTCCTCGCCATCGGCGTCTATCCGTTCATCGAGTCCTGGGTCAAGGGCGACCGACGGGAGCACCACATCGCGGACCGGCCGCGCAACGCACCGGTGCGCACCGGCCTCGGTGTCGCCTGGCTCGCGCTGTTCGGCGTGCTGATGGTCGGCGGCGGCAACGACCTGTGGGTGACCCACTTCCACCTCTCCATCAACGCCGTCACGTGGTTCGTGCGCATCGGCGCCTTCGTCGTGCCCGTCCTCGCCTTCCTCGTCACGCACCGCATCTGCCTCGGACTGCAGAGCAGGGACCACGCGAAGGTGCTGCACGGCAGGGAGACCGGCACCATCAAACGCCTCCCGCACGGCGAGTACGTCGAGGTCCACGAACGGCTCCCGCAGTCCGAGCTGTACCGCCTGACCGCCCACGAACAGCCCCGGCCCTACGAGATCGGCCCCGTGGTCGACGCCAACGGCGTCGTCCGCAAGGTCCGCCCGGCCGAACGCATCCGTGCGCGGCTGGCCCGCGCCATGTACGGCCCCAAGGCGCAGGTGCCCAAGGCGACGCCGGAGGAGTACCTGGCTGTCCGGCGAGGTGAGGGCGATCACCACTGAGGGCCCGTTGTCTTCACTGGTTCCTCCGGCGAAGAAGCGGGTGTGGCCGCGCAGGCACCCCGTGGTCACCGGCCTGCTGACCCTGGTCGTGCTCCTCGCGGGCTACACGGTCTGGACGAACACCCGGCCCGTACGCCTGAGCGCGTCGACGGAGATACGGGCGACGCCCGCGGAGGTCTGGCGGGTGCTCACCGACTTCGAGAGCTACCCCGAGTGGAACCCGTTCATCACGCGGGCCGAGGTGACGTCCCACGACGGGCGCCTGGAAGAGGGCGCCACGATGCGCAACCGCATGCACGACGCGGGCGGCGACACCGAGTTCGAGCCCGAGATCAAGGAGGTCGAGCGGAACGCGGAGCTGCGCTGGCTCGGCAAGGTGCCGCCGGGCTGGATCGCCGACGGAGAACACCGCTTCCGCATCGAGCGCATCGGCGCGGACCGCGTCCGGTTCACCCAGAGCGAGCGCTTCACCGGTGTCGCCGTGCCCTTCGTCGAGGGGAAGCTCAACGACGACACGCTGCCGCAGTTCCACGCGATGAACAGGGCACTGGCGCGGCGCGTCGCCGAGCTGCGATGAGACTCGGCGGCCGCGCCGCGGTCCGGCTCGGTTAGCCTCGCAACGTGATGGCATCCGAGAAGACCCCGAAGCTGCTCGCGATCAGCGACCTGCACGTGGCGTACGCGGAGAACAGGAAGTACGTCGAGACCATCCGGCCGCAATCGGACGGGGACTGGCTGATAGTCGCCGGCGACGTCGCCGAGCGCATGGCCGACATCGAGTGGGCGCTGCGCACGCTCGCCGGACGTTTCGCCAAGGTGGTGTGGTCGCCGGGCAACCACGAACTGTGGACCCCCAAGGACGACCCGGTCCAGTTGCGCGGCGACGCGAGGTACCAGCACATCGTCGGGCTCTGCCGGGAGTTGGGGATCGCCACCCCCGAGGACCCCTACCCCGTGTGGCGCGGTCCCGGCGGCCCGGTCGTCGTCGCCCCGCTCTTCCTCCTCTACGACTACTCCTTCCGCCCCGAGGGCACGCACACGAAGGAGGAGGCGCTGGCGGTCGCCCACGAGTCGGGCGTCGTCTGCACCGACGAGTACTTCCTGCACCCCGACCCGTACGCGACGCGCGACGACTGGTCCCGCGCCCGGGTCAAGCAGACCGAGGAGCGGCTCGCCGAGCGCCCGGAGGGCCTGCCCACCGTCCTGATCAACCACTGGCCGCTGCTGCGCGAACCCACCCGCATCCTGCGCTACCCCGAGTTCGCCCTGTGGTGCGGTACCGAGCGCTCCGCCGACTGGCACGTCAAGTACGAGGCGGCCGCCGTCGTCTACGGCCACCTGCACATCCCGCGCACCACCGTGCACGACGGTGTCCCGCACATCGAGGCGTCCGTCGGCTACCCGCGCGAGTGGCGCAGGGACTTCCACCCGGACCCCCACCTGCGACAGGTCCTGCCGGTGCCGCCCGTCGAGGGGTGACGGGCGGGCCCGCCACCCCTCGACGCCGACCGCACAACGACCCGTCCCCCGCACGGGTCGTTGCCCGGCGCGTGCCCGGGCCGATGCGCCCAGGTACGCAGGATCACTCCCAGTACGCGGTGAGCGAGGAGTAGCAGAGGGCGCCGCCACCCCCGGTGTTCACGGACCACGAGGAGCTGTCGGTGTCCGCGTCGAGGCTGCCGAATTCGGCAGGTCCGAACGCGGGCTTGTACCAGTTCTTCCACTCCCACGTGCCGTCCGAGTTCCCCCACAGCTGTGCTTCCCCCCTAGCTCGCCGTTCGCCGCAATGAATTGCTGCACTGCAGACGCTAGGGGGGCGGGCACCCCGCGGCCATGGTGCACGGTGCGCAACGGTGGGGCCCAGTTGTGCACGGTGCTCAGTGCAGCCGGAGCTCGAGGATGTGCAGGGCGTGGACGAGGTCGGGGATGCCGGTGCCGTGGGTCAGGAGGTCGACGCCCAGGGTTGCCTCTGCGGCGCGGAGGTGGGCCCGGACGGTGTTGCGGCTGATGCCCAGGCGGAGGGCGGCCTGCTGGGCGTCGGTGTCGGTGTCGAGCCAGGCCTGGAGCGTGCGGCGGTGGCGGGCGTGCAGGGGGCGGAGCAGCGCCTGGGCCCAGGCGGCCGCGGCTTCGACGGCCAGCAGGTCGTCAAGGCCGGGCGGCGGTTGACGGTCGTCGTCCGCCGGGCCGGGGCCGGGGGCGGAGCCGCTGAGGGCGAGGGCCAGGTGGACGGCGGCATGGCACCGGACGTCCGTGAGGTCCTGGCCCAGGGCCTGTTCCACCTGTCTGATGTGCGCGGTGACGGTGTTGCGGCTGAGGCCCAGCAGACGCGCCACACCGGACCGGGGTGCGGTCATGGCCAGGCGGGTGATGTCGGCGCTGGTCCTGGGGACCGAGTCCAGCGGCTGCAGGAGCGTGCGGGCCCAGTGGGCCGCGGGCTGCCGGGGCAGGAGGCTCTGCAGCGAGGTCTGGCCGTGGTAGAAGGCCACGCGGCCGGGGGCGGTGCGGGCGGCGGCCAGGGCGTGGGCGGACTGGCTGTAGGCCTCGGCCGTCGCCCCGAGGGGGTGTGCGCCGCTGATGCCCAGCGCATAGCGCGGGTTGTCCCTGACCAGACGGATCAGGGTCTCGCCCAGTCCGGGCTGCCGGGCCCGGCCGCCCGGGGTGCCTTCCTCCTCGTCGTCCGCGACCAGGCAGATCAGATGCTCATTGAAGGCCGGGCAGTGCACGACCATGTCCCGGCCGTGGTAGCCGGAAGGGTCCTGGTGGAGCTGCGCGATGCGGTCGCGGTCGGCCGACGGGCAGCGCAGCAGATGGATGCGCAGCCGTCGGGCCTCCAGCAGTGGCGGCACGTCACCACCGGTCATCCGACGGGCCAGCACCGGCCCTCCGGCCATCAGCGCGTGCAGCACGGCGAGCCGCAACTGACGTGCCTTGCGCTGGTAGTCGCGCATGCTCCGATCGCTCTCCCCGGCCTGGCGCAGCATGGCGAGGACACTGCTGGTGTGGGGGACGAGGGCGGCCGTCTCCGGGGCGGGCTCCACGGCACCGGCCACCACGAGCACCGGGCGCGGCCCGTGGGGCCCGATGCCCTCACAGCGCACGTGCAGCCCCTCGGCCTGGGTCACGGCCGAGGCCAGCTGCCCGGCGCACAAGCGCGCGAGCAGCGGCGCGATCGGGCGCAACACCCCTGAGGGGAAGTCCGCGGTGGCCGACTCCACCGTGCGCGTGTCGTGGGCGACCAGCGCGACGTGGGCGCCGGTCTGCCGGTGCAGCCAGTCGAGCACCCTGCGTATGTCCGGCTCGGCTTCGCCCCCGGCTTGACGGCGCACCTCCCGCAGCAGCCCGTCGAGCCCTTCGGGCTGCCCCTGCACTCCCGTGGCAACGATCGCTCCGTCCCCTTTCGCGCCTGCCCCGGGGCGCCCTGCCACCCCGGTGGGAACAGCTTCTCAGGGCTGGGCGGGAAGCGGTCTGCGCGCGAGGAGTTCGGCGAGTCCCTGACGGGTGGCCGCCAGGACGACACGGTCCTCGGGGCGCAGTTGGTAGTCCGGGTCGAGCTCCCACTCCAGGCCGGAGGAGAGGCCTGGTTCCTGGTCCGACGAGCGCTCCAGTGCGACGACGCGCCACGCCCCGGGACGGAACACCTCGGCGATCTTGCGGCCCGTGAGCTGCGGCTGGAGCGAGACGTCGAGCGCCGCGAAGAGCAGCACCGAGCGCTCGACGGGCAGGGCGCCCAGGATCTGGCGGCCCATCATCGCCCCGGCGAAGGCGGGCGCGGCCAGCGCGGACACACTGCGGCTGCGGGTCAGCGCGCCGGGGTGCGCGGCGCGCAGGGTGCGGTAGACGGCGGTCGCGAACTCGTCGTCGTACAGCCGCAGCGCCACCCGCAGATCGGGCTTCACCGACCGTGCGTACAGCGCCGCTTCGAGGTTGATGGTGTCCGCGCTGGTCAGCGCGAGCAGTGCGTGGGCGCGGTGCACCTTGGCCGCCTCCAGGACACCCTCCTCCGTCACGTCGCCGATCACGGTGGGCACGCGCAGGCGCCGGGCCAGGGAGATGCCGCGGGCCTCGGGGTCGGCCTCCACGCACACCACCGGGATGTCCAGCTCACGCAGCCGGGCGAGCACCCGGGTGCCGATCTTGCCGAGGCCGAGCAGGACGACGTGGCCCGAGAGGCCGCGCGGCGGGCGGCGCAGCGAGGACGCGGTGCGGAAGGTGCCGAGGGCCTCCAGGACGGCGGCGAACAGGATCGGCAGGAGCAGCAGCCCGACCAGTCCCGCGAGGAGTTGGAGGACCTGGCGGCTCATCGGCCCTTCGGTCGCCGGGTCGTTGATCGAGAAGAGGTCGAGGAGCGTCAGATACGTCGCGTGCAGCGGGGTGGTGTCCTTGGTGGTGACGATCGACGCGATGGCCATGCCGAGGACGGCCGCCGCGAACCCGGCCACCGACCAGCGCAGCCGCCGCGAGAACAGCTCCCGCAGCGGCACCCCGCGCCCCGCGAGGAACCCGGGCGGCAGCGGGGCGGACCCCGAGTACGAGACGGCCTCCAGGACCAGTGCGCCCCGCCCGGGAGAGGCCGTGACGGCGTCGTCGTCGGGCAGCAGCCGGGGCCCCGCGCCGACGCCCGCGTCGTCGGAACCCTCCGATCCCGCCGGGTCGTTGGCGGTGGACGAGAGCAGCGCGAGCGTGGCGAGGCCGCGCGGCGCCACCTCGCCCGGCGCGGGCGGGGTGCGCTCCACGGCGCGCAGCAGCAGCCCGTCGGCGTGCACGACCTTGCTGGTCCCCGCGACCGCGGTGGCCGCGAGGGCGGGCGCCGCGGTGTCGGCGTCGGAAAGGACGGTGACGCTGGCGTCGGTGGTGGCCAGGCCCGCCACGGCGGCGGCCTGGTCGAGCAGCTCCTCCACGTGCTGGCCGAGCTTGCGGTTGTACAGCCGGATCACCAGGCGCAGCCGGGGGTTGAGCCGTCGCGCCGCCAGCGCCGTGCGGATGTTGGTCTCGTCGTCGTCATGCATCAGCGCGAGCGCGGCGGCCTGCGGGACACCCGCGTCGACGAGGACGTCGTCGGTGAGCTCGGCGGCTTCGAGGGTCCGCGGCAGATCCGCCGCGCCGCCATCACCATTGCCCTGCCCGTTTCCGCTCCCGCTCCCGTTCGCGGACCCGTTCCCAGTGCCGGTGGTGCGTGACACCGCGGCAGTGATACGTCCGATCAGTGCGGTCGTCCGGGCCCGCCCCGTCAGCCGACTCGGCTCGCCGCCTCCGGGCGGCAGGACGAGGACGACCTGTTCGCCGTAGACGCCGCGGAGTTCGGCGGCGAGGCGGTGGGCCAGGACGTTGTCACCGCCGCACACGACCATGTGGCCGGGTGCGGGCAGCGGTGGGCGCGGTGGGGGAAGCGAAGATGCGTGCGACACACAAGGAAGAGTGCCTCATGTGGCCGTGTGGTTCCCGGAGTCGAGCCGCTCGGCGAGTTCCACCAGGTCTGCGAGGCGCAGCACCCGGCCGGGCGCGGCCGCCCCCGGCAGCGGCACATGGAGGGGTTCGGTCCAACGGCCGGGGATCGTACCGATCCCGTACCGGGCTCCCGCCAGAGCCCCGGTGACCGCGGCGACGGTGTCCGTGTCGCCGCCCAGGTCGACGGCGGCACGCAGGGCGTCCTCGTACGACCCGGTCGTACGCAGCGCCCACACGGCGGAACCGAGGCACGGCCAGACCGCGCCGTTGAACTCGGTGGCGTCGTCGGGGTGCCAGGCGGGGGAGAGGACCACGGCGTAGCGGTCGCGGTGGTCCGGGTGGACGAGGGGGAGGGCGTCCGGGAGCGCGGCGAGCGGGTCGTCCCCGGTCAGGGCCACGCGCAGCAGCTCGTGGAAGAGGGCGGTGCCTTCCCAGGCGGCCCGGTCGCCGTGGGTGAGGGCGGCGATGCGGCGGGCCGCGTCCAGGGTGGCGGACTGCCCCGCCGGGGCGAAGTACACGGCGGACGTGGTGGCCCGCATCAGCGAACCGTTGCCCGCCGCGCGGAGGTTGACCTCGAAGTGGGCCTGCGCGGCACGGTTCCACGGGCTGCCGTTGGTGAGGACGTCCTCGGTCTGCAGCCCGATGTCCTTGGGCGCGTCGGCGGCCCACCGCTGGAAGCGGGCGAAGATGTCCGGCAGGTCGAGGCCGTCGCGCTCCAGCAGCGAGTCGGCGACGTGCACGGCCAGCTGGGTGTCGTCCGTGGCCTCCCCGGGGTCCCAGCCGCCGCCCCCGCACATCTCGCCGCCGCGCCCGCCGTCCCCGGCCGGGAAGCGCGCGGAGAAGGCGTGCGCGTCCCCGAACTCGAAGGGAGCGCCCAACGCGTCCCCCACGGCGGACCCGACGACGGCCCCTGCGACGCGTTCATGACGTTCCATCCGACGAGCCTACTGAGCGGTGTTCCGAGGCGGGTCATGAGGAGACCACGAGGAGCGGTGGAGGCAACTCGTGGAGAAGAAGACGAGAAGACCTCCGACCTCTTGTCCCCGGAACCTTGAGCGACTTAGCCTGCTCGCGCTCCTGACCGGCGACCGGGAACCACCCACCGAGGGAGAACCACCCGTGATCCAGCCCTGGTTCGGCGACGCCAAGCTCGGCATCTTCCTGCACTGGGGGATCTACAGCGTGGACGGAGTGGCCGAGTCCTGGTCGTTCTTCGACGGGCGGGTGCCCTACGACCGCTACATGGCCCAGCTCGACGGATTCACCGCGGCACGGTACGACCCCGTGGGGTGGGCGGACCTGTTCGTCCGCGCGGGCGCCCGCTATGCCGTCCTGACCGCCAAGCACCACGACGGCGTCGCCCTCTGGGACACCGCAGCGAACGACCTGTCGGTCGTCAAGCGCACCCCTGCGGGCCGTGACCTCATCGCTCCCTACGTCGCCGCCCTGCGTACCCGCGGCATCAAAGTGGGCCTGTACTACTCGCACTTGGACTGGTCCCACCCGGACTACGCCACCGTGCGCCCCGAGGGGCAGGACCCGGCCGAGCGCGGCAACCCCTACTCCATGCCGGTCGCGGGCGACGAATCGCCGGAGCGCTGGGCGGAGTTCCTCGCCTTCCACCGCGTCCAGGTGAGGGAGCTGCTCGAACGGTTCCGGCCCGACCTGCTGTGGTTCGACGGCGAGTGGGAGCGCAGCCCCGAGCAGTGGCGGATGGCTGAGCTCGCCGAGGAGATCGCCGCGCTCAGCCCGCACACCGTGGTCAACGGCCGCCTCGCCGGACACGGCGACTACGCCACGCCGGAACAGGGCGTGCCGATCGAACCGCCCGCCCAGCCCTGGGAGTTGTGCCTCACCGTCAACGACTCCTGGGGCCACCAGCCGCAGGACACCCGCCACAAGTCCCCGCGTCAGTTGATCCGCATCTTCGTCGAGACCATCGGGGGCGGCGGCAACCTGCTGCTCGACATCGGCCCGAAGGGCGACGGCACGCTGCTGCCCGAGCAGACGGCACGGCTCGAAGCGCTGGGGGAGTGGACGGGGCGGCACGCCGATGCCGTGTACGGGACGGTGCGGGGCCTGCCGCACGGCCACTTCTACGGGCCGTCCACGCTCTCCGCCGACCGCCGCACCCTCTACCTCTTCCTCTTCGACCGGCCCAACGAGTACGTCGTCCTGCGCGGCGTCCGCAACGCGGTGCGCTCGGCACGCGTGCTCGGCAGGGACACCGAGGTGCGCCACGAACGGGTCGGCGGCCTCGGCGACGTACCCGGCTGGGAGTACGTGCACCTCACCGACGACCACCTCGACCCGCTCTGCACCGTGCTCGCCCTGGAACTCGACGGCGCACTCGACCTGTACCGCGAACACACCCGCGACTGACCCCCGCCGACTCCCACGGCCTCCGACCGACCTCGACCGCCCCCGACCGAAAGGCACCACCAACGCACGTACGACGCCACCTGGAGGTTGCATGCCGCACGTCACCAGAACCAGCGTCCGAACCTGTGTCGCGTTCCTCTCGCTCACCGCCCTCGCGGCGCCCCTCGCCCCCGCCGCCACCGCGAGCCCCGACCGCGGAGAACAGCGTCCCCTCCCCGTCGTCTCCCCGGCCCCGCAGCACATGTCCCGCGCGGGCGCCGACGTCCCCCTCGCCCGCCGCGCCGAACTCGTCGTCGGCGAGGGCACGGACGAGGCGGCCAGGGACCGGCTCACCCGGATACTGCGCGCCCATGGGGTGCGCGACATCGACGTACGCGGGAAGGCGTCGGGGCGCGCCCCGCTCACCGTCCTGCTCGGCCCGGCGACCCGCCCCGACATCGCGGAGGCGCTCGGCGGCACCGACGTACCGGAGCAGCCCGAGGGGTACGCGCTGCGCGTCGCGCACCGCACCGTCGCGCTCGGCGGCGCGGACGCGGCCGGGCAGTTCTACGCCGTGCAGAGCCTGCGTCAGCTCAGCACGCGCACGTCGGTCGCCGGTGCCGAGATCTCCGACCACCCCTCGATGCCCCTGCGCGGCAGCATCGAGGGCTTCTACGGCCCGCCCTGGACGGAGACCGAACGCCTCGACCAGCTCGACTTCCTCGGCGACACCAAGGCCAACACGTACGTGTACGCGCCGAAGGACGACCCCTACCACCGCGAGAAGTGGCGCGACCCCTACCCGGCGGACACGCTCGACGGGCTGCGGAAGCTCGTGGACCGGGCGGGCGCCAACCACGTCCGCTTCACGTTCGCCGTGTCGCCGGGCGCCTCCATCTGCTACTCCGACCCGGCCGACGTCGCGGCGCTCACGGGCAAGCTGCAGTCGATGTACGACCTCGGCGTACGGTCCTTCTCCATTCCGCTCGACGACATCAGCTATACCAAGTGGAACTGCGCGGCCGACGAGGCGAAGTTCGGCGCGCCGGGGCGCGGGCCCGCGGCCGCGGCGCAGGTGGGCCTCCTCAACACCGTCCAGCGGGAGTTCATCGGGCGGAAGGAGGGCACGAACCCGCTGCAGACCGTGCCCACCGAGTACGCCGACCTCACCGACACCGCGTACAAGCAGAAGCTCCGCGCCGACCTCGACCCGGCCGTCGAGGTGATGTGGACCGGCACGGACACCGTGCCGCCCGAGATCACCAACTCCCAGGCCCAACAGGCCTCGGCGCTCTTCGGGCGCAAGGTCTTCGTCTGGGACAACTACCCGGTCAACGACTTCGCCCGCACCGCGGGACGGCTGCTCCTCGCGCCCTACGACAAGCGGGAGAAGGGCCTCTCCGGGCATCTCAGCGGCATCGTGTCGAACCCGATGAACCAGGAGGCGGCCAGCAAGCTCGCCGTCTTCACCATGAACGACTTCTCCTGGAACGACCAGGGGTACGACCGCACCCGCTCGGGACGGCAGGCGGCGCTGTACCTCGCGGGCGGCGACGCGCGCACGGCCGACGCCGTGCAGGTCTTCGTCGACCTCAACCACCTGGCGCCGACCTTCGGGGCCAAGAACTGGCAGCCCCAGTCGCCGGTCCTCGGCCCGAAGCTGGCCGCCTTCTGGGAGACGTACGCAACCGATCCGCGGGCCGCGATCCGTGCGCTGGCCCCTGTCGCGAAGGAGATCGGCGGCACGCCCGCCGCCCTGCGCTCCGGCGTTCCCGACCGGCAGTTCCTGCACGATGCCGACCGCTGGCTGGACGCCACCGAGCTGTGGGGCGAGGCGCTGCGGCACGGGCTCGCCGCGCTCACCGCGATCGAGGACGGCGACGGGCAGGGGGCGCGGCGGGAGCGCGAGGCGATGGACGACGTCGCCGCGCGGATCGCGAAGATCACCGTCGACCCCGCCGAGCACCACCAGCGGGGGCCCGTGAAGATCGCCGACCCGTTCCTCGACGACTTCGTCAGCGGGGTGCGGGAGCGGCATGACGCATCCGACTGATTCGTCAGTCAGAATCGCAATTCCCACCCGGTATCGCAGTAGAACCTGGTGAATCTCGGAGAGGAACGCCGCCCGCGCGTTGCGTTCGCCGCAACGCGCGGGTAGGGTCGCCGACCATGCAGTACGACCCCGAGGTGGCCGACCGCGTCCGCAAGGTGATCGCCGACGCCGGTGTCACCCAGCGCGAATTCGCCCGCCGCATCGTCATGGATCCCTCCAAGCTCTCCCGGTCGCTCGGCGGCACCCGGCGCTTCACGGCCGCGGAGCTCGCCCGCATCGCGGACACGGGCGGGGTCGACGCGGGCTGGCTGCTCGGCGCCGTCCGGCCCCCGGAGCCCGCCGTGCGGCGCGAGCGTGCCGTGGCACCCGAGGGCGGCCGCCCCCTGCAGATCGTCCGCGAGACCGTCCGGCTCATCGCGGAGCGCGGCTTCCACGCCGTCCGCGTCCAGGACATCGCCGCGGCCTGCGACACCAGCACCGCCGCCATCCACTACCACTTCCCGGGCCGCGACGACCTGCTCGAAGCCGCGGTGCGCTGGTGCATGGACGAGGACACCGCGCGCCGCGCGGCCCGGATCGCGGACGCCGCCGACACCGCGGACGAGCTGCGCCAGCTCATCGAGCTGCAGATCCCCCGCACCCCGCAGCAGCGCTGGCAGTGGAGCGTCTGGCTCGACCTGTGGGCGGAGGCCGCCCGCTCCACCGCCATGGGGCGGCTGCACGCCGACTACTACCGGCAGTGGCGCACCACCGTCGCCGACGTCATCCGCCGCGGCATCGCCGAAGGCGTCTTCCGGCTCGCCGACCCCGAGGCCGCCGCGCTGCGCCTGACCGCGCTGATCGACGGCCTCGCCACCCAGGTCCTGGCCTCGGCGCCGGACAGCCCCGGCACGAGCCCGGACGACATGCACGAGTCCCTCGTCGCCTACGTGGACGCCACGCTGACCGCGCACTGACCGCTCGCCGAAGACTTCACACAACACCCCACCCCCGAGGGAGAGTTCAGCATGCCCGTGAACGACAACGTGATCATCACCGCCGCCCTGACCGGCGCCGGTGACACCGTCCGCAAGAGCCCGCACGTGCCCGTCACGCCCGAGCAGATAGCCGCCTCGGCGGTCGAGGCCGCCGAGGCGGGCGCCGCCGTCGTGCACATCCACGTCCGCAACCCCGAGACCGGCGATCCCTCCCGCGACCCGCGCCTGTACCGCGAGGTCGTCGAGCGCATCAAGGAGACCGGCACCGACGTCGTCATCAACCTGACGGCGGGCATGGGCGGCGACCTCGTCATCGACCCCATCGTGCCGCTGCAGGACCTCGGCGAGCTGCCCGGCACTGACCTCGTCGGCGGCCTCGACCGCCTCCCGCACGTCGAGGAGCTCCTCCCCGACATCTGCACCCTCGACTGCGGCTCCCTCAACTTCGGGGACAACCTCTACATCTCCACGCCCGACATGCTCCGCCAGGGCGCCAAGCGCATCCAGGAGCTCGGCGTCCGCCCCGAGCTGGAGATCTTCGACACCGGCCAGCTGTGGTTCGCCAAGCAGCTCCTCGCCGAGGGACTCCTCGACAACCCCACCGTCTTCCAGCTCTGCATGGGCATCCCGTGGGGCGCCCCCGCCGACCCGGGCGTCCTGCAGTCCATGGTCAACATGCTTCCCGAAGGCGCCCAGTGGGCCAGCTTCGCGCTCGGCCGCATGCAGATGCCGTGGGTCGCCCAGTCCATCCTGCTCGGCGGCCAGGTCCGCGTCGGCCTGGAGGACAACCTCTACCTCGGCAAGGGCAACAAGGTGACGAACGCCCAGCTCGTCGAGCGCGCCGTCCAGATCACCGAGAACCTCGGCTCGCGCGTCGCCACCCCGGACGAGGCCCGCCAGAAGCTCGGCCTGAAGCCCCGCTCCTGACACCGCCGCGCTGCCCCCCCTCACGCCTTCACCCCACCCCCACAGAGGACCTCACCATGAGCAACACCGCCCCTGAAGACGTACGCCGCGTCGCCTGCGTCGGCGCCGGTGTCATCGGCGGCGGCTGGGTCGCCCACTTCCTGGCCCGTGGCTACGACGTCACCGCCTGGGACCCCGCCCCCGACGCCGGACAGAAGCTGCGCCGTCTCGTCGAGGCCGCCTGGCCCGCGCTCACCCAGCTCGGACTCGCCGAGGGCGCCTCGCAGGACCGCCTCACCGTGACCGCGACCCTCGAAGAGGCCGTCGCCGACGCCCAGTTCGTGCAGGAGAGCGCCCCCGAGAAGCTGGAGCTCAAGCGCGACCTGCTCGCGCGCCTCGACGCCGCCGCCCCGGCCGGTGTCGTCATCGCCTCCTCCACCTCCGGCTATCCGATGACCGACATGCAGACCGAGGCCGCGACCCCGGGCCGCCTCGTCGTCGGACACCCCTTCAACCCGCCGTACCTGATACCCCTCGTCGAGGTCGTCGGCGGCGAGCGGACCGACGCCGACGCCGTGGCGTGGGCGTCCCGCTTCTACGAGGTCGCGGGCAAGTCCGTGATCACCATGAAGAGCGAAGTCCCCGGCTTCATCGCCAACCGCCTCCAGGAAGCCCTGTGGCGCGAAGCCCTGCACATGGTCGCCAACGGCGAGGCCACCGTGCGGGAGATCGACGACTCCATCACCGAGGGCCCCGGCCTGCGCTGGGCGTTCATGGGCCCGATGCTCACCTTCGCGCTCGCGGGCGGCGAGGGCGGCATGGCCCACATGCTCGACCACTTCGGCCCGTCCCTGAAGTCCCCCTGGACGCGGCTCGAAGCCCCTGAGCTCGACAAGAAGCTGTACGACGCCGTCGTCGCGGGCTGCGACGACGCGGCGGACGGCCGCACCATCGCGGACCTCGTCGCCGAGCGCGACCAGGGCGTCATCGACGTCCTGCGCGCCACGGGCCGACTGAACGGAGGCGACAAGTGAGCGAGTCCCAGACCCGGCCCGAGGCCCAGCCCCAGCCCCAGGTCCAGCCCCTGCCCCTGGCCCGCCACCGCGTCCGCCCCGAGTGGATCGACTACAACGGCCACATGAGCGAGGCCTTCTACGTCCTCGTCTTCGGCTACGCCACGGACGCCATGATGATCGAGACGGGCCTGCACGCCGGCTACCGCGAGTCCACCGGCTGCTCCCTCTACACGGTCGAGGCGCACGTGCGGTACCTGAACGACGTCTCCGAAGGAGCCCACCTCGCGGTCCGCACCCGGCTGCTGGGCGCGGACGCCAAGAAGGCACGCTTCACGCACGAGATGTACGCGGTGGAGGACGAGGGCGACGAACCGGCTCCGGACGCCGCCCCCGTGGCCACCACCGAACTGCTCGCGCTCCACGTCGACCAGAACGCGGGCCGCGCGGTGCCCTTCCCTGCGGAGATCTGCGAGCGCCTGACGGGTCTCGCGGAAGAGGCCCCGGAGTGGGCGGGCCGCTCCATCGCCGTGGTGGGCGACCAGGCGGCCGGGCAGCGTTGAGGCGCTAGTCGAGAGCCTTGTGCGCGGTCTCCGGCAACCGCAGGTAGACCGCCGAGGACACGACACAGAGCACGGCCACGTACACGGGGAAGAGCCCGGGAGACCCGATCTCCTTGAAGAGGGTGCCCATGTACGGGGCCGTGCCGCCGAACAGGGCCACGGTGAGCGAGTACGGGAAACCGATCCCCGCGGCCCGCACCCGCGCCGGGAACACCTCCGCGTTCACCGCCGCCGAGATCGACGTGAAGCCGGTGAGCAGCACCATGCCCGCGCACTGCACGAGCAGCAGCGAAGTGAACGACCCGGTGAGCGACTTGAGCAGTGGCACGCTCAGGACGGCGAAGCCGATGCCGAAGAAGAGCAGCAGCGGCCTGCGCCCGACCCGGTCGGAGAGCAGCCCACCGACCGGCTGGAGCACCGCGAAGAACGCGAGAGAGACCGTGCCCGCGAGGAGCGCCTGGCTCTTGCTGATGTCCGTGTTCAGTTCGGCATACGTCGGCAGGTACGACGTCCACGTGTAGTAGGCGATGGTGCCGCCCGCGGTGATGCCGCAGATCAGCAGGGACTGGCGCGGATGGTGCCGCAGCGCGTCGAAGAGGCCGGGCCGGTCGTCCGGTTCCGCGGGCGCCCGGTGGGTCTCGTGCGCCCCCTGCCTGATCCAGAAGCCGACCAGGCTGAGCGCCGCCCCCACGAGGAAGGGCAGCCGCCAGCCCCAGCCGTCCATCTGCCCGTCGGAGAGCGTGGCGACGAGGAGCGCCGCGACGCCGGACGCGGCGAGCTGGCCCGCGCTCGTGGAGACGTACTGGAAACTGGAGAAGAGGCCGCGCCGCCCGGGGCCCGCCGACTCGACGAGGAAGGTCGTCGACGCGGCGAACTCACCGCCCACGGAGAGCCCCTGGAGCAGCCGGGCGAGTACGAGGACGACCGGGGCGAGCACGCCGACGGCCGCGTACGTCGGGGTCAGGCCGACCAGCAGGCTGCTGCCGCCCATGAGCAGGATCGTGACGGTCAGCGCGGCCCGGCGGCCGCGCCGGTCGGCGACCGCGCCCATGAGCAGGCCGCCGACGGGTCGCATGAAGAAGCCCACCGCGAAGACGGCGAAGGTGGAGAGCAGCGGGACGAGCGAATTGCCGGAGCTCTTGGGGAAGACCTGGTCGGCGATGTACGTGGCGAGGAAGGTGTACGCGTACCAGTCGTACCACTCGACGGCGTTGCCGACCGACGCCGCGAGCAACTGTCGTATCGGGCGCCGCTCATGGCCGGGGACGGCGGCGGTCACCTGGTCGTGCTGTGTCATGATCACGACCTTCCCCTGCCTCGCGGCGCCCCACACGTGCTGTCCGTCAGGCGGACGGGGCGTGCGCCGAGAGCCTGTCTTTGAACCCCCGCCTGCGCCCCGACGCCCGGCACGCGTGCTCGGCGCACGGAGTCCCCGGACAGGTGGCTCCGCCACATGACCGGGGACTCCGCACACCGATCACACGCACCGACCGCCGCTGCGCCCGCGCTCCGCGCGGACGACGGGGGTTCAAAGACGGGCTCTCAGCCGGTCGTGGGCTTGTACGCGTACACCGCCGTCGTCACCAGGCACGGCGCGGGCGGCACCACCTCGACGCGCAGGGTGCGGCGCGCGGAGTCGTAGTCGATGCCCTCGGTCTCGAACGATCCCGAGCAGATGCTGCGCTGCGGCGCGGCGAAGAGGCTCGCGACGCGGCCGGTCACCGGCTTCCCGTCGAGCGGCCGCTCCAGGTCGACCTGGAGGACCGGGCGGTCCTCGGGGAACAGTTCCTTGGACGCGTCGTTCGAGGCGCACACCAGACGGGTGTCGGAGACGAAGTCGCAGCCCTGGATGTCGCGCACCGGCTTGTCGAGCGTGATCTGCCCGGCCTGGGGGAGCGCGCCGCCGGTGGGCGGGGTCGAGGAATTGAGGAGCGGCGCGGGGAAGACCTGGAGGCGGTTCTGGTCGCCCCACTCGCCGGACACCAGCCACTGGTCGTCCGGGGAGACGGCCGCGAAGGAGTTGTTGAGCTTCTCGCCCGCGTCGAGCTTGTGCTCGTAGAGGTGGCGCTTCCCGTCCGGGGTGGTGACGGCGAACATCTTCGACTTTGCGTCGTCGCCGCCCTGGTAGGCGTCGAAGGTGTGGCCCTTCGCGATGTCGGGGTCGCCTATGTGGCCCCAGCCCTTCATGCGCAGGTCCAGGGGTATCGAGGCGAGCCCCCGGTAGAGGAGGCTGCCGTCGGCCTGGCTCGCGAGACCCTGACTGCCCGTGAGGGAGTTGACGTGCGAGGTGCCGGACTCCTGCCAGCCACCGGGCGCCGCGGGCGCGGCAGCCGCGCTGCCGCCCGTCATCACCGCCAGAGTGACGGCGCCGAACAGGGCGGTTGATGCCTTCCAGACGGTCATCGGGCGCTACCTCCGTGGGGGTCGGGTTGCTGCGGCGTCATCGTACGTAACGTGAGCCCCGGTGATAACGGTCCAACGGAAGGCGGTTCAGAGATGCAGCTGACAATTCTGGGGGGAGGCGGATTCCGCGTGCCGCTCGTGTACGGGGCCCTCCTCGGCGACCGCGCCGAGGGCCGTGTCACCGAGGTCGTCCTGCACGACCTCGACGCGGCACGGCTCGGCGCCGTCACCCGCGTCCTCGCCGAACAGGCCGCCGGAATCCCGGACGCGCCCGCCGTCACCGCCACCACCGACCTCGACGAGGCGCTGCGCGGCGCCGACTTCGTCTTCTCCGCCATCCGGGTCGGCGGCCTGGAGGGACGCGCCGCCGACGAGCGCGTCGCCCTCGACGAGGGCGTCCTCGGACAGGAGACGGTCGGCGCGGGCGGCATCGCCTACGGTCTGCGCACGGTGCCCGTCGCCGTCGACATCGCCCGCCGCGTCGCCCGGCTCGCCCCCGACGCCTGGGTCATCAACTTCACCAACCCCGCGGGCCTGGTCACCGAGGCCATGTCCCGCCACCTCGGGAACCGCGTCATCGGCATCTGCGACTCGCCCGTCGGACTCGGCCGCCGGGTGGCGCGCGTGCTCGGCGGCAACCCGGACGAGGCGTTCATCGACTACGTCGGCCTCAACCACCTCGGCTGGCTGCGCGGTCTGCGCATCGGCGGCCGCGACGAGCTGCCCCGCCTCCTCGCCGACCCGGCGCTCCTCGGCTCCTTCGAGGAGGGCAGGCTGTTCGGCACGGAGTGGCTCCAGTCGCTCGGCTCGATCCCCAACGAATACCTGCACTACTACTACTTCAACCGCGAGGCCGTCCGCGCCTACCAGGAGGCCGAGCAGACCCGCGGCGCCTTCCTCCGCGACCAACAGGCCAGGTTCTACGCGGAGATGCGGCGCACGGACGCCCCCGCGCTCAAGACCTGGGACGCCACCCGCGCCGAGCGCGAGGCGACGTACATGGCGGAGAACAGGGAAGCGGCGGGCGCGGGGGAGCGGGCCGAACAGGACCTGGAGTCCGGCGGCTACGAACAGGTCGCCCTCGCCCTGATGCGGGCCGTCGCGCGGGACGAGCGGGCGACGCTGATCCTCAACGTCCGCAACGGCACGACCCTCTCCGCGCTGGACGCGGACGCCGTCATCGAGGTGCCGTGCTCCGTCGACGCCAACGGCGCCCACCCCATGGCGGTGTCCCCGCTGCCGGGCCACGCCACCGGCCTGGTGTGCGCGGTCAAGGCGGTCGAGCGCGAGGTGCTCGCGGCGGCGGACAGCGGCTCGTCGGCCACCGCCGCCAAGGCGTTCGCCCTGCATCCACTGGTCGACTCGGTGGCCGTGGCGCGGCGCCTCGTGGACGGCTACCGGGGGGTGCATCCCGGTCTCGCGTACCTGAGATGATCACCGTATGAGTCCCGTCGTCTCCATCGGTGCCGCCGCCCGCCGCCCCTGCACGCTCGTCGTGTGCCGGGGCTGCTGCTGCGGCGACGCGCGCAAGAACCCCGGCATCGACCACGAGTGGCAGCTGGAGCGGCTGCGTTCCGCGGCGGCGGCCTCGCGCGGGCGGTTCACGGTGCGCACGAGCGACTGCCTCGGGCCGTGCGGCCAGGCCAATCTGGTCGTGGTCCAGCCTTCGCACGAGGGGCGCAGGCGGGGCGGCCGGGCGGCCTGGGTCGGCTTCGTCACGGACGACGAGTCGCTCGACGGGATAGTGGCCTGGGCGGAGGCGGGCGGCCCGGGCCTGGCAGAGCCGTCGGCGACGCTCTCGCTCCAGCTGGTGGATCCCCGCGCGGTCTAGGACGCCCGGGCAACCATCCCGGATCCACCACCGGGTCAAGTCTCCCCAGTTGCGGCTCAATTCGGACACGGATTAACCTGATGAAGAACCGTGTCCTTCTCTCTCATCCGCACCTCCGCACTGATGACAGAGGTGATCCGTATGCAGATGAACAGCACCTATCAACAGGCGCTGGACGGCACGCTGGTTTCCGAGGACGGACCCACAGGGAATCCGGCGACCTTCACCAACCAGACCTGTGTCCCGCTGTATCTCTATCTGCTGAGCACCGATGGGCAGCATTTCAGTGCGTTGGGGTCGCCGGACCAGTACATGCCGGAAGGTTCGATCGGTCTTTCTGCCAACGGGGGGAGCTATACGCGACAGGACCCGGGCGTGAACTGGTACTGGGTGTTCATGAACGGGTATTCGGGGGCGTTCGCCGCCGCATGCCAAACCCCTTCGGACGGCAGTGTGACCATCACGAGTTTCGATCTGCTCGACCCGAACGACATCGGCCTTCCGCCGCAGCCCGGCGACTACGTACTCATCCCGCCCGACTCCGTGCCCGCCATGGTCGGCTGTGGAATCCTGCCGAACAAGAACGCCGTGGTCCGGCAGCAGTTCTGGCAGCGCCTCCCCGACTCCTACAGCATCGGCCCGGGCGAAACGAAGACGGTCGAGAACACGCTGACGTCCGGCATGGAGCAGACCACGTCGAACCTGACCACCGTCGAGGGATCGGTCATGGGAAGCGCGTCGGCCGGTTGGGGCCCGGTCTCCGCATCCATCTCGGCCTCCCTGAGTGCCTCGGCCACGTCATTCCAGCAATTCACCACCACCACACAGACCACGTCCTACGTTTCGGACTTCTACCAGAACACCTCGGAGACCGATTCCGAAATGCACCTGTACTGGCAGCTGACGGATTCGATCACTGTCTACGATGCGAATGGCGTGGTGCTGAGCTCCATCATCACAGGCACGCAACCTGTGATCATAGGGTGATCTCCGAGCGAGCCTGAGCGGGGTGCGACCGTGAAAATGAATTCGGTGTACCAGGATGCCATCAACGAAACCCTTCAGTCGGCGACAACGGGTAAGAGTCTGACCGGGCTTACACTGTCCAACCAGCTCATTTTTCCCGTGACGGCCTATCTGATATCGGATTCCGGGTGGTGGGTCGGGGCGCTGGACCAGACCTTCTCGGAACCGCCCGGATACCCGGGTCTTCTGATACCCGCAGGAACCAGTGTGGACGTGGGCCCCGCCGAATTCGACCTGGGCTGGTACGTGCTGTTCCTGAACGCCTATTCCGGGGCGTTCGTGACGGTGCAGCAGGTCCAGTCCGCGGTCCTCGGCCCGGGCAACGGGCGCTACTGGCTCATAGCGAACCCGTCGTACGTGGTGGATCCCAATGACATCGGACCGGTCCCGGAACCCAACGCGTCCGTCGTCATTCCGCCGGACTCACCGCGGGTCGTCGTCGGCTTCGGCGGGCTCACGGCGACGAACAGCACAGTGGTGCGGGAGCAGTACTGGCAGCGCCTCCCCGACTCCTACAGCATTGCCGCCGGTGCGCTGCGGACCATCAACTACACCACCACATCCGGGATGGAGAGCACCACCTCCGACCAGACCACGCTGGCGTCCTCGGTCACGGGGAGCGGCACGGCCGGGTGGGGCCCCGTTTCCGCCACCCTCACGGCCAGCCTGAGCGCCAACTCGACCTCCTTCCAGCAGACCAGCACGACGGTCGAGAGAACGGCCTTCGTGTCCCAGACGTACGACAACACGGCGGCGGACGCGAAGTCGAGAGTCGTCTTCTACTGGCAGCTCACGAACGTGCTCACGGTGTTCGACAAGGACGGCAACGCTTCCGCGTCGCTCGTCTACGGGACGGAGAATCCCGCGGTCATCGACGCGCACACGGTCGGCGACCTTCCTCCCCGCCCCTTGGAGAAGAAGCTCCCGATGTCCGCGGAGATGCGGGCACGACTGCCCGCCGCCGTCACCCACGAGGGAGAAGTGCGGTGAATCACGCGCCCGTGCAGCCGGACGAGGCGCATGCCGCCGTCGAGGACTGGCTGTCCTGCCCCGGCATCGTCATGCTCGACACCGGCGCGAAGGTCCGGGGCGGCCGCGCGCTCCCGCAGCAGGCGATCATCGTCGGCGTGGTGCAGAAGAAGCCCAGAGCCGCCCTCACGCCTCTGGACTTCCCGGTCCCGCCTTCCGTGGAGGTCGAGATCCTCCGGCCGGACGGCACGATCGTCACCACGACCGTGCCCACGGACGTGGTGGAGACCGGTGAGATCCACCCGATGTCGCTGTCCTCGCGGGAGCGCCCGTGTCCCGGCGGGTTCCGCATCCAACCGCAGGCACGGGAGCGGTGGCATGGCCTGGTGTACCTGCTGTCGTTGGGGACGCTGGGCGTCACCACCACCTTCCGCAACCAGCGGTGCCTGCTGACGAACTGTCATGTGGTCGGTGACCTGGCCATGGCACCTGGATACGCCGTCTACCAGCCGTCCTGGTCCAGACGGAGGCCACAGAGGGAAGGGAACGCCATCGGCGTCTGCGACGGTACGGTCCGCATCCTGACCTACGGGTCGCCGACCGTGGAGAAGCCCATACGCAACCAGTACGACTTCGCCTGGGCCGTGGTGGACGACGTGAACCTGACGTCACATCGGGTACAGGGCATTTACAACGAGCAGGGAGCGCTCCCCATCGAGCGGGATCCCCTGCGGGGGAACGCGGTGACGTGGATCGGCGCCACCACCGGTCTGAGACAGCAGACGGTCATCGCGTCGGTGAAGACCATGGCCAAGTGGCCTCGGGCCGGTGGGTGGGCGTACTGGGAGAAGCTCATCTGCATCAACGGCGACCCCCTCGCCCCCGCCGTCATGCAACACGGCGACTCCGGTGCGGCCCTGCTCCGTCGGCGCGTGGACGCCCAGGGTGTCGAACGCTTCGCCGTCGTGGGGCTTTGCTCCGCGTCCTCGGCCAACGGCGCGTACATCTACGCGACGCGGATACCGGACGAGAACCTCGCGGACGGCCCGCAGAAGATGCGCTTCCTGCCGCCCGACCCACCATGATGCGGAACCCGTGAGGCCCCCGCGGTCCTTTCATTTTTCCCCGGCCGTCGGCTGCCCCGGCACGCGCGCCCCGCGGAACGCGGTCGTCCGCCGCAGCCGGAACCCGAGCGATTCGTAGAGGCGAATGGCGGGGTTCTCCGCCGACGTGTGCAGGAACGGCGTCTCGCCGCGGGCCCTGATGCCGTGCGCGACGGCGAGGACGAGGCGGGCCCCCAGGCCCTGGCCGCGGTGGGCCGGGTCGGTGCAGACCGCGCTGATCTCCGTCCAGCCCGGCGGGTGCAGCCGCTCCCCGGCCATCGCGACGAGGGCGCCCCCGCGACGGATGCCCAGATAGGTGCCGAGCTCGACGGTGCGGGGCAGGAACGGGCCCGGCTCCGTGCGCGCGACCAGGTCGAGCATCTCGGGCACGTCGGCGGGGCCGAGCGGCACCGCCTCGGGGTCCGGCGCGGCGGCGACCCCGTCGTCCACGAGCTGCACGCCGGGCACGTCGAAGGTCGGCGCCCACCCGTCGGGCGGGCGCACCGTCGTCCCGAGCAGCGGCACCTCGGCCCCGGCCCCGGCGAACGCGGCCAGATCCGCCCAGTCCGCGGCCGTCACCCCGTCGGGCAGCGCGAGCCACGGCGACACGTCGAGCGGATACCGCACCACGCGGCCGTGCCACTCGGCGAAGTGCGCGTGGGGGCCGGTGAGGGAGGCGTAGGCGGGATTGTCGAGGGGGTGCGGGACCCGCGCCGCCCCGGCGGTGCCGGTGCCTTCCGCCTCCGTCAGCGCCGTCATGCCGTGACCTCGATCACGACCTTGCCGCGCGCATGGCGGCCCTCCACCGCGCGCAGCGCCTCGCCCGCGCGGTCCAGGGGGTACGTCGCCGTCACGTGCGGACGCAGTACGCCCGCGACGGCGAGCAGTGCGACCTCGTCCAGGACCGCCGACGTACGGGCCCGCACCACCGGTGCGCCACCCAGTTCGGCCACGGTCTCCTTGGCCGCCGCCGTGATCAGCTTCCCGCGGTCGGTCAGCAGCTCCGCGACCTCGGCCAGGTCCGTGCCGCCCACGAGGTCGAAGACGGCGTCGACGCGACCGCCAGGCACCGCCTCGCGTATGCGCTCGGTGAGCCGGGGTCCTGACGGCACGTGGACGGCGCCGAGGGACTCGACGAACTCCTTCTTGCCCGCGCTCGCCGTGCCCACCACCCGCAGCCCGAAGTGCCGGGCGATCTGGACCGCGGCCACCCCGACACCGCCCCCGGCGCCCGTGATCAGCAGCGTCGCACCGGTGGGCAGGTCCAGCTGCCGCAGCCCGTCGTACGCGGTCGCCGCCGCGACCGGCAGCGCGGCCGCGTCCGTGAAGGAGAGCGTGTCCGGCTTGTGGGCGGCGATGTAGGCGGGGACCAGCGTGAACTCCGCGTATCCGCCGGTGACCGGATTGCCGAAGACCGGGTCGCCGACCGCGAACCCCTCGACGCCGGGCCCCACGCCCCGCACGACCCCGGCGACCTCGCTGCCGAGCACCTCGTGACCGGCCAGCGGCGCCTGCCCGGGGCGCCGCTTGCCCGCCCGCAGCTTCCAGTCGACCGGGTTGACACCGGCCGCGCGCACCGCGACGAGCAGCTGCCCGGGACCCGGCTCCGGTATCCCGAGGTCGAGGAAGGCCTCCACCTCGGGACCCCCGTGTCGGGTGAATGCGTACGCCTTGGGCATCTGGACCCCTCACATCCCGCTCATCGATGTTCCACCAGGGATGACCATCAAGATCCCGCGGCTATTCCCGACGGAGGTTCCCGGCGCGACAGCGGGTGCTGATCCGTGGTCGCGCGGGCAAGCTGTCGGGTGAGGCGTCGAGGGAGAGGGCAGTGCGGTGGTGCCGACCGGTGGGAACGACGACGATCTGCTCCAGGGGCTTTCGGTGGACGAGGCGCGCCCGGAGCGCCCGGTGCTCCTCGACCGGCGGGGGCGGCCCCTGCGGACGTGGCGGGAGAACTACCCGTACGCGAAGAAGCTGGACCGCAAGGCGTACGAGCGGCGCAAGCGGATCCTGCAGATCGAACTGCTCAAGCTGCAGAAGACGGTGCGTGACCAGGGGCTGCGCATCGCGGTGCTGTGCGAGGGGCGTGACGCGGCGGGGAAGGGCGGCACGATCAAACGGTTCACCGAGCGCCTGAACCCGCGCGGTGCCCGGACGGTGGCGCTGGACAAGCCGACCGAGCACGAGGCGGGACAGTGGTACTTCCAGCGGTACGCCGCCCAGCTGCCGTCGGCGGGCGAGATCGTCTTCTTCGACCGGTCCTGGTACAACCGCGCGGGCGTCGAGCCGGTGATGGGGTTCTGCACCCCCGACGAGCACCAGCATTTCCTGCGACAGGCTCCGCTCTTCGAGAGGATGATCACCGACGACGGCATCGTCCTCATCAAGTTCTGGTTCTCCGTCTCCCGGGCCGAACAGCGGACGCGGTTCGCGATCCGGCAGGTCGACCCGGTGCGCCAGTGGAAACTGTCCTCCACCGACGTCGCCTCGCTGGACCTGTGGGACGCCTACACGTACGCGAAGGTCGAGATGTTCCGGGTCACGGACGCGCCGCACGCCCCGTGGACCGTCGTGAAGACCAACGACAAGCGGCGCGGCCGCCTCGAAGCCATGCGGCACCTCCTGCTGCAGCTCGACTACGAGGCGAAGGACACGGAGGCCGTCGGCAAGGCCGACCCCCTGATCATCGGCCCCGCCAACACACTCCTTGAACCCGGGGAGGATCCCACGGACCTGTCACCCAGCAAGCTCGCGGACAAGGGCCGGGGGCCCGGCGACCACCCTGGGGCGTGACATCACCCGGTCAGAGACCGACCGCCCCGTCGATCCGCTCCCGGAGCAGGTCGGCGTGGCCGTTGTGCCGCGCGTACTCCTCGATCATGTGCAGGAGCACCCAGCGCAGCGACACCGTGCCGAGCCAGGAGTTCTGCCCCTCGACGTCGAGATCGGCGGCCTCGTCGACGAACTTCTCGGCGAACGCCACCTCAGCGTGCCACGCCTCCCAGGCCGCGGCGACCGCGCCGGGATCCGCCACCGCTCCGTCGAAGTCCTCGTCGGCGTTGTCGGCCGTGGCATAGAGGAGTGGCACGTCCTGACCGGCGAGGTCCCGCCGGAACCAGCGGCGCTCGACATCCGTGAGATGCCGGACCAGACCGAGCAGCGACAGCGCGGAAGGCTCGACGGACCGTCGGTCCAACTCCGCCTCAAGACCACGGCACTTGATCTCCAGCGTCTCGCGGTGGGCCCGCAGGAAGCTGACGAGCATGGTCCGTTCGTCGCCGGTGGTGACCGCGCCGTACCGGGGGTCTTCCGATTCGCCCGTGAAGAAGGTGGCTCTCCTGCGTGAAGTCATGCGCCCATCATCGGGCCCTGGACCGGGCCCCGTTCACGCAGCCCCTCGTACAGCGCCCCGACCAGATGGATGCTGCGCAGGTCCTCGCCCGAGGTACCGGCCCCCATGCGGTTCATCGTGTACGCGTACGAGACGCCGTTCTCCGGGTCGGCGAAGGCGTACGACCCGCCCGCGCCGCCGTGCCCGAACGCACGGGGGTTGGGGCCCGCCTGCCCGTACTGGTTGAGCATGTAGCCGAGGCCCCACGGCCAGGTCTCGGCGAGCGGCGTGCCCGCCCGCAGGACGAGGTCCGGCTCGTCGTCCTCGCTCTGCCGGGTGCGCAGCCGCTCCACGGCGCCGGACGAGAGGAGCCGCCCGCACGCCAACTCCGCGTACACGGCGGCGATTCCGCGGGCGGTGGCGTGGCCGTTGGCCGCGGGTATCTCCGCGCGGCGGTAGGCCGCGGCGTTCACGTCGCCGAGCGGCAGGTACTGGAGCGCCAGGGTGACCGGCGCCATCGGATGGTCCGTCAGACCGCCGACGGGAGGCTTCGGCGCCTCGCCGAACACGGTGCGCGACGACGACGAGGGAGCGGAAGAGGGAGAGGAAGCAGGCGGGGGCGCGGGTGCCTCCGTCGTGCGGACCGGCGGTGCCATGTCCGCGCACCGCCCGTGCTCGCTCTCCGGCGTGCCGACGTGCACGTCGGCGTCCAGTGGCCCGGTCACCTCGGCGCGCAGGAACGTCCCGAGCGAGACGCCCGTGATGCGCCGCACGACCTCGCCGACCAGGAAGCCGAAGGTCACCGCGTGGTAGCCCTGGGCGGTGCCTGGCCGCCACCACGGCCGGGTCGCCGCCAGCGCCTCGGTCACCTTCTCCCAGTCGTACACCGCGCCCGGCGCCAGGGGCTCGCCCGGCGCGATCAGCCCGGCGCGGTGACTGAGCAGCCAGCGCACCGGGATGTCGGCCTTGCCCTCCTTGGCGAACTCGGGCCAGTACCGCGCCACCGGCGCGTCCAGGTCCAACTCGCCCCGGTCGACCAGGATATGGGCGCAGAGAGCCGTCATCCCCTTGGTCGTGGAGTAGACGTTGACCAGGGTGTCCCGCTCCCAGGGGCGGGTGCCGGTCCGGTCCGCGTCGCCGCCCCACAGGTCGACGACGAGTTCGCCGCCGACCGTGGCCGCGACGGCGGCCCCGAGCTCGTCGCGCTCGGTGAAGCTCCGCTCGAACTCCGCTCGCACACCCTCGAATCCGGGGGCGCAGGTGCCGTGGACGCGCACAGTCATGCCGTGCATGGTTGCCCACGGCACCTAGCTTTGCAAGGTGCCCGCTACAGCCAGCTGCCGTAGCGCCGGATGTACCAGCCCTTCACCGTCTGGGTGAGCGCGCAGTACGCGAGCAGCGTCCCGAACAGCCACGGGAAGTAGCTCATCGGCAGCGGCTCCATCGACAGCGCCGTGGCCAGCGGGGAGAACGGCAGCCAGAGGCCGAGGACCATCACCGCGCCCGTCATCACCAGCACCGGCAGCGAGGCGCGGGACTGGACGAACGGGATCTTCCGCGTGCGGATCATGTGCACGATGAGGGTCTGGGACAGCAGCCCCTCCACGAACCAGCCCGTCTGGAACAGGCTCTGCTCACCGGGGGAGTTGGCCTGGAAGACGTACCACATCACCAGGAACGTCGTGATGTCGAAGACCGAGCTGATCGGGCCGATCCGGATCATGAACCGGCCGATGCCCTTCGCGTCCCAGGTCTGCGGCTTCTTCAGGTACTCCTTGTCCATGCGGTCCCACGGGATCGCGAGCTGGCTGAAGTCGTAGCAGAGGTTCTGCACCAGGAGGTGGATGGCGAGCATCGGCTGGAAGGGGATGAAGGCCGATGCGACCAGGACCGAGAAGACGTTCCCGAAGTTGGACGACGCCGTCATCTTGATGTACTTGATGGTGTTGCCGAACGTCTGACGTCCCATCAACACGCCCTGCTCCAGGACCATCAGGTCCTTCTTCAGCAGGATGATGTCCGCGGACTCCTTGGCGATGTCCACGGCCGTGTCGACGGAGACGCCCACATCGGCCTCGCGCAGCGCCGCCGCGTCGTTGATGCCGTCCCCGAGGAAGCCGACCGTGTGCCCGTCGGACTTCAGGGCGCGCACGATCCGTGCCTTCTGGACCGGGTTGACCTTCGCGAACACCGTGGTCGTACGGGCCAGTTCGATCAGCTCGACGTCGTCGACCAGGTCGATCGTGGCGCCGGTGATCAGCTCTCCGGTGTCCAGGCCGACGTCGGCGCAGACGCGCGCGGCGACCAGTTCGTTGTCGCCGGTGACGACCTTGACCGCGACGCCGTTCTCGGCGAGTGCGCGCAGCGCGTCCGCCGAGTCCTTCTTCGGCGGGTCGAGGAAGGCGAGGAACCCGACGAGCGTCAGCTCCGTCTCGTCGGCCACCGAGTAGGTCTCGCGCTCGGCGGTGTCGGGGTCTACGGGGAACGTGCGGGTGGCGACCGCGAGGACCCGCAGGCCCTCCCGGTTGTGCCGCTCGGTGAGGTGCGTGACCTGGGCGCGCAGCTGCCGGGTGAGCGCCACGCGCTCGCCGCGGTCCATCAGGTGGCCGCACCGGTCCAGGACCTCCTCGACCGCGCCCTTGGTGATGAGGGTGTGCTCGAAGACGGGCCCGGACAGTTCGTTGCGGCGCAGGACCACGGACATCCGGCGGCGGGCGAAGTCGAAGGGGATCTCGTCGATCATCGTGAAGAGATGGTCGACGACAACCTCCTCGGCCTCGTCCACCCGGTCGATGACCGCCTGGTCCATGAGGTTACGGAGCCCCGTCTGGAAGTGGGAGTTCAGATACGCGTACTCGAGCACCTCGCGGTCCTCCTCGCCGCGCGTGCCGAGGTAGCGGTCCAGGACGATGCGGTCCTCGGTGAGCGTGCCGGTCTTGTCGGTGCACAGGACGTCCATCGCGCCGAGGTTCTGGATCGCGTTGAGCTGCTTGACGACGACCTGGTGCTTCGACATGGCGACGGCGCCGCGCGCCAGGTTCGCCGAGACGACCATCGGCAGCATCTCGGGGGTGAGCCCGACCGCCACGGAGATCGAGAACAGCAGGGCCTGGTCCCAGTCGCCCTTGGTGAAGCCGTTGATCGCGAAGACGACCGGGACCATCACCAGCATGAAGCGGATCAGCAGGAAGCTGACCCGGCGCACGCCGATGTCGAACGCGGTCTGCGGGCGGTCGCCGGTCAGTGCGCTCGCCATCGAGCCGAAGTAGGTGTGCGCGCCGGTCGCGACGACCACGCCGGTCGCGGTGCCGGAGGTCACCGACGTGCCCATCAGGCAGAGGTTGTCGGCCTCCACGGGGTCCGTGGTGGTCTGCTGGCCCAGGTCGTGGGCGCGCGTGTCGGCCTTGGCGACGGGCAGCGACTCGCCGGACAGCGCGGCCTGGCTGACCATCAGATCCTTGGCGGTGAGCAGCCGCAGGTCGGCCGGGACCATGTCACCGGCGGCGAGCCGCACGAGGTCGCCGGGGACGACCTGCTCCATCGGGACCTCTTCGGTGGCCGCGGTCTCGCTCCAGCGGCGCGAGACCGCGCAGGAGGTGGTGACCAGCTTCTTGAGCGCCTCGGCCGACCGGGTGGAGCGGCACTCCTGCCAGAACCGGAGCAGCGCGCTGATCAGCACCATCGAGGTGAGGATGTAGACGCCGGGGTCGGCCGGGTCCTGCCAGTACATGACGGCCGCGAGGACGACGAGCACCCCGATGAAGGGGTTCCAGAAGGACTTGGCGAGCTGCCTGGACCAGTGCGGTGCGCGCTCGTGGGCGACGGTGTTCTCGCCGTACCGCTCGATGCGCTCCAGGACCTGGTCCTGACGGAGGCCGCGGGTGGTGGCGTTGAGCTCGCGCAGCACGTCGCGGGCGGGGCGCGCGCTGAGTTCGGCGAGCCTGGCGCCGACTTCGCGGGTGCGGGCGTCGAGTTCGGCGGCCTTGCGGGTACGGGGGGCGGGGCGGGGGTTCTCGCCTGGCGGGGCCAGGCGTACCTGGGGAATCAGCTTGTTCATGGCAGACCTCCCTCCGTGCGGGGCATGACGAGGCAGACCCGGGCACGAGGACGTGGATGTGTGAATGCGGGGTGAAGAATTTTCCGGCGTACCGAGGGCGATGTGCCGTCGGCAGGCGGAGTCGTCGCCGCGGTATCAGCGCGGCGGAGAAGAGGAAACAGCGGCGGAAAGCGCCTCAGAAGCGGTGGAAAGCTGCCACCGGCCTCAAAAAGAGGTCATCACCCATGAAAGTGCGCCATCACCCGTGGGAGATGGCCACCGGCTGCGGAAGGCAGCTTCGAAGGGGACGCCTCAGCGAAGATCACCGCTGACGCAAGGACTTCCTTCGGGACTCATCCCGAACACCTCCTTGCGCTCGCGGGACGGAGAAGAACGCGCCACTGGTCGGCGCACCGCCAAGTCAGTCACGCGTATTCCCATATGTCAAATGTGGGACTTTCGTCCCGAATGACCGGGACTTGTGTCCTGCCCACGAGAGGTTGGACTTCTCTTCACACGCCCGTCACAGCCCCTTCCGTATCGCTTGCTCCCCTTGGCACACTTCACCCCGCTCGCGTCCCCCACAAAACTCGAGGTCGGAATAGTCATGCCTGAACTCAATCGGCGCCGCTTCATGCAGCTGGCCGGCGGCACCGCGACGTTCGCCATGCTCAACCAGAGCATCGCCCGCGCCGCGTCCCTTCCCGCCAGGCGCGCGTCCGGCACCATCAAGGACGTCGAGCACGTCGTGGTGCTCATGCAGGAGAACCGTTCTTTCGACCACTACTTCGGCAAGCTGAAGGGCGTCCGCGGCTTCGGCGACCCGCGCCCGGTGACGCTGCCCAACGGCAAGCCGGTCTGGCAGCAGCCGAACGGCGGCAAGGAAGTCCTGCCGTTCCACCCGGACGCCGAGAACCTCGGCATGCAGTTCATCGCGGGCCTCGACCACGACTGGGCCGGTGGCCACAAGGCGTTCAACAGCGGCGCGTACGACCAGTGGATTCCCGCCAAGACCGAGCGGACGATGGCCTACCTGGAGCGGAACGACATTCCGTTCCACTACGCGCTCGCCGACGCGTTCACGGTCTGCGACGACTACCACTGTTCGTTCATGGGGGCGACCGACCCCAACCGCTATTACATGCTCTCGGGCCACGTCGGCAACGACGGCAAGGGCGGCGGCCCGGTCCTCGGCAACCAGGAGGCGGGGTACGACTGGTCGACGTACGCCGAGCGCCTGGAGCAGGCGGGCGTGAGCTGGAAGGTCTACCAGGACATCGGTGACGGTCTGGACGCGGCAGGACACTGGGGCTGGATCGACGACGCCTACCGCGGCAACTACGGCGACAACTCGCTCCTCTACTTCAACAAGTACCGCAACGCCAAGCCCGGCGACCCGCTCTACGACAAGGCCCGCACCGGCACCAACGCCAAGGCGGGCGACGGCTACTTCGACCTCCTCAAGGCCGACGTGAAGGCCGACAAGCTTCCGCAGGTCTCCTACATCGCCGCCCCCGAGGCGTTCTGCGAGCACCCCAACTGGCCGGTGAACTACGGCGCCTGGTACATCGCGCAGGTCCTGGACGCGCTCACCTCCAACCCCGAGGTGTGGGCGAAGACGGCCCTGTTCATCACGTACGACGAGAACGACGGCTACTTCGACCACATCGTCCCGCCGTACGTCCCCAAGGACGCCAACCAGGGCAAGTCCACCGTCGACACGACGCTCGACTACTTCCCGGGCAGCGCGGGCTACGCGGCCGGGCACTACGGCCTCGGCCAGCGCGTCCCGATGATCGTCGTCTCGCCGTGGAGCACCGGCGGCTTCGTGAACTCCGAGGTCTTCGACCACACGTCGATCATCCGGTTCATGGAGACGCGCTTCGGCGTCAAGGAGCCCAACATCTCGCCGTGGCGCCGCGCGATCTGCGGCGACCTCACGTCCGCCTTCGACTTCAGCGGCAAGGACACCGACCCGGCGAAGCTCCCCGACACGGCCGCCTACGAGCCGCCGGACAAGGAGCGCCACGACGACTACGTGCCCAAGGCGCCCGCGAACCCGGCGCTGCCCAAGCAGGAGTCCGGCTCCCGGCCCGCCCGCGCGCTGCCGTACGTCCCGCTGGTGGACGGCGCCGCGGACCCCGCCGCCGGAAAGTTCACGCTCACGTTCAGCGGCGGCGCCAAGGCCGGTGTCTGCTTCCACGTGCGCTCCGCCAACCGCACCGACGGCCCCTGGACGTACACCACGGAGGCGGGCAAGTCCCTCTCCGACACCTGGAACTCGAAGTACTCCAAGGACGCCTACGACCTCTCCGTCTTCGGTCCGAACGGCTTCCTGCGCACCTTCAAGGGCCCGGGCAAGCAGGCCGGTCCCGAGGTGATCGCCCGCCACGACGGCACCACGGGCAACATCAAGCTGACCCTGAAGAACGCGGGCGGCGCTGATGTGAACCTCACGGTGACCAACGCCTACGGCGGCGCGGGCCAGACCTTCAAGGTCAAGGCCGGTTCCTCGGTGGAGCACACCGTCGACCTGCGGGCCAGCAAGCGCTGGTACGACCTGACGGTGAAGTCCGACGCCGACACCGGGTTCCTGCGGCGCCTCGCCGGTCACGTGGAGACCGGCGCGGCGGGCGTCAGCGACCCGGCGATCATCACCGTCTGACGGGGCCCCGGCAGACGTAAGCCGGGAAAAAAGGGGGCGCCTGCAGTCGGCGCGGATGGATAGCATCCAGAGGCATGGCATCCACCCATCGCCCTGCAGGCGCCCCCGAGAAGCCCGTCCTCGACGGGCTCGAAGGAAAATGGTCTCGGCGATGGGACGAGTCGGGCGTATTCGCCTTCGACCGCTCGAAGACCCGGGACGAGGTCTTCTCCATCGACACCCCGCCGCCCACCGTCAGCGGCTCGCTGCACGTCGGCCACGTCTTCTCGTACACGCACACCGACACCATCGCCCGCTATCAGCGCATGCGCGGCAAGGAAGTCTTCTATCCCATGGGGTGGGACGACAACGGGCTGCCGACCGAGCGCCGCGTCCAGAACCACTTCGGCGTCCGCTGCGACCCCGCCCTGCCGTACGACCCGGACTTCACCCCGCCCGAGACCCCCGGCAAGCGGCAGCTGCCCGTCTCCCGGCGGAACTTCATCGAGCTCTGCGAGCGGCTCACCGTCGAGGACGAGAAGGTCTTCGAGGAGCTGTGGCGCCACCTCGGCCTGTCCGTCGACTGGTCGCACGGCTACCAGACCATCGACGCCGAGTCCCGCGCCGCCTCGCAGCACGCGTTCCTGGAGAGCCTCGGGCGCGGTGACGCGTACGTCGCGCAGGCGCCCACCCTGTGGGACGTCACCTTCCGCACGGCGGTCGCGCAGGCCGAGCTGGAGGACAGGGACCGGCCCGCCGCCTACCACCGGCTTGCCTTCCACCGGGCGGACGACACCTCCGGGCCCACGGACCCCGTCCTGATCGAGACGACCCGTCCTGAGCTGCTGCCCGCCTGTGTCGCCCTGGTCGCGCACCCGGACGACGAGCGCTACCGCCCGCTGTTCGGCACGACGGTCCGCACACCGCTCTTCGACGTCGAGGTCCCCGTCCTCGCACACCCCCTCGCCACCCCCGACAAGGGCACCGGCATCGCGATGGTCTGCACGTTCGGCGACACCACCGACGTGACGTGGTGGCGCGAACTGCGCCTCGAGACCCGGCCGGTGATCGGCTGGGACGGCCGCTTCCTCGCCGAACCGCCGAGCGGCGTCTCCGCCGCGCCCGCCGTCGAGGCGTACGGGCACCTGGCGGGTGCCACCGCGCACACCGCCCGCGAGCGCGTCGTCGCGATGCTGCGCGAGAGCGGCGACCTCAGGGGCGAGCCGCGCGCCGTCACCCACGCGGTGAAGTTCTTCGAAAAGGGCGACAAGCCCCTGGAGATCGTCACGACCCGCCAGTGGTACGTCCGCAACGGCGGCAGGGACACCGCCCTGCGCGACCGGCTCCTGGCCCGCGGCGCCGAACTCACCTGGCATCCGCCGCACATGCGGATCCGCTACGAGAACTGGGTCGGCGGCCTCAACGGCGACTGGCTGATCAGCCGCCAGCGGTTCTTCGGCGTCCCGATCCCCGTCTGGTACCCCCTGGACGCCGCAGGGCAGCCCGACCACGCCCACCCGATCGTCCCGGACACGGCCGCCCTGCCCGTCGACCCGAGCGCGGACACCCCGCCCGGCTACGAGTCGGCGCAGCGCGGCGCGCCGCACGGCTTCACCGGCGACCCGGACGTCATGGACACCTGGGCGACGTCGTCGCTCACCCCGCAGATCGCCGGGAAGTGGCGCTCCGACCCCGACCTGTTCGCGCGGGTCTTCCCGATGGACCTGCGCCCCCAGTCCCACGAGATCATCCGCACCTGGCTGTTCGCCACGGTCCTGCGCGCCCACACCGGGCACGACGCGCTGCCCTGGAGCCACGCGGCGATCTCCGGCTGGATCCTGGACCCCGACCGCAAGAAGATGTCGAAGACCAAGGGCAACGTCGTCACGCCGGGCCACCTCCTGGAGCAGTACGGCTCGGACGCGGTCCGCTACTGGGCGGCGAGCGGCCGCCCCGGCACGGACACGGCGTTCGACGTCGGCCAGATGAAGATCGGCCGCCGCCTCGCCATGAAGCTGCTGAACGTCGGCAAGTTCGTCCTGAGCCTGGGCGACGCGGGACCGCAGGCCGTCACGGAGCCGCTGGACCGGGCCCTCCTCGCCGCGCTGGCGTCGACCGTCGACGAGGCCACCACGGCCTTCGATGCGTTCGACTACGCACGCGCCCTGGAGCGTACGGAGCAGTTCTTCTGGCACTTCTGCGACGACTACGTCGAGCTGGTCAAGGCCCGTGCGTACGGCGACCACGGCGACGCCGCCGCCACGCAGTCCGCACGGGCCGCGCTCCGTACGGCGCTCGACGTCCTGCTGCGGCTCTTCGCGCCGGTCCTGCCGTTCGTCACGGAGGAGGTCCGGTCCTGGTGGCAGGAGGGCTCGGTCCACCGCGCGGCCTGGCCGAGCGGGGCGGAGCTGCGGCAGTACGCGGGCGACGTGGCGGTCCTGACCGTGGCGTCGGAGGCCATTGCCACGGTCCGCAGGGCCAAGTCGCAGGCCCGTCTTTCGATGCGCACGGAGGTCGCGGCGGTGACGGTCACGGCGCCGCGCGCCGCGCTGGATCGCTTCGCGTCGGCCGTGGGCGATGTGCGGGCGGCGGGGCGGATCGGTGCGGTGGAGCTGCGGGCGGGAGAGGGCGCGTTGCAGGTGGAGGTCACGTTGCGACGTTGGGCTGGTCCCCCTTCAGGGGTGCGGGGAGCTGCGTGACCAGCCACGACGTACCCCCGGCCGGGCGCGAAACGCCGGACAGCGGCCACACCGCCCGATCCGGTTGAGCCGGACATAACAACTCGGCAAGGGGCTGGCGGGCGGCCCGCACACGGAGGGTAGGGTCACCCGGGTGACCACGCATTCGAACACTCCTGCAGGCTGGTACCCGGACCCGCACGGCGCGCCCCAGCTGCTGCGCTGGTGGGACGGCTCCCAGTGGACGGACCACACCAATCCGGCCCCACAGGGCGGCCAGCAGCAGGCTCCGGCCCAGCAGGCCCAGGCCCAGCAGGTCCCGCAGCAGGCGCAGGCTCCGGCCGCCCAGCAGCAGGGACAGTTCGGCCAGCCGCAGACCCACGCGCTGCAGGGCCAGTTCGGCCAGCCGCAGGCGGCCCCGCAGGCCGCGCCCGCGGCCGACCCGGCCAAGGTGCAGCGCCAGGTGCAGCAGCAGGCCGGTGTCGCGCCGTCCGCGCAGGGCGGCGGCACGCTCTTCACGGAGCCGGTCCTGGTCGTGAACCAGAAGGCCAAGCTCATCGAGCTGACGAACGAGTACAGCGTCATGGACCAGTCGGGCAACACGCTCGGCTCGGTCGTCCAGGTCGGCCAGAGCACGCTGAAGAAGGTCGCCCGCTTCGTCTCCAGCGTCGACCAGTTCATGACGCACAAGCTGGAGATCCGCGACGCGTACGGCCAGCCGCAGATGATGCTGACCCGGCCCCGCAAGTTCATGAAGTCGCGGGTCATCGTCGAGCGCGCGGACGGCCAGCCGATCGGCGAGATCGTCCAGCAGAACATGATCGGCAAGATCAACTTCGGCATGATGGTGAACGGCCAGCAGGTCGGCGCGATCAAGGCGGAGAACTGGCGCGCCTGGAACTTCTCGATCGTCGACCACGCGGACAACGAGGTCGCCCGGATCACGAAGACCTGGGAAGGCCTCGCCAAGACGATGTTCACGACGGCGGACAACTACGTCCTGCAGATCCACTACCAGCTGCCCGAGCCGCTTTTGAGCCTGGTCGTGGCGACGGCGCTCACCGTGGACACGGCCCTGAAGCAGGACGCCCGCGGCTTCGGGTGACCTGGCGCGGCACTTGGCATGACAACGGCGCCGGTCGCCCCCTCCGTAGGGGCGACCGGCGCCGTTCTGCGTTTCAGAGACAGGCTCTCACGGCCGCGACAGATGCAGCGTGGCCGGTTCCACCGGCTGCCCTGGGATCGAGGTGAGGAACTCCGGGACGGGCTCGTGTGTGGGGGCCCTGGGCGAGCGAGTGAGCACCACGACTCCGTACGCCGCCACTGCCGCCCCCGCCACCGCGAGGAGGATGCCGCCGATCCCGCCCTGCAGCCGCTCGCCGAGCAGGGTCACGCCGATCACCGAGGCGGCGAGGGGGTTGGCGAGCGTCACGACGGCGAGGGGCGCGCCGAGGCCGCCGCGGTAGGCGGTCTGCGAGAGCAGGAGGCCCCCGGCGGCGAGCGCCGCCACGAGCAGCGCGACGATGACCACCTGCGGGCTGAGCAGCGGGCCCGAGCGGTCCGTCACGGCGACCGTCAGGGTCTGGGTGAGCGCCGACGCGACACCCGACGCGAAGCCGGACGCGGTCGCGTGCCGCAGTCCGGGGCGGGTCCCGGGACGGGACAGGAGGCCGATGACCGCCATGGTCGTGACGGCGACGGTCAGCGCCTCGGGCACGGTCAGGCTGTCGTCGGGCGCCGGTCCCGACGCGGTGAGCAGCAGCGCGCCGAGCCCGATGAGCGTGAGTCCCGTGCCGCGCCACTCCAGCCGCGTCACGCGGCGCCCCGCGAGCCGCGCGCCGAGCGGCACGGCGGCGACGAGGGTGAGCGCTCCCAGCGGCTGGACCAGCGTGAGCGGCCCGTACTTCAGGGCGGCCACGTGCAGCAGCGCCGCGGAGGCGTTGAGCCCGACGGAGGACCACCAGGCGCCACTGCCGAGCATCCGCAGGATCCCGCTCTCGCCCTCCTGGACGCGGGAGGCGAGCCGCTCCTGGGCGACAGCCGCGGCGGCGTACGCGGCCGCGGAGACGAGGGAGAGGGCGACGGCGAGCAGTGTGGCGTTCATCGGCCCGCCCCCGAGGTGATCAGTTCCGGTGCGGGCGCCGAGCGGCGCACGACCGGTGAGCGTCCGGGGCGGGGCAGGCGGATCACCGCGAGCGCGATGCCGAGCAGCACGGCCGCCGCGATCGCGTCGAGCCAGTAGTGGTTGGCGGTGCCCACCACCACGAGCAGGGTCAGCAGGGGGTGCAGCAGCCACAGCCAGCGCCACCGCGACGAGGTGGCGACGATCATGCCGACGGCGACCATCAGCGCCCAGCCGAAGTGCAGGGAGGGCATGGCGGCGAACTGGTTCGCCATGGTGTCGGTCGCGGGCTTGGCGGCGTACACCGAGGGCCCGTACACCTGCGCCGTGTCCACGAGGTGCGCGGCGTCCAGCATCCGCGGGGGAGCGAGCGGGAAGCCGAGGTGCAGCACGAGCGCGGCCGCGGTGAGCGCGGCGAGCACCCGGCGCGTCCACACGTAGTGCCGGGGCCTGCGCAGGTACAGCCAGACCAGGAACAGCAGGGTCGCCGGGAAGTGCACGGTCGCGTAGTACGTGTTGGCGACGTGGATCAGCGTGTCGCTGCTGAGCAGGGCGTCCTGCACGGCGCCCTCGCCGGGCAGGCGCAGGGCGCGCTCGGCGTCCCACACGCCGTGCGCGTTGTCGAAGGCCTCGCCGGTGTGGCCGTTGGCGAGCTGCCTGCCGAATTTGTAGACGAGGAAGAGTCCTACGACGAGGAGGAGCTCGCGGACGAGGGGCGGTCGGACCGTTATGTCCGGCTCCCGTTCGGCAGGCTCGGTTCGGGATTCCATCCCCCGGCCCCTTTACGTGATGACTGGGTAGTGCGGTGCTGAGCGAGGGATCGCCCCACTCATCGATACGCCAGTGTACCGATACGGAGGCGTACCGGTACACTGGCGTATCGAAAGGTGCCGATCCCGCAGGTCGGCCGCCGTACCCAGGAGAAGAGTCATGACGTCGACGTCGAACCGCTCGAAGATCACGCCGGAGCGTGAGCAGGAGTTCTACGACGCCGTCCTCGACCAGCTCCGCCGGTGCGGGTACGAGGCGCTGACCATGGAAGGCGTGGCCGCGAGCACGCGCTGCAGCAAATCCACGCTCTACCGCCAGTGGAAGACCAAGCCCCAGTTCGTGGCCGCCGCGCTGCGCGCCAATCGCTGTGTGCGGTTCGCGGGCATCGACACCGGCAGCCTCGCCGGGGACCTGCGGGAGGCGGCCCGCGCGGCCGGCGAGCAGTCGGGGCGCGACACGATGCTGGTCCAGGCGCTCAGCCACGCCGTTCTGCAGGACGCCGACCTGCAGCGGGTGCTGCGCGAGACGCTGGTCGAGCCGGAGCTGCAGGCCATGGCCGCGATCATCCGGCGGGGCGTCGAGCGCGGCGAGATCGCCGAGGGACACCCGGCGGTGGAGTTCCTCTCGGTGCAGCTGTTCGGCGTGGTGCGGGCCCGGCCGATCCTGGAGGGGGCGTACGCCGACGAGGAGTACGTGACCCGTTTCGTGGAGGCCTGCGTGCTCCCCGCACTGGGCCTCACTTGATCGTGGGCCCGGGTCCGGTTGGATGACGTGACCCGGGCTCGCCCGCGCCGCACCGTGGGGACGGGGGCGGCGCGCACCCCCGGGCCGGGCGGTGTTCCTCCTGAGCGGTGAGGAACCCCGCCCGGCCCCGTGGTGTGCGGAGCCGCACGTCCGGTGGGCGCGCTACACGTCCTGGCCGTTCCCGCCGCCGCTCTCGCCGACCGGGCCGGCCTTGATGCCCTTCGCGATCTTGTCCATGGCGGACTGCGAGGGGGCCTTGTCGTTGACGTCGATGCCCATGCGGACGATGACGATCTTCGACTTGTCGGCGGGGGACGGGAAGGCGAGCGACTCGACGTACCCGTCGTCGCTCTTCTCCGTGACGGCCTTCCAGCGGACGTAGTAGCCCTTCTGCCCCGCCACGGTGACGGTCTCGGAGGCCAGCACCTCGTGCGAGGTGATCTTGCCGTAGGTCTTGCCGCCGTATCCGGCCTTGGCGTTCTTCTTGATGTCCGCCTTGGCCGCCGCCTCGGGCGTCTCGGCGTCGAGCTTCAGCTGCTCGGCCGACTGCGAGAAGGCGCTGCCGCGGGTGCACTTCTCGCTCTTGTTGCCGGGGCACGGGATCGGGTCGGTCTGCACCCCGGCGCCGAACTGCGTGCTGCCGCCCTTCCAGCCGTCCGGCACGGGGATCTTGATGCCGTTCACCACGTCACTGGCGAAGCCCGGGTCCTGCTCGGGGGCCTGCGGGTCGGGCGCGCCCGGCGAACCGGGCGCCCGCGGCGACTCCGGGGAGCCCGGGTCCTGCGGTTCCTGTGGGACACCGGCCGACGGCTCCCTGACCGCGGAGCCGCCGCCGTCACCGTCGTCGTCGGAGGTCAGGGCGTACACGCCGCCGCCTATCCCGGCGAGGACGACGAGCACCACGCCCGCGGCTATCGCCACGCGCAGCTTGCGACGCGGGGCGGGGGCCGGGGGCGGGGCCTGGCCGGGGTACGCCGGGAAGGCCGACTGGGTCGGCTGGGTCTGCTGCGTCGGCTGTGCCGGGTGTGCCGCGGTGTCGGCGGTGGCACGGACCTGGTCCGTCCACGAGGTCCCGTCCCACCAGCGCTCGGTGGGAGGACCGTCGGCGGTCCGGCCGGGGTCGGGGTACCAGCCCGGGGGAGTCATCTGGGTCATGGCCGCCAGCGTATGAGCCCCGCGTGAAAGGCGGATGAGAGGGGCGCCACAATCCGGCCCCACTCAGAGCCTGTCTGCTACCGGCCCACATCTTCATGGCCGTTGACGACGAGCCGCACCGGCCCCGGGGCCTCCTCCGGCATCCGCGGCCACTGCGTCCCCCGCCGCCCCGGAGTGATCGAACCCAGCACGCTCGCGTGCCGGGCGCCCGTGCTCGCGGGGACGGTGCCGGGCAGCCCGTGCAGGGTCAGGAAACCGAGCACGGCGAAGGCATACGCCTCCTTCGCCGCGGAGGGCAGACCGAGCTCGCCGGACGTGCGCAGTGGCACCCCGTCGGCCAACTCCGCCAACTCCGCACGCAGGAAGGCCATCAGCACCGGGTTCTGCGTCCCGCCGCCGGAGGCGATGACTTCGGAGGCCCCCACCGAGCGGACGGCGTCGGCGACCGTGCGGGCGGTGAGGCGGGTGAGGGTGGCGACGACGTCCTCGGCGGGCAGCGCCTCGTACCCCTGCAACGCCGTACGCAGATACGGCAGGTGGAAGAGTTCCTTGCCCGTCGTCTTCGGCGCGGGCAGGGCGTAATAGGGCTCGTCCAGGAGCCGGGTGAGGAGTCCCTCGTCGACCGCACCGCGGGCGGCCAGTTCGCCGTCCATGTCGTACGCGAGGCGGCCGTCCGTCGCTTCGCGCACCGCGGCGTCCACGAGGGCGTTGGCGGGTCCCGTGTCGAAGGCGGTGCCGTCGGCGGCGGTGATGTTGGCGATGCCGCCGAGGTTCAGCGCGGCGGGGGTGCCGGGCCTGCCGCGCAGCCACATCCGGTCCACCAGGCTGACCAGGGGCGCGCCCTGGCCGCCCGCCGCGATGTCGCGGGGACGGAAGTCGGAGACCACCGGCAGGCCGGTCGCCTCGGCGATCCACGCGGGCTGCCCGATCTGCAGCGTGCCGTGCACCCGGCCGCCCTCGACCCAGTGGTAGACGGTCTGCCCGTGCGAGGCGACCAGCTCGGCCCGCCCGTCGCACAGCTCGCGGTCCGCCTCGACCGCGGCGGCGGCGAACGCCCGCCCGATGCCCGTGTCCAGGCGGCAGACCTCGGCGAGGCTGGTGGCGGCGGGCGGCAGCGCGGCGGCGAGCCCGGCGCGCAGCCCCTCGTCGTAGCCCCGGCTGATCAGCCCGAGGGGGGTGAGCGTCAGACGGTCGCCGTCGAGCGTCAGATCGGCGGCTGCCGCGTCGATCGCGTCGTACGAGGTCCCTGACATGAGCCCGATCACGCGCACGTGGGGCCTCCTTCTCGGTCGGCGCACCAATGAGCTTGATCATCGCATCCCGTGGGCCGCGGGCGACTTGTGTTCCCGGAAACGCGGCACGGGGTGCAGCGTTTCGCGGTGCGTCTCCTGGCGCGTCACTCGTGCGCCGCGAGGACCCGCCCCCGCCACACCCCCGGGTCCCCCCAGGCGCTCCGCAGCGCTCGCGCCTTGGTGAGCCACAGGGACAGGTCGAACTCCGCCGTGTACCCGATCGCCCCGTGCAGTTGGAGTGCGGCACGGGCCGCCCCGTACGCGGACTCGCCCGCCGACACCTTCGCCGCGGCGACATCGCCCGGCGCCATGGTCGTCGCGGCGCCGAACACCAGCGGCCGCGCGAACTCCAGGCGCACCAGCACGTCCGCGAGCCGGTGCTTGACGGCCTGGAACGTCCCGATCGGCGCCCCGAACTGGGCGCGCTGCTTGGCGTACGCGACGGTCCTTTCGAGCAGCGCGAGGCCGACGCCCAGCGACTGCGCGGCCGTGGCGAGCGCCGCCCAGGCGGTCGCGTGTCGCGCCGCCGCGGTCACGGCGGGCCCCGAGGCGAGCAGCTCCCCGCCGGGCAGGGGCGCGGCGAGGCGGCGCGCGGGGTCCAGGGACCGGCGCACACGCGCGTGCCCCGGCGCGAGCCGCAACTCACCGTCGGCCGCGGTCAGGACCAGGTCGGCGGCGTCCGCGTCCAGGGCGAGCGGGCCGCCCTCCGGCAACGTCAGCGTCGCGCTCGCCGCGCCCGAGGCCAGCGAGGGCAGGAAGCGCTTGGCGGGCTCCCGCTCGCCCGTCCCGGCGAGGTGGGCCAGGAGCGCGGCGGCCGCCACCGTCTCGACGACCGGCCCCGGCACTGCGTGCCGCCCCACCTCCACGAAGGCGACGGCCGTCTCCACGGGCAGCGGACCGACGCCCTCGTACTCCTCGGGGACCGGCAGCGCGAAGACGCCCGCGTCCGCGAGCCGCGCCCACACGGCCCGCCCCGGCGCGTGCTCGCCGACGCCCCACGCGCGTGCGGCCGCCACCGTGTCGGCCGCCGTGAGCATCGCGTCCAGGGACCGTGCGAAGTCCCGCTGCCCGTCGTCGAGGAGGAACCTCATCAGCGGCGTCCCTTCGGCAGGCCGAGCAGCCGCTCGGCGATGATGTCGCGCTGGATCTCGTTCGTCCCGGCGTAGATGGGACCGGCGAGCGAGAACACGTATCCCTCCATCCAGTCGGGGCCGCCCACGGGGGAACCGTCGAGCAACTCGCCGTCCGGGCCGAGCAGGTCGAGCGCCGTCTCGTGCAGCGCGATGTCGTACTCCGACCAGAAGACCTTGTTGAGGCTGGACTCGGCGCCGATCGTCTCGCCTGCCGTGAACCGTGAGGCGTTGGCCCAGGTGAACAACTCATAGGCACGGGCACCGATCACGGCATCGGCGACCCGGTCGCGCAGCGTTGTGTCGGCTGGGCCGCCTGGGCCGCCTGGGCCGCCTGGGCCGCCCGGGTCGGCCGGGTCGGCCTGCGTGCGCCACTGCCGCACCAGCCGGTCCGCGGCCGCGAGGAAGCGGCCGGGGGAGCGCAGTGTCAGGCCGCGTTCGTTGCCCGTGGTGGACATGGCGATCCGCCAGCCCTGTCCCGGCTCGCCGATCACGTCCTCGTCCGGCACGAAGACGTCGTCGAGGAAGAGCTCGGCGAAGGCGGGCTTGCCGTCCAGGCGTCCGACGGGACGGACCGTCACCCCGTCCGCGTCGAGCGGGAACATCAGGTACGTCAGGCCGTGGTGCGGCTTCTTCGGGCGCTCCCCGCCGGTCTCCTGCGGCTCGCTGCGGAACAGGCCGAACGCACGGTCCGCGAACGCGGCCCGCGACGACCACGTCTTCTGGCCGCTGATCAGCCAACCCCCGTCCGTGCGACGGGCGGTGGAGCGCAGAGACGCCAGGTCGGAGCCCGACTCGGGTTCCGACCAGGCCTGCGCCCAGATCACCTCGCCCGTCGCCATGGCGGGCAGCACCCGCGCGCGCTGTTCCTCGGTGCCGAAGTCGAAGAGGGTGGGCGCGAGGAGGTTGATGCCGTTCTGCGAGACCCGGCCCGGCGCCCCCGCCGCGTAGTACTCCTCCTCGAACACCAGCCACTTGACGATGTCGACGCCCTGTCCGCCGTACTCCTCGGGCCAGGACACCACCGACCAGCGGTCGGCCGCGAGCGTGTGCTCCCACTCCCTGTGGGCCGCGAACCCCTCCCCGGTCTCCAGTGAGGGCAGGGGCGCGGGCGGCACATGCGCGGCGAGCCACGCGCGCGCCCGCTGCCTGAACTCCCCCTCCCCGGCGGTGAAGTCGAGGTCCATCGGTGCCTCACTCCTTCGCTCTTCCCTAACAAGTGTTTGGTAGATTACCGTGGGGGTGCAGAGGAGTCGAGAGCCGGAATCGGAGAGCTCATGGATGCGCCCGCCTACGTTCCCGCGCACGACCTGCTCGCGGGCCGCACCGCCGTGATCACCGCGGCCGCCGGCGCGGGCATCGGCGGCGCCACCGCACGCCGCTTCCTGGAGGAGGGCGCGCGGATCGTCATCGGCGACGCCCACGCCCGGCGCACCAAGGAGTCGGTGGCGGCGCTCGCCGATGAGTTCGGCGCCGACCGGATCGACGGCATCCCCTGCGACGTCACCGACGCGGCACAGATCCAGGCGCTGTTCGAGCTGGCGGAGCGGCGCCACGGCCACCTCGACGTGGTGGTGAACAACGCCGGCCTCGGAGGCACCGCCGAGCTCACCGAGATGACCGACGAGCAGTGGGACAAGGTCATCGACGTCACGCTGAACGGCACCTTCCGCGCCACCCGCGCCGCCCTGCGCCGCATGCGGGCCGCGGGCCGGGGCGGCGTGATCGTGAACAACGCATCGGTGCTCGGCTGGCGCGCCCAGGCGGGTCAGGCGCACTACGCCGCGGCGAAGGCGGGCGTCATGGCCCTCACCCGCTGCGCGGCGATCGAAGCGGCCCCCCACGGCATCCGGGTCAACGCGGTCTCGCCGAGCCTCGCCCTCCACCCCCACCTCGCCAAGGTCACCTCGCCCGAGCTCCTCGAAGAGCTCACCGCGCGCGAGGCGTTCGGGCGCCACGCCGAGCCCTGGGAGATAGCCAACGTCATCGTCTTCCTGGCCAGCGGCTACTCCTCGTACATGACGGGGGAGACGGTCTCGGTCAGCAGCCAGCACGCGTAGGCGGAGAATGACCGTGTGTCGAACCCGAAGCAGCACTCCAGCAACCCGAAGCAGCCCGTCGGCAGTCCGAAACAGCCCGCAGGCAAGAAGAAGTCCCAGGTGAGCCCCTCACCCGAGCGGCGCCGCGAACTGCTCGGCATCGCCGCCGACGTCTTCGCCGAGCAGGGGTACAACGCGACCACGGTCCGCAAGATCGCCGACGCCGCGGGCATGCTCGCGGGCAGCCTCTACTACCACTTCGACTCCAAGGAGTCGATGCTCGAAGAGATCCTCCGCACCTTCCTCACCGAGCTGTGGGACGGGTACGACACCGTGCTCCGGGCCCAGCTCGACCCCCGTGCCACGCTCGAAGCCCTCGTCACCGAGTCCTTCCGGGAGATCGACCGGCACCGCGCCGCCGTCGCGATCTACCAGAAGGAGTCCAGGCACCTCGTCGCCCAGCAGCGCTTCCAGTACCTGGCGGAATCGCAGCAGCGCTTCGAGAAGACCTGGCTGACGACGCTGGAGCGCGGCGTCGCGGAAGGCGTCTTCCGCGACGACCTGGACGTCCGCCTCGCCTACCGCTTCGTGCGCGACACCGTCTGGGTCGCCGCGTCCTGGTACCGCCCCGGCCGCGGCCACAGCCCCGAGGAGATCGCCCGCCAGTACCTGTCGATGGTCCTGGACGGCATCTCCGTACGCACGTAGCAGGCGCGTCGTCGCACGGCGCGCCACGACCGAGGAGTACGCAGTCATGGCCGAGGCCTACATCGTCGAAGCGGTCCGCACCCCCGTCGGCAGGCGCAAGGGAGGCCTCTCCCAGGTCCACCCCGCCGACCTGGGCGCCCATGTGCTCAAGGCGGTCGTCGAGCGCAGCGGCGTCGACCCCGCCGCCGTCGAGGACGTCGTCTTCGGCTGCCTGGACACGGTAGGGCCGCAGGCGGGCGACATCGCGCGCACCAGCTGGCTGGCGGCCGGACTCCCCGAAGAGGTGCCCGGCGTCACCATCGACCGGCAGTGCGGATCGTCCCAGCAGGCCCTGCACTTCGCCGCGCAGGGCGTCCTGTCCGGCACCCAGGACCTCGTCGTCGCGGGAGGCACCCAGAACATGTCGATGATCCCCATCGCCTTCGCCTCCCGGCAGGCCGCCGAGCCCCTCGGCCTCACCCAGGGCCCCTACGCGGGCAGCGAGGGCTGGCGCGCCCGCTACGGCGACCGGCCCGTGAACCAGTTCCACGGCGCCCAGTTGATCGCCGAGAAGTGGGGGATATCCCGCCGCGACATGGAGGAGTTCGCGCTCCGCTCGCATCAACGGGCCGTCCGCGCCATCGACGAGGGCCGCTTCGACCGCGAACTCGTCGCCTACGGAGACGTCACCACCGACGAGGGACCGCGGCGCGACACCACCCTGGAGAAGATGGCGGGCCTCAAGCCCGTCCTCGGCGACGGCACGATCACCGCCGCCTGCTCCTCGCAGGTCTCCGACGGTGCGGCGGCGCTGCTCATCGCGAGCGAACGGGCCGTGCGGGAACACGGGTTGACGCCCCGCGCCCGCGTCCACCACCTCTCCGTGCGCGGCGAGGACCCCATCCGGATGCTCTCCGCGCCCATCCCCGCCACCGCGTACGCCCTCAAGAAGACCGGCATGAGCATCGCCGACATCGACCTCGTGGAGATCAACGAAGCGTTCGCTCCTGTTGCCCTGGCGTGGCTGAAGGAGACCGGCGCCGATCCGGAGAAAGTCAACGTCAACGGCGGTGCGATCGCACTCGGCCACCCCCTCGGCGCCACCGGCGTCAAGCTCATGACGACCCTCCTGCACGAACTGGAGCGCACCGGCGGCCGGTTCGGCCTCCAGACGATGTGCGAGGGCGGCGGCCAGGCCAACGTGACCATCGTCGAACGCCTCTGAAGGACCCGATGACGCACCCGGACCGTCCCCGGTGGGGCTTCTCCCTCACTCGTTGCGGGAGTACCTGCCCGGACCGCGCTCCATGGCGGCTCTGACCCGGCTAGTCTCGACTTCTGTACGTCGATTGAGCGACCCCGGGAGGTAGCGCGATGACGCAGGGACGGCCCGGAGGAGCCGCCTGGGCCCCGCTGTGGGAGCGCGACGTCGAGCTCGCCGCGGTGGCCCAGGCCGTCGACGAACTCTGTGCGGACTCGACGACGACGGGCGGCCTGCTCGCGTTCAGCGGCGAGGCAGGCATCGGCAAGACCGCACTGCTCAACGAAGTCCGCCGGATGGCGGAGGGCCGGGCCACGGTCTGGTCCGCGCGCGGCGGGGAAACGGTCACCTCCGTCCCCTTCAACGTCGTACGACAACTGCTGCAGCCCGCACTCGTCCACCTCACCCCCGACGAGGCACGCGAGTACTTCGGCGACTGCTACGACATCGCGGGCCCCGCCCTCGGCATAGCCGAGCCCGGCGGACGCCAGGCCGACCCGCAGGGCGTCTGCGACGGTCTCGTCGAAGCGGTCTCCCGGCTCTCGCGGCTGTACTGGCCCCTCATCCTCCTCATCGACGACGCGCACTGGGCCGACCAGGAGACACTGCACTGGCTGTCGGCGTTCGCCCAGTACCTGGACGATCTGTCCGTGCTCGTCGTGGTCGCCCGCAGGCCCGGCGAGGCCTCCGGCGACAGCGCACGCCACCTGGCCACCATCGGTGCGGAGGCCCGCTCGTTCAGCACGCTGCGCGCCCTCACCCCGGAGGCCGCGGCGGGCCTCACCCGCGCGACGGTCGGCGAGCACGCCGACGCCCCGTTCTGCCGCGAGGTCTGGGCCGTCACCGGCGGCAATCCGTACGAATCCGTCGAGCTCCTCGCCAAGGTCCAGGACAGCGAACTCGAACCGTCCGAGAGCTCCGCCGACGAACTGCGCGCCCTCAACCGCACGGCCCGCGGCCGCGGCCTCGTCGCCCGCCTCGAAGGCCTCGGCACCGACGCCACCCGCTTCGCCTGGGCCGCCGCCATCCTCGGCAGCGCCATCTCCGTCGACCTGGCGGGCTCACTCGCCGGAATGACGTCCGACAGCGCCGCACGCTGCGCGGAGTGCCTGTGCACGGCGCGCATCCTGGTCAGCGGCGACGAGGGCCTGGAATTCGTCCACCCCCTGATCGCAACCACCGTCTACCGCTCCATCCCGTCGGCCACCCGCACCGCGATGCACGGCGTGGCCGCCGCCGTCATCACGCACGACGGCAGGGGCGCCGCGGCAGCCTCCCCGCACCTCCTCGAAGTCCACCCGGACGACGACCCCGACCTCGTCGGGCAGCTGCGCGAGGCCGCCGCCGAACACCTCGCCGTCGGCGCACCCGACGCGGCGCGGCGCTGTCTGGAGCGGGCCCTGCGCGAGCCACCGCTGCCCGAGATCCACGCGCGCGTGCTCTACGAACTCGGCTGCGCCACCATGCTGACCTCACCCGCCACCACGATCAGGCACCTGCGCGAGGCCCTCTCGATGCGCGGCCTCGACCAGGACCTGCGCGTCGACGCGGTCTGCCGCCTGTCCCAGGCCTTCGTCCACAACGACCAGCTGGAAGAGGGCCTACGGGCCATCGCCGAGGAGGCGGGCAGGCTCGAACCGGGGCCCGCGCGGCTGCGCCTGCAAGCCGTGCACTACATGTGGGAGGGCATCCACGCGGGCGAGGAGGACTCGCCCGCACGGTCGCGGCGGCTCGCCACGCTCGCCGGACCCCTCGCGGGCCGCAACAACGCCGAGCGCGCCCTGCTGATCCTGCGCGCCTTCGACGCCATGACCCGCGGCGAGAGCGCCGAACTGGTCGTCGAGCTCTGCGACCGCGCGCTCGTCAACGGCCGCCTCGCGCCCGGACTCGGCTGGACGGACCCGGAATGGAGCTTCGAGCTCCGCCTGATGCTCGGCGGGTCGTACGCCTTCTCGGACCGTCTTGACCGCGCCGAGAGCCTGTTCACCGAGGCCGTGCGGGCCTACGAGACCGCGGGCTGGAGCGGCGGACATCTCTCCCTCTCGCACGCCTTCCTCGGCTATGTGTACCGCAGGCGCGGACGGCTGATGGACGCCGAGCGGTCGCTGCGCGAGAGCCTGCGCCTCGCCGACCGCGTCGGCCAGGGCCTGCCCATGCACTGGGAGGCGGCCAGCATGCTCATCGACACGCTGCTGGCGCGCGGCCACGTCACGGAGGCGGGCGCCGTCGCCGACCAGTACGGCTTCGCGCCGCCCTCCGCCTCCACGATCTACGTGCCCGACGCGCCGTCCGTACGCGGTCGGCTCCTGCTCGCCCTCGGGCGCACGAAGGACGGTCTCAACGAACTCGAAGCCACGGCGAAGGCGTTGACCGCCCGCGGCCAGTACAACACCGTCCTTGCGCCGTGGGCGTACGACCTCGCCCGTGCGCTGGCCCACGAGGATCCCAAGCGGGCGGCGCACCTCGTCTCGGACGCCCGCAGGCAGGCCGAGCGGTTCGGCACGGACACGGCGATCGGTGAGGCGCTGCGGTGCGCCGCGGCTCTGGAGACCGGGACGCGCGCGGTCGCGCTGTACCGCAAGGCCGCGTCGTACCTGGAGGCGTCTCCCTGTGCGTACGAACACGCGGTCGCCCGCGTCGAGTACGGCATCGCGGCGGAGTCCGTGCCGGAGCTGGAACGCGGGCTGACCCTGGCACGGACGTGCGGGGCGGACGGGCTTGCGGATCGGGCGTTGGATCATTTGGGGCTGGTTCATCGCTGAGTCTGGCCCCTGGGCCTTGGGCGGATTTTCTCTTGGCGCCCGGCGCCGGGGTGCTGTCTCGGGGCTCCGCCCCGGGCCCCAGTCCTCAATCGCCGGACGGGCTGAAACCCGCCGCGGCCGGGAGGCGGCTCAGAGTCTTGTCCGCCTCCCTCATCACGCGTTCCACCAGCTCCGCGCACGACGGGAGGTCGTCTATCAGGCCCGTGATCTGGCCCGAGGCCATCACGCCCGCCTCGGGGTGGCCGTCCACCATGGCGGACCGGAGCATCATGGGTGTGTTCGCCGCCAGGAGCACCTGGCTCCACGTCAGGTCCTTGCCGTGCCGCATCGCCAGGCCGTCGCGTGCCATCTGGCGCCAGCCCATCCCGGAGAGCTTCCGGAACGCCGCCGCGTGCCGCACCGCGCGCGTCAGCGAGGCGACCCTGCCCGACTTCTCCAGGCCCGCCACCAGCTCCGTGCGCAGCATCCGGTGCGGGAGGCCGTCCACGCGCGTCGTGACCGTGACGTCCTTGACCGAAGCCGCCAGATAGCGGGCCTTGACCGCGTCCGGCACCGTCGAGTCGGAGGTGAGCAGGAAACGGGTGCCCATGGCCACGCCCGCCGCGCCGTAGGCGAGGGCGGCGACCAGGCCGCGGCCGTCGTAGAAGCCGCCCGCCGCGATCACGGGGATCTCCACCGCGTCGACCACCTGCGGGAGCAGCACCGTGGTGGCGACCTCGCCCGTGTGGCCGCCGCCCTCGCCTCCCTGCACGATCACCGCGTCCGCACCCCACGCGGCCACCTTCTCGGCGTGCCGTCGCGCGCCGATCGACGGGACGACCACCACGCCCGCGTCCTTGAGCTCGGCGATCAGCTCCTTGGACGGCGCGAGGGCGAACGACGCCACCCGCACCCCTTCGTCGATGATGACCCGGACCCGGTCCCGCGCGTCGCCCGCGTCGGCCCGCAGGTTGACCCCGAAGGGCGCTGTCGTACGGGACTTCACCTCGCGGACGGCCGCGCGGAGCTGGTCGACCGTCATGGTCGCGGACGCCAGGATGCCGAGCGCCCCGGCGTTCGCGGTCGCCGAGACCAGGCGGGGACCCGCGACCCAGCCCATGCCGGTCTGCACGATGGGATGCCGGACACCGGTCAGTTCGGTCAACGCCGTCTTCAGGTTGGGGGTCATGCGCGCACCTCGCGGTCGCGCAGGCCGCGCGGGTCCACGACGTCCCGGATCAGCCGCAGCTCATCGGCGGTCGGCTCACGGGTGTACGGAACGCCGTCGTCCGGCACGGCAAGGGCGAACCCGGTGGCCTCGCGCACCTGGTCGAGCGTCACGCCCGGGTGCAGGGACACCACGCGCATCACGTGATCCGGTGTGCCGAAGTCGAAGACACCGAGATCGGAGACGACGCGGCGGAGATCGTGGAAGCGGGTCGCGGAGGGCCCGGCCGCGGCCGCACTGTCGTACCCGACGCCGCTGATCATGTCGACCTTCTCGACGAACACGCGCGGGGAATGCCTCGGGACCCAGTAACTCACGGGATTGTTGAGCGTGTTGACCGGGGCGCCGCGCACGCCGAGCAGCTGGCGCGTGGGGCGGGCCCAGTCGCCGATGCACGAGATGTTCTGGTTGCCGAAGCGGTCGAGCTGGCTCGCGCCCATCATCACGTGCCGCTTGCCGCCCATGACCATTGTCAGGTGCTTGCGGTACGGCAGCCATCCCTCGGTCACCGCCGACGTCGCGCCGACCGCGGGTACGTCGCCGATGAGCAGGGCCTCGCCGTCCGTGAGCAGCAGGTCGGGGGAGAAGGTCAGTCTGGCGAGGCGTGCCGCGACCGACGGGACCGTGCCCATGGGGGAGGCGAGGATCTCGCCGTCGGCCCGCCAGGCCTCCGCGCAGGCGATCACGCAGTACTCGGCGCGGGTGGCGGTGATCCGTCCCGTCTGTGTCATCGCTGCTCCTTGTGCCAGGTCTGGACAGCCAGTTGATAGTCCTTCTCGGTACCGGCGAGGAAGCGGCTCCGGAAGGCTTCCCAGGCCTCCGGGTCGGCCGCCGCCGTCGCATAGGCCTTCTGGAAGGGCTCGTCGCGGCCGTAGTCGGGCACGCAGGAGGTGAAGTGCGCGCCGCCGGGCGTCTCGGTCACGCCCGTCACCGTGTGCCGGGACACCAGCATCGTCTGGGGCGCGGCGTGGGCGGTGAGCTCGGCGGAGTCGACGATGCGTTCGCAGGAGACGTACGCGGTGTCGGCGGCCTCGCAGAACAGGTCGTCGAAGTACGGGTCGGGGCCCAGGTACTGGCCGTTGCCGAAGCGGTCGGCGCGGTTCATGTGCACCAGGGCCGCGTCCATCCGCAGGGCGGGCACGGCGACGAGCTCCTCCCCGTCCTCGTACGGCGAAGTGACCGTTCGCAGGTGGGGGTTGACGCGCAGGACGTCGGAGCCGAGGCCCGCGCGGATCGGCAGGAACGGCAGCCGCTGGACGCCCGCGGTGAGGCCCTGCATGAACATCGCCTCGTCCAGCTCGACGAGTTCGAAGTCCGCACGCTCGCGTGCCGCCCGGAAGTGCGGCTCCAAGGGGATCGAGTCCAGGGTCGTGAAGGCCGTGACCAGCTTGCGGATCCGGCCGGCCGCGGCGAGCAGGCCGATGTCCGGGCCGCCGTACGAGACGACGGTCAGGTCGGTGATGCCGGACCGCAGCAGCGCGCGCACCAGCGCCATCGGCTTCCGGCGCGAGCCCCAGCCCCCGATGCCGAGCGTCATGCCGCTCTCCAGGCGCCCCACGATCTCGTCGGGCGTCATCTTCTTGTCCCTCTGGCCGGTCATGTCGTGCCCTCCCGCTGTGTCCCCTGCGGCCCCTGTGTCCCCTGCGTCCTTTGCTGACCGAAGTCGTCGCGGACCCGGTCGGCCAGGCCGCTGAGGTTCGCCTCGAAGGTGAAGCCCTGCTCGAAGCGGTAGCTGCGGTGTACGTCGACGGGGTCGATGCCGTTGATCGCCGCCTTCGCGAAACGCAGCAGCGTGCCGTCCTTGCGGGCGATCTCGCGGGCCAGCTCCAGTGCGGCCTCGCGCAGTTCCGCGCGCGAGACGACCTGCCAGACGGAGCCGTGTGCGTGCAGGTCGGCGGCCGTCGCGGTGCGCGAGGTGTAGTACAGGGCGCGCATCAGGTGCTGCGGCACGAGGCGGGACAGGTGCGTGGCCGCGCCGAGCGCGCCCCGGTCGAGCTCGGGCAGGCCGAAGGTGGCGCCCTCGCTCGCCACGATCGCGTCCGCGTTCCCGACGAGGCCGATGCCGCCGCCCAGACAGAAGCCGTGCACGGCCGCGACGACGGGCACCTCGCACTCGTACACCGCCGAGAACGCTTCGTAGCACCCCCGGTTGGCGCCGATCAGTGCGGTGTGGCCGGTGTCGCGCTGCATCTCCTTGATGTCCACGCCCGCGTTGAACCCCCGGCCCTCGGCGGCGAGGACGACGCAGCGCGTCTCGGGGGCGCGGCCCGCCGCTCGGATTGCGTCCGCCAGGTCGTACCAGCCCTGCACCGGGAGGGCGTTGACGGGTGGGTAGTCGACGGTGACGACGGCGATGCCCTTGTCCGGGGCGTAGGTGGAGACAGACATCAGACGATCCGCTACCTTTCAACCCACAGGCTTTCAACCAAACATTTGTTAGTTGGAAAGGTAGCAGCGATGACTGACACACGACAGGTGGTCGTCGTGACCGGCGGCACCCGGGGCGTCGGTGCCGGAATCGCCCGGAGCTTCCTCGCCGCCGGGGCGCGGGTCGTGATCTGCGCCCGCAGGCCGCCGGACGAGCCCGTCGAAGAGGCGGGCGAGAGAGCCGAGTTCAGGACGCTCGACCTGCGGGACGCGGCGGCGGCCGCCGCCTTCTTCGCCCAAGTGGCCGCCGAGCACGGGTCGGTGGACGGTCTGGTGAACAACGCGGGCGGCACACCGTTCGGGTTGCTCGCCGAGTCCACTCCGGCCCGCCAGGCGAAGATCGTCGAACTGAACCTGCTCGCCCCGCTCCACGCCTCCCTCGGCGCCTATGAGGTGATGCGCCGTCAGGAAGCCGGTGGCAGCATCACCATGATCGGCAGCGTCAGCGGGACCCGGCCCTCGCCCGGCAGCGGGGCCTATGGAGCGGCCAAAGCGGGCCTGGAGAACCTCGCGGGGACCATGGCCGTCGAATGGGCCCCGGCCGTGCGCGTCAACACGGTGGTCCTCGGCCTCGCCCGCACCGAGAGCGCGGCCCTCCACTACGGCGACGAGGAGGGTATCGCCCAAGTCGCCCGCACCGTCCCGCTGGGCCGCCTCGCCGACCCCTCCGACGTCGGCGACGCCTGCGTCTTCCTCGCCTCCGACCGCGCCCGGTACATCAGCGGCGCCGCGCTCCGGCTGCACGGCGGCGGCGAACGCCCCGCGTTCCTGGCCGCGGCGTCCGTCAACCACTGAACGCAACCGAGGAGTTCCGTCATGACGTCAGCCGCTACTCCCACGTCCGGGCTCTGCGCAGGCCGCGTCGTGCTCGTCACCGGTGCGGGCCGCGGCCTGGGCCGGGCCCACGCGCGCGCGTACGCCGCCGAGGGCGCCCGGGTCGTCGTCAACGACCTCGGCGTGGGCCCCGACGGGTCGGGAGGATCGGGCGGGCCCGCCCACGAGGTCGTCGAGGAGATCCGGGCGGCGGGCGGCGACGCCGTCGCGCACGGCGGCGACATCGCGACCTCCGAGGGCGCCGCCTCCCTGGTGCGGACCGCACTCGACACGTACGGCCGCCTCGACACCCTGGTCAACAACGCGGGGTTCCTGCGCGACCGGATGCTGGTCAACCTCGACGAGGACGCCTGGGACGCCGTGCTGCGCGTCCACCTCAAGGGGCACTTCCTCCCCCTCAAGCACGCGGGTGCGCACTGGCGTGCCGAGGCCAAGGCGGGCCGCACCCCGCATGCGTCCGTGATCAACACCAGCTCCGGAGCGGGCCTCCTGGGCAGCGTCGGGCAGGGCAACTACAGCGCGGCCAAGGCCGGAATACTCGGCCTGACCCTCGTGGCCGCCGCGGAACTCGGTGCCTACGGAGTGCGGGTGAACGCCATCGCGCCCGCCGCCCGCACCCGTATGACGGAGCAGACCTTCGCCGACACGATGGCCGCCCCCGAGGGCGGCGCCTTCGACGCGATGGCCCCGGAGAACGTCTCCCCCCTCGTCGTCTGGCTCGGCTCCACCGCCTCCGCGGGGATCACCGGCCGCGTCTTCGAGGCCGAGGCGGGCCGCATCACCGTCATGGAGGGCTGGCGCCCCGGCCCGACCGCGGACAGGGGTGCCCGGTGGACCCCGGCGGAGGCGGGCGAGACGGCGCTGAAGCTGCTCGCGGACGCGGAGGTGCCGCAGCGGGTGTACGGGGCGCGCTGACCGCGTCCCTAGGCGCCCGCGAAGTGGGCGAGCAGCGCCTCCGCGACCGCTTCGGGGCGCTCCGCCGGTGCCAGGTGCGAGGCGCCCGCGAGCTCCACGAGGGAGGCGTGCGGCACCGCTTCGGCGATCTCCCGCGCGTGGGCGGGCGGTGTCGCCGGGTCCTCGCGCCCGGCGACGGCCAGCGTGGGCACCCGGATCGACGCGAGTGCACCCCGCATGTCGTACGTGGCCAGGGCGTCGCAGCACGCGGCGTACGCGCCGGGATCGGCCGACCGGAGGTCCGCCACGAGGCGGGGCACCGTGAATCCGGGCGTGAACCAGCGCTGCGGCGCGGAGTCCGCCAGCCCGGCAAGACCCTCGCGGCGCGCCAGCGCGGCCCGTTCCCGCCACGGCCCGTCCCCGCCGAAGTGCGCCGATGAGCAGAGCACGGCGAGCCGCGCCACCCGCTCGGGGTGCCGGGCCGCGAGGTGCAGCCCCACGGCGCCGCCGAGCGAGACACCGGCGTACGCGAAGCGGTCGATGCCGAGCGAGTCGGCGAGCGCGAGGACGAGTCCGGCGAGGTCGGCAACTGTCGCGCCGGGGCCGACCAGGTCCGCGGGGGAGCCGCCGTGGCCGGGCAGGTCCCAGCGCACGATGCGGTGGGCGGCGCAGAGTTCGGGTGCGACGGCGTCCCACAGGGCCGTGGAGGTGCCCAGGGCGGGCCCGAGGAGGAGCGGGGGCCCGGCACCCTCGACGGTGTGGTGCGGCAGCCTGCCGCCCGGTCCGGTGGTCAACGTCGCTCCAGAGCACGGTCGGTGAGGTCACCGGCGTAACCGGTGTAGTGCGTGGGGTCGGTGAGCGCGGCGAGGTCGATGTCCTGGAGGGCGGGCTCCTCGGCGAGGACGTCCGCGAGCGTGCGCCCCTCGGCGCGGGCGCGCCTCGCCGCTCCGGTCAGCAGCTGCTGCGCGGCGGCCCTGCCGAACACGGGCGCGAGCTCGGCCGCCACCCGCTCCGAGGCGATCAACCCGCCGGTGAGGGCGAGGTGTTCGCGCATCGCCTCCGGGTGCACGCGCAGCCCCTCGACGAGCTCCGCGCCGTCCCGGGCCGCGCCGCCCGCCAGCCGCAGCAGGTCCCGCAGCGGCTCCCACTCGGCGTGCCAGGCGCCCGCGGGACGCTCGTCCTCGGCGACGAGCGAGCCGAAGAGGGTGGCCGCGAGGCCGGGTGCGCGGCGGGCGGCAGCGGCGATGAGCGTGGCGCGTACGGGGTTGGTCTTGTGCGGCATCGCGGACGAGCCGCCGCCCGCGCCCTCGGAGAGTTCGGCGATCTCGGTGCGGGACAGGGTGAGCACGTCGGCCGCCAGCTTGCCGAGGGCGCCCGTGGTGAGCGCGAGGACGGAGGCGAGATCGGCGACGGGAGTGCGGAGGGTGTGCCAGGGCAGCTCGGGTGCGCGCAGGGAGAGTTCGCGGGCGAAGGCCGCGGTGAGTGCCTCGCCACCGCGACCGCACTCCCCGTCCGCCCGGAAGGCCGCCAACGTACCGGCCGCGCCGCCCAGTTGGACCGGCAGGCTGGCACGCACGCGGGCGAGACGGTCCCGCGCGTCGAGGATCAGCGAACGCCAGCCCGCGGCCTTCAGGCCGAACGTCGTCGGGACCGCGTGCTGCGTGAGGGTGCGGCCCGGCACGGCCGTGTCCCGGTGCGTGGCGGCGAGGCGAGTCAGGGCGCGCTCCGTGCGGTCCAGATCCGCGCGGATCAGGTCCAGGGTCCGTGCGGACAGCAGCATCAGCGCGGTGTCCAGAATGTCCTGGCTCGTCGCGCCCCGGTGCACATGGGGCGCCACCTCGGCGGGCACCGCCGCTGTCAGCGCCGCCACCAGCGGGATCACCGGGTTTCCGCTCTCCCGGGAGCGGAGGGCGACGTCCTGCGCGTCGAACCGGCCGACGTCCGAGGCCGCTTCCCGCACCGCTGCCGCCGCGTCCGGGGGCGTCAGGCCCACCGCGGCACGGGCGTCGGCCAGTGCGGCCTCGGCGGCCAGCAGGGCCTCCAGGAAGGCCAGGTCGGAGGTTGCGACGGTGGCGGGCGAGTCGGCCAGGACCGGCGCGAACAGGCCGTTCATGCGGGCCCCGTCGGGAAGTCCAGGAAGACCGTCTCGGCGGCCCCTTGGAGGTGGATGTCGAACCGGTACGTCCGGGGCGCCTCGCTCCGGGCGACCAGGGTGGCCCGCTCCGCCGCGTCCAGGGAGCCGAGCAGCACGTCACCGGGCTCGTCCACCAAGTACGCCCGTGTGTACAGGTGGTGCAGCAGACCGCGGGCGAAGACGGCGAGCGAGATGTACGAGACGCCGCCCGGCGGCAGCGTCCGCACGGCCCAGTGCCCGTCGGCGTCGGTCGGAACCCGGCCGAACCCGGTGAACGCGACGCCGTCCCGTCCCGCCACCAGCCCCGTCACGGGGTCGCGCCGCAGCGAGCCGGGGACGCCCGCGCGTGCGCCGTCGGGTCCGGGCTGCCAGGTCTCGATCAGCGCGTCGGGCACGGGCTGCCCCTCGCCGTCGAACACGTGACCGTGCAGCGTGATGGTGTCGGGGTGCCCGACGGGGGCCACGTCGCCGCCGCGCGGGAAGGGCAGCGCATGGCCGTAGAAGGGGCCGACGGTCTGGGAGGGCGTGGGAGCGGGCATCAGTGGTCGTCCTCCTCGAAGGGCGTCGCGGACGGGCCGTCCAGGACGATGTCCCAGCGGTGGCCGAGCGACCACTCGGGGACGGACAGGTCGTGGTCGTAGGCGCAGACGAGGCGCTGCCGCGCCGACTCGTCGCTCACCGAGCGCAGGATCGGGTCGTACGGGAAGAGCGGGTCGCCGGGGAAGTACATCTGTGTCACCAGGCGCTGGGCGAACGCCGTGCCGAAGAGCGAGAAGTGCAGGTGCGCGGGGCGCCAGGCGTTGGTGTGGTTGCGCCACGGATAGGCGCCCGGCTTGACGGTCGTGAAGGAGTACGCGCCGTTGTCGTCGCTCAGACAGCGGCCGAAGCCCGTGAAGTTGGGGTCGAGCGGTGCCGGGTGCCGGTCCAGCTGGTGCGCGTACCGGCCCGAGGCGTTGGCCTGCCACAGCTCGACGAGCTGGCCGCGCACGGGCCGTCCCCGGCGGTCGAGCACCCGGCCGCTCACGGTGATGCGCTCGCCCAGCGGCTCGCCCGGGTGCTGCCGCGTCAGGTCGCTGTCCAGGGCGGCCACGTCGGTGACGCCGAACGCGGGGCCGCTCAGCTCCACCGCCTCCGGGTCGCGCAGCGGGACCAACGGCCGCTTGGGGTGGCGCAGCCGACTGCTGCGGTACGGCGGATGGTCGCGGGGCGGGTGGTGTTCGGCGGCCGTCCCGGCAGTGGTGAGGGTCATCTCTTGTGGCTCCGTACGACGTAGTAGCGGTGTCGGAGAAGTGCGATGTCACCGACGGCGTGCGCTCACGACGGAAAGCCGTCCGGGACGTGGATCTCGGCCGCCGTCTTCGATGCGATCTCCTCGGCGGAGACGCCCGGCGCCGCCTCGACCAGCTCCAGACCGCGCCCCGTCACCTCCAGGACCCCGAGGTCGGTGACGATCCGGTCGACGCAGCCCTTGCCGGTCAGCGGCAGCGCGCACTCGTCGAGGATCTTCGCCGAGCCGTCCTTCGCGGTGTGCGTCATGACGACGATGACGGTGCGGGCGCCGTGCACGAGATCCATCGCCCCGCCGATCCCGGTGATCATCTTGCCGGGGACCGCCCAGTTGGCGAGGTCCCCGCGCGCGGAGACCTGCATCGCGCCCAGCACGGCGACGTCGATGTGGCCGCCGCGGATCATCCCGAAGGAGAGCGCCGAGTCGAAGAAGGAGGCGCCGGGCCGCACGGTCACGGTCTCCTTGCCCGCGTTGATCAGATCGGGGTCGACCTCCGCTTCGGTGGGGTAGGGGCCCACGCCGAGAATGCCGTTCTCCGACTCCAGGACCACTTCCACGCCCGGCGGCAGATGGCTGGGGAGCAGCGTGGGCAGACCGATGCCGAGGTTCACGTACTGGCCGTCGCGGAGTTCGCGCGCGGCGCGGGCGGCCATCTCCTCACGGGTCCAGGCCATCAGCCGCGCACCGTCCGCCGCTCGATCCGCTTGTCCGCCGCCTGCTCGGAGGTGAGCGCCACCACCCGGTGTACGAAGATCCCCGGCAGGTGCACCGCGTCCGGGTCGATGTCGCCCGGCTCCACCAGCTCCTCGACCTCCGCGACGGTCACGCGTCCGGCCATCGCGGCGAGCGGGTTGAAGTTGCGGGCGGATCTGCTGAAGACGAGGTTGCCGTGCCGGTCGCCCTTGGCGGCGCGCACCAGCGCGCAGTCGGTACGGATGCCACGCTCAAGGACGTACGGCGTGCCGTCGAACTCCCGCACCTCTTTGGCCGGGGAGGCGAGCGCGACCCCGCCGTGCCCGTCGTGGCGCAGGGGGAGCCCGCCGTCGGCGACCTGGGTGCCCACTCCGGCCGGGGTGTAGAACGCGGGGATGCCCGCGCCGCCCGCCCGCAGCCGCTCGGCGAGTGTGCCCTGCGGGATCATCTCGACCTCCAGCTCGCCGCTGAGGTACTGCCGTGCGAACTCCTTGTTGGAGCCGATGTAGGAACCGGTCACGCGGGCGATCCGGCCCGCCGCCAGGAGGACGGCGAGCCCCGAGTCCATCGCCCCGCAGTTGTTGGACACGACGCGCAACTCCGCCGCGCCGGACGCGTGCAGTGCACGGATCAGCTCGTTCGGCACACCGCTCAGCCCGAATCCGCCGACCGCGACCGACGCGCCGTCACGGACGTCGGCCACCGCGTCGGCAGCCGTGGCCATCACCTTGTCCATCCGCGCGGCCTCCCTTTTCACATCTCTCATTGATCAGGGCACTGACTATTCCGGCGAGGATAGGCCGATGCCAACTACCTCGCAAGGGCAGGTCACTTGAGAGGCGGAGGGAGGTATTGTTCAGTGCACCGACGGAAAATGGACCGGAAGGGAGGGACCCCATGAGGGCCGTGGATCTCGCCACCCACCCCGGGCATCTCGCCCGGCGGCTGCAGCAGGCGCATCACCTGCTGTGGAACACGATGGTGTCCGAGGAGACCACCTCGCCGCAGTACGCCGTCCTCAACGCCCTCGTCGCCGAACCGGGCCTCGACCAGCGCACGGTGGGGGAGCGGGTGGGCCTCGACCGGTCCACCATCGCCGAGGTCGTCGCCCGGCTGATCCGCCGGGAGCTGCTGGCCAAGGTGCGGGACCCGCGGGACGGCCGTCGCTGCCTGCTGCGCGTCACCGACGAGGGTTTGCGCACGCACGCCAGGCTGACCGTGCGGACCGCCCGGATGAACCAGGTGCTCCTCGCCCCGCTCTCCGCCGGGGAGCAGTCCGTCTTCCTCGATCTGATCCAGCGGGTCGCGGACGCGGCGGAGAAGCTGCGCGACCCCCTGGCACCGGCCGTGACATCGGGCGTGGCACCGGCCGTGGGGCGCGGCACGGACTGACGACGCTCACGCCTTCGCGTACACGACCCACACCTGCCCCTTCGCGAACGGCAGTTGACGGCCGTCGGCCGTCGTGAACTCCGTGCCGCTCTCGGCCGACGGACGCTTCCACCGCGCCTTGTAGGCGCGCCCGTCCCGCAGGACGCTCGCGGAACCCTGGCCGACCGTCTCGGTGAACGGCGAGACGCTGCCCGAGCGGTCGTGGAAGCGTGACGGCCGCACCTTCACGTACTGCACGACGACCGTCGAGGCGCTCAGCTCCTTGCCGCCGGACGTCCGCGCCCGCTCGCCGTCCATCGCGATGCGCCAGCGTCCCTCGTACTCCACCCAGGTGAAGGTGAAGCGCGCGGCGGGGAAGCGGACCGTCCGCGTGGTCTGCGGTGTGCCGCCCTCCGGGCGGGGGCCGAACCGGAATCCGGCGTCGGCCAGGGCGCCCGGGCGCGGGTTCACCTTCAGGGCGTCCGGGCGTACGAGGAGATTGTGCGGCGCGGGCTTCCCGCCGCCCCGGTAGTAGGCGCCCGCGGGTGCCTTGCCGGGCGGCAGCGCCCGCAGGGGCGCGTCGGCGATCAGCGGCAGGAGCTTGGACTGCGCCCCGGAGAACGCGAGCGCGGGACGGTCGAACTGCCGCAGCAGTTCGAGATCCGTCTCCCGCGCGCTGCGCACCGGGCCGACGACGGGCGGCAGGCGGGACGCGAAGACCGCCATCAACCGGCTGAGTCCCGCCTCCACCTGCTCGGCATAGACGACGTCCGCGGCGTCCAGACCCGTCTGCGGGCGGGCCGGGGCGACGTTGTCGACCTTCACGGCGAGCACGTCGCCGCCCTTCCCCGCCGACGGACTCTTGCCGTCGGCGGGCTCGATCGTGCAGCCGGACACCAGGGCGGCGAGCACGAGAGCCACCGCCGTCCCGGTCCCGGTCCTGGTCCGTGTACGCGTCCGCCGTCTCATGCGGAAGTCCTACCCCGAACGCGGCCGGAACCGCATCTCCTCAGCCCAGATCGAGGGCGTTGCGCAGCCCGAGCCGGTAGCGGGTGCGGTCGTGGCGCTTGAGGGCCTCGACCTCGGGGACGCGGTACAGCGGCGTCACCGTGCACGGCGCGTGATCCGAACCCACCTGCTTGAGCAGGGCGTTGACGGCCTGGCGGGCCGACGCGTTGGCGCCCTCCATCGTCGCGAGGTCGATGTCCACGGAGACGTAGTCGCCCGAGAGGAAGAGGTTCGGGATCTTCGTGGCGGCCGATGGGCGGTTGTGGAAGGTGCCCACGGGGTGGATCAGGAGCTGGTCCTCGTTGGTGGGGTTCGGCGTGCCGAGCCCGTCGACGCCCGGATCGAGGAACCACGAGTGCAGCTTGCTGTCGCTGAGCACCGTCTTGCCGGTGTCGTTGAGGGCGGCCTTGAGCTGCGCCCACACCTCCTTGGCGACCTCCTCGCGGGTGCACTGCTTGGCCGTCTTGCCGTACAGGATCCCCGGTTTGTCCCATTCGGAGATGTCCACCGACAGGCACTCGACCGCGACGCCGTCGCCGTAGTCGGCAGGGAAGTCCCGCTCGGGCCAGTGGCCCGCCTGGGCGATGCCGGTCAGGGACCAGGGCGAGTCGATGAGGTTGAAGTGGCCCTTCACGACGGCCGGGCGCTCCGTCAGATAGAACTGGATGCCCGTCATCCAGTCCGTCTCCAGCTTGTCGCAGCGCGCCAGCTGGGGGTCGGCCGCCTTCATCGCGGCGCTCCACGTGCGGCGCGCGTGCTCCACGGGCATGGCCTGGACGTAGTGGTCGGCGGTGATGTCGCGGCGGGTGCCGTCGGGGTCCTCGACGACGGTCTTGGTGATGCGCCCGTCGCCGAACGCCAGCTCGCGCACGGTCCAGCCGATGCGGAACTCCACGCCGAGCGACGTGAGGTGGGTGACCCACGGGTCGATCCACGCCTCGTTGGTCGGCGCGTTCAGGATGCGGTCGGGCGGGCCGTCCGCGCCCTGGCCGAGCGCGTTGAGGACGAAGGCCTCGCCGAGCGTGCCGACGGTGCGGGTGCTGGCCTCCTCGGCCTTGGTCGCCACGATGTTGCGGGTCACGCCGATGACGAGGATGCGCTGGTAGTCCTTCGACATCCGCTCGGCGCGGGTGAACTCCCACCAGGGCGTCGACTCCCAGTCGTCGTCCCGGCGTTCGTCGCAGCTGGTGAAGAAGACGAGGGCGCGGTTCACGAAGTACGCGGCCTCGTGGGCCGGGAGGTTGGACGCGGTGTCGACCAGCGCGGTGAGCGCCCGCCGGATGTCGTCCAGGGTGAGCTTCTCCGGGTCGTGGCCCGGCCACGGGATCGGCAGCCGGATGTCCTCGCGGCCGGTGCGCGCGAACGACATCTCGCGGGGTGCGATCAGGTTGTCCCACACGCCGTTCGCGTTCCCGGGGAAGGGGATGCGGCGCATCGTGTCCGGGAGGTTGTGGTAAATGCCGGGGATGAAGCGGAAGCCGTGCTCGCCGGGCAGCGGCTTGCGGTTGCCCTTCGCGCTGTTCGGGACGTCCATGCTGCGGGCCTTGCCGCCGAGCGCCCTGCGTTCGTAGACGGTGACCGCGAAGCCGCGCTCCACCAGCTCGTGGGCCGCGGTGAGCCCGGCGACACCACCGCCGAGGACCGCCACGGACGGCTTGCCCCGCGGCGCGTCCGCGGCTGCCGCAGCAGGCAGTGTCCCTGCTCCCACGCCCAGCGCGGCCGCCCCGCCCACCGCCGCGGCCCCCGCGACGAACCCCCGCCGCGTACTTCCCTCGGCACGACTGTGCCCCATGCCCCGCCCCCCTTACCGTCGGTAACTGACGTGTCAGGCGCAGGAGCATACGGTCACGTTCGGAGGGGCGGAAGATACGTGGGAGCTGAATCGAACATTGGCGTGATCGGAGTGGTGCGTGGCGGGCCGGAGCGGCCCCGCCCGTCAGCCCGTTGAGCCCAGTACGTCGTCGAGAGCGTGCCGCACCGGCTGCTCCAGCTGTGCGTACGTGCAGCTCTCCGGGGTCCGGTCGGCGCGCCACCTGCGGAAGGCGGCCGTGTGGCGGAAGCGCCGCCCGTTCTCCATGTGGTCGTACGCCACCTCGCAGACCCGCTCCGGGCGCAGCGGCACCCAGGACAAGTCCTTCTTGCCCGACCAGCGGCTCGGGGCGCCGGGCATGCGGGCCGTCTCGTGCGCCGCCTCGTCCGCCCAGGACGCCCACGGGTGACCGGCCGCGGACTCCATCCGCAGCGGTGCCAGCTCCTCGACGAGCTCGGCGCGGCGCTGCATCGAGAACGCCGCGCACACGCCCACGTGCTGCAGGGCGCCCCCGTCGTCGTACAGCCCGAGCAGCAGCGAACCGACGATGGGACCGCTCTTGTGGAAGCGGTAGCCCGCGACCACGCAGTCCGCGGTGCGCTCGTGCTTGATCTTGAACATGAGGCGTTCGTTCTGGCGGTAGCGCAGGTCGAGCGGCTTGGCGATGACGCCGTCGAGGCCCGCCCCCTCGAACTGCTCGAACCACACCTGCGCCACGTCGGGGTCCGTGGTCGCAGGCGCCAGATGAACGGGCGCCGTGACGCCCGACAGCGCCTTCACCAGCAGGGCGCGGCGGTCGGCCAGCGGGGTGTCGAGCAGCGCCTCGTCCGCGAGGGCGAGGAGGTCGAACGCCACGAACGAGGCGGGCGTGCGCTCGGCGAGCGTCGCCACGCGGGACGCGGCGGGGTGGATACGCTCCGTGAGCGCGTCGAAGTCGAGGCGCCCCTCCTTGGCGATCACGATCTCGCCGTCCAGCACGCACCGCTCCGGCAGCCGCTCCCGCAGGGCGGCCACCAGCTCGGGGAAGTAGCGGGTGAGGGGCTTGCCGGTGCGGCTGCCGAGCTCGATCGCGTCGCCGTCGCGGAAGACGATGGCGCGGAACCCGTCCCACTTCGCCTCGTACTGCATACCCGGCGGGATCTTCTTCACGGGTTTGGCGAGCATGGGCTTCACGGGCGGCATCACCGGCAGATCCATGGTTCAAATCTATGCGGCGTCCACCCGGTCCGCCTGTTCAGCGCGTGCTCGGAAAGGCCAGGTCAGCGGCGCCCCGGACCGTGCCGATGCGGTTCCGGTTCAGGCCTCGTACTCGGTGAGGTCGATGGAGTGGACCTGCAGCGGGTGGCCGGAGACCGGGTGGGTGGTCTCGCGGTCCGGGACCATGCCGAGCTTCCGTACGACGTTGGCCGAGGCCTCGTTGCCGATCCGGTCGATGCTGATGACGCGGTCGAGGCCCCGGTCCTGGAGGGCGAACTCAAGGGTGGCCTGCGCGGCTTCCGAGGCGTAGCCCTGGCCCCAGAACTGGGAGCCGAGCCGCCAGCTGATCGCGATGTCCGGCAGGACCTCGGGCAGGAACTCGGGAACGAAGAGGCCGGTGAAGCCCGCGAGCTCGCCGGAGGCGAGGAGCTCGACGGCGAAGAGCCCGAAGCCCTCGTCGTCCCACTCCTCCTCCCAGCGCTCGATGGCCTCCGCGGTGTCGTCCAGGTCGTGCACGGGGCCGCCCTCGACCCACTGCATGACGCGCGGGTCCGCGTTGATCTCCGCCATGGGCGCGAGGTCGTCGTCGTGCCAGCGACGCAGAATGAGGCGGGGGGTGCGGATCTCGGTCATGGCCCCCATCCTGCCGAAGGCGGGACCACCTGCGAAATCGGCCCCCGTCCCGTCAGCCACTCCACCACCTCGACCGCCCGGTAGGTGCCGCCGTCCGGGCTCAGGTCCGCCAGGAAATCCAGGTCCTGGCCCAGGGTGACGACCGGCGGTTCGTCGCGTCCGGACGGGTGGCGCTGGCCGAGCCCGACCGTGGCCAGCAGCCCGTTGCACAGACAGAGTCGGCCCTCGGTGTCGGCGGCCGAGCCGCCCTTGCGACGGAAGGCGGCCTCCGGTTCGGCGGGGCAGCGGTAGCCGATCGCGCCCTTGGGCGTGCGGTAGGGGACACGGAGGTAGCCCAGGTCGCACACGTTGCGACGGGCCGTCCGGACCGCGGGGTCGGACAGGGTGCCCGGCAGCTCGGCGACCTTGAAGGGAAAGCCGGTGGGCGACGCCATCGGATCGTTGCGCACCCGAAGCGTCCCTGCGCGGGCCCGCGTCCGCAGCGCGTCGCGCAGACCGGGCAGCAGACCCGACTCCTCGCACAGCGCGAACGCACTCCCGACCTGCACCCCCGCCGCGCCGAGCGCGCGCGCCGCCGCGAGCCGTTCGGGGTGGGCGGCGCCGCCCGCGAGCCAGAAGGGAATGCCGAGCCCCGCCATCTTCGCGAGGTCGGGATGGTCGCGCGGCCCGTAGACGGGTTCGCCCTCCGCGTCGAGCCGGAGCGCCCCGCGGGGCGGAGCGCTGTGGCCGCCCGCGCCATGGGTCTCGATCACGAATCCATCGGGTGTCGTGGCTCCGTCGCGGGCCAGGTACGCGGCCAGGAGCGGCAGCGACACGATGGCGAGGACGTTCGGCCGCCGCAGCGACCGCAGTGAAGGCCGGGCGGGGCCGGGTGACGACGGGGCGACCGGGGGCCTCTCGGCCGGGGCGAGCGACTCGATCCGTACGTCTTGCACCTGCGCCCGCGCCGGTGTCCGTACCCGTCCCTGCCGCTCGCTCTCCGCAGACGCCGCCACCCCCCGGCAACCGGCCCCCTCGCCATCGCCCCCGCACCGACAGCCGCCCTGCTCCACCCCGAAGCCCACACGCCCCAGCAGCGCCACCGGATCGAAGTGATGGTCGTGGTCCTCCTCGGCCCCGTCGAGGCGGACCCGCACGGTCACCGGCTCCCTCCGCGCGAGCCGCCGCGCCAGCTCGGGCACGTGCCCCGGGACGCCCGCGCCCACCAGGACGCAGTCCACTCCCGCGAGGATCGCGCCGAACATGCCGGGGGCGAGGCCCAGTTGGACCTTCTCCAGGTAATTGATCCCCACCGGGCCCTCGTGCCCCTCCTTGGCCAGCCACACCTCCACGAAGTTCCCGAGCACGGTGAGCAGTTCGGCCTGCTCCCCGCGCTCGACCCGCAGCATCGGCTGCGCACGGAGGCGCTCTCCCGCCGCGACCCCGCCCTCGACGTAGAAACGGTCCAGGACCGCGCCCGCCAACTCCGGTACGGGAAAGGCCGCGAGGGCGCGGCGCACGTCACCGCCGGGGTCGCCGAGCTGGAGCCGCCGGGTGAGGAGTGCGTCGAGCGCCGTGCCCGACACGACGCCGAGCTGTCCGGCGGAGCTGACGGCGCGGGCCAGCCGCCACCCGGAGACACCGACGCCCATCCCGCCCTGGATGACCTCCGGCAGTTCCCCGCCCGCCATGTCCATCGGCATACCGCACCACCTTGCTGCTGGAGCTCCACAACCTACGGTTCCGTAGGTTCGGCCAGGGGTTCAGTCTTGGCCACCGAATGCCGGAGGCCACCCGCCGGAAGGCCCCACTGGTGGTGACCAAAGACCTCCTGGCGGTGGCTCTTGGGCCCCCGGGCGGCCCGATATGCGGAGAAGGGCAGAGGCGCCTAGCGTGGCTCGCATGGGTGCAGCGAAGGGCAGGAGCGCAGCCGTGGAGATCGACACGGGGGAGCGGACGGTGCGCCTCTCCAGCCCGGACCGGGTGGTCTTCCCCGAGCGGGGCTTCACCAAGCTCGACGTCGCCGAGTACTTCGTGGCCGTCGGCCCCGGCATCCTCCGCGCGCTCCGCGACCGCCCCACCACCCTGCAGCGCTACCCGGAAGGGGCGGCGGGCGAGTTCTTCTACCAGAAGCGCGCCCCGAAGAGCCACCCCGACTGGATCCCCACCGCCACCATCGCCTTCCCCAGCGGCCGCACCGCCGACGAGATGTGCCCCACCGAGGTGGCCGCCGTGATCTGGGCGGCCCAGTACAACACCCTCACCTTCCACCCCTGGCCGGTGCGCGGCGACGACCTCGACCACCCCGACGAACTCCGCATCGACCTCGACCCGCAGCCCGGCACCGACTATGCGGACGCGGTCCGGGCCGCCCACGAACTCCGCTCGGTGCTCGACGAGTTCGGCGGCCTCGAAGGGTGGCCCAAGACATCGGGCGGCCGCGGGCTGCACGTCTTCGTGCCCATCGAGCCGCGCTGGACCTTCACCCAGGTGCGCAGGGCGGCGATCGCGGTCGGGCGGGAGCTGGCGCGGCGGATGCCGGACGCGGTCACGACGGCGTGGTGGAAGGAGGAGCGGGGGGAGCGGATCTTCGTGGACTACAACCAGACGGCAAGGGACCGCACGATCGCCTCCGCCTACTCGCTGCGCGCCCGCCCGGACGCCCCGGTCTCGGCGCCCCTGCGGTGGGACGAGGTCGAGGACGCCCGCCCCGAGGACTTCGACCTCGCCACCATGCCGGGACGCTTCGCCGAGGTCGGCGACCTCCACGCGGGCATGGACGGCCAGGCCCACTCGCTCGACGCGCTGCTGGCCCTGGCCGACAAGGACGAGCGGGACCACGGCCTGGGCGACCTGCCGTATCCCCCGGAGTACCCGAAGATGCCGGGGGAGCCGAAGCGGGTGCAGCCGAGCCGGGCGAAGCACGAGGAGTGAGCGGCGGGCCCGGCTCGCAGGGGTCCCCGAGCGCCCGTGCACGACAGCGGCGCCGCCACCCCGGGCGGGGTGGCGGCGCCGAAGAGGAACACGGCAGAAGCCTGTGCCTACAGCTCCTTGATCCTGATGTCCCGGTACGAGATCACATCCGTGACCCCGTGCACCTGCACCCCGACATAGCCGGACGAGTAACGCCGCCCGTCCGTGCCCGGGTCGTCGCCGCGCGGCGGCGTGAACTCCTGGCCGCCCGTGTTGTCGAACTCGTTGATCAGGACGCCGTTGCGGTAGATCGAGTAGTGCTGGTCCACCACCTTGATCTCGTAGTCGTTCCACGTGCCCTTCGGGGTGACGCCCGCACCGGCGAGACCCACCCGGTCGAAGCCGTAGACGGACCCCGTCTTGTACATGTCGCCGTCAGGCCGGTCCAGGGCCTGGATCTCGTGGCCGTACTTGATGGCGACCCACTCCGGACGTGACTCCTCCGGGTGGTCGTGGACCTGCGGGAAGCGGACGAAGACGCCGCCGTTGGCGTTGCCGTTGCCCGGTGCGTCGTCCCGCCACTGGAGCTTCAGCGAGAAGTCGCCGTACTTGCGCTGCGGGAACCACAGCATGCCCATGCCCTCGACGGTGGTGCTGCTGGTGATCGAACCGTCCGCGTTCAGGCCGAACTTGCCGCCCCCGACCTGCTCCCACTTGTTCAGGGACGCCTGGGTGCCGTCGAAGAGCTTGCGGTAGCCCTCCGTCTGGCCGGGCTTGCCGATGCCGGACTGCTTGGCGGCGCGATTGATCTTGTTGTACTCGCGCTGGTCGATCTCACCGGCCTTCAGGAGCTTGTCCGTCACGCCCTTGACGTGCTTCAGGAAGAGCGCTTGCGAGGTCCACTCCTTCTCGTCCTCGATCATCTCGCCCACGCGGCAGCGGTTGTTCGTGACGCGGTTCGGGATGCCCGTGTCGACCGTGCCCACGAACACCGTCAACCGCTCGTCGAACTCGGGGCAGTTGGGGGCAGGCACGCCGCCGCCCTCGGCCACCGTGAAGGAGGCGGTCTTCGCCGGGGACGCGTTGCCCGCCTTGTCGCTCGCCCGGTACGCCACCGTGTGGCGCCCCGCGCGGTCGACGACGACCGGCGCCGCGTACGCGAGGTAGGGCCCGCCGTCCAGGGAGTACTCGACCTTGTCGACGCCCGAGTCGGCGTCCGTGGCGGTCACCGTCACCTTCGCCTTGCCGACGTAGGCGCCGTCCGAGTTCTTGTCGCCCTCGACCTTCGCCGACGTCTCCGGCGGTGTCTTGTCCTCCACGGGCGGTGCGACGACGGTGAACTCGACGCTCTTCTCGGCCGCCTGGTTGCCCGCCTTGTCGGAGGCGCGGTAGCGGACCTTGTGGGCGCCCGCCTCATGGACCATGACCGGCGCGGTGTACGCGGTCCAGGCGCCGTCACCGATCGCGTACTCGATCTTGTTGACGCCGGAGCCGGTGTCGGACGCGGTCACCGTGACCGTCGCCATCCCGACGTACTGCCCCTGGTCGTTCTTCTCGCCGCTCACCGTGGCCGACGTCTCCGGCGGCGTCTTGTCGTCCGTCGGCGGCGCGACGACCTTGAAGTCGGCGGCCTTCTCCGCGGACGCGTTGCCCGCCTTGTCGGTGGCCCGGTAGCGGATCTTGTGGGTGCCGACCTGGTTGACGACGACGGGCGCGGTGTACGGCTGCCAGGCGCCGTCCGCCCCCACCGCGTACTCGATCTTGTCGACGCCCGAACCCTCGTCCGTCGCCGTCACGGCCACGGTCGCCGAACCGACGTACGCGCCATCGGCGTTGGTGGTCCCCTCGACCTTCGCCGAGGCCTCCGGCGCCTTGGTGTCCTCGCCGCCGCCCTCGGTCACGACCAGGATGCCCTGCATCGACCCGTGGCCCGGGATGGTGCAGTGGTAGCGGTAGCGGCCCGGGGTGAGCGTCACCTCGGCGGTGTGCTTGCCGCCCTTGTCGTCATTGGGGTTGGCGAGGATGTTCAGCGTGACGTCGTTGTTGTACTCCGGGTCGGAGGTGTCGAACGTCAGCGTGTGCGGCATGCCGGTCGTGTTGCCGGTCGCCTCGCTGTTCTCGAAGACGATCGTCGTCGGGCCCGCCACCGCCGTGGTGGGCGCCGACTTGTACTTGGTGATGTCGTTGTCGGCGGTCCAGTTGAGCGTCTGCGCCTGTGCGGAGAGCCCGGAGTTGTCGGTGCGGGCCGTCGCCGCCGTGGACGTCAGGCCGAGCACCATCAGGAGCGCGGCGAACAGCGCTGTGTACAGTCTTCGTTTCCGTATGGTCCGGATCGTGCGAGAGCTGGGGGAACGCATCACTCCGCCTTCCTGGCCAGGTCGTCGGCGGCCGGTGTCGCCGCCCCGCCCTTGTACGTCACGCGCCACAGCGCGGACTTGGGGTCCGAGGTGAAGAAGCCGCGGCCGTAGTCGAGGACGTACAGCGAGCCGTCCGGCGCGAACTTCCAGTCCATGAGGTTCTTGATGCCGTCGTTGCCGATCGGAATGATCTTCTTCAGCGATTCGGCGTGGACGGGCAGGCCGCCGTTGCCGACCGTCTTCGGATCCGTCACCACCGCGTGCCGCGGCTGGTCGGAGTCGTAGAAGTCACCGACGAACCACTTGCCGTCCCAGTAGGAGGGCCATTTGTCGGCGCTCGCGTTCGCCGCGTCGAAGCGGTAGACCGGGCCGTTCATCGTGGCCTGGCCGCCGCCCTTGAGCCACGGCAGGAGCGTCTTCTGCTCCTCCGTCTTGTAGCTCGGCACGCCCTTCGCGTCGCGCGGGTAGTCGACGCCACCGCCCTGCGGCGAGTACCAGATGTTGTTCGGCTCGGCAGGCGGGATGTTCACCAGGCCGTCGTTGTTGGGCGACTCGTTCTTGAGGTTCTTGCAGTCGTACCAGCCGAGCGGCTTCGTCGGGTCCGGCAGATTGCGGTCGCGGTAGGGCTGGTTGTTGCCCATGCAGTACGGCCAGCCGCGGTTGGAGGCATGGGTGATCGCCGCGAATGTGTCGTACTTGGCGGGCCCCCACGTCGTCGACGGCGCGCCCGCGTCCGGGCCGACCCAGCCCGCGTACAGCGTGTCCGTCTTCTTGTCGATGGAGATGCGCGCCGGGTTCCTGACGCCCATCACATAGATCTCACCGCGCGTCTTGCCGCCGCCCTCGTCCGGCTCCTTGCCGGTGAAGAGGTTGCCCTGCGGGAGCGTGTACGTCCCGTCGGCCTCCGGGTGGATGCGCAGGATCTTGCCGTTGAGGTTGTTGGTGTTGCCGGCGGTGCGGCGCGCGTCGGCGAACGAGACGCCCTTGAAGTTCGGCTGCGGGTTGTTGCCCGAGTAGCCGTCGGTGAACCCCGAGGAGTTGTTGTCACCGGTCGCGATGTAGAGGTTGCCCTTGGAGTCCCAGGCCATCCCGCCGCCCGCGTGACAGCAGCTGTGGATCTGCACCGGCCACTTCAGGAGCACCTTCTCGCTGCCCATGTCCAGCTTGTCCGTGCTGCGGTCGAGCGTGAACCGGGAGACGTAGCGCTCGGCCATGTGCGTCTCGCGGTTGATCTTCGAGTGGGGCGTGTAGTGCAGATACACCCACCCGTTCTGCTCGAACTTCGGGTCGAGCTCGATGCCGAGGAGCCCCTCCTCGACCTTGATCAGCTCGTCGCCGCCGCCCTTGTTGCCGAAGACGGTCAGCGCGCCCGCGAGCGTCGACTTCTTGGTCTTGGGGTCGTAGACGTGGATCTCGCCCGTGCCCTTGCCGACGTCCGGCTTGGTCCAGTCGGTGACGACCGGCTGGGAGGAGTCGGCGCCGCCGCGGCCGATGTAGAAGACCTTGCCGTCGGGCGCGGTGACCAGCCCGTGCGGCTCGCCGATCTGGTCGTTCTTGCCCGGCTGGTTGGCCTGGGTGAGCCGCTCCGCCTTGTAGTTGGCGTTGATCGTCGCCTGGCAGTCGGCCCGCGCGATGCGGGTGGTCCACAGCAGGGCGCCCCGCAGATGGCTGCGGAAGTCCGCTTCGTCGTACGAAGCCGCCGTGCCGCCCATCCCCGTGTAGAAGGAGCGGCCGCCGTCGTAGTCCCGGCACCAGGACACGGGGTGGTCCCAGCCGTTCTTGCCCGCGCCCGGCTGATACGTGGACTCGCGCACCCGGGCGACCGTGTGCACGTCGCCCGAGGGGTTCTTCGCCCAGTTCAGCCACCGGTCGGGGCGCTTCCACTGGAGGGGCAGGTCCTTGGTCGCCGGGTTCTCGCGGTCGCCGACCTCGACGGTGGCGCGCTGCACGTCCGTCGGGCTCGCGTCGGCGGGACGGGCGCCGATCAGGCCGGTGAACCAGTTCGAGTACGGCTCGGCGCGGGCCGCGTCGTGGATGCCGAGGAAGCCGCCTCCGGCCTCCATATAGGCCTCGAGGCCCGCCTCCTGCTCGGGGTCGAGGACGTCACCGCCGCCGGTGAGGAAGGCCACGGCGTTGAACTTGCCGAGCCTCCGCTCGTCGGTGAAGACGGACGCGTCGTCCGTCGCCACGATCTTGAACCGCTGGGCCGCGGGGCCCGTCTGCCCGATCTTCTCGATGGCCTCGATACCGGCGTTGACGACGGGGGACTCGTCGCCGCCCGCCGCCGAGCCGTGGAAGACCAGGACCTTGACGTTGGCCCCGCCGGGCGGCGAGGGCAGGGACATCGTTGTCAACGGCGGTTCGGGGAACGGCCGCGCGGAAGCGGCCTGCGCGGAGAGCGCCCCGGTGACCAGGGCGCCGGACAGCAGCGCGGCTGCCCAGGCCCGGCGTTTGCGGTCCGGTCTGCGTCGATTTCTGCTCAACCCTCGTACGGTCAAGGGCCTTTGATGCGGTGTGCGCCGCATGAGTACACCCACCCCTCGTCGGTCACAGCAACAGCGCCGACGAAGCTAGACCTCTTTTCGCGCCTCGCCAATAGGTATCACCGCGATAGCACCAACTTTGTCCTGCGTGTGGATAAACAAAGATCCGGCCGATACCGTGTGGCCGTCTCGGGGGCCTCCTGCGCCCCGTCAGTCTCCGTACCGCAGTGGGGAGTTCGTCATGGACCGACTGAACCGACGGGATCTGGACAGGCGCAGCTTCAACCGTCGGATGCTCGTCGGCGGCGCGGCAGCGGCGGCCGGGGTGACATCGTTGTCGGTGGCGAGTGCGCCCGACGCGAGCACGGCCGAGGCGCCGCCGAAGACCGCGCCCGCGGGCGGCGAGGTCAAGCGCATCAAGATGTACGCGGAGAAGCTCGCGGACGGGCAGATGGGGTACGGCCTGGAGAAGGGCAAGGCCTCCATCCCCGGCCCGCTCATCGAGCTGAACGAGGGCGACACCCTGCACATCGAGTTCGAGAACACGATGGACGTGGACGCCAGCCTGCATGTGCACGGCATGGACTACGAGATCTCCAGCGACGGCACGAGACACACCAGGAGCCATGTCGAGCCGGGCGGCAAGCGCACGTACACCTGGCGCACGCACGCGCCGGGCCGCCGCAAGGACGGCACCTGGCGCCCCGGCACCGCGGGCTACTGGCACTACCACGACCACGTCGTCGGCACCGATCACGGCACCGGCGGCGTGCGCAAGGGCCTCTACGGCGCGTTGATCGTGCGGCGCAAGGGCGATCTGCTGCCGGACAAGACGTTCACCATCGTGTTCAACGACATGACGATCAACAACAAGGCGGGCCACGACACCCCCGCCTTCGAGGCCACCGTGGGCGACCGCGTCGAGTTCGTCTCGATCACCCACGGCGAGTACTACCACACGTTCCACGTGCACGGTCATCGCTGGGCGGACAACCGCACGGGCCTGCTCACCGGCCCCGACGACCCGAGCCAGATCCTCGACGACAAGATCACGGGCCCCGGCGACTCCTTCGGCTTCCAGGTCATCGCGGGCGAGGGCGTGGGCGCCGGGGCGTGGATGTACCACTGCCACGTGCAGAGCCACTCCGACATGGGAATGGCGGGGCTGTTCCTGGTGAAGAAGGCGGACGGGACGATCCCGGACTATGAGCCGCACCATGCGGCGGCGCCGAAGTCGAAGTCGTCATCGAAGTCGTCATCGAAGTCGTCCGCGAAGCCGCCAGCGCAGTCGGAGTCCTCGTCGAGCGATGCCGCCTCCGGGGAGCACGCTCACCACTAGAGGGTCCATGGGGGCGCGGGCTCAGTGGGAGCCGTAGAACCTGGCCAGTTCGTGGAACGCGGCTTTCGGCTCCCACCCGTCCCCGACCGCCTTGACCACACCGAAGCTGGCCATGTCCAAGTCGTGGCGCGGGTCGGCCGAGTGGGGCTTCGGCGCGATGAACTCGAAGACGTACGCCCCGTGGACCTTCTCGGCCGCGAAGAGCTCCAACTGCTGTGCCAGGTAGTCCGCCTGCACCTGCTCGTTGCGGGTGAACGAGCCCGCAAGCCTCGGGGGATCGGCCGACCAGTCGATGATGCCGTAACCGGCCGGGCCCATCGCGGCGGCGCCGTCGAAGGAGCAGCAGCCGAACTCGGTGATCACGACGGGCTTGCCGTGCCGGTGGAACCGTCGGAGGCCCGCGGCGTAGTCGGCGTCGTTGTAGGCCATGCGGTAGTAGTTCAGCCCTACGAGGTCGAAGCCGTCCCAGTCCACGTCCTCCCACAGACCCGCGCCGTACGTCAGTTCGCCGCCGAAGCGCGCCCGAGCCACCTCACGAGCGCGTCCGAGCAGGTCGTTCAGCTGCTCGTTGAACTCCGGGAAACGCGGCCACCACTCCGGGTCGGCCAGCTTGGCGGACCGGTCCGCGTGCGTGTCGCCGGGGATGATCCCCGAGCCGAAGACCGTCAGCTCGCAGCCGATGATGAGGGCGACCCGGCCGTACCGCTGCCGCAGCTCCTCGGCGGCAGCGGCGGCCGCCGCGAGGTGCTCCAGCATCGCGTCGGGCGCCGCTTCTATGAGGCGCGGCTGCAGGCTGACGTGCAGCCCCAGATCAAGCGCCGCGACGGCCGTCTCGGTCAGCCGCCCGATGTCGGTCCCGAAGAGGCTGACCGAGGTGCAGTTCAGATCGTTCCGGATGACCGACATGTGCCGCCGGATCAGGTCGCCGGATGCCTCCTTGCGTGACAGGCCGTTCTCGGAGTAGTTGGTGCCGGTGTCGTAGTTGATGCCCTTCCGGACCAGTCCCGGGGTGTCTTCTCGCATGCGCGGAGCTTAGAGCCTGTCTTTGAACCCCCGCCTGCGCCCCGACGCCCGGCACGCACTCCCCCTAGCTCTCGGCTGCGCTCGAGCAGGGGGACCCCCATGCCGCACGGAGTCGGCTCAGGCGCGGGCGCGGAGCTGTGCCAGCAGATCGGACAGCATCTCGGCACGGCGGTCCGGGTCGGGATAGCCGTCCGGGTCCTCGCAGCGAGCCGCCCATCCGGTCGTCTCCAGCCGCTCCAGCCGTTCGACGAGACGTGGGCGAATGTCGTCCGGCAGGCTGAAGTCCCCTTCCATGGCGGCGAGTTCATAGGCCGACAGGAACCGCCAGTCCACGTCGGGGGAGTCGAACTCGCGCAGCAGCCGGTCGTACGCGTCCGTGGCGCCGTTCTCCAGGGCGTGCTGGAGGGCGGCGGCCCGGATCTTCGGCGAGGAGGCGTCGGCGTGACGTTCCAGGGCGTCGGAGACCGTCCGGGAGACCGGCTCCTCGCCGCGGTCCAGCCCCGCCAGGCTCTCGGCGGCGGAGCCCCGGACCTCGTCCTCGGGGTCGTCGTCCAACAGCGCCACGAGGGCGTCCACGACCCGGCCCTCCTCCGGTGTGCCGAGGGTCAGCGGTCCGAGGCCGAATGCGGCGGCGGAGCGGACGGTGTCGTCGGCGTGGCGCAGCCGGCCGAGGAAGAGGTCCACCGGCGGGTCGGGGAGGGAGGCGGCGACGTGCAGCTGGACGTAGCAGCCGAGGAGCTGGTTGAGGACGAACGGGTCCTGCTCCCGGGCCAGCAGGTGGTCCAGGGCCTCGCGGGTCCGCCCGCGCCGCAGCAGGTCGTCCCGCATGACCTGGTGGTGCAGGGTCTCGACGCCCAGGGTGGCCCGGTCGGCGTCGGCGCTCATGCAGAGGTCCAGCGTCTCGTCGACCTGGAGGCCGTGCCGTGCGCGGTCCGTCCACGCCTCGTCGTCGGGAGAGTCGCACAGGGGGGCGATCAGTTCGAGACGTACGTCGCTGTCGGGAGCCGTGGCCAGGGCCCGCTCCAGGATCGCGCCGGTCTCGGTCCGGACGCGCTCCGCGTCCTCCGCGGGCAGCGGCTCGTTCCTGCGCACCACGAGCGACGTCAGGAGGACGGCGAAGTCGAACGCAAGCTCGCGCGTGAAGCTGCCGGGCCGTCCGGCGCCGTCGAGCCCCTCCGGGGTCCAGCCCTGGCTGCGCAGGTACGTGAGGCGGGCCCGCATGTCGTCCCGTACGTCCTCGCCGACCTCCCGCAGGGCCGGGGGCCCGCCGAGCTCCTCGACGAAGCCGGTCCACGCCCGGAGGCAGCCCTCGGGGTCGTCCAGATGCCCGGCGAAGATCCCCTCCACGCGCTGACGGACCGCGGTGTCGCGGCGCAGCGCCGCGCAGAAGCCGTCCACCACGGTCTCGTGGAAGTCGTCCGTCCACGGCTCGCGCGCCACGGCAGCGGCCAGCTCCCGAAGCGCCCACTCCAGATCGGCGGCCTCCGCGGCGTCGACCGCCGCCTTGGCCCGCACCGCCGCGTCCGGATCCCGCAGAGCAGCTCCCAGCTCCTCGTGCAGCTCGGCCTGCTTGCGCTCTCTCCGCTTCTTGAACATGGGGGCAGGGTATGCGCAGCGCGCTTCGCCTGCTGTTGCCGAGCGGATATGCGGGGCGGCTGTCGCTCGGTACAGTCGTTCTGTGGCGACTGGTTGTGGGGACAACCAGTCGGTGTTCGGCTGCCAATGTCCGGGGGGCTGCAGCACATGAGTCGTCGTTCTACGGGTTTCGTCGGCGTATGGGCCGAAACGCAGCGGCAGCAGCAGCGCCAATCCGAAGCCGAAGCCAGCAGGCGGAGACAGGAGGCCCAGCAAACACGGGCCTTTCAGCAGCGCGCTGCCCAGAGCCATCGCCAGTACAGGGATACGGAGGCGCTGCGTCGCACGGAGGAACTTGACGCGGAAGTCGCGGCACTGCAAGAGCTTCTTGCCGAGGGTTGTCGGGCTCATCCCTTCGAGGCCACCTCGCTCCTGCGGCCGGAGGAAGTCCAGCCTTTCGCTCCGGGGCCATTGGCGCAGCCCGTGCCTCTGCCGGATTTGAATCAGTACCAGGCGCAGGACGGGTGGACTGGGAGGCGACGGGCGCAGGCTCAGGCCGAGGCCCGTGCGCGCTACGAGCGTGTCCGCGACGCCGCCCTGGCGGCGGAGGCGCAGCGGCAGCAGCAGCTGGCCTCGTACCGTCGGGAGTATCAGGCGTGGGCCGATGGGCAGCTGGCCGAGGTCCGCGCGCACAATGCGGGTGTCGCCGCAGTGACCCGAGGGGTGCGGCGCCGGGATCCGGATTCGGTGGTCGAGTACTTCTCCGCGGCTCTGTACGCGTCAACGGGATGGCCGGAGGGATTTCCCCGGCAGGTCGTAGCAGCTTATGACCCTGATGCGGGTCAACTGGTGCTCGATTGGGAGTTGCCTACCTTCGGCGTCGTTCCTGCGGTCAAGTCGGTTCGCTACATGTACGGGATCGACCAGGACAAGGAAATCGCTCGTCCGATAGGCCGGCGTCGTGCGCTGTACAAGGAGGTGCTGGCCCAGTGCATGCTGCTTGTTCTGCACGAGCTCTTTGCCGCGGACGAGTTCGGTGCGCTCGAGTCCGTAGCCTTGAATGGATTCGTCGACGGACACGACCCCACGACGGGTCGGCCCGGCCGCATTTTCCTCGCGACCGTGATGGCGTCGCGTTCTTTGTTCCGTGAGCTGCATTTGGCGCAGGTGGACGCGGGCAGTTGTCTCGCCGACGCGCTGCGGGGGCAGCTCTCGCCGCGGCCTGACCAATCCGCCGCGGTGCGGCCGAGTCGACGTCCGCAGGACGTCGGGCACCGTGTCGTCGCGCACGGCAGCGACGAGGAACCGGATCTGTACGAGATGGATCCGGTCGCATTCGAGAACCTCGTCGCCGATCTCTTCCGGGCCATGGGAATGCAGGCGGTGACGACGGCACGTTCCAATGACGGCGGTGTGGACGTCGACGCCCTGGATCCCACCCCGATCCGCGGCGGCAAGATGGTCGTTCAGGTCAAGCGCTACCGCAGGACGGTGCCGCCCACCGCCGTGCGCGACCTGTACGGGACCGTGCAGGACGCCGGAGTGAACAAGGGTGTCCTCGTGACGACGTCGGGGTTCGGACCTGGCTCCCACACGTTCGCCAACGGGAAGCCGCTGGAGCTGATCTCGGGCGCCGAGCTCGTCGATCTGCTGCATCGGCACGGTCTGCGCGGGCGGCTCGGCGAGGAACGCCCGCAGAACGCGGCACAGGCGGCCGCCGCGGCGCCGGACACGCGACTGCCCGACGACTACAACGTGCTCGGCATGTCGTGGACCGGAAGCGTCGCGCTGGACGTCTGCGCGCTCGTCTGCCGCGGCAGCCGTGTCATCGGCGACGACTTCTTCGTCTTCTACAACAACCCGCAGACCCCGGACGGTTCCGTCCGGGCCGTTGACGCCGCTGCTCCCGACAAGGCCGCGGTCTGCGTCGCCTTCGACGGACTGCCGGACGAGGCCGACCGGCTCGTGCTCGCGGCCGCCGTCGATCCCGAGGCCAACCCGGACGCCGACCTCTCCGGGTTCACGGACGCCTGCATCCGCCTGCTCGACCCCGAACTGACCGAGCTCGGAAACCTGGAGGTCTCCGACGGCCGCCCGCGCGAGACCGCGCTGGTGCTCGGTTCGTTCCGCCGCAGGTCGACCGGGGACTGGGACTTCGTGCTTGGCGGCAGGGGGTACACGGGCGGCCTGGAGGAGCTCGTGCAGGACTTCGGCATCGAGGTGGAGTAGACAGGCTGATCGAATTCGTCCGCCGTCCCCGCACACCCTCCGCCCCCGATACGGGAAGATGCCTCCTGACATCGTCAGGGAGGAGTGACCGAAGGTGACCGAGGAACCGCGCCCCACCCTGGAGGCCGTGGCCGCTCGCGCCGGGGTTTCCAGGGCCACCGTCTCGCGCGTCGTCAACGGGGACCCGGGGGTGCGGGAGGTGCTCGCCGAGAAGGTGCGGCGGGCGGTCGACGAGCTCGGCTACGTCCCCAACCGTGCCGCCCGCAGCCTGGTCACCCGGCGCCACGACGCGGTCGCCGTGGTGATCGCCGAGCCGGAGACGCGGGTCTTCGCCGACCCATTCTTCGCGCTGCAACTGCGCGGCATCAGCCAGGAGTTGACGGCGCACGACATCCAGCTGGTGTTGCTGCTCACCGAGGGGCGGGACGACCACGAGCGGGTCGGCCGCTATCTCGCGGGCGGGCACGTCGACGGGGCCCTCGTCTTCTCGCTGCACCTGGACGACCCGCTGCCCGGCATCATCCGGCGCGCGGGCCTCCCGACCGTCTTCGGCGGGCGCCCCGGCTGGCCCCAGGCCGAGGAGGGCGAGCCCGGTGCGTCGTACGTGGACTGCGACAACCGGGGCGGTGCGCGCGACGCGGTGCGGCATCTGATCGGTCTCGGGCGCGGCCGCATCGCGCACATCACGGGAGCCCTCGATCAGACCTCCGCGGTCGACCGGCTCGACGGGTACCGCGAAGCGCTGGCCGACGACGTCGATCCGGGGCTGATCGCCGAGGGCGACTTCACCCCGGCGGGCGGGGAGCGCGCGATGCGGGAACTCCTGGACCGGGAGCCGGAGTTGGACGCCGTCTTCGCGGCCAGCGACTTGACCGCGTCCGGCGCCCTCCGGGTGCTTCGGGAGCGGGGCCGGAGGGTGCCGGACGACGTGGCGGTGGTCGGCTTCGACGACATGCTTGCGGTGGCCGAGCAGACCGAACCGCCGCTGACGACGGTCCGTCAGGACATCGAGCAGATGGGCCGGTTGATGGCCGGGATGCTGCTGCGCGGCCGGGGAGGCGCGGAGCCCGCGGCCGAGCCGGCCGGTGTGGTCCTGCCGACGTCACTCGTGCGCAGGGCCTCCGCGTAACGGGTCTGGACCCTGGGGGCTAGGGCCTGTGTCGGAAGTCCCGCCTGCCCCGCGACGCCCGGCACGCACTCCCCCACGCCTGAAGGGCGCGGGGGGACCCCCAGCCGCGTTGTCGGGACACCCCGATACAACCAGTATCGGGGCGACCCTCCGCCTTGCGATCGCACGCACCGGACGCCGCGGGGCCCGCCCTCCGGGCGAACGACGGGACTTCCGACACAGGCCCTAGGAACCCACGCTCACCGTGAAGCGGCGCGGATTGCCGTCGTGCGCCGCTCCCGACACGTCGGGCTGTCCGTCGGGGCGCACGTCGTCGTACGGGAACGCGTACCCGATGGGGGAGTTGGCGTGCACCACCCGTGACCAGTGGTTCGTCACCGGGTCCTGGTAGTAGTCCGCCGAGCTCGTGCCGTTCGGCTGCTCGGGGTGGGTGAGCATGATGCTGCGGTTGAAGCCCGCCGCGAGCCGGGCGAGCAGGCCCTTCTTGTCGTCCGGGTCGTTCGGGTTGTTGGCGAAGGGGCCGTGGTTGCAGGTGAAGATGTCCTTCGAGGTGGGCTTGGGGAAGGCGTGGCCGCCGTTGAAGGTCAGGACGTCGCCTTGGACCCGCCCGGTGAACACGCCGCGGCCGCCTTGCAGGTCGATCTTGAGGTCCGTGCCGCGGTACTTCTCCCACACCTTGTCGATGTAGCTGTTCCACAGGTCGCGGAACGGCATCTGGTCCGGCTTGTCGAAGTACGGCGCCATCAGGTTCTGCGGCGAGATGATGCGCAGTACCTTGCCGTCGTCACCGCGGATGACCAGCTTGTCCCACGGCTGTCCGTCCTTCCCCGTCTGCGCCGCCAGATCCGCGGCGATCTTGTCGACGGCGCCGTCGGGCAGCGGGGCGACGGTGTGCTTGTCGTCGCCCTCCAGGGTCAGGCCGATGGGCAGCGCGGTCACGAGGTCGACGTAGCTGATGTTGGCGTAGAGCTGCTGGGGGTTGAAGGTGAACTCGCAGAACGACCACGTGCGGCCGTAGTTGGGGTCCTCGCGGGTCGCGAAGGCGGGCTCGACCAGGGAGGGGCCGGGGTTGAGGAAGAAGTCCAGCTTGTCGTCGCGCACGAAGTAGACGCGGGCGCCGTACATCTGGGGGAGGGTCAGCACCTTGGGGGCCGAGCCCGCGGCGCCGAGCGGGATGGCGCAGTCGACGGGCAGCGGGGTCTGGGGCGCCGAGGGCGAATCGGGGCGGTAGACGCCGCCGTCCGGCTTGAGCAGCACCCAGCGGTCGGTGCCCTGCTCGTGGCCGGTGACGTAGGCGCGCACCTGGCCGGGGAGCGACTTGTTCGCGAGGGCCAGCTCACAGGTGGCGGGCGCGGCCTTGCCGCCCGCCTGGGCGCCGGGGCTCAGCGCGCTTCCCCAGACGGGGTAGGTGAGGGCGCCCGCGGCGGCGGCCGTGGTGGTCAGGAACGTTCGACGCGATATCACGGAAAGTCTCCTGCGCGGTTGCGTGGGGGGATGTTGTGTGGGGGGCACCACTGTCTCGGCGGGCGATTGCGACGTCAAGAGTTGTGACTGAGAGCGCTCTCAAAAATGTTGTCCCTTCATCAAATGACGACGTGAGCGCGGGGGTGGGCCGATTGTCAGTGGCGGGTGCCAGACTCAGGGGTGCGGAAGCGAGATGCGACAAAGGAGTCGATCATGCTCAATAACCGTTTCGTCACAGGTGCACCCGTCTGGGTGGACATGTGCGCCCCGGACCTGAGTAGCGTCAGCGGGTTCTATCGCGAGCTGTTCGGCTGGGAACTCCAGCAGGGCGCCGCGGACGTGGGTGGCTACAGCCAGTATCAGCTCGCGGGCCGCACCGCCGCGGGCGCCATGGCCATGTCGGCCGACGAGGCCCCACCGGCCTGGACGCTCTATTTCCGCACGCCGGAGGTGGACGCCACGGCGAAAGCGGTCGAACAGGCAGGTGGCCGCACGCTCTTCGGGGCCGTGGACATCCTCGACCTCGGCCGCATGGCAGGCCTCGCGGACGCCGCGGGCGTCCCGTTCTCCGTGTGGCAGCAGGGCCAGCTCAAGGGCCTCGATGTCCTGAACGAACCAGGCAGCCTGATCTGGACCGAGCTGTACACCCCGGACGTCGCCGCGGCCACCGCGTTCTACGGCTCCGTGTTCGGCTGGGGCACCACAGAGGCGCCCTTCCCCGGCGGGTCGTACACGATGGTGCACCCGGCGGACGGCACCCCGGACGACATGTTCGGCGGCATCGTGCCGCTGGACAGCGACCCCGCCGAGGAGGCGGCGTATTGGCTGCCGTACTTCCAGGTGGACGACTGCGACGCCGCCGTGGCCAAGGCGCGGCAGGCGGGCGGCGAGGTGCGCATGGAGCCCGTTTCGATGGAGGGCGTGGGCCGCTTCGCGAAGCTCGCGGACCCGGCGGGTGCGAGGTTCGCGGTGCTGCAGCCGTCGCCTCCCGGAGAGGGCCAGTAGGGCAGAGGCAGGGGCAAGCGGTAGCCTTCGGCGCCCGGTCATGCGGTTTCGAACCGGGTGCCGAAGGACGGTTTCGCCGTGCCCGCCGCCGGGCAGTCCTCCCCGGGGCCACTGGCCGGGCACCGCCTCCCGGAAGCCGACCAGTCGTTCGTTGATCGTTCGTTGATCGGTTGTTTCGCGCGGTGGGACAGCATCGGTGTCATGCAGATCGAGATGACAGCCGAGCCCGAACTCGCCTGGCAGGAGCAGGCGCTGTGCGCCCAGACAGGAGCAGACTTCTTCTTCCCCGAGCCCGGAAGCTCGGTGCGTGAGGCGAAGGACATCTGCCAGATGTGCGACATGCGCACGGCCTGCCTGGAGTACGCGCTGAACAACGACGAGCGGTTCGGCGTATGGGGCGGACTCTCCGAGAAGGAGCGGTACGCCCTCAGACGCCAACCCAGCGCCTGATCCGCCCTGATTGCCTGATCGCCTGATTCCCCGAACCCGCGAGCTCCTCAGTGACCATGGAGCCCGCGGGTTCTCAGGCGTTCCCAGGCGTTCCCAGGCGTTTCCAGGCGTTTCCAGGAGTCCTGAGGAGTTCTCAGGCGTACGTGACCACGAACCGCCGCGTCCCCGCTGGGACATGCACGTCGTCACCGGAGACGGGCAGCCCCCGTCCGTCCGCCGACACCGACCGCACGGACCCGAACCGGCACGGATAGACGTACCGCACCCGATCCGGGGCCTCGGTCACCTCCACCGTCACCGTCCGGTCGCCCGCGTCGTGCGTGAGCCGGTAGCCGAAGGGCGCGCCGAACAGCGTCGGGGCGGACTCGACGGCCACCGTGTCGCCGTCCGGCACCCAGTGCGGACGGACGCCGGGCGCGATGTACACATGCGGATCGCGGTCCTCGTCCGCCTCGAACAGCAGGATGTCGCGGAGCAGGAGCAGATACTCCGCGGCGGCCCAGCCGTGCGGGATGTCGCCCATGTACCAGTGCCGGGACGGCACCTCGTGGAAGTCCGAAGCGATGGTGAAGGCGTGCTGCTCGTTCCACGCGCCGAGCGCCACCGCACGCTCCTCGGTCCGCGGGAAGGCGGCCCCGACGATCCAGCCGAGCAGCGCGTCCGCCCGCGCCGGGTCACCCGCCAGCAGATACGCGTGCGCCAACTGCGTGGTGAGGTAGGGCCCGTAGGCGTTCCACGCCGCCTCGTGCCGGTATCCGCCCCGCACGAAGTGGGCGTACATGGTGTCGAGCGTGCAGCGCGCCGCCGCGTCGATGTCCGTGCCGAGCTTGCTGCCCATGTGCAGCCGCAGCGGATGGAAGAACGCCGCGGTGCCGATCATCGTCGAGTCGAGCCTGCCGACGTCGCCGGGCCCCGTCGGGATGTACGTCTCCCAGGCCCCGCGCCTGCGCTGCTCCGCCAGGACCCAGCGCACCGAGGCCGCCGTCGCCCGCTTCAGGTCGTCGAAGGCCGCCCACAGTTCGGGCACGTCCGGCGAGCCGATGCGCTCCGCGAGCCGCGCCGCCTCGTACAGACCGGCCAGCGCCCACAGGTCGTCCCAGTAGTGCGGTTTGTCGCGCTCGCCCAGGTGCTCGGCGCTCCAGCCGCTGTGCAGCAGCCCGTACTGGTCGCGGTTGTCCCGCAGCCACCGGGCGCCGTCGATCACGTACGGCGCGTAGAGCTTCGCGCCGAACGCGGCGGTGCGGCCCCTGGTGCGGTCGAAGCGGCCGATCGCCCAGAGTGCCTGGCCGTTGCTGTCCCATTCGCGGTCGTCCCGCTCGTGCGGGCCGCCGTAGAAGCCGTACTCGGCGCAGGGCCCGATCCGGCCCGTGCCGCGGTTGAACTTCAGCGGGTAGTGCGTGCCCAGCTGGTGCTCGGCGAGCGCGCTGTCGCCCACCAGCGAACAGGCCGTGGCCTCCACGGACGAGTCGCGGATCCAGAACGAGTCGTACACCGTGGGGCCGGGGTGGATCTCCCCGTGGTCGGAGAGGATGAGCAACTGCGAGCGCGACTCGCGGAACAGATCGGCCAAGTGCGAGACGGTGCGCGGCAGTTCCGGCTGCACTCCCTGGCCGAGCAGCTTCGACGTCCAGAACGCCCGGTTGGCCTCCTCCAGTTCACCGGCCGGTACGGCCCTGATCTCGGCCAGGTCGTCGGCCCCGCTGTACAGATCGACGGGCAGCCGCACATCCAGCTCGAACACCTCGTCGTCGATCACCCGGAACGGCCACGCGAACGCCGCGCTGCACAACCCCGCGACCTGGTCCTGCGCCTGCCCGGCGCCGTTCAGCTTGCCGCCGTTGACCAGGTCGTGGAACGGGCTGTGCGCCAGATACGAGGCCGGGTCGTAGCTGAAGTCGGGGTTGCCGTACACGCCGTACTGCTCGGGCGCCGTGTCGAACACCGGGCCCCAGCCGCTGTTCGTCTCGACCCGGTTCTCCACCGGCAGATGCCGCAGGAAGGTCAGCCTCCGGTCGGTGATCTGCCGACCGTTGCGGTCGTGCCGCTGGAAGCCGCTCGGGCCCGCGGGCAGCACCGCCGCGCACAGCCAGCCCTCGCGCGGCTGCCCGGTCGCGGTGCCCACCGTCACCCGGGTCACCACGAGATCGCGCTGCCGCGCGCCCACCGCCGTGGCGAAGGTGCGCTGCACGAACTCGACGCCGTCCGGGGCGCGGAAATCCGTGAGGACGACCGGCAGGTGCGGCGCCTCCATGCGCTGGGACACCGTGCCGTCGCCGGGCAGCTGCGGCAGGTTCAGGGCGCCCGTCGCCGGGTCGTAGAGGAAGAAGCACAGGCAGTACTTGTCGTAGACCGGCTCGATCTCACCGGCCTGGCCGATCAGTGACTCCTGACGGTGGTCCTTCACGCCCACCATGTGCCAGTAGCGGTACAGGGCGTTGGAGGCCAGGGCGGCTTCCTTCGACTCGTACGTCCCCGAGTCGAAGTCGTCGCTCCAGCGCCGGAAGGCCTGTTGCGCCCACCACGGCACGGGATAGGGCACCGTCGCCCGGCCCGCCCAGCTGCGCCACATGACCTCGTAGAACATCCACTCGTGGGTCTGCGCCATCTGCGCCATGGGTTCACCCCCTCGCCCACCGTTGCACCGCGGGGGGCGTTCGTAAATCGGGTCCTCAGGGGCCCTGCTTCACCGTCTTCATCGTCAGGTGGGAGTCCACGCGCAGAACACAGGGCAGGCCGGTGATCTTGCCGGTGAGGAAGGCCTCGTAGGCGGCGTGGTCGGCGACGGCGACGCGGATGAAGTAGTCGGGGCGGCCGAACATGCGACGGACCTCTATGACCTCCTCGTAGGAGGCCACGACCTCCTCGAACTCCAGATAGGTCTTGCGGTCGTTCGCGCTGACCTCGACGTCGATGAGGACTTCGAGGCCCCGGCCGAGCGCCGCGGTGTCGATCACGGCGTGATATCCGGCGATCACGCCCGCCTCCTCCAGGCGCTTGACCCGGCGCAGACAGGGCGGCGCGGTCAGGCCGACGCGTTTGGCCAGCTCGACATTGGTCAGACGGCCGTCCTGCCGCAGATGAAACAAAATTTCGTGGTCCAGCGCATCGAGGCGAATTTCATTGCTCACAGGGCCATTGTAGGGCCACTATTAGCAACCATATTAGGCTTGGATCTTTATAAAATGTCGGCATGCGAACAGCTCCACCCGTCGTCGGCGACACCCTTGTCCCCGCCCCTGCCCCCGCCGCCCCTGCCGAGATATCCAGCCCCCGGCCCTTCTCAGGACTGCGGACCGCGCTCGGCGACACCGCCTCCGTAGGACTCGCGTTCCTCCCGCTCGGTCTCGCCTTCGGGGCCCTGGTCACCCAGTCCGGCCTCGACTGGTGGTGGGCGGGCCTGTCCGCCGCGCTCGTCTACGCGGGCTCGTTCGAGTTCCTGCTCATCGGCATGGTCGCCGCCGTCGCCCCGCTGGCCTCGATCGCCGCGACCGCGTTCATGGTCAACGTCCGGCACGTCTTCTACTCGCTGTCCTACCCGCTGCACCGCGTCGAAGGGCGGCTCGGCAAGGCGTACGGCACCTTCGCGCTCAGCGACGAGGCGTACGCCCTGACCTCGGGGGAGCGCGCGAGCTCCTGGCCGGGCCGGCGCATCCTCGGACTGCAGCTCCTGCTGCACCTGTACTGGGTGGCGGGGTCGATCGCCGGAGCGCTCCTCGGCTCGCTCATCCCCGACAGCGTCAGGGGCCTGGACTTCGCGCTGACCGCGCTGTTCACCGTCCTCGCCGTCGAGGCGGTGCGGGAACTGCGCGGCGACCTGCCCACGCCCGTACTCGCCCTGTTCAGCGCCCTGTTCGCCCGGCTGCTCTTCCCCGGCGAGCTGCTCCTGGCCGCGTTCGCCCTGTTCACCCTGGGGCTCCTGGCCCGTCACCTGGCCACCCGGAGGGCGCAGAGCCATGCCTGACGCTTCCTACGCGATCGCCGCCGTCGTCGTCACCGCGGCCGTCACCTGGGCCCTGCGCGCCCTGCCCTTCGCGGCTCTCGCCCCGCTGCGCGAGAGCGGCACCGTCCAGTACCTCAGCACCCGCATGCCCGCGGGCGTGATGCTGATCCTGGTCGTCTACTGCCTGCGCGACCTGCCGCTCACCCAACCGCGCGCCCTGGCTCCGGTGGTGGCCGTGGCCGTCACCGTCGGCCTCCATCTGTGGCGGCGCAACGCGCTGTTGAGCATTCTGGGCGGCACCGCCGTCCATGTGATCCTGTCCAGCACGGTCTTCGCCCCCTGATCCCCCTGATCCCCCTGACCCACCTGCCCCTCTGATCCCAGTGAGCCCGTCGAGTCCCGAGAGGTACGCACCGTTGAGCACCGGCAGCTACTACGAGTCCATCGATGACCACCGCTACAAGCCGACGGCTCACGCGAGCGGTGCGTGGGACCCAGCGGAACAGCACTTCAGCCCGCTCGGCGGCCTCGTCGCCCATGGGATCGACCGACATCTGGCCGCGCGTCCCGGCGGTGTCGGCGACGGCCTCGTGCTGTCCCGGATCAGCTTCGACATCCTCGGGCGCCTCGCCCTGGACGAGTGCGAGATCCGGGTGGAGACCATACGTCCCGGCCGCACCATCGAACTGCTCGAAGCGGTCGTGCTCATCGCCGACCGCCCCGTGGTGCGGGCCAGGGCCTGGCTGCTCGGCTCCGGCGACACCGCGGCGGTCGCCGGTGGCGGGGCGGACGCGCTCACGCCGCCCGACGGGCTCGCGTCCTGGCCGATGACCGAGACCTGGCCCGGCGGGTACATCGCCTCGCTCGACGTCCGTCCGCTCGCGCCCCCGCGGCCCGGCCGCACGACGGCGTGGATCTCCACCGGCCTCGATCTCGTCGCGGGACAGCCCGCGGGACCGCTCGCCGCCTTCGTCGCACTCCTCGACACCGCCAACGGCATCGCGGTGCGCCAGCCGCCCACGGCCTGGATGTACCCGAACGTCGATCTGACGGTCCACTTCCACCGCCAGCCCGAAGGACGCTGGGTAGGACTCGACACCAGCGTCACCTTCGGTCCCACCGGGCAGGGCGTCACGAGCTCCGTGCTGCACGACCTCGCGGGCCCGGTCGGCAGGGCCGAGCAGATCCTCACCGTCCGGCCCTTGCCGGGTGCCCACGAAGGGCCGTGACGAAGGGTAGTGACGGGAGGCCGTGACAGGAGGCCGTGACGGAGGGGGCGGGCCGGGTCAGGCGCCGCGCGCCGCCATCCGCGCCTTGCGCGCGGCCAGCCGCTCGTCGAACTTCGACGCCTCGGCGTCGAGCCCGCCCATGAAGAAGCCCAGCTCCTCCTGCGCCTGCAGACCCTCGGGGCCGAGCCCGTCGATCTCCAGGACCTTCAGGAAGCGCAGCACGGGCTGCAGCACGTCGTCGTGGTGGATGCGCATGTTGTAGACCTCGCCGATGGCCATCTGCGCGGCGGCCCGCTCGAAGCCCGGCATGCCGTGGCCCGGCATGCGGAAGTTGACGACCACGTCGCGCACGGCCTGCATCGTGAGGTCGGGAGCGAGCTCGAAGGCGGCCTTGAGCAGGTTCCGGTAGAAGACCATGTGGAGGTTCTCGTCGGTGGCGATGCGCGCCAGCATGCGGTCGCAGACCGGGTCGCCCGACTGGTGGCCGGTGTTGCGGTGCGAGATGCGGGTCGCCAGCTCCTGGAAGGCGACGTACGCGACCGAGTGCAGCATCGAGTGGCGGTTGTCCGACTCGAAGCCCTCGCTCATGTGCGCCATCCGGAACTGCTCCAGCTGGTCCGGGTCGACGGCGCGGGAGGCGAGGAGGTAGTCGCGCATCACGATGCCGTGGCGGCCCTCCTCGGCGGTCCAGCGGTGCACCCAGGTGCCCCAGGCGCCGTCGCGGCCGAAGAGGGAGGCGATCTCGTGGTGGTAGCTGGGGAGGTTGTCCTCGGTGAGCAGGTTGACCACCAGGGCGATGCGGCCGATGTCGGTGACCGGGGACTGGCCCTTCTCCCACGCCTCGCCGTCCTCGAAGATGCCCGGGAAGTTCCGGGCGTCCGAGAACGGGACGTACTCGTGGGGCATCCAGTCCTTGGCCACCTTGAGGTGGCGATTGAGTTCCTGCTCGACCACTTCCTCCAGCGCGTACAGCAGCCGGGCGTCGGTCCAGCTGTCCGCGCTGCCGAGGTGGGGAGAGGTGATCGTCACGGGGGCTCCAGGGGGACGGGAGTACGTAGAGTTCGACGGGCGGTGCGAGCGGTGCACTACCTACGGTGTCGTAGGTTACGTTGCCGTAGGTTAAACCCGCCGTAAAGAGGTGGTGAGCCAGGCCCCCACCCGTCCCTGCCGCCACTGAGGCCTCATTGCAGGTCAGGCGTACAGTTCACGGAGCCGAACTGAGAGGCACGTCACACAGCCTTCGAGCTTCTCGAACTCGCTGATGTCGACCGGAACCGGGTCAAATCCAAGATCGGCGAACAGCTCCGCGCTCCGGGGTGCGCTCGCCGACATGAGCAGTTTCGAGCCGCCGAGCAGCACCACGTGCGCGCCCGCCTCCTCCGGTACGGGCAGGAAGCGGGGAAACAGCGAGGGGCTGTCGACGAGCGGCTCGTACCCGATGACCGTCCCGTCGGGGAGCGCCGTCACCGCGGACTTCAGATGCAGGACCTTGGCGACGGGTACGGAGACGACCCGCGCCCCGAGCGGCTCGAAGACGGCCCGCAACTGCCGCACCCCCTCGGCGTCGGTCCTGCCGCCCCGCCCCACGTAGATCGTGTCGCCGATCTTGAGCACGTCGCCGCCCTCCAGCGTGCCCGGCTCCCATACCCAGTTCACCGAGCAGCCCAGCCGTCCCACCGCCTCCTCGACGCCGGTCGTCTCGCCCCGCCGGGACCGGGCGCCGGGCCGGGCGATCAGCGCCACGTTCCGGAAGACCACCACCGCGTCCTCCACGAAGACCGAGTCGGGGCAGGCGTCGGCCGGCTCCACCTCGAAGGTCTCCCAGCCGTGGTCGGTCAGCGCCTCCACGTACGCCTCCCACTGCCGCGCCGCCAGCCCCGTGTCGACCGGAGTGCGTTGCAGATGGGTGACCAGGCCTTCGGCGAGGCGCGGACTCGGGCGGCGGATCAGGGCCTTCTTGCTGGGCACGGGCGGCTCTCCTCACGCGGGCGGGCAGTGCCGCAACATCATGCAGCGCGCGGCCCGTCCTCGCCCAGGGCGCCGCGGAGGTGTTCCGCCGTGAACGAGCCCTCGGCCCGCAGGAGCTGCGCGGGCGTCCCCTCGAAGACGATCCGCCCGCCGTGCTTGCCGCCGTCGGGGCCCAGGTCGATCACCCAGTCCGCGTGCTTGACCACGTCGAGGTTGTGCTCGACGACGAGCACCGTGTTCCCGGCGTCGACCAGCCGGTCGAGCATCGCGAGCAGCCCTTCGACGTCCGCCATGTGCAGTCCGGTGGTCGGCTCGTCCAGGACGTACGTCGTGCCCGTGCGGTGCAACTGGGTGGCCAGCTTGATGCGTTGGCGCTCGCCGCCGGAGAGCGTGCTCAGCGGCTGTCCGAGCGTGAGGTAGGTGAGACCCACGTCCCGCAGGGCCCGCAGGCGGCGGCGGACCGACGCGTCGCCGAAGCGCTCGCAGAACTCCAGGGCCTGATCGGCCGTCATCTCCAGTACGTCCACGACGGACCGGCCGCCGACGGTGAGCCGCAGCACCTCTTCCTTGAAGCGGCGCCCCTCGCACGCCTCGCACGTCGTGGTCACCGGGTCCATGAACGCGAGGTCGCTGTAGATGATCCCGCGCCCTTGGCAACGCTCGCACGCACCATGGGAGTTGAAGCTGAACAGGCTCGCCTTCGCCCCGGTCTCGCGCGCGAACACCTTGCGCAGCGTGTCCATGATCCCGAGGTACGTCGCCGGGGTCGAACGGCCCGAGATGCCGATGGACGACTGGTCCACGACCACGGCGTCCGGGTGCGCCTCGGTGTACGCCTTCGACACCAGGGTGCTCTTGCCGGATCCGGCGACGCCGGTGACCGCCGTGAGGACCCCGGTCGGCACCCGTACGCTCACGTTCTTGAGGTTGTGCAGATCGGCGTCCTTGACCCAGTGGCCGCCGACGGCCTCGCGCGGGTGCTCCTTGATGCCGGTGGTGTGCCGCAGGTGGCGGCCGGTGAGGGTGTCGGCCAGGCGCAGTTCGTCCGGCGTGCCCTCGAAGACGACCAGGCCGCCGTCGGTGCCGGCCGCCGGGCCCATGTCGACGACGTGGTCGGCGATCGCGATCACGTCGGGGTCGTGCTCGACGACCAGGACGGTGTTGCCCTTGTCGCGCAGCCGCAGGAGGAGATCGTTCAGGCGTCCCACGTCGCGCGGGTGCAGCCCGACGCTCGGCTCGTCGAAGATGTACGTCATGCCGGTGAGGCTGGAGCCGAGGTGGCGCACCATCTTCAGGCGCTGTCCCTCGCCTCCGGAGAGCGTGGACGTCTCGCGGTCCAGGCTGAGATAGCCGAGACCGATCGCCTCGATCCGCTCCAGGGCCGCCACGGCCGCCCCCGCGATCGGACCGGCCACCGGGTCGTCGATGCGCCCCAACTCCGCGATCAGGTCGGTGACTTCCATGCCGGTGCAGTCGGCGATGCCCAGGCCGTTGATGCGGGTGGCGAGCGCCGCCGGATTCAGGCGGGCCCCGTGACAGGCCGGGCAGGTCCCTTCGTTCAGGAAGGCCTGCGCCATGTCACGGGTCTTCTGCGAGAGCGAGGACAGGTCGCGGTTCAGATAGAGGCGCTCGAAGCGGTCGGCGAGCCCTTCGTAGTCGATGTCCCGCGCGCCGCCCGTGTTGTTGACGTTCACCTTCTTCTTGGCGCGCCCGCCGCGCAGCAGGAACTGCCGTTCCGCCGCGGTGAATTCACCGACCGGCTTCCGCGTGTCCAGGTCGGGCGTGTTCGTGTACGTCTGGCCCTGCCAGGTCCCCACGGCGAACGGCGGGAAGAGGATCGCGCCGTCCGCCAGGGACCTGGCGGGGTCGAGGATGCGGTCGAAGTCGGGCCGCACCGTGCGCCCGAGCCCGTCGCACTCCGGGCACATGCCCGACGGGTCGTTGAACGAGTACGCCGCCGCGGAGCCCGCGCCCGGCGTGCCGTGCCGGGAGAACAGCACGCGGATCACGGAGTAGATGTCCGTCATCGTGCCCACGGTGGAGCGGGAGTGGCCGCCGACCGGCTTCTGGTCGACGACGATCGCGGGGGAGAGCTCCTCGATGGCGTCCGCGTGCGGCCGCTCGTACTTCGGCAGCCGGTTGCGGACGAACCAGGTGAAGGTCTCGTTCAGCTGGCGCTGCGACTCCACCGCGATCGTGTCGAAGACGACCGACGACTTCCCGGACCCCGACACGCCCGTGAAGACCGTGAGCCTGCCCTTGGGGATGCGCAGGCTCACTTCCTTGAGGTTGTTCTCACGGGCTCCGTCGATGGCGATGTACTGGTGCGTGTCCTGGTTGTCCTGGTCCATGCATCGAAGCTATGCGGAATACCCGACAGCTTCTGTCTTCTTTTCCTGAGTGATCTCCTTGAGCTCTCCGTCCAGGAGCAGCCACCGCGTGATGCCGATGGACTCCAGGAACGGCAGGTCGTGGCTGGCCACGAGCAGCGCGCCCTCGTACGAGTCCAGGGCCGTCGACAGCTGCTTCGCGCTCGCCATGTCGAGGTTGTTCGTCGGCTCGTCGAGCATGAGCAGCTGCGGCGCGGGCTCCGCGAGCAGCAGCGCCGCGAGCGCCGCCCGGAACCGCTCGCCGCCCGACAGGGTCGCCGCCTGCTGGTCGGCCCGGGCCCCCTTGAACAGGAAGCGGGCCAGCCGCGCCCTGATGCGGTTGTTGGTGGCATCGGGGGCGTACGCCGCCACGTTCTCGGCGACGGTCAGCGCGTCGTCGAGCACGTCGAGGCGCTGGGGCAGGAAGCGCATCGGCACATGAGTCACGGCCTCGCCGGAGACCGGTGCCAGCTCTCCGGCGATGGTGCGCAGGAGCGTGGTCTTGCCCGCGCCGTTCCGGCCGATCAGCGCGATCCGCTCGGGTCCGCGCAGCTCGAACTCGCCCTGCACACGGGCGCCGTAGCAGAGTTCGAGGCCGCTGAGGGTGAGGACGGTGCGCCCCGGGTGCACCAGGGTGTGCGGCAGGTCGACGCGGATCTCGTCGTCGTCCCGCACCGCCTCGACGGCGCCGTCCAGGCGCTCCTTGGCCTCGGCGAGCTTCTCCTCGTGCATGATGCGGTGCTTGCCCGCCGACTCCTGGGCGGCGCGTTTGCGGTTGCCCATGACGACCTTCGGCTCGCGCTTCTGGTCCCACATCTTCTGGCCGTACCGCTTGCGGCGGGCCAACTTGACCTGCGCGTCGGCCAGTTCGCGCTTCTGTTTGCGCAGATCGGTCTCGGCGACGCGCACCATGCGCTCGGCCGCCTCCTGCTCCACGGCGAGGGCCTCCTCGTACGCACTGAAGTTGCCCCCGTACCAGCTCACCTCCCCTTCGCGGAGGTCGGCGATCTGGTCGACGAGGTCGAGGAGTTCGCGGTCGTGGCTGACGACGACCAGGACGCCGGACCACGCCTCGACGGCCGCGTAAAGGCGCCTGCGGGCGTACAGATCGAGGTTGTTGGTCGGTTCGTCGAGCAGCAGTACGTCGGGACGGCGCAGCAGCAGCGCGGCGAGGCGCAGCAGCACCGACTCGCCGCCCGACACCTCGCCCGTGGTGCGGTCGAGGCCGATGTGGCCGAGCCCGAGCTGATCGAGGGTGGCGACGGCGCGCTCCTCGACGTCCCAGTCGTCGCCGACCGTGGTGAAGTGCTCCTCGCGCACGTCGCCCGCCTCGATGGCGTGCAGCGCGGCGCGGGTCGCGGCGATGCCGAGCACCTCGTCGACGCGCAGGCCGGTGTCGAGGGTGACGTTCTGCGGCAGATATCCGACGTCACCGGCGACGCGCACCGCGCCGTCGGTCGGCGTCAGCTCACCGGCGATGAGCTTCAACAGGGTTGACTTCCCTGATCCGTTGACGCCGATGAGACCGGTCCTGCCGGGTCCGAAGGCCACCTGGAGGCCGTCGAAGACGCCGGTGCCGTCGGGCCAGCCGAAGGACAGCGACGTACAGCTGATGGAGGTGGGGAAGGTAGACATACAGGCCTCGCGGTTGCGTGGTGTGAAGCGTGGTCAGGGGCAACGCGTTCGAGACACCGCGGCGGAGGTGAGGCCGGAGAATGAAAAAGGCCTGTGCCGGGGGGACGGGACGGCTCGTGATGCCGAGGTCGCACACGGCGTGCACGACAGCCGAAGCTGCGTGACGCGATGTCTCATGACCTCAGACGAGCAACGTCCTACTCCTATCGACGGCAACAGAACCGCTATACACCGTACGGAGCGCCGTGGGGTGCGTCAACGTTTTATCGTGAGGCCAGTGAGGCCACGCCCGGCTCCATGGCCGCCGACCGAGGAGGCGCCGTGCACTACGGCACGCTGTCCCTGCCCGCCAAGCTCCTGCTCCTGGCCTGGAGCGGCGAGAAGGAGAGGTTCACCGGCGGCCCCGACCTGCACCTCGTCATCCGCGCCGGAGCGCTGGCGGAGCTCGCCCAGCGCGGTGTGGTCGTCGAGACGGACGGCACCGTCACCCCGGTGGTCGGCGCGCGCACGGGCGACACGGTGCTCGACTCCCTGGCCGCACTCATCGAGGGGTCCCGGCCGCGCAAGTGGCGCGGCTGGCTGACGTACCGCTCCCGCACCACCCTGGACGAGGTGCGCGGCCAGCTCACCGCCCACGGCTATCTGCGCCAGGAGCGCAGGCGCGTCCTCGGCGTCTTTCCCACCCGGCACTGGGAGCTGGAGCGCGCGGGCTACGCGGAGGCGCTGCAGGCCGACGCGGGCACGGTGCTGCGCGGCACCCGACCGGTCACGGAGGTGCCCGCGAGCGAGGCGGCCCTCGTGATGTGCGCGGCCACCGGCAAGGTCCGGCCGTTCGCCACCGGCAAGGACCGCAGGCGGTACAAGGACCGGCTGGCGGAGCTGACGGACCGCGGTGGCGGCGCGTCGCCCGAGCTGGCCGAGCTGATGCGCGCCCTGCGCAAGGCGCTGGCCTCGGCGGTCGCGGCCGCGGAGATGGCGCGCTCGTCGAACGGCGGCGGCGGAGGAGGGGGCTGAGTCCGGGCAGCCCGGCTACGACGAGCTCAGCACGCGTCCCGCATCAGCTCGGCCAGGTCCTGGTCGAGATCGACGTGCCGGTGCTCCTGGCCGACCGGCACCAGCGCCGTCGTGCGGTGCAGGAAGCGGCGGAGGTCCCCGGTGCGGATGTGGACGATCGCGGTGCCTTCGGGGGCGTGGAACTCCACGACCGTGCGGTCGAAACCGTACGGACGCACGCGCACGTCCCCGTCGCCCGCCGCCCGCTCCACGCCGAGGACTAGGAGATCGCGGGCGAAGGTCCAGTAGACCTCGATTCCCTCGAGGGTCGCGGGAGCGGGGAAGCTCATGCGCACGGCGAACGGATCCCGCCGGTCGTAGTGGAGCGTTGCGGGAATGGTGGGCATCCGCGGCGCGGCGGCGACCAGGCGGGCCTCTACGGCTTGCTCGATGACGGTGGACAACGCCTGCTCCCTCACTGACTGCTGGACGACTGGGGTCGGCACTTGGATAGACGAAGGAAAGATGGAATCCGTGCACACGGAGGGTGGGTCGGAGCGAGTGACCTCTGTCACCGCGACACCCTGGCGGGGTCCGCGGTTCCCGGTGACCACCCCATGGGGGACACCTTCAGGCCATCTGGACGAGGCCGCGCGCGTCGGCTAGCTTCGCCCGCCATGAGGGGCATGGGGAAGACGAAGTCGACGAGGCGGATGCTACTGACGGGACTGTGCGGGGCGATGCTCGCAGGAACCGTCCTCGCGGCACCGGGCGCCGCGGGGGCGGACGGCGCCGCGCACCACCCGGACCGGAAACCGCGCTGGCAGCTCAAGGACAGCGGCACCGACGCCCGCTTCCGCGGGCTCGCCGCGGTCAGCCGTGACACGGCGTGGGCCGCCGGTACCAAGGGGACCGTGCTGCGTACAGCCAACGGCGGCAAGACCTGGCGCGAAGTGTCTCCGCCCGGCGCCGCCGATCTGGAGTTCCGCGACATCGAGGCCTTCGACGGCCGCCGCGCGGTGGTGCTCGCCATCGGCGAGGGCGAGGCGTCGCGGGTGCTGCGCACCGAGGACGGCGGCGCCAGCTGGACGGAGTCGTTCCGCAACACCGACGCCAAGGCGTTCTACGACTGCATGACCTTCTTCGACCGCCGCCACGGCCTGGCGATGAGCGATCCCGTCGACGGCAGGTTCCGCATCCTGTCCACCGCCGACGGCGGCCGGTCCTGGAAGGTCCTGCCGGACGCCGGGATGCCCGCCGCCCAGGAGGGCGAGGCGGGGTTCGCGGCGAGCGGCCAGTGCCTGGTCGCATCGGGGCCGCGGGACGTGTGGCTGGCCACCGGCGGGGCGTCCCGCGCGCGGGTCCTGCACTCCGCCGACCGCGGCCTGACCTGGCAAGACACCGACGCGCCGATCCCGGCGGGCGACCCCGCCCGCGGCGTCTTCGGGCTCGCCTTCCGCGACCGTACGCACGGCATCGCGGTGGGCGGCGACTACCGCGCCGACCAGGCCTCGCCGAAGGCGGCGGCGGTCACCCGGGACGGCGGCCGCAGCTGGGACCCGGCGGGGCAGCCGCCGCCCGCCTACCGATCCGGCGTGGCGTGGTTCCCGCACAGCCGCTCCACGGCCCTCGCGGTGGGCCCGACGGGCACCGACGTCACGACGGACGGCGGGCGGAGCTGGCGGACGGTCGACTCCGGGTCGTACGACACCGTGGACTGCATCCCCGACCGGGGCTGCTGGGCCGCGGGGGAGAAGGGGCGGATCGCCCGCCTGGAGGGGCGGCGCTAGAAGGGCCCTATGCGGGCAGCTGCTCGCGGTACGCGGACAGGGCATCGGCCGTCTTCGTCGCGTAGAACTCGGTGACGCGGTACTCGCAGACCCCGGCCACCGTGAACGGGTCCTCCGCGACGGTCTTCTCGATGGCCGCGCGGTCCTCCGCGACGGCGATGATCACGCCGCCGTCGCGGGGGTTCTTGCGGCCCGAGGCGATGAAGACACCGGCCTCGTACTGCTGGTCGAGCCAGGCGACGTGGGCGGCGAGCTGCTCGTCGACGGCGGAGACCGGCGCGGTGTAGGTCAATTCGAGAATGAACATGATCGCGAGGCTACCCGGGCGTCCCGCACCATGAAGACGTCGACCGGGTCCTCCGTCTCGACCGCGAACCCGTGGCGTTCGTACAGCCGCCGGGCGGAGCTGCCCTGCAGCACGTCGAGCCGGACGGTCGCGCCCTCGGCGTCGGTCCGCTCCAGGAGCGAGCCGAGGACCGCCGAGCCGAGGCCCCGCCCCTGCAGCCGCGGGTCGAGGTAGAAGTGCTCGAGCCACTGACCATCGGCGGCGGGCCGCAGGGTGACGCACCCCGCGAACCCGCCGCCGCTCTCGATCACACAGGTGTGCTCCCGGGAGAACGAGTCCCGCAGCCGCTGCCGCACCCGGTGCGGATCGAACCGGCCGAGACGCTCCAGGTCGGGCCGCATCACGATCGCGCGCAGTTCAGCTATGAGTTCTATGTCCGCCGTCCTCGCGGAACGCAGTGCCCAGTCCATGATCGAAGGGTATGCGGCCGCGAGGAGTCGCCCTCAGGCGCCTAGTCGGTGACGTCGATCTTGCCGTTGACGGAGGCGGCGGCGGATGCGGGCACGGCGGCCGCCCCGCTCTTGCCCGGCGTGCCCTTGCCCGTGATGCCCTTGAGGAGCTCGGCGAGGTCGACCCCCGTCGTGGAGCTGAGGAGCTCGACGCCCTGGGCGACGTTGTCCGCGACCGTGCGGGACAGCTGGCCCGCCCCGTCCGTCGAGATCACCGTCATCTTGTCCACCGCGCTCAGCGGCTCGGACGCCTTGGCGACGACGCTCGGCAGGACCTCGACGAGCATCTGCAGGACGGCGGCGTCACCGTACTGCGCGAACGCGTCGGCCTTCTTGCGCATCGCCGCGGCCTCCGCGGCACCCCGCGCGCCGATCGAGGCGGCCTCGGCCTCACCCTCCAGGCGTACGGCGTCGGCCAGCGCGGCACGGTGCGCCTTCTCGCCCTCACCGGTGAGACGGGCCCGCTCCGCGTCGGCCTCGGCCTGCTTGACCAGACCGATCCTGCGGGCCTCCGCCTCCTGCTCCGCCTGGTAGCGCGCGGCGTCGGCGGGCTTGCGGACCTGGGTGTCCAACTCGCTGTCGGTGAGCGCCGCCTGGCGCTTGGCGACCTTCTCCTGCTCGGTGAGGACGTCCTGCTGCCTGGCCGCCTCGGCGAGCGGTCCCGCGGCGCTCGCGCGGGCCGCCGCCTCGTCCGTCTCGGCCTTGATCTCCGCCTGCTTGAGGTAGAAGGTCCGCTGCGCGACGGCGATCTCCTCCTCGGCCTTCAGCCGCGCCTGCTCGGCGGCGCGGCGCGCCACGGCCTCGGCGATGTCCGCCTCCTGCTTGGCGCGGGCGGCCTCCGGGCGGCCGAGGTCCTCCAGGTAGGAGCCCTCGGTGGTGATGTCCTGGATCTGGAAGGCGTCGAGGACCAGGCCCTGCCCGGACAGGCTGGCCTCGGCCTCCTCGGCGACCTGACCGGCGAACGCGGCACGGTCCCGGATGATGTCCTCGACCGACATGCGCCCCACGATGGAGCGCAGCGCGCCGGAGAGCACTTCCTGGGTGAAGCCGACGATGCCGTTCTGCTGCACGAGGAAGCGCTGGGCCGCGGCCCTTATCGAGTCCTCGGTGCCGCCGACCTTCACGATGGCGACGCCTTCGAGGTTCGCCTTCACGCCGCGCAGCGTCACCGCGCCGCGCACGGCTATCGGGATGTGCCGCGAGGACAGGTCGAGCGTGAACTTCTGCTGCACGAACGGCACGACGAAGACGCCACCGCCGACCACGACCTTCTGGCCGCTGTTGTCGGTCATGATCCGGCCGGTGTCCGGATCGGTGGACTTCTTGCCGCGCCGGCCGGTCACGATGAAGGCCTCGCTGGGCCCGGCGACCTTGTAGCGCGTGATGACGACGAGCGCCAACAGGACGAGGAGTACGACGACTCCCACGACCGAGATCAGGACTGGACTCATGGTGCATTCCCCCCTTGCCACCCGGGGACGGCAGATCGGTTCTGAAGGTTGGTGAGCGGTGGACCGGTCGGCGCCGGTGCCGGGTCAGCGTTCGACGGGCCGGACCGCCACCGAGGTCGGCGACAGTGCGGCGTCGACCCAGATCTCGGTGCCCCGCGCCACGGCGGTGGCGCTGCGGGCCGCGTACTTCACGCGCTGGCCCGCGAGGTGCAGCAGCACCTCGCCGTAGCCGTCGGCCGGAATCGCCGTGACCACCGATCCCGCGGTGCCCACGAGGTCGGTGCCCCGCGGTGTGGGGGCGGTCTGGTCGCGCATCAGGGCGCGGGTGAGCTTCCACGTCACCCAGCCCGCCCCGGTCCCCGCGCAGGCTCCCGCGACGGCGGCGGGACCGGCGCCGAGGCCGGTCGTGCCGAGCACGAGCGCCCCGCCGAAGCCGAGCATGGACACGAATCCGGCGATGACCGGCAGGGAGAGGAGCCCGTCGAAGAGCCCGTCGAGTGCGCCCGCTCCTCCGAAGAGTCCTTCGAGGACCCCGTCGAGGAGGAGGGAGAGCGTCAGCAGCACGATTCCCGCGATGCCGAGACCAAGAAACACCGTCATCGGATCACTTCCCCCGTCGAGCCGTCCACCTCGGTACGGAAGGATGGTGACATACCGGACCCGAGCCGTTCATTGCCAGAACCCGGCAATCTTTACGCGTCTTTAATGCCGGTCGCCCCCGACCGCCACGGTCGGCCGAAGCGAGGGGCGATTCCGCGCCAACTAGGCTTCCCGGCACTATGACCAGCTACGCGACGCCCTCCGACTGGCCCACCGACGAGCGGACGGCGCGCGCCGTCCAGGACGAACTGCGCACCCGCGTCGTCCTCGACGAAACGGGCCCGCCGCCCGGCACCGGGCGGGTGACCGGCGTGGACGTCGCCTACGACGACGAGCGGGACATCGTCGCCGCGGCGGTCGTCGTCCTCGACGCCGCGACGCTCGACGTGGTCGAGGAGGCGACGGCGGTCGGCACGGTGACGTTCCCCTATGTGCCCGGCCTGCTGGCGTTCCGCGAGATCCCCACGGTGCTCACCGCACTCGCCGGGCTGCGGTCCGACCCCGGACTCGTCGTCTGCGACGGCTACGGCATCGCCCACCCGCGCCGCTTCGGCCTCGCGAGCCATCTCGGCGTCCTGACGGGACTGCCGACGATGGGCGTCGCCAAGAACCCCTTCGCCTTCGCGTACGAAGATCCGGCCGCCCCGCGGGGGAGCGCGGCGCCGCTCCTCGACGGCGCGGAGGAGGTGGGCCGTGCGCTGCGCACGCGGGAGGGCGTGAAGCCGGTCTTCGTCTCGGCGGGACACCGGGTGACGCTGCCCAACGCCTGCGAGCACGCCCTGCGGCTCACGCCCCGCTACCGGCTTCCGGAGTCGACGCGGCGCGCGGACGCGCTGTGCCGCTCCGTGCTGCGGGAAGCAGCCGGTTGAGAGGCGCAAAGGTGAGCGGGTTAGCATATGAGCGCCGCCTAGCTCGAAAGATACTCCTGTGACTGTCAATGACGACTCGTTCACCAATTGGAAGCACCGCGAGGAGATCGCGGAGTCGATGATCCCGATCATCGGGAAGCTGCACCGCGAGCGGGACGTGACGGTCCTGCTGCACAGCCGCTCCTTGGTGAACAAGTCGGTGGTCAGCATCCTGAAGACCCACCGATTCGCCCGGCAGATCGCCGGTCAGGAGCTCTCGGTCACCGAGACGCTGCCGTTCCTGCAGGCCCTCACCACGCTGGACCTCGGCCCGTCGCAGATCGACCTCGCCCTGCTGGCGGAGGCCCACAAGGCCGACGACCGCGGACTGACCGTCGAGCAGTTCACCGCGGAGGCCGTCGCCGGTGCCATCGGCGCCAACAAGGCCGAGCGCAGCGAGGGCCGCGACGTCGTCCTGTACGGCTTCGGCCGCATCGGCCGCCTCGTCGCCCGTCTCCTCATCGAGAAGTCCGGCTCGGGCAACGGCCTGCGCCTGCGCGCCATCGTCGTGCGCGGGGGCGGCGAGCGGGCCGCCGAGGACATGGTGAAGCGCGCCTCGCTGCTGCGCCGCGACTCGATCCACGGCCAGTTCCAGGGCACGATCACCGTCGACGAGGCGAACAGCACGATCGTCGCCAACGGCAACGAGATCAAGGTGATCTACGCCAACGACCCGTCCGAGGTCGACTACACGGCGTACGGCATCAAGGACGCGATCCTCGTCGACAACACCGGCAAGTGGCGCGACCGCGAGGGCCTCTCCAAGCACCTGCGCCCGGGCATCGACAAGGTCGTCCTGACCGCCCCCGGCAAGGGCGACGTCCCGAACATCGTGCACGGGGTCAACCACGACACGATCAAGCCGGACGAGCAGATCCTGTCCTGCGCCTCCTGCACCACCAACGCGATCGTCCCGCCGCTCAAGGCGATGGCGGACGAGTACGGCGTCGTGCGCGGCCACGTGGAGACCGTCCACTCGTTCACCAACGACCAGAACCTGCTGGACAACTACCATAAGGCCGACCGCCGCGGCCGCTCCGCGCCGCTCAACATGGTCATCACCGAGACCGGTGCCGCCTCCGCCGTCGCGAAGGCGCTGCCCGACCTCAAGGCCCCGATCACCGGCAGTTCGATCCGCGTGCCCGTGCCGGACGTCTCGATCGCCATCCTCAGCCTGCGCCTGGGCCGCGAGACCACCCGCGAAGAGGTCCTCGACCACCTGCGCGACGTGTCGCTGCACTCGCCGCTGAAGCGTCAGATCGACTTCACGACGGCGCCCGACGCGGTGTCGATGGACTTCGTCGGCTCGCGCCACGCCTCGATCGTCGACGCGGGCGCCACGAAGGTCGACGGCGACAACGCGATCCTCTACCTCTGGTACGACAACGAGTTCGGCTACTCGTGCCAGGTCATCCGAGTCGTCCAGTACGTCTCCGGGGTGGAGTACCCGACGTACCCGGTGCCGGTGGCCTGACCTCCGCACATCAGGACCCATGGAGATGCCCCGCACGTTCCCGTGCGGGGCATCTCCATGGGGCGTGTCTACTGCTCAGTGCGTGTCTCCTGCTCCGCGACGACCCGGAACGAGAGCCCCGCCGCCCGCAGCCTGGTGATCAGCGCGTCGCCCATCGCCACGGCCGTGGTGACCTGTCCCGCCGTCGGCGGCAGGGAGTCGAGGGCGAGGCACAGGGCCGACTCGCCCAGCATCCGCGCGGTCTCGTCGTAACCGGGGTCGCCGCCCGAGACCTCGGTGAACACCCGCTTCCCGCCGCCCTCGCCGACGAACCTGACCGAGAACCACGACGAGGCCCGCCGCGTCTCGCTCGGCCCGTCGCCGGGCTTCAGGCGCGCGGACAGCCACCGCCGCGCGGGCGGCAGTTGCGCCACCGCGAGGAGGCCGCCGAGGGCCACGGGAGCGCCCAGCGCCACCGGCAGCGTCTTCACGGCCGCGTAGTGCCGGTAGCGGAAGTCCGGCCCGTACCGGTCGAGGGCGCGCGCCGAGCGCTGCACCACCTGCGGGTCGATCGTCGGCAGGGGAAGGGCCCACGCGCCGATCGCGCCCGCGTACCGGGGCGCGCCCGGCGGCGCGTACGCCTTGCGGTCCACCGAACGCGGCTCGTGCCGTCGGCGGTCCTTGGCGGCGGCCAGCATCTGCGGGCCCCGCCCGAACTGGTTGAGCGCGGAGGCGAAGGTGCCGCCGGAGAACCGCGCGCCCACCCGGACGAACCCGTCCACGCGCAGCGGCACCCCCTCGGGCAGCTGCTGCACGGTGAAGTAGGCCCCCAGGTCGTGCGGGACCGAGTCGAAGCCGCAGGAGTGCACGAGCCGCGCGCCGGTCTCCCGCGCGCGGGCGTCGTGCTTCACGTACATGAGGTCGACGAACTCCGGCTCACCCGTCAGGTCCACGTAGTCCGTGCCCGATTCGGCGCACGCCGCGACGAGCTCCTGTCCGTACGTGAGGTACGGGCCGACGGTCGAGGCGATCACGCGCGCGTGGGCGGCCATGTCCCGCAGGGAGGCGGGGTCCGCCACGTCGGCGCGGACCAGGGGGAGTTCGGCGCACGCCGGATTGATCGCGGAAAGCCGCTTCCGCAACCCCTCCAGCTTCGTGGTGTCGCGCCCGGCGATGGCCCATCGCACCCCTTCGGGGGCGTGGGCGGCGAGATGCTCGGCGGTGAGCACTCCCACGAAACCCGTCGCTCCGAAGAGCACGATGTCGTATGCGCGCTCGCTGACGTTGCTGTTCTCGCTCTTACGACCGGTCATGGCACCTCTTCGTCGTGGGCCCCGCGCTGTTGTCGGTGGCCGAGGCTAGCGTGAGCGGCGGGCGCCGATTCCAGGAGGTGTCCACGACCTGGCGCGTTCACGCCCCGGGGGCCGTCCGCACCGTGATGCCGTGCCGTTCCAGGAGCGCCGCCGTGACCCCGTCCCCCGACACGAGCCTGCCGCCGAACGACCCGTCGTACACCGCCCCGCGGCCGCACGAAGGGCTGCGCGGCATCAGGAGCGCCTCCGTGCACCCGCCGTGGCGCGCGGCGGCCAGTGCGCGCTGCGCGCCGTCCACGAACTGCGCCGTCACGTCGCGCCCGGTGTCCTCGACCACCCGGGCCGTGCCGTCCAGGACGTCGTGGCCGTCGCCGCCGACGAGCTCGGCAGGGCGGCGCGGCGTCGGCAGGCCTCCCGCGGCCTCCGGGCAGAACGACACGACCGCGCGGCCCGCCACCGCTTCGTCGAGCTCGGGCGAGGCCTTGTCGCGGCCGTCGTAGCGGCACGGAACGCCCCGCAGACACGCGCTGACCAGTACGGAATCCATGCGCTCAGGCTAGGCGCCGCACGGATGCCGCGGCCGGGCGGGCCAGAATTGGCTAAGCGCTTGCTCGTCAAGGGCTTGTGCGCGGTGGAACACGTTCTTAGCATCACTGGTGTTACATCAGTTGTGTCACAGTGCTGGGGGCTCAATGACAGTGCCGGGCAAGGGCGTTCACGGACCGCTCGCCGGAGTGCGCGTGGTGGAGCTGGCGGGCATCGGGCCCGGCCCGTTCGCCGCCATGCTGCTGGCCGATCTCGGCGCCGACGTCGTGCGCGTCGACCGGCCGGGCGGCGGCGGCCTCGCGATCAACCCCGAGTACGACGTGACCAACCGCAACAAACGCTCCGTCGTCATCGACCTCAAGGCGGCCGACGGCGCGGCCCGCGTCCTCGACCTGGTCGAGCGCGCCGACGTCCTCATCGAGGGCTACCGGCCGGGCGTGGCCGAGCGTCTGGGGGTCGGCCCCGACGACTGCCGCGCCCGCAATCCGAAGCTGGTGTACGGCCGGATGACCGGCTGGGGCCAGGAAGGACCGCTCGCCCGCCGCGCCGGACACGACATCGCGTACATCGCCATCACCGGCACCCTCGGCATGATCGGCAACCCCGACGAGCCGCCCGCGATCCCCGCGAACCTCGTGGGCGACTACGCGGGCGGCTCGCTCTACCTCGTCGTCGGCATCCTCGCCGCGCTGCACCACGCGCGCGAGCACGGTGCGGGACAGGTGGTGGACGCGGCCATCGTCGACGGCGCGGCCCACCTCTCCACGATGATCCACGGCATGCTCGCGGCCGGTGGCTGGCAGGACCGCCGCGGCGCCAACCTCCTCGACGGCGGCTGCCCCTTCTACGGCACGTACGAGACCGCGGACGGCGGCTACATGGCCGTCGGCTCCCTGGAGCAGCAGTTCTACGACGAGTTCATCGCCCTGCTCGGCCTGACCGACGACGCGCCCGCCCGCAAGGACCTGGCCCGCTGGGGCGAGCTGCGCGACGCCGTCGCCGCCCGCTTCAAGGAACGTACGCGCGACGAGTGGACGGCCGTCTTCGAGGGCTCCGACGCGTGCGTGGCGCCCGTGCTGTCCCTGCGCGAGGCGCCAGGACACCCGCACCTCGCGGCCCGCGGCACCTTCACCGACCACGGCGGCATCACCCAGCCCGCCCCCGCACCCCGCTTCTCCGCGACCCCGACCCAGGTCCGCAGCGGCCCCGCACAGCCCGGCGCCGACACCGCCGACGTGGCCCGCGACTGGGACGTACCTGCCCTCGCGCGCCCCTCGACCGAAGCAACCGCAGAGGAAGACCACTGATGCAGATCTCGGCACCGCTCGCCTACGCGGGCGACCCGCGCGAAGCGGCCGACAACGCCGCGGCCCTGGAGTCCGCGGGCCTCGACGCCGTGTGGGTCGCGGAGGCGTACGGCTTCGACTCGCCCACGATCATGGGCTATCTGGCGGCGCGCACCGAGCGCATGAAGATCGGCGCCGCCATCCTCAACGTCTACTCCCGCACCCCCGCCCTCATCGCCCAGACCGCCGCGGGACTCGACGCCGTCTCCGGCGGGCGCGCGATCATCGGGCTCGGCGCCTCGGGCCCCCAGGTCGTCGAGGGCTGGCACGGCAAGGCGTACGACAAGCCGCTCGGCCGCACCCGCGAGGCCATCGAGCTGACCCGTCGCATCCTGCGCCGCGAAGTCATCGACCACCACGGCATCACGGACATGCCGCTGCCTCCGGAGAAGGGCGGCAGGCTGGGCAAGCCCCTGAAGATCCTCACCCGGCCGGTGCGCCCCGAAGTCCCGCTGTACGTCGCCTCCCTGGGCCCCGCCAACGTCCGCATGACCGCCGAGATCGCCGACGGCTGGCTGCCCACCCTCTTCCTGCCGGAAAAGGCCCACCAGGTGTGGGGCGCCTCGCTCGCCGAGGGCAAGGAGAAGCGCGATCCGGCCCTCGGACCGCTGGAGACCGTCGCCGGGGGACTGCTCGCCATCGGCGACGACGCGGCGGCCGTGCGCGACCTCGCCCGCCCGCAGATCGCCCTCTACGTAGGCGGCATGGGCGCCAAGGGGAAGAACTTCTACAACGACCTCGCGGTCGCGTACGGCTACGAGAAGGAAGCCGCACGCATCCAGGAGCTCTACCTGGCCGGGAAGAAGAAGGAGGCCGAAGCGGCCGTCCCGGACGAGTTCTGCGAGCTCATGTCGCTGTGCGGGCCCGCGGGCTACGTACGCGAGCGCGTCGAGGCCTTCCGTGAGGCGGGCGTGACCATGCTCAACGTCATCCCGGTCGGCCCCGAACCCGCCAAGTCGATCGAAACCGTCAAGGGCTGGCTCTAACCGGGCTCGCAGCTTCCCACCGGGCTCCAGGAGGCCACGTACAGATGAAACGGCAGATCTTCGACGCCGAGCACGACGCGTTCCGCGAGACCGTCCGCACCTTCCTCGCCAAGGAGGTGCTCCCGTACTACGACCAGTGGGAGAAGGACGGCATCGTCTCCCGCGAGGCCTGGCTCGCGGCCGGCAAGCAGGGGCTGCTCGGCCTCGCCGTCCCTGAGGAGTACGGAGGCGGCGGCAACGAAGACTTCCGCTACGCCGCGGTCCTCGCCGAGGAGTTCACCCGCGCGGGGGCCGCCGGACTCGCGCTCGGCCTGCACAACGACATCATCGGCCCCTATCTGACCTCCCTCGCCACGGACGAGCAGAAGCGGCGCTGGCTGCCCGGCTTCTGCAGCGGCGAGATCATCACGGCCATCGCGATGACCGAGCCGGGCGCGGGCTCCGACCTCCAGGGCATCCGCACCACCGCCGAGGACCGCGGCGACCACTGGGTGCTCAACGGCTCCAAGACGTTCATCTCGAACGGCATCCTCGCCGACCTCGTCATCGTCGTCGCCAAGACGAACCCCGAAGGAGGCGCCCACGGCCTGTCCCTCCTCGTCGTCGAGCGGGGCGCGGAGGGCTTCGAGCGGGGCCGCAACCTCGACAAGATCGGCCAGAAGTCCCAGGACACCGCCGAGCTCTTCTTCAACGACGTACGCGTCCCCAAGGAGAACCTGCTCGGCGAGCTGAACGGCGCCTTCATCCACCTGATGACGAACCTCGCGCAGGAGCGCATGGGCATAGCCGTCGCCGGGATCGCCGCCGCCGAGCACCTCCTGGACATCACCACGACGTACGTGAAGGAGCGCGAGGCCTTCGGGCGCCCGCTCGCCAAGCTCCAGCACATCCGCTTCGAGATCGCCGAGATGGCCACCGAGTGCGCCGTCACCCGTACGTTCCTCGACCGGTGCATCGTCGATCACTCGAACGGGGAACTCGACGCCGTGCATGCGTCGATGGCGAAGTGGTGGGCCACCGAGCTGCAGAAACGCGTCGCCGACCGCTGTCTGCAACTGCACGGCGGCTATGGCTACATGACGGAGTACCGCGTCGCCAAGGCCTTCACCGATGGACGCATCCAGACCATCTACGGCGGCACGACCGAGATCATGAAGGAGATCATCGGCCGTTCCCTCCTCGGCTGACCCCCGCCCTCCCGGACCCCTCACCCTTCCGGACACCACACACCCTCCCGGACACCCCCGAAAGGCTCACGCGTGACCACCGAAGCGTACGTATACGACGCGATCCGCACCCCGCGCGGACGCGGCAAGGCCAATGGCGCCCTGCACGGGACCAAGCCCATCGACCTCGTCGTCGGCCTGATCCACGAGATCCAGGCCCGCTTCCCCGGCCTCGACCCGGCCGCCATCGACGACATCGTCCTCGGCGTGGTGGGCCCGGTCGGCGACCAGGGCTCCGACATCGCGCGGATCGCGGCCATCGCCGCCGGGCTGCCCGACACGGTCGCCGGTGTCCAGGAGAACCGCTTCTGTGCCTCCGGCCTCGAAGCGGTCAACCTCGCCGCGATGAAGGTCCGCTCGGGCTGGGAGGACCTGGTGCTCGCGGGCGGCGTCGAATCGATGTCGCGCGTCCCGATGGCCTCCGACGGCGGCGCCTGGTTCGCCGACCCGATGACCAACTTCGAGACCGACTTCGCGCCGCAGGGCATCGGCGCCGACCTGATCGCCACCGCCGAGGGCTTCTCGCGGCGCGACGTCGACGAGTACGCGGCCCTCTCGCAGGAGCGCGCCGCCGCGGCCTGGAAGGACGGCCGCTTCGCGAGGTCCGTCGTGCCGGTCAAGGACCGCAACGGCCTCGTCGTCCTCGACCACGACGAGCACCTGCGCCCCGGCACCACCGCCGACTCCCTCGCCAGGCTGAAGCCGTCCTTCAAGGACATCGGCGACCTGGGCGGCTTCGACGCGGTCGCGCTGCAGAAGTACCACTGGATCGAGCAGATCGACCACGTCCACCACGCGGGCAACTCCTCCGGCATCGTCGACGGCGCGTCGCTGGTCGCCGTCGGCACGAAGGAGGTCGGCGAGCGCTACGGCCTCACCCCGCGCGCGCGGATCGTCTCCGCGGCCGTCTCGGGCTCCGACCCGCTCATCATGCTCACCGGGCCCGCGCCCGCGACGCGCAAGGCGCTCGCCAAGGCGGGTCTCACCATCGACGACATCGACCTCGTCGAGATCAACGAGGCGTTCGCCGCGGTCGTGCTGCGCTTCGTCAAGGACATGGGCCTCTCCCTGGACAAGGTGAACGTCAACGGTGGCGCGATCGCTCTCGGGCACCCGCTGGGGGCGACCGGGGCGATGATCCTGGGCACGCTCGTGGACGAGCTGGAGCGCCAGGACAAGCGGTACGGGCTGGCCACGTTGTGCGTGGGCGGCGGCATGGGCATCGCGACGATCGTCGAGCGGCTGTAGGGCTACGCGCCGTAGGGGCTGGGGTACGTCGCCGACCGCGGGTACGCCGTGGCCGCTCGCGCAGTTCCCCGCGCCCCTAAAGGCCTGCGGCTCCGCCGCGGCCTTCCCCACGACGCGCCCTTGAAGGCCTGCGGGCTTCGCTGCAGCCTTTCCGGCGATGCGCGCCTGAAGCCCTGCGGCTGCGCCGCGCCTTTCCCCGACGGCCGCTGAGACGGCGCACGCAGTGCGCCTTTCAGGGGCGCGGGGAACTGCGCGACCAGCCCTCACCGGCGGTCAGTCGGCCACGACACCCCAGCCGCCCTCCCCAGAATCCGCCTGCCACAGACTTCACGGAGAAGAGACATGACCGAGAGCACGACCATCCGCTGGGAACAGGACGACACCGGCGTCGTCACCCTCGTCCTGGACGACCCCAACCAGTCCGCGAACACCATGAACCAGGCGTTCAAGGAGTCCATCGCGGCGATCGCCGACCGCGCGGAGGCCGCCGTCCAGGCCGACAAGGACGCCATCCGCGGGTTCATCTACACCTCCGCCAAGAAGACCTTCTTCGCGGGTGGCGACCTCAAGGACATGATCAAGGTCGGCCCGGAGAACGCCCAGGAGGCGTTCGACGCGGGCACCGCCATCAAGAACTCGCTGCGCCGCATCGAGACCCTGGGCAAGCCCGTCGTCGCCGCGATCAACGGCGCGGCCCTCGGCGGCGGTTACGAGATCGCCCTCGCCTCGCACCACCGCGTCGCCCTCGACGTCTCCGGTTCCAAGATCGGCCTGCCCGAGGTCACCCTCGGCCTGCTCCCCGCGGGCGGCGGCGTCACCCGTACCGTGCGCCTCATGGGCATCACCGACGCGCTCCTGAAGGTGCTGCTCCAGGGCACCCAGTACAACCCGAAGCGCGCCCTGGAGAACGGCCTCGTCCACGAAGTGGCCGCCACGCGCGAGGAGATGCTGGAGAAGGCCCGCGCCTTCATCGACGCCAACCCCGAGTCGCAGCAGCCCTGGGACAAGCCGGGCTACCGCATCCCCGGCGGCACCCCGGCCAACCCGAAGTTCGCGGCGAACCTGCCCGCCTTCCCCGCCAACCTCAAGAAGCAGACGGCGGGCGCCAACTACCCGGCCCCGCGCAACATCCTCGCGGCGGCCGTCGAGGGCTCGCAGGTCGACTTCGAGACCGCGCTGACCATCGAGGCCCGGTACTTCACCGAGCTGGTCACCGGTCAGGTCGCCAAGAACATGATCCAGGCGTTCTTCTTCGACCTCCAGGCCGTCAACTCCGGCGCCAACCGCCCCAAGGGCATCGAGCCGCGCCAGGTCCGCAAGGTCGCCGTGCTCGGCGCCGGGATGATGGGCGCGGGCATCGCGTACTCGTGCGCCCGCGCGGGCATCGAGGTCGTCCTGAAGGACGTGTCGGCCGAGGCCGCGCAGAAGGGCAAGGGCTACTCCGAGAAGCTCTGTGACAAGGCCGTGGCCAAGGGCCGTACGAGCCGGGAGAAGGCGGACGCGCTGCTGGCCCGCATCACACCGGCCGCGGACCCGCAGGCCCTCGCGGGCTGCGACGCCGTGATCGAGGCGGTCTTCGAGGACACCTCGCTCAAGCACAAGGTGTTCCAGGAGATCCAGGACGTCATCGAGCCGGACGCGCTGCTCTGCTCCAACACCTCCACCCTGCCGATCACCACGCTGGCGGAGGGCGTCTCCCGCCCTGTCGACTTCATCGGCCTGCACTTCTTCTCGCCCGTCGACAAGATGCCGCTCGTCGAGATCATCAAGGGCGAGCGGACCGGCGACGAGGCGCTGGCCCGCGCCTTCGACCTGGTGCGCCAGATCAACAAGACGCCGATCGTCGTCAACGACTCGCGCGGCTTCTTCACCTCGCGCGTCATCGGGCACTTCATCAACGAAGGCGTCGCGATGGTCGGCGAGGGCATCGAGCCCGCCTCCGTCGAACAGGCCGCGGCCCAGGCCGGATACCCGGCGAAGGTCCTCTCGCTCATGGACGAGCTGACCCTCACGCTGCCCCGCAAGATCCGCAACGAGACCAAGCGGGCCGTCGAGGCGGAGGGCGGCACCTGGGCGGGCCACCCCTCGGACACCGTCATCGACCGCATGGTCGACGAGTTCGAGCGCCCCGGCAGGAGCGGGGGAGCGGGCTTCTACGAGTACGTGGACGGCAAGCGCGCCGGGCTCTGGCCGGGGCTGCGCGAGCACTTCACCAAGCCGGGGCACGAGATCCCGTTCAAGGACATGCAGGAGCGGATGCTCTTCTCCGAGGCGCTCGACACCGTGCGCCTGGTGGAGGAGGGCGTCCTGACCTCGGTCGCCGACGCCAACATCGGCTCCATCCTCGGCATCGGCTTCCCGGGCTGGACGGGCGGCGTGCTGCAGTACATCAACGGCTACGAAGGCGGCCTGCCCGGCTTCGTGGCACGCGCGCGTGAACTCGCCGAGCGCTACGGAGACCGGTTCGCGCCGCCCGCGCTGCTGGTCGAAAAGGCGGAGAGCGGCGAGAAGTTCAGCGACGGCTGATCCCGCAGGTGCCTCCGGTTCTGCCTGGTCAGGGGTGGAACCGGAGGCAGCCATGACGCGTCGTATGCTGGCGTACGTCATGATCACGACAACTGAAGGGTGACCGCTGTGCGGTTCACGACCGGGGGAACGACGCGTGCGGTCGGCGTCGGAGTGCTGGTCCTCTCGCTGGCCCTGACCGGCTGCGGAGGAAAGAAGAACAAGAAGAAGAACAAGCGGGGATCCTCCTCCTCGCACAGCCGGACCGTCGGCGGCGCGACGGGCGGCAAGGGCACCGGCACCGGTACCGGCTCGCTGAGCGCCGCGCGCCGGGCCCAGGAGATCCTGCCGCCCCTCGACACGATGCCCGCCGCCCTGCGGCACGTCGGCACGGAACTGCACACCCGGGCCAAGGCCCCCTCCCTGTGCAAGGACCCGGGCGGCAAGTGCAAGGGAGCCGTCGCCAACGGCCGGGTGGGATACCTCACCGCGAACAAGGCCGAGGGCGCGAGCTACGACCTGATCGCGTACCGGAACACCCGTGCCGCCGAGCGGGCCTTCGCCTCCTGGGAGAGCTACGTGCAGCACAACAAGCGCGAGGTCGCGGCTCTCGACGGCGCTCCGCAGGGCGACGAGAGCACCGTCTACGCGTACAAGTCGTCGGCGAAGGGGAACACCGTGACGATGGTGATCCGCCAGGGCGAGTACATCGGCACGCTCGACCTGCGGGACACCGCGGGCCGGGCGGCCGGACGGAAGGACCTGGCAGCCCTGTCCGAGGTCTACGCCGAGCGGCTTGCGCAGGCCACGCGGGACGAGACGCCGAGCGCGACGGCGGCCCACGTCAAGGTGTGACGGAGGCCGGTGCGGCAGTGGCTCAGCCTTCCTTGAGCCACTCCCGCAGCTCCTCCTTGAGGGAGCGCTGGAACGCGGTCACCAGCGCCTGCACCACCATCGGCTGCATGTGCGCCGAGAGCGACCGCATCGCCGCCACGTGCTCGGGGTCCGACTCGCGCTCGCGGTAGGGCCCCCAGACCTCGTCCCGGAAGAGCCGGGACAGTTCGTGCGCGGCCGAGCGCGTGTGCTCCATCAGGACCGTGCGCGCCGCCAGGATCGTCTCGTGCGCGATGGGCACGTCCAGGAGCTGCACGCCCAGGCGCAACAGGCCCGGGTCCACGCGGTACGTCCCGGGGACCTGCGTCCTTGCGACCACGCCCATCGCCGCGAGCCGGTCCAGGTCCTCGTCGCCGAGCGGGCGGCCCGCCCTGCGCTCGAGGTCGGCGCGCGGGGCGTCCTCCGCCGAGTCGGGCGCCCACGACGCCACCAGGGCGCGGTGGATGGCCAGATCGTGCGCGCTCAGGTCGGCGGGCAGTTGCTCCAGATACCGCTCGATCGCGGCGAGCGTCATGCCCTGGTGCTGCAACTCCTCGATGAGCGCGAGCCGGGACAGGTGCTCCTGGCCGTAGTGCCCGACGCGGCGCGGGCCGATCACCGGCGGCGGCAGCAGCCCCTTGGTGCTGTAGAAGCGGATGGTGCGGACCGTCACCCCCGCGCGCGCGGCGAGTTCGTCGACCGTGAGCGTCGGCTCCTCGGCCTCGGTCGTGACGCCCTCGGTGTCGGTCGTCATTGGCGGCGCCATCCCTCCCCGGTCGGCTCGGGGGACGTCTCCCCGCTTCGTGCGTCAATCCGGTGCAACAGTATTGCTGGCACACCAGTGTTGTGAAACCCTCCGGCCCAATCGATGGCACCAGGAGGCGGTCATGACCACGATCCTGCGACTCCCCGGGGACCCCGCCGACATCACGCTCCCCGCCCTGCTGCTCCGCAATGCCGAGGACCACGGCGAACTTCCTGCGCTCTCCTGGCGCGTGGGGGAGGAGTGGTCGACGCTCACCTGGCGCGAGGCGCGGCGCAAGGTCGCGGTCCTCGCCGCCGGTTACGCCGCGCTCGGCGTCGAACGCGGCGAACACGTCCTGATGATGATGAGCAACCGCCCCGAGCACTGGCTGAGCGACCTCGCCCTGGTGCACCTCGGCGCCGTCCCCGTCACCGTGTACGCCACCGCGGCCCCCGAGCAGGTCGCGCACATCGTCCGGCACAGCCGGGCCCGCTTCGCGATCGTCGAGGGCGCCCGCGAACTGCCGCGCTGGGAGCCCCTCCTGGGGGACGACACCGCCCCGCTGGAACGCCTCGTCGTCGTGGAGGCCGCCGAGGCGGGCGAGCACCGCACGTACGGCTCCCTGCACGCCACCGGCAGCCGCCTCTTCAACCCGGACGCCTTCGAGAAGGCGTGGCGCGAGGACCGCCCGACCGACGCCCTCACCGTCGTCTACACCTCGGGCACCACGGGCGACCCCAAAGGCGTCCGTCTCACCCACCGCAACCTGCTCCTGGGCGGCATCGCCCTGGACGGCGTCATCGAGTTCCCCGAGCACGTCGGACACATCTGCTACCTGCCCTTCGCGCACATCGCGGAGCGCCTGCTCGGCATCTACCTGCCGGTGCTGCGCGCGGGCCACGTCCATCTGTGCGCCGACCCCACGCAGGTGGCCGCCACCGCGCGCGAGCTGCATCCGGTCCAGTTCTTCGGCGTCCCGCGCGTGTGGGAGAAGCTCGCCGCCTCCGTACGGGCGGCGCTCGCCGGGCTGCCCGAGGAGCGGCGCCGGGTCATCGAGGCCGCCAACGAGACGGCACGCGCGCACGTCGCCTGCCGGGAGCGGGGTGCGGAGCCCCCGGCGGAGCTGCAGGACGCGTACGAGCGGGCCAGGCGGGACGTCCTCGATCCGCTGCTCGCGCTGGCCGGATTCGACCGGCTCGTGTGGACGGCGAGCGCCTCCGCGCCGATGCCGCTTGACGTCTCCCGCTTCTGGGCGGGATTCGGGCTGGTGATCATGGATGCGTGGGGGCTCACCGAGACCTCCGGTGTGGTCACGACGAACTGTCCCGGCGGATTCCGGCTCGGCTCGGTCGGCCGCCCGCTGGAGGGCCTCGACGTACGCATCGCGGAGGACGGCGAGATCCTGGTGCGCGGCGCCACCGTCTTCGACGGCTATCTGCGGCCCGACGGAGGCCTCGACGACGCCCGCGACGCGGAGGGCTGGTTCGCCACGGGGGACATCGGGCGGCTCGACGAGGACGGCTACCTCTGGCTCACCGACCGCAAGAAGGAAATGATCGTGACGTCGACGGGCAAGAACGTCTCGCCCGCCCTCGTCGAGAACACGCTCAAGGAGCACCCGCTGATAGGGCAGGCCCTCGTCCACGGGGACGGCCGCTCCTATCTCGTGGCGCTGCTCGTCCTGGACCAGGAGATGGCGCCCGCCTGGGCCGCCGCGCGCGGGATCGAGGGGGATCCGGCCACCCACGAGGCCGTGCGGGCGGAGGTGGCGCGCGCGGTCGAGGCCGCCAACGCGCGTCTGAACCGCACCGAGCAGATCAAGCGCTACCGGCTGCTCACCGAGGAATGGGGACCGGAGACCGGCGAGCTGACGCCATCCCTCAAGCTGCGCCGCAGGGTGATCCGTGACAAGTACATGCAGGTCATCGAGGGTATGTACACCCCTTGACCACCATGTGAGAAGTCCCGCTATGTGACGTGCGCCACCGCGTGGGGGCGATCTCTGGGGGAAGGTGTCCCGTCGGTCCGCGCGCGTCAGGGGTGCGCGGACCGGAGCACATCCGGACCCCGGAGCTCTTCCGGGCACCAGAGAGTAGATCCACCACGTGAGCAAGGAAGCCGTAGATTCGGCCACCCTGGACGCACCCCGCACGGATGCGACCCAGGCCCCCGCGGACGCGGGAGACGCCGGATACAGCAAGGACCTCAAGGCCCGTCACGTCAACATGATCGCGATCGGTGGCGCGATCGGCACCGGCCTCTTCCTGGGGGCGGGCGGCCGCCTCCACTCGGCGGGCCCCGCGCTCGCCCTTGCCTACCTCGTGTGCGGCATCTTCGCGTTCTTCGTCGTCAGGGCGCTCGGCGAGATGGTCCTCTACCGGCCCTCGTCCGGTTCGTTCGTCTCGTACGCGCGTGAGTTCCTCGGCGAGAAGGGCGCGTTCTTCGCCGGTTGGATGTACTTCCTCAACTGGTCGACCACCTGCATCGCGGACATCACGGCGATCGCGCTCTATACGCACTACTGGAGCTTCTTCACCGACATACCCCAGTGGGTGCTGGCGCTGATCGCCCTCGCGATCGTGCTCGCGGTGAACCTCGTCTCGGTGAAGTACTTCGGCGAGATGGAGTTCTGGTTCTCGATCATCAAGGTGGCCGCGCTGAGCGCCTTCATGATCATTGGTATCTGGCTGCTCGCCAGCCAGCACAAGGTGGGCGGCGAGACGCCCGGCCTCAACATGATCACCGACCACGGCGGCCTCATGCCGAACGGCCTGATGCCGGTCGTGATCGTCATGCAGGGCGTCGTCTTCGCGTACGCCTCCCTCGAACTGGTCGGCGTCGCGGCGGGCGAGACCAAGGACCCGCACAAGATCGTCCCGCGCGCGGTGAACTCGATCATGTGGCGCGTCGGCCTCTTCTACGTCGGCTCCGTGGTGCTGCTCGCGCTGCTGCTGCCCGGCGTGATGTACACGGCCGACCAGAGCCCGTTCGTGACGGTCCTCTCCAAGATCGGCGTACCGGCCGCGGGCGACGTCATGAACTTCGTGGTCCTCACCGCCGCCATGTCCTCGCTCAACTCCGGCCTGTACTCCACCGGCCGCATCCTGCGCTCCATGGCGATGTCGGGCTCCGCCCCGAAGTTCACCGCCAAGATGAACCGCAACCAGGTCCCCTACGGCGGCATCCTGCTCACCGCCTCCCTCGGCGTCGTCGGCGTCGGCCTCAACAAGGTGGTCCCGGGCAAGGCCTTCGAGATCGTCCTGAACGTGGCCTCGCTCGGCATCATCGGCACCTGGATCACGATCATGGTCTGCCACCTCGCCTTCGTGCGCGCCGCCAAGCGCGGCGAGGTCACCCGGCCGAAGTTCCAGCTCCCCTTCAGCGGTGTCACCGAGTACGTGACGATCGCCTTCCTGCTCGCCGTCCTCTGCCTGATGTGGAAGGACGCCGAGGTCGGCCGCAAGACGCTGTTCCTCATCCCGATCGTGGGCCTGGCCCTGGTCGCGGGCTGGTTCGGCGTCCGGCGCAAGGTGGCGCGCGAGGCCCAGAGCCTCACGGGGCCGCAGGACCGGTAGTCCTGGGCTGTCAGTGGCAGCCCGTACGGTGGCGTCATGTCGGAGATCACGTATGTCCGGGGTGACGCCACCGCGCCGTTCGGCAAGGGCACCAAGCTGATCGCCCACGTCTGCAACGACCTCGGGGGCTGGGGGAAGGGCTTCGTGCTCGCGGTCTCGCGCCGCTGGCCCGAGCCGGAGAAGGCGTACCGCGCCTGGCACCGGCAGCGCGCGAAGAACGACTTCGGCCTGGGCGCCGTCCAGTTCGTCGACGTCGGCCGCGGCCTGTGGGTCGCCAACATGGTGGGGCAGCGGGGCATGCGCACCGGCAGCAAGGGCGTCCCCGTGCGGTACGAGGCGATCGACACCGCCCTGGCCGCCCTGGCGGACAAGGCCGAGGAGCTCGGCGCCTCCGTGCACATGCCGCGCATCGGCTGCGGGCTCGCGGGCGGCAAGTGGTCCCGCATCGAGCCGCTGATAGCCGAGCGCCTGGTGGCGCGGGGGATCGCGGTGACGGTGTACGACTTCGGGGACTGAGGCGGACCGCCGCCGACCAGGGCCGCACCCTCTCCGTACAACTGCCTTGCATGTGTGCGTTGTTGTGCACGGATGAGCGGGTAGAGCTCCGACATGCAGTTCATCACCCTGGAACTCGGGCCGGTCAACCCGAGGGCCGAGGAGCTGGCGCTCGCCGCTGTCCTGTGCGGCGCGCTCTGGCTCCTTCTCGCACGATTCCTGCCCCGCGTCGCGCGTGCCCTCGCCCCCACGGAACCGCCTCCGCCCGGCAGTCGGAGAGCGAGCCCGACGATGCTGCTCTCGGAGGCGCACGGACACGGGCACGGGCGCCGGGAAGGCGGCGGCCCTGCGGCCACCGGACAGGCCCGGGGGGAGGCGGAGCGCGCCGAGGCGGAGGCCGAACTGCGCCGCCAGATCTCCGAGTGGGCCTCCGAGGTGGCGGGGCGCATCGCGGCCGACCCGCTCACCGGGCCTCCGGCGCGGCCTCCCGCGGCGCCGAGCACCACGCCGGGCGCCACGCCGGGCACCGACCCGGGCACGGACCCGCGCACCGGCCGACACCCCGACCGCCGCACCGACCCACGGACAGACCCGGGAAGCGATCCGACGGGTTCCGGCCGCTAGCCGTACGGATTCACGCCCTCGTCCGCCGACAGCACTGGCGGCCAGGACCCCGCGCCCGGAGACTCGCAGCCATGGACGTCATGGTCTCGGTCAAAGACGGCGAAGTGTGGTCGCACGACTCGGGTGAACCGAGCGGCACGGGCGGCGAAAGCCTCCCCCTGGTCCTTCTGCACCCGGGCGTGGGCGACTCCCGCCTCTGGGACCGCATCCTGCCGCGCCTCACGGAGCGGCACCGGGTGATCCGCTACGACGCGCGCGGCTACGGCAGGTCGCCTGCCCCGACCGCGTCCTTCTCGCAGGTCGAGGACCTGATCGCCGTCCTGGACCACTACGGCGTGGGCCGGGCCGTCCTGGTGGGATCGAGCATGGGCGGCGCGACGGCCATCAGCCTCGCGTTCCGCGACCCCGCGCGGGTGGCGAGCCTCGCCCTGGTGGTCCCGGGCGTCACCGGCGCCGACGAGCTCCTGCCGCCCGAGTTCATGGCCGAGGTCGGCAGGCTCGCGGAGGCGGGCGACGTGGACGGCATCGTGGAGCTGGTGCGGGGCTCGTCCGCCGCGATGGGCACCGGAGCCGACCCCGAGGTGATGGCGCTGCTCAAGGCGGTGGTCCCGGCGTGGTTCGCCGTGCTGCCGCATCAGGTGCCGGACCCGCCCGTGTACGACCGGCTCGGCGAGCTCGACGTCCCGTGCGTCCTGGTCATCGCGGAGCACGACGCGCCCGAGGTGGTCCGGGTCAACGAGACGATGGCGCAGCGCATTCCGGGCTGCCGTCTGGTGCGGCTCGCGCACAGCGACCACTTCCCGACGGTACGGGACCCGGACGCGGTCGTGGACGCCGTCCTGGAGGCGTACGCCGAGGCGCGCTGAGAGGGCAAGCGCGCCGCCGCGCCGCCGGGAACCAGCCCCGACGGCGCGGCGCAGCAGACCGTCAGTGATCGTGCCCGTGGTCGTGCACGCCGTTCGTCGCCGCGATCTGCTTCCACGACTTCGGCTTGGCCGGGGCGGCCGCCGACCGGGCGATCCCGGCCTCGCGCACGGCGGGAGCCTCGGGGCGCGACGGCTGGTAGAGCCAGGTGTCGAAGAGCTCCGCGAGCGGCTTGCCCGAGACCTTCTCCGCGTACTTCACGAAGTCGTTCACCTTGGCGTTGCCGTACGCGTGCTTCTGCGGCCACCCCTTGAGGATGGCGAAGAAGGTGTCGTCCCCGACCTCGTTGCGCAGGGCCTGCAGGGCCAGTGCGCCCCGGTCGTAGACCGCGATGTCGAACTGCTTGTCCGGACCCGGGTCACCCGGCTTGACCTTCCAGAACGGGTCGTCGGCGGGGTGCTGGGCGTACACGTAGTCCGCCAGCTCCTGCCCCGTGCCCTCGCCCTCCTTCTCCGACCACAGCCACTGGCTGTAGCGGGCGAAGCCCTCGTTGACCCAGATGTCCTTCCAGCCGTCCACGGAGACGCTGTCGCCGTACCACTGGTGGGCCAGCTCGTGGACCACGATGGAGGCGTTGGAGCCGTTCGCGAACGCGGAGGGGCTGTAGAAGGGCCGGGTCTGGGTCTCCAGGGCGTAGCTGCTCTTCACGTTCGGGACGTAGCCGCCGAGCGCGTTGAAGGGGTACTTGCCGTAGAGCGTCTCGAGCCACTCGGCGACCTCGGTCGTCCGCTCGATGCTGGCCCGCGCGGAGCCCGCGTTGTCGCCGAGGTCCTTGCTGTAGGCGTTGAGGACCGGAAGGCCGGACTCCGTCTTGTCGGTCGTGATGTCGAACTTGCCCACCGCGAGCGTGGTCAGATAGCTGGCCTGCGGCTTGTTGGAGCGCCAGTTGTAGCGGGTCCAGCCGAGCTTGGAACTCTGCGACTGCAGCACACCGTTGGAGATCGCCTGGGTGCCGTCCGGCACCGAGACCGACACGTCGTACGTCGCCTTGTCCAGCGGGTGGTCGTTGGACGGGAACCACCACACGGCGGCCTCCGGCTCCTGCGCCGCGACGCCGCCGTCGGGCGTGCGGTGCCAGGCGTTGTAGCCGTTGATCTTCAGCTCGGACGGCTTGCCCGCGTACCGCACGACGACCGTGATCGGCGTGCCCTTGGGCAGTCCGGCCGACGGCGTGATCTCCAGCTCCTGGTCGCCGGTCTTCGCGAACTTCGCCTTCTTGCCGTTGACCCGCACCTCGGAGACCTTGAGGCCGAAGTCGAGGTTGAAGCGCGAGAGGTCCTGCGTGGTGCGGGCGTTGAGCGTCGCCGTGCCTTCGAGCAGGTCGGTCTTGGGCTGGTACTTCAGCCGCAGGTCGTAGTGCGAGACGTCGTATCCGCCGTTGCCGCTCGCCGGGTAATAGGGGTCGCCGATGCCCGGGGCCCCGGGGGAGAAGTCCGCTGCCGATGCCGGGATCGCCAGCAGGAGAGAGGCCGCGAGAGCGCCCGGGGCGATGAGTCTGCGGTGCACAAGAGCTCCAAGTCGTAGGGGCACAACATCTTTTCGTCTTGAACGTGGAGCCTATTCAGCCCCTTCCGCACGCGTCATGTCCATGGCCCCATACGTCACACGATTGCCATTCGGCCGACATGTGCCTGGATGTCCCATGCACCTGTCGCTGCTGCATGCGGCCCTCTGTCGCACAGGAGTTCACCGGTGTAGCTTCCGCGCCATGCCGATACGTGCGCGACGCACCCGCATCCTGTGGAGAACGCTGCTGACGGCGGCCCTGGCCGCCCTGATAGCCACCCTCATGTCCCCGGTTGCAGCGCAGGGGGCCGCCCCGGCCCCGCGCACGCCGGGCGAGAGCAGACCCGTGTACTCGTACGAGGACGCGATACGCGAATCCGTATGGGTCGACATCGGGCTCGACGGCGACGCGGACGGCAAGGCCGACCGCGTCGCCGTCGACATAGTCAGACCCCGTGAACTCGACCGCACGGGCCGCCGGATACCCGTGATCATGGACGCGAGCCCGTACTACTCCTGCTGCGGACGCGGCAACGAGAGCCAGCTGAAGACGTACGACGAGAACGGTGACCCCGTCCAGCTCCCGCTGTACTACGACAACTACTTCGTGCCCCGCGGCTACGGCTACGTCGCCGTGGACCTCGCGGGCACGAACCGCTCCGACGGCTGCGTCGACGTCGGCGGCCGCTCCGACGTCCGCTCCGCCAAGGCCGTCGTCGACTGGCTGAACGGCCGCGCCCACGGCTACACCAGCCGCACCGGCGGCGAACGCACGGAGGCCACCTGGACCAACGGCGCCACCGGAATGATCGGCAAGAGCTACGACGGGACCGTCGCGCAGGGCGTGGCCGCAACCGGAGTGCGCGGCCTCAAGACCATCGTCCCGATCGGCGCGATCTCCTCCTGGTACGACTACTACTTCGCCAAGGGCGCCCCGCTCTACGGCAGCGGCCCCGACCGGCTGGCGAACGGCGTGGAGAGCCCCGAGGCCCGCGCCCGCTGCGGCGCCGTGCAGCAGCGCCTCGTCGACGGGGCACCCCGCTCCGGCGACTGGACCCCGCTGTGGAGCGAGCGCGACCACGTCCCGGACGCCGACAAGGTGCGCGCCAGCGTCTTCGTCGTCCACGGCATGCAGGACCTCAACGTCCGCACCAAGCACTTCGGCCAGTGGTGGGACGCGCTCGCCGAGAACGGCGTCGACCGCAAGATCTGGCTCAGCCAGACCGGCCACGTCGACCCCTTCGACTTCCGCCGCGCCGACTGGGTCCGCACCCTGCACCGCTGGTTCGACCATGAACTCCTCGGCTACGACAACGGAGTCGACCGCGAGCCGATGGCCGACATCGAGCGCGCCCCGGACCGCTGGAGCACCGACCGCGTCTGGCCCCCGCGCGGCACCCGCGCCGTCCAGCTCCGCCCCGCCAAGGGCGCGGCGCCCGGCGTCGGCACCCTCGGCACCCGGCCCGGCAAGGGCACCGAGACGTTCACCGACGACCCGCGCCTGAGCGAGACGGCCTGGGCCGAGCAGATCGACACATCGACACCGGGGAAGGCGGGCTTCACCAGCAAACCGCTCGCCCGTGACCTCAGGCTGTCCGGCTCCTCCACGGTGACCGTCACCGCGACCCCGACGACCCGCACCGCGCACCTCTCCGCGGTCCTCGTCGACCTCGGCCCCGACACCATCCGGGACTACGCCGCCACGGGCGAGGGCATCACCACCCTTCCCGAACGCACGTGCTGGGGAGCGAGCACCACGGGTGACAGCTCCTGCTTCAAGGAGACGCGTGCGAAGTCCGCCGACGTCGACTACACGATCTTCAGCCGGGGCTGGGCCGACCTCGGCAACTGGGCCGACGCGGGCCACGGCCGCCCGCTCACCCCGGGCAAGCCGCACACCATCACCCTCGACCTCGCCGCCACCGACCACGTCGTGCCCAAGGGCCACCGGCTCGCGCTGATCGTGGCGGGCACCGACCGGAATCTGATCGAACCCCCCGCCGACACCCCGACGCTCACCGTCGACCTGGCCCGCACCTCGGCGAAACTGCCCTTGGTCGGCGGCGCGGGCGCGTTCACCACCTCCGCAACCGTCATCCCCCGCGCATCCCGTCTCGACGGCGTGGCCCCGCCGCGTCGCATCAACCCCATCCCGGGAGGCAGTACTTCATGACTCCGCGCACCCGCTCCCTGGCGCTCGTCTGCGCCACTGCCGCACTCGCCGCGCCCTTCCTGACAGCGCCCGCCCAGGCGACGCCGACCCCGCCCCGTACCGGATTCGAGGAGACCAACGGAGCGCGCTGGACCACGCAGCCCGAGGAACAGGACCTCCTCGCCACCGTGGACCGGGCCACGAAGCGGGTCTCGGTCGCCCGCATCGGCACGACCAAGCAGGACCGTCCCGTGCAGCTGGTGCGCATCGGCGAACGCCCGGCGAAGAACACCGTGTTGCTGATCTGCAGCCAGCACGGCGACGAGCCGTCGGGCCGCGAGGCGTGTCTGTCCACGATCCGCGACCTGGCGTACGCGAAGGACAAGAAGACGAAACGCTTCCTCAGCCGCACCACGCTCCTCGTCGTGCCGACCGCCAACCCCGACGGACGTGCCGCCGACACCCGCGGCAACTCCGACGGCACCGACATCAACCGCGACCACCTCGCCCTGCAGACCGCAGAGGCCCGCGCCATGGCCGCGGTGATCAGGGACCGCAAGCCCGACGTCATCTACGACCTGCACGAGTACGGGGCCACTCCCAAGTACTACGAGAAGGACCTGTTCGACCTCTGGCCGCGCAACCTCAACACCGACGAGGCCGTGCACGGGGAGGCGCAGACGCTGTCGAAGGCGTACGTGCGACCGGCCGCCGAGCACGACGGGTACAGCACGGGCACGTACGGCATCTGGACCGACCCCGTCACCGGCGATCCCATCAAGCAGACCGCGGGCGACGGCCAGGAGCGCATCCTGCGCAACATGTCCGGCATCAAGCACGCCGCCGGGCTGCTGATCGAGAGCCGCGTCGATCCCCTCACGGACGCCGAGAAGAAGGACGAGGCGCTGAACAACCGGCGCCGCGTGACGTCCCAACGCTCCGCGCTCGGCGGCCTGCTCGACTTCACGGACGAGCGCCGCGGGGCGCTGGAGGCGGCCACCGGAGCGGCCCGCGCCAAGGGCTTCCACGACCGCGGCCCGGTCTACATCGGGGGCGCCGACAACGACCCCGCAGAGCCGTCCGAGATCATCCAGGACCCGCCCTGCGGCTACCGTCTGAGCGCCGACCAGTACCGCGACATCAAGGACGAACTGGCCCTGCACGGAGTCACCGTGAAGCGCACCAAATCTGGCGCGTACGTGCCGCTGCGGCAGTCCGCGCGGGCCCTCGTGCCGCTGCTGCTCGACGAGCGTGCGCCGTATCACATGGTCACAGGTACGCCCGACATGGCCTGTTGAAAAGGTGAGAGGTGCGTCACATGTGGTAGGGGGTAACGGAGAACAAAGTCTCGACTCAATACCGACCCCTTGAAAGGTGTCACTTGTGACGCAGGATCAGCATAAAGCGGACGACGGGGGAGGGGCGTCGGAAATGACGGCGCCCCACCACGGCGGCCGATCCCCACAGACGGACCGGGTGGTGTTCGGCGTGACCGCCGTGCTCACGCTCGCGTTCGTCGTCTGGGGCGCGGTGTCGACGGACTCGCTCGAGAATGTCTCCACGGACATGCTCAACGGTCTGATGCACAACGGCGGTTGGTTCTTCATGCTGACCGCCACCGGGTTCGTCGTCTTCGCGCTCTGGCTGGCCGTCAGCCGGTACGGAAAGATCACCCTCGGACGGGAGGGTGAGGACCCGGAGTTCCGCACCGTCTCCTGGGTCGCCATGATGTTCAGCGCCGGTATGGGCATCGGCCTGATGTTCTACGGAGTGAGCGAGCCCCTGGCCCACTTCACCTCGCCACCGCCGGGCACCGACCCGGCGGACGCGCCCGCGGCCATGGAGACCGCGATGGCCACCACCCTCTTCCACTGGACGCTCCACCCGTGGGCGATCTACGCGGTCGTGGGCCTGGCCATCGCGTACAGCACCTTCCGCCGCAACCGGCGACAGACCATCAGCGCCGTCTTCGAGCCGCTCATCGGCGAGAAGCACGCACATGGCGCCTGGGGCCGGGTCATCGACATCCTGGCCATCTTCGCCACGCTCTTCGGCTCGGCCGCCTCGCTGGGACTCGGTGCCCTGCAGATCGGCAGCGGCATCGAGGTCCTCGACTGGATGGAGAACGCGGGCACCGGCCTGCTCGTCGTCATCATCGCCGTGCTGACGCTGGCCTTCGTGGCGTCCGCCATCTCCGGTGTGGAGAAGGGCGTGCAGTGGCTCTCCAACATCAACATGGTGCTGGCCGGGCTGCTCGTCCTCTTCGTCTTCATCGCGGGCCCCACGGTCATCATCCTCGACATGGTGCCCACCTCCATCGGTGCCTACCTGAACGACCTGCCGCAGCTCATCGGCCGCACCGAGGCGTCCAGCGGCAAGGGCGTCGCGGACTGGCTGAGCAGCTGGACGGTCTTCTACTGGGCCTGGTGGATCTCCTGGACGCCCTTCGTCGGCATGTTCATCGCGCGGATCAGCCGCGGCCGTACGATCCGTCAGTTCGTCGGCGGCGTCATCCTGGTGCCGAGCACCGTCAGCCTCATCTGGTTCGCGGTCTTCGGCGGCACCGCCATGACCGTCTCCGAGCGCGGTGGGCTCAAGGGTGAGATGTCCCAGGAGGCCCAGCTCTTCGGCCTGCTGCACGAGTACCCGATCGCCACCGTGACCAGCCTGCTCGTGATGATCCTCGTCGGGATCTTCTTCGTGTCGGGCGCCGACGCCGCGTCCATCGTCATGGGCACGCTCTCCCAGAAGGGCGCCCTCGAACCCGGCCGGTTCGTCGTGGTCTTCTGGGGCATCGTCACCGGCGCCGTCGGTGCGGTCATGCTGCTGATCGGCGACGGCTCGGACGACGCGCTCACCGGCCTGCGCAACCTCACGATCCTGGTCGCGGCGCCGTTCACCATCGTGATGATCGGCATGTGCGTGGCCCTCATGCGGGACCTGCGCCACGACCCGCTGATCGTGCGCGGCGAGCACGGCACGGAGGTCCTGGAGAAGGCCGTCATCGCCGGCCACGAGCACCACGACGGTGACTTCGAGCTCCAGATCGGCCCCGCCACCGACGACGGCGACGGCCCGGAACAGGACAACGACCCGGTCACCTCCCGCTGACCGGTCGCCTCAGGAGGCGGCGCCCACCAGTTGCGCCGCCTCCTGGGCGCACCCCCAGGCCACCGTCACACCGCCACCGCCGTGCCCGTAGTTGTGCACGAGCACCCCGCCTTCCGGAGTCCGCTCACGCTCCAGACGTACGCGGTGCCGGGCCGGTCGCAGCCCCACCCGGTGCGCGAGGACACGGGCCCCGGCGATCTCAGGACGCACCGCGGCGCACCGCGCGACGATGGCGTCCGCCACGGCAGGGTCCGGCTCGGCCGACCAGTCGCCGTCCTCCGCGGTCCCGCCGAGCACGAGGCCACCCGGCTGCGGCAGGAAGTACGTCGTCGCGTCCGACGCGGAGTCGGGGGCCGTGAACCACGTCTCGATCCCCGGGTTCTCCACCACGACGAGCTGCCCCCGCACCGGATACACCCCTTCGTCCGGTACGAGGGCGCGCGCACCGAGCCCCGAGCAGTTCACCACGGCGGACGCCTCGGCCGAAGGCTCCGCGAGCCGCCCGACCGCACGCTCCTCCAGGACTCCGCCCGCGGCGCGCAGCCGCCCCCGCAGCCAGGCGAGATGGACCGGCATGTCGATGAGCGGCAGCCGCGCCCACAGCCCACGCCCCGCGTACTCCGCCCGCTCCGCGACCCGCAGCCCGCCCACGCGCGAGGCCCACGCCCCCAACTCGTCCAGACCCGTCTCGGCATGTACGCCCTCGACCATGCGTACGCCGGTGAGCGGGCCGCGCCCCGCCAACTCCTCGTACACGGCGAGGGATTGCAGGGCCCACTCGCCCGCCGACTCCGCGGGCTCGATGCGGTAGGGCCACCACAGGCCGCCCGCAACGGCCGAGGTGGTCCGCTCGGCGGGCTCCCGGCTCCACACGCGTACCCGCCGCCCCAGCTCCGCCAGCACGACCGCGGTGGTGAGCCCGACGACCCCACTGCCCACCACAATCACATCGTCATCAGCCATCCCGGGAACGTATCGGAATGTGCGATGCCGTGCTCACATCACACGTCAAGTGGGGATACTCACAGCATGTCTGCCGAGTACGCGACCTTTGGTCTGGCACCGGCCATGCGCGCCGGTGGGGTTCTCGCCAACGGTGACTACCAAGTGCACCGCGATTTCGTCGACTTCATCGTCAACGGCCGTCCCCTCCTCTTCCAGCTGTCCGACCTCGACGCGGTGTCGCCGCTCGCCTCCGACATTCCACCGGCGATCTTCACCGCTCATGTCCGCCGACTGCTCCTGGAGGCGCAGGCACCGCTGGAGGAGGGGCGTTACGTCATATACGGCTGCCCGGAGTGCGAGGGCCTGGAGTGCGGCGCGGTCACGGCCGTGATCGAGAAGAGCGCCGACGGCGCCGACGACTTCGTCTGGCGCGACTTCGCCTGGCAGACCACGGAACGGGCCGACCTGGAGCTCAACGGCTACCACGGCATAGGGCCGTTCCGCTTCCACGGCGACGAATACCGGGCGGCACTGGGGCAGTTGCTCGCCGAGGACGACCCGCAGGCCCGTCGCCGGGTGCTCCTCATCGGCGCCCGGGTGGCGATCCTCGCCAAGCTCGCCGCGGCGCTCCGCACGATCGGGATCGGCGCGGAGATCGCGTCGGACGCGACGGGCGTCGCACCCGACGAACTCCGCACCTACGGGGCGGTGGCCTTCGGCCCCACGGTGCCCGAAGCCACCCGGCAGTCCGTCCGCTCCGTCTTCGACGGCGCGAGCGTCCCGGTCGCCTATGTGGACGGCCTCGCCCCGATCATCCCGCTCCTGGTCGCCCAGATCGAGTACGCCCTGGACCGCAGCCCCCAGGAACAGCGCCGCCTCACCCGCCTCGCGGCCGGTCCCCGCTCGGCGGAGCTGGACGTCACATCGACGTGCCGGGTCCAGCTCACGGCGTACCGGATGGACCGCCTGTCCCGCACCCACATCCACGAAGTCTTCGACGAGGTCCTGGAGCCCGGGCGCCACCAGGTCCCCCTGACCCCCAAGGCCACGAAGGGCTCCGCCTACGTGGTGGCCCGGACCTCCACGCACGTCCTGGTCACCCCCACGTCCCGCTAGGCGCCCCCGCCGGGCAGGCGCACCGGCCGCCCCGCGCGCAGATCTACAATTGCCCCCTGATGACCGCAACCCTCGTCGCCAAAGACCTCGCCGCCGGCCACGGCGACCGCACCCTGTTCGCCGGACTGGACCTCGTCGTCGCCCCAGGTGACGTCATCGGTCTGGTCGGTGCCAACGGAGCGGGCAAGTCCACCCTGCTGAGGCTGCTCGCGGGCCTTGACGCCCCCGAAGGGGGAGAGCTGCGGCTCTCGCCGCCCACGGCCTCCGTGGGACACCTTCCCCAGGAGCCGGACCGCCGCCCGGGCGAGACCATCCGCGCCTTCCTGGCCCGCCGCACCGGCGTGGCCGAGGCCCAGCGCGTCATGGACCAGGACACCCAGGCCCTCGTGGACGGCGCCCCGGGCGCGGACGACGCGTACGCGAACAGCCTGGAGCGCTGGCTGGCGCTCGGCGGCGCGGACCTCGACGAGCGCGCGGAGGAGGTCGCCGACTCCCTGGGCCTCGCCGTGAGCCTGGACCAGCCCATGACCTCGCTCTCGGGCGGCCAGGCGGCCCGCGCCGGACTGGCCTCCCTCCTCCTCTCCCGCTACGACGTGTTCCTCCTGGACGAGCCGACCAACGACCTCGACCTGGCGGGCCTGGAACGCCTGGAGTCCTTCGTCCGCGGTCTGCGCGCAGGCACGGTCGTGGTCAGCCACGACCGCGAGTTCCTCACCCGCACGGTCACCAAGGTCCTCGAACTCGACCTGGCCCAGCAGCAGATCAACCTCTACGGCGGCGGCTACGACGCGTACCTGGAGGAGCGCGACACGGCCCGCAGGCACGCCCGCGACGAGTACGACGAGTACGCCGACAAGAAGGCCGCGCTCCAGGGCCGCGCCCAGATGCAGCGCTCCTGGGCCGACAAGGGCGTCAAGAACGCCCGCCGCAAGGCCAAGTCGGGCGGCGACAACGACAAGATCGGCCGGAACCTCCGCAGCGACGCCAGCGAGAAGCAGGCGGCGAAGGCCCGCCAGACCCAGCGCATGATCGAGCGCCTGGACGTCGTCGAGGAACCCCGCAAGGAGTGGGAGCTGCGCATGGAGATCGCGGCCGCACCCCGCTCCGGCGCGGTCGTCGCGAGCCTGCGCGACGCGGAGGTGCACCGCGGCGCGTTCACGCTCGGCCCGGTCACCCTGCAGATCGACTGGGCGGACCGCGTGGCGATCACCGGCGCGAACGGCTCGGGCAAGTCGACGCTGCTGGCGGCCCTCCTGGGACGCGTGCCGCTGGACGTGGGCCATGCCGCCCTCGGCTCGGGCGTGCTGGTCGGCGAGGTCGACCAGGCCCGCGCCCTGTTCCACGGCGAGGAGTCCCTGCTGGACGCGTTCTGCGCGGCCGTCCCCGACACCGAACCGGCCGAAGTCCGCACACTGCTCGCCAAGTTCGGCCTCAAGGCGGACCACGTGCTGCGCTCGGCGGCCACGCTCTCTCCCGGCGAGCGGACCCGCGCGGGCCTCGCGCTGCTCCAGGGCCGAGGCGTCAACCTCCTCGTCCTGGACGAGCCGACCAACCACTTGGACCTGCCCGCGATCGAGCAGCTGGAGACGGCTCTGGAGGCCTACGAGGGCACTCTGCTCCTGGTCACGCACGACCGCAGGATGCTGGACGCGGTCCGCGTGACGCGCCGTCTGGAGGTGGCGGAGGGCAAAGTGGCGGAACTGCCACTCTGACCTCCACCCCGCTCGGTCCTACGGCGTATCAGCGCCGCTTCGGGTCGACGAGCCCGGCCCGCCGCAGCGCATCGGCCATCGCGTCGTTGGCGGGCGGCGGGCCCTGCCGCTGCGGCTTCTGCCCGCGACCGCCCCGCTGTCCCTGGCCCTGACCCTGGCCTTGTGCCTGGCCCTGGCCCTGCTGACGTCGGCCCTGACCGCCGCCCGAACCACCGCTCTGGCCGCGCTGCCGCTGCTGAGGCGGACGGCCGCCGCCGCGCTTCGGCTGTTCCCCGTCCCCGCCGGAGGCATTCGCCTCGTCGTCGAGGCGCAGCGTCAGCGAGACCCGCTTGCGAGGGATGTCGACGTCCATGACCTTCACCTTGACGATGTCGCCGGGCTTCACGACGTCCCGCGGGTCCTTGACGAACGTCTTGGACATGGCGGACACGTGCACCAGGCCGTCCTGGTGGACGCCGACGTCCACGAACGCCCCGAAGGCGGCCACGTTCGTCACGACGCCTTCGAGGACCATTCCGGCGGCCAGGTCGGAGAGCTTCTCGACCCCGTCCTTGAAGGCCGCCGTCTTGAAGGCGGGCCGCGGGTCGCGCCCGGGCTTCTCCAGCTCCTTCAGGATGTCCGTGACCGTGGGCAGTCCGAAGACCTCGTCGACGAACGCGTCCGGCTGCAGTGAGCGCAGGGCCGCCGTGTTGCCGATCAGCGAACCGACCTCGCCGCCCGCCGACTTCACCATCTTGCGCACCACGGGGTAGGCCTCGGGGTGCACGCTGGAGGCGTCCAGCGGGTCGTCGCCGCCGCGGATGCGGAGGAAGCCCGCGCACTGCTCGTACGCCTTCGGGCCGAGTCGGGCGACGTCCTTGAGTCCCTTGCGGCTCTTGAACGGGCCGTTCGAGTCGCGGTGCGCCACGATGTTCTCCGCGAGGCCCGCGCCGATGCCGGAGACCCGGGAGAGGAGCGGGGCGGAGGCGGTGTTGACGTCCACACCGACGCCGTTCACACAGTCCTCGACGACCGCGTCGAGGGAGCGCGACAGCTTCACCTCGGAGAGGTCGTGCTGGTACTGCCCGACGCCGATCGACTTGGGGTCGATCTTCACCAGCTCGGCCAGCGGGTCCTGGAGGCGCCGCGCGATGGAGACCGCGCCACGGATCGAGACGTCCAGGTCGGGCAGCTCCTGCGAGGCGAAGGCCGAAGCCGAGTACACGGACGCGCCCGCCTCGGAGACCATCACCTTCGTGAGCTTCAGCTCGGGGTGCTTGGTGATGAGTTCACCGGCGAGCTTGTCGGTCTCGCGCGACGCCGTGCCGTTCCCGACGGCGATCAGGTCGACCCCGTGCTCCGCGGCGAGCCGCGCGAGCGTCGCAAGGGACTGGTCCCACTTGTTGGCCGGGACGTGCGGGTGGATCGTGTCGGTCGCCACGACCTTGCCGGTCGCGTCGACGACGGCGACCTTCACGCCCGTACGGAACCCGGGGTCGAGGCCGAGCGTCGCGCGGGTGCCCGCGGGCGCCGCAAGCAGCAGGTCGCGCAGGTTCGACGCGAAGACCCGCACCGCCTCGTCCTCGGCGGCGGTGCGCAGCCGCAGCCGCAGGTCGATCCCGAGGTGCACGAGGATCCGCGTCCGCCAGGACCAGCGGACCGTGTCCTGGAGCCACTTGTCGCCGGGCCTGCCGCGGTCGGCGACGTCGAAGCGGTGGGCGACGATGCCCTCGTACGACGAAGGGGTGCCGGGCGTGCCGGGCGTGGCGGCGGGCTCCTCGGGTTCGAGGACGAGGTCGAGCACCTCCTCCTTCTCGCCGCGCAGCATGGCGAGGATGCGGTGCGAGGGCAGGTCGGTGAAGGGCTCGGCGAAGTCGAAGTAGTCGGCGAACTTGGCGCCCGCCTCCTCCTTGCCGTCCCTGACCTTCGCGGCGAGCCTGCCGCGCACCCACATGCGCTCGCGCAGCTCGCCGATCAGGTCGGCGTCCTCGGAGAACCGCTCGGCGAGGATCGCCCGTGCGCCGTCCAGGGCGGCCTGCGGGTCCGCGACGCCCTTGTCGGCGTCGACGAACGCGGCGGCGGCCGCCTGCGGTTCCACGGTCGGGTCGGCGAGCAGCCCGTCGGCCAGGGGCTCGAGCCCCGCCTCCCGGGCGATCTGCGCCTTCGTGCGCCGCTTCGGCTTGAAGGGCAGGTAGATGTCCTCCAGGCGTGCCTTGGTGTCCGCCTCGCGGATCCGCGCCTCGAGCTCGTCGGTGAGCTTGCCCTGCTCACGGACCGATTCGAGGATCGCGGCGCGCCGGTCCTCCAGCTCGCGCAGGTAGCGCAGGCGCTCTTCGAGCGTGCGCAGCTGCGCGTCGTCGAGCATTTCGGTCGCTTCCTTGCGGTAGCGCGCGATGAAGGGCACCGTGGAGCCGCCGTCGAGCAGGTCGACGGCGGCCTTCACCTGCCGCTCCCGTACGCCGAGCTCCTCGGCGATCCTGCCTTCGATGGATGCTGGGGTGGACGTCTTCAAAGCTGCCACGTTCCGGTACCGCCTTCTCGCTGAGGTTGCCGGGCAATTGTGGCAGGTGGCGCCGACAGAGGGTGATCAGACCCGGCCGGCCCGGCCCGTGTGTCCCGGCCGCCGCCCGCCGCGCCCCGCGGAACGGGACGCTCCGCCGAACAACCTGGCCAGTGCCCGGAACGGCAGCGTGACGACGGTGGCGATGGCGGCGCCGATCTGGCGCAGGACGTCCGCGATGGCACGGAACATGAGTACTCCCCTTTCGTCCCCGACGCCGCCGGGGGTCGGCGGAGCCGGTGGACGAACGGGTACCTCGGTCGCGCGAAGCCATGCGCGCCGGGCGGCGGACGCCGGGCGCGCGCCCGCTCAGCGCTTGCCGAGCAGGTCCGCGGGGAACGCCCCGGCCTGCATCGCCTTGCCGACGAAGAGGGTGCCGAGTTCCGTCAGCCGCTCGATGCCTGCGGCGCCGAGGTGCTCGTAGGGCGCGCGGTCGAGGCGGTCCGTCTCGGCCTCGACGTCCCGGCGCAGCGCCACGCCGTCCTCCGTCAACTCGCCCTCGCCGTCCAGCAGCCCGCGGTCCCGCAGCCGGTCCGTCGCCGCGTCCCACTCCTCCTGGTTCCAGCCGCGGGTGGAGAAGACCCACTTCGGCCTGGTGCCCTTGCCGGTGGCGGTGTGGCTCACCATGGCTTCGAGGCCGTCGAGTTCGGCGCCGAGCAGCACGGTGAGGTGACCGTCGCCGCGGTGCTCGCGCAGCAGCGTCGCCGCGTGCCAGTAGGCGAGGTGCGGCTCCTCGGGGACGGGCAGGTCGGCGTGTGCGGCGTACAGCGGGCGGGCGCCGCGGGTGCAGGCCTCGGTGGCACGCAGCGCGAGGCCCGCGGCCTCCGCCATCTCCGGCGAGGCGACGAGCTCCTCGCCGAGCAGCCGCCGCAGCGTCGTGTCGACGCCCCGCAGGCGCGCCGCGAGGATGTCCTCGGGCGAGGCGGTCCGCCACACCTCGGGGACGTGCGCGGCCACGAGCTCGTACTTGTAGTTGTAGAAGGCGGCGGTCACGGTCCCGGGGCCGACGGCGCCCAGCGCGGCCGCGCGCACGGCGAAGTTGACGGCGCTGCGGTGGGTGATCCCGAGGCCGCTCAGCTCCCGGTTCACGTCCGGTGAGAAGTAGTGCGCGGAGTGCAGCGGGTTGAGGACGTTGTGACAGCGGCGCCCGGCCCGCGACTCCAGTGCGGCGGACGAGGAGGAAGTCGTCGAAGAGGTCATGGGTGCACGTTACCTACTGGTCAGTATGTGGCGCGTGAGGCGGTTCGGTGAGATGGCAGGAAAGGTGGGGTCTTCGTCATTGCGGACATCGCGGGCCGGGCGAAGAATCTAGGGCATGGCGCAGCGAATCGTCCTGGTCGTGCTCTTCGACGACGTCCAGAGCCTTGATGTCACGGGCCCCGTGGAGGTATTCACGGGGGCCGGGCTCTGCACGGCCGACCCCAAGGGCGGCTACCTCGTCCGCACCGCCTCCCTGGACGGCGGGCCCGTGCGCACGTCCAGCGGCCTCACCCTGGTCCCGGACTCCGCCCTCGCCGACGCACCCGAGCCGCACACGCTGCTGGTCCCCGGTGGCCTCGGCACCCGCGGGCAGGCCCCGGAGCTGACCGGCTGGCTGCGCGAGAACGGCCCGCGCGCGGAGCGCCTGGTGTCGGTCTGCACCGGTGCGATCCGGCTCGCCGAGGCGGGGCTCCTGGAGGGGCGCAGGGTGACGACGCACTGGGCGTACTGCGAACGGCTCGCCAGGGACCACCCGGGCGTCGAGGTCGACCCCGACCCCATCTACGTGCGCGACGGCCATGTCGCGACGTCCGCCGGGGTCACCGCGGGCATCGACCTCGCCCTGGCGCTCGTGGAGGAGGACCTGGGCCGCGAGGTGGCCCTCACGGTCGCCCGCCATCTGGTGGTCTTCCTGCGGCGCCCGGGGAACCAGGCGCAGTTCAGCGTCCAGCTCGCCGCGCAGACCGCGCGGCGCGAGCCGCTGCGCGAGGTCCAGCAGTGGATCACCGAGCACCCGGCCGACGACCTCTCGGTCGACGCGCTCGCCGCCCGCGCCCGCCTCTCGCCCCGCCACTTCGCCCGCGCCTTCCAGGCGGACACCGGCCTGACACCGGGCAAGTACGTCGAGCGCGTCCGCATCGAACACGCCCGGCGCCTCCTGGAGGACACCTCCGACGGGGTCGAGGAGATCTCCCGCGCCTGCGGCTACGGCACACCGGAGGCCATGCGCCGCGCCTTCGTGAAGCTGCTCGGCGCGGCACCGGCCGAGTACCGCCGCCGCTTCCACCCCGCACCTGCGGCACTCACCGCACCGGCACACGCACCCATCCGGCACGCCCACTCACACCGATAGGGACACCATGCAGATCGCCATCGCCCTGTACGAGCGCTTCACCGTCCTGGACGCCATCGGCCCCTACCAGACCCTGAGCAGCCTCCCGGGCGCCGAGACCGTCTTCGTGGCCGAGCAGGCGGGCCCCGTGCGGGACGACAACGGCTCCCTCGCCCTCGTCGCCGACAAGTCCTTCGCCGAGGTCCAACGGCCCGACATCGTGGTCGTGCCCGGCGGCCCCGGCCAGAGCGACCAGATGGAGAACGAGGCGCTCCTGGGCTGGCTCCGCACGGTCGACGCCACCACCACCTGGACGACCTCGGTGTGCACGGGCTCGCTCGCGCTGGCCGCCGCGGGCCTCCTCAAGGGCCGCCGCGCCACCTCGCACTGGCTCGCGCTGGCCGAGCTGGACCGGCTCGGTGTGGAGTCGACGGGGGAGCGGGTCGTCTTCGACGGCAAGTACGTCACCGGGGCCGGTGTCTCCGCGGGCATCGACATGGGCCTCACCCTGGCCGGGAAGATCGCGGGCGACGAGCACGCGCAGACCGTACAGCTGCTGACCGAGTACGACCCCCAGCCGCCCTACGACGCCGGGTCCCCGGAGAAGGCGCCCGCGCACATCGTCGCGAAGTTCCGGGCCGGAAGCCGCTTCGGTCAGTAGGTGAAGCGCGGCTGCCTGCGCTCCAGGAAGGCGGCGACACCCTCCGCGGTGTCGCCGCTGCCGCGCGCCTGCTCCGTCCAGTACGCGTCCCGGTCCGTGCGGCCGGTGGCGAACTCCTTGGCGGCCGCCTGCGTCAGCAGGGAACGCGACACGAGGATCCGGGTGAACTCGGCGACCCGCTTGGCCAGCTCGCCCGACGGCAGCACCTCGTCCACCAGGCCGGTGCGCAGCGCCCGTTCGGCGCCGATCAACTCCCCGGAGAAGAGCAGGTACTTGGCTGTGGCGGGCCCCACCAGCGACACCAGGCGGCGCGTGGACGACGCCGGATAGACGATGCCGAGCTTGGCCGGAGTGACACCGAACGAGGCGCCCTCGTCAGCGAACCGCAGGTCGCACGCGCCCGCCAGCTGCGCACCGCCGCCCACGCAGTAACCCCGCACGGCCGCGAGCGTCGGCTTGGGGAAGGCCGCAAGGGCGTCCTCGGCCCGCACCGCGAGGTCCTGTGCGGTGCCGGGCGACTCCCGCAGCGTGGAGATGTCGGCGCCCGCACAGAACGTGTCGCCCGCACCGGTGAGGACCACGGCGCGCACGGCCGGGTCGGCGCCGAGGCCCTCGAACAGCGGTGGCACCTGACGCCACATGTCGGCGGTCATCGCGTTGCGCTTGGCCGGATGGTCGATGAGGACGGTGGCGACGCCGTCCGTGACGGTGTGGCTCAGCTGCGGCTCCATGCGCCGGATGCTATCCGCACCCCTCGAACGTACGATCAAGAAGGGGGCCGAGCGAGAGGGAGACGCTGATGGCCGGACCCAGGGACGACACGGCCGCCTCGGAGGCCAGGACGGTCAGCCGCAGCTTCGGCTGGCTCGCCCTGCTCGGTGTGATCCTGGCCGTGGCCGGGCTCGTCGGCCTCGTCTACACCGGTGTCGCCACGCTGACCTCGATGCTCCTGTTCGGCTGGCTCCTGCTCATCGGCGGCATCGTCGGCCTGCTGCACGCCGTCCAGTCCCGGGGCAGCAGCTTCTTCTGGCTGGGCGTCATGGTCGCCGCGCTGAACCTGGCGGCGGGCGTCGTGGTCATCCGCAGGCCCGACGTGGCGGCGGAGGCGCTGACCATGTTCGCGGCCCTGCTCTTCCTGACGGGCGGTGTGTTCCGGCTGGTCGGCAGCATGGTCGTACGCGGCCCGCAGTTCGCCCTGACGCTGCTGCAGGGCGCCTTCGGCCTGCTGATCGGTATCCTGGTCCTCGCCGGATGGCCCAGCAGCAGTCAGTACGTGATCGGGTGCTTCTTCTCCCTGACGCTGCTCTTCGACGGCCTCGGCCTGATCGCCACCGGAATCGGCGGCCGCCGGATCGTCAGCCTCGTACAACCTGAAGAAGGCTTCAAGGCGGAACAACGGGGGCAGGACCAGTCGCACAGCTGACGCTGTGCGACCCAGGCGGTCAAATCCCGTCGATACTCGCTGACTTCTGGTCAGTGGCGCGGTCCGGACCAGAGCGTTCCCAACACTCGACGTGTGGCAACAATCGAGCGCGAGGGCGGCGACCGGACGATGGGGAACGACGGGAGAGGGCAGCGCCCCCTCCCAAGGGGCGGCGGATCGGTGCCGTACGAGGGGGTGTGGCGCTTCACCGCCCCCGCCGTCGACGCCTCCGTGCCCCAGGCCCGGCACGCGGTGCGGGACCTGCTGGCCCGGCAGGGCGTACCGGCGACGGACGACCTGGTCCACGGCCTGCTGGTGATCGTCTCCGAGCTGGTGACCAACGCGGTGCGCCATGCGGCCCTGCTGTCGCCGATGCTCGCGGTGGAGGTCGCGGTCGGCGCCGAGTGGGTGCGGGTGTCCGTCGAGGACAACCACCCCTACCGCCCGACGGCCCTGGTGGCGGACCACGGGCAGACGGGCGGGCGCGGCCTTCTGCTGGTCCGCGAGATCACGCAGGAGGCGGGCGGCGCCTGCGACGTCGAGCACACCGCGAGCGGGGGCAAGGTCATCTGGGCGGCCCTGCCCCTGAAACCCAACGGCGGCTGACCGCCCGGCGGGTGACCGACTACCAGCCTGCCGAGGGGCCCGTCAGTTCCTTGACCGCGGGCCGTGCCGCGTCGAGCACGGTCATGAACCAGGCGGAGAACGGGTCCCGCTCGTGCCGCTCGGCCAGCTCCGCCGCCGTCACGAAAGCGGTCCCGCCGATCTCGGCCGGGTCGGGGTTCAGCGGGGACTGCACCATGCCCACGAACAGGTGGTTGAACTCCTGCTCCACGAGCCCCGAGTCGGGGTCCGGGTGGTTGTAGCGCACCGTGCCCGCCTCGGCGAGCAGCGAGGGCGAGACCCCGAGCTCCTCGTACGTACGCCGGGCGGCCGCCGCGAACGGGGCCTCGCCCGGGTAGGGGTGCCCGCAGCAGGTGTTCGACCAGACTCCGGGGGAGTGGTACTTGCCGAGGGCGCGCTGCTGCAGCAGCAGCCGGCCCTGCTCGTCGAAGAGGAAGACGGAGAACGCCCGGTGCAATTGCCCGGGCGCCTGATGCGCGGAGAGTTTCTCCGCTGTGCCGATCGTCCTGCCGTCCTCGTCGACGAGTTCCAGCAAGATCGCTTCTCCGGTGCCGTTCGACGAGCTGTTCGCCGCGGTGGCAGGTGTGATCGGCATACGCATCCTTCGCTTCGGTCTTCGAACCCCAAGTCTGCCGTACGTTCCGGACACCGCGGGCACTTAACGGAACCCGCATGTCCCGCCGCGCCGGAGCACGGCGGGACACGCCGGGAGGTCAGACCCCGAAGGCAGCCGGATAGGTGATCGTGCCCCGCGGCAGTTGCGCGGAATCGTCGGATCCGTTCAGGACCAGAGCCATCATCGCGTCGTCGGGCACCTCGAAGCCCGGCCGGATTCCGTACCCGGAAGCGGGCTTGAAACCGAACCTCGGATAGTACGAGGGATGCCCCAGCACGAGGACGATCCGTTCCCCACGCGCGCGTGCCGCATCGAGCACGGCGCGCACGACCGCCGAACCGGCCCCCGTCCGCTGGAACTCGGGCAGGGTGGCGACGGGCGCGAGCGCCAGGGCGGGTGCCCCGTCCACCCGGCAGCGGGTGATCAGCGCATGCGCGGCCACCGAACCGTCGGGCGCCTCGGCGACGTACGACAGACCGGGCAGCCAGGCCTCGTCGTCCGTGCGCAGCGCGTCGACCAGATCGGCCTCCGCCCCGCTCTCGAAGGCGGCGGTGTTCAGGGCGTGCACGGCGGCGATGTCGGCCGCGGTCTCCGGGCGGGTCGGCCAGGAGTCCACGGGCCGCAGCACATAGCCGGTGTAGCCGTAATCGGTCCCGTGGGCACGCCGCATCGCGAGCTCCTCGCGGGTGGCGGCCAGCGCCTCCGCCATGCCGGGAGCATCCGGGTCCGCCGCGTCCGCGCGTGCGGCCAGCGGCCCGTAGTACTCCGCCCAGTCGGACTCGGGCTGCGGGTGCACGCCGAGCACGGCGTACCCGGCGCCGGTCGCGGCCCGGACGTTCGCCTCGCCGGTGCGCAGCGCGTAGTGCTGCTCCCAGAAGGCGCGGGCGGCGGCGGACGGCTCGGCGGCCGTCCACTCGCACTCGGTGAGGACGAGCACCCCGCCGGGGGCGAGCAGACGACGCCAGGCGCGGAGTGCGGTGTCGAAGCCGATGCCGTAGGCCGAGCTCTCGGCCCAGACGACATCGAACGAACCGTCCGGATAGGGGAGTTCCCCCATGTCGGCGTTGACGGTGGTGATCGATCCGGTGAGGCCGCGTGCCTCGGCCGCGGCGCGGAGCTCGTCGAGGAACGGCTCGTGGAGGTCGACGGCGGTCACCTCGGCGTGGGCCTCGGCGGCGAGCAGGAGCGCGGCCCGGCCGGGACCACAGCCCAGGTCGAGGACGCGCGGCCGCTCGGGCAGCGCACCCGCGAGGGAGAGCAGCCGCCTGGTGGTGGCATCGGAGCCGGGACCCTGCCGCGGAAGCCCGTGGTGCAGGGCGAAGAAGGCGTGGGTGAGGGAAGCGTTGTCAGTCAACGTGGAAATCCTTGAGTGAAGGACCCGCGGACCCGACGTACGAGTGGCGTACGAGACGTACGAGCGGTTGTACGAGAAGGTCAGACGCGTGCCCGGAAAGTGGGGATGCACGTGTCGCCGCGCAGTGCAGCGTCAGCCACGACAGTCATCAACCCACCTCCTGGGAACTCAAGAACTCGGACCACCTTAACACCGCCGACACCGTTAGCCGTCGGCGAAGCTGTTGGCCACCACGACCTGCCGGATGCCGTTCGCATCGTTCTGCAGGCGCTTGACCTGCATCAGGACCGTGTTCTCGTCGGTCGTCCTGAAGCAGTAGGACTGCCCGATCTCGATGATGGCCGACTTCATCTCGGTCTCGGAGACGCGGGTCCGGCACTCCTCGACGGTCGGCTTGCCGCTCTCGGTGATGACCGCCATCGTCGCGCCGTTCAGCACCGCGAGGGTGTTCCTGTCGGTCCCGACGACCTGCACGTCCGAGCCGGAGACCTGTGGATCGATGTGCGCCCAGGGACTGTCGAGGTCGTACGGCCGCGCCGGTACGTTCAGGAAGAACTCGTTGCCGTCCTTCCACTGCTGTGACTGTTTCGGCCTGGGCTCGGGCGGTGTGCTCTGCGGGGCGGCGGTCGTCCTCTCCTCGCCGCCGTCGGAGACCTTGACCCCGATGACGGCTGCGGCGACCGCGCCCAGCGCGCCGATGACGGCGGTCACCATCTGCCAGAACGGCCGCTGCCGGGCCCCCGGATCAGGATCGTGGTCGGGCCGTGGCGGGCCGGGTGGTGCGGGAGATTGTGGATGTGACACTGCTTTCCCCCGGAGCAAGTGCGTTTGTGAAGCCTCCCGTCGACTGTCCCACAAGAGCACTGACCCGTGAAGGGAATCCGGGCGGTCCCGGGCGTCAGTGGCAGAGCTTCGCCTCGTGCTCCGCGTGGCCGCTCGGTTCCAGCTGGAAGGTGCAGTGCTCGACGTCGAAGTGGTCGCCCAGGCAGCCCTGCAGCTCGTGCAGCAGCTTCTCGTGGCCGGTCGCGTCGAGGGTCCAGGAGCTCACCACGACGTGGGCGGAGAGGACCGGCATGCCCGACGTGATCGTCCAGGCGTGCAGGTCGTGGACCTCCTCGACGCCCGGCAGTTCGAGTATGTGCGACCGCACCTCCGCCATGTCGACCCCCTTGGGCGCCGACTCCAGGAGCACGTTCAGGGTCTCCTTGAGGAGCTTGACCGTGCGCGGGACGATCATGAAGCCGATGACGAGGGAGGCGATCGGGTCGGCGGCCTGCCAGCCGGTGAGCATGATCAGGACCGAGGCGACGATCACCGCGAGCGAGCCGAGGGTGTCCGCCACGACCTCCAGGAAGGCGCCGCGCACATTGAGGCTGTCCTTCTGGCCGCGCATGAGCAGCGAGAGCGAGATCATGTTGGCGACGAGGCCGAAGATGCCGAAGTAGAGGGCCAGGCCGCCCTCGGTCTCCGCGGGCGTGAAGAACCGCTGGACCGCCTCGTACAGCACGTACCCGCCCACGCCGAGCAGCAGCAGACAGTTGGCGAGCGCGGCGAGTATCTCCGCGCGGGCATAGCCGAAGGTGCGGTTCCCGGTGGGCGGCCTGTTCGCGAAGTGGATCGCGAGCAGGGCCATGCCGAGGCCCAGCGAGTCCGTCGCCATGTGCGTCGCGTCCGCGATGAGCGCGAGCGAGTCCGCCATCAGCCCGCCCACGATCTGGGCCACCATGACCGTGATCGTGATGGTCAGGGCGATACGGAGCCGCCCCTTGTAGGCGTTGGCCGCCGTCCCCGTGGCCGGTGCCCCGTGTGTGTGTCCGTGATCGTGCCCAGCCCCCATGGAGCCGCCCTCCCGCATCCGTCGTCGGCGTGCATTCCGCTGGTCGCGCGACCACAGTGAACTACGGGTAGGGGGTATCTGGCAACGCGGTACTGAACACCGTTATCACTGCGCTGACCTGCGAAAATGGCAACGGTTGCCGACTGGGGGGCGGGGTGCAGGTCAGGGCGTCGGAACGATCATCCCTGGCGCGCTTCCGGGTGGTGCAGACACCATCCCGCCCACGCCGACTCGACCATCTCGCGCACCCCGCGCCGGGCCGTCCAGCCGAGCTCCGCCGCGGCAAGGCGGGCGTCGGCCACGGCGCGCGGGGAGTCGCCCGCACGGGCCGGTTCGACGAGCGCCGGACGGGTGTCGCCGCTCACCTCGCCGATGACGGTGATCAGTTCGCGTACGGAAACACCCTGGCCCCGCCCGATGTTCACGGTCAGGTCGCCCGCGGCGCCCTCAGCGCCCTTGGTGTCCTCCGTGAGCCGACGGGCCGCCGCGAGATGGGCCTCGGCGAGGTCGGAGACGTGGACGTAGTCACGGACGCAGGTGCCGTCCGGCGTCGGGTGGGTGTCGCCGAAGATCCGCGGCGACTCGTCCTGGCGCAACCGGTCGAAGACCATCGGGATCACGTTGAAGACCCCGGTGTCCGCGAGCTCTGGAGCCGCGGCGCCCGCCACGTTGAAGTAGCGCAGGCAGACGGTCCCGATGCCGTGCGCCCGCCCGGCCGCCCGCACCAGCCACTCACCGGCGAGCTTCGTCTCGCCGTAGGGGCTGACCGGGGCGCAGGGCGTGTCCTCGCCCACGAGGTCCGCGTCCGGCGGATTGCCGTACACCGCGGCCGACGAGGAGAACACGAAGCGCTTGATGCCTGCGTCGGCCACCGCTTCGAGCAGCGTCGTGAGGCCGCCCAGGTTCTCCCGGTAGTAGCGCAGCGGCTGCTCCACCGACTCCCCGACCTGCTTGCGGGCCGCGAGATGCACCACACCGGTGACGTCGTGCTGGGCGAAGACCCGGCGCAGCAGGTCCCCGTCCAGCGAGGACCCCTTCACGAGGGGCATGTCCGCGGGCAACCGCTGCGGCACCCCCGACGAGACGTCGTCCAGGACGACGACGTCCTCCCCGGCACCGGCCATGACCCGCGCCACATGTGCCCCGATGTAACCCGCTCCGCCTGTGATCAGCCATGTCATGGGCGCCCACCCTAAGCGAACTGCCCGCACACGCCTTGCGCGGGCATGTGCCGCTATACGGGCAAGCCGGGCACCGGCAGGGGTGCGGTTTGTGGGCGCGGCCCCCCATCCACCATGATGATCGCGAAGGCCGAGGCCCTCGCAGGCCGCCCTTATCGGGGCGTGAACGGGTGATGAACGCCCGCTTCCCATCATCCGATAGCCTCTGCCGACGTGCCGCCCGGCCGCCATGGCCAGGGGCGCTCCCCTTACGCATGTGCCCGGCGCGAGCCGCGCCGGTACTCAAGGAGTGAGTTCGTCTGTCGACCGCCATCCTCACCGGTCAGCCGGTCCCCGGGTCGCCGCTCGAAGGCGATCTGCGGTCCCTCGGCTTCGATGTGCGGGTCGCCTCCGACGCGGCGGACGCCGAGGCGCTGCTCGCCGCCGTACCGGGTGACCAGCGGGTCGCCGTCGTCGACGCCCGCTTCGTCGGACACGTCCACGCACTGCGCCTCGGACTCACCGACCCCCGCTTCGCCGCCGCCACGGTGCCCGGCGCCGTCACCGCCAAGCCGGAGGCCCGCGCGGAACTGACGCGCGCCCTGCGGACGACCGCGGGCACCGCGAGCGCCGGAGCCACCGGCGGCGTCATGACGCTCGCCCCGCTCCCCGACGACATCGCCACGGCGATGGAATCCGGCGCGACGGACGTGCACCGCCCCGACCTCGGCACCCTCGTCGCCACCGTGCCCGACGACCCGCAGACGCGGAACGAGGCACGTCAGGCCGTCGCCGCCGTGGACGACGAGGCGGTACGCCTGCGCACCGCGGTCAAGTCGCGGGACGGCTTCTTCACGACGTACTGCATCTCCCCGTACTCGCGCTACATCGCCCGCTGGTGCGCCCGCCGGGGCCTCACCCCGAACCAGGTCACCACCGCCTCGCTGCTCACCGCCCTGATCGCGGCGGGCTGCGCGGCGACCGGGACGCGCGCCGGGTTCGTCGCGGCGGGCTTCCTGCTGCTCTTCTCCTTCGTCCTGGACTGCACGGACGGGCAGCTCGCCCGCTACTCCCTGCAGTACTCGACGCTCGGCGCCTGGCTGGACGCGACGTTCGACCGTGCCAAGGAGTACGCGTACTACGCGGGCCTCGCGCTCGGCGCCGCCAACGCGAACGGCGACGACGTATGGGCGCTGGCCCTCGGCGCGATGGTGCTGCAGACCTGCCGCCACGTCGTGGACTTCTCGTTCAACGAGGCCAATCACGACGCGGCCGCCAACACCAGTCCCACCGCCGCCCTTTCGGACAAGCTCGACAGCGTCGGCTGGACGGTCTGGGTGCGCCGGATGATAGTGCTGCCCATCGGCGAGCGCTGGGCGATGATCGCGGTGCTCACCGCGGTCACCACCCCGCGCATCACCCTCGTCGTCCTGATCATCGGCTGTGCGCTCGCCGCCTGCTACACCACCGCCGGACGCGTCCTGCGCTCGCTGACCCGCAAGGCGACCCGCACCGACCGCGCCGCCCACGCCCTCGCCGACCTCGCAGACAACGGCACGCTCGCCTCGGCCTTCGCCGCCGTCGGGCGCCGCGCCCGCATCCTGCCCGCACCCCTGCTCGCCTTCCTCGGCGGCGCCGCGGTCGTGGCGGTCGCCGCGTTCACCTCCTACGGCAGCCCGTGGGTCGTCGTCGCCGCGGTGATCTACGTGGTGCTGTCCGGCCTGGCGCTCGCGCGGCCCCTCAAGGCCCCCCTGGACTGGCTGGTTCCGCCGTTCTTCCGCGCCGCCGAATACGGCACGGTCCTGGTACTGGCGGCCAAAGCCGATGTGAACGGGGCGCTGCCCGCGGCTTTCGGGCTGGTGTCGGCGGTCGCCTACCATCACTACGACACGGTGTACCGCATCAAGGGCGGCACCGGCGCGCCTCCGCGCCGGCTGGTGCGGGCGATCGGCGGCCAAGAAGGCAGGACCCTCGTGGTCGCGCTGGCCGCCGCCCTGCTGCCCACCACTGATTTCACCGTCGCGCTCACGGCGCTCGCCGTGGCCGTCGCACTTGTGGTGCTCGTCGAGAGCATCCGCTTCTGGGTCGCCGCCAGCCAACAGGGCGCACCCGCCGTACACGATGAAGGAGAACCCGCATGATCGGCCTCGTCCTTGCGGCAGGCGCCGGCAGGCGTCTGCGTCCCTACACGGACACCCTGCCCAAGGCCCTGGTGCCCGTCGATGGTGAGACCACCATCCTCGACCTGACGCTCGGCAACTTCGCCGAGATCGGTCTCACCGAGGTCGCGATCATCGTCGGCTACAAGAAGGAAGCCGTCTACGACCGCAAGGCGGCCCTCGAGGCGAAGTACGGCCTCAAGCTGACCCTGATCGACAACGACAAGGCCGAGGAGTGGAACAACGCCTACTCCCTGTGGTGCGGTCGCGACTCGATCAAGCACACGGTGATCCTCGCCAACGGCGACACCGTGCACCCGGTCTCCGTCGAGAAGACGCTGCTCGCCGCCCGCGGCGACGGCAAGAAGATCATCCTCGCCCTCGACACGGTGAAGAACCTCGCCGACGAGGAGATGAAGGTCATCGTGGACCCCGCCAAGGGCGTCCAGAAGATCACGAAGCTGATGGACCCGGCGACGGCCACCGGTGAGTACATCGGCGTCACCCTCATCGAGGGCGAGGCGGCCGACGAGCTCGCCGACGCGCTGAAGACCACCTTCGAGCGCGACCCCGACCTCTACTACGAGGACGGCTACCAGGAGCTCGTCAACCGCGGCTTCAAGGTCGACGTGGCCCCGATCGGCGACGTCAAGTGGGTCGAGATCGACAACCACGACGACCTCGCCAAGGGCCGGGAGATCGCGTGCCAGTACTGACGAGGCTCATCCCCTCGCCGGTCGTCGTCGACATCCGGCCGGGGGCGATCGACGACCTGGCCGGTGTCCTCGCCGACCAGCGGATCTGCTCGTCGACCGGCAAGCTCGCCATCGCCATCAGCGGTGGCTCGGGTGCGGTGCTCCGCGAGCGGCTCATGCCCTCGCTGGGCGGCGCGGAGTGGTTCGAGGTCGGTGGCGGCACGCTCGACGACGCCATCAAGCTCGCCGACGCCATCAAGAAGTCGGGCCGCTACGACGCGATCGTCGGCCTCGGCGGCGGCAAGATCATCGACTGCGCCAAGTTCGCCGCGGCGCGCGTCGGCCTGCCGCTGGTCGCCGTCGCGACGAACCTGTCGCACGACGGCCTCTGCTCGCCGGTCGCGACCCTCGACAACGACGCGGGACGCGGTTCGTACGGAGTGCCGAACCCCATCGCGGTCGTCATCGACCTCGATGTGATCCGTGAGGCGCCCGTCCGCTTCGTCCGCTCCGGCATCGGCGACGCCCTGTCCAACATCTCCGCGATCGCGGACTGGGAGCTCGCCGCCCGCGAGCGCGGCGAGGACATCGACGGGCTCGCGGCCGCCATGGCCCGCCAGGCGGGCGAAGCCGTGCTCCGCCACCCCGGCGGTGTCGGCGACGACGCCTTCCTGCAGGTGCTTGCCGAGGGCCTGGTCCTCACCGGCATCGCGATGTCCGTGTCGGGCGACTCCCGCCCGGCGTCCGGCGCCTGCCACGAGATCAACCACGCCTTCGACCTCCTCTACCCCAAGCGCGCCGCCAGCCACGGCGAGCAGTGCGGCATGGGCGCGGCCTTCGCGATGCACCTGCGCGGTGCCCGCGACGAGTCGGCGTTCATGGCGCAGGTGCTGCGCCGCCACGGCCTGCCCGTGCTGCCGGAGGAGATCGGCTTCAGCGTGGACGAGTTCGTCAAGGTCGTGGAGTTCGCTCCGCAGACCCGTCCGGGCCGCTACACGATCCTCGAACACCTCGACCTGTCCACCGACCAGATCAGGGACGCATACGCCGACTATGCAAAAGCCATCGGTAGCTGAGCTCCGCCCGGTCGTTCACCCCCCGGGGGTGAAGGACCGACGGAGCGGCGAACACTGGGGCGGACGGCTCTACATGCGCGAGATCTCGCTGCGCATCGACCGTCACCTGGTGAACACCAAGGTCACGCCCAACCAGCTGACCTACCTGATGACCGTCTGCGGCGTCCTCGCGGCCCCGGCCCTGCTCGTGCCGGGCGTCTGGGGCGCGGTCCTCGGTGTCGTCGCGGTCCAGCTGTATCTGTTGCTCGACTGCGTCGACGGCGAGATCGCCCGGTGGCGCAAGCAGTACTCGCTGGCCGGTGTCTGGATGGACCGCGTCGGTGCCTACCTCACCGACGCGGCCGTCCTCGTCGGCTTCGGGCTGCGCGCCGCCGACCTGTGGGGCTCGGGCCGGATCGACTGGCTGTGGGCGTTCCTCGGTACGCTCGCCGCGCTCGGCGCCATCATGATCAAGGCCGAGACGGACCTGGTCGCCGTGGCCCGCGCGCAGAACGGCAAGGAGCAGGTGAAGGAGACCGCGTCCGAGATGCGCGGCTCCGGCATGGCCCTGGCCCGCAAGGCCGCCGCCGCGCTGAAGTTCCACCGGCTGATCCTGGGCATCGAGGCGTCCCTCCTCATCCTGGTCCTGGCGATCGTGGACCAGATCCGGGGCGACCTGTTCTTCACGCGGCTCGGCGTCGCCGTGCTGGCCGGGATCGCGGTCCTGCAGACCCTGCTGCACCTCGTGTCCATCCTGGCTTCGAGCAGGCTCAAGTGAGTACGACAGGGGAGCGGACGATGAAGGTCGGCGCCGTCATCATCACGATGGGCAACCGGCCGCAGGAGCTGCGCGCCCTCCTCGACTCGGTCGCCAAGCAGGAGGGCGACCCGGTCGAGGTGGTCGTGGTCGGCAACGGTGCCCCCGTGCCCGAGGTCCCCGAAGGCGTGCGCACCGTCGAGCTGCCGGAGAACCTCGGCATCCCCGGCGGCCGCAACGTCGGCATCGAGGCCTTCGGCCCGGGCGGCACCGACGTCGACATCCTGCTCTTCCTGGACGACGACGGCCTGCTCGCCACCCTGGACACGGCGCGGCTGTGCCGCGAGGCCTTCGCCGCCGACCGGGAGCTCGGCATCATCAGCTTCCGCATCGCGGACCCGGACACGGGGGAGACCCAGCGCCGCCACGTGCCGCGGCTGCGGGCCGCCGACCCGATGCGCTCCTCGCGCGTGACGACGTTCCTGGGCGGCGCCAACGCCGTCCGTACGAAGGTCCTCGCCGAGGTCGGCGGGCTGCCCGGCGAGTTCTTCTACGCCCATGAGGAGACGGACCTCGCCTGGCGCGCGCTGAACGCGGGCTGGATGATCGACTACCGCTCCGACATGGTTCTCTTCCACCCCACGACGGCCCCCTCGCGGCACGCGGTCTACCACCGGATGGTGGCCCGCAACCGCGTCTGGCTGGCCCGTCGCAACCTCCCCGCGCCGCTGGTCCCCGTCTACCTCGGTGTCTGGATGCTCCTCACCCTCGCCCGGCGCCCCTCGGGCCCGGCCCTGAAGGCCTGGTTCGGCGGGTTCAAGGAGGGCTGGACCACGCCCTGCGGCCCTCGTAGGCCCATGAAGTGGCGTACGGTGTGGCGGCTGACCCGACTGGGCCGACCTCCCGTCATCTGACAAGCTCGGGTCTGAGAGCATTCGGGCCATACCCCGGTCCCTGGCCCACGCCTACGCCCGACCGGCTGCGCTTCTGAAGACGAAAGTTTCCACTCGTGAGTGAGACAACGCATGACGGCGGGGTCACGGTGACAGCATCACCGTCGACTCCGTCGCCCGATGACGGGCTCTCCCGGGCCGACCTCGCCGCCAAGTACGGTCTGACCGTCAGCGGCGCCCGGCCCGGACTTTTCGAGTACGTCCGCCAGCTCTGGGGACGGCGTCACTTCATCCTCGCCTTCTCCCAGGCGAAGCTGACCGCCCAGTACAGCCAGGCCAAGCTCGGCCAGCTGTGGCAGGTGGCCACGCCGCTGTTGAACGCGGCGGTCTACTTCTTCATCTTCGGGCTGCTGCTCGGCGCCAGGAAGGGCATCCCGCACGAGATCTACGTGCCGTTCCTGGTGACGGGTGTCTTCGTCTTCACGTTCACGCAGAGCTCGGTCATGGCGGGCGTGCGGGCGATCTCCGGCAACCTCGGTCTGGTCAGGGCCCTGCACTTCCCGCGGGCCTCGCTGCCGGTCTCCTTCGCGCTCCAGCAGCTCCAGCAGCTGCTCTTCTCGATGATCGTGCTCGTCGTGATCATGTGCGCGTTCGGGATCTTCCCGGCCCTGTCCTGGCTCCTGGTGGTGCCCGCGCTGGTGCTCCAGTTCGTCTTCAACGTGGGCCTGGCGCTGATCTTCGCCCGGATGGGCAGCAAGACGCCCGACCTGGCGCAGCTCATGCCGTTCGTGATGCGGACCTGGATGTACGCCTCGGGCGTCATGTTCAGCATCCCCGCGATGCTCGCGACCAAGAAGGACGTGCCCGGCTGGGTCGGGGACGTACTCCAGTGGAATCCGGCCTCCATCTACATGGACCTGATCCGCTTCGCCCTGATCGACAAGTACGACTCCTCCTACCTGCCGCCGCACGTGTGGGCCTTCGCGGTCGGCTGGGCCGTGCTGATCGGCGCGGTCGGATTCGTGTACTTCTGGAAGGCGGAGGAGCGGTACGGCCGTGGCTGACGACGTGACCCCCAACAAGCCCAACAAGACCGACAAGCCCGACGCGAACGCAGGCAAGGGGCACATCCCCACCGTCATCGCCGACGAGCTGCACATCGTCTACCGCGTCAACGGCGCGAAGACCGGCAAGGGCAGTGCCACCTCCGCCCTGAGCCGCATCCTCAGGCGCGGCGAGGAGCGCGGGGTGCGCAAGGTGCACGCCGTGCGCGGCGTCAGCTTCAACGCCTACCGTGGCGAGGCCATCGGCCTGATCGGCTCCAACGGCTCCGGCAAGTCCACCCTGCTCCGCGCCATCGCGGGCCTGCTCCCCGCCGAGCAGGGCAAGGTCTACACCGACGGCCAGCCCTCGCTGCTCGGCGTCAACGCGGCCCTGATGAACGATCTGACGGGCGAGCGCAACGTCATCCTCGGCGGCCTCGCGATGGGCATGTCCCGCGAGCAGATCAGGGAGCGCTACCAGGAGATCGTCGACTTCTCGGGGATCAACGAGAAGGGCGACTTCATCACCCTTCCGATGCGCACCTACTCCTCCGGCATGGCGGCCCGCCTGCGCTTCTCCATCGCGGCGGCCAAGGACCACGACGTCCTCATGATCGACGAGGCGCTGGCCACCGGTGACCGCAAGTTCCAGAAGCGCTCCGAGGCCCGCATCCGCGAGCTCCGCAAGGAGGCGGGCACGGTCTTCCTGGTCAGCCACAACAACAAGTCGATCCGCGACACCTGCGACCGCGTGCTGTGGCTGGAACGCGGCGAGCTGCGCATGGACGGGCCGACCGACGAGGTCATAAAGGAGTACGAGAAGTTCACGGGCAAGTAGCCCGATCGAGCCACCGGACCACCACCCGTTCGGCAGCAGTGCCCCGCCTGGAGGAACCTGGCGGGGCACTGTCGTGACATGGTGTCCCCGGAGCCACTTGGTGCTCCCAACTCACCGCCGGTAAAGGAAGATTGACGTGGATCGGTGTGTTGTTGTGATGCGCCGAACACCCCGACGATGCGCGTTGGGTTGTACAACGTAAGCTGTACAGGTGCTGATTCGCGGCAAGTGGGGCGATATCGCGCGGCGCCCCGCCTCGGAGCACGGCCCATCTCGGAGAGAGCCGGGCGGCGTGTCCGAAATAGGATGTATTGGGTCGGCAGTGTAGAACGGGAGATGTGACGGCAATGGCTACGGATGATCTCCAGCTCCGCGATGCTTCCGCCGTCCTCGCCAAGGCCGCGGACGAGAACTTTCCGGTGGCACCCTTCTTCCTGCCCCGGAGCTGGCGCGACGACCTGATGGCCGTCTACGGCGTCGTCCGCCTCATCGACGACATCGGTGACGGCGACCTGGCTCCGGAGGCCGCCCACGCCCGTCACCTCGGTCTGGACGCCGACGCGGACGACCCGCTGACGCTCCTCGACGCCGTCGCGGCCGACCTGGGCAAGGTCTTCGACGGCGGCGACCCCGGCCACCCGCTGGTCCGGGCGCTGCGCCCGGCCGCCCGGCGCGGGACCCTGACGGCCGCACCCTTCCTGGCGCTGATCGAGGCCAACCGCCAGGACCAGCTCATCGCGCGCTACGAGACGTACGACGACCTCGTCGCGTACTGCGCGCTCTCCGCCAACCCGATCGGCCGTCTCGTCCTGGCCATCACGGGGACGGAGACCCCGGAGCGCGTCCGCCGCTCGGATGCCGTCTGCACCGGCCTGCAGATCGTCGAGCACATCCAGGACGTCGCCGAAGACCTGCGGCGCGGCCGCATCTACCTGCCTGTCGAGGACATGAAGCGGTTCCACGTGAGTGAGTCAGATCTGGCCCTGCCGACAGCGGGCGCGTCGGTGCGCGCGCTGGTCGCATTCGAAGTGGAACGCGCCCGCGGCCTGCTGAATGAAGGCACCCCCCTGGTGGGTAGCGTCCACGGCAGGCTGAAGCTGCTGCTGGCCGGGTTCGTGGCAGGAGGGAGGGCGGCCGCCGGGGCGATCGTCACCGCCGGTTACGACGTCCTCCCGGGACCACCCAAGCCGACCAAGCCGCGCTTGCTGCGCGAGGCGGGTGCAGTGCTGCGAGGAGAGGGGTGAGCCGGGCCGTGGAGTCTGATCTGCAGGTGTCCGCGTCGGTGCTCGCCGCGTACAGCTACTGCGAGGCCGTGACCGGCCAGCAGGCGCGCAACTTCGCGTACGGCATCAGGCTGCTGCCGACGCCCAAGCGGCGGGCGATGTCCGCGCTCTACGCACTCTCCCGGCGGGTGGACGACATCGGCGACGGCGCGCTCCCGCCGGACGTCAAGGCGGAGCGGCTCGACGACACCCGGGCGCTGGTCGCGCGGATCCGCGCGGGCGGGGTCCAGGAGGACGACACCGACCCGGTGGCCGTCGCCCTCGCCCATGCCGCCGTGCACTTCCCCATCCCGATGGAAGGCCTCGACGAGCTGATCGACGGCGTCCTCAAGGACGTACGCGGTGAGACGTACGAGACGTGGGAGGACCTGAAGGTCTACTGCCGCTGTGTGGCCGGGGCCATCGGGCGGCTCTCGCTCGGGGTGTTCGGCACGGAGCGGGGGGCGCTGCATGCCGAGCGCGCGCCGGAGTATGCCGACACGCTCGGTCTCGCACTCCAACTGACCAACATTCTCCGGGACGTTCGCGAGGACGCCCAGGACGGGCGGACGTACCTGCCCGCCGACGACCTCGCCAAGTTCGGCTGCTCCGCCGGGTTCTCGGGCTCCGAGCCGCCCGCCGGATCCGACTTCGCGGGCCTCGTCCACTTCGAGGTGCGCCGCGCGCGTGCCCTGTTCGCCGAGGGCTACCGCCTGCTGCCCATGCTGGACCGGCGCAGCGGCGCCTGTGTGGCCGCCATGGCGGGCATCTACCGCCGCCTCCTCGACCGCATCGAGCGGGAGCCGGAAGCGGTCCTGCGCGGCCGCGTCTCGCTGCCGGGGCGCGAGAAGGCGTACGTCGCCGTGCGCGGACTGTCCGGCCTCGACGCGCGGAACGTGTCACGACAGACCGTCCGGAGGCGTGTGTGATGCGCATCCGGAGTGATCGTGGGGCAGTTGGGACATCGTTCGCAAAGCGGCGGGCAACCCTCCGCTCCATGGTCGCGTCCCAGACTGCAACGGCCGAAGGGGTGGGTGCATGACGAGGAAAGACATGCAGCCCGAGGGGCTGATCGAGGACGCCGAAGGCCGCTCCGCAGGGGCGGCCGCCGTAGTGGTCGGCGGCGGCCTCGCCGGGGTCACCACCGCACTCGCGCTCGCCGACGCGGGCCTGCGCGTCACCCTGCTCGAAGGACGGCCGAGGCTCGGCGGCCTCGCCTTCTCCTTCCAGCGCGGCGCACTCACCGTCGACAACGGACAGCACGTCTATCTGCGCTGCTGCACCGCCTACCGATGGTTCCTCGACCGCATCGAAGGCGCACACCTCGCACCCGTGCAGGAACGTCTCGACGTGCCCGTCCTCGACGCCGACCGCAACCGGCTCGGGCGCCTCAGGCGCGCCGCGCTCCCCGTGCCGCTGCACCTCGCGGCGAGCCTCGCCACCTATCCCCATCTGTCGGTCGCCGAGCGCGCCAAGGTGGGGCGCGCGGCGCTCGCCCTCAAGGGACTCGACCCGTCCGACCCCGTGCTCGACGGCCAGAACTTCGGCAGCTGGCTCGCCCGGCACGGTCAGTCGGCGCGCGCCATCGAGGCCCTCTGGGACCTCGTGGGCGTCGCGACGCTCAACGCCGCCGCGGGCGACGCCTCACTCGGGCTCGCCGCGATGGTGTTCAAGACCGGGCTGCTCTCGGAACCGGGCGCCGCCGACATCGGCTGGGCCCGGGTGCCCCTCGGTGATCTGCATGACACGCTGGCCCGCAAGGCGCTCGACGCAGCGGGAGTCCGTACGGAACTAAAGGCACGAGTCACCTCCATCTCCCGTACGGAGAACGGCGGTTGGCGCGTGGAGGTTCCCGGCGAGACCATCGAGGCCAAAACCGTCGTGCTCGCCGTGCCGCAGCACGAGACGCACGACCTCCTCCCCGACGGCGCGCTCGACCAGCCCGACCGGCTCCTCGACATCGACACCGCGCCGATCCTGAACATCCATGTCGTGTACGACAGGAAGGTGCTGAAGCGGCCGTTCTTCGCCGCGATCGGCACCCCTGTGCAGTGGGTCTTCGACCGGACCGAGGCCTCCGGCCTTGCCGAGGGGCAGTATCTGGCGCTCTCGCAGTCGATCGCGCAGGACGAGATCGACGCGCCCGTCGCCGCACTGCGCGAACGCTATCTGCCCGAGCTGGAGCGGCTGTTGCCCGCGGCGCACGGCGCGGAGGTACGGGACTTCTTCGTCACCCGCGAGCGCACGGCGACCTTCGCGCCCACCCCCGGCGTCGGCAGGCTCCGCCCCGGTGCCCGCACCAACGCCCGCGGTCTGTACCTCGCGGGCGCGTGGACCGCCACCGGGTGGCCCGCGACCATGGAGAGCGCCGTACGCAGCGGCATCAGCGCGGCCGAGGCCGCCCTCTCCACCCTCGACCGCCCCCGTGATCACCTCTTCGCATTCGAGGAGGCGGCGGCGTGAAGCTCGACCTTCTGGGGTCAGGTCCCCAGAGAAACAGCACCGGAACAAGAGGAGAAACTGTGCCGACTGTGCCCTCGGCCGAGAAAACGGCTGCCGACACGGTGGACGTGACCTCACTGCTCGAGCAAGGAAGGACGCTGGCCACCCCGGTGCTGCGGGCCGCGGTGGACCGTCTCGCGCCGCCCATGGACACCGTGGCCGCCTACCACTTCGGATGGATCGACGCGGCGGGCAACCCCTCCGACGGCGACGGTGGCAAGGCCGTGCGTCCCGCGCTCGCCCTGCTCTCCGCCGAGGCCGCGGGCGCGTCTCCCGAGGTCGGCGTCCCCGGCGCGGTCGCCGTCGAGCTCGTGCACAACTTCTCACTGCTCCACGACGACCTGATGGACGGCGACGAGCAGCGCCGCCACCGCGACACGGTGTGGAAGGTGCACGGCCCCGCACAGGCCATCCTCGTCGGCGACGCACTCTTCGCGCTCGGCAACGAGGTCCTCCTGGAGCTCGGCACCGTCGAGGCGGGCCGCGCCACCCGCCGCCTCATCACCGCCACGCGCGCGCTGATCGACGGCCAGGCACAGGACATCAGCTACGAGCACCGCGACCGGGTCACCGTCGAGGAGTGCCTGGAGATGGAGGGCAAGAAGACCGGCGCCCTGCTCGCCTGCGCCGTCTCCATCGGTGCCGTCCTCGGCGGCGCGGACGACCACACCGCCGACACGCTGGAGAAGTACGGATACCACCTCGGCCTCGCCTTCCAGGCCGTGGACGATCTGCTGGGCATCTGGGGCGACCCGGAGGCCACCGGCAAGCAGACGTGGAGCGACCTGCGCCAGCGCAAGAAGTCCCTGCCCGTGGTGGCCGCACTCGCCGCGGGTGGTCCCGCGTCCGAGCGGCTCGGTGAACTGCTCACCGCCGACTCCAAGAGCAGCGACTTCGAGAACTTCTCCGAGTCGGAGTTCGCCGCACGCGCCGCCCTGATCGAAGAGGCGGGCGGCCGCGAGTGGACCGCCAAGGAGGCCAGGCGCCAGCACGCCATCGCCATCGAAGCCCTGGACCACGTCCAGATGCCGGACCGGATCCGGGCGCAGCTCGTCGCGCTCGCCGATTTCGTCGTCGTACGAGAGAGATGATCACCATCGCGCGGATATCCGGGTTATCCGGGGGGTGACCCCCGGACCCACAGGCAGTCGCCGGCCGGCGTGACGCGTCGGCCGACGGCGGACCCACAGCAGATGTAGCCATCGCACTGCACGAAGGGGAAGCCATGACAGCGACGACCGACGGAAGCACCGGAGCGGCCACGCCCCGCGCAGCCTCGGCCAGCCAGTCCACCGAACCCGTCGACCTGACCGATACGACCGCCACGACCGTCACGACGGCAGCCCCGCGTGACGCCGCCGCGCGTGCCATACAGCGCTCCACCGACTTCCTGCTCTCCCGGCAGGACGCCCAGGGCTGGTGGAAGGGCGACCTCGAGACCAATGTGACCATGGACGCCGAGGACCTCCTCCTGCGGCAGTTCCTCGGCATCCGGGACGAGCACACCACCCGCGCCGCCGCGCTCTTCATCCGCGGCGAGCAGCGCGACGACGGCACCTGGGCCACGTTCTTCGGCGGCCCCGGCGAGCTCTCCACGACCATCGAGGCGTACGTCGCGCTGCGCCTGGCCGGTGACAGGACCGACGAGGCGCACATGGCGAAGGCCGCCGCGTGGATCCGGGAACGGGGCGGCATCGCCGAGGCCCGTGTCTTCACCCGGATCTGGCTCGCCCTCTTCGGCTGGTGGAAGTGGGACGACCTGCCGGAACTCCCACCGGAGCTCATTTACTTCCCCAAGTGGGTCCCGCTCAACATCTACGACTTCGGCTGCTGGGCGCGGCAGACGATAGTGCCGCTCACCGTCGTGTCAGCCAAGCGGCCGGTGCGTCCCGCACCCTTCGCCCTGGACGAGCTGCACACCGACGCGCGCGTCCCGAGCCCCGTCAAGCCCCTTGCCCCCGTGGCGAGTTGGGACGGCGTCTTCCAGCGGCTCGACAAGGCGCTGCACGTCTACCACAAGGTCGCGCCGCGCAAGCTGCGCAAGGCCGCGATGAACAGCGCCGCCCGCTGGATCATCGAGCGCCAGGAGAACGACGGCTGCTGGGGCGGGATCCAGCCGCCCGCCGTCTACTCCGTCATCGCGCTGCACCTGCTCGGCTACGACCTGGACCACCCCGTCCTGAAGGCCGGGCTCGCCTCCCTCGACCGGTTCGCCGTGTGGCGCGAGGACGGCTCCCGGATGATCGAGGCCTGCCAGTCGCCCGTGTGGGACACCTGCCTTGCGACCATCGCGCTCGCGGACGCCGGAGTGCCCGCGGACCACCCGCAGTTGGTCAAGGCCGCCGACTGGATGCTCGGCGAGCAGATCGTGCGGCCCGGCGACTGGTCGGTGCGCAGGCCGGGCCTCGTGCCGGGCGGCTGGGCGTTCGAGTTCCACAACGACAACTACCCCGACATCGACGACACCGCCGAGGTCGCCCTCGCGCTGCGCCGGGTCGCGCACCCCGACAAGGCGCGCCTGGAGAACGCCATCGACCGCGGAGTGCGCTGGAACCTCGGCATGCAGTCGAAGAACGGCGGCTGGGGCGCCTTCGACGTCGACAACACCAGCCCCTTCCCCAACCGGCTGCCGTTCTGCGACTTCGGCGAGGTCATCGACCCGCCGTCCGCCGACGTCACCGGCCACGTCGTGGAGATGCTCGCCGTCGAGGGGAAGTCCCGCGACCCGCGCACCCGGCGCGGCATCGAGTGGCTCCTCGCCGAACAGGAGGAGTGCGGCGCCTGGTTCGGGCGCTGGGGCGTCAACTACATCTACGGCACGGGGTCGGTGGTGCCCGCACTGGTCACCGCGGGGCTGCCCGCATCGCACCCGGCGATCCGGCGCGCGGTGCGGTGGGTCGAGTCGGTGCAGAACGACGACGGCGGCTGGGGCGAGGACCTGCGCTCCTACCGCGACCGGGGCTGGGTCGGCCACGGCACGTCGTCCGCCTCGCAGACCGCCTGGGCGCTGCTCACCCTGCTGGCGGCGGGCGAGAGCGAGGCCAAGCCCGCGGAGCGCGGCATCGCCTGGCTCGTGGAGACGCAGCTCGCCGACGGCTCCTGGGACGAGCCGTACTTCACCGGCACCGGCTTCCCCTGGGACTTCTCCATCAACTACCACCTGTACCGACAGGTGTTCCCGCTGACCGCCCTCGGCAGGTACATCAACGGAGACCCCTTCGCGGGCGGCTCCGGCGCCGACCCCGGCAAGGGCAGCTGATGGACCGGAACCCGGCCCCGCGGCCGGGCCCCGCACCGCTGCTGATCGCCTGCGCGCTCGGCATCGAGCACCTCGCCCTGCGCACCGGCGACCGCAGCGGCGCGCCGGGCGGCATGACCGTGCTGCGCACCGGCATGGGCCCCCAGAACGCCGAGCGCGCCGTCACCGGTGCGCTCGGAAAGGAAAACCTGCGCGACGCGGCCGTACTGGCCACCGGCTTCTGTGCCGGACTCGCCCCCGGTATGCACCCCGGCGACCTGGTCGTCGCCGAGGAGACCAGGGACACGCGCGGCAGCACGCCCTGCACGGGAACCGGGCTGCTGGTCCAGGAGCTGGTGCGGGCCGTGCCCGGCCGCACCGTGCACACCGGACCGCTCACCGGCTCCGACCACGTCGTCCGCGGTCACGAGCGCGGCGATCTCCTGGCCACCGGCGCCATCGCCGTGGACATGGAGTCCGCCGCGACGCTGCACTGTGCCGTACGCACCGGTCAGCGGCCCGTTGCGGCCGTCCGGGTGGTCGTGGATGCCCCACAGCACGAACTCGTCCGCATCGGCACGGTGCGCGGTGGAATATCAGCTTTCCGCGTTCTTCGTGCCGTGCTCCCCGCTTTCTTTGAATGGCACCGTTCTTCGCTGCTCCCTCGGAGGTGAGCCAGATGGCCATGCCGCTTCGCCAGTCCATCAAGGTCGCTACGTATCTCTTTGAACAGAAGCTGCGCAAGCGCGAGAAGTTTCCGCTGATCGTCGAATTGGAGCCGCTCTTCGCCTGCAACCTGAAGTGCGAGGGCTGCGGGAAGATCCAGCACCCGGCCGGGGTGCTCAAGCAGCGCATGCCGGTGGCCCAGGCCGTGGGCGCCGTGCTGGAGTCCGGCGCGCCGATGGTGTCCATCGCCGGCGGCGAGCCGCTGATGCACCCTCAGATCGATGAGATCGTGCGGCAGTTGGTGGCGAGGAAGAAGTACGTCTTCCTCTGCACCAACGCGATGCTGTTGCGCAAGAAGATCGAGAAGTTCACGCCATCGCCGTACTTCGCGTTCGCCGTGCACATCGACGGCATGCGGGAGCGGCACGACGAGTCCGTCGCGAAGGAAGGGGTCTTCGACGAGGCCGTCGCGGCCATCAAGGAAGCCAAGAAGCGCGGCTTCCGGGTCACCACCAATTCGACCTTCTTCAACACCGACACCCCGCAGACCATCATCGAGGTCCTGAACTTCCTCAACGACGACCTCCAGGTCGACGAGATGATGCTGTCGCCCGCCTACGCCTACGAGAAGGCGCCCGACCAGGAGCACTTCCTCGGCGTCGAGCAGACCCGCGAGCTCTTCAAGAAGGCCTTCGCGGGCGGCAACCGGCTGCGCTGGCGCCTCAACCACTCGCCGCTCTTCCTGGACTTCCTGGAGGGCAAGGCGGACTTCCCGTGCACCGCGTGGGCGATCCCCAACTACTCGCTCTTCGGCTGGCAGCGCCCCTGCTACCTGATGAGCGACGGTTACGTCCCCACGTACCGCGAGCTCATCGAGGAGACCGACTGGAGCAAGTACGGCCGCGGCAAGGACCCGCGCTGCGCCAACTGCATGGCGCACTGCGGCTACGAGCCGACCGCCGTCCTCGCCACCATGGGCTCCCTCAAGGAGTCCATCCGTGCGGCCCGCGAGACGGTCTCCGGAAACCGCGGGTGACGTCATGACCCCAGGAGAGCCCGTTTCCCTGGGCCTCCCGGAGCTGCCGGTCCGGCCGATCTCCGAGCGCCGCCTCTCGCGGCGCATAGAGGTCGGACCGGTGGCCGTGGGGGGCGGTGCGCCGGTCTCGGTGCAGTCGATGACGACGACGCGTACGTCCGACATCGGGGCGACGCTGCAGCAGATCGCGGACGACGGCGTCCCGTCGGGGGCGCCCGACGTCACCGTGAGCTGAGAACAACCAGAGAGGGGGCTCGAGCATGACCATTCTCGACACCATCCGGGGGCCACGGGACCTGAAGGGGCTTTCCGGGGCCGAGCTCGACGAACTGGCAGGGGAGATCAGGGAGTTCCTGGTGCACGCGGTGGCCAGGACGGGCGGCCACCTCGGGCCCAACCTGGGGGTCGTGGAGCTCTCCATCGCCCTGCACCGGGTCTTCGAGTCGCCGGTCGACCGGCTCGTGTGGGACACCGGCCACCAGAGCTATGTGCACAAGCTGCTCACCGGGCGGCAGGACTTCTCCAAGCTCCGCGGCAAGGGCGGCCTCTCGGGCTACCCCTCGCGCGAGGAGTCCGAGCACGACATCGTGGAGAACAGCCACGCCTCGACCGCGCTGGGCTGGGCGGACGGCCTCGCCAAGGCGCGGCAGGTGCTCGGCGAGCGGGGGCACGTCGTCGCCGTCATCGGGGACGGCGCGCTCACCGGGGGCATGGCCTGGGAGGCGCTCAACAACATCGCGGCCGCGAAGAACCGGCCGCTGATCATCGTCGTCAACGACAACGAACGCTCGTACGCCCCGACCATCGGCGGCCTCGCCAACCACCTCGCCACCCTGCGCACCACCGACAGCTACGAGCGCGTGCTCGCCTGGGGCAAGGACATCCTCCAGCGCACCCCCGTCGTCGGACAGACCGTGTACGAGTCGCTGCACGGTGCCAAGAAGGGGTTCAAGGACGCCTTCGCGCCGCAGGGCATGTTCGAGGACCTGGGGCTCAAGTACGTCGGACCGATCGACGGGCACGACATCGGAGCCGTCGAGTCGGCATTGCGACGTGCGAAACGCTTCCACGGCCCGGTCCTCATCCACTGCCTCACCGAGAAGGGCCGTGGCTACGAACCCGCGCTCGCCGACGAGGCGGACCGCTTCCACACCGTGGGCGTCATGGACCCGCTCACCTGCGAGCCGCTCGCGCCGTCCAACGGCCCCTCCTGGACCTCCGTGTTCGGCGACGAGATCGTCCGCATCGGCGCCGAGCGCGACGACGTCGTCGCCATCACCGCGGCCATGCTCGGCCCCGTCGGCCTGACGAAGTTCGCGGCGGCCTACCCCGACCGGGTCTGGGACGTCGGCATCGCGGAGCAGCACGCCGCGGTGTCCGCCGCCGGGCTCGCCACGGGCGGCCTGCACCCGGTCGTCGCGGTGTACGCCACCTTCCTCAACCGCGCCTTCGACCAGCTCCTGATGGACGTCGCGCTGCACCGGTGCGGCGTGACCTTCGTGCTCGACCGGGCCGGGGTCACGGGCGTCGACGGCGCCTCGCACAACGGCATGTGGGACATGTCGATCCTCCAGGTCGTGCCGGGGCTGCGGATCGCCGCGCCGCGCGACGCCGACCAGCTCCGGGCGCAGCTGCGCGAGGCGGTCGCCGTCGACGACGCGCCGACGCTGCTGCGCTTCCCCAAGGAGTCGGTGGGGCCCGCGATCCCCGCCGTGGACCGGCTCGGCGGCATGGACGTGCTGCTCCAGGAGCCGGACGCGGAGGTGCTGCTCGTCGCGGTCGGGGTGATGGCGCCGACCTGTCTGCAGGCCGCCGAGCTGCTCCGGGAGCGCGGTCTGCGCTGCACCGTCGTCGACCCGCGCTGGGTCAAGCCCGTCGACCCGGAGCTGCCCGGGCTCGTCGCACGCCACCGGCTCGTCGCCGTCGTCGAGGACAACAGCCGCTCCGCCGGGGTCGGCGCGGCGGTCGCGCTCGCGCTCGGCGAGGCCGAAGTGGACGTGCCCGTGCGGCGGTTCGGCATCCCCGAGCAGTTCCTCGCGCATGCCAAGCGGGGCGAGGTCCTCGCCGATCTGGGGCTCACCCCCGTCGAGATCGCCGGTCGGATCAGCGCTTCGCTGACCGCCAAGGAGGGCGCGGACCAGCAGGGTTCAGGCAAGGAGTACAGCGTATGACCAAGGAGTTCGACACCAAGGACGCCAAGGAGTTCGACCTCGGCAGACTCCTCGCCGAGCGGGGCGCCGAACGGTACGAACTGCACGCCCGGCACCTCAACCACCAACTGCCGCGCATGCTGCACACCATCGGCTTCGACAAGGTCTACGAGCGGGCCGAGGGCGCGTACTTCTGGGACGCCGAGGGCAACGACTACCTCGACATGCTCGCGGGCTTCGGCGTGATGGGTCTCGGCAGGCACCATCCCGTCGTACGCAAGGCGCTGCACGACGTCCTCGACGCCTCGCTCGCCGACCTCACCCGCTTCGACTGCCAGCCGCTGCCCGGCCTGCTCGCCGAGCAACTGCTGAAGCACAGCCCGCACTTGGACCGGGTCTTCTTCGGCAACAGCGGTACGGAAGCGGTCGAGACGGCGCTGAAGTTCGCGCGGTACGCCACCGGGAAGCCGCGGGTGCTGTACTGCGCGCACGCCTTCCACGGGCTCACCACGGGATCCCTCTCCGTCAACGGCGAGGACGGCTTCCGGGACGGCTTCGCGCCGCTGCTCCCCGACACGGCGGTCCCGCTCGGCGACCTGGACGCGCTGCGCAAGGAGCTGGCCAAGGGCGACGTCGCCGGGCTGATCGTCGAGCCCATCCAGGGCAAGGGCGTGCACGAGACACCGCCCGGGTACCTGCGCGCCGCCCAGGAGCTGCTGCACCGGCACAAGGCGCTGCTGATCGCCGACGAGGTGCAGACCGGCCTCGGCAGGACCGGCGACTTCTACGCGTACCAGCACGAGGAGGGCGTCGAACCCGACCTGGTCTGCGTCGCCAAGGCGCTGTCGGGCGGCTATGTGCCGGTCGGCGCCACGCTGGGCAAGGACTGGATCTTCAAGAAGGTCTACTCGTCGATGGACCGGGTGCTCGTGCACTCGGCGAGCTTCGGCTCCAACGCGCAGGCCATGGCGGCCGGGCTCGCCGTCCTGTCCGTGATGGAGGACGAGAAGGTCGTCGAGAACGCCGCGGTCACGGGCGAGCTGCTCAGGTCCCGGCTCGCCGCCCTCGTCGACCGCTACGAGCTGCTGAGCGAGGTGCGCGGCCGCGGGCTGATGATCGGCATCGAGTTCGGGCGGCCCAAGTCGCTCAAGCTGCGCGGCCGCTGGGCGATGCTGCAGGCCGCCCGCAAGGGGCTCTTCGCGCAGATGGTCGTCGTACCGCTGCTGCAGAAGCACCGCATCCTCACCCAGGTCTCCGGGGACCACCTGGAGGTCATCAAGCTGATCCCGCCGCTGACCGTGGGGGAGCGGGAGGTGGACCGCTTCGTGGCCGCCTTCACCGCCGTGATGGACGACGCGCACAGTGGCGGCGGTCTGATGTGGGACTTCGGCAGGACGCTGGTGAAGCAGGCGGTCGCGAACCGCTAGGACCCTTTTTGCCTCTCGGGCAAGAAAGTTGCCCGGGAGGCAAGGCTCTGGCTCAATCAGGGTATGAGCCCTGCCGAGCCCAAGGAGCCCGTCGAGCCGCCCCAGGCGGCCGAAGCGCTCCCAGCCGTGGCGCCCCAGCTGCGTGAACTGCGCCGCCGCGCCTCCCTCACGCTGGAGGCCGCGGCCCGCACCGCCGGGCTCTCGCCCGCCCATCTGTCCCGCCTGGAGACCGGGCAGCGCCAGCCTTCACTGCCGATGCTGCTCACGCTCGCACGTGTCTACGGTACGACGGTCTCGGAGCTGCTCGGCGAGACGGTCGCCGACCGGGACGCCGTCGTCCGCGCCCCGGACATGGAACCGACCGCGGCGGGCGGCTGGACCTACTGGCAGGCGGGCGCCCCGGGCCGCGGCATGCAGGCGCTGCGCGTGCACGTGCCGCACGGCGCGCAGGGCGACATCGTGCGCGTCCACCCCGGCGAGGAGTGGCTCTACGTCCTGCAGGGGCGGCTGCGGCTGCACCTGGGGGACACCGCGCACACCCTCGCGCCGGGGGACAGCGCGCACTTCGACTCGCTGACCCCGCACCGGATCGCCGCCGCCGACCGCGGCGGCACCGATCTTCTCTTCGTCCACACACTGCTGCAGAGCCCCGCCACCGCGCTGTGCCTCGGCGGCCCCACCCAGGGAGACCCGACATGACGGAACCGGAAGAGCAGGGACCTGCGCAGCCGGAGCGGCCCGCCCGCAACACCATGGAGGAGAAGCTGCCCCGTGGCCTCTGGGTCCGCCTGATCATCTATGTGGCGGTGGGCCACCTCTTCGCGGCCTTCCTCTACCTGCTGTTCGAGCTGGGCGCGAACAACCAGTAGCCGCCGCTCGGCCGAGCTCAGTCGAGGAGACGCTCACGCAGGCGCTCGCGGGTCCCGGCGCTCACCTTGAGGCCCACGGAAAGATAGGTGTCCACGTCGCCCCACGTCTCCTCGATCGTCTCGTACGCCGCCGCCAGATACTCGGCGCGGGCGTCGAAGAGCGGGTCCAGGAGCTCCATGACCTCGGGCGACATCGCGTTCGGCGAGCTGTCCGAGCGGTGCACCTTGTAGCGGCGGTGCTTCACGTTCGACTCGAGGTAGTCCGCCTCGATGGCATCACGCTCCACGCCGACGGCGAGGAGCGTGACGGCTATGGAGAGGCCCGCGCGGTCCTTGCCCGCCGCGCAGTGCATCAGGGCGGGCACGCTGTCCTCGGCGAGCGCGTGCAGCACCTTGCTGTGCTCGGCGGTGCGCTCCTTGATTATCGTCCGGTACGCGGCCCCCATCCGGTCGGCGCCCCGGCCGCCGGAGAGGATCGAGCGCAGCTGGTCGAGGTCGCCGTCGCGCACCATCTTCCAGAACTCGGCGCCGTCGGCCGGGTCGGTCAGCGGGAGGTTCACGTTGCGCACGCCCGGCAGCTCGACGTCGGGCCCTTCCAGGCGCTGGTCGGCTTCGTTGCGGAAGTCGAAGACCGTGTGCAGACCCAGCGAGGAGAGGAACGCGGCGTCGGCGTCCGTGGCGTGCGCCAGGTGACCGCTGCGGAAGAGCCTGCCCCGGGCGACGCGGCGGCCGTCCACCGTCGGCAGCCCGCCCACGTCACGGAAGTTGCGCACTCCGGCAAGCTCGGGCTCCGACAGTTCTGCCGGCGGGAACTGCTGCGTCACGGGCTCTCCTCGGGCTCTGCGTCCGGCGCGACTCGCCGGTGGGTGCGCCTTCGACGATACGACATGGCTTCCTGGGGCAATCAACCCTCCGCGGAGCCCCTGAGCGGCTCAGTCGAGGGGCTCGCCGGTCTCCAGGAGGGTCTTGAGGCTGGAGAGGATGGCGGGCCAGCCCTGGCTGCACATCGACTGCAGCGTGCCCGTCCGGTCGAACTCGTGGGTGACAGTCAGTTTCACCTGGTCGCCCTCGGCTTCGAGGTCGAAGGTGACCCGGGAGCGGCGCTCGCTCGCGAGTCGTGCGCGCAGTTCCTCGCCGATGCCGTTGGCCTTGGCCCACTGCGGGCTGAAGGTGTGCCAGGTGTACGCCAGCTTGCGGTGCGGTTCGTGGACGAGGACGACCTGCTCGGGGTCCTCGGTCGTGGCTCCCGTCTCGGTCCAGGTCATGGGGGAGCCGGGGGCCCAGTCGGTGCCGAAGCTGACGCCCCAGTACCGGCGGGTGAAGGCCGGATCGGTCAGGGCCTGCCAGAGCCGCTCCGGGGTGGTGCGGATGTACGTGGTGTACAAGAAGGTGCTGCTGTCGGTGCTGCTTTCGGTGCCCATGGTCGGCTGCTCCAATGCTGTCTTGAGGTCCGCGAGGGCGTTGGCCCGGTCGCGGTCGAACCGGCTGATCCATCGTTCGGCGATGGCGTTGATCGGAGCGGCGTTCAGGTAGTGCAGCTTCTCCCGCCCCTGCCGCACCGTGGTCACCAGCTCGGCGGCCTCCAGCACGGCCAGATGCTTGCTCACCGACTGCCTGGCCATGTCGAGGCCCGCGCACAGCTCCCGCAGGGTCTGTCCGTTGTGGTCCCGCAACCGGTCGAGCAGCTGCCGCCGGCTCGGATCGGCCAGCGCCTTGAACGCCGCGTCCATCTTCAGCCACCCCCAGTAATGCAGCTGAACGGCTGCATCTTCATAATGGGCAGCCGGATGGCTGCATGTCAACCGGAAAGGGCGGCCGGTGCGGCCGACCTGGGCGTCGTGGAGTGCTGACACTTATTCCGAAATTGGGTGAATCTTGACCGGTGGCTTATCTCACGCACCGTCAACCCCTCCCTACGGTGGCGTAGGTCACTTAGGGAGGTGAAGGATGTGTCTTCGTGAGCGCAGAGTCGACAACCTTCATCAATCACCCCATCAACAACGGCGTAATCAACTCCTACGCAGCGGTCGGCGACAGCTTCACCGAAGGCGTGGGCGACCCGGGCCCCGACGGCACCTTCGTCGGCTGGGCCGATCGCCTCGCGGTCCTGCTGGACGACCGGCTGCCCGAGCACACCTTCCAGTACGCCAACCTCGCCGTCCGCGGCAAGCTCCTCGACCAGATCGTCGAGGACCAGCTGCCGCGCGCCAAGGAGCTCGCCCCCGACCTGGTGACGTTCTGCGCCGGGGGCAACGACATCATCCGGCCCGGCACCGACCCCGACGAGGTCGCCGAGCGGTTCGAGCGCGCCGTCGCCGACCTCTCGTCGGCGGTCGGCACCGTCATGGTGACCACCGGCTTCGACACCCGTGGCGTGGCGCTGCTCAAGCACCTGCGCGGCAAGATCGCCACGTACAACATGCACGTCCGTGCCATCGCGGACCGGTACGGCTGCCCCGTCCTCGACCTGTGGTCCCTCAAGACCGTCCAGGACCGCCGGGCGTGGGACGGCGACCGGCTGCACCTCTCCGCCGAGGGCCACACGCGCGTGGCGCTGCGCGCCGGGCAGGTCCTCGGGCTCGACGTGCCCGCGGACCCCGACCAGGCATGGCCGCCGCTGCCGCCGCGCGGCACGCTGGAGGTGCGGCGCGACGACATCCACTGGGCACGCGAGTACCTGGTGCCGTGGATCGGACGGCGCATCCGGGGCGAGAGCTCGGGGGACCACGTGGAGGCGAAGGGCTTCCGCAACCTCGACGCCCTCAAGATGCAGATCGAGGCCGCTCCCTGAGCGGGCGAACCGCCCGACGGGCGGCTCTGTGCACAGCGAAGGCGCCCTTTCCGGGGCGCCTTCGGCGTGTGCGGACCGGGTCGCCTGCGTAGTTGTGCCGACAACCACGGCCCGTCCTGGGTGGTCTGGACAGGCGGGGACGGATGGCAGACGCTGCGGACAGGTGCAGGGGACAGACGCACGTGCCCGATGGCGTCGCGCGTGCGGGACGGGGGTGGCGTGAGGGAGAACGGAACGAGCGAGGCCGTCTTCGCGCGGTTGCGCGCGGAGGACTTCGGATACCTCGACGAGACGCGGCAGATCTATCTGGACCACACCGGCGCCGCGCCGGTGCCCCGCGGCCTCGTGCAGGCGCAGGCCGCGCGGCTCAGCGGCCAGGCGTTCGGCAATCCGCACACCGAGAGCCCCGCGTCCATCGCGTCCACCGAGCTGATCGAGGAGGCCAGGCTCCGGGTCCTGCGGTTCCTGGACGCGGATCCGGCCGAGTACACGGTGGTGTTCACGGCGAACGCCTCGCAGGCCGTCAAGCTGGTCGCCGAGGCCTACCCCTTCCACCGGCGCACGGGAGCCCTGCTGCTCACCCAGGACAACCACAACTCCGTCAACGGCGTACGGGAGTTCGCGCGGGCCGCACGCGCGAAAGTGGGCCTCGTGCCGTTCGCGGGGGACGAGCTGCGGGTCTCCGGAGCGGCGCTGCGCAGGGCGCTCACCGGACGGCACCGCGGACTGTTCTGCTATCCGGCGCAGAGCAACTTCAGCGGCGTACGGCATCCGCTGGAGTGGGTGGCGCGGGCGCGGGCGGCGGGCTGGCACACGCTCCTCGACGCGGCGGCGTACCTGCCGACCGGGAAGCTGTCGTTACGCCGGGTGCCCGCCGACTTCGTCGTCGCGAGCTGGTACAAGGTCTTCGGCTTTCCGTCCGGCGTGGGCAGCCTGGTGGCCCGGCGCGAGGCACTCGCCGGACTGCGGCGCCCCTGGTTCGCGGGCGGCACGATCCAGGTGGTCAGCGCCCAGGCACGCTGGCACCGCATGGCCCAGGCACCCGCGGCCTTCGAGGACGGCACCCCCGACTTCCACGCCGTCCCGCAGATAGCCACCGGACTCGACTGGTACGACGGGGTGGGCGCCGATGCCGTCGCCGCACACGTGAACCGCCTGACCGGACGCCTGCTGCAGGGTCTCTCCGCACTCCGGCACCCGGGCGGCCGGCCCCTCGTGCACCTCTACGGACCGCGCGGCACCGAAGGGCGCGGCGGGACGGTCGCGCTCAACGTCCTGGACACCGAGGGCGGGGTCGTCGACGAGCGGATCGTGGCCCGCGAGTGCGCCGCCGCCGGTATCTCCGTCCGCACCGGCTGCTTCTGCAATCCGGGCGCGGGCGAGGAGGCCTTCACCATCGCGCCGCGCCTGCTGCGGCGCACCGGCACGGGACGGTGGCACGCCGCGACCATCGACGGGTACATCCGGCGACTCGGCCTGCCCTCCGGCGGCGCGGTGCGCGTCTCGCCCGGCATCGCCAACGTCACCGCGGACATCGACCGGTTCCTGGAGTTCCTGTACGAGACCTTCGCCGCCGCCACCCCGGTCAGGGGCGAACTGGCCCCCCGTCTGACGTGCTGAGCCGGTGCGCCGACGTCGGACAGCGCCGCCGCAGCACCAGCCAGGCCGCGCAGAGCAGCGCGACGGCGCACCCGGCGAGGATCACCCAGCCCACCCACGCCGGGCTCCCGAAGCTGTCCCCGTACGAGTCGAGCAGCGTCCGCCCTTCCGCGCCGCCACCCCGCCACAGCTCCTCCAGACCGGCCCCGGAGCCGAGCGCCTCGAACGCCCACCGGTTGGTCATCGCGACACTGATCCAGCGCCCGCCCGCCGCCATGTTCGGCACCGGCACGAACGCCCCCGAGAACAGCACCTGGGGGAAGCACAGCAGCGGGAGCACCAGCGCGGCCTGGCTCGGTTCGGAGACCAGGGCGGAGCAGCACAGGCCGAGTGCGAGCGCGGCGAACGACGCCAGCGCCGTCGTCGCGAACAGCGAGGCGTGGACGGACAGATCGGCGCTCGGCAGCCGGTCGAGCGCGCGCAGCACCACGAGCAGCAGTGCGTCCGCGAGGAGCAGGACGGGCCCGAGGACGGTGAGCTTGGCCAGCAGATAGGGCCACAGGCGCAGGACGGTTCTGCGCTCCCGGCGCACCACCGCCAACTCGCCGCAGATCTGCGGGAGTCCATAGGCGAGCCCGAAGAAGAACGCGCCGAACGCGATCCAGAACAGCACCATCGCGGAGGCCGCAGGTGCCGGGTGGCCGGGGTCGAAGACGCCCGGGCGGAACAGCAGCGCGAACATCGCGATGATGACGAGCGGTGACCCGATGGTGATGGCGGCGGTCAGCCGGTCGTGCCGCAGGAGCCGCAGATCGCGGCCGGTGAGGACGGCCCACTGGCGCAGCTGTCCGGTCGCGGGGGAGAACCGAGGGCGTGCGGCGGCGGGTTCCGGCGGCTCTTCCTGGGGCGACGCCTCACTGGCCGACGGCGTCTCCCCTGGCGTCTCCCCTGGCGTCTCCCTTGGCATCTCTCTTGGCATCTCCATGGAGTAGAGCGCCTCGAAGGTGCCGTCGGGCGACCGCCGCGCCAGCTCGGCCGGGGTGCCCGAAGGGCCCGGCCTGCCGTTCGGCGCGATGAACATCACCTGGTCGCAGTGGTGCAGATCGGCGGGTGTGTGCGTGGTGAACACGACCGTTACGCCGCTCGCCGCGAGCCGGGCCAGGTACCGGGTCAGCTGCGCTCCGGCGAGCGGGTCGAGTCCGGAGGTCGGCTCGTCCAGGAAGAGGAGCTGGGGCCGGGAGAGCAGCTCGATCGCGATGCTGGCGCGTTTGCGCTGACCTCCGCTGAGGGTCCGCACCGGCTGCCCGGCGGCCTCGCCGAGCCCCAACTCGTCCAGGACGAGCGGCACATCGCCGGGATCGGTGCCGCGCAGCCGGGCCGCGTACTCCAGCGCCGTCCGCAACGGCAGCGCGCGGTGCACGATGTCGTCCTGCGGCACGAACCCGTACCGCAGCGGCTCCCCCTCTCCCGCACCTGCCCGGGCTGTGTCGCCGGTCACCGCCGCCGCCCGGACCGAGACCCGCCCGCCGCGCGGCACCCGCAGCCCGGCCAGCACCTCCAGGAGCAGCGTCTTTCCCGCGCCGCTGCCGCCCGCGACGCCGAGCACGCGCCCGGGGCCGACCGTCGGCACGTCGATCCCGGACAGCGCCACACCACCGCCCGGCAGCACGAGTTCGATCCCCCGCGCCGAGAGCTCCACCCCGGGGCGCTCCACGGTGGTCACCGGTCGCCCGCCCGCAGCGACTCGGTGATCTCGTCCAGGACTCCGACGTCCTCGATCGTTGCCGGAACGGTGTAGTCCCGGCCGTCGGCGATGGCCCGGACCGTGCCCCGCAGGATCTTGCCGGAGCGGGTCTTGGGCAGCCGCGGCACGGACACCACGCGGCGCGGCGTGGCGACGGCGCCGATGCGGGACCGCACCAGGGCGCGCAGCTCCGCCTCGACCTCGGCGGCGGGCCGGTCCACGCCCTGGCGCAGCACGACGAGGCCGAGCGGCAGCTCGCCCTTGAGTTCGTCGGCGACGCCCACCACCGCGCACTCCGCCACGTCCGGGTGGTCGGCGAGCACCTCCTCCATGGCGCCGGTGGAGAGCCGGTGCCCCGCGACGTTGATGACGTCGTCGAGGCGCCCCATCACGAAGACGTGGCCGTCCTCGTCGAGATGGCCGCCGTCGCCCGTCAGATAGTGGCCGGGATAGCGGCTCAGATAGGTGGCGGCGAACCGCTCGTCGTCGCGGTAGAGCGTGGTGAGACTGCCCGGCGGGAGCGGCAGGCGCAGGGCCAGGGTGCCGTCCGTGCCGGGCGGGCACGGCTCGCCCGCCTCGTCCAGGACGCGCAGGTCCCAGCCGGGCATCGGCCTGCCGGGAGAGCCGGACTTGGCGGGCAGCGCCTCGATGCCGAGGGGGTTGGCGACGATCGGCCAGCCCGTCTCGGTCTGCCACCAGTGGTCCACGACGGGGATGTCCAGGAGCTCGCGCGCCCAGTGGTAGGTGTCGGGGTCCAGGCGCTCGCCCGCCAGGAAGAGGGCGCGCAGGGACGACACGTCGTGCCCGGCGACCTGCGCGCCCTTCGGGTCCTCCCGCTTGATGGCACGGATCGCCGTCGGCGCGGTGAACAGGGTGCGCACCTTGTGCTCCGCGACGACGCGCCAGAACGCCCCCGCGTCGGGCGTGCCGACCGGCTTGCCCTCGTACAGGAGCGTGGTGCACCCCGCGAGCAGCGGCGCGTAGACGATGTACGAGTGGCCGACGACCCAGCCCACGTCGGACGCCGTCCAGAAGACCTCGCCGGGCCTGGCGTCGTAGATGTGCTCCATGCTCCAGCGCAGCGCCACCGCGTGGCCGCCGTTGTCGCGGACCACACCCTTGGGGGAGCCCGTCGTGCCGGAGGTGTAGAGGATGTAGAGCGGATCCGTGGCGGCTACCGGCACACAGTCGGCGGTGGGTGCCGAGCGCACCGCGTCCGCCCAGTCGATGTCACGGCCTGCGCGCAACTCCGCCCGCTCCTGCGGCCGCTGGAGGATCACGCAGGCGTCCGGGCGGTGCGTGCACAGGTCCAGGGCGGCGTCCAGGAGCGGCTTGTACGCGATGACGCGGTCCACCTCGATGCCGCAGGACGCCGAGAGCACCACCTTGGGGCGCGCGTGGTCGATGCGGGCCGCGAGCTCGGGCGGCGCGAAGCCCCCGAACACCACGGAGTGCACGGCGCCGATGCGCGCGCACGCCAGCATCGCGACCGCCGCCTCGGGCACCATCGGCAGATAGAGGACGACGGTGTCGCCCTTGCCGACGCCGAGTTCGGTGAGCATCCCGGCGGTCCTGGCGACCTCGTCGAGCAGTTCGCGGTAGGTGTAGCTGCGGACCGTGCCGGTGACGGGGCTGTCGTGGATCAGCGCCGTGCGGTCGCCGTGTCCGGCCAGGACGTGCCGGTCCAGGGCGTTGTGACAGGTGTTCAGCTCGCCGCCCGCGAACCACCGGGGTGCGGACGGCGCGTCGGGATCCAGGACCGTGGCCGGCGGCACGTACCAGTCGACGGCCTCGGCCGCGCGGCCCCAGAAGGCCGTCGGGTCCAGGAGGCTCTCGCGGTGGGCACTCGCGTAACTCGACGACCTTGGCAACCGGTCACTCCGCTCTTCCGAGGTGTGCTGGACGGCATCGTGGGGCGAACGCCCGCCATCGTAAGGGGAGTCGGCCGGTGAGGTGACAGAGCGGGAGTGGCGCGGGGGCGCGCGGGCGCGCCGGTGCTGGGATGACGGCGAACCGTCCCCCGCAGGGACGGTCAGCCGGAAGGAACCCTCGCCATGCGCTCAGTACGTTCCGTACGTTCCGTCAGTGCCCTCGTCCTGGGGCTCGCCGCTCTCGGGCTGCCGGGCGCCCCCGCCGTCGCCGCCCAGGCCGCGGCCCCGGCCGCCGTGGCCGCCCCCGCCCCGGCGACGGTGACCGTCACCGGGGCGGGCGCCGCCTCGGCCGCGCCCGACATCGCGGTGCTCACCGCGGGGATCGAGGTCACCCGGCCGACCGCGGACAAGGCGCTCACCGAGCAGAACGCCGCGGCCGGGGCGCTGCTGGCCGCGGTGCGTGCCGCGGGGGTCGCCGAGCGCGACATCAGGACGGAGAACCTGTCGCTGACCGCGGTGTACCGGGACCAGGAGGCTGAGTCGAACCAGTACCGGGCCAAGGGGGCCAAGGGGGCCGAGGGGGCCAAGGCGGAGGACGAGCAGCTGGTCGGCTACCGGGCCACGCAGATGTTCTCCCTCACCATCCGTGACATCAAGAAGACCGGCGCCGTGGTCCAGGCGGTCGTGGACGCGCCAGGCGACGCGAGCCGCATCCACTCGGTGGCCTTCGACGTCAAGGATCCGCAGGCGTTGCGCGCCAAGGCCCGCAAGTCGGCGTACCAGGACGTCAGGGCCAAGGCCGCGCAGTACGCCGAGCTGAGCGGCCGCAGGCTGGGCCGTCTGGTCTCGCTGGAGGAGAGCGACGGCGGGCGGCCCCGGCCGGTGCCGGTCCCGGTGGCCTCCTTCTCGAAGGAGGGGGTGCCGGTGGCGCCGGGGCGGATCCAGGACGAGGTCTCGGTGACGGCGGTGTACGAGCTTCGGTGATCGCGGGGCCCTGGAGACGGCGGGGCGCCGTGTACCGGTGCCCCGCAGGACTCAGCCGGAGCCGGTGGACATAATGGGGAGGCCTATCCGCCCCCCTCAGGAGGTCCCGTGTCCCGGTCCCTGTTCCCCGGGCTGCGCTCGCTGCGGTCCGCTGCTTTCGGAGCGGATCCCGCGGGTGCCCGGCTGGCCCGAATCCGCAGGTCACCGAATTTCTCGGTGGCCGAGGGATCCTTCCAGAACCCCGTGGGGGCACGGACCCGGCCGACCGGTTCGTCCCTGGAGTTCGCCAAGATCTACTTCCGCAAGGAGGAGCGCGTACGCCGCGGCCCCGCCGGAACGGTCCCGGTGCACGCCACCACCCTTGCCGACCTCGCCAAGCCGCCGGTCAGCGGCTTGCGGGTCACCTGGATGGGGCACTCCAGCGTGCTGGCCGAGATCGACGGGCAGCGGGTCCTCTTCGACCCGGTGTGGGGTGAGCGGTGTTCGCCGTTCTCCTTCGCGGGGCCCAAGCGGCTGCACCCGGTGCCGGTGCCGCTGGCGGCGCTCGGCCCGGTCGACGTCGTGGTGATCTCGCACGATCACTACGACCACCTGGACATGCCCACGATCAAGGCCCTCGTCGGCACGGACACGGTGTTCGCGGTGCCGCTCGGCGTCGGCGCCCACCTGGAGCGGTGGGGCGTACCGGCGGACCGGCTCCGCGAGCTGGACTGGCACGAGTCGGCGAAGGTGGCGGGGCTGACCCTCACGGCCACCCCCGCCCGCCACTTCTGCGGCCGCGGCCTGCGCAACCAGCAGCACACGCTGTGGGCGTCCTGGGTGGTGGCGGGGCCGGAGCACCGCGTCTACCACAGCGGCGACACGGGCTACTTCGACGGCTTCCGGGAGATCGGCGCCGAGCACGGGCCCTTCGACGCCACGATGATCCAGATCGGCGCTTACAGCGACTTCTGGCCCGACATCCACATGACGCCCGAGGAGGGCGTGCGGGCCCACCTGGACCTGCAGGGCGGACAGCCGCGGGGCGTGCTGCTGCCGATCCACTGGGGGACGTTCAACCTCGCCCCGCACGCCTGGTCGGAGCCGGGCGAGGGCACCATGGCCGCGGCGCGCCGTGCGGGTGCCGCCATCGCGCTGCCCACTCCCGGCGAGCCCTTCGAGCCCGGGACGCGGTCCGTGCCGGAAGCGCCCTGGTGGCGGGGCGTCGCGATCACGCCGGAGGACGGCTGGCCGGAGCCTGCGGTGGCGGACGGCGTCGCCGGGGCGCACCCGTCGGGCAGCGGCGAGCCCGAGGCGGCGCCTGTCGGATAGCGCGCCGCCCAGGAGCTGAGCCGCCCGGCGGCCGCTCCCGGTCCACGTGGCTCACGTGGCTCACGCGGCTCGTGCGCGGTGTCTGCGTACCGCGTCGCGGTTGGCGCAGCGCTGGGAGCAGTAGCGCTGCCGCCCCGTGCGCGAGGTGTCCGCGAAGATCGTGACGCACTCGGTCACGGCGCACCGCCGCAGCCGGTGCATGCCCCGCCCCGCCAGATGCAGCGCGGTGCCCACCGCGATCAGTGAGAACAGCAGGTCGCCGAGCGGCTGCCGCTCCTCGCGGTAGTGCAGGTGCCAGCCGCTGTCCGCGTGGTCGGTCAGCCGCGGATAGGCGGCGGCCGCCGCCAGCATGGCGTTGACCAGCGCGGCCCGCTCGGGCTCTGCGGTGGTGTCGACGACCTTCTCCCAGGCGTCCAGGGTGTCCTGGGTGCGCGCCAGGTCGTCGTGCGCGACGGGGTGCTCCAGCTTCAGCCCGGCGGCGCGGCAGCGGTCCGCCAGCTCCTCGGCGCTGCGCGGACGGTGGTTGGCCAGCTCGGCGGCCAGGTTCACCGCGTCCTCGCCGTAAGGGTTGAGGTGCATGGCGCCATTACAGCAGGAACGCGGGGCGCGGCGGCGGGATTTGAATCGTCCCTGCGTGCGATGCGAATCGGACCCGCGTGCGAGGCGTCATACCAGAGCGGGACGCTGCACCGCAGACTTTGTCAACTGCCCACCGCACGTGATGCGTTGCCGACTACCGTGAGTGGCCGTCGGGCGACGCAGGGATCACGACGCAGGGCTGACGTCGCGACCTGCCGACCGGCACGGCGATGCCGCAACCACGCCGCAAAGGGGAGTCGGGCCGAGCGCCGGACCCTCGTCGCAACGTACCGAGGACGCAGATGTCTCACCTACGCGCACCGGCCGCCCGCGCAGACCGCCGTGAGGGCGGTCGGCACGGCAGACCCGCCGGCCGGACCGCCGCCGCACTGCCCGAGACCCACATACGGCCGCAGCTCCTGCGCATCGCCGTGCTGCCGACCGTCGCCGTGGGCCTGAGCGCGTGCGCGGCCGTGCTCTTCACCCTGCGCTCGACTGGCGCCCGGCCGGGCCCGGCCCTGCTCGCCGTCCTCACCGCGGCCGCCCTGGTCGGCCTGGCCGCCATCGCGACGGCCGTCATCGCCGCCGAGCGCGCCGCCAAGTCCGTGCGCGACCGGGTCGTCGCGCTGCGCCGCGCCACCGCCCGTGGCCAGGCCGAACTGCGCGGCGTCGTCGAACAGTTGCGCCGCGGCGACCAGCCGCAGCCCTCCGGAGCACCGGCCAGGCCCAGGCCCGGTGGCGACGAGTTCGACCAGCTCGCCGAGGAGCTGACCCGCGCCCAGGACGCCGCCGTCGGCGCCGTCGTGCAGGCCTCACAGCTCTCCAGCCACGCGGGCAGCGAACAGAAGGTCGAGGTCTTCGTCAATCTCGCCCGGCGGCTGCAGTCGCTCGTGCACCGCGAGATCTCCCTGCTCGACGAGTTGGAGAACGAGGTCGAGGACCCCGAACTCCTCAAGGGCCTCTTCCACGTCGACCACCTCGCGACCCGCATCCGGCGGCACGCCGAGAACCTCGCCGTGCTCGGCGGCGCCGTCTCGCGCCGCCAGTGGAGCAACCCGGTCTCCATGACCGAAGTGATGCGCTCGGCCATCGCGGAGGTCGAGCAGTACTCCCGCGTCAAGCTGGTCCCGCCGATCGAGGGCACCCTGCGCGGCCACGCCGTCGCCGACGTCATCCACCTGCTCGCCGAACTCGTCGAGAACGCCACGGTGTTCTCCGCCCCGCACACCCAGGTCCTGCTGCGCGCCAACCTCGTGACCGCCGGGATCGCCGTCGAGGTCGAGGACCGCGGCCTCGGCATGCCCGTCACCGAGCAGAACAAGATGAACCGCCTCCTCACGGACCCCGACCAGGTCGACGTCGCGAGCCTGCTGCAGGACGGCCGCATCGGCCTCTTCGTGGTCTCCGCGCTCGCCCGCAGGCACGGTGTCGCGGTGCGGCTGCAGACCAACATCTACGGCGGCGTCCAGGCCGTACTGATCCTGCCCCAGGACCTGTTGGGCGCGGAGCAGCAGGCCGACCCGGTCACCCGCCGCCGCCCGGCGGCCGAGGCGGCGTCGAAGGGCGCTTCCGGGGACGCGGGGCAGGCAGCGGGGGACGGCGCGCGTGCTGTCGTACACGACACGCGTGCTGCCGTACACGCCGACGTCCCCGCCTGGCCGGACCCCACCCCTCAGCCCCAGTCCCAGCCGCAGCCCCACCCCACCCAGTCCCAAGCCCGCCCGGAGCCCCGCACCACCCGGCACCGCCCCGCCCCGCAGCCGACCCCCGTGCCGCTCCACCCGGGCACCGCGAACGGCGCCCCGCACGTGCCCCTCCCCGTGCGCGGCTCCCGCCAGGACCGGCCGACGCCCGCCGATGCCACCCCCGGCATCCGGCCCGAGGACCGGCAGGCGGCCGCCGAGCACACCGCGGCACCGCCGACGCCCCGCAACGGCGCCGTGCGCGGCCGGGTGGGCAGACCGCAGCTCCCCAAGCGGCGCGCCCAGGAACACATCGCACCCCAGCTGCGGGACTCCCCGTCGCCGCGGCCCGAGAGCGACCAGCTCGTCGGCCACGACCCGGGCCTGATGGCCGCGTTCCAGCGCGGCATCGGCCTCGCCCAGGCGCAGGACGCGCGCGACCCCACGCCGCGGGAGCACCAGGCCGGTGCCCCGCACGACGGGCAAGGACACAGCGGCTGACCGGCACATCGGGCCCGATCAGCGCCCACCACCGCTGCTTGCGCAGACCTACGTACGTTTGTACCTCAAGGAGTCGATCCACCATGGCGAGCGATGCGCCGACCGGCCATGTATCCGATCTCGACTGGCTGATGAGCGGCCTCGTGCAGCGCGTGCCGCACACGCACAGCGCCGTGCTGCTCTCCTCCGACGGACTCGTGAAGTCGGTGCACGGCCTCGACCCGGACAGCGCCGACCACATGGCGGCCCTCGCCTCGGGGCTCTACTCGCTGGGGCGCAGCGCGGGCATCCGATTCGGCGACGGCGGGGACGTCCGCCAGGTCGTCGTGGAGCTGGACTCCACCCTCCTGTTCGTCTCCACCGCGGGCTCGGGCACCTGTCTGGCCGTGCTCGCCGGGCGCGACGCGGACGCGGCCGTCCTCGGCTACGAGATGGCGATGCTGGTCAAGAGCGTGCGCCCGTATCTGATCACCGCCCCCCGGCAACCCGCCGGCGAACCCGCGTCAATGAGGCGCTGACGATGGCGGCCCCGCACGACGGGCCCTGGCTCGACGACGCCGCGGGGCGGCTGGTCCGCCCCTACACCGTCAGCAACGGACGGACGAGGCCGACCAGCCAGCTCGACCTGCTCTCCCTGGTGATGGCGACCGGCTCCACACCGCTCGGCTACCTCGGGCCCGAGCATTCCACCGCACTTGGTCTGTGCGAGGCACCCACCTCCGTCGCCGAGATCGCGGCCCAGCTGAAGCTGCCCGCGGTCGTGGCGAAAGTGATCCTCTCGGATCTCCTCGACTGCGGGGCCCTCACCCAGAAGGCCCCGGACTTCTACCACAACCCCACTGACCGGTCCCTGTTGGAGGCAGTGCTCGATGGATTACGACGACAGCTCTGACCCCTTCCCCACCGCACTGAAAATCCTGGTCGCGGGCGGCTTCGGGGTAGGCAAGACGACCTTCGTCGGCGCGGTCAGCGAGATCGCGCCGCTGAGTACCGAGGAGCTGCTCACCACGGTCAGCGAGGCCACCGACGACCTGTCGGGCGTGGAGAACAAGACCACGACGACCGTCGCCATGGACTTCGGGAGAATCACGCTCGACCCGGAACACGTGCTGTACCTCTTCGGCACGCCGGGTCAGGAGCGCTTCTGGTTCATGTGGGACGAACTCTCCGAAGGGGCCCTCGGCGCGGTGGTGCTCGCCGACACCAGGCGCCTGGAGGACTGCTTCGCCGCCGTGGACTTCTTCGAGCAGCGCGGCATGGGCTTCATCGTGGCGATCAACGAATTCGACGGCGCCTACCGCTACGAGCCCGACGAAGTGCGCTCCGCGATCGACCTCGACCCGCAGGTGCCCGTCGTGCGCTGCGACGCACGGATCTCGAGCTCCGGCATCCAGACCCTCCTCATCCTCGTCAAACACCTCCTCAACCACGCCCCGGCGGCCAGCTACGGAGCCCACACGTGATGCATGACCCGACCGGGCGCCTCCTGCTCACTCCCGTGGACGACGAGGCGCCCGCACGGGTGCGACGGCTGCGCGGGCTCGGGATCGGGCAGTACTCCGAACCGGCCTTCGACGCCTTCGCGGACCGGCTCGCCGAACTGACCGGCGCGCCGTACGCCATGGTCAACTTCCTCGACGAGACCCAGCAGTTCTTCGCGGGTCTGCACGCTCCGGGCAACCGGGACGGCGAAGCCTGCCGCTATCTGGCCCGCGACCACGGGTACTGCCCGCATGTGGTGGTGCGCCGCAAGGCCCTCGTCCTGGAGGACGTCCGCGACTATCCGCGGTTCGCGGGCAACCCCGTGGTGGACGAGACCGGCATCCGCTCCTACCTGGGCGCGCCGCTGATCGACCGCACGGCGACGGTGCTCGGCACGGTCAGCGTCGTGGACGTCGAGCCGCGCCGCTGGGGCACGGCGGGGCTCGACACGATCAAGCGGATGGCTGCGGAGCTGGTCGAGCAGATCCACCGGCGGGAGGCGGGCGGCATCTGAACGTGGTCACAGGACGAGTCGGGTGCCGTCGGGAAAGCGGACGTGGACGGTGTCGCCGTCCACGGTGCAGGTGATGGACTCCCGCAGGGCGAGCGGGGCGACCGTGTCCCGGGACAGGGCGATCAGGCTGACGTGGACGCTCTGGCCGCCCGGGTGGGCCGCGGACGTCAGGAACGGTGTCGCGGAGTGCGGGCCGTACGCGTTGGCCGCCACCTCGCGGGCGATGCCCGCCTCCTCGTCCCAGCCGTGCAGGGCGACGACCGCGCTGGTCAGGCCGGTCGTCGTGCGGGTGAGCGCCCAGCCGGGGCCGCACTCGGCGTGCGGCTGCGTCTCGTCCGCCACCGCATGGCCGCCCTCGCGGACGGTCGCCCCCGCGGGCGCCTGTACGCGGTGCGCGCGGATCTCCCACGGGCCGTGCAGCGCGCTCGTCGTCTCGACGGGGAACTCCTCGCCGCCGTCCGGGTAATGGGCCGTGTGGCGGGAGGCGGCCACGCGGCCCTCGCAGCTCAGCGGGTGGATGCGGAGGCGGCGCGAGGGCGTGCCGTCCGGGGCGACCAGGGCGAGGTGGCCGTCGACGGCACGTTCCCACGCGCGCGGGGCGGTCTCCGGGGCGGTCGCCGTCGAGTAGGCGAACTTGGCGTAGTGCGGGTCGTCCTGGGCGGGGCCTTCAAGGAGGTTGTGGTCGCTGCCGTGGTTGACCAGGCGGACGATGCCGTCGTGCCGGGTGCCGTGCAGCAGCCAGCCGGGCTGGGGGAGTGCCGTGTACTGGTCGGACTCCTCGACGGGGAGCGGCACTTCGCGCTCCGTCCACACCGGGTGGTCGGCGGGGAGCAGCAGGCCCAGGAAACCCTTGCTCGCCCAGTAGGGGGAGGCGGGGCCCGAGTAGGCCTGCGTCGCGGGCAGGAACGTCCCGTACCAGCCGAGCGGCAGGAGCCCCCGCTCGTCGGGCACGCCCCGCTCCACGAAGTGCCGTGCCGTGCCGGAGGCGAGGCGCCGGGTCAGGCCCGGGGCAAGGGGAGTGCAGTCGGCCAGGGCGCCCATCCACACGGGGGCCGCGGTCGCGAAGCGGTACGTCAGGGAGCGGCCCTGGTGGACGGGTGCGCCGTCGCCGCCGAAGAAGTGCGGGTAGGTGGTGAGGAACTGGGTGAGGCGCTCCCGGTAGACCTCGGCGCGGCCGCCGTCGTCCCCGCCGGTCATCCTGGCCCACAGCAGCGGGTACAGGTGCATGGCCCAGCCGATGTAGTAGTCGAAGTTGCGCCCGTCGCCGTCGCTGTACCAGCCGTCGCCGCGGTACCAGTCCTCGATGCGGTCGAGGCCGCCGTCGATGTCCGCCTGGCTGTACGGGGCGCCGACCGAGGCGAGGAACTGCTCGGACACCACCTGGAACAGCCGCCAGTTGTTGTCCCAGGTCTTCCCGCCGACGAAGCCGGAGAACCAGTCGACCACCCGCTCCTGGACCCGGGTGTCGAGCTTGTCCCAGATCCAGGGGCGGGTCTCGTGCAGTCCGATGGCGATGGACGCGGCCTCCACCATCTGCTGGGAGCAGTCGGTGAGCTGCGGCCAGCTCTCGCCGCTGTCGGGGTCCGTGCCCGCGGCCAGGCCCTGCGCGTAGCGTTCCACGAGGCGGGGGTCGACCTCGCCGCCCGCTCCCGCGATCCGGAAGGCGGCGAGCAGGAACGAGCGCGCGTACCCCTCCAGACCGTCCGACACGACCCCCGACCAGCTGTTCCTGCCGGGCAGCCGGTACTGCGCGAACCCCGGTGTCGCGTACGGGACGAGCGCCGCCAGCTGCCGGTCGGCGAGCGCCTCCCAGTGCGCCCGGGTCCAGCCGGTGAGCGGGGACAGGACGCGGTCGGTGGGCGGCAGGGTCAGATGCGGTGCGGGCATGGGGTCCATGACTCCTTGGTGGATCGGTGGATCGGTGGATCGGTGGATCGGCCGCCGTGGGCATGCGACAGCATGTAAGCGGTTGCTATGTGGCGCAAGAGGGGTCGGAGTCTTTCTGTGTTCTTTCTGCTCCGGCCACGGATGTGTGCGCCCCCACCCGGGGTTAACCGGTTTCAGTAGCCTGCGCGACGCGCGCGGCCCGCAGGCCCCGCCACCGAGTCCCGCACCACGATGTGCGTGCCGAGCCGCACCCCGCCCTCGGCGGGCGGCCGCCATGAATCGGTCTCCGCGTCGGGCACCGCGATCCGTACCGCCTGCCGCCCCATCTCCTCCAGCGGCACCCGCACGGTGGTCAGGCGCGGCCGTAGCGTCGCGGCCGCGGGCACGTCGTCGTATCCGACGAGGGAGACGTCGTCCGGGACGCGGATCCCGGCCTCCTCCAGGGCCTGCAGCGCCCCGATCGCCACCATGTCGTTGGCCGCGAACACCGCGCTGAACTCCAGCCCCGAAGCCAGGAGTTCGGACAGCCTGCGATGGCCGAAGGCGGGACTGAACGCCCCGGTGTGCACCAGTTCGGGAGCCGTCGGCACACCCCGCAGCGCCAGCGCCCTGCGGTGCCCGGCGAGCCGGTCGTGGGTGGTGGAGAGGCGGGGCGGCCCGCCGAGGTAGAGGATGCGTTCGTGGCCCTGCGTGAGCAGGTGGTCGGTGAGGGCGAACGCGCCGCCCTCGTTGTCGTACTCGACCGAGAGCGTCGGCACGCCGTCCCCCACCGAAGGCCTCCCGCACAGCACGAGCCGCGCCCCGCCCGCGTACAGACCGCGAGCCCTGCGGGCCACCTCGCGCGCATACGCCCGGTCCTGGTGCGCGCCGCCCACCAGGACCACCGCGTCCGCCCGCTGCTCGTGCAGCAGGTCGACGAAGGCGAGTTCGCGCCGCGGGTCGCCGTGGGTGCAGCAGACCATGCAGAGCCGACCCGCCTCGGACGCGGCCCGCTCCACGCCGCGGGCGATGTGCGCGAAGAACGGGTCGACGACGTCGTGCACGATGATGCCCACGGTGCGGTTGGAGGTTCCCGCGAGTGCGCGGGCGTGGGCGTTGACCACATAGCCGAGTTCGTCCACCGCCGCGTGGACGCGGTCGCGCGTGGCCCCGGCCACCGGATAGTTGTCGTTGAGGACCCGCGAGACGGTGGCCGACGAGACTCCGGCCCGCTGCGCGACGTCGATGATCGTCGCCCGTCGCGCGGGGCCGGGTCCGTGTGTCGACGCGTCTGCCATGTTCGGTCGTCCTTCCTTCTGGTGCAGGTTCGCCGTGGCTTGCCGCGGAGTTCCCCGCGTCCCTTCGGGGACGGTAAGCGTGTACCGAGATACGGTCCGGCGCCAGAGTGGCAACGAAGAAATGTCCAAGGGGTCAGGCGGTCGAGGGTGTTGACGGCGACAGTAAGCGATTACTACGTTGCCGCCCCATGGCTGAGAAAAGGACCCGAACCGTGCGTGCCGCCATCGCGACGGCGGCCGCGGCCGCCACCCTCGCGCTCGCCGCCCCCGCCCACGCCGCACCCCTCACCCCCACCCCCACCCCCGGCTCGGACGGCGTGGGCGACCCGCTGTATCCGACGCTCGGCAACGGCGGCTACGACGTCCGCCACTACGACCTCTCCTTCGACTTCACGCCCGTGACGTACGACTTCGCCGCCACCATGAAGATCCGGGCGAGAGCCACCCAGGGCCTGTCGTCCTTCAACCTCGACGTGGACTCGCTCGCCATCGACCGGATCACGGTGAACGGCTCGCCCGCCACCTGGTCCCTCGCCGCGGGCAAGACCGGCCAGGAGCTCACGGTCACCCCAGCACGCGCACTGCGCGACCGCCGCTCCTTCGACGTCGAGGTCACCTACCACGGCAACGGAAAGACGAAGCCCGTCGGCCTGCCCGGCTGGCGCCACATGTCCGACGGCGGCTTCGCCTCGGCCGCCCAGGCGTCGCGCGCCGACACTTTCGCGCCCGTCAACGACCACCCGTCCGACAAGGCCACCTGGACCTTCCACCTCACCGCGCCCAAGGGCTGGACGCCCGCCGCCAACGGCAACCTCACCGCCCGGCGCAAGGCCCCCGGCGCCAAGGAGACCTGGGACTTCTCCCTCAACTCCCCGATGGCCCCGGAGCTGTTGGGCATCTCCGTCAACAAGCAGACCTACCTGTACGGGCGCGGCCCGCACGGCGTGAAGCTGCGCCACCTCGTGCCCGAGGACCAGCTCGCGAAGTACCGTCCCATCGTCGAGGAGACCGGCGGTCAGCTCGCCTGGCTGGAGAAGACCCTCGGCGTGCGCTACCCCTTCGACACGTACGGCGTGCAGATCGTGCGCGACGGCTACGGCGACGCGCTGGAGAACCAGACCCTCTCCCTCTTCGGCCCCGGCTGGTTCGAGCGCCCCACCTACTCCACCACCATGGTCCACGAGCTGACCCACCAGTGGTTCGGCGACTCCGTCACCCCCGCCACCTGGCAGGACGCCTGGCTGAACGAGGGGCCCGCCGTGTTCTACGCGGCCGTGTGGGCGGATCAGAAGGGCTTCCAGCCCATCGAGGAGAAGATGAAGGCGGCGTACGAGAAGCTCGACGCGGTCCGCAAGACCGACGGTCCGCCCGGCAAGCCGACGGGGCTCGGCGGCTTCAACATCTACGACGGCGCCGCCGTCTCCCTCTACGCCCTGCGGCAGCAGATCGGACAGGACGAGTTCGACGCCGTCATGAAGGCGTGGCTGACGAAGCACCGGCACGGCAACGCCTCCACGCAGGACTTCATCGACAACGCGGTGAAGGTGACAGGGGACCCGTCCACCGGGGCCTTCCTGCGCCACTGGCTCTACGACCTCGACAACCCGCCGATGCCCGGGCACCCCGACTGGGGTGTCGCCAAGTGAGTGACTGGCCTGCAAGTCTGCGGATTCTGAGCCGTCGGCCCTGCGCTCTCGCCGTGGCCCTTTGCGCCGCGATGGCGCTCGGTGCCCTGGCCGCCCCGGGGGCCGCCGCGGAGCCAGCACCGCGCGTCCTGCACGCCGCCCCGCACGGCACCGGCGACGCCTGCGGCGCCGCCCGCCCCTGCTCGCTCACCGGCGCCCGGGACGCCGCGCGCACCCTCATCGGAAGCGAAGCACGCGATGTGCGCGTCGAACTCGCTGACGGGACCTACGAGTTGGACGCGCCGCTGAAGCTCGGCGCCGCCGACTCCGGGCGCGCAGGGCACGCGGTCACCTGGACCGCGGCGCCCGGCGCCCACCCCGTGCTCTCCGGCGGCCGCGCGGTCCAGGGCTGGGCGGAGAACCGCGACGGCACCTGGACCGCGGCCGTCCCCGAAGGGGTCGCTCCCCGCCAGCTCTTCGTCGACGGCCGCCGCGCCGTCCGGGCCCGGGGCGCGGCCTGCGCCGCCGCCACCTGCGACGCCACGAAAGACGGCATGACGGGCGCGGAAGCCACCGGCATCGCGCAGTGGAAGCGGCCGACCGGAGCCGAGGCGGTCATCAAGGTCCGCTGGCGGAACTACCGTTGCCGGATCACCGGGGTGACGGGCGACCGCATCACCTTCGCGCAGCCCTGCTGGGCCAACTCGTCGAGCGGGACCGGCCGCACGGGCCCCGCCTGGGACTCCACCACCGTCGACTCGGCCCGCTACCAAGGCGTCGCCTTCTTCGAGAACGCCCGCGAACTCCTCGACGAGCCGGGCGAGTTCGTGTGGGACGCCGAGGACCGCACCGTCACCTACCTGCCGCGCGCCGGTGAGGACCCGCGCCGCGCCCACGTGGTCACGCCCGTGACCGAGCAACTCATGGTCCTCGACGGCGCCCACGACGTCCGCGTCGACGGCATCGGCTTCGCGTACGCCGCCTACCACCAGCCCGCCACCGACGAGGGCTACGCCGGAACGCAGGCCGGTCTCACCCTCACCGGCGCCACCGGTCCCACCGACCACGCGGGCCGCCACTACACCAAGCCCACGGCGGCGCTCACCGTGCGGGGCGGACGCCAGGTGGCCGTCGGCCGCGCCGAGTTCACCCACCTCGGCGGCGCGGGCGTCGTCCTCGAAGCGGGCACCAAGGACTCGTCGGTCACCCTCTCCCGCTTCACCGACCTCTCCTCGGGCGCCGCCTACATCGGCGACACCGAGCCCGACCCGCGGCCCGAGCTCGCCGGGGAGCGGAACACCGTCGCGTACAACACCGTCCGCCGCACCGGAGTCGAGTACACGGACTCCGTGGGCATCTGGGCCGGGTACGAGGCGGAGCTGAGCGTCGACCACAACACCCTCGCCGACCTGCCCTACTCGGGGATCTCCGTCGGCTGGGGCTGGAACCAGCCCGAGGCGCGGACATCGGTCCTGCGCGACAACCGCGTCACCGGCAACCGGATCACCGACGTCATGCGGGTCGAGCACGACCAGCACGACGGCGGCGCCGTCTACACGCAGGGTGCCCAGCCCGGCACGGTGGTCTCCGGCAACTACATCAACCGCTCGGCGTACGGGAACACCGAACGCGACGGCAACGGCATCTACCTGGACGAGCAGTCCTCGTACATCCGCGTCGAAGGCAACGTCCTGACCCGCGTCGGCTACAAGTGGGTCTCCAACTGGGCCGACTACGGCATCCAGAACCACGCCACCGGCAACTGGACCGACACCGACACACCCGCCCTCGGGGGCACGGGCTCGACGATGCGGGACAACCACACCGAACTCGACCGGCTGCCCGCCGACGCGCTCGCCGTGGCGCGGCGCGCTGGCGCCCAACCGGTGCCCGCCGAACAACTGCGCCCGGACCTGGCTCGCGCGGGCCGGGCGACCCAGTCCTCCACGGACGGCGAGGCCCCGGCCGCGTACGCCGTCGACGGCGACACCTCCACCGACACCGCCACGCTCGCCGAGCCGGGCGCCTGGTGGCAGGTCGACCTCGGCGAGAGGCGACGCGTCGGACAGGTCGAGGTGTGGAACGGCGCGTCGACGGCCACGGCGGACTTCGACGTACAGCTGTCGAAGACCGCGGACTTCGCCGACGCCACGACCCGGCACATCACCGGGAAGGCGCTGCGCCCCACGCTCCTGGACTTCGGGGACGACGAGTCGGCGAGGTTCGTGCGGATCAGGCTCACGGGGAGCGGGCGCGTCGCCCTCGCCCACGTGCTCGTCCATCCACCACAGGGGCATCGGGCATAGCCGGGGCGTCGGGCCTCTCGACAGGGGCGGGCGGGGCCGGATAGATAAGGATCAAGCTCGTCCGCCCCGCCCGCACCCCGGGGCAGGCGCCCGCACCCCGAAGTCAGCACCCGCAACACCGGCTCAAGCGAAGGAAGTTCCATGACCGACCTCCGTCTCGGCGTTCTCGGCTACGGACTGCGCGGCTCGCTCGCCCGCACCGCCCACCGGCCGGACGCGGGCGCCCGCGTCACCGCGCTCGCCGACCCCGATGCCGCCGCCAGGGCCGAGGCGGCCACGGCCTTCCCCGGCGCGCTGATATCCAGCGACCACCGCAAGGTCGTCGAGGACCCGGACGTCGACGCGGTCGTCGTCCTCACCCCCGACCACACCCATGCGGCGCTCGCCTGCGAGGCGCTGCGCGAGGGCAAGCCCGTCTTCGTCGAAAAGCCCCTGGAGACGAGCGTCGAGGCCTGCGACGAGATCCTGCGCACGGCCCACGAGACGGGCACGCGCCTGTACGTCGGGCACAACATGCGCCACATGCCCGTGGTCCGCCTGATGCGCGACATCATCGAGCGCGGCGAGATCGGCGCGGTCAAGACCGTCTGGGTGCGCCATTTCGTCGGCTACGGCGGCGACTGGTACTTCAAGGACTGGCACGCCGAACGGCAGTACACCAACGGCCTGTTGCTGCAGAAGGCCGCCCACGACATCGACGTCCTGCACTGGCTCGCGAACGGCTACACGAGCCGGGTGCAGGCCCTCGGCGACCTCATGGTCTACGGCGACAACCCGCACCGCCGCGAGCAGGGCGAGCCGAAGACGGACGACTGGTTCACCCGGGACGGCCACTGGCCGCCGCACACCCAGCGCGACCTCAACCCCGTCATCGACGTCGAGGACGTCTCCCTGGTCAACATGCGCCTGGACAACGGAGTCCTCGCCGCCTATCAGCAGTGCCACTTCACCCCCGACTACTGGCGCAACTACACCGTCATCGGCGACGCGGGACGGCTCGAGAACTTCGGCGACGGCCCCGGAGGAGCGGTCAAGGTGTGGAACGCGCGCCGGTCGGGCTACCGCGGCGAGGCCGACGCCGTGTACGCGGTGCCGGACGCGCAGGACGACGGCGGGCACGGCGGCGCGGACCCGCTGCTCATCGACGAGTTCGTACGTTTCGTACGCGAGGGAGGGCGCACCGACACGTCTCCCGTCGCGGCGCGCATGGCGGTCGCGGCCGGTGTGCGGGCGACGCAGTCGCTGCGGGACGGCGGGACGCCCCGCGAGGTCCCCGGCCTCGACCCGGAGCTGATCGCCTACTTCGAACGCGGCCAGACCCGCTGACCTGACCGCCTTTTCGCCGGGGTTCGCGGGGCCTGAAGGAAAGCTGCGGCGGCGCTTAAGAAATCCTCGATGGACCGGGGCGCCGCCGTAGGGAAGATTCCTGTGTCGTCGGGGGAAGAAGCGACGTACGACGGGAGCCGTGGCGTTGAAGGCGCTGGTCAAGGAGAAGGCAGAGCCGGGTCTCAGCCTGAAGGACGTACCGGAGCCGGTCATCGGCCACGGCGACGTCCTCATCAAGGTGCTGCGCACCGGGATCTGCGGAACCGATCTGCACATCAGGGCCTGGGACGGCTGGGCACAGCAGACGATCACCGCGCCGCTGGTGGTCGGGCACGAGTTCGTCGGCGAGGTCGTGGAGACCGGCCGTGACGTCGCTGACATCAAGACCGGCGACCGGGTCAGCGGCGAAGGCCACCTGGTCTGCGGCAAGTGCCGCAACTGTCTCGCCGGGCGGCGGCACCTGTGCCGCGCCACGGTCGGCCTCGGAGTCGGCAGGGACGGCGCCTTCGCCGAGTACGTGGCGCTGCCCGCGTCGAACGTGTGGGTGCACCGCACGCCCGTCGACCTCGACGTGGCCGCGATATTCGACCCCTTCGGCAACGCCGTGCACACGGCCCTCTCCTTCCCGCTGGTCGGCGAGGACGTGCTGATCACGGGCGCAGGACCGATCGGCCTGATGGCGGCGGCCGTCGCCCGGCACGCGGGCGCCCGCAACGTCGTGATCACCGACGTCAGTGAGGAGCGCCTGGAGCTGGCCCGCAAGGTCGGCGCCAGCCTCGCCCTGAACGTGTCGACCTCGACGATCGCCGACGGCCAGCGCGAGCTCGGCCTGCGCGAGGGCTTCGACGTCGGCCTCGAAATGTCCGGCAACCCGCGCGCGATGCGCGACATGGTCGCCAACATGACCCACGGCGGCAAGATCGCCATGCTCGGCCTGCCCGCCGAGGAGTTCGCCGTCGACTGGTCGCGGATCGTCACCTCGATGATCACCATCAAGGGCATCTACGGCCGCGAGATGTTCGAGACCTGGTACGCGATGTCGGTGCTGCTCGAAGGCGGCCTCGACCTGGCACCCGTCATCACGGGACGGTACGGCCACCGCGACTTCGAGGCCGCCTTCGACGACGCGGCGAGCGGCCGCGGCGGCAAGGTCATCCTCGACTGGACCGCCTGACCTTCGCCGCCCGCCCCGCGCCGCCCACACCAGCGACCCCCCGACCTCAAGGATTCCGCATGTTCGACTCCGTACGCGAAGACCTCCAGGCCACCCTCGACGAGATCCGCGCCGCCGGTCTGCACAAGCCCGAGCGCGTCATCGGCACCCCGCAGTCCGCCACGGTCGCCGTCACCTCGGGCGGCAGGCCCGGCGAGGTCCTCAACTTCTGCGCGAACAACTACCTCGGCCTCGCCGACCACCCCGACGTCGTCGCCGCCGCCCACGAGGCGCTCGACCGCTGGGGCTACGGCATGGCCTCCGTCCGCTTCATCTGCGGCACGCAGGAGGTGCACAAGGAGCTGGAAGCGCGCCTGTCCGCCTTCCTCGGCCAGGAGGACACGATCCTCTACTCCTCCTGCTTCGACGCCAACGGAGGCGTCTTCGAGACGCTGCTCGGCGCCGAGGACGCGGTGATCTCCGACGCCCTCAACCACGCGTCGATCATCGACGGCATCCGTCTGTCGAAGGCCCGCCGCTTCCGCTACGCCAACCGGGACCTCGCGGACCTGGAGCAGCAGCTGAAGGAGGCCACGGAAGGCGGCGCCCGCCGGAAGCTGATCGTCACCGACGGCGTCTTCTCCATGGACGGCTACGTCGCCCCGCTCGCGGAGATCTGCGACCTCGCCGACCGGTACGACGCCATGGTCATGGTCGACGACTCGCACGCCGTCGGCTTCGTAGGACCCGGCGGCCGCGGCACGCCCGAGCTGCACGGCGTCATGGACCGCGTCGACATCATCACGGGCACGCTGGGCAAGGCCCTCGGCGGCGCCTCCGGCGGCTACGTCGCCGCCCGCGCCGAGATCGTCGCCCTGCTGCGCCAGCGCTCGCGCCCGTACCTCTTCTCGAACACCCTCGCCCCGGTGATCGCCGCGGCCTCCCTGAAGGTCCTCGACCTGCTGGAGTCGGCCGGTGACCTGCGGGACCACCTCGCCGCGAACACGGCCCTCTTCCGCTCGCGGATGACCGAGGAGGGCTTCGACATCCTGCCCGGCGACCACGCCATCGCGCCGGTCATGATCGGCGACGCGTCGGTGGCCGGACGCATGGCCGAGCTGCTCCTGGAGCGCGGCGTCTACGTGATCGGCTTCTCCTACCCGGTGGTGCCGCAGGGCAAGGCCCGCATCCGTGTGCAGCTGTCCGCCGCGCACTCCACGGAGGACGTGAACCGCGCGGTCGACGCGTTCGTGGCGGCGCGGGCGGAGCTGGCGCAGGAGACCGCCCAGGCCTGACGCGCGGGAGGCTCCGGAGGGGGCCCGTGGTGCGGTGGTGGCTGCCGGTTTGGGAGAATCGGCAGCATGATCGAAGCGCGGCGGCTGCACATCCTCCGTGCGGTGGCCGACCACCGCACGGTCACGGCGGCTGCCGCCGCGCTCTACCTCACCCCGTCAGCGGTCTCCCAGCAGCTCACGGCCCTGGAGCAGGAGACAGGCCACCGTCTCGTCGAGCGCTCGGCGCGCGGCGTACGCCTGACGGCGGCCGGGGAAATCCTGCTCACGCACACGAACGCGGTGCTGGCCCAGCTGGAGCGCGCCGAGGCCGAGCTCGCCGCGTACAGCACCGGTGAGGCCGGGACCGTGACCGTCGCGGCCTTCGCCACCGGCATCGGCCTGGTCGTCGCCCCCGCCCTGGCCCGCCTCGCCGTCTCCGCCCCCGGCATCCGGGTCCGCGTCCAGGACGCGGAGGGCGACGCGAGCCTGCCGATGGTCCTGGACCGGCAGGTGGACGTGGCCGTCGCCGTCGAGTACCGGGGCGCGCCGGGCGCGGACGACCCGCGGCTCACCCGCGTACCCCTCTACGCCGAACCCTTCGACGCGGTGCTCCCGCTCGGGCACCGGCTCGCGGACGCGGAACGGGTGGCCCTCGCCGAGCTCGCCAAGGACGCGTGGATCGGCCCCTTCGCCGGTAATCCCTGCCACGACGTGGTCGTCCTCGCCTGCGAACAGGCCGGATTCCAACCCCTGCTGGAACATTGGTCGGACGATTTTCGGGCAGTGGTCGCACTGGCCTCGGCGGGCGCGGGGGTCGCCCTCGTACCCCGCTCGGCGCTGCGGGGCATGGACGTGTCGGGCGTGGTGGTGCGCCCGGTCGAGGGCGCGGCTCCCACGCGCCGGGTGTTCGCGGCCGTGCGGTGCGGCGCCGAGGACCATCCGCTGATCCGCCCGGTGCTCGACGCGCTGGGGGAGGCGGCGGGCTGAGCGCGGCCGCCCCCTCCTCGGCGCCGTCCTCGCGTCACACCGTCTTGACCGAGTTGCCGTCGATGACGTGGTCCGCCCCGGTGACGCTGGCGGCGACCGGCGAGCCCAAGTAGGCGATGAGCGCGGCGACTTCCGACGGCTCCACGAGTCTGCCGGTGACCATGCCCGCGGTGTCGGGCAGACCGTCGAGCAGCCGGGCGTGCGGCACTCCCAGGGACTCGGCGAGCTGTGCGCCGTAGCCGTCGGGGCTCTCCCACATGGCCGTGCGGACCGGTCCCGGCGAGACCGTGTTGACGCGCACGCCTCGCGGCCCCAACTCCTCGGCCAGGGCCTTGCCGAAGGCGGTCAGCGCGGCCTTCGCGGTGCTGTACGTGATCGGCCCGGCGTGTGGGGTCCTGGCGCTGGTGGAGGAGACGTTGACGACCGCGCCACGGGCGGCGGTGAGGTGGGGCAGCGCGGCCCGTGTGGTGCGGACCGAGGCGAAGAAGTTCACGTCGAACGCGTCGGACCACTGTTCGTCGGTGCAGGTCAGGAAGGTGCCCGTCCAGGCGGCGTCTGCGTCCCCGCCGCCCACGTTGTTGACGAGGAGATCGAGTCCGCCGCGCCCGCCGAGCTCGGCCGTGGCCCGGGCCACGAGGCGGGCGGGCCCGTCGGCCGTGGTCAGGTCCACGGCCACGCCGGTGGCGCCCGTGGCCCTGAGCTCCGGGGTGATCGTGCGGGCCGCCGCCACGACGCGCATGCCCTCGTCAAGCAGCGCGGACACGGTGGCCAGACCGATGCCGCGGCTCGCTCCGGTCACCAGGGCGGCCTTTCCGGTCAGTTGCAGATCCATCTGATTCCCACTCTCTTCGCCCGTTCTGCCCGAACTCTTGGCCCTAAGGGCCATCAAATCACCCGAATGACACTGATTAGGACATTGGGCGATGTATTTCGGCCGTGCGCCATTTCAAAGATTGCCATGTACAGGAGACCTACAGGATCGTCGTCGTGCAAGCGCAAAACGTTTCCCGGAAATGGTCGTTGAATGGCCACGCCCGGGCCCGAAATCAGGGAGTACTTGTGCTGTCGAAAACCAAGAGGGTCGCCCGGTCCGCAACCGTTGCGATCGCCGCGGCCGCCGCGTTCACCGTGGTGATGCCCAGTGGCAACGCCTTCGCCATCGACCACGTCGAATGCCGTGGCGGCGAGAACTTCTTAAAGATCTGGTCGCACAGCGGCGACGGCCGATCGAGCGTGGACTGCTACGCCAACAAGGGCCGCACCGGTTTCGGCAACTGGTGGGTCGACCGCATCTCCACGGGCAACAACGACCTGGTCTACTACGACGCCAATGGCGACTCCGTGCGCATCAACCGGTGGACCGACATCACCTTCCCGCACCGTCCGCCGAAGGTGAAGGACATCGAAATCCTGTGATTCGGTAAAAAGGTGGCCGCCTCCGCACCGTGGCCATTCCGGAATTCCACCGGCCACGCCTTTACGGGCGTGGCCGGTTTCGGCGATTTCGATTCCGATTCCTCTGATTCAGATTCAGATTGCGATGCCGTGCCGCCGGAGGGAACGCCCGCCCCCTCTCAAGGGCACCGCCCCGTGCTCCCCCGCAGCACCACCTCGCCCCGCACCCGCTCCACCCGCGACCGCCGCCCGACCGGCTCCCGCAGGGCCAGCTCCAGCACCGCCCGCCCCATCAGCGGCAGAGGCAGCGCCACCGTCGTCAGCGGCGGTGTGAGCTCGCGTACGAGAGGGATGTCGTCGAAGCCCGCGAGCGACACGTCGTCGGGGACCCGCACACCCCGCTCCCGCAGCGCCGCGAGCGCCCCGACCGCCATCACGTCCGTCACCGCGAAGACGCAGGTCGGCGGGTGGCCGCGGCGGAGCAGCTCCCTCGCGGCCCCGTAGCCGCCGTCCCGGGTGAACGCCCCCTCCACGACGCGGTCCTGCGGCAGCGCGACGCCCGCCTCGGCCAGCGCCGCCCGGAACCCCGCGAGCCGGTCCGCGACCGTCGTGAGGCGTTCGGGGCCGGTGAGCACGGCGAAGTCCCGGTGACCGAGCCCGAGGAGCGCGCGGGCCAGGGCCGCCGCGCCCGCACGGTTCTCGGGCAGCACCGTGTCCACCCGCAGACTGCGGTGTCGGCTGACGACGGCGACGCGGCCCCCGCCACGCGCGTACGGCGTCAGCTCGGCCGCAAGCTCCCGCTCCCAGGAGGCGTCCTGGAAGCCCGAGCCGATGAGCAGCACGGCGCGGGCCCGCTGGGCGCGCAGCATCGAGACGTACGCGATCTCGCGCCCCGGTTCGCGGAACGTGCTCGCCAGCATGACGAGCAGCCCGCGCTCGGCCGCCGCGCCCATCACGCCGCTCGCGATGGCGGCGAAGTAGGGGTCGCCCACGTCGTGGCAGATGACGCCCACCGTGTTGTTGGAGGAGCTGGCGAGGGCCTGCGCATGGGCGTTGGGGATGTACCCGAGGCGGTCCGCGGCGGCGATGACCCGGCTGCGCAGGTCGTCGCGGACCCGGGCCGTGCCGTTCAGGGCCCGGGACGCGGTGGCGGGCGAGACCCCCGCGGTCCTGGCGACCGCGTCCAGCGTGACGTGCAGACCGCGCTCGGCTTCCCTCACCGCACCCCCCAGGGCCGTGGCGCGCCGCGAAACTCAGGTCCGACCTATTGACCCTGCGGTCAGCCAGTCATTAGCGTGGCGGGCAGTCTACCAGAAAGCGCTTTCTGAAAGCGGTTTCCGGGATTTCCGCACCACAGAGCTCCGCACCGGCCCCGCCGGTCCACGCAACTGCCTCCCAAGTTCACCGCATACCAGGGAATGTCAGGGGAGTTCACCGTGAGTCAGAGCACAGCGTCAGTAACTCCCGTGAAGACGGCGGGTGTTGTCGATCGACAACGGCCGGGCCTCCGGCAGCGTATAGCCGAGGCCGCCGAGAAGAGCTGGCGCCCGCTCGCGCTGCTGGTCGTCTGCTTCGCCGCCTGGTGGGTGATCGCCGCCACCGAGATGGTCGAGGCCTATCTCGTGCCCTCGCCGGGCGCCACCTTCGACGTCATCATCGACAAGCCCGACTACCTGTGGCAGCACACCTGGGTCACCACGTACGAGACCCTGCTCGGCTTCGTCATCGCGGTGGCCGTCGGCATCCTCGCCGCCGTCCTGATGGTCGCCTCGACGACCGTCGAGAAGACCCTCTATCCCATCCTCCTCTTCGCCCAGGTCGTCCCGAAGATCGCGATCGCCCCGCTGTTCGTCGTCTGGCTCGGCTTCGGCATCGCCCCGAAGATCCTCATCGCCGTCCTGATCGCCTTCTTCCCCGTCGTCATCTCGATGGTCACCGGACTCAAGGCCGTGGACCCCGAAATGCTGCAGCTCTCCGCCACCATGGGCGCACGGCCCTGGCAGACCTTCCTCAAGATCCGCTTCCCGGCGTCGCTCCCGCATCTCTTCTCCGGCCTGAAGGTGGCTGTCACGCTCGCCGTCACCGGCGCGGTCGTCGGCGAGTTCGTCGGCGCGAACGAGGGCCTCGGCTATGTGATCCTCCAGGCCAACGGCAACCTCGACACCCCGATGCTCTTCGCGGGACTGCTGGTCATGTCGCTGATCGGCGTGGTCCTGTTCGTGCTCGTCGAGATCGCGGAGAAGCTGCTGCTCCCGTGGCACGCGAGCCGCAGGGACCAGGGCGCGACCACCGCGTACTGAGTCCCGGCCGCACACCGAAGCCCCCAGCGCCCCCCGATTTCCCCCGCCATGTCCTCCGTACGCGAGAAGGGCCGTCCCATGCACGCGCGCAGACTCCTCACCGGCCTCGTCCCCCTGGCGCTCGTCGCGGCGACCGCGACGGCCTGCGGTGACGACGACAAGACGAGCACCAGCGCCTCCGGCAAGAAGCTGGACAAGGTGACCCTGACGCTCAACTGGTACCCGTACGGCGAGCACGCGCCGTTCTACTACGGCAAGAAGCAGAAGATCTTCGAGGAACACGGCATCGACCTGGAGATCAGGGCGGGGCAGGGGTCCCAGAAGACCGTGCAGGCCACCGGCGCCGGGCAGACCGACTTCGGGTGGGCCGACACACCGGCCGTGCTCGCCGGTGTCGACCAGGGCGTCAAGGTGAAGAGCCTCGGGGTGTTCCTGCAGACCACGCCCGCATCCGTGCAGTCCTTCGAGGCCGAGGGCGTCGCGTCACCCGCCGACCTGAAGGGCAAGACGGTCGCCGGTACGGCGGGGGACGCGCTCACCAAGACCTTCCCGATCTTCCTGCAGAAGAACGGCATGGAACTCTCGGACGTCAAGGTCCAGAACACCGACCCCGCGGGCAAGATCGCGGCGGTGATGTCCGGCAAGACGGACGCGTTGCTCGGGTACGCGAGCGACCAGGGCCCCACCATGCGCAGCAAGGCCGAGAAGGACGTCTCCTACCTCCGCTTCTCCGAGCACGGCCTGAACTTCTACTCCAACGGCCTGATCGCGGGCAGCAAGACCCTCCAGGGCCGGGGCGACCTGGCCAAGCGGATGACCACCGCGGTCAGTGAGGCGTGGGCGGCGGCCGAGAAGAAGCCGGGCCCCGCGGTCGCGGCGATGGAGGGCGCATCCGAACAACTCCCGCCCAAGGACGTCCTGTCGGAGCAGTTCAAGACGACCCTGACGCTCCTCCACACCGACGCCACGAAGGGCAAGGCGCCGGGGGCCAACACGGCGGCGGACTGGAAGCAGACCATCGACGTCTTCTCCGAGGCGGGCCTGGTCGAGAACCCCAAGTCCGTTGCGGAGTACTGGGATTCGGCCAAGGGGATCAAGGGGTGACCATGCCCAACGACGCGACGCTCAGAAAGACCGGCCGACCGGCGCAGGAGGATGTCGCGGCGGCCGCGCCCGCCGTGCGGATCGACGACGTCGCCGTGCGCTTCCGTACGAAGAAGAAGGACGTCACCGCGTTGCGGGACGTCTCGCTCGACATCGGTGCCGGAGAGTTCGTGGCGATCGTCGGCCCTTCGGGCTGCGGCAAGTCGACGCTGCTCAAACTGGTCGCGGGACTCCTGTCGCCGTCGTCGGGCGAGGTGCTCCTCGGCGGTGAGCGGGTGCGGGGGCCGCGGCCCGACATCGGGTACGTGTTCCAGCGCGCCGCGCTGCTCGACTGGCGCTCGGCGCGGCGCAACATCCTCCTCCAGGCGGAGATGCGCAGGCTCCCCGCCGAGTGGGCACGCGCGCGTGCCGACGAGCTGATCCGGATGACCGGGCTCGACGGCTTCGAGGACGCCTACCCCCACGAGCTGTCCGGCGGCATGCAGCAGCGGGTGGCGCTGTGCCGTGCGCTGCTGCACGAGCCGCCCGTACTGCTCATGGACGAGCCGTTCGGCGCCCTCGACGCGCTGACGCGGGAGCAGTTGAACGTCGAGCTGAACCGCATCTGGCGCGAGACCGGCACCACGGTGCTCCTGGTGACGCACTCGATCGCCGAGGCGGTGTACCTGGCGGACCGCGTGGTGGTGATGAGCCCGCGCCCCGGCACGGTGGCGGAGGTCATCGAGGTCGGCCTGCAGCCGGAGCGGGGGTACGCGGAGACCCTCGCCTCGACCGAGTTCCGGGAGGCGACCGGGCGGGTCAGGGAGCTGCTGGGGGCGGTGTCGGCGCACGACTGAGAGCGGGACGGGGGGAGTCCGTGGCTGCGGGCAGAGACGCAGCCCACACACCAGCGACCTTGTTGGCCATCCCGTATCCGGGATAGCTTCCCGAATATGGAACACGACGGAGATGGAGTCGACGCGCGCCTCGCCGCCCGACTGTCCGAGCTGCGCGCCGAACGCGGCTGGTCCCTCGGCGAGTTGGCCGAGCTGAGCGGGATCAGCCGCTCCACCCTGTCCCGGGCCGAGCGTGCGGAGATCAGCCCCACCGCGGCCCTCCTGAACCGGCTCTGCGCCGTCTACGAACGGACCATGTCGCAGCTCCTCAGCGAAGTGGAGGCGGAGCCCGCCCAGCTGGTGCGCGCCGTCGACCAGGCGGTCTGGGCCGACGACGAGGCCGGCTTCATGCGCTGGGCCGTCTCGCCGCCCCGCACCGGGATGCGCGGCGAACTGGTCGAGGGACGGCTGCAGCCGGGCGCCGACATCGCCTACGACCGGCCGCCCGTGCCCGGCCTGGAGCAGCACATCTGGGTGCTCGAAGGGGCCCTGGAAGTCACGGTGCAGGGCGAGCCGCACACCCTGCGCACCGGCGACTGCCTGCGCTTCCGGCTGTGGGGCGCGTCGCGGTTCCGCTGCGCGGGCGAGGAGGCCGTGCGGTACGCGCTCGTGGTGGTGAAGCCTTGACCGGTGGTCCGGTGTGCAGTGGTTCGGTGTGCGGTGGGCTGGTGACCGGCGGTCCGGTGACCAGTGGCCTGCTCGCCGGGGCCCGGTGTCTGGCAGTCCGATGGTCAGTGGCACGGTGACCCCCGGCCCGGCCACCGGCGGCCTCAGGACCGACGGCCCGCGCCTGGAGCTCCTCGACGCGGCCGGGCTCCGCGACGCCTCCGGCCACCTGGCCGAGCTGCTGCTCGACACCGTGCGGGGCGGCAGCTCGCTCGGCTTCCTCGCGGACCTGGACCGGACCGCGGCGCGCACCTGGTGGCACGGCCTCGCCCCCGCCGTCGAGGCGGGCGGCCTCGCCGTCTGGGCGGCCCGCGACGAGGACCGGGACGACCGACGGATCACGGGCACCGTCAGCGTCACCTTCACCGACAAGCCCAACGGCCGCCACCGCGCCGAGATCGCCAAGCTGATGGTGCACACCGAGGCCCGCGGAAAGGGCCTCGCCCGCGCCCTCCTGGCCGCCGCGGAACAGACGGCGGCGGAGGCGGGCGTGACCCTCCTCGTCCTCGACACCGAGACCGGCAGCCCCGCCGAGACCGTCTACCGCAGGGCGGGCTGGACCGAGGCCGGGACCATTCCCGACTACGCGGCGGACCCCTTAGGAGCCCTCCACGCGACGACCCTCTTCTACAAGCGGCTCGGCGCCGGATGACCGGCGCCGAGCCGGAGCGTGCGACGCGTCAGTAGCGCAGTGCCGCCAGATACGCGTAGCTGTTCCGCGCGGTCGCGAACGGGTCCGTGGGGGAGTCGTGCTCGACCAGCCACTGCCGGACGCCGCCCACGCGCGCGTGGGCGAACATCGCGGCGAAGTCGAGCGTCCCCGAGCCGACATCGGCGAAGCCGCCGTCGGCCGCCATGTCCTTCACGTGCAGCGCGGGGAACCTGTGCGCATGGCGCCGGAAGTACGTCGCCGGATCGGCGCCGCCCTTCACCGCCCAGTACACGTCCAGCTCGAAGCCGACCAGCTCGGGATCGGTCTCGGTGAGCAGGACGTCGTACAGGTTCGTGCCGTCGACCACCACATGGTCCGTGCCGTGGTTGTGGAACAGCACGGGGCCGAGTCCCGCCTCGCGCGAGGCGCGCCCGATCAGGTTGAACTGCCGCGCCGCCTCCCGGAAGCCGTCCGGCGTGTGCAGCGCGCCGGGCAGGCTCGGTACCACGGGCCACTTGGCGCCCAAGGTGTGCAGGTCGTCGAGCGCCTGGGGGAGCCCGCTGCCGGTGAGCGTCGGATAGGCGACGTGCTCCAGGACGGCGCGCAGGCCGACGGCATCGAGCAGCCGCCGGATCCCGGCGGCGTCGTACCCGTGGCGGCCGCTCACCCCCACGGTCGCGTAGCCGATGTCGGCCAGCTGCTCCAGGGTGCCCGCGAAGTCCCGCGGCAGTGCGTCGCGCATCGTGTACAGGTGCATGCCGATGCCGCCGCGCGGGATGCGCCGCTTGTGCGCCCGCTCCGCCGCCCGCGCGGGCAGCGCCCCGCCGACCGCTGCCGCGAGCCCCAGGGACGTACCGACGCACGTAAGGAGAAAGGCTCGTCTGGCGCTGTCGACGGAAGACGCGCTCGGAGATCCGGTCAGGGTCATGGTCGTCCTCACTTCGCCGTGATCCGGACAGCGCCGGTCGTCGTGTCGCCCTTGTCGTCGGTGACGGTCAGATGAGCCGTGTACGTCCCCGCGCGCGCGTACGCGTGCTCGGCGCTGCCGCTCTCCGTGCCGCCGGGCTTGGAGTTGTCGCCGAAGTCCCAGTGGTACGAGGCCGCGGTGCGGCCCGCCGGGAGCTGCACCGTGCTGGTGAGCTTGACGGCGAGGGGCGCGGGGCCCGTGTCCGGCGCCGCCTTGACGGTCACCTTCGCACCGGCGTTCTTCTCGACCCCGGGACCGTTGAAGTGCAGCCAGTCGACGGTGAGGAGGTCGGGCTTGTCGGACGACCACTGGGGGTTGCTGAAGACGGCGTACAGCTTCGTCGTGCCGTCGTGGGCGGCCAGTTCGGTGGTCGGCGAGATGAAGTTGCCCCAGCCGCCGGTGTTCGGCACGCTCACCTTGCCGAGCAGCTCGCCCGTCGGAGACCCGGCGCGGAACTCGACGTCACCGCCGAGACCGCCCGAAGCCGCCCCCACGGTCACGGAGTCGACGCCCTTGAGGTGCACCGGGTCGAAGGAGACCCAGTCCCCGTCCTCGATCTCGATGAGCCGCTTGCCGCCGGACGCGTCCGCGCGGTCGCCGGTGTCCGCCCCGCCGTGCGCGCCGCCCGTGGCGGTCCGGTGCTCGGCCTCGCGGTAGGAGGTCCGCAGCGTCAGCGAAGCCGAGCCGGTCAGCGCGGGCACGCCGCCCGCCCCCTTGTCCTCGTACTGCGCCGTGATGCCGTAGTACAGGTTCTGCCCCGGGCCGTGGCTGTCACCGGCATCGGTCACGATCTCGCCCGCGCAGCCCTTGTAGTTGTCCAGCGGGTGCAGATGGGTGTCGTGCCCCAACTGGGACTGCACGACGACCCGTTCGCAGTCGATCCGGCCGTCCTCCCGGTCCGTCACCTTGACCTTGAACGGGATGGTGTCCCCGAAGCTGAACGTCCCGCCGTTCGGCGGCTGCTGGATGGTCACCTCCGGCCGCGTGTTGCCGACCGTGATGTCCCGTACCGCGAGAGCGCTCAGCTCGTTGGGCCCGGTCACCTTCAGACGGGCGGTGAACTGCCCCTTCGCCGTGTACTTGTGTGTCGGGTTCGCCTCGGTGGAGTCGGTCGTGCCGTTGCCGTCGAAGTCCCATGCGTACGTGACGGGTGTGCCGTCCGGCAGTCCCGATCCCTCGCTGGAGAACTTCACGGTGAGGGGCGTGCGCCCGTTGTCCGGCGTCGCGGTGACCCGGGCGTCGGGGAGGCGGCCGTCCGCCACGTAGTCGATGCGGTAGATGCCCGAGCCCTCGTTGCTGCCGCCGCGGCCCGTGCCGCTGCCCAGCCCGAAGTCGATCACGTAGAGCGCCCCGTCAGGACCGAAGTCGGCGTCGAAGGGCTGATTCCACTTCATGTCGGAGAAGACGGAGTTGATGGACTGCAGATCGCCCTTCTTGGCAGGCGGGAAGCGCGGGTCGGAGAACGACTGGTCCTTCTCCTGGATCGAGAAGGTCTTGAACCACTGCCGGGTCAGCTCGTACGCGAGCCACTTCCCCTCGAAGTACTCGGGGAACTTGGTCTTGTACGTGTTCGCCGCGTCGTAGTCGTACACGGGGCCGCTCATCGGGCCGCCGCCACCCGTGCCGAGCTCGGGGAACTCCTTGGACTCGGAGTAGGCGTACCAGACGTTCGCGGGCTCGGCGGGCGGCAGTTCGCGCAGGCCCGTGTTGTTCGGCGAGTCATTGACGATCTTCGCGCAGTCGAACTTGTCCTTCGACGTCTTCGTCGCGAAGTCGTAGTCGTTGAACGGGGTGTTGTCGCCGATGCAGTAGGGCCACCCGTAATTGCCCGCCTTGGTGATCCGGTCGTACTCGACCGTCCCCTCGGGGCCGCGGTCCGCCACCGCCTTCTTCGCGTCCGGGCCGTAGTCGGCCATCAGCAGAGCGCCGCTGATCGGATCCGTGGTGATGCGGAAGGGGTTGCGCAGCCCCATCGCGTACACCTCGGAGCGCGTCCTGTCCGTTCCGGGAGGGAAGAGGTTCCCCTCCGGCACGCCGTACGTCCCGTCGTCCTTCGGCGTGATCCGCAGGATCTTGCCGCGCAGATCGTTCGTGTTCCCCGCGGTGCCCTGCGCGTCCCAGGCCCGGCGCCCCTCGCGTTCGTCGATCGGCGCGAAGCCGTCCGACGCGAACGGATCGGTGTTGTCGCCCGTCGCGACGTACAGGTCGCCCTTCTTGTCGAAGGCGATCGACCCCGCCATGTGCGAATTGGCCCGGCCCTCGCCGCGCCACGTCGGAATCGTCAGCAGCCGCTTCTCCGACGACGCCGCGACCTTCCCGCCCGCCTCGGTGAAGCGGGAGAGATTGATCCGCTTCTCCGTCTTGTCGGAGTGCAGCAGATACAGCCAGTGGTTGTCCTCGAAATCCGGATCCAGCGCGAGACCGAGCAGCCCGTCCGACTGGCTCGTCATCTCCGGCGTGTACGCGAGATCGAGCGCCGTGGAGACCTTGAGCGTCTCCTGGTCGATGATCTTCAGCTTTCCGGTGCGCTGCACGAAGAAGACCCTGCGGTCCGGCGCGACGGCCAGCTCGAACGGGTCGGCGAGGTCCGCGGTGGCCAGCGGAGTGCGCTGGAAGGCGCCCGTCTTGGTGGCCGTGCAGTCGCCCGGCTTGTCACCTGCGGCCCACTGGATGCCGCCGAGGATGTGCTGGAGGAACCCCTCCTCCTTGAAGGAGGACTCGGCGTGCCCGCCCGCCGTGTACCAGGAGCGGCCGCCGTCGTAGTTCTGGCACCAGGACCACGGGTGGTCGGCGCCCTCGTCGAGCCCGGTGATGCCGTCGCGCACCTTGATCTGCGCGAGGGTGTGCACCTTCCCCGTGGGATTGGTGCGCCAGTTGTACCACTCCTCCTCGCGCTCCCAGAGCTCCGGAAGGCCCTTCGTGGACGGGTGCGCGCGGTCGAGGACCTTGACCCGTCCCTTCTGGACGGCGGGGTGCTTGTCGAAGATCGCCCCGACCAGGCCCTCGTACCAGTTCCAGTCGCGCTCACTCGCCGACGCCGCGTGCAGCCCGACCCAGCCGCCGCCCGCCCGGACGTACTTCTGGAACGCGGCGCGCTGCCCCGCGTCGAGCAGGTCGCCCTTCTCGGGCGTGGAGTTGGTGTTGTTGAAGACGACGGCCTGGAAGCGGGCCAGATTGGCGTCGGTGAACGCCCCGGCGTCGTCCGTGGCCTCGACCTCGAAGCCGTTCTCGCCGCCGAGCTTCTTGATCGCCTCGATGCCCGCCGGGATCGAGTCGTGGGGGTAGTTCGTGACCTTGGAGAAGACCAGGACACGGAAGGCGGGGGCGGCCTCGGCGCGCGGCGGGGCCGCGATCCCGAGGCCCACGACGAGCGCGAGCAGGGCGACGAAGACGAGCAGGGCTCTGGGTGCGCCTCTCGGCGCTCTCCTCGGAGCCGCGGAACTCGCGGAACTCATGGAACTCATGGCGCTCCCTGGGCTGGCTTGGCTGATGGCCGGCTGCCGGTCGCCGGGTGTGCGGTGAGTTGCGTGTGTGCCGTGCGGAGGAAGCGCCGATTAGAAAGCGCTTTCACAGCGCGGGACTTAGGGTAGGTTCCGGTTCCGTAAAGGGTCAATGGGTCGGAAGAACCGGAAGAACCGCAAGGATCGGGCGAGCCGAAAGGATCAGGCGAGCCGAAAGGACCGGGCGGGCCGAAAGGGGCGGATGAGCCGCATGACGTCCCGCGCGCGGGGGAAGCTGCCCGGCAGACCGCCGACCGTACCCACCAGGGAGCCCGCGCGATGCCCGACCGATCCGATGACACCGCCGCCACCGCCTCCGCCCCCGCGTACACCGCGGGAGTGCTCAACGCGGCGGACGGCGTGCCCGTCGCCACGTACACCTGGCTGCCCGCCGACGGCAGGCCCCGCGCGTACGTGCAGATCGCGCACGGAGCCGCCGAACACGCCCTGCGCTACGACCGCTTCGCCCGCCACCTGACCGGGCAGGGCTACGGAGTGGTCGCCTCCGACCACCGCGGCCACGGCGCCACCGCCCAGGCAACCGGTGGCTACGGAGTGACGTCCGGTACGGCAGGCCCCGAGGACGCCGACAGTTGGCGGGCGATCGTCGACGACCTCAAGGCCATCGGCGACCAGGTGCGCACGCTGCACCCCGGCGCCCCGTTCTTCCTCCTGGGGCACAGCCTCGGCTCGATGCTCGCGCGGGACTACGCCCAGGAGTACGCCGACGGACTCGCCGGAGTGATCCTCTCCGGTACGTTCCGCTCGTTGCCCGGCGCCGAGATCGAGGGGTCGATCGCCCGGCTGGAACGCGAGGTGGCCGAACGCGGACGAGCCGCCCTCTCCTCGTACGTCCCCGACCTCTTCGCCTCGTTCAACGATCCGTACGAGCACCGCACCGGCTTCGAATGGCTCTCGCGGGACGAGTCCGAGGTCGACGCCTACGCCGCCGACGAACGCTGCGGCTTCGCCTTCTCGGCGGGCCTCTCCCTGGACTGGGTGCGCGCCGTACGGAAGGTCAACGACCCGCGCAACATCGCCCGCACCCCCGCCGACCTGCCGATCCACATCGCCGTCGGCGAGCAGGACCCCTGCAACCAGCGCATGACCCTCGTCAACGAGCTCCTGGAGGACTTCCGGTACGCGGGCGCCGAGGACCTCACCTGGAAGGGCTACCCGGGCGCCCGCCACGAGATCCTCAACGAGACCAACCGCGACGAGGTCCAGGAGGACCTGACGGCGTGGCTGGACAAGCGGGTGCTGTAACGGGTGCTGTCAGTGGCGTTGTAAGTGGCGTTGTCAGTGCCGTTGGCTACGGTTCGTGACATGTCGAAGTCCAGATCCCGTGCCCGTGTCACCTCGGACGACGTGCGCCGCATCGCGCTCGCCCTGCCGGAGACGGTGGAGAAGATCGCGTGGAGCATGCCCACGTTCCGGGTCGCCGGGAAGATGTTCGTGACGGTTCCGGACGACGAGACGTCGTTCGCCGTGCGCTGTCCGAAGGTCGAGCGCGACGAGCTGGTCCTCGCGGAGCCGGACAAGTTCTGGGTCGCCGCCCATGAGGCGGGCTCGGCCTGGGTGCGGGTGCGGCTCGCCGCCCTGGACGCCGCCGAGCTCACGGACATCTTGGCCGACTCCTGGCGCCAGGCGGCGCCGCCCCGACTCCTGGAGGAGCACCCTGAGTTGGGAGTGGCGCCCGCGGATCACTGACCGCTGTCATTGCTGCCCATATTTATAGAGAGCGCTGTCTGCGCTCCGTGGCATGATCCCACCGTTGCCATAGGGGAGGGGTGGGGGAGCGTGCCGACGGGTTCGGGGGCACAAGGGAAACCGGGAACACCGGGAACACCGGGAACATCAGGGGGTCTGGGGGCACCAGGGACACTCGACGAGGCTGCCCGACCCATCTGGTCGCGCGACTTCGGACTGTTCTTCGCGGCCCGTACGGTGGCCAAGCTCGGCGACACGATGCTGCCGGTCGCTCTCGCCGCCGGACTGCTGAAGCAGGGGCACGGCGCCGGAGCGGTCGGGCTCGCGATGGCGGCCACGACCGTCTGCTTCGCGGGCCTGGTGATCTTCGGCGGAGTCTTCGCCGACCGCTTCAGCACGCGCCTGCTCATGATCGGCGCCGACCTGGTCCGGCTCGGCACCCAATCGCTCGCGGCGGTGTTCTTCTTCACCGGCAACGTCGTCCTCTGGCAGATCTGCGCGATCGGCGCGGTCAACGGCGCGGCGGCCGCACTCTTCCAGCCGGGCGTCGCCAGCACGGTCCCGCGCCTCGCCGACGACGTACAGAAGGCGAACGGTGCGATCCGCGTGGCCGAGTCGACCGCGTCCCTCGCGGGTCCGGCCGCCGCCGGTGTCCTGGTCGGCCTCGCCTCGCCCGGCGCCGTCTTCGCCGCGCACGCGGCCACGTACGGACTCAGCGCCCTGTGCCTCCTCCTGCTCCGGCTGCCGCCCGCCCGCCCGGGCTCGCAGCCGCACAGCAACGGCTTCCGGGCGGACCTCGTGCAGGGCTGGCGGGAGTTCAGGTCCCGCACCTGGCTGTGGAGCGTCATCGCCGTCTTCAGCGTGCTGATGATCACGACCACGGGGCCGACCGTGCCGCTGGTGGCGACCCTCGTCGTCCAGGAGCACGGCTCGGGCGCGTACGGCCTGGTGAACTCCGCCCTGGGGGCGGGCACCGTCCTCGGCGGTCTCCTGGCCCTGCGGCTGCGCCCCCGCCGCATGCTCCGGGCCGGGGCGGTGGCCCTGGTCGCCTACGCCGCCTTCCCCACGGCCGTCGGCGCCCAGCTGAGTGTCCCGCTGATGTCGGCGGGCGCGGCGGTCGCGGGTGCGGGCGTCTCCTTCTGGGGAGTGATGTGGGCGACGAGCGTCCAGACCCAGGTCCCGCCGGACGTCCTCAACCGGATCCACGCCTATGACGTCGCAGGCTCCCTCGCCATGCTGCCGGTGGGCCAGGCCCTGGCGGGTCCCGCGGCGGCCGCCTTCGGCGCGGAGGCGGTGCTGCTCACGGGCGGCGTCATGACGGTGACGGTCTGTGCCGCCCTGTTCGCCATACCGGCGATCAGCGGCCTGGTCAGGGCGGACGCCCCCGCCCTGTCCGGCCCGACGCTCTCGGCGGGGCGCGCGAGGGCGGGGTACGGCGGCGGCCGGTGAGCACGGCAGCGGCCGGTGATCTGGGTCACGCGAGCCACCCCCGCCGCCCCGGCGCCGGGCCCGGGAGCCGGGGCCGGGCGGCTTGTTCCGATCCGTGCCCGGCGCCCGACCGGGAAAGGCGTGAGCGATCACGGGTCGGAGTGCGGTATTGTTTCGGTGCGCGTTCAGCCAGGGGAAACCCCAGGTCAGACGGGCATCGGGACGTGGCGCAGCTTGGTAGCGCACTTGACTGGGGGTCAAGGGGTCGCAGGTTCAAATCCTGTCGTCCCGACTCGTAAGAGTCGCAGATCAGGGCCGGTTTCGGAGTCATCCGAAACCGGCCCTTGATCGTTTTTGGGGACCAGTTGGGGACCAGCGAGGGACAAGGGCCCTTGACCTGGGTCAGCGGGTTTGGATGATCGGGCTCGGCAGCGAGCGGGGTGCGCGCAGCACGCTGAGGTGCGCGGAGAGCGCTGCCCCGGCGGCCGTGATCTTGTGTACGTCGGGGTGCAGGTAGCGCTGAGTGGTGGTCAGGGATCCGTGGCCGGCGATGCGTCGCAGGACGTGGACCGGCACGCCTGCGTCGGCGAACCAGGTTAGGCCGGTGTGTCGCAGGTCGTGGCGGCGCAGGTGCTGGGCCGGTGAACAGGATGCGCTGGGCGACCAGGGGGCGGATCTCCTCGATGATGGGGACCTTGCGGGCTCGTTTGCCCTTGGTGCCCTTGTCGGTGAGCCTGCCCCCGGGAGCCTTGACGCTGCTATCACGGTCGTTCTGATGGGGCGTCAAGTGTGCTGTCGCGTCATTGCCTAATGAATGCTGGGCAGTTCCCAAACGCCGTGCACTGATAGGCCGAGCAGCACGCGGTGCTGCTCATCGGTGATCACGACACTGGCTCTGCAGCCGGAGGCCGGAGCACCAGTACGGCCAGATCCTCGGCGTCGAATCGCTGGGGCGTGGTCCCTCCGGCTGAGGGCAGAGCGAGTTCGTCTTCGGCGGGGGTGATGTCGCGGCGGTGGGCGGGCACGGTGTCCGAGTGCGGCGTGATGGTGCAGATGGCGCCGTCGGGGCGCAGATAGTCGCGCAGACGGTGGAGGATCCGGGGGGGGGGCAGGAAGGCGTGGCTGAGGCGGATGGTGTCACCTGCGCCGCCCTCTGCGTCCTTCCGCCCCCTGGCTCACCGGTGTCTTCTGCGTCCACGGACCGGTAAAGGATCATCCGTGGCCAGTCCCGCACTCGGTCGAGCTCAGTGAAGCGCAGCACTTCCTGACAGGCCGGGGGCCCAGCCGCCCTGCTCCTCCATGACGGTGTCCGGGCTGCCCGCACGGGAGGCTGCGGGCCAACGCCGGCTGATCGAGCGACCCCGCTTCCCAGCTCGGGCCCGACCGGGAAGGAAGGAAGCATGTCCTGGACGTTGCCGGATTCCACGCTCGCGGCCGCCGTGCCCACTTCCGTCCTGCCCCGGTCCAGCGCAGCCTCGCCCCGGCGTCTGCCGGTCCCGGTTGAGCATCGGGCATCTGCCTGAGGACCTGCCGGGCGGCGACACGCTCCGGGCGGCCCTTGAACTGAGTCCAGAACTCGTCGGTGTGTACGCGCAGACTCGTCTGTCGGCAGGCTTCCCACAGCCGCTCGTACTCCTACGCCTGCTCGTCGGCCCACCCCTGCGTGGCCGGGCGCGACGACTGGTAGCCATGCAGGGCGCCGCCGTGCGCCGGGGCCGGCGCTTCCCACCCCTCGTGCTCTCCCAGGAGGAGGCGGCTCAGCTGATGATGCAGCGGACCATCGGAGCCCTGACTGCTCTCACCGCCGTTGCTAGGCGGCACAGCGACACCAGTCGAACGCACGTCGCCGAGACGCAGGTCATCCCGCCGACGGCAAGCCCGGGTCCGACCTCAGCAGCGGCACTCGCAGGCCGCGGGCGGCAAGTACGGCTTCAGCGCTGCTGCCTCGGGGGAGAACTGGCCTTGGTCGACGGCGGGTTGGGGTGAGGTATGGCGCGTGGGGATGCGGCGAGGGACGGTACTCTGACCGAGGAGGATCGGGAGAACTTCGGCGGCATGTCGATCGAGGACGCCGACGATGAGGGCTCGGAGAACGGCAGCGAGCCGGCAGCCCCACGATCCCCGCGTGCACGACAGCTCGGTCGGTGGGCCGCGCCTGTGGCCCGCCGACAAGCCCTGGCCCCCACGTTGCGGGGCCGCACGTATGGGACGGGGCAACGCGGAAGAGTGCGGTGACGTCGAACGGCCGCGGTGGGGTCGTGAGGCTCACGTCGGCTCGCGTGGGCGTGCCCTGGGTGTGATCAGTTACCGAGGTTGTGCAACCCGGTGTTGGTATAGGTGTTGGTGACATAGACGTTAGGGAACAGTTCCTCGGTCGTCCCGTTCGCGCGTTGGATCGTCGCTCTCATCGTGACACCCGTCGGGACGGTGCTCTTCGCGTCCTTGTAGACGGGCGTCACCTCGTAGAAGATCGCGTCGTTCGGACCGAACAAGGCGATATCGCCCTTGACCAGGTTCTCCGCATCGGTCTCATACGTCCGCATGCTGGGCGTGCCGGTGTTCATACCGCTCTGCCAGCAGGGGACGAGATTGAGCCGGGTGAGTTTGCTCGTGCCCTTTCCGCCGAGGACGCTGGGGATGAGATGGCACCGGGACTGGTCGTAGGGGAGGCTGTTCGCCGCCTTGTACGCCTCCGCGTCCTTCATGCCGGTCACGGGATTGCTGGTGCCGGTTCCCTTACCGCGCTTGCGCGCTATGCATCCGGTCGCCTTGGCCGCCCGCTCTCCGGGCCCGGCCGTCGAGTCGGTCTGGTTGACGAGCGGAACGTCGTCGGTCTCGTTCCTGAACCAGCCGTCGCCGTTGGGCAGCCAACCGGCCTGCGGCGAGTTGGCCAGGCAGGGGGCCTGCCCCGTTGTGTCCGGCGTCGAGATCGGCAGCTCGAACTTGTCGGCGTCGATCACCCGCTGGTCCTTGAAGCCGTCGGCGAGCTGAGTGTCCGCGAACTGCTTTTCGGCGGGCGTGACATGGGCCTGCACGCAGGGCGCGGCGCGGTCGTGCTCATGGCCGTTGTTCAGGATGTAGGTGTCCCATTCTCCGTTGCCCAGGTTGGGGATCACCTCGGCGCACTGGGCGCCGGCGGCACCGCCTTCCTTCGCCTCGCCGAACGGGAAGTCGCCGCAGCTGTCGGCGTCGACGAGTTCCGTCTGCGCCGTGAAGCCGCCGCACGTGGCCGCGGTGCGGGCGGCCACGCCGCTCGTCGACCTGGTCATCGGGCTGCCCTGCTTGCCCCAGGCGCCGTTGAGGTTCTTCTGAGCCCAGCCGTAGGCGGCTACGGCACCTCCTGGGTCCGACGCCGTGGCGCTCATCGGCACCACGGCCATGATCGAGGGAACTGCGCACCCGGTTGTGGAGTCGCCTCCGACCGCGTCATCACAGCGAATCTTGCGGGGGTTGTCCCACGAGGCGTTCGGATCGACGGGCGTGGCGCCTGAGCTGGTTACGTACATCTTGTACGAGGTGGTGAATTGCACGTGCGTGTTCGGTACGGGGTTCGAGGAGTAGGTGACGGTGCCGTTGAGGGACTGGCCCGGGGTTACGTTGCCGCCGTACCAGGGTGCGGTCTTCGTCGTCGTGCAGCCGGTCGTACAGGAGGCGCGTAACTTGGCGTTGAGGGCGGTGACGGCGCCGCTCGCGCTGGTCATCGTCGCGGTGATCTGCTCGCTCCAGTCCGTGCCCGTCGCGGGAAGGGTCGCCGTGGTGGAGACGGTCAGGGTGCCGCGTCCGAGCTCTTTACCGGTGCTGTCACGCAGGGTGTAGAGAACGTTCACTCCGCTGAGGCAGTACGCGAAGCGTTCGTAGCTGTAGGTGCCGGGGCCAGCGACTGCGCAGCTTCCGGCGTTCGCGGCCGAGGCGGGGTTACGCTCCGGTGTCGCTGTGCGCCTGGCCGGGGCAGGGCTCATGCGCACACATGCCGCGGCGGCGCCCGCCCGGCGTTCCTTGGAGCCTGGCCGCGTGGGCTCGCAGTGCTCGGCGAGGTCCGCCGGGAAGCTACTGGCTTCGGTGCGGAGTGCGGCGGTCGGCTGCTCCGTCGCGTGGATCCAGCCCTCACGTCCCTGCTCTCCCGTCGACCTCTGCTGTGCCCAACTGGTACCGGACGTGGTAAGCCCCAACACCACCACGGTCAGCAGGGTCACGATGGCTGAGCTGGTACGTATTCGTGCGGATCGCGCAGGTCTTGTGGCGCGCATGGTTGTCCCACCTCTCTTTGGCACGGTGCTGCCGCGCGGGCGCCGACCGCCCGGGAGGTCGGCGCCCGCGCACGGCCCGGACCGGTCAAGTCGGCTCTGGGGCCGTCCGGTTCGCCCTCAGCGGATCGTGCTACCGAAGGCTTTGCCGCCTGCCGGGATTCCGTTGCTGCCGGGCTGATAGGTGGCCACCGGCAGGTCGGGGCCGGTCGAGGAGTGCGCGGTGGAGTTCTGCCATGGCACCGCGTGGACGGCGCCCGGGCCGGTGGGCATGCCGACGTAGACGCGGGTGGGGCTGACGCCGATGGCCTGGCCCACACGCTGGCCGGCTCCGGGAGCACCGGGGATGAGGTTCGTACCCGGGAGCAGGACGTCGTTGTGGAGCCCGGGGGCGCCGTACAGCGTGACGACGTGCACTGCGCCCGCGCCCGCCGCACTCCCCTGGGACTCGCCGGGCGCTCCGGCCACGAGTTGGAGGGATTCCCAGGTCGGCTCGGTGAGCGGGGAGAGGTTGATGGCCTGGAGGGTCTCGCCGAAGCGGTCGCCCGCCTCGATGCGGTCGGCGATGCCCGCCGAGTCCTGGGTGAACGTCCGTCGTTCGCTCCAGGTGCCGGTGGCCGGGATGTTGAACGTCGCCACTCCCCCGGCGTTGTTGGCCACGGCGCCGTTGTCGGCGGTGAGGGATTCGCCGGGAACACCGGCGGCGAGTACGGACTGGCCGCCGGGGCCGTTCTCCACCAGGGCCACGGCGGCTCCGAACGCGTCGCCGGCCTCGGATCCGCCGGAGACGGTGTCGAGATTCTGGTTGATGTTGGCACGCTCGACCGGTCGGGCACCGGCCTGGGCGGGGTGTGCGAAGACCCAGGCCGCGCCACCGTCCGCTACGGCGTCGATGTCCTCACCGGGCGCGCCGATCGCGATGTGGTCGGCGTCCCCGGCCACCGAAGCACCCACCTTGTCACCCGGCTCGGGGCCGCCCGACATACCGGCCCCCTGCGCGATCGACACGCAGGTGGCGCCCCGCAGGTAGAACACGGTCCCGGCGTTCGCCTGGCCGCCCACCGTGTCTCCGGCCGACCCGATGACGAGGTAGGGGGAGCCGTCGCGGGTGTGCCCCGCGGCCAAGGAGGAGCCGAGCAGGTCACCTTTCTGCTTGACCGCGTCCCTCATCACGCCGTCGCCCTGAACGTAGGTGTCGCTGACGCGGCCCTTGCCCAGACCCGCGGCGGAGCCGTAGACGACGGCGACCGTGCCGACATCGGTGACGGTGGCGGTGGTGTCCTCATACGGGGCCCCCACCACCAGGTCGGTGAAGCCGTCCCTGTTGTAGTCCACGGTGGCCAACGTGTGGCCGAACCGGTCACCGGGCTCGGCGCCCGCGGGGATGTAGGAGGCGCTCTGGTCGACCTGGGCGGTGCCCCGCCCACCGCCGTAGACGACGTGCACGGCGCCCGCCTCGGCGTACCCGGCGACCGTGGCCTTGGGGTCACCGATAGCGGTGTCCTCGAAGCCGTCGCCGTTGAAGTCCGCCACCGGCACCCGGCGCTGGGCGACATCGACGGCGTCCTTGACCCATTCCGCGAGGCCATCGGTGCGGGCGCCGACGGCGGCGGTGGAGGTCTGGGCGGCATCACTGCCGAAACAACCGCCCTGGTCGGAGCCGGTGGCCACGGCCACGATCTGGGCCGCGCCCTGCACCGGGCGAAACAGCGGGGCCCCCGCGTCACCGGCGCACACAGCGCTGCCGTCGCCGTTCAGCCCCACGTCCAGGCCCTCGGAGCCGGTGACGGTGAAGGTGCCGTGGTGGGCCTTGACCGGGGCCCATTCGTCCGCGGTGCGGCCGTAGCCGGTCAGGGTCAGCTTCTCGTCGACGGCCGCGGGTGCGGTGGCCAGGGTTGCGGGCTGTATGTCGGTCACCGGTGCGGAGAGCCGGGCCAGGACCACGTCCCGGTCTTCGCGCGGGAGCAGTTGTACGACGGTGCGCTCGGCTCCGAGGGCGGTGGTCAGGTCGGTGCGGCCGATGACGGCCTTGGTGGACTGCCGCGGCGCCCCGGCTGGGACGCCGGTCGGCGCGGCGGGGTCGTCGGCGAAGCAGGACGCCGCGGTGAGCAGCCACTGCGGGTGGACGAGGGCGGCGGTGCAGGCCCTGGCGCCGTTGCCGATGTCGAGACGGGCGGTGAAGCCGCGGGTGGCGTCGGTCTCGGCGGGGCCGGTGACGGCCTGCGCCGTCACCATGGGCGACAGCAGGACGGCGGCGGCCAGCAGTGCCGCGCCCGTGCGCATGGCCGTACGCGTGGTCGTTCGCTCTCTGTTCATCTGTTGGTCCGGATCTCGAGGAGGGCGAATTCGCGTGACTGCGGATCGGCGGACTCGCCCACCGGGGTCCAGCTCTCCTTCGGGACGTCGATCTCCTGCCGGGTGTCGTCCGCGGCGGTGAGGACCACGTCGGCGTCGTGGGTGACGGCGCCCTTGACGGCGTACACCGAGGGGATCTCCACGGCGAGGTAACCGGTGGTGCCGGTGGTGCGGAAGCAGAGTTGGCCCTTGCCACGCGCCCAGACGGCCAGCAGGCCGGTGCCGGAGTCGCAGTCGGTCAGGACGATGTGTCCGTCGCCGCGCTTGAGGAGGATGCCCTTCTCCTGCTGGATCTTGTCGGCTCCCGGGTAGGCGAAAGTCTCGACGACATGACCGGGCCGGGTGTCCGCCACCGCGGCGGCGGGCGGTTCGTCGGTGTGGGATACGACGGTGAGCAGTGCTGCCGTGCAGGCGGCCGCGGCCGCGCCGGTGGCGATGATCCGCCGGAGCAACTTCATGGGAATCGGTGTCCTTCGCAGGTGTGGGCGCGCGACGACATGGCGCGGTGGCACGCGGGGCGGGGAGGTGTCCGGCCGCCGGGGCGGCGGGTTGGGCGCGGTGGCCGCGGGGCCGGGCGCGCGAGAGGATTCGACAGCCCGGCGCGCGCCGGGCAGGTGATCAGGCCGCCAGCACCCACTCGTCCTTGAAGAGCTTGCCGACCTTGCTGAGGCCGCGGGTGGCGGTGGAGGCGGCGAACCAGCCCGCGGCCCGGGCGAACCTGCCGCTGGTGAAGCCGTTTTCCATGCCGATGAGCCCCACGCGGGCGCCACCGGAGATCATGCCCACTCCGCTGCCGACACCGGCCACGACCCCGGCGACGGGAGCGGAGGGGGGAAAGGCGACCGCGGTCCCCATGGCCCCCGCGGTGACCACGGCAGCGCCGGTCTCGACCCAGCCGAGCCCCTTGATCCAGGCGTCACGGTCCTCCCACCAGTGCTCCTTGTCCGGCACCCGGTCGTTGTCGGGGGAGTCCGCGGGGTTGACCCCGTTCTGCCGGTCCCGCTTGGCCTTCTCCTGCGCTGCCAGCGCCTGCCTGCGCTGCTCGTCCGCACGGGCCTGGGTCCCGATGCGGTGCGCGTCCCGTGCCGCCTGGTCGGCTTCCTCGGCGCTCTTGCCCGCGTCGATCTCCGCCTGCCGGGCCCGCTGGGCGGAGGCGCGGGCCTGGCTGGCGGAGTTCGCGGCGTTCTCGGCAGCCGCGAGGGCGCGGTTGGCGGCGTAGTTGGCATTGCGCGCGGCGGCCCGCGCCACCGTGGCGGCGGATTTGGCCTTCTCCGCCGACGCCTTGGCATCGGCCGCGGCCCGGTCCGCGATATCCGCGTTGTTACGGGCCTCCACCGCGGAGTCGGCGGCGCTCTTGGCGGCGGCCTGTGCGGCGGCGGCCCACCGGGCCGCTTCCTCGGCGGCCTTGCGTGCCTCGGCCGCGACTTTGGACGCCAGCGCCGCGTCCTGCTGGGCCTCGTGCGCGATCCGTGCGGCGGCGGCGATCAAGCCCTTCATGGCGGAGACATGGGCGTGGGTGTCCAGGTCGAGCTGGACCGCGAGGTGCCGTACCTTCTCCAGGAACTGCCGCCGCATCCAGGCGGGCCCTTCCAACGCGACCTCCGCCAGTGCCCGCATGTACCGGTCGGCTTCGTGCAGCAGAGCGGTGATCGCGGCCCGGTCGTCCTCCTCGATCGCCGCGGGCAGCTTCTCGGTGAGGAATTCGTGCAGCGCTTCCGGAGTGCCCTTCTCCAGCGCCTCCTCGGCCGCCTTCTTCACCGCCGGACCCGGGTGCTCACCGATGATTTTCAAGATGGCCCGGCGGTTGTCCTCCTCCGAGGCCTTGATCCGCCCGGAGGTGTTGAAGTCGCCTACGGCCGTACTGGTGTTGCTGCCCAGGGCCTGCACGGCGGCCTCGGCGACGGCAGGGCCGCTGACCTGCGCGATGTACAGGGCGGTCTCGCGGTCGTCCTGTTGCTGCGCGAGAGCACGATCGAGATCCACCCAGGCGAGCACGTCGTCGTCGCTGCCGGCGAGCGCGTACTGGGCGGCCTCCCGGGTCCACGTCCCGCTCGCCCGCAGCAGTCCGACGGCGGCCTTGCGGCCCAGACCCGCGGCCAGCGGCAGGTCGTCGGCGTTCAGCGCCCGGCCGGCCTGCGCGAGAAGGTCCAGGATGTCCTGGTTGATCTGCTGGACCTGGTTGAGTCTGCCCGCGTGGGCGGTCAGCGCCTCCTTCTCGGCGCGGGCGAGCTCTCGGGCCCGCTCGATCCCTTGCTGCCGCTCCATGTCCAGCTGTGCGTCCTCGGCTTCGCGGGCCTTCGCCTCGACCGCGGTGGCGTCCTGTACCGCCTGGGTGGCGGTGTCCGCCGCCTTGATCGCCTCGGCCGCGTGGGCGGTGGACTTGTTCGCGAAATCCCGCGCCTGGCCGGCGTATTTCACCGCCTCCTCGGCGGCCGCCGCGGCCTTCTCCGCGTGACCCGCCGCCGAGTTCGCCGCGGCCCGCGCGCTCTGCGCCGCGCGGGCCGCGGCATCGGAGTGCGCGTCGGCGGCGGCTGCTGCAGCGGTTGCCTGCCGGGCCGCCTCCGCGGCGATGGCGGCCTGCCGGCGGGCCTCCTCGGCCTGGGCCCGCGCCTCTCCGGCGGCGGCACCTGCCTGGTTGGCGGCGGCGTCCGAGGCAGTGGCGGCGGCCGAGGCGCCCCGGGCGGCCGCCGCGGCCCGGCCACCGGCGGCCTTGGCCCGAGCGACCTCGGCCAGGATGCGGTCGAGACCCGCCACCATCTCACGGGCTTTGGCGGCGGCGTTCCGTGCGGCCACGGCCGCGTTCTTGGCCACCCCCGCCATGTCGGCGTTCTTCGAGGCGTCGATCGCGGCCTTGTAGGCGCGGGAGGCCGCGGCCGCCGCCTTGGCGGCCGCGTTCTGCGCGGCGGTGGCGGCCTGCGAGGCGAGCCGCGAGGCGCGGGTCGCCACCTGGGAGGCCTGGATCGCGGTACGCGCGCAGTCCGCCGCGCTCCGGGCGGAGGTGATGGCCCGCCGGGCGGCCGCCGCCGACTTGCGCACGTCCTGCTGCGCGGCCCGGGCCTCGGCCAGGGCCTTCTGCGCGGCCTCCTTGGCCTTGTCCGAGGCTGCGACGGCCTGCTCAGAGGCCTCGACGGCCAGATCGGTCTGCGTCTGCGCCCTGCGGCCCGCCCGTGCCACGACCGCGGCCAGCTCTTCGACCCTGGTCGCTTCCTGGTCCCGGGCCTGCGCGATGTGCTGCCCGACTTCGAGGAACCACTCCACGTCCTCGTCGCTGCCGCTGAGGGCGCGCGAGGCGTACTTCTGCGCCTCGGGCCCCGCGTTGGTGAGGCTGCGCGAGACCGCCACCCGCGAGTCCTCGGCCCGGGCCGTGTACTGCCCCTCGACCAAGAACGCGTGCAGGACCTCAGGGGCGCCGTCGTCGAGCGCCGCGGTCGCAGCCCGGGTCAGCGCCTGGCCCCCCTCGCTCATGACCGTGGTGGCGGCCACCCGGTAGTCCTCCAGGACGGCCGGTTTGAAGCCGTTCGTCACGAAGTCTGCGATCGCGCTGTCGCCTTGGTTGAGCGCCGCCACGGCTTCCCGCTGCAGGCCCCTGCCCGCCCCGGCCAGGAAGGTCATGACCGCGACCCGGTTGTCCTCCGCCTCCACCCCGGGAAGGGTCTCCGACAAGAACAGAGCGACGTCGGAGTCGGTGCCGGCGAGCGCGTATCCGGCGGCCGCCTTCGTGGCCTTCCCGCCGGACATCCACGCTTGTACCGCGCGTGCCCGCTGGGTGGCGGGCAGGTCGGCGCGCGTCGCGCCCGTGCGGGAGGCGGCGGCCCGGGCAGGAACCGTCGGCAAGGCCGCACCGGTGACCCCCGCGAATAACGCGGCCACAACCCGCCGCCGGCTCCAGAATGTCGCTTCCATGCATCCCCCGCTGCTTCAGGCAGTACGGCGTGCCGTACGACGGCTGTGCAGGCATTCCGCACATGAACCAGAAACTAGGTACCGGGGCGGGGGACCGCCATACCGCCGAAGTTGTAACTTCCTCTCAACCCACCGCAGTACAACCAAGCCCTCAGCAACCACAGACGTATACGACCGCGCTGTTGCCCACGAAGTGGGTGTGCCAATTGCGAAGTGGTGTGCCAATTGGGCGACTGATCCCGGTTGTTGCGGTGGCAGTGGCTGGTGGGGGTGAGCCAGTCTTCGCAGGCGATCCGGCTGATCAACGTGCGTCTCCTGCGGGCGGCCGCGATGCGGGGCACGGCGTCAGGGGCGACCGCGTAGGTGAGGCCGGTGACTTGGAGGGCGATCTGCTCGTAATCGCCGGGTGCGAGGTCTGGGTCGGTCCACGCGAGGACGGCGTTGACGAGTGCCTCGTGCGGGGCGCGGTTCGAGGAGAACTCGGTCTCGATCAGGCCGTGCAGGTCGTGGAGCACGACGTAGGCATAGGTCATCGGGCGCCCGCCGATTCGTCGTCCTGGTCGTGGTCGGCGGTGTCGGCGGCCGAGGCCCGGACAACGAGTAAGCGGGCATGGCTGCGGTCGGCGCAGGTCAGGAGCGCCGGGGTGTCGCCGGACCGGCACGGCTCGCTCAGCGTGTTGGTTCACTGGCTCAACTCTGCAATCGGCAGGGTCGTAGGGGTCGCGCTCTTCGGGCGTCCTTGGGATGCTGTCGTGGCACAGTTGCCGGTTGCTCGTTGTCGGCGGATGGGCAGCCGCGCCCCTGCCGGAGGAGGACACGGTGGGCCGTACCAGCGACCAAAATCCGACACCAAGTCACGAGGGCGACGTCGCCTCCGGGAAGCCGGACGATGGCGCTTCGGTTGCCGTGACTTCCGCCCGAAGCGCGGATAAGCACCGTGACGTCGCACGCATCTTCCGGGACATCGACACCTTCGCCCCGGACGCGTTCGTCGCCCACCTCACCGAGGATGTGGTGTTCCGCTTCGCCAACAGCCCCGAACTGGTTGGCCGCCACGAGGTACGGCAGGGCGTCGCCGCCTCCGCTTCTGCTCGGTGACCTGCCAGAACCGGGCTCGTGCGGCGGCCTTCCGGAGCCGCAGGGCGGCTGCTGCGGACTGAGCGGCGGGCGTGGAGCTCAACAGCTCACCTTCGGTCCTGCGGGACCTCCTGCGGGGCCTGTGACGGGACCTCCGATGGCACCTCCCGCGGCACCTCCGGCGGGACGAGCCCCTGCTCCCGCGCCATCTCACGCGCCACCCGGGGCGCCGTCCACAGCGTCGGCAGCATGATGAAGCCCACCGGCACCGCTGTGACCACGATGAACGACTGGAGTGCGGTGATGCCTCCGTCGCCGACCAGGATCAGCACCGCGGCCGCCGCGCCCATCAGCAGGGCCCAGAACGCCCGTACCGCACGCGTCGGTTCACCGGCCCTCGTGCCCGCGGAGGCGATGCTGTACGACATCGAGTCGGTGGTCGTCACCACGAACGTGATCGTCAGCAGCAGCAGCGCGACCGCGACCACCGCACCCATCGGGAGCCGCTGCGCCATGGAGATGACGGCGGCGTCCATGCCGACCGATTTCAGCGGGCCCGAGATCGCGCCGGGGTCGCGCTGCTCCAGGAAGATGCCGGTGCCGCCGAACACCGTGAACCAGAACATGGTGGCCAGCGGAGGGACGATCGCGGTGGAGACCACGAGGTCGCGCAGGGTGCGGCCCCGGGAGATGCGGGCCACGAAGATGGACATCAGCGGCCCGTAGCCGAGGAACCAGCCGAAGAAGAAGACCGTCCAGGAGCCGAGCCACGCGTGGTCGCCCCGGTTCAGCGCCAGCGGCACGAAGTCCCGTGCGTACTGGCCGAAGCCGCCCAGGAACGAGTCGAGCACGAAGCCGAGGGAGCCGAGGACCAGGAAGACGGCCATCAGGGCGACCGCGAGCCAGATGTTGGCCTTGCTGAAGAACTGGATGCCGCGGTCGACACCGCTGGCGACGGAGAGCACCGCGACGACGGTCAGCAGGACGATGACGCCGAGCTGCACGGGGTAGCCGCCGGAGATGCCGAACACCTCGGAGAGCCCGTAGGAGACCTGGAGGCCGAGGAAGCCGATCGGGCCGACGGTGCCGGCCACCACGGCGATGACGCAGACGATGTCGACGGCGGCCCCGAGACGGGAGTGCCGGACGCGCTCACCGAGGAACGGGTGCAGCAGGGTGCGCGGGCGCAGCGGCATGCCGCGCTCCTGGCCCCGGATCATCACGATCGAGGCGAGCGTGCCGAGGACGGCCCAGGCGAGGAAGCCCCAGTGCGCGAAGCTCTGGGAGAGCGCGGCGTCGGCCGCCTCCTGGGTGCCGCTCTTGACGCCGTCGTAGAAGGGGGGCGTGTTGATGTAGTGCTCCACGGGCTCGCCCGCCGCGAAGAACACGCCGCCGCCCGCGAGCAGTGTCGACATGATCATCGCGATCCACTGGAACCTGCCGTACTCCGGCCGCGCCCCGGCGCCCCCGAGCCGCACCTTCCCGTACCGGGAGAAGCCCAGCCACAGCGCGACGCCGAACGTCGCGAGCAGCAGCACCTGCCACAGCGGACCGAACCACCGCGCGACGAAGGTGAACACGGCGTTCACGGCGTCGCCCGTGGCCGTGGGCGCGATCAGCGCGGCCAGGACGAACGCGGTGAGCAGCCCGCCGCTGACGGCCAATACGGGGAGGTCGGTGCGTCCACGGCCACCGGGGGCCGCGGCGTCCGCCGTGTGGCCCTCTTCCTCCGTATGGCCGCCTTCGTCGTCGTCCGCGACGGACTCGCCGTCGGCGGGCGCGACGGTACGGGCGGGGGAAGTCGACATGAGGTTCCTTGCTGAGGGGGGATTCGCACACGAGGGCACGGCGCGCGGCACGTCACGGTGCGCGAGCCCGTATGCGCGCATACGGAGTGCCGGGCGGCCGGACCGCTCGGTGCGAAGGTCAGCAGGGAAGGGTGCTACCTGAAGGGCGTTGTCGTCAAATTCCGGACAATGTCCGGTGGTGCGGCGGCCGCGTTCGCGCTGGAGCGCCGGCGGCGGCTGCGCCTTCTCCGGCCCCGTCCGGTCAGTGGGCGAAGCCCCAGTCGAGCATCTTGGCGGCGTCCTCGAAGCGGTCCTTGTCGGCCCCCACGATCGCACCGACCAGGGTGCGGTTGTCGCGCTCGGCGGCGAAGACGACGGCGTAGCCGGCCTCCGCGCCGCTGCCGGTCTTGATGCCCAGCGCGCCGTCGTAGGTGCTCAGCAGTACGTTGGTGTTGTTCCAGGTGTAGTAGCGGGTACGGCCGTTGGCCGCGGGGGCCTCGGTCTTGAACTGCTTCCTCTTCACGATGTCAGCGAACACCGGCTTCAGCATGGCGCGTTGGCCGAGCTTGGCGAGATCGCGGGCGGTGCTGCGGTTGTCGCCGTGCGATATGCCGTCGAAGGAGTCGAAGTGCGTGCCCGTCAGGCCCAGTTGCTGTGCCTCGGCGTTCATCTGGCTCTCGAAGTCGGCGATCCGCGCGTCCGTGGTGTCCCCGGACCCGAAGTTGTCGGCCAGCGCCATCGCGGCGTCCGCCCCCGAGGGGAGCAGCATGGCGTGCAGCAGCTGCCTGGCGGTCAGCTTGTCGCCGGTCTGAAGGTCGGCCGTGCTGGAACCGGCCTTCGTGACGTAGTCCCGGTACTCCTGCTTCACCGTGAACTGCTGGTCCAGCCGCTCCGGGTACTTGAGCACGACGAGGGCGGTCATGATTTTGGTCGTACTGGCCATCGCCACGCTCTCGTCGGCCTTGGTCCCGGCCCACATCTCCCGCTCCTGGCTGCCGTCGCGGGCGTCCAGGAGAAAGGCGTGGTCGGCCTTGATGACGGGGGCGTCCTGGCCCGTCGCGTCGGGCGCGCCCTGCTCCCGGCCCTGCCCCTGCCCGACGGTCCCGGCGGCCTGGCCGCTCGTCCGCTCATTCTCGTCGACGGAGTGGGTGGCACTGGGGGTGGCCGCTTCGGCGAGACCGCCGGCGGTGATCGGGAGCACGGCCCCGACCAGGGCGACGGTCGCGATCCGGGCCCCGGTCCGGTGCAGCCGGTTGGGGCGAGCGTGGGAACCCATGAGGCATCTCTTCTCCCGGCGCCGGGCGCCGGCTGATGGGGGGGGAATCGGTGCGTAGTGAACCTACTTGGGTGATGACGGCCATTTCAAGATCGCTGTGTCATAAGCGGGTAACAGGGCTGGGGGTGGTGGAGGACGTGCAGGAGGTCGAGTTGACCCAGTACCGGGGAGGTGGAGGTGAGCTGAGAGGTTCTCGTGACTGCTCGCGCCAGGCCTCGGCGACAAGATCGTCGCCAACCAGCAGTCGTATGTACATGACGGCGGCCCCGGCCAGATATCTGGCCGGGGCCGCCGTCTGTCCGGGTCAGTGGTCGGCGAGCAGGTGTTCCTGCCGGGCCTGGACCAGGTGGCGCCATGCGGTGCGGATGTCGTCCTCGCTGGTGACCCAGCGGGTGATGAAGGGCTGTGGCAGGGGCAGGCCGGCCATGAAGTGGGCGATGTCGGTGAAGTAGGCAAAGTCGCCGCCGGCGGTGAGCGCGCGGAGCCGCGCGATGGTAGTGGCCAGCTGCGGGCTGTCGCTGCGGACGGCGTGGTGGAAGGCGCGGGCGAGTTCCACGAAGCGGTGGAGGAAGGGGAGTCCGGCGGATTCGATGTCGGTGTTCAGGCTGTGGGCGCGGGCGGTGATGCTGTCGGTTCCGGCGTCCTTGATCAGAGCGACGACCTGGGCCAGGAGGGTGTTGGAGCGCTGGTCGAGGCCGTCGAGGTGCTCGTGGGCGAGCGTGAGCTCGTCGTCGGCCCGGGCGGGGTCGGCGAATGAGAGGGCCAGGGCGAGGCGGACCTGCATCATGGCGCGCTCGCCCGCGGCAGCGTGCTGTTCGGCTTCGGTGCGGCCGGCTTCGAAGGCGGCGACGGCCTGGGCGGTGTGGGCGTGGGACCAGTGGATGTCGCCCAGGACGCGGTGGTGGCGGCCTTGCAGCGACGAAGCTGAGGTGGGCACTCACCGCTGACAAGACCGAGGTTGCGGCGCTGCGCGAGCTCGCCGAGGGATGCGGCCGCCAGGAGATCGAGTACGTGCTGGCACTGGAGGACACCACGGTGGCGTAGAGCACGGGAAGGGGGTGGGCTACGCCGCTTCGTAGCGGTGCGCCCGCCCGCCCCGCCACAACACCCGCGTCTGGTCGTCGAGCAACTCCTCCGCGTCCGGCAGTCCCGCTCGGCGTAGGAACTCCAAGAGGTCGGCTTCATTGTGCGCGAGGCCGAGGATTTGCCCGCGCACCGTCCCCCGCCGGCCGCCCGTGCGGGACGGCGGGTGGACGACTATCTGAGCGCTGGCCATGCCTACAGGGTGCGCCGCGCCGGTCACTCCAGCACGCCGAGCCCTAGGTGAATTCGCAGGCCTGCGGGGCGACCGGACCTCCAGCTCTACAGGAGCATCAGGGCGCAAGGTACGCAGAAGGGCTGGTGGTTCAGTTCCTTGAGGTGCTGGTCGATCAGGTGCCAGGAGGTACCGGTGAAGGGCGGGCGGCCGGTGACCGCTTCGAAGAGCACGCAGCCGAGCGAATACAGGTCGGAGCGGTAGTCGTAGACGTCGGCGGAGAGCGCTTCGGTTGCCATGTAGGCCGGGCGCTCGGCTTGTTCACATGTCCTGGCCGTGGTGGTGCACAAGGACAGCGAGGAGTCGGGCCAACTGCTCGCGTTCCGGCGGCGTAAGTGGCGCGAGCACCTCGCTCTCTGCTTCGGTCAGCAGTTTGTCCAGCTTCAGCAGTTGCCGGTGGCCCTGCCGAGTGAGGGTAATGACGTTCTGGCGGCGGTCGGCGGGGTTGGGCGAGCGTTCCACCAGTCCGCGATCGGCCAACTCGTTGATGACCGTGACCATGTCACTGCGGTAGATCCCGGTGCGGGAGCCCAGCTCTGCCTGGCTTGCGGGTCCGAACTCGTCCAGTGTGGCGAGTACCGCGTAATGCCACTTGCGGGCGCCCGCCCGCACCAGCTTCTCGTTCACCAGACGATCCGACTGGATCGCGGCCAGTGACAGGAGCCGGGTCCGCAGATTCCACAGCCGCGCGGCAGTGGTCTGCCGGTCGGCCGAGCGAGCCGTGTCGGGCACGTAGCTGCTCATGCCCACATCCCTTGCGCTAGTCACACTAACAAAATACTCTGCCCGGCGATGGAACGTTAGTGTGACGAACCAATTGGAGGACGTCATGCCGGTGGCGAACGTGCTGGACTCGACGATGTTCTACGAGGAGGCTGGCAGCGGTACCCCCTTCGTCTTTCTGCACGGCAACCCCAGCTCATCCCACCTGTGGCGCAAGGTGCTGCCCGAAATCGACCTGCCCGCCCGCCTGCTCGCCCCGGACTTGATCGGCATGGGCCGCTCCGGCAAGCCCAACGTGCTGTACCGGTTCGCCGACCACGCCCGCTACCTGGACGACTGGTTCGACCAGCTGGGCCTGGACGGGGTGGTGCTCGTCGGCCACGACTGGGGCGGCGCACTCGCCTTCGACTGGGCAACTCGCCACCCTGACCGGATCCGCGGTATGGCCTTCTTTGAAACTATTGTTCGGTCGATGTCCTGGAACGAGCTGGGCGACGGACCGCGCTCGCGCGGCCAGGCCATGCGCGGACCCCAGGGCGAGACGCTGGTGCTGGATCAAAACGTCTTCCTGGAGTCGGCCTTCACCGGAGGCGTGCTGAACCCAGTCAGCGAGGCGGACATGCAGGCCTACCGGGCGCCGTACCCCACTCGGGAAAGCCGTCGCCCGGTGCTGGAGTGGGCACGCTCGCTACCGTTGGACGGGCAGCCGACCGATGTCGCCGAACGGGTCGAGCAGTACGTCAAATGGCTGGCCGATAGCGACAAGGTCCCCAAGTTGCTGCTCACCTTCGACTCCTCGCCCACCCTGCTGATCGGCAAAGAGGTGGCCACATGGTGTGCGGAGAACATTGCCGCGCTGGAAACCCGGCACTGCGGAGCGGCCGGCCACCACGCACCCGAGGACCAACCCCAGGCCATCGCCGACGCGATTGGCGCATGGGCTCAGCGGCACACTCTGGCCGGCGATCGGCGACGCTGATCACACACGCGGACCTGTCGATGGAGGTGATGCGGTTGTCAAGGCAGCCACCGGGACCCTTGATCGCGACGGCGTCGCAGTGGTGCTGCCCGCCATCTCGGCGAGAAGAACTTCGTGAGGGAATAGTGCACGGTCGGAATAACCCCCTCCCGTAGTCCTCAATCTCCGCCGGGGATGCTGTGATACCGACGAAGCGGCAGGTGAGCTCCTGGTCCACGGCTTCCGCGGCAAGGGCTTCGACCGCGTTCCCGACCAGCCAGACGTTTCTGAACCCCTGCGCCCGTGGGCCGTCGTGGACGTGGTTCACGCGACCATCGGCCTCCTGGAAGACCTGCACAATCTGTCGTTGTTTCCCTCGATCCTGACCAACGCCCACGACGAGCGTCCCGCAACGGTCAACGCCCGCACAGGCCGCGCCATGAACGACGACACCCAGGATCTGATCTTCTGGATCAACTCCATATACCGCAGGGCGGATAGCGGCGCCCCCATCCCGGCCGATCCTGCCGGTCGCATCAACGCCGCCCGCTACCGCCGCACCCTCGCGCGCTATATCGTCCGCAAGCCGCGTGGACTGATCGCAGCCGCACTGCAATACGGGCATGTCCATACAAAACAGTTAGAGTCTTGCCGCTGGTGAGCACGTCAGTGGTCCCTCTGCCGACGAGTACCGGGCCCGTGTGGAGAGCACCGTGTCGTTCGCGGGTCGAGTAGTGACGAGCGTCGGCAGCGCAGAGCGCCTCCTGGAGCAGATGGATCCCGCGATCCATCACGGGCAGGGCATGACCTGCGTATGGCGCGCCGCCACGGCCGCCTGCCGCAAGGCCAAGCTCGCACTTGGGCTGCCGGACGATGACACACCGGACGAGTCGGAGTGCCGCTCCTCGTGCGCCAACCTCGCCTACACCGACCGCGACATCGAAGATGTGCAGCGCCGACGCGAGCGGCGTCGGGCCGACGCGGCCGACCCACTGGCCCCCAAGTCCCGGCGTGACCGCGCGGCGGCGCAGGCCGCTCAACTGTCAGGGATCATCGACTGCCACCAATTGCACGGTGCCCCTGACGCCGAGGAAGGGACCGCATGGCCAGCCGTCGTGCCCGGGATCTGGAAGCCGAACGCGCCGCGCTTCGTGCCGCAGCCGACCGTCTTTTGGCCGGCACACCCCTGCGCTCAACCTCCGGGAAACTCACCGCCTCCGAGCTGCTGCGCGAGTCCACACTGAGACGATACGTCGCATACGGCGACCACAAGGACCTCGTCGAGGAGTTCCAGGCGCGTGTCAGGGCACAGAACGCCACCCCAACCTGGAACTCCAGCAGGCCCGGGAAGAAATCGAGCAGTCCGGGAACGGCACCCGTCTTCCTGCCCCGCGCCGGCGGACGTCTCGTCGTTGACCATCCCCTAGCGGGATGGGCGCCGCCACCGGTCCACGCTCAGCCCTCCAGGCTGCCGATGGCTTCGGCCAGCCACTTCTTCTCCTCGGTGCCGGTGGCGCGAGCGATGCGCAGCATGCCCTGCCGGAAGAGGCCGGGCGCCTCCTCGGCTCGCACGGGCTTGCCATCGCGGTAGAAGAAGCTCGCCGGGACGTCGAGGAAGGTCTGTCGACGACGCAGCACCGCAGCCTGCTCGGCACGGTCCGGGAGATGATGCAGGAAGGCAAGCAGAGTGAAGAAGCGCTGCCCATCGGTGATTTCGGCCTCCTTGGGGTGCCGCAATCGGGACAGCAGTTCGGTGCGGCCCGTCTCGGTGAGGGACAGGATCCGACGGGGTGCGGCACCGCTTCCAGGTTCGGTGCGCTGCTCGACCAGACCCGCTTTCACGAGCCGGGAGATGGCCGGATAGAGCGCCCCGTCACTTACCGGGCGGATGTGGCCACTGAGGCCTTGGATGCGGGCTTTCAGCTCGTATCCGTGCAGGGGCTCCTCGAAGAGGAAACCCAGAATCGACAGCTCCAGCATGCCCCAAGCTCCTTCCTGCGCCTGTCGGCGCGCTTGCCCGTCTCGTCCCGCCATGCTATCTCTTTTCGCTGTACCTCGATTAGAGGTATAACGAAAAGAGGGGTGTAGTCATGGGGGCAGCAGAACACCGGCACAGGCTGGTGTCGCTCGCGTATCCGGTCTACTTCGAGCTTCTAGCGGGGGTCACGGCCGGGATCATCAACATGGTCTGGGTGGCGCGGCTCGGTGGTGACGCCGTCGCCGCGGTGGCTGTCGCCACGAATGTCGAGAACCTGCTGCTCGGCATCATCCTCGTCGCCGGCTCGGGCACGACTGTGCTCGTCGCACGAGCCAGAGGAGCGGAGGATCCGGCAGCGATGCGCTCCGCCGTGCGCGGCGGATGGGTCCTGTGGGCGCTCGTCACACCCTTGGTCGCTATCGGTGGATACCTGTGCCGCGAACCGCTCGCCCACCTCGTACTCGGCGGCAGCGGCGGCGACTCGCTGCCCCTCACCACTGGCTATTTCTCGATCGCACTGCCAGGGATCGCGGTGTTCTTCGCTACCAATGTCGTCGACGGCATCCTCAAAGGTGCGGGCGATACCCGCGCCCCGATGAAGCTCGCGATCCTCGCGAACGGACTGATTCTCGGGCTGGATCCCTTGTTCATCCTGGGATTCGACCTCGGGGTGCGTGGGGCGGCGATCGCCACAGTGTTGGGCCGGACGATCGCGCTCATTTGCGGTTTCGTGGCGCTGCACCGCAACGGCGTACTGCGACAGGCGGCCCGGGCGGCCCCGAACCGGGCCGGTTCGCTCAGTTCAGATGCGCGCAGGACGGCTGCGACCGGGCTTCCCATGTCCGCCGACTTCGTCGTACGGATGGCCGGGGCGCTTGCACTCGTCGCGATCGTCGCCCGGATCGGCGTCAGCGAGGTCGCCGCGTATGGGACCGCGACAAAGGCGATGTACATCGCGACCATGGGCTTCTACGCGATACGCCAGGCTGCCGCCATCCACACCGCCCATCTGCTCGGTGCCGGACGCGACGAACGGCGGGCCATCGGACGACAGGTGTTGCTCCTCGCCGGATCGCTAGGGTTCACGGCTCTCCTGACACTGCTCGCCGCCGGGCCGTGGATCATGCGGGCCTTCGGTAGTGAGGGAGAGGTGGCCGAGGCGGGGGCACTCTATCTGCGCTTCCTGGGGCCGTACTTGGTGCTTCTCGCTTGCTTCATCGCGCTGGGCGGGGTGTTCGAGGGCAGCGGCGGCAGCCCGGCCCTCGCGCGGATCACCTCATGCGGCGTGGCACTCCAACTCACGCTTGCATACAACCTGTCGGGTTCGGGGCTGCCCGGCATCTGCCTGGCCATGGCGCTGTCCATGGCACTTCAGTGCGCAGCCATCGCCAGGATGTATCGGCGCACGGGATATCCGACAGCCGCTGACTGCGACAACAGTCGGCTGAAGATCTCCGTCGCAGAGCCCGACAGCCCTTCACCCGACAATCGACTTGCCTAATGAACGGCCAGAAGGTGCCAGGTCGAGGGGGCGAAGGCGCTGTCCGGGTGGCGTTTGCCCAACAGGACGGAGCCGTCGCGGATGAGGACCAGGTGGGCGCCGACGATGCTGCGGCTGCGCTGGTCACGCGGCTCGCGGACTTCCACCACGGGAAGCGCCGCGTCCCGGTGGCCTGCGGGCGGCAGCGTGTTGCGGTGGGCGTGCAGGACCGCGACGGCGCCTGGGTCCATGGCCATTTCGTCGATTTCGTCGATGCGGGTCCAGCGGAGCTGGATGCCCTCGCGGAGGTTGATCTCGTGCGCGGGGGTGTTCAGCGTGCCGTGGTAGACACGCACGCGATTCATGAAGGCCCCGCGCGCATCCAGGGTGTCCAGGGTGACGAAGCCGGTCAGATCCGGGACGGCGAGCCCGATCTCCTCGTGGAGTTCCCGGGCGATGGCCGCCTCGCAGGACTCGCCCTTCTCGGTGTTGCCACCGAGCAGCGCCCACTGCCCCGGACGCCAGATCGGTTTGTTCGCCGAGCGCAGGTGGAGCAGGTACCGGCCGTCATCGTTGGTGAGCAGGGCCGCGGTGGAGGGGACGACCGGCCAGTCGATTGCGATGCGGGTGTGCTTCTTGACGAACACGTGTGAAGCGTCGGCTGCGGCCGCAGACCTGTTGTCGTCCAGTCGGTGGATAGTGATGCGCGGGCAGAGGGCGGCAGACCGCTAGCCCGAGGAAGGCTTCGTGGATGTCGTCGCGTCGTTCCCAGCGGATGCGCAGGTGGCGAAAGCCGTGCAGCCAGGCGATGGTGCGCTCGACGACGTAGCGGAAGATGCCCAGGCCGGTGCCGTGCGGCTCACCTCGTTTCGCGATCACGGGTCGGATTCCGCGCTGCCAGAGCAGACGGCGGTACGTGTCGTGGTCGTAGCCGCGGTCGGCCAGCAGCGCGTCGGGGCGCTGGCGCGGTCTGCCGACCCGGCCCGCGATGGCCGGGATCTTGTCGAGCAGGGGCAGCAGTTGGGTGACATCGTTGCGGTTCCCGCCGGTCAGCGTGATGGCGAGGGGGATGCCCTGGCCGTCGGTGACGAGGTAGTGCTTGCTGCCCGGCCGTGCGCGGTCGACCGGGCTGGGGCCGCTTTTGGGCCCAGTCGGGCGGCCCGGACGTGCGAGGTGTCGATCACCGCCCGCGACCAGTCGAGCTGGTTCTTCGCGTGCAGCTTCTCCAGCAGGACGACGTGCAGTTGGTCCCAGACACCGGCCTCGTTCCAGGCGGCCAGCCGCCGCCAGCAGGTCATGCCCGAGCCGAAGCCCAGCGCCTTCGCCTGATCTTCGTCGTCGCTGGTTGTCTGCGCGATCACAATCTCGTGGGCCATGCAATTGCCTCTCCAGCTCGGCCACTGCGACCCTATCCAGCTGTCCAATGCACGCTGACAGTCGGTCCCATCGCGGTCGGCCTTGTCTGCCTTGCGTGTGCCATCGCTTGGGGACCACACCTGGGGACCAGTGCCACGTGCACGCATTTCCGTGCTGTTTGGGCGTCTGTGGAGGAAGCGAGTTGAGTGCCAACGGCTCTGACCTCGGTGGCGAGAGACCCGAGTTCCGGGTATGCAGCGAGGTGTGTCAGTCCTCGGCTCTAAGCTGGCGAAGCGGAGGATTGGGGGAGGTTCATGCAGGAATACTTGTTGGCTGATGTGCCGCTCGGACCGTTTGAGGGTACGCCGATCACGGTGTACTCGGCCCGAGGGAAAAACGCCAGGCTGCACGTTGCCAGAGCATGTGGGCAGCTTCGTGCGTCTGACGTGAAGACCGCACAGGTCGGTTTGGACGCGGCGGTAATGGGGCGGCTGTGCTCTCGCTGTACGGAGTGGGGATCATGGGTACGGCCGACGACCGCGTTGGGGATGTTCCTCCGGGCGCTCGGGGGAGTGGGCCTGCTCCATCAGCTGCAGTCCTACACCGAACCTGACGAGGACGAGTGCTGGACACAGGAAGAGGTAGAAGCTGCCGCTGAAGTCCTGCGTTCGGATTCGGCCGCGACGGATGACGACGGGGAGGACGTGCGCGAGGACGCGGAGCGTCTGCAGGGGCTGGTCTTCTCCTACTGGCACGGCGCGGCGGAGAGCCTGCACCAGGCTCAGTCCATCCTCGCTTCCTTCCCTTGGCTTGAGGACTGGTCGCAGCGGGCGTTGGGAGCGAAGGCGGAGTTCCTGGAGACCTTGCGCGCTCAGGTGGCCCTGTTCGTCGAGTCGGCGGGACTGCTCGTGGCTGCGGCGGCGGCAACGATGGAGCCGCCCCGGCTTTCCGGAGAGGATCCGGCCTTCGCCGTATTGGGCAGTAGCGAGAAGGTGTCCACGGCGCTGAACGCACTGTGGCGTCGGTGGCAGCGCGCGGCCGAGAGTAGCTGGGTGGGGCCTCCGGCTCGCTCGTACATGTCTCACTATCTTGTGCAGGACATCCGCAGCAACCGGAAGGGTCATGACGAAGCGCTGGCCGGGGCGGCACGTCTGATCGACTCCTGGGAGGCCCAGGCTCGAGCTCTGGCTGCATCGGCTGACGGCAAGTCGACGCAGCAGGTCTCCGCGCGCCTGCCCGAGGCCACTGAGGAGACGGCACGAGGGGGGCGGGGAGGACTGCTCGAAGGGCTGGATTCGTGGACGCAGGGTGTCGTGGCCACGTGGGTCGTGGGCGCGGACTGGGGGCGCCGTACGCTCACGCTTGACGTTCCTGCGCTCATCGCGGAAAGGCTGCACGCCCCGTCCAGCGACGTGGCGTGCGAACCGCCCCGCGAAGAGGCCGATGCAATCGAACCTAGTCGTACCCCAGCTGATCGGCCGAGTGCAATCCGCCCCGGGGTCTTCGACGACACCCCGGTCTTCGACCGGCAACCTGTCACTGCCGAACACATCCGCGCACTGCGGACCTTCACTCGCAGTTCTGACGAGCTCTACATCGTCATCTCGGTGAGCGGCGGAGTCGAAGTCCTGCCTCTTGACGTGGTGGAGAGGAGGCTTGGGCAGGGGTGGAGCGGAGTTCTCGTCGCGGGTGCATCCGATCTTCCGGAGAGCCTGATCGGAACGTGGGCTCAGACCGCCAGGTCCGAGCCCGAGGCGAGCGGAAGCCACTGGACGGGTGGTTGCAGTGACGCTCATGATCTGCACTTCGGCGAAGAGTTCGGGGGCACCGACGGCGCGCGTCAGACCCTTCGCCGCACCTACTTCGACGCCCATCGGGCACGCAACCTACGCCTGCTCGCCTTGACGCGAGGGGTGCACGATCTGCGAACCCTCGACGCAGGCAGAGAGCGGATGCTGCCCTTGGCCGTATGGGAGGGGACGCTCGCGAGCGACCGGCTGGACCTCGCGCCCTTCAAGCAACCCGGTGGTGACAGGTGGCACCGAGGTAGCGGTCTTCCGCTGGGGCCTTTGGCAGTAGCCCAGATCTACACTACGAACGCGGACCCGCAGACCGAAGGAAAGGGCCACTCACCCCTGTGCCGTCACGCCAGGGAACGCGGTGTCGCTGCCAACGACGATCTATTGACCGTCACTGAACTGCTTGCGAGAGACGACTTCGACTGGTGCGGCAAGTGTGGGGGTTACGCCGTACGCAGGCTGACCGACACCCAGGTCTCGTTCTACCGTGCCGCCCACCGACTCCACGCCATCACAGGTCAACTTGACCGGGGTAGGCGTCACGGCGATGCCGACACGGTGGTCTCACAGTTGGAGGAACTGGCGGACTGGCAGCCGATCGACGAAGAAGGCTGGTACACCAGCGATTCCTGGCGTTGGCACGAGGCCATCAGAGACCTTAAACGCAGGGTCGAGAGGGCCCGTCGGGACGAGATCTCCTGAGACGTCGGGCTGGTATCGGGATCCTCCCCGAGAGGTTGAGCCCTCTGGTCTGCGTCATTGCCTTGGGGACCCGTTGGGGACCACACGGTGCTCGCGCACCTGCACAGCACGCGCGGGGACGCACGTTCTGCATCCTAGTTCTGCCTGATATGTGCAGGTAATTCCTATGGTCCTCACTCCTGGGGGTCAAGGGGTCGCAGGTTCAAATCCTGTCGTCCCGACTCGTAAGAGTCGCAGATCAGAGGGCCGCATCAGAGAAATCTGATGCGGCCCTTCGGTCGTCCGGGGCTCAGGTGCCGCAGTTGCCGGAGGTGGGCCGGCCCGCGAAGCGTTGGCCGAGCCACTCCAGTGCCGGGCTGTTGCCCTGGATCGCCGTCCCGACGTGGGACTGCCCGGCGAAGGTCGTCCACTCCACGGCGTTGCCCTTCGCGCACCAGTCGGCCCGTAGCTTCTGCCCGACCGCGTAGGGGATCGTCTCGTCGGCGTCCCCGTGGTAGAGGAATGTCGGCGCCGATGGCCGCACGGTCCCGATCAGCTGTCCGGCGATGGCCCGTTGCCAGTCCGGCCGCTCCAGCGGGTTGGACGTGGTCACGTCCTCGATCTTCTTGCCGCGCCCGGCTTCCAGGACCGTCCCGATGCACTCGCTGCGGACCACGGCGGCGAGCTTGCGACCCTCGGCGTTGAGGTACTTGTCGAGGTGGAGGGCCGGGTTGGCGGCGTTCTGTCCGACGGCGGACATCAGCAGATAGCCGGCGCTGTCCCCGCCCTCGAGCGAGTCGGCGACCTTGGCGAGATCGGCGGGCACGCCACCGCTCGCCGTGCCCTTGACCTTCAGCTCAGGGGCGTACGTCGCGGCCATCTCGGCGGCCTTCGCGCTGGCGCCGCCGCCCTGTGAATAGCCCATGATGCCGACGGGTGCCTTGGCCGAGACTCCGTACTTCGCTGCTTCGGGGTGCCGTTGGGCCGCGCGCGCCGCGTCGAGTACCGCGGTGCCCTGCGCTTTGGCGACCATGTAGGTGTGGTCGCCGGGCGTGCCGAGTCCCTCGTAGTCCGTGACGACGACCGCGTAGCCGCGTACGAGTGCGGCATTGACGAGCGGCGCCTCGGTGGTCGTACCGCCCGGGAAACCGGCGGACGGAGCGCACTTGTCGCCGAGGCCGACCGTGCCGACGGCATAGGTGATCAGCGGGCGCGGCGCGGTCTTGCCGTCGTCGGGGACGATCACGGTGCCGGAGACGGCGTTGGGCCGCCCGTTCGCCGAGGTCGACCGGTAGGTGATCTTCCAGGCTTTGGTGGGGGTGGGCTGGCCCGGGGTGTACTGGAACGAGGACGGCTGCGAGCTGAGGATCTTGCCGGGGGCGGTCTTCTTCCCTGGTTTCTTCCCCGGCTTTCTCCGGTCCGGCGCGCGGTGCTCGTCCTTCTGGTGCTTCCCGGCGCCGGGGGTCTTCTCGGCGGTCAGCGGTGCGGGCGGGGCCGAGGGGCGCGCGTCCGGAGTGCCGACCGACGCGTTCGCGCTCTGCGCGGCGGCGGATCCGGGCAGCCCGAGCACTGCCACCGCGAGGACGGCACCGGCGGCTACTGGTCGTCTGCGTAGCGCTGACATCATGCGGCTCTCCCAACTCTCCTGTGGGCAAGGGGGGTTGCGCAGCACCGTACTGACCCGTCAGTAGGACAGCCATAGGCGTGCAGTGGTCCGTCCGTGGCGGCACCGGCTCGGACGGACGTCACTGGGCCCCCGCGGCCACCAGCGCCGCGGCGATGGGTTCGAGCTCGGTGGCCAGCTCGTCGAGCTCGGTGGGAGAGAGTGCCTCGTACGGCGCGGCGGCGAGCTCGTCGGTCAAGGTTTCGATGCGTTGCTTGGTCTCACGGCCTGCCTCGGTGAACCGGCCTTCGGCGTCGACGAGGCCGCGCTCGCGCAAGCCGTCCATGACCGCGGCCAGCCGTTCCTTCGGCAGGTGGTGGATGCGGCCGAACGACTCCGGCGGGTGGATGCCGAGATCCAGTGCGCTGAGCACGTGGGCCTCCGTGCCGCCGATGCGCGCGCCGACGAGAGCGGCGATGTGCCCGTCACCGCGGTGCTCGCGCAGCATGGTCGCGGAATGCCACAGCCGGGCGACCGGGTCGCTCGGCACGGGAAGGGTGCGCATCCCGGCGTACATCACGCGGCCTTCCGTGGGCGCGCTCGTCGCGGCTTTGGTGGTCAGGTCCGCGGCGCGCACCAAGCCGGGGGAGTCCGCCAGCCCGGCGCCGAGGATCCGCCGTACGGAGGCGGCGCTGCCCCGCTCCCGTGCGGCGACGGACGCCTCGGGCGGGATCGTCTCCCACGCGCTCGGGATGTGCCGCGCGGCCTCCCCGTCGGCGAAGTTGTAGAAGGCCGCGTGCACGACCTGCGCAGGGACCCGCCCCAGCGGCGCGGCGCGGCTGGCGAAGTAGCCGTCCCAGTAGGTGCGGTGGCCCAGGGCCGCCAGCTCCTCGTTGCACTCGTCGGCGAAGAAGGTGACGAGGCAGATCGGCTCCAAGAGCTCGAACATGCGACGAGGGGCGGTGAGCGTCATGGTCGCCATCATGGCAGCGGGCACCACCCTGTGGAGCGGTACGGGCGGGGCGCCTCGCGTGTGAAGTCGGAGCCGCGGCAGCTCTGTCAGTGCCGACTGGCACGATCGGGGCATGACCAGCCGCACCGACGCTCCCGTCCCGCTCCCGGCCAATCACCGCATCTCCGAGACGTATGCCGACTGGGCGCGCACCCGTGCTCCGGGCGCCGAGGCCACCGCGCGCGCCGTGCTCGACGAGGCCGACCGGAAGCGGGGGCGTGCCTGGGAGAAGCCCGGCCGGTTCGTGGACGACATGGAGCGGCTGGCCCGAGGTCTGCCGACGGACCAGTTGCCCTGGTTCTGGGACACCGTCGGCCACTGGCTGTTGGAGACGCACCGCCGCTCGGCCGCTCGCGCCTACGGCCAGGCGCGTGCTGCCGAACGCGACCACGGGCTGCACGTCGATGCCGACTGGCGGCGGGCGAACGTGCTGCTGTTCGCCCGGTTCGGCGCCCTGCCCGCCACCGAACTCAGCGGGCACCGCATCTGGTTGGCCGGAATTCTCGAACCCGGTGCGGCGCACCGTGAGTTCGGCCGGCTGCTGGCCGTCTGGGCGGCGTCGCCGGGCGAGCTTCCCGCCGACCTGGCCCGCCGGGTCCGCGACTCGGCCCGCGCCGCAGGCCTCGGCGCCGAGGAGGAGGCCCGGGTGCTGGGCGAGCTGCTGGCCGCGGCCCGGGGCAAGGCTGTGCCCGACCGGCTGCTCGACGCCGCCGCCGGACCGCTCGCCGCGCACCCGCCGACGGACGATCAGGCCACCGCGCTGCTCGACCTGTTCCCGGAGTCGAAGAACCACGCGGCCGCCTGGTTGCGGCTGCTCATCCGCTGCGGCGCCGCCGACGCCGCGGCGACCGGCCGGATCGCCCCCGAGGGCGGCCTCGGCGACTGGCTGCGCCGCTATTCCGCCGAGTACTCGCACCGCCGTGTCGCCGGTGGCGGGGTGACGGGCCAGCCCATGCCGACCGAACTCCTCGACCTGGTGGGCCGGTTCGCGCCGCTGCTGCGGGCCGCGGGCACCCCGGTCCGGCTGCACGAGGACCGCTACCGGTGGCAGCACCTGGACGCGGACCTGCTCGACCTCTGCCTCGCCGAGGGCATCTCCGTAGAGGACCCCGGCATCGCCGTCCCCCTGCAGTTCTGGGACGGGCGCTCGCAGCGGGACCTCAAGGCGCTCGCCGCCGACCCGGTGTTCGGGCCCCGTCTGGAGGGCACCGTGCACGCCGGGCCCCGCTCCGGCTCCGGGGCCCGCACCGGCACCGCCATCAGCCGACTCCCGCACAATCCGGGCGTCGCCGCCGAGGTGCACACCCGGATCGAGAAGCTGCTCGACGCCCTGCGGGGCGGTGGCCTCGCCGCCGCCGACGAAGCCGTCGACGAACTGCGCGACCTCCTCGACAGGCCCACCGCCATCGCCCTGGACGGCATCGAGGAAGCCCTCGACGCCCTCGACCTCATGGGCCCGCTGACCCGCACGCTGCGCGCGGGACTGCCCGAGGAGTTGGGCTGGCCCGCGCTGGAGCAGGCCCTTGCCGAGTTCCGTCCGGACGAGACCGTGCACGTCACCTGCACCTGGCCGGTGCTCACCGTGTACGGGGAAGCGCGTGCCATAGCGGTCGACCACACAGGTCGGCGTGGCGATCACACCCTGGAGCTGCCCGACGCCTCCCGCTCCCACACCGTGCACTGGGTGGGCGGGCGGTTCCTCGTCGCGTGGGTCGAGGCCGAGGCCGAGGCCGACCGGCCGCTCCACAGCGCCTACTGGTCCGACCGTCCCGGCGAGACCTTCGAACCGGAGGAGACGTTCGGCCTTTCCCCCTACGGCGGCAGCATCCAGGGCGGTCTCGGCTATCAGTTCGAAACCCCTGACGGCGGTGGGCGCTTCGACGGCGAGCGGGTCCTGCGCCCCGGTGGCCGCGAGGGCGTCGGCCACCGCGACTTCCAGATGTACGACGGCCACGCGCTGTGGAGCTCCGAGGTGTTCGGCGAACGCCGGAACGGCTGGGCCCGCTTCGACCGGGACGCGGGTACTCCCACCGACGACCGCAGCCTGCCCGCATTCCACCGGCCCTCCGAAACTCCGCCCGGCACCCGGCCCTACGCCGACCACCGGATCCTCGCCGCGCTGCCGCCGGGCGCCCCGCCCTCACCGCTGGGCCAGGACGGGCGACTCACCGGCTGCCGGGTCCACTACCGCACGCCGTACGACGGGCCTTCGCCCCGCGCATTCGTGCTGGAAACCATCGACGGCCGCACCGCCTCCTACCGCAGCAGCCGCTGGGGCCGCCGCCCCTGGGGCATCCTCGCCCTGCCGCTCGGCGGGGAGGACGCCGTCATGACCGGCGAGACCACCGTCCGCAGCCACGCCGCCGCGGACAACTCCCTGCTCTGGCAGGTCCGGGGCTTCCCCGGCAGCCGGGACCGCGCCCCGAAGCGCGCCACCCTCGGCGAGCAGGCCGGGCCGATGCCGCCGCCCGCCTATTGGCACTTCCTCGTCCCCCGCGACGAGGCATCGTCCAAAGCCCTGCGGGCCGTTGCCGACCCCGACCTGCGCCAGCTACTGCACCCCGGGAGCGGCGAGGGCGCGCTCCACCGCCTGCCCGGCGTGACCAACCCGCGGATCCGGGACGGCGTCGACCGCGCCGCCCGGCTCGCCGCTGACGTACTGCGCCGCCGCAGGGAACTGTCCCACCGGGTCGCCGTCATGCGGTCCGGGCCGGTCGTCGACCTGCCCGACCCGGCACCCGACACCCGTCTCGCCCCTGCCCTGCGCGGCCTGCTGCCCGAAGTGCGTTCCTACGATGCGCAGCCGCCGCAGCCCCAGCCCGCGCTCCTCACCGCGGTCGCCGCCGACGGCAGGTATCTGCGCGGCGAGATCGAGGACGAGGTCCGGGTGCTGGCCCTGCCCGCCATCCCGCCCGAGTGGGCGGTGCTGACCGGCCGGATCGACGCGGTGGCCTGGCGCGTTGCCACCGCCGCCACCCCCGACGCGGAGCGGCAGGCACTCACCGCCCTGCTCGGGGTGTGGAGCCGACAGCCGTTCGCTGAGGCCGGGAGCGGCTGGCGTACCGGCCGCGCCCCCGAGCGGGGGATCGCCGAACTCCGCGCAGGCGGCGCCCTGATCGCTTCCGGCCGGGTCCGCAGCGGCCTCGCCCCCTTCCTCCACCGCGCCGCCGACCCGGCGCCCGCCGACGCCGAGGAGTGCGAGACCCACACCATCACCGGCGACGACACCACCCGGCTGTCCCGCCTGCTGGCCCTGCTCGCCGAGCACGGACCGCTGCCGGTGCCGGCGGAGGCCGTGGACCTGTTCCGCTGGCGCACCGGAGTGCCGCGCCCGGTCGCCGCCCTGGTCCTCGACGGATTCCCCGGCAGAGACGACTACGACGAGCACCGCAAGCTGCTCCGCACCAAGCCGTACAAGGCGGACCAGGACACCGTGTGGGCGTACGAAAGGCTTCAGGGGCGGCTCGGCCCGGTCGGCCGGTGCGCCGTGCTCGCGGCAGCCCTGCCCTCGGACCCGGCCGAACTGTGGGCACCCGGCGGCATGACCGCCGCCGCGGACCGGATGGCGGCCGCCTGGGCCGGACTCCTCGATTCCGGCTCGTACGCCGACGACGGCAGCCATGCCGCAGCCCTCGCCGCGGACCGCGGCCTCCCCGAGAGCTGGGCCACCGCCCTGCTCACCGGCCGCGCCCCGGAGCCCCTGGACGCCGACGGGGTACGGGCCGCCGCGACCGCCGTCACGTGGGCGCTCACGGAACGCCCGGTCGGCGACCCGGCCACGGCAGGCGCCCGCGCCCTCGTCGACCGGCTCACGGACGACGCCCCCGCCGGTCTCCGTACCGCCCTGCGCCGACTGGCGGACCGGTCCGCCGCCACCCCGGTCCCGCCGGGCCAGTACGAGACCAACCCGCTGTTCAGCGTCCCGGCCCTGGTGGAAGAGGCCGCGGCGGCGCTCGGCGTGGGCCGCGACGCGGCGGCCCTCCACCTCCAGCTGCACGCCCTCGACCGCCCGGCCGACCGCACGATCCGCCGCTGGAACACCTGGACCCTCGACCACCACCGCGCCGTCCGCAAGGAGCTCATTGCCGCCAAGGCTCCCCGCCCCGCGCCGCCCGCCCCGGCGGACGACGCCACAGACGCCGCAGCGGTCGCCGTCCCGACCCCCGTTCACGAACGGTTCGCCCGAGCCTGGGCGGAACAAGCGCAGTCGGCTCAGTGAGCGGGGTTCATGCGGAGGTGGGCGGCGCCGGAACGCACCGCCCACCCGAAGACCGCGAAGGCGACGACGCCCACCACGACCGAGTCGTACGGCGCGGGCAGATGCCCGGAGCCACCGAACGTGCCGAGCCACGACAACAGGGCGAGCGCCGCCAGATGGAACACGAGCCAGGCACCCTGACGCAGTTCCTCGGCCGGGGGACTGCCTGCCGTCCTGCGCCGCTGCAGCAGGAACAGCGGGACACCGGCAAGGACGAGAGGCAGGGCGAGCCGCAGGTCGTCCCAGCCCGACCAGTAGATGAACTCGGTCGCCACGGCGAAACTGACCGGCGCGATCCAGTGCACCCCCGGCATGCGGCCGTCCGCCGGCGGCACGCCACGCTCCCGGTCGTGGGCCCGGAAGGACGCCACGGCCACCGCTGAGGCGGCGTAGATGATCAGGTACATGTCCCCCATCACGCTCACGATGTCCTGCCAGCCGCCGAACGGCAGCATGAACACGATGATGACCGCGAGGTTGAGGACCAGGGCGCGGCGCGCGATGCCGGAGCGGGGATCGATGCGCATGAAGAACCGGGGCAGCAGGCCGTTCTTCGAGAGGGCGTAGGTGTGGCGGGCATCGATCGCGACGCCCACGTAGGCGGAGCCGCCCGGGGACACCACCGCGTCGGCGTAGAGCAGTGTGGCGAGCCAGTGCAGGTTGAGGACCAGGGCGAGCTGACCGAACGGCGACTCGAAGTTGACGCCCTGCCAGCCGTGCGCGAGCAGTGAGTCGGGCACCGTGTAGAGGAAGGCGAGTTGGAGCCCGAGGTAGACGAGCACCGCGAGGCCGATTCCCGTGAGGACGGCGGCGGGTACGTTGCGGCGTGGATTGCGGGCTTCTCCGGAGAAGTCCAGTGGGGCCTGGAACCCGTTCACGGAGTACACGATGCCGCCGCCCGCGAGTGCGGTGAGGCAGGCCGCATAGCCGTACGGGGCGAAGCCGCCGTGGTCCGTGAGGCGGCCCGAGTGGGTGCCGGAAAGGAACAGGGCGACCACGGTGAGCACCGGGACGACGACCTTGAACACCGTCACGAGGTTGTTCATACGTGCGAACATCCGCACCGCGAACCAGTTCAGTGCGGTGAGCAGCACGCTCAGTGCGGTGGCGACGCCCAGACCCGACGCGGTGAGGCTGCCGTCGTCGTAGAGGCCCGGCACGTAGTGGGCGGCGTACTGCATGATCGCGCTGATCTCGGCCGCGGTGCCGCCCACGGAGAGCATGACGGACCAGCCGACGACCGTACCGACAAGGCGGCCGTTCGCATACAGCGGCCAGCGGACCGTGCCGCCGCCTTCCGGCCTGGTGGCGCCGAGTTCGACCATGACCAGGGCCACAAGCGCGCAGAGCAGACCGGCCGCGATCCAGGAGAGCAGCGCGGCGGGTCCTGCGGTCTGGGCGGCGTACATGGCGGCGAAGAGCCAGCCCGAGCCGAGGATGTTGGAGAAGCCGATCGCGGTCAGACCCCAGAATCCGAGGTCCTTGCGCAGCCGGTTCTCCTCGGCGCGGATGTCCGGGGCACCGGCAGTCTCCGCCGGTTGTTGCTGCGCCACGTGGTCAACCTCCTCGACGATCACGGATCCACGGGGGTCAGCGTGCCACGCGGCGCGGCGTGTGTGTCGAGGCGCGGCGCGTCCCCGCGGCGGCATTGCGTGAGCCGAGGGGACGCGCCGCACTTCTACCGCGGTCGTATCAGGTGCAGGTCCTCACCCCACGCATCCAGTACCGCTCCGTGCCCGGCCCGCCGGGCCACTGACTCGACCTTGGCGAAGAGACGACGCTGGGTGGATACGTCGCCCGTACATGAGACGTGTTCCGCGGCGTCGAGCAGTTGCCCGGTGTCCCAGTCGGGCAGCGGGAATCGGGCGAGTTCCCATTCCAGATATTTGTTGTACGGGCGGGGGCGGCGGTCCAGGGCGAAGAGCAGCTCCAGCAGGAACCGGATGCTGTCGGCAGCGTCGAGCCGGGCCGCGCGTGCATGCCCGTCGCGGTCGTTCTTGACCGAGCGGTAGAGGGAGTTGACGTAGGCGTCGAGCCATTCGGCTGCCGCCTTGAAGGCTTCGCCTGCGTCCATTCGGGCTTTGTCGGCCAAGATCTGGGCGATGACTCCGTCGAGCCGGTCGAGAACGATCCGGGCGCGGGCGAGGGCGTAGCGCTCGAAGCCGGGCATTCCGGCGGCGCGGAATTCGTCGAGGGAGAGGATGACGAGGTCGAGTTGTGGAGTGCGGTGACCCGTGAACCGGGTGAGGGACGTCGTTGCGGCATCGGCGAGGACGACGTACAGGTCGTGGTCGGAATGCTCGGTGGTCATGCCCTCGTGGGCCCGGGAACCCTTGAGGACCAGGCCGACGACAGCCGGATCGGCGGCCGCGAGCTCGATGAACGCGTCGTAGGTCAGGGGTTTCTGAGCGGTCATTGCGTGATCTCCGGTGGTGTGATGACGGGCATGGAAACCGGGCGGCCCCGACTCGTCGGGGTCGCCCGCACCGTCTGCGGGGCGCTTGGCCGCCGCCCGGAAGATCAACGCACGTAAGGACTCTAGGGGCTGACGCGCTGAGCGGTCTCGCTTTCGGCCGCCAGGGCTACGTCGATGGCTGTCCAGGCCATGCCGGTCGCCCCGTCGAGCACGGCACGGTCCGCGGCCCGGGTGACGCATGCCGCGGTGAATTCCGGTTGGTGGTTGACTGCGGGGGCGCAATCGAGGCCGAGCATGGGGTGGATGGTGGGTACGACGTGGGAGACGTTTCCCATGTCGGTGGCGGCGCCCGCGACGCTGCTCGGCAGGTCGGGGAAGCGGCGGCCCAGTGCCGTCGCGTTGGTGACCCACAGGTCGAGGAGGCCGCGGTCCGGCCGCAGGTCGGCGTAGTCGGGGCCGACCGGGGTGGTGGACAGGTCGCAGCCGGTTGCCAGGGCGCCCGCCTCGAAGCAGCGGTGCACCCGCGCGGACAGGGGCTGCAGCGTGTCGAGGCTGTTGCTGCGCACGATCCAGTGGCCGCGGCTGGTCTCGGGGATGACGTTGGCGGCGGAACCGGCCTGGGTGACGATGCCGTGGATGCGGTCGGACGCCGTGGTCTGTTGGCGCAGCAGGCCGATGCCCACCTGGGCGAGGGTCATGGCGTCCGCCGCGTTGATGCCCAGCTCGGGGTAGGCGCCCGCGTGGGCCGCCTTGCCTTCGTAGGTCACGTCGAACTGGGTGACGGCCAGGCCGGGCATCGCCGCCATCTCGACCGCGGCCGGGTGCACCATCATGGCCGCGTGCACGCCGTCGAAGGCGCCCTTCTCCAGCATCAGCACCTTCCCGCCGCTGCCCTCCTCGGCGGGCGTGCCCAATACCCTCACCGTCAGGCCGAGTTCGTCCGCCCAGGGTGCGAGCGCGATACCGGCGCCGACCGCCGCGGCGGCGATGATGTTGTGGCCGCAGGCGTGGCCGATGTCGGGCAGGGCGTCGTACTCCGCGCAGATCGCGATGTGGGTCGGCCCGGTGCCGATCGTCGCTTCCACGGCGGTCGGCAGGCCGCAGTATCCGTGCCGGACCTCGAACCCCGCCTCGCTCAGGGCCTCGGCGACCCATCGGCTGGCGAGGTGCTCCTCGAAGGCGAGCTCGGGGTGGGCGTGGATCCGGTGGGACAGGGCGATCAGGTCGTCCGCCGCGGCATGGACGCGCCGTGCCGCGGCCTCCTTGGCGGCGGTCACCGGCTGACCGCCGGGGCGGTGGCGGCGATGTGCACGGCGGCGGGCCGGGTCGCCGCGTCGTATGCGGCACGGGCCCCGGTGGCTCCCATGCCGCTGTCGCGGGCGGGCTCGTACAGCCGCTCGGGGCCGCCGCCCTGCCACTGGTTGACCCAGACGACACCCACGGGCAGGCGTGCGGCTGCCGCGATGTGGTCGGGGTCGTCGGTGTAGACGGTGGCGGCCAGGCCGAAGCGGGAGGCCGTCGCGCGGGTGAGGCCCTCTTCGAAGTCGGAGACGACGGTCACGGGCGCGATCGGGCCGAACGTCTCCTCGGTCATCACGAGCATGGTGTCGTCGACTCCGGTGAGCACGGTCGCCGGGTAGAAGTAGCCGGGACGTTCCGGTACGGCTCCGCCCGCGCGCACGGTGGCGCCCTTGTCGACGGCGTCCTCGACATGGCGTCGTACGGTGTCGCGTTGCCGCGCGTCCACGAGGGGACCGAGCACCGTGGCGGGGTCCGTACCGTCGCCGATGGTGAAGGTCCCGGCCGCGGCGATCAGTGCCTCGATGAACTCGTCCGCGATCCGCTCATGGACGTAGATCCGTTCCATGGAGGTGCAGATCTGGCCGGTGTTGATGAACGCGCCGAACGCCACGGCCTGCGCGGTGGCCACCGGGTCGACCCCGGCGTCGATCACGACGGGATCCTTTCCGCCGAGTTCGAGCACGCTGCGGGTGAGGCGCTTCCCGGTCGCCGTTCCCACGGCGCGGCCGGCCCCGACCGAGCCGGTGAAGTGGACGAGCCGTACCTCGTCGTGTTCCGTCAGCGCCGCGCCGGTGCGGCCTTCGCCGAGGACCAGGTTCAGTACGCCCGGCGGCAGGCCGGAGGAGGCGGCCAGCTCGAACAGCCGGGCCGTGGAGACGGGGGAGCGCTCGGAGGGTTTGACCACGACGGTGTTCCCGGCGGCGAGCAGCGGGCCGAGGGCGCCGAGGACCATGACGACGGGAAAGTTCCAGGGAGTGATGACGGCGGTGACGCCGAGGGGGTGGCGGACGATGTGGGTCTGCTGCCCTCCCGACGGGTCGGTGTCCGGGGCCGAGTCCGGGTCAGGTGCCGGGCCTGTGCCTGGACCGGTCACCCTTTCGCTGAACGGGTAGGTGAGCGCGTGGTCCGCGGCGGCCTTCAGACCGGCCACGGCTCCTGCTATGAAGGTGCGCCCGACGGCGACCGGCTTGCCCATCTCCCGGCATTCCAGTTCGGCAAGTTCCGCGGCGTGCGCGGTGATCAAGTCGGCCCAGGCGTGCAGGTGTTCCACGCGGCGCGCCACGCTGAGCGCGGCCCATTCGGGCTGTGCGGCGCCCGCCGCTGCGACGGCGTGGTCGACGTCGGCGGCGCCGCTCGCGCGGAAGCGTGCGAAGGCCTCCTCGGTGGCGGGGTCGACCACGGCGACCACGTCCTCGCCGAGCGGTTCTTCCCACGTGCCGCCGATGAAGTTCCGGAGGGTTTCCATGGTCATGGGGCATGGCCGTTTCTGTTCGGTACGGAGCGGGGTCAGGCGTCGAGCCGGTCGGCCATGAGTTCGCCGGTCATGATGGCGGCGAGATTGGTGTTGGCCCGGGGCACGGAAGGGAAGACCGAGGCGTCCACGACCCGCAGGCCCCGGACCCCCTGCACCCTGCACGCCGGGTCGACGACCGTCTCCGCGGCGCCGGGCGCGCCCATCCGGCAGGTGCTCGTGCCGTGCTGGGCGTCGACGACCGTGGACAGCAGGTGGTCGTCGAGGTCGCCGTCGTCCGCCAGGGCCGCGAACAACGGACGGTTCGCCTCCGCGACCGATCCGCCGAGGACGGCGGCCGTCCCGGCGCTGCCGCTCAACTCGACCAGGGTGCGCACGCCTTCCCGCATCGGGGCGAGGTCGCGTTCGTCGGAGAGCATCCGCTGGGCGACGTACGGATGCACCGAGGGGTCGGTGGAGACCAGGGTGAGCTCACCGCGCGACTGGGTCCGGTTCAGCCAGACGCCGAACGCACCGGCCTGCGCCTGCGTGTTCGCCGCGGCCATGGCCAGCACGTTCTGGTTGAGCGAGACGAACATGAGGTCGTCGGAGTGCGTACCCGCCCCGCTGGACCAGCGCACGCAGACGTTGGTGTGCCGGTCGTGCGGCGATGTGCTGGCGGCTTCGGCCCGCAACGGCAGCGAGAGCACCGCCATCGCGTGGTCCTGCATGCCGAGACCGACCGGCAGGTCCTGGCGGACCTCGATCCCCAGCGCGCGCAGCCGACCGGCGGGGCCGATGCCCGAGCGCAGCAGGATCGCCGGGGAGTGGATCACTCCCGCGCTGAGGATCACCTCGTCCGCGTACTCGGTGACGACCGACCCGTCGATCACCGCACGGACACCGATCGCGCGGTCGTGGTCGAAGATGACGGTGTCCACCAGCGCGTCGCCGCGGACGGTGAGGCCGGGCAGCTCGCGTGCGGGTTCGAGGTAGGCGTCGTTGACGCTGACGCGGCGGGAGGCACGGGAGTTGATCGGGTACGGCGAGACGCCGGTGGCGCCGGGGGCGTTGACGTCGGGCGCCCAGCCGAACCCCGCCGCCAGGGCCGAGTCGGCCAGGGCCCGGTCGATGCTTCCCCAGCTGCCCTCCGGGGTCCGGTGGATCGGGGTCGGTCCGCCGACGCCGTGGTAGGGCCGGTCGCCGAATGCGGTGTCGTCCTCCAGCCTGACGAAGTAGGGCAGTACGTCCTCGGGTGTCCATCCCGTGCAGCCGAGCCGGGTCCACTCCTCGAAGTCCTCCATCGGCGGCCTGATCGCGATCTGCCCGTTGACGGAGGAACTGCCGCCCACGCCCCGGCCGCGCCAGTACGGGGCCTGCGGCTGCTTCTCGGTGCGTGCGGAGTTCAGGCCGGTCCACACGAGGTGTTCCGAGGCCGCGGGGTCCATGAGGGCCACCACGGGATTGGGCGAGCGCCACGCCTCCGGCATGTGCGCCGAGCGGTAGTCGGGGCCCGCCTCCAGGAGGAGGACCCGTCGGCCGCGGGCGGCGGCGCGGGCGGCGAGCACCGCGCCCGCGGAGCCTGCGCCGACGACGATCAGGTCGCGATCGTGCTGTGCCATCTCTACTCCTTGCTGCGGGAGCGGCCCGCGCCAGGTGACTCCTGCGGGATGCTGGTAATCTGACGCACCGGGAAAGTTCAGTCAAGAATGAATATTCATTTTTTTCCGTACAGGGGGATGAGTGCCGCCAGTCGCCGACAACAGCTCAGCCATGGGTGACGGGCCGCTGATCGAGGACTTCGGCCAGCGGATCGGGCGCGCGATGGGCTGGCCTCCCATGGCCGGACGGCTCGCGGGCGTCCTGATGTTCAGCCCGGCCCCCATGACGCTGTCGGAACTGCAGACGACGCTCGGGGCGAGCAAGGGGTCGACGTCCGAGACGACCCGCCTGCTCATCGCGAACGGCACGGTCGAACGGGTCAAGGTGCCGGGCGTGCGCCAGGCCGGATACATGTGGCGCGACGATGCATGGAGCGGCTGCCTCCGGCATCAGCTCGACCAGACCGAGCAGTTGCTGGAGCTCGCACGGATCGCACAGGAACAGGGGCGGGGCATGCCGGAGGCCCAGCAGGCGCGGCTGCGTGACATGCACACCTACTACGACTTCATGGTGCGGCAGCTGCGACGTCTGCTCGACGAGTACCAGGGGCTGCACGCGGGATAGCCGAACGCCAGGGAAGGGGGGGCGGGTTGGACAGCTCGATCAGTCAGATCGTGATCACGGTGCTGGGCATCGGCGGCACCCTCGCCGCCACCGTGGTCACGCAGCGCAGCGCCGACCGGACGAGGGTCCGCGAACTGGATCACGTCAGGCAGCTGCAACAGGACGAGCGCGAGTACGCCACCCGGCAGGCCCGGCTGGAGGCGCGCCGCACCTGCTACGCCACGCTCAGCGCCGGGACCCGCGACTTGGCCAACGTGATGACGAACGTCTTCCACGCCTTGGAGAAGGGTGAGGTGACCGAGGAACTGCGGGCGGATCTGGCGCGGGCACGCCGTGAGCAGCGCATGCGGAACGCGGAGGCCCAGATGGTGCTGCCCGACGGGGTGGCCGAGGCGGCCAGCACGGCGAACCGTCATCTTGGCGATGCGTACGGCGTGTTGATGCGTCTTGACGTGGGCACGGCCCAGCCGGGGGAGACCCTGGAGACCGCCCGGGAGGCCTTGGAGCAGTTGTGGGGTCCCCTGTGGAGGATGCGCCGCGTCATGCGTGTCGACCTCGGGATCACGGACCCCGACGAGGTCCCGTAGCGGCCGACACGGACGACCGGGGGAGACCGCCTCAGGCTCAGCTCAAGGGACGCGCCACGCCTCCTCGTTGCTGCCCAAGGCTGTGTTTGTGCCCCCGGGGAGCCGCGCGCGTCCGGGGGCGGGGTGTTCGGGGTGGCCGGGGAGCCTACGCGGTGGTGTGGGCGAGTTCCTGGCCGAGGTGGTGGGCGAGCTGCGCGGGGGTGGGGTTCTCGACGATGGCGACCATGGCGATCTCCATCCCGGTCAGGGTCATCAGCGTCTTGGTGAGTTCGAGGGCGGTGAGGGAGTTGAGGCCGTTCTCGAGGAAGTTGCTGTCGTCGCTCAGGGTGGTGTTGAGGAGGGTGGCGGCCTGCGTGCGGATGGTGTCGGTGAGGAGCCGCTCGCGCTCCTCGGGGGTGGCCGCGGCGAGCTGCTGCTCCAGCTCGGTGGCGTCCTGGCCGGGCGTGTTGTCGGTGCTGGTCATGAATGCTCCTGTGTGAGTGGGGTGTTGACGTGTCACACCGTGTGTCACACCGCGGTGTGCGTGGTGTGGTCGTGCAGCCAGTAACGCGTGGCCTGGAAGGGGTACGTCGGGAGGTCGAGGGTCCGCGGGTGCGGCGTCCGCCGGGTGAGGGGCGCCCAGTCGACCGTGCCGCCCGAGGTGTGGAGCCGCGCGAGCGCCGTCAGGACGGTGCGCACGGCGGAGGCGTCCGGCGAGCAGGTGCCCAGGTCGAGGAGGGTGTGGGTCTCGGGGGCGTGGCCGGGGGAGGGGGCGGTGGAGGTGAGGTGGTGGTGCCAGTAGCCGGGGGAGGCGACGGGCGCGTCGGCCGGGGCGGTGCTGGTGAGCGCGAGCGTCGCGGGCCGGAACGTCAGCTCCTTGAGGGCGGGTTCGTACGCCTCGGGGGTGGGCGGTGCCCCGCCCTCGGCGCTGGCCGTGGTGTGGGCCGCGGCCAGGCGGCACGCGTCGTCGAGGCTGAGGACGCCCGCCGCGTACGCGGCCGCGATGTGGCCGACGCCGGTGCCGGTGAGTGTGTGGGCGTGGACCCCGGCCGCCAGCAGCAGGTTGGCGAGCGCCGTGTGGACCGCGAAGTGCAGGGACTCCGACGGGTCGGCGGCGAGGGGCGTGAGGGGCGTGGCGAGGTGGGTGCCCAGGAGAGCCAGGGCCTCGTCGAGAGCCGTCGAGAAGAGCGGGAAGGCCGCGCGGAGGTCGGCGACCGCTGACGCCGCCGACGTGGCGTCGGCGGGAGGAAGGCCGTCGAAGTGCCAGGCGGTCTTCTTCGGGGCGGAGTCGAGGGGAGTCCGGGTCAGGTCGGGATGGTCGTCCCCGGCGGCCACGGCGCGGGCGACGGCGAGGAGATCGGCGCTGTCCGTGGCGGTGAGGACGGCGCGGTGCTCCAGAGGGCTGCGGGTGGCGGCCAGCGCATGGGCGACCTCGGCGGGGGAGGGCGTGGGGTCGGCGGACGTCAGGTGCGCGACGAGCGCCTTCGCCTGCTCCCGGAGGGCCTCGGGGGTACGTGCGGACAGGGTCCAGGCCACCGGGAGGGCGGGCGAGGCGGCGTCGGCGGGGGCGTCGGTGGCGGTGTCGGGCGCCGGAGGCTCTTCGAGGATGAGGTGGGCGTTGGTGCCGGAGGTGGCGAAGGCGGAGATGCCGACCCGGCGGGGCTCGTCGCGGCGCGGCCAGTCGACCGCCTCGGTGAGCAGCCGGACCGCGCCCTTCTTCCAGGCGGCGAGGGGGGTGGGCCGGTCGATGTGGAGCGTCGGGGGCAGGGTGTCGTGCTGGAGCGCCTGCACCATCTTGATGAGCGCCGCGGTACCGGCGGCCCCTTGCGTGTGACCGGTGTTGGACTTGACGGAGCCGAGCCACAGGGGCCGGTCGGGGGAGCGGTTGGCGCCGTACGTGGCGAGGAGGGCCTGCACCTCGATGGCGTCGCCGATGGGCGTGCCCGTCCCGTGCGCCTCCACGGCGTCGACCTGGTCGGGGGTGAGCCCGGCGTCGGCGAGCGCGGCGCGGATCACGTGCTGCTGGGAGGGGCCGTTGGGGGCCGCGAGGCCGTAGCCCGCACCGTCCTGGTTCACCGCGGAGCCCCGGATCACGGCGAGCACGGGGTGGCCGTTGCGCCGTGCGTCGCTGAGCCGCTCAAGCAGGACGAGGCCGACCCCCTCGCCCAGCCCCATGCCGTCCGCTGCGGCGGCGAACGGCTTGCAACGGCCGTCCTGCGCAAGGGACTTCTGATGGGCGAAGGCGTGGAAGGTGTGCGGCGTCGACATGACCGTGCCGCCGCCCGCGAGGGCGAGTCCGCACTCCCCGCGGCGCAGCGCCTGGCAGGCCAGGTGCAGGGCGACCAGGGAGGACGAACAGGCGGTGTCCACGCTGATGGCCGGGCCTTCGAGGCCCAGCGCGTAGGCGATGCGGCCGGAGACGAGGCTGCCGGACGTGCCGCCGCCCAGATAGGGCAGCAGCTCGTCGGGCGCGGTCTCCAGGCGCGTCGCGTAGTCGTGCCCGGTGGCGCCCACGTAGACGCCGGTGAGCGTGGAGCGCAGGGTGTGCGGGGCGATGCGGCCGCGCTCGACGGTCTCCCAGGCGAGATGGAGCATCAGGCGCTGCAGGGGCTCGGTGGCCACGGCCTCGGTCGCGCCGATGTCGAAGAAGCCCGCGTCGAAACCGGCCGCGTCGTCGAGGAAGCCGCCGAGTTGCGCGTACGGAGGGTCCTCGGGGAGCTCCCAGGTGCGGTCGTCGGGGAATCCCGTGACGGCGTCGCGCCCCTCGGACACCAGGTCCCACAGGTCGTCCGGGGTGCGGGTGCTGCCGGGCAGGCGGCAGGCCATGGAGACGACGGCGACCGGCTCGTGCTGTGCGGCCTTGAGCTCGCGCAGCTGCTGCTGGGCCTGGTGCAGCTCGGCGGTCGTCCACTTGAGGTATTCGACGAGCTTCTCTTCGTTCGCCACGGGAATGGTCAGCCTTCCTGTTCTCGCGCGTGAAGCCTCAGGTGGGACGAGGTGGGCAGGCGTGAGCCGCACGCTGTCGTTGTCAGGGTTGCCGCGGCTGCTTAAGCGGGTCTAACTCCTGCCTTGCCGCTGGGACGCGGCGCTCTCGCGGGCGCCGGAAGACCGCGTGCCAGCAGCAGGAGGTCGGCGGCGATCTCGTCGGGGGCACCGGCGTGCAGATCGTGGTCGGAGCCCGGGTACCAGCGCACGCTGACCTGGTCGAGGGCCGCCTCCGCGGCGGCCACCCATGCGCGTACCTGGTCGGACAGTTGGGGGATGGCCGGGATGATGGGCAGCAGCCGCACCGGCACGGTGATCTTCGGGTACCAGTCGGCGGGCGCCTCGCGCTGCAGGCTCTCGACGATCGACATGACCTGTTCCGAGGTGAGGCGCGGGACGAGCAGGCCGTCGGGGCCGACGCGATAGTCCGCGAGGCGCGCCTCGATGGAGGTGGACGACCACTCGGGGTGCGTGGCCCTGAGGTAGGCGCGCATGTCGGCGGCGCTGGTGGTGCCCTCCTGGGCGCGCCGCACCACGTCGGCGGTGCGCTCCCAGAAGGCGCGCATCACCGGCCCGTCGAACTCGTACCAGCCACCGTCGATCAGGGCCAGACCGGCCACCAGGTCGGGGCGTTCGGCCGCCAGGCGCAGCGCGAGGTGCGCGCCCCAGGAGTGCCCGGCCACCAGGGCGCCGGGCAGGTCCAGGGCGGTGACCGCCTCGACCAGGTCCGTGACGACGGCCGCGTTCTCGTAGCCGTCCGGTGGCGCGTCGGAGTCGCCGTGGCCGCGGTGGTCGACGGCGTACACCGGGTGCCCGGCGGCGGCGAGCCGGCCGGCGACCTCGTCCCACATCCGGGCGTTCGAGAGCATGCCGTGCAGCAGCAGGAACGGGCGGCCCGCGGCTCCCGGTCCGCCTGCGGGCCGGTGCCTGACGTTGAGGGAGACGGTCTGCGACACGGGGATGCGGAGGTTCTTCACGGGCGGGCCCTTGGGGTGGAGGAGCGGAGCCGGGTGACGTGGTGTCAGGGGCGCTGCGCGGTGGCGAAGATGTACCCGAGTTCGGGCATCTTGCCGAGGGCGGCCTGGTTGTGCAGGAAGAGCTCGTACCCCTCGACGCCGATGATGTCGACGTACTCGTCACGGTGGGCGCGGATCCACTCGACGTAGCCGTCGTACGTCTTGGCGGTCTCGCTGGTGATGTCGGTCAGTTCGAGGACCGTCCAGCCGGCCGCGCGGAAGATGCCGGGGTAGTCCCCGATGTCGGTGAGCGCGGCGTAGATGGTGGTGTCGCTGACCGTGGCGGTGCGCGGGCGGCTCGGGTCGGGGTTGAGGTAGACCATGTCGGCGATCGGCATCCGCGCGCCGGGCTTCACCGCGCGCAGGGCCTCGGTGAGGACCTGCTGCTTGTCGGGCATGTGGAGCATGGACTCCAGGGCCCAGCAGTGGTCGAACGACGCGTCGTCGAACGGCAGGTTCATGGCGTCGACCTGCTCGAACCGGACCCGGTCGGCGAGGCCCGCCTCCCGCGCCCTGCGGTTGCCGCGCTCGACCTGGCGGGCGCTCACGGAGATGCCGACCACCTCGACGTCACGGGCGCGGGCCAGCTGCATGGCGGGGGTGCCGTTGCCGCAGCCGATGTCGAGGACGCGGTCGCCGGGGGCGGGGTCGAGGCGCCGGATCATCTCGTCCGTCATCTGGACCATGGCCTGGTCGAACGTGACCTCCTGCCTGCCGCTGTCGAACCAGTAGCCGTAGTGCAGATTGCCGTCTCCGAGCTGAGTCATCAGATCGAAGACCTTGTGGTCGTAGTAGTGGCCGATGTCGCTGGGCTCGGGGGCGACGGTCTTGTTCACCGTCGGGGGCTTCTTGGTCGTCGCGTTCTCCGTCACGACCTCAGCGTCACGGCGCGGCACAGGGGGTCACAACCCCACCCCTGCCCCTCAAGAGCCCCTAAGGGCACCCCTCGGCCACCCCTAGTAGGGGGTCTTGACGCCTTCCATACGGAACCGGTGGTACCGCGACATAAAAAATGAGAGTACGCTCCGACTAGATATTGAGCTCTCTTTAGGAGGTCGACTCTCGTGTCAGCAGATCTGGGTGCACGGCGGTGGTGGGCCGTCGGGGCTCTCGTACTCGCCTCGATGGTCGTGGGCTTCGATGTGACGATCCTGAGCCTGGCGCTGCCGGCCATGGCCGACGATCTCGGTGCGAACAACGTCGAGCTGCAGTGGTTCGTGACCTCGTACACGCTCGTGTTCGCGGCCGGAATGATCCCCGCGGGCATGCTCGGTGACCGGTTCGGGCGCAAGAAGGTGCTGCTCGTCGCTCTGGTGATCTTCGGCATCAGCTCGCTGGCCTGTGCCTACGCCACGACCTCCGGCGCGTTCATCGGCGCGCGTGCGGTGCTCGGTCTGGGTGCCGCACTGATCATGCCGACGACACTGTCGCTGCTGCCGGTGATGTTCTCCGACGAGGAGCGGCCCAAGGCCATCGGGGCGGTGGCCGGTGCGGCGATGCTCGCGTATCCGCTCGGCCCGATCCTCGGCGGCTACCTGCTCAACCACTTCTGGTGGGGCTCCGTCTTCCTGATCAACGTGCCGGTGGTGATCCTCGCCTTCCTCGCGGTGTCCGCCTGGCTGCCCGAGTCCAAGGCCAAGGAGGCCAAGCCGTTCGACGTGGGCGGGCTCGTCTTCTCCAGCGTGGGTCTCGCCGCGATGACGTACGGCGTGATCCAGGGCGGCGAGAAGGGCTGGACCGACGTCACCACGCTCGTGCCGACGCTCGGCGGAATCCTCGCCATCGTGATCTTCGTGTTCTGGGAGAAGAGGGTGGCCGACCCGCTGGTCGACCTCTCGCTGTTCCGCTCGGCCCGGTTCACCTCCGGCACCATGCTCGGCACGGTCATCAACTTCACGATGTTCGGCGTGCTCTTCACGATGCCGCAGTACTACCAAGCGGTCCTCGGCACCGACGCGATGGGCAGCGGCTTCCGGCTCCTGCCGATGGTCGGCGGTCTCCTCGTCGGCGTCACCGTCGCCAACAAGGTCGCCAAGGCCCTCGGCCCGAAGACCGCGGTCGGCATCGGCTTCGCACTCCTGGCCGCCGCCCTCTTCTACGGCGCCACCACCGACATCAACAGCGGCACCGGCCTGGCAGCCGCATGGACGGCGGCGTACGGCCTCGGCCTCGGCATCGCCCTGCCCACCGCCATGGACGCGGCACTCGGAGCGCTCTCCGAGGACACCGCGGGCGTCGGCTCCGGCGTCAACCAGTCCATCCGTACCCTCGGCGGCAGCTTCGGCGCGGCCATCCTCGGCTCCGTCCTCAACTCCGGCTACCGCGGCAAGCTCGACCTCGACGGAGTGCCCGAGCAGGCACAGGGCGCCGTCAAGGACTCCGTCTTCGGCGGTCTTGCCGTGGCCCGGGCGATCAAGTCCAACGGGCTGACCGAATCGGTGCGCTCCGCGTACGTCCACGCCCTGGACGTGGTCCTTGTCGTCTCCGGAGGCCTGGGACTGCTCGGCGTGGTGCTGGCGGTGGTGTGGCTGCCCCGCCATGTTGGTCAGAGCACCGCCAAGACCGCAGAATCTGAGCATGAAGCCGCAGACGCAGTCTGATCAGGGCAAAACAGTGCCTGGTCTGAGAGAACGCAAGAAAGCCAGAACAAAGGCCGCGATTCAGCGGGAGGCGGTGCGCTTGTTCAGGGAACAGGGCTACTCCGCCACGACCATCGAGCAGATCGCCGAAGCTGCCGAGGTCGCTCCCAGCACCGTCTTCCGCTACTTCGCGACCAAGCAGGACCTGGTCTTCTCGCACGACTACGACCTGCCCTTCGCCATGATGTTCCAGGCCCAGTCGCCCGACCTGACGCCGATTCAGGCCGAGCGGCAGGCCATCAGGTCGATGCTGAAGGACATCACCGAGCAGGAACTGGCCCTGCAGCGCGAGCGCTTCGTGCTCATCCTCTCCGAGCCGGAGCTCTGGGGGGCCAGCCTGGGCAACATCAGCCAGACCATGCAGCTCCTCGGCGAACAGGTGGCCAAGCGATCCGGACGCGACCCGGGTGACCCCGCGGTCCGCGCCTACACCGGGGCCCTGTTCGGCGTGATGCTGCAGGTCTCCCTGGATTGGGCGAACGACCCGGAGATGGACTTCGCGGCCACTCTGGACGAGGCGCTCTACTGCCTGGAAGACCTGCGGCCCTGACCGAGGGGGGCGGGCCTCGCGTCCGCCTTCCGACCAGACACCGTACGCGGCAGTCCCCCGCTGTCGCGTACGGGCAGAACGACCGCGCGCGGCCTCCGTCCCCCGGCTGCCGCGTCCGGTCCAACCTGGCGTGCTCCGGCTTCCCTCGACGGAGCACGCCAGGGGCTTGTCCGGGCCCGTCCCGAAGCATTGGCCGTACGCGTACGCGTCAGCCGCCGCTGTCCGCCGTCAGCGCCGCGGTCACCACGGCAGCCACCTGCTCCTGACAGTCGTCGATGTAGAAGTGGCCGCCGGGCAGCACCCGGAGATCGAACGCCGCACCGGTGCGCTCCCGCCACGTGGCGGCCTGCTCGGGCGAGGTCCGCTCGTCGGAATCCCCGATCAGCGCCGTGATCGGGCAGTCGAGACGCTCCGGCCCCGGTGCCTCGTACGAAGCCACGGCCCGGTAGTCGGCCCGCAGCGAGGGCAGGATCAGCTCCTGTAGCTCCGGGCTGCTGAAGAACCGCTCGTCGGTGCCGCCCATCGCCCGCAGATGCGCCATGATGTCCGCGTCCCCAAGGGCCCCCGACCGCCCGGCAGGACGATAGGGCCTGGCCAGCCCGCCGGAGGCGAACAGGTGCACCGGCAGCCCGGGACCTCCAGGACCCCGCAGCCGCCGCGCCACCTCGAACGCCACGATGGCGCCCAGACTGTGTCCGAACAGCGCGAACGGCACGCCGTCGGACGGCAGTTGGGCCACGACACCGTCGGCGAGCCCGGCCACCGACTCCAGACACGGCTCCGTGTGCCGGTCCTGCCGCCCCGGATACTGCACGGCCAGCACCTCGATGCCGGGCGAGAGCAGCCCGGAGAGGCCGAACCAGTAGCTCGCCGAGCCGCCCGCGAACGGGAAACAGACCAGCCGCACCGGTGCCGACGAGGAATCGTGGTACCGCCGCAACCACACCCCGGCCCCCCTGTTCCGCGGCGCCTGCGCCGTGCCCCTGTCCATGGCTCTCCTTCTCGGTCCGCCGCCGCGCGGGCACTCCGCCGGTGCCCGCGGCGCCCCCGATGCTGGCCGCAGCCCATAGCGCCCGTCTAAAGCGGCGGACGGCTAGCCGGGGTTTGGTTCGCCTTTAGAGAGCCCGCTCACGATGAGCCCGGTACGCGAAGCGATCTCCGATTTCGGACCGGGAGCGCCGTTGATGTTTTCTGGCAGCCAGTTGTTCCGCGTTCGAACGCAGCTGACGTGATGGCCACGCCCTCGTCCGGCGCGAGCGCGGGACCCGAGCCGATCGCGGGGGCCGGGCCCCTTGCGGGCCCCGAGCCCGTTGCGGTCGTCGGGATGGCCTGCCGTCTGCCCGGAGCAGCCGACCCGGCGGCGTTCTGGCAGCTGTTGAGCGAGGGCAGGAGCGCCGTGCGCGACGCCCCGCCCGAACAACGGCAAGCCGATTCGGGCCTGCGCGGACCCGGCGGTTTCCTGGACCGGATCGACGGCTTCGACGCGCCCTTCTTCCACATCAGCCCGCGCGAGGCCGTGGCGATGGACCCGCAGCAGCGGCTCCTCCTCGAACTGAGCTGGGAAGCGCTGGAGGACGCGGGCATCAGGCCGCCCACCCTGGCCCGCAGCCGCACCGGAGTCTTCGTCGGCGCGCTCTGGGACGACTACGCCGACGTCCTGAACCGCACCGGGCAGGACGCCGTCACCCGCCACACCATGACCGGCGTCCACCGCAGCATTCTGGCCAACCGCATCTCGTACGCGTACCACCTGGCAGGACCGAGCCTGACCGTCGACACCGCCCAGTCCTCGTCGCTCGTCGCCGTGCACCTGGCCTGCGAGAGCATCAAGCGCGGCGAGTGCGAGGTCGCGTTCGCGGGCGGCGTCAACCTCATCTGCTCGCCCCGGTCCACCGAGCTGGCCGAGGCCCGCTTCGGCGGCCTCTCGGCCACGGGCCGCTGTCACACCTTCGACGCCAGGGCCGACGGTTTCGTCCGCGGCGAGGGCGGCGGACTCGTGGTGCTCAAGCCGCTCGCGGCGGCGCGGCGCGACGGCGACACGGTGTACTGCGTGATCAGCGGAAGCGCCGTCAACAGCGACGGAGCGACCGACGGACTCACCCTGCCCAGCGGCCAGGCGCAACGCGACGTGGTGCGCCTGGCCTGCAGCCAGGCCCGGGTGACGCCCGACCAGGTCCAGTACGTCGAACTGCACGGCACCGGCACCCCCGTCGGGGACCCGATCGAGGCCGCCGCGCTCGGCGCCGCGCTCGGACAGGACGAGGCGCGCACCACGCCGCTCGCCGTCGGCTCCGCCAAGACGAACGTCGGCCACCTCGAAGCCGCCGCGGGCATCGTCGGACTCCTCAAGACGGCGCTGAGCATCCACCACCGGCAACTCCCACCGAGCCTCAACTTCACCACCCCCAATCCGGCCATCCCGCTGACCGACCTCGGCCTGGCCGTCCAGCAGGAGACGGCCGACTGGCCGCGCCCCGAACAGCCGCTGATCGCCGGGGTGTCCTCGTTCGGGATGGGTGGTACGAACGGTCACCTTGTCGTGGCCGCGGAGCCTGTTTCCGCGGAGCCCATCAGGGGCTGCTCGGTCGGGGAGGCCGCCGCACGTCCCGGGGTCAGGCCGTCGTCGACGCCGTGGCCGGTCAGCGCCCACAGCGCCCCCGCGCTGACCGCCCAGGCCGAACGGCTGCGCACACACTTCGCCGCCCGCCCCACCCCCACCCCCGACGCCGCCCAGGTCGGCCACGCCCTGGCCACCACCCGCGCCCCCCTCGCCCACCGGGCGGTCCTGCTCGGCGGCGACACCGGCGAACTCCTGGGTTCCCTGGACGCGCTGGCCGCGGGCGAGGAGACCGCAGGCGTGGTGCGCGGCGAGGCGGACGCCGACGGCAGGCTGGCCTTCCTCTTCAGCGGCCAGGGCGCACAACGCCCCGGTATGGGGCGTGAGTTGTACGCCGCGTACCCCGCCTTCGCCGACGCGCTCGACGAGGCGTTCGCGGCCCTGGACGTCCATCTGGACCGCCCGCTGCGCGAGATCGTCCTCGGCGAGGACGCCGAGTGCCAGGCGCTCCTCGACGAGACCGCGTACACCCAGCCCGCCCTCTTCGCGATCGAGACGGGCCTGTACCGGCTCGCTGCCACCTTCGGCCTGACCCCCGACTACGTCCTCGGCCACTCGGTCGGCGAGATCACCGCGGCGCACGTGGCCGGTGTCCTCTCCCTGGCGGACGCCAGCGCCCTGGTGACCGCCCGCGGACGGCTCATGCAGGCGGTATGGGCGCCCGGCGCGATGGCCGCCTGGCAGGCGACCGCGGACGAGGCGGCGGAGCTGCTTGCGGGGCACGAGGCGCGCGTGGCGGTGGCCGCCGTCAACGGCCCCGACTCCGTCGTGGTCTCCGGCGACCGCGACACCGTCGAGGAACTGACCGCCGCCTGGCAGGCGCGCGGCCGCAAGGTCCGTCGCCTGAAGGTCAGCCACGCCTTCCACTCACCGCACATGGACTCCGTGCTCGACGAGCTGCGCTCGGTCGCCGCGGGATTGACCTTCCACGCGCCGGTCATCCCTCTCGTCTCCAACGTCACCGGCGGGCCCGTGGCCGAGGACGGGGCCGAGCAGGCCGCTCCCGAGTACTGGGCGCGGCATGCGCGCGAACCCGTGCGGTTCCTGGACGGGGTGCGGGGGCTGTGCGAGCGCGGGGTGACCACTTTCGTCGAACTCGGTCCGGACGCGCCGCTGTCGGCGATGGCCCGTGAGTGCTTCCCCGTCGCTGCGGATCCGGGCGGCGCCCCGAGCCGTCCGCGTCCCGTGGCGGTGGCCGCGTGCCGCCGCGGGCGCGCTGAGGCGGTCACGTTCATGACGGCTCTGGCACAGGTGTATGTGCGGGGCGCTGACGTGGACTTCACGGGCGCGTACGAGGTGCGTGGTGGCGCGAGCCGATGGGGTCTGCCGACCTATGCCTTTCAGCGTGAGCGGTACTGGCCGGATGTGGCGGCGGTGCCTGCGTCCGGCGCTGCAGCGGCCGCAGCTCCTGTTCCTGCTCCTGTTCCTGCTCCTGTCTCGGCCGCGGCGGAGCCTGATGCGCGGAGCGAACTCGGCGGGCGGCTTGCCGCGCTTTCCGCCGCCGATCAGGAGCGCACCCTCCTTGGCCTGGTCGCCAAGCAGGTGGCCCTCGTGCTCGGCGCCACCTCGGCGACGGTCGAAAGCGCCCGCACCTTCAAGCAGCTGGGCTTCGACTCCATGGCCGCCGCCGAGCTGAGCGAACGGCTCGGCACGGTGACGGGACTGGCGCTCCCTGCCACCCTCACCTTCGACCACCCGACTCCTGTGGCCGTCGTGACGCACCTGCGTGCGCAGCTCACGGGGGCGGCGCCGTCGGACGAGGGCCGGAACGTGGCACCGGTCGGGGATTCGGCCGAGGACCCCATCGCCATCGTCGCCATGAGCTGCCGCTACCCGGGCGGTGCCGGTACGCCGGAGGACCTGTGGCGGCTGGTCGAGGGCGGCGCCGACGCGATGGGCGCATTTCCCACCGACCGCGGCTGGGACCTGGCACGGCTCTTCCACCCCGACGCGGACCGGTCGGGCACGAGCTGCACCCGGCAGGGCGGATTCCTGTACGAGGCCGCCGACTTCGACGCCGAGTTCTTCGACATCAGCCCGCGGGAGGCGCTGGCCGTCGACCCGCAGCAGCGGCTGCTCCTCGAATGCGCCTGGGAGGCCTTCGAGCGGGCGGGACTGGACCCGCGGGCCCTCAAGGGCAGTCCCACCGGCGTGTTCGTCGGCATGACGGGTCAGGACTACGGCCCCCGGCTGCACGAACCGTCCCAGTCCACCGACGGCTACCTGCTGACCGGCAGCACTCCCAGCGTGGCCTCGGGCCGTCTCTCGTTCAGCTTCGGCCTCGAAGGGCCCGCGCTGACGGTGGACACGGCCTGCTCCTCGTCGCTGGTCACGCTCCATCTGGCGGCGCAGGCGCTGCGGCGCGGCGAGTGCGACCTGGCGCTGGCCGGGGGCGCGACCGTCCTGGCCACGCCGGGCATGTTCACCGAGTTCTCGCGCCAGCGCGGCCTGGCCCCCGACGGGCGTTGCAAGCCGTTCGCGGAGGGCGCCGACGGCACGGGCTGGGCCGAGGGAGTGGGCCTCGTCCTTCTCGAACGCCTCTCCGCGGCGCGGCGCAAGGGCCATGAAGTCCTCGCGGTGATCCGGGGCTCCGCGGTCAACCAGGACGGCGCGAGCAACGGCCTGACCGCGCCCAACGGCCCCTCGCAGCAGCGCGTCATCCGCGCCGCACTCGCGGACGCCCGGCTCGCGGCCGACGAGGTCGACGCCGTGGAGGCACACGGCACCGGGACCACGCTGGGTGATCCGATCGAGGCGCAGGCGCTGCTGGCGACGTACGGGCAGGGGCGGGCTGCGGAGCGTCCGTTGTGGCTGGGTTCGGTGAAGTCGAACATCGGTCATACGCAGGCGGCCGCGGGTGTTGCGGGTGTCATCAAGATGGTGCTGGCGCTGCGGCACGAGCGGCTCCCCGCCACCCTCCACGTCGACGAGCCGAGCGGGCACGTGGACTGGTCGACGGGTGCGGTACGCCTGCTCACCGAGCCGGTCGGCTGGCCGCGCGGCGACCGTCCGCGCCGCGCCGCGGTGTCGTCCTTCGGTATCTCGGGGACCAATGCGCATCTGGTGCTCGAAGAGGGACCCGGAGAGCCGTCCGGGGGCACGGAGCGCGATACGCCCGAGGTGGGCTCGGGTACGGGTGCGTCGGGCGTGGTGGTGCCGTGGGTGGTCTCCGGGCGTACTGGCGCCGCGCTACGTGAACAGGCGCGCCGATTGGGGGAGTTCGTGGCGGGTGGCGCCGCCGCGTCCGCGTCCGCCACGGCCGTGGGCCGGTCGCTGGTCACGACGCGGTCGGTGTTCGAGCACCGGGCCGTCGTGGTGGGCCGGGACCGGAAGGCCCTGACCGTGGGTCTGGAGGCACTGGCCGCGGGGGAGGCCTCGCCGGACGTGGTGTCGGGGGTCGCCGGTGACACGGGACCCGGACCGGTACTGGTCTTTCCGGGGCAGGGGTCGCAGTGGGTCGGCATGGGCTCGCAACTCCTTGAGGAATCGGTGGTGTTCGGGGCGCGCATCGCCGAGTGCGAGCAGGCGCTCTCCGCGTACGTCGACTGGTCGCTGGGTGACGTGCTGCGCGGGGACGGCAGCGAACTGTCCCGGGTCGAGGTCGTCCAGCCCGTTTTGTGGGCGGTCATGGTCTCGCTGGCTGCCGTCTGGGCCGACCAGGGCGTCACCCCGGCCGCCGTCGTCGGCCACTCCCAGGGCGAGATCGCCGCGGCGGTCGTGGCCGGGGCGCTCACCCTGGAGGACGGCGCCAAGATCGTGGCGCTGCGCAGCCGGGCGCTGCGACAGCTCTCGGGCGCGGGTGCCATGGCCTCCCTCGGCGTGGGCCAGGAGCAGGCCGCCGAACTCATCGACGGCCACCCCGGTGTGGGTGTCGCCGCCGTCAACGGGCCTTCGTCGACCGTGATTTCGGGGCCGCCCGAGCAGGTCGCCGCCGTCGTCGCGGACGCCGAGGCGCGCGAGCTGCGGGGGCGCGTCATCGACGTGGACTACGCCTCGCACAGCCCGCAGGTCGACAGCATCACCGACGAGCTGACCCGGATCCTGGCGGGCATCCGCCCCGTCCAGGCCCCCGTGGCGTTCTACTCGGCCGTCACCGGAACCCGCGTCGACACCACGGCTCTGGACACCGACTACTGGGTCACGAACCTGCGCCGCCCGGTCCGGTTCGCCGACGCCGTCACCGCGCTCCTCGCCGACGGACACCGGATCTTCATCGAAGCCAGCAGCCACCCGGTCCTCACCCTCGGGCTGCAGGAAACCTTCGAGGAGGCCGGGGCCGAGGCCGTCACAATCCCCACGCTGCGGCGCGAGGACGGTGGCCTCTCCCGCTTCGCCCGCTCGCTGGCCCAGGCCTTCGGTGCCGGGTGCGCGGTCAGGTGGGAGAACTGGTTCCCCGCGGGTGGCGCGTCCGGGCCGGAGTCGTCCTCGTACGCCTTGCAACTGCCCACGTACGCCTTCCAGCGGCGCCGCTACTGGCTGGGGGCCGCCGCAGGGAGCCAGGACGCGGCGGGCCTCGGCCTCGCCGCGGCCGGACATCCGCTGCTCGGCGCGGCCACCGAACTCGCCGACGGCGACGTCCACCTGCTCACCGGCCGCATCAGCAGGCACAGCCATCCCTGGCTCGCCCAGCACACCCTCTTCGGCACCGCTGTCGTGCCCGCCTCCGTGCTCACGGAATGGGCGCTGCGCGCCGCCGACGAGGCCGGATGCGCGGGCGTCGAGGACCTCACGCTCCAGGCGCCCCTGGTGCTGCCCGACGCGGCGGGCGTGCAGGTGCAGATCGTGGTGGGTCCGGCCGACTCGCGGGGCGAGCAGGACGGGGAGAGCGGACAGGGCGGGCAGGGCGGGCGTCGCGATGTCCACGTCTATGCCCGACCCGATGATGAGGATGCCCCCGACGGGGGCGGTGCGGCATGGACGTGCCATGCGGCGGGACAGCTCGTCGCCGAGCCCACGGGCCTCGTCGACGCGGATGCTTCGGACGGCGTGTGGCCGCCTGCCGGTGCCGAGCCCGTCGACCTGGGCGACTTCTACGAGCGGGCCGCCGCGACCGGCGTCGGTTACGGGCCTGCCTTCACGGGGCTGCGTGCCCTGTGGCGGCGGGGCGCGGAGCTGTTCGCCGAGGCGGTACTTCCCCAGGGGGCTCCGGAGGGTGCTGGGTTCGGCATCCACCCGGCTCTCCTCGACGCCGCGCTGCACCCCGCGCTTCTCGGCGATCCGCCGACCGGGGACGACCAGGTGTGGCTGCCGTTCAGTCTGACCGGGGTGTCCCTGTGGGCGACCGGCGCGACGTCCGTACGTGTCCGCCTCTCGCCCCTGGACGACGACGGGCCGCTGCCCGAACGGGCCGGACGGACCTGGCAGGTCGCCGTGAGCGATCCGACGGGGGCGGAGGTGCTGACCTGCGAGGGCCTGGTCGTGGTCGCGGCAGGGGCGCGGGAGCTGCGGGAGGCCGGGCGGCGTGCGGCGTCCGACCTGTATGCGTTGCGGTGGGTGCCGGTATCAGTGTCGGGATCCGCTCCTGTTCCTGTCTGTGTGTGGTCGACGGAGGAGAAGGCTGTCCCCGATGAGGGGGCTCCGATTCCGTCTGTCGTCCTCGTCGACCTCGCCGACGTCGACATGGGCACCTCGGGCACCGCCCCGGGAGCGGACGAAGCAGCCGTGGCGCTGGCCGCCGCGCAGCGCACCGCCGCGCTCATCGACCGGTGGCTCGCCGACGCACGGCTCACCGACACCCGTCTGGTGCTGCTCACGCACGGCGCCGTCGCCACGGGTGACGACCCCCTGCCCGCACCTGCGGCCGCCGCGGTGCGCGGGCTGGTCCACCAGGCGCAGGTCGCGCACCCGGGCCGCTTCTTCCTCATCGACACGAATGCCGACGTCGTGGCTGGGGACGCTGCCTCGGAACAGGCCGTGGCCACGGCGCTGGCCGCGGACGAGCCCCAACTGGCCCTGCGCGACGGCCGCCTCCTGGCGCCCCGACTCACCGCGTCGTCAAAGGCGGCGTCCACCACGGACGAAGCGCCGCCGCTCGACCCGGACGGCACCGTGCTGCTCGTCGGTTCGGCAGGCGCGCCGGTCGTTGCCTTCGCCGAGCACTTGGTACGCACCGAGCAGTGCAGGCATCTCCTGATTCTCTCCGAGGGGTACGTCTCCGGGGCTGGTGAAGGTGAACTGGACCTGGAAGTAGTTGAGTTGCGAGAGCTGGGTGCCATCGTGCGCCTGGGTGCCATCGACCCCGCGCATCCGACGACGACCCTGACCGATGCCGTCGCGGCGGTCGACGGGGACCATCCCGTCACGGCGGTCGTCCACGCCGCCGGAACCTCCGCGCCCGGGTCGTTCGCCGACGGCTGGGCGGCGAGGGCCGGTGTCACCGCCGCCCTGCACGCCGCGACGGCCCACCTCCCGCTCGCCCTGTTCGCCGTGCTGTCCCCGGCAGGCGCGGACCTGGGCATCCCGCGGCCGACGGCCGACGCCGGAGCCGACGCCTTCCGCGAGGCACTCGCCCTGCGCCGACACACCGCCGACACGACAGGCGTGTCCCTCACCTACGGCCCACCCCCCGAGCCGAGCCCCGACACCCCCGGCATCAAGGGAACCGAGCCCACACGACTGCCCGCCCTCCTCGACGCCGCACGCGCACACGGCGGCACCCCGCTCACCGGCGTGCGCCTTGCCCTCCGCGCCCTGGCCTCCGCAGGCGCCGACGCCCTGCCCGCGCCCCTGCGCGCGCTGGCCGCACCGCAGGCCCCCGCCCGGCGCGCCGCCGCAGACCGCAGGCCCCCCACGGACTGGTCGGCCCGCCTGGCCTCCCTGTCCACCACCGAACAACTCCGTCTGCTCACCGATGCCGTACGCGCCCACGCCGCCGCGGTCCTCGGCCGCACCGACCCGGAGGCGCTGCGCGGCGACGCCACGTTCAAACAGCTTGGCCTGGACTCGCTGACCGCCGTCGAACTGCGCAACCGGCTCGTGGAGGACACCGGCCTGCGCCTGCCCACCGCCCTCGTCTTCCGCCACCCCACCCCCGCGGCCGTCGCCGGACACCTGCGCGAGCGGCTGACCGGCGGCCAGGGCGAGCAGCCCGCCGGAGGCGGGGCGGCCGCCGCGGTGCCGTCCGGACCACCCGCCACGGGCACCGTGCTGAGCGACCTCACCCGCATGGAGAGCAGCCTGGCCGCGCTAGCCGCCCAGCTGTCCCACGGGGAGACGGGCGAGATCACCACCCGGCTCGAAACGCTGCTCGCCCGCTGGAAGACCACGAACGTCACGGCGGGCGACGACGACAGCGCCGCCGACCGGCTCAAGGCCGCGTCCGCCGACCAGATCTTCGACTTCATCGACAACGAGCTGGGTGTCGGGCCCGACACCTCGCGCGCGACCCCCACTCCGAAGGCCGGGTGACCCCACATGGCGAGTGAAGAGCAACTGGTCGAGTATCTGCGCAGGGTGACCACCGAGCTCCACGACACGCGTCGGCGCCTGGTGCAGGAGGAGGACCGCAGGCACGAGCCGGTGGCGCTGGTCGGGATGGCCTGCCGCTTCCCCGGCGGCGTGGCCTCGCCGGAGGACCTCTGGGACCTGGTGGCCGCGGGCAAGGACGCCATCGAGGACTTCCCCACCGACCGGGGCTGGGACCTGGCGGCGCTCTACCACCCGGACCCGGCCAACTACGCCACCAGCTATGTGCGCCACGGCGGTTTCGTGGACGACGCGGGCTCCTTCGACGCCGACTTCTTCGGCATCAGCCCGCGCGAGGCGCTCGCGATGGACCCGCAGCAGCGCCTGATGCTGGAGACGTCCTGGGAGCTGTTCGAGCGCTCCGGGATCGACCCCGTCTCCCTCAAGGGAAGTCGCACCGGCGTCTACGCGGGAGTGTCGAGCGAGGACTACATGTCCCAACTCCCGCGCATCCCGGAGGGGTTCGAGGGGCACGCCACCACAGGTAGCCTCACCAGCGTCATCTCCGGCCGGGTGGCGTACAACTACGGTCTCGAAGGCCCCGCCGTCACCGTCGACACGGCCTGCTCCGCCTCCCTCGTCGCCATCCACCTGGCGAGCCAGGCGCTGCGTCAGCGCGAGTGCGACCTGGCAGTCGCGGGCGGTGTGCTCGTGCTGTCGAGTCCGCTGATGTTCACCGAGTTCTGCCGCCAGCGGGGTCTGGCGCCGGACGGCCGCTGCAAACCGTTCGCCGCCGCGGCCGACGGCACCGGCTTCTCCGAAGGCATCGGCCTGATCCTCCTGGAGCGCCTGTCGGACGCCCGTCGCAACGGCCACAACGTCCTCGCCGTCATCCGCGGCTCAGCAGTGAACCAGGACGGCGCGAGCAACGGACTGACCGCCCCCAACGACGCCGCACAGGAACAGGTAATCCGCGCCGCCCTCGACAGCGCCCGGCTCACCCCCGCCGAGGTGGACGCGGTCGAGGCGCACGGCACCGGCACGAAGCTGGGCGACCCCATAGAGGCCGGAGCGCTGCTCGCCACCTACGGCCGACACCGTGAGCGGCCCCTCCTGCTCGGCTCCCTCAAGTCCAACATCGGCCACACGCACGCCACCGCCGGTGTTGCCGGTGTCATCAAGACCGTCATGGCGATCCGCAACGGCGTGCTGCCCGCCACCCTCCACGTCGAGGAACTCAGCCCGCACGTCGACTGGGACGCGGGCGCGGTCGAGGTCGTCACGGAGCCCACCCTCTGGCCCGAGACCGGCCATCCGCGTCGCGCCGGGGTGTCCGCGTTCGGGATCTCGGGGACCAATGCGCATTTGATTTTGGAGGAGGCGCCTGAGGACGAGGTGCCGGGCGAGGTGGCTGGTCCTGTCTCGTCTGGGGCCGGGGTTGCTCCTGTGGTGGTGCCGTGGGTGGTTTCTGGGCGGACGCCTGATGCGTTGCGGGAGCAGGCGCGGCGGTTGGGTGCGTTCGTGGCGGGTGATACGGAGGCGTTGCCGGGGGAGGTTGGCTGGTCGTTGGCTACTACGCGGTCGGTGTTCGAGCACCGGGCCGTGGTGGTCGGCCGGGACCGGGACGCGTTGACGGACGGTCTTGAGGCGTTGGCTGTTGGTGCGGCGTCTGCGGATGTGGTGTCCGGGGTTGCGGCTGGTGATGTGGGTCCGGGGCCGGTGTTGGTTTTCCCGGGGCAGGGGTCGCAGTGGGTCGGGATGGGGGCTCAACTGCTGGATGAGTCGCCGGTGTTCGCGGCCCGGATTGCTGAGTGCGAGCGGGCGCTGTCCGTTCATGTGGGCTGGTCGCTGCGTGAGGTGTTGCGCGGGGACGGCAGCGAGCTGGCCCGCGTCGAGGTCGTGCAGCCGGTGCTGTGGGCCGTCATGGTCTCGCTCGCCGCGGTCTGGGCGGACCAGGGAATCACCCCGGCCGCCGTGATCGGGCACTCGCAGGGCGAGATGGCCGCCGCGTGTGTCGCGGGGGCGTTGTCCCTGGAGGATGCGGCGCGGATTGTGGCGGTACGCAGTGACGCGCTGCGGCAGCTTCAGGGGCACGGTGACATGGCTTCCCTGGGCACCAGTGCCGAGCAGGCCGCCGAGCTGATCGGGGACGACCGGCCCGGTGTCAGTATCGCCGCGGTCAACGGGCCGTCCTCGACGGTCATTTCGGGTCCGCCGGAGCAGGTGGCTGCCGTGGTCGCCGAGGCAGAGGAGCGTGGCCTCCGCGCCCGGGTCATCGACGTCGGCTACGCCTCCCACAACCCCCAGATCGACCAGCTCCACGACCTGTTGACGGAACGCCTGGCCGACATCCGGCCCGTGCCGACCGACGTGGCCTTCTACTCCACGGTCACGGCCGAGCGGCTTGCGGACACCACTGCCCTGGACACCGGCTACTGGGTCACCAACCTCCGCCAGCCGGTCCGCTTCGCCGACACCATCGCAGCCCTCCTCGCCGACGGCTACCGCCTCTTCATCGAAGCCAGCCCCCACCCCGTCCTCAACCTCGGCATGGAAGAGACCATCGAAGAGGCGGACGCCACCGCCACGGTGATCCCCACCCTCCGCCGCGACCACGGCGACACCACCCAACTCACCCGCGCCGCCGCCCAAGCCTTCACCGCAGGCGCCGACATCGACTGGCAGCGCTGGTTCCCGACCGAGCCCACCCCTCGTACCGTCGACCTCCCCACCTACGCCTTCCAACGCCGCCGCTACTGGCTGGCCGACACCGTGAAGCGTGCCGTCGGGGAACAGGGGCCGAGCGGGTCGGGGCACGCGCAGTTGCCGACCGCGGTCGCGCTCGCCGACGGGGGAGTGGTGCTGAACGGCCGGGTCTCCGCCGAGCGTGGCGGCTGGCTGGGCGGGCACGTCGTCGCCGGGACCGTTCTGGTGCCGGGCGCCGCGCTGGTCGAGTGGGTGTTGCGGGCCGCCGACGAGGTGGGCGCCGCCATGCTGGAGGAACTGACGCTCCAGGCGCCCTTGGTGCTGCCCGGAACCGGCGGCCTCCAGGTCCAGGTCGTCGTGGGTGTTGCCGACGAGCAGGGCAGGAGCGACGTACGCGTGTACTCGCGTTCTGAGCCCGAGCAGGACGGCGCTGCCGCGTGGGTGTGCCATGCGGTCGGCGAGCTCGGGCGGGAATCGGGGGCGCGGCCGCCGCGGCAGGCCGGGCAGTGGCCCCCGGCGGGGGCCGAACCGGTGGATGTGGGCGAGTTCTACGAAGGCGTCGCCGCCGCCGGATACGAGTACGGCCCGGCGTTCCGCGGACTTCGCGCGATGTGGCGGCAGGGCGAGGACCTGCTGGCGGAGGTGGAGCTGCCCGAGCAGGCCGGTCCGCCTGCCGGGTTCGGCATCCACCCCGCGCTGCTGGACGCCGCCCTGCACCCGCTGCTCGCCCAACGAGGGCTGGCCGGGGCCTCGGGGGCCGGGGCCGCGAGTGGGCAGGTGCTGCTGCCCTTCACCTGGAGCGGTGTCGCGCTGTGGGCCACCGACGCCACGGCCGTGCGGGTGAGGATCAACGGGCTGAGTGGGAGCGGTGAGGAGACGGTGTCGCTGGCGGTGACCGATCCCGCCGGTGCGCCCGTGCTGGACGTGGCGGAGCTGCGGCTGCGGTCGACCAGCGCCCGGCAGGTGCGGGCGGCGGTCGGGTCAGGCGCCGACGGACTGTACGAACTGCGGTGGACGCCGCTTTCCGTCCCGGCGGCCGTGGAGGGCCCCGGCGCGACGGATGCCGCAGATTGCGTGACGCTCGGCGGGCTGAGTGCCGAAGGTGTACGGGGACTCGCCGACGCGACCACCCCGCCCTCCGTGGTCCTGGCCCCCGTGGACACTTCACATGCCGTGACGCATGAAGACACACTCGCCCTGACCGGGCGTGTGCTGGGCGTAGTCCAGGAGTTCCTGGCCGTGCCCGGCCTGGCCCAGGCTCAGCTGGTCTTCGTGACCAGGGGCGCGGCTGGTCCCGACGACGCATCCGGCGTGCCGGGCGGCGCCCCGGACCCGGCGGGTGCGGCCCTGTGGGGCCTGGTGCGCAGTGCGCAGTCGGAGCACCCGGGCCGGTTCGTCCTGCTCGACTCCGAAAGTCCGCTCGACCGCACGGCGAGTGCGGAGATCCTGGACGCCGTGCGGTGCGCGGTGGACGCCGACGAGCCCCAACTCGCCCTGCGCGGAGGGCGCGTGCTCGTGCCCAGGTGGGCGCGGGCCGACGCGTCGGCCGAGTTGGCCGGGCCGCCCGGGGCGCGGGCGTGGCGGCTCGTGGGCGGAGAGTCCGGGACGCTGGACGCCGTCGAGGCGGTGGCCTGCGACGAGGTGCTGCGTCCGTTGGAGCCGGGGCAGGTCCGGGTCGCCGTGCACGCGGCCGGGGTGAATTTCCGGGACGTGCTGATCGCTCTGGGCATGTATCCGGACGCCGACGCGCTGCCCGGCACCGAGGCGGCCGGTGTGGTGACCGAGGTCGGGCCGGGCGTCACCCGGCTTTCGGCGGGCGACCGTGTGATGGGCATGCTGAAGGAGGGCGCCTTCGGCCCGTGGGCCGTCGCCGACGCACGCATGCTGGCCCCTGTGCCCGCCGACTGGGACACGCGCCAGGCGGCCGCCGCCCCGGCCGCGTTCCTCACGGCTTGGTACGGGTTGGTGGAGCTGGCCGGGTTGAAGGCGGGCGAGCGGGTGTTGATCCATGCCGCTACGGGTGGTGTGGGGATGGCGGCGGTGCAGATCGCCCGGCATGTGGGTGCGGAGGTGTTCGCCACCGCGAGTCCGGCCAAGCATGCCGTGCTGGAGGAGATGGGCATCGATGCCGCCCACCGTGCCTCCTCCCGGGACGCGGCGTTCGAGGACACCGTCCGCCGGGCTTCCGGCGGTCGTGGCGTGGACGTCGTACTCAACAGCCTCACCGGTGAACTCCTGGACGCCTCCCTGCGGTTGCTCGGTGAGGGCGGGCGGTTCGTCGAGATGGGCAAGAGCGATCCGCGGGAACCCGAACTGGTCGCGCTGGAGCACCCCGGGGTGTCGTACGAGGCGTTCGACCTGGTCGCCGACGCCGGGCCCGAGCGGCTCGGGCGGATGCTCGACCTGCTCGGCGGGCTCTTCGCCGCCGGGACGCTGGTCCCGCTGCCCGTCTCCGCACGGCCTTTGGGGCGGGCGCCCGAGGCGTTCCGGTTCATGAGCCAGGCGAAGCACACCGGCAAGCTCGTGCTCGACGTACCGGCACCGCTCGACCCCGACGGCACCGTCCTCGTCACCGGAGGCACCGGCACCATCGGCGCCGCCGTGGCCGAACACCTGGCACGCACCGGCGAGAGCAGGCATCTGCTCATCGTCAGCCGCAGCGGAGGTGCTGCCGAAGGCGCGGAGGAACTCCGGTCACGTATGGAGGAGTTGGGTGTCGAAGTCACCTTCGCCGCCGTCGATCTGAGTGAGCCGGGAGCCGTCGCCGCGCTGATCGCCGGAATCGATCCTGCGCACCCGCTCACCGGAGTCGTCCACGCCGCCGGTGTGCTCGACAACGCCATGATCGGCACGCAGAGCCCCGAAAGCCTCGCCCGAGTGTGGGCGGCCAAGGCTGCCGCCGCGCACCAACTGGACGTGGCCACGCGGAGGATGAGGCTCGGCCTGTTCGTCATGTTCTCCTCCTTCGCCTCCACCATGGGCACCCCGGGGCAGGCCAATTACGCCTCCGCCAACGCCTACTGCGACGCACTGGCCGCGCGCCGCCGTGCGGAGGGGCTGGCCGGTCTCTCCGTGGCGTGGGGGCTGTGGGAGGCCACCAGCGGCCTCACCGGCACGCTGTCCGCCGCCGACCGGGCCCGCATCGACCGCTACGGCATCAAGCCGACCACCGCGGCCCGCGGCTGCGCCCTGCTGGCGGCCGCACGCACCCACGGGCGCCCCGACCTGCTCGCCCTGGACCTGGACACCCGCGTCCCTGCCGCCTCCGACGCCCCGCTCCCCGCCGTACTGCGCACGCTGGCGGCCGCGGGATCACCCGCCGCCGCCCGCCCCACCGCGGCCGCCGCCGGGGAGGCGACGGACTGGGCAGGCAGGCTCGACGGCCTCAGCGCCGAGGAGCAACTGGACCTCCTCACCTCGCTGGTGCGCACCCAGGCGGCCGGGGTCCTCGGACACGCCGACCCGGACGCGGTGCAGGTGGACACGCCGTTCAAGGAGCTCGGATTCGACTCGCTCACCGCCGTCGAACTGCGCAACAGGCTCGCGGCGGCGACCGGCCTGAAGCTGCCCGCGGCCCTGGTCTTCGACTACCCGCAGGCCCACGTGCTCGCCGCCCACCTGGCCGAACGGCTCGCCCCCGACGGGACACGGGCCACCAACAGTGACATGACCGCCCAGGTCCTTCAGGAGGTGGCCCGGGTCGAGCACGCCCTGTCCGCCGCCGTCGCGCAGGGCCTGGACCAGGCGGCCGTCGCGGCCCGCCTGGAGGCACTCCTCGCCCGCTTCGCGGCGACCACGGCTGCCGCGGCCGCGGCGGACGGCGAGGACGCGGTGGACCAGCTGGAGACGGCCACCGCCGAGCAGGTACTGGACTTCATCGACAACGAACTCGGGGTGTGAGCCGCATGCCGCGGCCGCACACCCCGCGATCACGGGCGGGGAGCTAAAGCGCACATGGTGAGCGAAGAGAAACTGGTCGACTACCTCAAGCGTGTCTCCGCGGACCTGCACGCCACCCGGCAGCGGCTGCGCGAGGCGGAGGAGCGCGACCAGGAACCGGTGGCCGTCGTGGAGATGGCCTGCCGCTACCCCGGCGGCGTCCGCACCCCCGAAGACCTGTGGGACCTGGTCGCCGCGGGCGGCAACGCCCTGGGCGCCTTCCCCGACAACCGCGGCTGGGACCTGGAGCGGCTCTTCCACCCCGACCCCGACCACCCGGGGACGAGTTACGCCCGCGAGGGCGGGTTCATCCACGACGTCGACCGGTTCGACCCCGAGTTCTTCGGCATCAGCCCGCGCGAGGCCGCGGTCCTCGACCCGCAGCAGCGACTGCTCCTGGAGTGCGCATGGGAAGCGCTGGAGCGCGCGGGCATCGACCCGCAGTCACTCCAGGGCAGCAGCACGGGCGTGTATGCGGGTGCGGCGCTGCCCGGCTTCGGCACCCCGCACATCGACGCGGCCGCCGAGGGACACCTCGTCACCGGCAGCGCCCCGAGCGTCCTCTCGGGGCGCCTCGCCTACACCTTCGGCCTCGAAGGGCCCGCGGTGACGATCGACACCGCCTGCTCGTCGTCGCTGGTCGCCGTGCACCTCGCCGCGCACGCCCTGCGGCGGCGCGAGTGCGACCTGGCGCTCGCGGGCGGCGTCACCGTGATGCCCACCCCGTACGTGTTCACCGAGTTCTCCCGCCAGCGCGGCCTGGCCGCCGACGGCCGCTGCAAGCCCTTCGCCGCCGACGCCGACGGCACCGCGTTCTCCGAGGGCGCCGGACTCCTCGTCCTGGAACGCCTCTCCGACGCCCGGCGGGCCGGTCACCGGGTGCTCGCCGTCATCCGCGGCTCGGCCGTCAACCAGGACGGCGCCAGCAACGGACTCACCGCCCCCAACGGTCCTGCCCAGCAGCGCGTGATCCGCGCCGCCCTCGCGGGGGCGCGGCTCTCCCCCGCGGAGGTGGACGCGGTCGAGGCGCACGGCACCGGCACCCGGCTCGGCGACCCCATCGAGGCCGACGCGCTCCTTGCCACGTACGGGCAGGAGCGGCACGCGGACCGGCCGCTGTGGCTCGGCTCGGTGAAGTCCAACATCGGCCACACCCAGGGCGCGGCCGGCGCGGCGGGGCTCATCAAGATGATCCAGGCGCTGCGGCACCGGACGTTGCCCGCGACGCTGTACGCCGACGAGCCCACTCCGCACGCCGACTGGGAGTCGGGCGCGGTGCGCCTGCTCACCGAGCCGGTGGCCTGGCCGCAGGGCGACCGGATCCGCCGGGCGGGCATCTCCTCGTTCGGCATCTCGGGCACGAACGCCCACCTCATCCTTGAGGAGGCGCCCCCGGCCGACGCCGACGCCGACACTGGTTCCGGGTCCGATTCCGATGCGGGTTCAGGGGGAGCCGTCGGCGCCGCGGGGTCCCGTGAGGAGCGGCGGACGCCGGTGCCGTGGCTGCTGTCGGCCCGCACGCCCGACGCGCTGCGCGCGCAGGCGGACGCGCTGGGGGGCCATGTCGCCGCCCCTGTGGACGAGGCAGACCATGCCGACGGCTCCACGGCCGTCACTGACATCGCCGCCACCCTGCTGCGCCGCACCCTGTTCGAGCACCGCGCGGTGGTGCTCGGTACCGGTCACGACGAGCGCGTCGCCGCACTCGACGCCCTCGCGGCCGGACGTACCCACCCCGCCCTCGTCCGCGCCGCGGGCCCCGCCAGGAGCGGTGGCACCGCCTTCCTCTTCACCGGTCAGGGCAGCCAACGCCCCGGCATGGGCGCCCAGCTGTACGCCACCTTCGACGCCTTCGGGCAGTCCCTGGACGAGACCTGCGCCCAGCTGGACCCGCTGCTCGAACAGCCCTTGCGAGACGTCCTGTTCGCCCCCGCCGATACCGCGCAGGCAGCCGTACTGCACGGAACCGGAGTGACCCAGGCCGCCCTGTTCGCCCTCGAAGTCGCCCTGTACCGCCTGGTCACCTCTTTCGGGGTCGCCCCGAGCCATCTGACGGGACATTCCGTCGGCGAGATCGCCGCCGCGCACGTCGCCGGGGTGCTCACCCTGCCGGACGCCTGCACGCTGGTCGCGGCCCGCGGACGCCTCATGCAGGCCCTGCCCATGGGCGGCGCGATGCTCGCCGTGCAGGCCGCCGAGGGCGACGTACTGCCGCTGCTCGCCGGACGGGAGGAGAGCCTCTCGCTCGCCGCCGTCAACGGCCCCGCCGCCGTCGTCGTGTCCGGCGCCGCCACCGCCGTCGCGGACCTCCAGCAGACCCTGCGTGGGCGCGGACTCAAGACCAAGCGCCTCAACGTCAGCCACGCCTTCCACTCACCGCTCATCGAGCCGATGCTCGACGACTTCCGTGCCGTGGCCCGCACCCTGACCTTCCACGCGCCGACGCTGCCCGTCGTCTCCAACCTCACCGGCCGTCTCGCCGACGCGGAGCTGCTCGCCGACCCCGAGTACTGGGTGCGGCACGTGCGCCGCCCCGTGCGGTTCCACGACGGACTGCGCACCCTGGGCGACCAGGGCGTCGTGCGCTACCTGGAGCTGGGACCCGATCCCGTCCTCGCCACCATGGTCCAGGACTGCCTCCCTGCCCGCACGGGCGAGGAGGCCGGGGAGGGCGCGGGCGAGCCGGTCGTCGTGGCCGCTCTGCGCTCCGGGCACGACGAGGCCCGCACGCTGCTCGGGGCCGTCGCCGCGCTCCACACCGACGGGCAACCCGCCGACCTCGGCACCCTCGTCCCCACCGACGCGGAGCAACTGCCGCTGCCCACCTACCGGTTCCAGCGGCGCAGGTACTGGCGCGCCACCCCCGACGCCGCGGCCCCCGCCCGCGCCGCGGGCCTCCAGGAGACCGGCCACCCCCTCCTGCCCGCCGTCATCCGGCAGGCCGACGGCGGCCTCCTGCTCGCGGGGCGCCTGTCCCTGCGTACGCAACCGTGGCTCGCCGACCACTCGATCGCGGGCGGCGTACCGCTGCCCGCCACCGCATTCGTCGAACTCGCCCTGCTCGCGGGGCGGCACGCCGACTGCGACACCATCGACGACCTGACGCTGGAATCGCCGCTGCTGCTCGATGACTCCGGCGAGGGTGCTGGAGCCGGGGAGGGGGCGGGCGCCGACGCCGTCAAGGTTCAGGTCGCCCTCGGCGCCCCCGACGACTCCGGCCGCCGCACCCTCACCATCCACTCCCGGCCCGCCGACGCGCAGTACGACGACGAGACGGGCGAGACGGGCGGGACGGGCGGGACCGGGGACCCGCACGGCTGGCGCCGCCACGCCACCGGCATCCTCACCACGGGCCGTACTGCCGAATCGCCCGCCCCCGCCCCTGTCCTCGGTGCCACGGCCTGGCCACCCGCCGACGCCACCGCCCTCGACGTGGACGCGCTGTACGCCCGCCTCGACGCCCAGGGCTACAGCTACGGGCCCGCCTTCCGCGTCGTGCACGCCGCCTGGCGACTCGGCGACGAGCTGTACGCCGACGTACGCCTCGCCGACGAACAGCGCGCCGACGCGGCCGCGTTCGCCCTCCACCCGGCCCTCTTCGACGCCGCGCTGCACGCCGTCGACGAGCTCTACCACGACAGCGGAAGCGGCACGGACGCCCCGGTGCGGCTGCCGTTCTCCTTCAGCGACATACGCCACCACGCCACGGGCGCCACCCGGCTTCGAGTCCGTCTCAGCCCTCAGGGTGACGACCGGCTGCGCCTGACGCTGGCCGACACCGACGGCGCCCCCGTTGCCACGATCGACGCCCTCCAGCTGCGGATCGTCCCCGCCGACCGCTGGCGCGCCGCCCACCCCGCCGCGGCGCCCCCGCTGCACCACCTGGACTGGCAGCAACTGCCGCTCCCCGACACCGCGCCCGCCGCCACCTTGGCCGTGCTCGGATCTGACGACTCGGGCCTGGCCCCTGCCGCGCACCACCACCCGGACCTGGCCGCCCTGACAGCCGCCGTCGAGAACGGCCAACCCGTACCGGACATCGTCTTCGCACCCATGCCCCCCGACGGCGGCCTGGAGTACACCACCGGCCAGGGCAGCACCGCGGCCGACCTTCCCGCCCAAGTACGCGCGCACGCCCAGCACACCCTCGACCTCCTGCGCGCATGGCTCACCGCGGACACCCTCACCGCCGCCCGCCTCGTCGTCCTCACCACGGGCGCCGTCACCGCCCGCGCCGACGACGCCCCCGCCGACCTGGCCACCGCCCCCCTCTGGGGCCTGGTCAGGGCCGCGCAGGCCGAACAGCCCGACCGCGTCCTGCTCGTCGACCTCGACCAGGACCCCGCCTCACGCCATGTCCTGCCCGCCGCCCTGGCCGCCGCGACCACCCACGCCGAGACACAGCTCGCCCTGCGAGCGGGCACCGCACTCGTACCGCGCCTCGCCGTGACCCCGCCCCCGACGGACACCGCCGAGCCCCACATCGCTCCGGACGGCACCGTCCTCATCACCGGCGGCACCGGCGGCCTCGGCCGGGCCGTCGCCCGTCACCTGGCCACCGCGCACGGCGCCCGGCACCTGCTCCTCGTGAGCCGCAGCGGCGAGGCGGCGGAAGGCATCGCGGAGCTGCGCGCCGACCTGACGGACCAGGGCGTGGAAGACGGCGCGAACGACGGCGTGGAAGACGGCGTGGACGACGGCGTGGACGACGGCGTGGATGTACGCGTCGCCGCCTGCGACATCACCGACCCCGCAGCCCTCGCCGCACTCCTGTCGGACATCCCCGCCGCACACCCGCTCACCGCCGTCGTCCACACCGCGGGCGTCATCGACGACAGCCTCATCGCGTCGATGACCCCCGACCGGCTCGACGCCGTCCTGGCGCCCAAGGCCGACGCGGCCTGGAGCCTGCACGAACTCACCCGCGACCTGGACCTGGCGGCCTTCGTCCTCTTCTCCTCCGGCGCCTCCGTCCTCGGCAACGGCGGCCAGTCCAACTACGCCGCCGCCAACGCGTTCCTCAACACCCTCGCCGAGCACCGCCGCGCCCAAGGCCTCGCCGCCACCTCGCTGGCCTGGGGCCTGTGGGAATCCGCGTCCGGCGGCATGGCCGCCCGGCTCGGCGACGCCGACCGCGCCCGCATCCGTCGCACCGGCGTCGCGGGCCTCACCGACGAGCAGGCCCTGGCCCTCTTCGACGCGGCCCTGACCGCCGCGCACCCCACGGTCCTCGCCACCCGCTTCGACCGTGCCGTCCTGCGCGGCCAGGCCGCCGCCCGCACCCTCCAGCCCGCACTGCGCGGCCTGGTCCGCACGCCCCGCACCGCCGCGGCCGCAACCGAAGAGAACGCGGCGGCCTCCACTTCGTGGAGCGCCCGCCTGGCACGGATGTCCGCCGCCGACCGGGACCGCGCCCTGCGCGACCTCGTCCGCGAGCAGATCGCGACCGTCCTGGCCCACCCCGCACCGGAGACCCTCGAACTGGGCCGTGCCTTCCAGGAGCTGGGCTTCGACTCGCTCACCGCCCTGGAGCTGCGCAACCGCCTCTCCACCGCCACGGGCATCCGCCTGCCCGCCACCCTCATCTTCGACCACCCCAGCCCCACCGCCCTCGTACGCCACCTCCGTGGCCATCTCCCCGACGCCGACCAGCACACTTCCCCGGCCGCACCCGTATCCTCGGCGCGCGCCACCGCCACCGACGACGACCCCATCGCCATCGTCGGCATGGCCTGCCACTACCCGGGCGGCGTGACCTCGCCCGAGCAGCTGTGGCGCCTCGTGGCCACCGGCACCGACGCCATCGGACCGTTCCCCGAGGACCGCGGCTGGGACACGGCAGGGCTCTTCGACCCCGACCCCGACCAGGTCGGCCACAGCTACACCCGAGAGGGCGGCTTCCTCTACGACGCCGCCCGGTTCGACGCGGGCTTCTTCGGCATCAGCCCGCGCGAGGCCGCCGCCACCGACCCACAGCAGCGGCTCCTCCTGGAAACCGCCTGGCAGGCCTTCGAGAACGCGGGCATCGACCCGGCGACCCTGCGCGGCACCCCGTGCGGCGTCATCACCGGGATCATGTACGACGACTACGGTTCCCGCTTCCTCGCCCGCAAGCCGGACGGCTTCGAGGGGCGCATCATGACCGGCAGCACCCCGAGCGTCGCCTCCGGCCGGGTCGCGTACACCTTCGGCCTGGAGGGCCCCGCCATCACGGTGGACACGGCTTGCTCCTCCTCGCTCGTCGCGATGCACCTGGCGTCCCAGGCCCTGCGCCAGGGCGAGTGCTCGCTCGCCCTCGCCGGAGGCGTGACCGTGATGGCCACGCCGAACACCTTCGTCGAATTCTCACGCCAGCGCGGCCTGGCCCCCGACGGCCGCTGCAAACCGTTCGCCGCGGCGGCCGACGGCACGGGCTGGGGAGAGGGCGCCGGACTCGTCGTCCTGGAACGCCTCTCCGACGCCCGTCGCAACGGCCACAAGGTCCTTGCGGTGATCCGCGGCTCAGCAGTGAACCAGGACGGCGCGAGCAACGGCATGACAGCCCCCAACGGCCCTTCGCAGGAGCGTGTCATTCGCGCCGCCCTGGCGGGCGCGGGTCGCAGCCCCGACGACGTGGACGTCGTAGAGGCCCACGGCACCGGCACGACGCTCGGCGACCCCATCGAGGCACAGGCCCTGCTGGCCACATACGGCCAAGGGCGCCCGGAGGAACGGCCGCTGTGGCTGGGCTCGGTGAAGTCCAACATCGGTCACACGCAGGCCGCCGCGGGTGCGGCGGGCGTCATCAAGATGGTGATGGCCCTGCGCCACGAACAACTCCCCGCGACACTCCACGCCGACGAACCGACTCCCCATGTGGAGTGGGACGGCGGCGGTGTACGCCTGCTGACCGAGCCGGTCCCGTGGACGCGTGGTGAGCGGGCGCGGCGGGCGGGGGTGTCTTCGTTCGGCATATCGGGGACCAATGCGCATTTGATTTTGGAGGAGGCGCCTGAGGACGAGGTGCCGGAGGACGTGGTGCCGGAGGACGTGGTGCGGGGTGAGGTGGCTGGTCCTGTTGCGTCTGGGGCCGGTGGTGTGGGTGTGGTGGTGCCGTGGGTGGTTTCTGGGCGGACGCCTGATGCGTTGCGGGAGCAGGCGCGGCGGTTGGGTGCGTTCGTGGCGGGTGATACGGAGGCGTTGCCGGGGGAGGTGGGGTGGTCGTTGGCGACGACGCGGTCGGTGTTCGAGCATCGGGCCGTGGTGGTCGGCCGGGACCGGGATGCGTTGACGGCTGGTCTTGAGGCGTTGGCTGCGGGTGAGGTGTCCGCGGATGTGGTGTCCGGGGCGGCGGCTTCCGCGGGTGCGGGGCCGGTGTTGGTCTTTCCGGGGCAGGGGTCGCAGTGGGTCGGGATGGGGGCCCAACTGCTTGATGAATCGCCGGTTTTCGCGGCGCGGATTGCTGAGTGTGAGCAGGCTTTGTCCGCTCACGTGGACTGGTCGTTGCGTGAGGTGTTGCGCGGGGACGGGAGTGAGCTGGCCCGGGTGGAGGTTGTGCAGCCGGTGCTGTGGGCCGTGATGGTGTCGCTGGCCGCGGTGTGGGCGGATCAGGGGATCGTCCCGGCCGCGGTGATCGGGCATTCGCAGGGTGAGATGGCTGCCGCCTGTGTCGCGGGCGCTCTCTCGCTGGAGGATGCGGCACGGATCGTGGCAGTACGCAGCGACGCCCTCCGCCAGCTTCAGGGCCACGGCGACATGGCCTCCCTGGGCACCAGCGCCGAGCAGGCCGCCGAGCTGATCGGGGACGACCGCCCGGGTGTCAGCATCGCCGCGGTCAACGGGCCGTCCTCTACGGTGATTTCGGGTCCGCCGGAGGAAGTCGCTGCCGTCGTCGCCGAGGCCGAGGAACGTGGCCTCCGTGCCCGGGTCATCGACGTCGGCTACGCCTCCCACAACCCCCAGATCGACCAGCTCCACGACCTGCTCACCGAGCGCCTGGCGGACATTCAGCCTGTGCCGACCGACGTGGCGTTCTACTCGACGGTCACGGCCGAACGCCTCGACGACACGACAACCCTGGACACCGCGTACTGGGTTACCAACCTCCGCCAGCCGGTCCGCTTCGCCGACACCATCAAGGCACTGCTGGCCGACGGCTACCGCCTGTTCATCGAGGCGAGCCCCCACCCCGTCCTCAACCTCGGCATGGAAGAGACCATCGAGCAGGCGGACGCCACCGCCACGGTGATCCCCACCCTGCGCCGCGACCACGGCGACGCCACCCAGCTCACCCGCGCCGCCGCCCAGGCCTTCACCGCAGGCGCGGAGGTCGACTGGCGGCGCTGGTTCCCGACGGAACCCACCCCTCGTACCGTCGACCTCCCCACCTACGCCTTCCAACACCAGCACTACTGGCTGGAGGAGCCCACCGGGCTCACCGGGGATGCCGCCGATCTCGGCATGGCTTCCGCGGGGCACCCGCTGCTCGGTGCCTGCGTGGAACTCGCCGAGGCCGACTCGTACTTGCTCACCGGACGGCTCTCCCGCAAGGCCCCGTCCTGGCTGGCCGAGCACGTCGTGGCGGGAACCGCGCTGGTGCCGGGGGCCGCGCTGGTCGAGTGGGTGCTGCGGGCCGCCGACGAGGCGGGCTGCGCGACGCTCGACGAGCTCATGCTGCAGGCGCCGCTCGTGCTGCCTGAGAAGGGCGGTCTGCAGGTCCAGGTGGCCGTGGGGGCGCTCGACGAGCAGAGCGGACGGCGTGACGTACGCGTGTACGCGCGCCCTGATCAGGAGGGCGGCGCCGACTGGCTGTGCCATGCGTCCGGTGTGGTGAGTGCCGAACTCGCCACACAGGCCGAAGGGTTGAGCGGGCAGTGGCCGCCGCTTGGTGCTGAAGCCGTGGACGTCGAGGACTTCTATGCGCGGGCCGCGGAGGCAGGGTACGAGTACGGGCCCGCGTTCCAAGGGCTGCGGGCGCTGTGGCGGCACGGGACCGAGCTGCTCGCCGAGGTGGAGCTGCCCGAACAGGCAGGTTCCCACGACGGGTTCGGGATTCATCCGGCGTTGCTCGATGCCGCCCTGCATCCACTGATGCTCCTCGACCGGCCCGAGGACGGGCAGATGTGGCTGCCGTTCGCGTGGAACGGAGTGTCGCTGAGCGCGGACGGGGCGACCCGCCTCCGTGTCCGGCTCTCCCCGCAGGGGGAGTCGGCCGAGCGTGACCTGAGGGTCGTGATCGCCGACGGCACCGGCGCGCCCGTCCTGGGCGTGGACGCGCTGACCCTTCGCGCGGCCGACCTCGGCCAGCTGGTGGCGGCGGCCCGTGGTGGTGTCGACGGGCTCTACACCGTGGACTGGACGCCCCTTCCCGTACCGCCGCCCTCCGAAGCGGTGGAGGGCGGCGACTGGGTCACGCTCCCGGACGGTGCCGGACCGGCCGATGTGGTGGTGTCGACCGCCGATGGTGACGTGCCGTGGGCGGTGCTGGCTCCCGTCGAGGCCGCTGCGGACGGCGACGGCCTGCGGGTCGCCGAGCGTGTGCTCGCGCAGGTCCAGGAGTTCCTGGCAGCACCGGAGTCGGCCGAGTCCCGTCTCCTCGTGGTGACGCGCGGGGCGGTGGCCACCGACGGTGACGACGACGTGGACGCATCCGCGGCGGCCGCGTGGGGGCTGGTGCGCAGCGCCCAGTCGGAGAACCCCGGGCGCTTCGTCCTGCTCGACGTGGACGTAGACGTTGACGTTGACGGGCGGAACGCGAACGGCAGCGGCAACCCTCTGGACCACCCGATTCCGCAGCCCGCCCTGCGCCACGCCGTTTCCGTCCTCGAAGAGCCGCAACTCGCGCTCCGCGACGGCGTCTTGTACGTCCCCCGCATGAACCCCGCACGCGCCCCCGAGGAACTCGTCCCGCCGGTCGGGTCGTCCGCCTGGCGTCTCGGCACGTCCGGCACGGCCACCCTCGAAAACCTGTCGGTGATCGATGCCCCGGAGGCGCTCGCGCCGCTGGAGCCGGGTCAGGTGCGGGTCTCCGTGCGGGCGGCGGGCATGAACTTCCGTGACGTGCTGATCGCGTTGGGCATGTATCCCGACAAGGGCACCTTCGCGGGAAGCGAAGGCGCGGGGCATGTGATGGAGGTCGGTCCTGGCGTCACCCGGCTCGCTGTCGGCGACCGCGTGATGGGTCTGTTCGAGGGGGCCTTCGCCCCGCTGGCGGTCGCGGACGCCCGGATGGTCGTGCCGGTGCCGGACGGCTGGAGCATGGCGGAGGCCGCGGCGGTGCCCGTGGTGTTCCTGACGGCCTGGTACGGGCTCGTGGACCTCGGTCGGCTTCGGGCGGGCGAATCCCTGCTCATCCACGCGGGAACCGGCGGCGTGGGCATGGCCGCCACCCAGATCGCCCGCCACCTCGGCGCCGAGGTGTACGCCACCGCCAGCCCCGCCAAGCACGGTGTGCTCGACGGCATGGGCATCGACGCGGACCATCGCGCCTCGTCCCGCGACCTCGACTTCGAGGGAGTGTTGCGGGAGGCGACGGGCGGGCGCGGCATGGATGTCGTACTCAACAGCCTGGCCGGGGAGTTCACCGATGCCTCGCTGCGTCTGCTCGCGGAGGGCGGGCGCATGGTCGACATGGGCAAGACCGACAAGCGCGACCCCGACCGAGTGGCGGCCGACCATGCGGGTGCGTGGTACCGGGCCTTCGACCTGGTGCCGCACGCGGGACCCGACCGGATCGGGGAAATGCTGGCGGAGATGGGCGAGTTGTTCGCGTCCGGGGTGCTGGCGCCGCTGCCGGTCAGGACGTGGCCGCTCGGCCGGGCGCGGCAGGCGTTCCGGTTCATGAGCCAGGCGAAGCACACCGGCAAGCTGGTCCTCGAGATCCCGCCCGCCCTCGATCCGGACGGCACGGTGCTCATCACCGGCGGGACCGGGGTGCTGGCCGGAGCGGTGGCCGAGCACCTGGTCAAGGAGTGGGGCGTACGACACCTGCTGCTGGCGGGCAGGCGTGGTCCCGAGGCACCCGGGAGTATTGAACTCGCCGCCCGACTCTCCCAGTTGGGCGCCGAGGTGACCGTCGTCGCGGCCGATGTCGGCGATCCGGACGCCGTGGCGGAACTCGTGGGCAAGACGGACCCGGCGCACCCGTTGACCGGTGTGATCCACGCGGCCGGTGTCCTGGACGACGCCGTGGTCACCGCGCAGACGCCCGAGAGCCTCGGGCGGGTGTGGGCGGCGAAGGCGACCGCGGCACGTCATCTGCACGAGGCCACGCGGGAGATGAGGCTCGGTCTGTTCGTGGTCTTCTCCTCGGGGGCGGCGACGCTCGGCAGCCCGGGGCAGGCCAACTACGCCGCGGCGAACGCCTACTGCGACGCCCTCGTCCAGCACCGCCGGGCCGGGGGACTGACCGGCCTCTCGGTCGGCTGGGGCCTGTGGCGGACGGCGAGCGGCATGACCGGGCACCTCGGCGAGACGGACCTCGCGCGCATGAAGCGCACCGGATTCACCCCGCTGACCACCGAGAAGGGCCTTGCCCTCCTGGACGCGGCCCGCGCCCACGGCCGCCCCTGCGTCGTCGCGGTGGACCTCGACGCGCGCGCCGTCGCCGCGCAGCCCGCCGCGTCCCGGCCCGCACTCCTGCGCGCCCTGGCCGGTACGGCCCCGGGAGCCAGGAGCGTCCGCCGCACCGCGGCCACGGGCGCCGCGGCCGCGGCGGACGGGCTCGCCGCGCGCCTCGCCGGGCTGCCGCCCGCCGAACAGCGCCGTCTGCTGCTCGACCTCGTCCGGGGCAATGTCGCGGGCGTCCTCGGGCACGCCGACCACGAGGCCGTCCGCCCGGACACGTCGTTCAAGGAGCTCGGCTTCGACTCCCTCACCGCCGTGGAACTGCGCAACCGGCTGGCGGCGGCCACCGGCCTCAAACTGCCCGCCGCACTCGTCTTCGACTACCCCGAGTCGGCCACCCTCGTCGACCACCTCCGGGAGCGGCTTTCGCCCGAGGGCGCACCACAGCCCCTGAAGGACGCCGCGGACCCGGTGCTCAACGAACTCGGCAGGATCGAGTCCTCCTTGGTGGCGCTCGCCCTCGACGACGACGCGCGCGGACGGGTCGCCAGGCGTCTCAACGCCCTGCTGTCGAAGCTGAACGGCTCGGGCCCCGGGACCGGGACCGGCGGCGGTGCCACGTCGGGCGCGGCGGGCGTGACGAGTGCGGCGGGCCTGGACGCGCTCGACGACGTGTCCGACGACGAAATGTTCGCGTTCATCGACCGAGAGCTGTGACCTGCTGCCCTTCCCGATCCCTGCCCTGATCCCTCTCCCAAGCCCTCTCCCGAGCCCTCTCTGTTCCCCTGTGCCCTTCGCTGATGGAGAAGTGACGTTCGATGTCGAGTACTGAAGTGTCGAGTACCGGAGTGTCGAGTACGGAAGCGAAGCTCCGTCAGTACCTGAAGCGGGTCACAGTGGACCTCGGCCAGGCCCGCCAGCGCCTGCGCGAGGTGGAGGAGCGCGCCCAGGAGCCCATCGCCATCGTCTCCATGGCGTGCCGCTTCCCCGGCGACACCCGCACGCCCGAAGCCCTGTGGGACCTGGTCGCGGCGGGCGGCGACGCCGTCGGCGACTTCCCCACCAACCGCGGCTGGGACCTGGAGGGCCTCTACCACCCGGATCCCGAGCACCCCGGAACGAGCTATGTGCGCCGCGGCGGCTTCCTCCACGACGCCCCCGGTTTCGACGCCTCGTTCTTCGGGATAAGCCCGCGCGAGGCGCTGGCGATGGACCCGCAGCAGCGGGTGCTGATGGAGACGGCCTGGCAGCTCCTGGAGCGGGCCGGTATCGGCCCGGCGACGCTGAAGCTGACGCCCACCGGCGTCTACATCGGCGCGGGCGTGCTCGGCTTCGGCGGCGCGCAGCCCGACAAGGCGGTCGAGGGGCACCTCCTCATCGGCAACGCGCTGAGCGTCCTCTCCGGGCGCATCTCCTTCACCCTCGGCCTGGAGGGCCCGTCGGTCAGCGTCGACACCGCGTGCTCCTCCTCGCTGGTCTCGATGCACCTGGCGGCCCAGGCGCTGCGGCAGGGCGAGTGCGACCTGGCCATGGCGGGCGGCGTGACCATCATGTCGACGCCAGGCGCGTTCACGGAGTTCTCCCGCCAGGGCGCACTCTCGCCCGACGGGCGCTCCAAGGCGTTCGCCGCCTCGGCCGACGGCACGGGCTTCTCCGAGGGCGCGGGGCTCATCCTCCTGGAGCGTCTCTCCGACGCGCGCCGCAACGGCCACGAGGTGCTCGCGGTGATCCGCGGCTCTGCCGTGAACCAGGACGGCGCGAGCAACGGCCTGACCGCACCCAACGGCCCCTCGCAGGAACGCGTCATCCGCGCGGCCCTCGCCAACGCGGGCCTGGGCGCCGCCGAGGTCGACGCGGTCGAGGCCCACGGCACCGGCACCAGGCTCGGCGACCCCATCGAGGCCGGGGCGCTGCACGCCACCTACGGGCGCGAACGCGACGACGACCACCCGCTGTGGCTCGGCTCGGTCAAGTCGAACATCGGTCACCCGCAGGGCGCCGCGGGCGTCGCGGGCGTGATCAAGATGGTGATGGCCCTGCAGCGCGAACTGCTGCCCGCCACGCTGTACGTCGACGAGCCCACCTCGCACGTCGACTGGTCCTCCGGGACGGTCAGGCTGCTGACCGAGCCGGTCGCGTGGACGCGCGGTGAACGCCCGCGCCGCGCAGGCGTGTCCGCCTTCGGCATGTCCGGGACGAACGCCCACGTCATCCTGGAGGAGGCACCCGAGGAACCCGAGGTACTTGAGGCGCCTGAGGTACCTGAGGCACCCGAGCCCGCCGTGGTGCCGTGGGTGGTCTCCGCGCGCGGCGAGGAGGCGCTGCGGGCGCAGGCCGCGCTGCTGGCCGAGCACGTGGACGACGACGCACAGCGGCAGGCGTCGCCCGCGGACATCGGGTGGTCGCTCGCCACGACACGGTCCGTGTTCGAGAACCGGGCCGTGGTCGTCGGCGCGGACCGCGCGGCACTCCTCGACGGACTGCGGTCACTGGCCGACGGCGAGGCCTCGCCCGACGTGGTGTCCGCGGCGGTCGGCGCCACGGGGCCGGGGCCGGTCATGGTCTTCCCCGGACAGGGCGGCCAGTGGGTGGGCATGGGCGCCCGGCTCCTTGAGGAGTCCCCGGTGTTCGCGGCCCGCATCGCCGAGTGCGAGCAGGCCCTGGACGCGTACGTCGACTGGTCCCTGACGGACGTGCTGCGCGGGGACGGGTCCGAACTGTCCCGCATCGACATCGTCCAGCCCGTGCTGTGGGCCGTCATGGTCGCCCTCGCCGCCGTCTGGGCCGACCAGGGAATCGAACCCGCCGCGGTCGTCGGCCACTCGCAGGGCGAGATAGCCGCGGCGTGCGTCGTGGGCGCCATCTCCCTGGAGGAGGCGGCGCGCATCGTGTCAGTCCGCAGCGTCCTGCTGCGGCAGCTGTCCGGGCGCGGCGGCATGGCGTCCCTGGGCATGAGCCAGGAGCAGGCCGCCGACCTGATCGACGGTCACCCGGGGGTGGTCGTCGCCGCCGTCAACGGGCCATCCTCCACGGTCATTTCGGGCCCGCCCGAGGGCATCGAAGCCGTCGTGGCCGACGCCAAGGAGCGCGGACTGCGGGCCCGCGCCGTCGCCTCCGACGTCGCGGGGCACGGACCGCAGCTGGACGCGATCCTGGATCAGCTCACCGAGGGCCTGGGCGGGATCAGGCCCGCCGCCACCGACGTCGCGTTCTACTCCACCGTCACCGCGGGGCACCTCACCGACACCACGGCCCTGGACTCCGCCTACTGGGTGCAGAACGTGCGCCGCACGGTGCGCTTCGCCGACACCATCGACGCCCTCCTCGCCGACGGCTACCGCCTGTTCATCGAGGCCAGCCCGCACCCCGTCCTCAACCTGGCGCTGGAAAGCATCATCGAGCAGGCGGAAGTGCCCGCCTCGGTGGTCACGACCCTGCGCCGGGACAACGGCGACACCGCCCAACTCGCCCGCGCCGCGGCCCAGGCGTTCACGGCGGGCGCGGAGGTCGACTGGCGGCGCTGGTTCCCGACGGAGCCGACCCCTCGTACCGTCGACCTGCCCACCTACGCCTTCCAGCGCCAGGACTTCTGGATCGCACCCACCGCCGGAGGCTCCGGCGACCCCGCGGGGCTCGGCCTCGCCGCGTCCGGACACCCGCTCCTGGGCGCCTCCGTGGGCCTCGCCAGCGGCGACGTACACCTGCTGAGCGGCCGGGTGTCGCGGCAGTCGGCGGCGTGGCTGGACGACCACGTCGTGGCAGGTCACGCGCTGGTGCCGGGCGCCGCCCAGGTGGAGTGGGTGCTGCGGGCCGCCGACGAGGCGGGCTGCCCCGCCCTGGAGGAACTGACGCTGCAGACCCCGCTCGTCCTGCCCGACACCGGCGGCCTGCAGATCCAGGTCGTCGTGGACGCGGCCGACACCGAAGGCCGACGCGACGTACGGCTGTTCTCCCGCCCCGATGACGACGACGCCTTCGCGTCGACACGGCCCTGGACCTGCCACGCGACGGGTCTCGTCGGCCCGGAGCTGCCTCAGGGCGAGCCCGGTTCCGCGACCGGGGGCGAGACTGAGACCCTGGACGGCGCATGGCCCCCGCCGGGCGCGGAGCCCGCGGACCCCGATGAGCTCTACGCACAGGCCGACCGCACCGGATACGGCTACGGGCCCGCTTTCCGCGGCGTACGGGCGTTGTGGCGCCACGGCAGGGACGTCCTGGCCGAGGTGACGCTGCCCAAGGAGGCGGGCGACCCGGACGGCTTCGGCATCCACCCGGCCCTCCTCGACGCGGTCCTGCAGCCCGCTGCCCTGCTGCTGCCGCCCACCGAAGCCGCCGAGGTCTGGCTGCCGTTCGCGTGGAACGACGTGGCGCTGCACGCCGTACGGGCCACCACGGTCCGGGTGCGCCTCACCCTGCTCGGCGAGCGCATCGACCAAGGCCTGCGGATCACCGTGGCCGACGCCGTGGGCGCCCCGGTGCTCACCGTCCGCGACCTGCGCTCGCGCCCGACCGACACGGGTCGGCTCGCCACGGCGGGCACCAGGGAACGCCACGGGCTGTTCGACCTGAAGTGGCTTGCGTCTCCGCAGGGCGCGGGCGGTCCCGTCGAGGCGGCCCCCGAAGGCTGGGTGACTCTTGGTGAGAACGCCGCGGACCTCGCGAGCCTCACTGACCTCATGAGCCTCACGGACCTCTTGGCGTCCGTCGAGGCCGGTGCCCCTGCGCCGCAGCTGGTCGCCGCCCCCGTCGAGCCCGACCCGTCCGACGACGGCCTGACCCTCGCCACCCACGTCCTCGACCTCGTACAGACCTGGCTGGCCGCACCGCTGCACGACTCCCGCCTGGTCCTGGTGACGCGAGGCGCGGTGGCATACGACGAAGACGGGACCCCCAGGGGCGGCGACGTGGATGTCGCGGCCGCCGCCGTATGGGGTCTGGTCCGCAGCGCACAGTCGGAGAACCCCGACCGCTTCACGCTGATCGACCTCGGCCCCGACGACACGCTTGCCGCGGCCATGGACGCGGCACAACTGGACGAGCCCCAACTCGCCCTGCATGGCGGCGAGATACGTGTACCCAGGCTGACGCGCGCCGAGGATGCGCAGGGCGGAGGAGCGCCCGGCCCGCAGGAGGCACCTGGCACCGAGGAGATCGACCCCGACGGCACGGTCCTCATCACGGGCGGATCCGGCGTACTCGGCCGACTGGTGGCCGAACACCTCGTCAGGGAGTGGGGCGTACGCCACCTCCTTCTGGCGAGCCGACGCGGAGACCGGACACCGGGCAGCGACGAACTCCGCGACCGCTTGGCGGAGTTGGGTGCGACCGTGCGGATCGCCTCCGCCGATGTCGGAGACGCGGAAGCGGTCGCCGCCCTGGTCGCGTCGGTCGACCCGGCGCACCCGTTGACCGGTGTGATCCACGCGGCCGGTGTCCTGGACGACGCCGTGGTCACCGCGCAGACCCCCGAGAGCCTCGCGCGGGTGTGGGCGGCGAAGGCGACCGCGGCACGTCATCTGCACGAGGCCACGCGGGAGATGAGGCTCGGCCTCTTTGTGGTGTTCTCCTCCGCGGCCGCCTCGCTCGGCAGCCCCGGACAGGCCAACTACGCCGCAGCCAACGCCTATTGCGACGCCCTCATCCAGCACCGCCGCACCCAGGGACTCGCGGGCCTCTCCATCGCCTGGGGCCTGTGGCAGGCGACCAGCGGCATGACCGGGCAACTCAGCGACACGGACCTGGCGCGCATGAAGCGCACCGGTTTCGCCGCGCTGACCGACGCGGGCGGCCTGGCCCTGCTCGACGCCGCCCGCACCCACGACCACGCCTACGTGGTCGCCGCCGACCTCGACCCGCGCGCCGTGACCGACGGCCTGTCCCCGCTGCTGCGCACGCTCACCGCCCCCGCCACCCGGCGCCGGGTCGCCTCCGAGGGCCTCGCCGACGGAGCGCTCGCGGCACGCCTCACGGGCCTCGACGCGGACGGGCGTCTGCAACTGCTCACCGATGTCGTACGCGAGTACGTCGCGGCCGTACTCGGCCACGGCTCCGCCGCCCGGGTGAGCGTCGACATCGCCTTCAAGGACCTGGGCTTCGACTCGCTGACCGCGGTGGAGCTCCGCAACCGGCTCTCGGCCGCCTGCGACATACGGCTCCCCGCCACCCTCATCTTCGACCACCCCACCCCCCAGGCCCTCGCCACCCACCTCGTCCACCGCCTGGCAGGCACGGCGGCGCCCGCACCGGCGCCAGTGGCCCCGCGCCAGCGCCCCGGGACGACCGGCACCGACACGGACGACCCAGTGGCGATCGTCGCCATGACCTGCCGCTTCCCGGGCGGCATCAGCTCCGCCGAAGAGCTGTGGGACCTCCTCGACTCCCGCACGGACGCGATGGGCGGATTCCCCACCGACCGCGGCTGGGACCTGGGACGCCTCTTCCACCCGGACCCCGAACACACGGGCACCACCTACGCCGACCAAGGCGGATTCCTCCCCGACGCGGGTGATTTCGACGCGGCGTTCTTCGGCATCAATCCGCGTGAGGCGTTGGCGATGGACCCGCAGCAGCGGTTGCTGCTTGAGGCGTCGTGGGAGGTATTCGAGCGTGCGGGCATCGACCCGACCACGCTCAAGGGCAGCCTGACCGGCACCTACGTCGGCCTGATGAACCACGACTACGCCAAGTCGTTCCCCGAGGCCGACGCCCAACTGGAGGGCTACGCCTACCTCGCGAGCACCGGCAGCATGGTGTCCGGCCGGGTCGCCTACACCTTCGGCCTGGAGGGCCCGGCGGTGACGGTCGACACGGCGTGTTCGTCGTCGCTGGTGTCCATTCACCTCGCTGCCCAGGCGCTGCGCCAGGGTGAGTGCAACCTCGCCCTGGCGGGTGGCGTGACGGTCATGGCGGACCCGGACATGTTCGCGGGCTTCGCACGCCAGCGGGGCCTCTCACCCGACGGCCGCTGCAAGCCGTACGCCGCCGCGGCCGACGGAGTCGGCTTCTCCGAGGGTGTGGGCGTGCTCCTGTTGGAGCGGTTGTCGGATGCGCGTCGCCATGGTCATGAGGTTTTGGCGGTGGTGCGGGGTTCGGCGGTCAATCAGGACGGGGCGAGCAATGGCCTGACGGCGCCGAATGGACCGTCGCAGGAGCGGGTGATCCGGCAGGCGCTGGCCAGTGGTGGGTTGGTGTCGGCTGATGTTGATGTGGTGGAGGGGCACGGTACCGGGACGACGCTGGGTGACCCCATCGAGGCGCAGGCGCTGCTGGCGACGTATGGGCAGGGACGGGCGGTGGAGCGTCCGTTGTGGCTGGGTTCGGTGAAGTCGAACATCGGTCATACGCAGGCGGCTGCGGGTGTTGCGGGTGTCATCAAGATGGTGATGGCGATGCGGCGTGGTGTGGTTCCCGCGAGTTTGCATGTGGATGAGCCGTCGCCGCATGTGGATTGGGAGGCGGGCGCGGTTCAGCTGGCGGCGCGGTCGGTGCCGTGGCCGGAGGCTGGGGTGGAGGGGCGTCCGCGTCGTGCGGGTGTCTCTTCGTTCGGTGCGTCGGGGACGAACGCGCATCTGATTGTTGAGTCTGTTCCTGAGCTTGCGGGTGTGGTGTCGGAGGTTGGTTCGGAGGCCAGCCCGGAGGTCAGCCCGGAGGGTGCGGGTGTGCTGGTGCCGTGGGTGGTGTCTGCGCGGAGTCCGCAGGCGCTGCGTGATCAGGCACGGCGTCTGAGGGACGCGGTGGCGGGTGACGAGGCTGTGTCAGTGTCGGTGCCTGACGTGGGCTGGTCGCTGCTGAGTACGCGTGCGCTGCACGAGCGCCGGGCCGTGGTCGTGGGCGCGGAGCACGCCGATCTCGTGGCCGGTCTTGAGGCGCTGGCGGCGGGTGAGCCACATTCGGCGCTGATCGGGCCGCCTTCCTCGGAGGCCCGGGTGGGCGATGACGTGGTCTGGCTGTTCAGTGGGCAGGGCAGTCAGGTGGTGGGGATGGGGGCCGGGTTGTATGAGCGGTTCCCTGTGTTTGCTGCCGCCTTCGATGAGGTGTGCGGGCTGCTTGAAGGGGAGTTGGGGGTTGGCTCGGGTGAGCTTCGGGAGGTTGCGTTCCGGGGTTCGCGGGAGCGGTTGGATCACACGATGTGGGCGCAGGCGGGGTTGTTTGCGCTGCAGGTGAGTCTGGCCAGGCTCTGGGAGTCGGTGGGTGTGCGGCCGGGTGTGGTGGTCGGGCATTCGATCGGTGAGATCGCGGCGGCGCATGTGGCGGGCGTCTTCAGTCTGGCGGATGCGTGCCGGGTGGTGGGGGCGCGGGCCCGGCTGATGGGTGCGCTGCCCGAGGGTGGGGCGATGTGTGCGGTGCAGGCCACGCCCGGAGAGTTGGCGCCGGGTCTGGAGGGTTCGGGTGTGAGTGTCGCGGCGGTCAACACCCCCGATTCCACGGTCATTTCGGGCCCTGCGGATGAGGTGGAGAAGGTTGCCGCGCTCTGGCGGGAGCAGGGGCGTAAGACCAAGGCGTTGTCGGTCAGTCATGCCTTCCATTCGGTGTTGATGGAGCCGATGCTGGCGGAGTTCACCGAGGCGATACGCGGGGTGGAGTTCGCGGCGCCGAAGGTCCCGTTGATCAGCAATGTCTCGGGCGTGGAGGCGGGGGAGGAGATCGCTGCTCCGGAGTACTGGGCGCAGCACGTGCGGCAGGCCGTCCTCTTCCAGCCCGCCATCGCCGAAGTCGCGGCTCGTGCGGGCGTGTTCGTGGAGCTTGGTCCGGCTTCGGTGCTGATCACGGCTGCTCAGCGGACCCTGGACGACGTCGCCGATGCGCAAAGGGCTGAGCCTGTCGTCACCGCCTCCCTCAACCCGGGGCAGCCGGACGACGTGGCCTTTGTGCAGGCCATGGCACGCCTGCACACGGCCGGAGTCGCCGTGGACTGGTCCCTGTACTTCCCGGCTGACCCGCCGCCCCGCACCGTCGGCCTGCCCACCTATCCCTTCCAGCGGGAGCGGTTCTGGTTGTCGGGTCGTGTGGGGGGTGGGGATGCGGCGGGTCTGGGTCTGGTGGCTGCGGGGCATCCGTTGCTTGGTGCGGCGGTGGAGTTCGCGGATCGGGGTGGGTGTCTGCTGACGGGGCGGTTGTCGCGTTCGGGGGTTTCGTGGCTGGCTGATCATGAGGTGGCTGGGGCGGTGTTGGTGCCGGGTGCTGCGTTGGTGGAGTGGGCGTTGCGGGCCGGTGATGAGGTTGGTTGTGGGGTGGTGGAGGAGTTGATGTTGCAGGCGCCTGTGGTGGTGCCTGAGGCGTCGGGGTTGCGGGTGCAAGTCGTGGTTGATGAGGCCGCTGATGACGGGCGGCGTGGCATTCAGGTCTACAGCCGTCCTGATGCCGATTCGGATGGTGTGGGCGGTGACGACTCGTGGGTCTGCCACGCAACCGGCGTACTCGCTCCCGAAATCCCCCTTGCTGCGAACGAGATGACCGGAGCCTGGCCACCGGCCGGTGCCGAGCCGTTGGGCGTGGCGGACTTCTACGCGCGGGCCGCGGAGGACGGATACGGGTACGGTCCGGCCTTCCAAGGGCTGCAGGCAGTGTGGCGGCGCGGTCAGGATTTGCTGGCCGAGGTCGTACTCCCCGAGGCCGCCGGCGCGCACGACGGCTACGGCATCCACCCCGCCCTCCTCGACGCCGCTCTGCACCCTCTCCTCGCGTCGCGCTTCGAGGAAGGCGCCGGGGACGATCAGCTCTACGTGCCGTTCGCGTGGACCGGAGTGTCCCTACGGGCCGTAGGTGCCACGACGGTCCGTGTGCGCCTCCGTCCGGTGGGGGAGAACGCCGAGCACGGGGTGAGTGTGACGGTCACGGACACGACCGGCGGGGTCGTCCTGAGCGCCGACGCCTTGCAGACGCGTCCCGTGAAGCCGGGGCAACTCGCCCCCGCACAACAGCGTGCCGTACGCGGCCTGTTCGCCGTGGAGTGGACGCCGCTTCCGCTTCCGTCGTCCCTGGGTGATGCGGGGGAGGGCGGGGACTGGGTCATGCTCTCGGGCGGTGCCGTTCTCGCTGATGTGGTGTCAGCGGTGAGCGATCAGGTGCCGTGGGCGGTGCTGGCTCCCGTTGATGTCTCTGCCGGTGGTGGGCTGCCGGTGGCTGAGCGGGTGCTGTCGTTGGTGCAGGAGTTCCTGGCCGTGCCGGAGCTGGTCGAGTCCCGTCTTGTCGTGGTGACGCGGGGGGCGGTGGCTACGCAGGCTGATGACGGTGACGTGGATGCGTCCTCGGCTGCCGTGTGGGGCCTGGTGCGCAGTGCGCAGTCGGAGAACCCGGGACGCTTCGTCCTGCTCGACGTAGATCTGCTCGACTTTGACGACGACGTGCTGCCGCAGTCCGTACTGCGCCATGCCGTCCAGGACCTGGACGAGCCTCAACTCGCCCTCCGCAAGGGACAGTTCTCCATCCCGCGCCTCACCCAGGCGCACCGCTCCGCCGACATCGTCGCGCCGCCCGGCGAGGCGGCCTGGCGCCTGCGGATGGTGAACGACGGGTCGCTGGACGACCTGGCGGCAGCGGCCTGTCCGGAGGTGCTCGAACCCCTGGCGCCCGGACAGGTCCGCGTCTCGGTGCACGCCGCGGGGATCAACTTCCGAGATGTCCTTGTTGCGTTGGGCATGGTTCCCGCATACGGAGCCATGGGTGGTGAGGGTGCCGGTGTCGTGACGGAGGTCGGCCCCGACGTCACGCACCTGTCGGTCGGCGACCGGGTGATGGGCGTGTTCGAGGGCGCGTACGGTCCCGTGGTGATCGCCGACGCGCGGATGGTCGCGCCGGTCCCGCAGGGCTGGGACATGCGCCAGGCGGCCGGTATGCCCGCGGCCTTCCTGACGGCTTGGTACGGGTTGGTCGAGCTCGCCGGGGTGAAGGCGGGCGAACGGGTCCTGATCCATGCTGCTACTGGTGGTGTGGGGATGGCGGCGGTGCAGATCGCCCGGCATCTGGGGGCGGAGGTGTTCGCCACCGCGAGTCCGGCCAAGCATGCCGTGCTGGAGGAGATGGGTATCGATGCTGACCATCGTGCCTCCTCCCGGGACCTCGACTTCGAGGACGCGTTCCGCCGGGCCACAGGCGGCCGTGGCATGGACGTCGTGCTCAACAGCCTCACCGGCGAGTTCATCGATGCCTCCCTGCGGTTGCTGGGGGAGGGCGGCCGGTTCCTGGAGATGGGCAAGACCGACGTACGCGCTCCTGAAGAGGTGGGTGCGGAGTACCCGGGTGTCACGTACAGCGTGTACGACCTGGTTGCCGATGCCGGGCCCGAACGCATCGGCCGGATGCTGGACCAGCTCGGCGAGTTGTTCGCCTCAGATCGGCTTAAGGCGCTCCCGGTACGTTCCTGGCCGCTGGGCAAGGCGCAGGAGGCGTTCCGGTTCATGAGTCAGGCGAAGCACACGGGCAAGCTGGTGCTTGAGATCCCGCCTGCCCTCGACCCCGAGGGCACGGTGCTGATCACTGGTGGCACGGGTGTGCTGGGGCAGGTCGTGGCCGAGCACCTGGTGCGGGAGTGGGGCGTGCGGCATCTGCTGCTGGCCAGCCGCCGCGGCCCCGATGCTCCGGGAAGCCGGGAACTGGTGGAAAGGCTGGCGGGGTTGGGCGCCGTTGTGACCGTTGCCGCGGCCGATGTCGGCGATCCGGCCTCGGTGGTGGAGCTGGTCGGCAAGACGGACCCCTCGCATCCGCTCACCGGTGTCGTGCATGCGGCGGGTGTGCTGGAGGACGCAGTGGTGACGGCGCAGACGCCGGAGGGTCTGGCGCGGGTGTGGGCAGCCAAGGCTGCTGCCGCGGCCAACCTGCACGAGGCGACGCGCGGGATGCGGCTGGGACTGTTCGTCGTCTTCTCCAGCGCGGCCGCGACGCTTGGCAGCCCGGGGCAGGCCAACTATGCGGCGGCCAATGCCTATTGCGACGCGCTGATGCAGCACCGCCGGGCGCGGGGCCAGGCAGGACTCTCGGTCGGATGGGGCCTCTGGGAAGCCTCCAACGACACGGGAGCAAGCAAGGGAGACAGTACGACGGGTGCCGAGACCGGCGCCGGGTCGGGCGGCATGACAGGCGGCCTCAGCACCACCGACGTGGCCCGCATGGCACGTATCGGCGTCAAGGGCATGAGCAACGCCCACGGCCTCGCCCTGCTCGACGCCGCGTACCAACACGGCCGCCCCCACCTGGTGGGCTTCAACCTCGACCTGCGCACCCTGGCCACGCACCCCGTCGACACCAGGCCCGCCCTGCTGCGGGCCCTCGCCGCCCCCACCAAGGGCGGGGCGAGCAGGCCCACCGCGACGGCAGGCGGGCAGCCCGCCGACCTGGCGGGCCGACTCGCCGCCCTGCCGCCGTCCGACCGGCATCACACGCTGGTGCGGCTCATCAGGGAGCAGGCCGCCACCGTCCTCGGGCACCACACGGACAGCCTCACACCGGGCAGCACCTTCAAGGAGCTCGGATTCGACTCGCTCACCGCGGTCGAACTGCGCAACAGGCTGTCCGCCGCCACCGGCCTCCGGCTGCCCTCCGGCCTCGTCTTCGACCACCCGGACGCGGACAATCTCGCCGAACACCTCGGCGCGCAACTCGCTCCCGACGGCGGGACGCCCGCCGGGCAGGAGGCCACCGACCCGCTCCTCCGTGACCTCGCGAAACTCGAGAACGCCCTGTCCTCCGCCCTCGTCGAACACCTCGACGCCGACGCGGTCACGTCCCGGCTCGAGTCGCTCCTGTCGAAGTGGAAGGCGGCCAGTGCGGTGCCCGGCTCGGGCAGTACGAAGGAGCAGCTCCAGGTTGCCACGACCGACCAGGTCCTCGACTTCATCGACAAAGAACTGGGTGTGTGAACCGACCGTGCACGGCGCGACAACCACGCTGAAGGCTGGGTGAACTCTCATGGCGAGTGAAGAGGAACTGGTCGACTACCTCAAGCGGGTCGCCGCCGAACTGCACGACACCCGGCAGCGTCTGCGTGAGGTGGAGGACCGTCGGCAGGAGCCGGTGGCCGTCGTCGGCATGGCCTGCCGTTTTCCCGGCGGCATCGAGACCCCCGAAGGCCTGTGGGACCTGGTCGCCGCCGGTGACGACGCCATCGAGCCCTTCCCCACCGACCGCGGCTGGGACCTGGAAGGCATCTACCACCCGGACCCCGACCACCCGGGAACCTGCTACGTCCGCGAGGGCGGCTTCCTCAGCGCCGCCGACCGGTTCGACTCCGACTTCTTCGGCTTCAGCCCGCGCGAGGCCCTGGCCAGCAGTCCGCAACTGCGCCTGCTCCTGGAGACGTCCTGGGAGGCCCTCGAACGCGCGGGCATCGACCCCGCCTCGCTCAAGGGCAGCCCCACCGGTGTCTACGTCGGCGCCGCGACCACCGGTAACCAGACCCAGGGTGACGCGGGCGGCAAGGCGACGGAGGGGTACGCGGGCACCGCGCCCAGCGTCCTGTCGGGCCGGGTTTCGTTCACGCTCGGCCTGGAGGGCCCGGCGGTGACCGTCGAGACCGCGTGCTCGTCCTCGCTGGTGGCGATGCACCTGGCGGCCAACGCCCTGCGCCAGGGCGAGTGCGAGCTCGCCCTGGCGGGCGGCGTCACCATCATGTCCACGCCCGAGGTGTTCACCGGCTTCTCGCGCCAGCGCGGCCTGGCCCCCAACGGCCGCTGCAAGCCGTTCGCCGCGGCGGCCGACGGCACGGGCTGGGGAGAAGGCGCAGGCCTGATCCTCCTCGAGCGCCTCTCCGACGCCCGACGCAACGGCCACAACATCCTTGCCGTGATCCGTGGTTCCGCCATCAACCAGGACGGCGCAAGCAACGGCTTCACCGCGCCCAACGGCCCCTCGCAGCGCCGCGTCATCCGCCAGGCACTCGCCGGCGCCCACCTCTCCACGTCCGAGATCGACGTGGTCGAGGCGCACGGCACCGGCACGAAGCTCGGCGACCCCATCGAGGCCGAGGCGCTCATCGCCACGTACGGCAAGGAGCGTGCGGACGACCGCCCGCTGTGGCTCGGCTCGGTCAAATCGAACATCGGTCACACGCAGGCAGCGGCGGGCGTCGCGGGCGTCATCAAAATGGTGATGGCGCTGCAACGCGAGCTGCTGCCCGCCACCCTGAACGTCGACGAGCCGACCCCGCACGTCCAGTGGGACGGCGGAGGCGTACGTCTCCTCACCGAGCCGGTCCCGTGGTCGCGCGGCGAACGCCCACGCCGGGCCGGAGTCTCCTCCTTCGGCATCTCGGGCACGAACGCCCACGTGATCCTGGAAGAAGCACCTGAAGACACGCCCAAGGAAGCCGACGCGGCGAGGCCTGAAGCGGCGCCGGGTGCGGTGGTGCCCGGTGCGGTGGTGCCGGGTGCGGTGGTGCCGGGTGCGGTGGTGCCGTGGGTGGTCTCCGGGCGGTCCGAGGACGCGTTGCGGGAGCAGGCGCGGCGGTTGGGCGCGTTCGTGGCGGGCGACACGGAGGCGCTGCCCACGGAGGTCGGCTGGTCGCTGGCCACGGGGCGCACGGCCCTCGAGCACCGGGCTGTGGTGGTGGGTTCCGACCGCGCTGCCCTGACCGACGGACTTGAGGCACTGGCCGCGGGCGAGGCTTCCGCGGATGTGGTGTCCGGGGTCGTGGCGGGTGATGTGGGGCCGGGGCCGGTGTTGGTGTTTCCGGGGCAGGGGTCGCAGTGGGTGGGCATGGGTTCCCAACTGCTGGATGAGTCGCCGGTGTTCGCGGCGCGGATTGCTGAGTGTGAGCGGGCGCTGTCGGCGTATGTGGACTGGTCGTTGCGTGAGGTGTTGCGCGGGGACGGGGCCGAGCTGGCTCGGGTTGAGGTCGTGCAGCCGGTGTTGTGGGCCGTGATGGTCTCGCTAGCCGCGGTGTGGGCGGATCAGGGAATCACCCCGGCTGCCGTGATCGGGCACTCGCAGGGCGAGATGGCTGCCGCCTGTGTCGCGGGGGCGTTGTCGCTGGAGGATGCGGCGCGGATCGTGGCGGTACGCAGCGACGCGCTCCGCCAGCTTCAGGGGCACGGCGACATGGCCTCCCTGGGCACCAGTGCCGAACAGGCCGCCGAGCTCATCGGGGACGACCGGCCCGGCGTCAGCATCGCCGCCGTCAACGGGCCTTCCTCGACCGTGATTTCGGGTCCGCCGGAGGATGTGGCGGCCGTCGTCGCTGACGCGGAGAAGGCCGGGCTGCGTGCCCGGGTCATCGACGTCGGCTACGCCTCCCACAACCCCCAGATCGACCAGCTCCACGACCTGCTCACCGAACGCCTGGCCGACATCCGGCCTGTGTCGACCGACGTGGCCTTCTACTCGACGGTCACCGCCGAACGCCTTACGGACACCACCGCCCTGGACACCGCCTACTGGGTCACCAACCTCCGCCAGCCGGTCCGCTTCGCCGACACCATCGACGCGCTACTGGCCGACGGCTACCGCCTGTTCATCGAGGCGAGCGCGCACCCCGTGCTGAGTCTCGGCATGGAGGAGACCATCGAGCAGGCGGACGTCTCCGCCACGGTGATCCCCACCCTGCGCCGAGACCACGGCGACGCCGCCCAGCTCACCCGCGCCGCCGCCCAGGCCTTCGCAGCGGGCGCGGAGGTCGACTGGCGGCGCTGGTTCCCGACGGACCCCACCCCTCGTACCGTCGACCTCCCCACCTACGCCTTCCAACGCCGCAGCTACTGGCTGCCGGTGGACGGCGTCGGGGACGTGCGTTCCGCGGGGCTGCGGCGGCTGGAGCACACGCTGTTGCCCGCCGCGCTCGGTCTGGCCGACGGTGCGCTCGTACTGACGGGTCGGCTGTCGGCCTCCGGTGGCGGCGACTGGCTCGCCGACCATGCGGTGGCGGGTACGACGCTCGTGCCGGGCGCCGCACTGGTCGAGTGGGCGCTGCAGGCCGCCGACGAGGCAGGCTGCCCCACGCTCGAGGAACTGACGCTCCAGGCGCCCTTGGTGCTGCCCGGAACCGGCGGCCTCCAGGTCCAAGTGGTCGTGGGTGCGGCCGACGAGCAGGGCGGCCGACGCGAGGTGCGTGTCTTCTCGCGCAGCGAATCCGAGGCCGCGTCCGAGTCCGACCAGGGGCTGGGCCGGGACGAGGACTGGTTGTGCCATGCGACCGGTGTGCTGAGCCCCGAGACCGGCGACGTACCCGACGGGCTGGGCGGGCAGTGGCCGCCGACGGGCGCCGAGCCGGTACAGATCGGCGATCTCTACGAGCGGGCCGCGTCGGCAGGGTACGAATACGGTCCGTCGTTCCAGGGCCTGCGTGCCGTGTGGCGGCAGGGTCAGGACCTGTTCGCCGAGGTGGAGCTGCCGGAGCAGGCGGGAGCCGAGGACGGTTTCGGGATCCACCCCGTACTGCTGGACGCCGCGCTCCACCCGGCACTGCTCCTCGACGGGGAGGGAGGGGGCGACGCCTCCGCCGGAGAGGCCGGAACAGGCCTCCGCCTCCCGTTCGCATGGAACGGAGTGTCCCTGTGGGCCACGGGGGCGGCCACCGTCCGAGTGCGGCTGGCCCCGTACGAGGGCGAGGGCGGCGGTGCGCTGCGCGTGACGGTCGCCGATGCCACGGGTGCGCCCGTGCTCAGCGTCGACTCCCTGGCCATGCGCCCCGCCGACCCCGAACTGCTGCGCTCGGCCGGTCGGACGGGTGGCGTCACCCCCAACTTGTTCACCGTGGAGTGGACGACCGTGCCTCTGGCGTCGGCCGTGGGAGAGAGCGGCGACGACTGGGTGGTGCTCGGTGACGAGGCACCTGGCTGGGCAGCTCCGAACACCCTCCGCTACCGGGACATGGCAGCCCTGTTGGCCGCCCTGGACGAGCTGGGTGAGGGGGAGACGGCCGCCAAGACCGTCATGGTCGAGCCCATCGCTCCTACCTCCGACTCCGGCTCCGACTCTGGCTCCGGGACGGTCGACGCGCGTGGTCGGGCCCTCGCCGAGCGCGTCTTGGACCTGCTGCGGGAATGGCTCGCCGAACCGCGTCTCGCCGAGACCCGGCTCGTACTGCTCACTCATGGCGCGGTGGCGGTACCGGCGGACGCCGAGGAAAGCCCGACCACCGCCACCTCGGCCATCGACGTACCCGCGGCCGCCCTGTGGGGTCTGATACGCGCCGCGCAGGCCGAACACCCGGACCGATTCGTCCTGTTGGACATAGCGGACGAGGATGAGGGCGAGGACGAGGGCGCGCACGCGGACCCCGCCGCCGTCGCCGGTGCCCTGGCGACCGGCGAGCCCCAACTGGCCATCCGCGGGGGAGTGGCGCTTGCCCCCCGCCTGGCCCGCGCCGCCGCCACCGAAAAGAACGACTCCGTGCCCGCGTCCACGTCCGGCGCGCCGGAGACCGCGACCCTCACCCCCGACGGCACCGTCCTCATCGCGGGCGGCACCGGCATGATGGGCGGCCTCGTCGCCGAACACCTGGTCAGCGCCTGGTCTGCGCGGCACCTCCTGCTCGTCAGCCGACAAGGCCCCGACGCACCAGGCGCCCGCGAACTCGCCGACCGGCTCACCGGCCTCGGCGCCGCAGTCCGTGTCGTCGCGGCCGACCTGACGGACGCGGCAGCCGCGGCAGAGCTGGTCGCGTCGGTCGACCCGGCGCACCCGTTGACGGGTGTGATCCATGCCGCCGGTGTCCTGGACGACGCCGTGGTCACCGCGCAGACCGCCGACCAACTGGCCAGGGTGTGGGCCGCCAAGGCCTCCGTCGCCGCCAACCTGGACGCCGCGACCGCGGACCTTCCGCTGGATCTGTTCATCATGTTCTCCTCTGCGGCCGGTGTCCTCGGCAACGCGGGCCAGGCGGGCTACGCGGCCGCCAACGCCTTCGTGGACGCTCTGGTCGCCCGCCGCCGCGCGGCAGGCCTGCCCGGCCTGTCGATCGCCTGGGGTCTGTGGGCGCGCGGCAGCGCCATGACCCGCCACCTGGACGACGCCGACCTGGCGCGCCTGCGCGCAGGCGGCGTGAAGCCGCTGCTGGACGACCAGGGCCTCGCCCTCCTCGACGCGGCGCGCACCGCCGCGTCCCACACGCCGCTCGTGGTCGCGGCGGGCATCGACGTGGGCGGACTGTCGGCGGACGACGTACCGGCGATCCTGCGGAACCTCACGGGCCGGACCCGCCGGAAGGCGGCGGCCGACGCCGCCGTGGACAAGGGCGCGCTGGAGCGGCGCCTCGCGGGTCTGGACGAGGCGGAGCGCCGGGCCGTCGTCACCGATGTCGTACGCGAGTGCGTGGCGGCGGTGCTCGGCCACCGCTCGCTGTCCGACGTACGCACCGAGGCCAACTTCAAGGACCTGGGCTTCGACTCGCTCACGGCGGTCCAGCTGCGCAACCGCCTCTCGGCGGCCAGCGGCCTCCGCCTGCCCGCCACCCTGGCCTTCGACCACCCCACCCCCCAGGCGCTCGCGGCCTACCTCGGCACCCGCCTGGGCGGCGCGGCCACCACACCGGCCGTGCCCGTCGCGCTCCCTGCCGCCACGACGGACGACCCGGTGGCGATCGTCGCCATGGCCTGCAAGTACCCGGGCGGAGTGGCGTCGCCCGAAGGACTGTGGGACCTGGTCGCGGCAGGCGTGGACACGGTCGGCGAGTTCCCGACCGGCCGCGGCTGGGACCTCGACCGCCTCTTCCACCCCGACCCGGACCACCCCGGCACCAGCTACGCCGACGAGGGAGCCTTCCTCCCGGACGCGGGTGATTTCGACGCGGCGTTCTTCGGCATCAATCCGCGTGAGGCGTTGGCGATGGACCCGCAGCAGCGGTTGCTGCTTGAGGCGTCGTGGGAGGTGTTCGAGCGTGCGGGCATCGACCCGACCACGCTCAAGGGCAGCCTGACCGGCACCTACGTCGGCGTCATGTACCACGATTACGCCGCAGGCCTGGCCCAGGACGCCCAGCTGGAGGGCTACTCCATGCTGGCCGGTTCCGGCAGCGTCGTCTCCGGCCGGGTGTCCTACACCCTGGGCCTGGAGGGCCCGGCGGTGACGGTCGACACGGCGTGTTCGTCGTCGCTGGTCTCCCTCCACCTGGCCGCCCAGGCGCTGCGCCAGGGCGAGTGCAACCTCGCTCTCGCGGGCGGCGTGACGGTCATGGCGACCCCTGAGGTCTTCACCGGCTTCTCGCGCCAGCGCGGTCTGGCCCCCGACGGCCGCTGCAAGCCGTTCGCCGCGGCGGCCGACGGCACGGGCTGGGGCGAAGGTGTGGGCGTGCTCCTGTTGGAGCGGTTGTCTGATGCGCGTCGCCATGGTCATGAGGTTCTGGCGGTGGTGCGGGGTTCGGCGGTCAATCAGGACGGGGCGAGCAATGGTCTGACGGCGCCGAATGGTCCGTCGCAGGAGCGGGTGATCCGGCAGGCGCTGGCGAGCGGTCGACTGAAGTCGGCTGATGTTGATGTGGTGGAGGGACACGGCACCGGCACGACGCTGGGTGACCCCATCGAGGCGCAGGCGCTGCTGGCGACGTACGGCCAGGATCGCGCCGAGGGCCGTCCGCTGTTGCTGGGTTCGGTGAAGTCGAACATTGGTCATACGCAGGCGGCTGCTGGTGTTGCGGGTGTCATCAAGATGGTGATGGCGATGCGGCGTGGTGTGGTTCCGGCGAGTTTGCATGTGGATGAGCCGTCGCCGCATGTGGATTGGGCGGCGGGTGCGGTTCAGCTGGCGGCGCGGTCGGTGCCGTGGCCGGAGGCGGGTGTGGAGGGGCGTCCGCGTCGGGCGGGCATCTCGTCCTTCGGTGCGTCGGGCACAAATGCGCACGTGATCGTCGAGCACGTTCCTGAGCCTGCGGGTGTGGTGTCGGAGGCGGAGGTCAGCCCGGAGGGTGCGGGTGTGCTGGTGCCGTGGGTGGTGTCTGCGCGGAGTCCGCAGGCGCTGCGTGATCAGGCACGGCGTCTGCGGGACGCGGTGGCGGGTGACGAGGCTGTGTCGGTGCCTGACGTGGGCTGGTCGCTGCTGCGCTCGCGCTCAGTGTTCGAGCAGCGCGCAGTGGTGGCTGGACACGAGCGAGCCGAACTGCTGGAGGGCCTCGATGCGTTGGTCGCGGGTGAGGCGCATCCGACCTTGACGGAGTCCCGCGAGGGCGCGGTGGCCGTGGGCGGGGATGTGGTCTGGCTGTTCAGTGGTCAGGGCAGTCAGGTGGTGGGGATGGGGGCCGGGTTGTATGAGCGGTTCCCTGTGTTTGCTGAAGCCTTTGATGAGGTGTGTGGGCTGCTGGATGTGGAGTTGGGGGGATCGGTCCGGGAGATTGTGTTTCGGGGTTCGCGGGAGCGGTTGGATCACACGATGTGGGCGCAGGCGGGGTTGTTTGCGCTGCAGGTGAGTCTGGCCAGGCTGTGGGAGTCGGTGGGTGTGCGGCCGGGTGTGGTGGTCGGGCATTCGATCGGCGAGATCGCGGCCGCGCATTTAGCGGGTGTCTTCAGTCTGGAAGATGCGTGCCGGGTGGTGGGGGCGCGGGCCCGTCTGATGGGTGCGCTGCCCGAGGGCGGGGCGATGTGTGCCGTGCAGGCCACGCCCGGAGAGCTGGCGGCGGGCCTGGAGGGTTCGGGTGTGAGTGTCGCGGCGGTCAACACCCCCGATTCCACGGTCATTTCGGGCCCTGTGGATGGGGTGGAGAAGGTCGCCGCGCTCTGGCGCGGGCAGGGTCGTAAGACGAAGGCGCTGTCGGTCAGTCATGCCTTCCACTCCGTGTTGATGGAGCCGATGCTGACGGAGTTCACCGAGGCGATACGCGGGGTGGAGTTCGCGGCGCCGAGGGTCCCGTTGATCAGCAATGTCTCGGGTGTGGAGGCGGGGGAGGAGATTGCCGCCCCGGAGTACTGGGCGCAGCACGTGCGGCAGGCTGTCCTCTTCCAGCCCGCCATCGCCGAAGTAGCCCACCGGGCGGGCGTGTTCGTGGAGCTTGGTCCGGCTCCGGTGCTGATCACAGCCGCCCAGCACACCCTGGACGACATCACCGATCCTCAGGGCCCCGAGCCGGTCCTGGTTTCCTCGCTCGCTGGTGAACGCCCCGACGAGCAGGCGTTCGTGGGCGCGATGGCCCGTCTTCACACCGCCGGTGTGGACGTGGACTGGTCGGTGTTGTTCTCGGCTGACCCGCCGCCCCGCACCGTCGGCCTGCCCACCTACCCCTTCCAGCGGGAGCGGTTCTGGCTCACGAGCCGTGTCGGGGGTGGGGATGCGGCGGGTCTGGGTCTGGTGGCTGCGGGGCATCCGTTGCTTGGTGCGGCGGTGGAGTTTGCGGACCGGGGTGGGTGTCTGCTGACGGGGCGGTTGTCGCGCTCGGGGGCTTCGTGGCTGGCTGATCACGAGGTGGCCGGGGCGGTGTTGGTGCCGGGTGCTGCGTTGGTGGAGTGGGCGCTGCGGGCCGGTGATGAGGTTGGTTGTGGGGTGGTGGAGGAGTTGATGTTGCAGGCGCCTGTGCTGGTGCCTGAGGCATCGGGTCTGCGGGTGCAAGTCGTGGTCGATGAGGCCGCTGATGACGGGCGGCGTGGCATCCAGGTCTACAGCCGTCCCGACGCCGATTCGGATGGCGTGGGCGGGGACGACCCGTGGGTCTGCCACGCAACCGGCGTACTCGCCCCGGAACCCGAGCCTGAGACGGACGGCGGGCTGGTCGGTACGTGGCCCGGAGCGGGCTCCGTGCCGGTGGACCTGGAGGGCTTCTACGAGCGCGTGGCCGACGCGGGCTATGCGTACGGCCCCGCCTTCCAAGGGCTGCAGGCAGTGTGGCGGCACGGTCAGGATCTGCTGGCCGAAGTCGTACTCCCCGAGGCCGCCGGCGCGCACGACGGCTACGGCATCCACCCCGCCCTCCTCGACGCCACCCTCCACCCGGCCCTGCTGCTCGACTGGTCCGAGCAGCAGCCGCAGGACGACGGCAAGGTCTGGCTACCGTTCACCTGGAACCAGGTCTCCCTGTGGGCCGCGGGAGCGGGCACCGTACGCGTGCGGCTGTCGCCCGGCGAGCACGACGAGACCGAGCGGGAAGTACGGGTACTTGTCACCGACGCCACCGGGGCGAACGTCCTGAGCGTGGGATCGGTGACGTTGCGCCCCGCCGACATCGGGCAGCTGCAGTCCGCGCAGGCGCAGGCGCAGGACGAGGGCCTGTTCGTCGTGGACTGGACACCGCTTCCGGCTCCGCAGGCAGACGTGTCCGACGGCGGCGGCTGGGTCACGCTCTCGGATGGCGTCGGGCTGGCCGACGTGGCGTCGGAGTCGGCTGATGAGGTGCCGTGGGCGGTGCTGGCGCCCCTCGAATCTTCCGTGGGTGACGGTCTGGCGGCCGCGGATCGGGTGCTGGCGTTGGTGCAGGAGTTCCTGGCCGTGCCGGAGCTGGTCGAGTCCCGTCTCGTCGTGGTGACGCGGGGGGCGGTGGTTACGCAGGTTAATGACGGTGACGTGGACGCGTCCTCGGCTGCCGTGTGGGGCCTGGTTCGGAGCGCGCAGTCGGAGAACCCGGGCCGCTTCGTCCTGCTCGACACGGATATAGCCATCGACGCGCTGCCGCAGCCCCTCCTGCGCCAAGCCGTCGAAGATCTCGACGAGCCCCAACTCGCCCTGCGCGAGGGCGTACTGCTGATCCCGCGATTGGTCCGCGCAACGGGTGGCGCCCTCATCGCCGCGCCCGCAGAACGCGCCTGGCGGCTGGACAAGGGAGCCGCCGAGACGCTGGAGAGCGTCGCGCCGGTCGCCTACCCCGAGGTGCTGGAGTCCCTGGCACCGGGTCAGGTGCGGCTCGGTATCCACGCCGCTGGCATCAACTTCCGCGACGTCCTGGTCAGCCTCGGCATGGTGCCTGGCCAGATCGGCCTGGGCGGCGAGGGTGCCGGTGTCGTGACGGAGGTCGGCCCCGACGTCACGCACCTGTCGGTCGGCGATCGCGTGATGGGCGTACTCCATGGTTCCTTCGGCCCGACGGCTGTGGCGGACACACGGATGGTCGCGCCGGTCCCGCAGGGCTGGGACATGCGCCAGGCGGCCGCCATGCCAGTCGCGTACCTGACGGCTTGGTACGGGTTGGTCGAGCTCGCCGGGTTGAAGGCGGGCGAACGGGTCCTGATCCATGCCGCTACGGGTGGTGTGGGGATGGCTGCGGTGCAGATCGCCCGGCATGTGGGTGCGGAGGTGTTCGCCACCGCGAGTCCGGCCAAGCACGCCGTGCTGGAGGAGATGGGCATCGACGCCGCCCACCGCGCCTCCTCCCGGGACCTCGACTTCGAGGACGCGTTCCGCCGGGCCACAGGCGGCCGTGGCGTGGACGTCGTACTCAACAGCCTCACCGGCGAGTTCATCGATGCCTCCCTGCGGTTGCTGGGGGAGGGCGGCCGGTTCCTGGAGATGGGCAAGACCGACCTCAGGACTCCCGACGGTGTGGCCGCGGAGTACCCGGGCGTCACGTACACCGTGTACGACCTGGTCACCGACGCCGGACCGGACCGCATCGACGTCATGATGCGAGAGCTGGGCGAGAAGTTCGCGTCAGGGGCGCTCGCCCCCCTGCCCGTACGCTCCTGGCCGCTGGACAGGGCACGCGAGGCGTTCCGGTTCATGAGCCAGGCGAAGCACACCGGCAAGCTCGTGCTCGACGTACCGGCACCGCTCGACCCCGACGGCACCGTCCTCATCACCGGTGGCACGGGTGCGCTGGGGCAGGTCGTGGCCGAGCACCTGGTGCGGGAGTGGGGGGTACGCCATCTGCTGCTCGCCAGCCGCCGTGGCCCCGACGCCCCCGGGAGCCGCGAACTGGCCGCACGCCTGGCCGAGTTGGGTGCCGAGGTCGGCGTCGTCGCGGCCGATGTCGGCGATCCGGCTTCGGTGGCGGAGCTGGTCGGCAAGACGGACCCCTCCCATCCGCTCACCGGTGTCGTGCATGCGGCGGGTGTGCTGGAGGACGCAGTGGTGACGGCGCAGACGCCGGAGGGTCTGGCGCGGGTGTGGGCGGCGAAGGCTGCTGCCGCGGCGAACCTGCACGAGGCGACGCGCGGGATGCGGCTGGGACTGTTCGTCGTCTTCTCCAGCGCGGCCGCGACGCTTGGCAGCCCCGGGCAGGCCAACTACGCAGCAGCCAACGCCTATTGCGACGCGCTGATGCAGCACCGCCGGGCGCAGGGTCAGGCAGGCCTCTCGGTCGGATGGGGCCTGTGGGAAGCCTCCAACGACACGGGAGCAAGCAAGGGAGACAGCTTCACAGAGTCCAAGACGGGCGGCGAGACCGGCACCGACACAGGCGGCATGACAGGCGGCCTCAGCACCACCGACGTGGCCCGCATGGCACGTATCGGCGTCAAGGGCATGAGCAACGCCCACGGCCTCGCCCTGCTCGACGCCGCGCACCGCCACGGCCGCCCCCACCTGGTCGCCGCCGACCTCAACCCCCGCGTCCTGGCGAGCAAACCAGCCACGGCCCTCCCCGCCCTCCTCCGCGCTTTCGCCGGGGGCCGGGGATCCGCACGGCCGACCGCCGCGACGGCGGCCCGGCAGAACATCGACTGGGCGGGGAAGCTTTCCGCGCTCACCGCCGAAGAACAGCACCGCACCCTGCTCGACCTGGTGCGGACGCACGCGGCGGCCGTCCTCGGGCACGCCGGGACCGACGCGGTGCGCGCCGACGCCCCCTTCCAGGACCTCGGCTTCGACTCCCTCACCGCGGTCGAACTGCGCAACAGGCTGTCCGCCGCCACCGGCCTGCGCCTGCCCGCCACGTTCATCTTCCGGCACCCCACCCCCTCGGCCATCGCCGAAGAGCTGCGTACCCAGCTGTGCCCCGCGGGGGCGGACCCGTCGGCGCCGCTCTTCGGCGAGCTGGACAAGCTGGAGACGGTGATCGTGGGGCACGCGCACGACGAGGACACGCGCGGCCGTCTCGTGGCGCGCCTGCAGAGCCTGCTGTGGCGTCTGGACGACACAGGAAGCGCGACGGGTGCGACAGGCGCGACGGGCGACACCGGTGGGGACGCCGTCGAGAGCGACGACCACGACCTCGAATCCGCTTCGGACGACGAGCTCTTCGAGCTGATCGACCGTGAACTGCCCTCTTGACCAGGAGTGGACTTGACCAGGAGTGGAGAAGACATGCCGGGTGCGAAGGACAATCCGGGTACGGAGGACAAGCTCCGCCACTACCTGAAGCGCGTGACGGCGGATCTCGGGCAGACCCGGCAGCGCCTGCGTGACGTCGAGGAGCGGCAGCGGGAGCCGATCGCCATCGTCTCGATGGCCTGCCGGTACCCGGGCGGCGTGGCCTCACCGGAACAGCTGTGGGACCTGGTGGCCTCGCAGGGCGACGCCATCGAGGAGTTCCCCACCGACCGCGGCTGGGACGTGGGCAACCTCTACCACCCGGACCCGGACCACCCGGGCACGACCTACGTACGGGAAGCCGGATTCCTCCGGGACGCCGCGCGCTTCGACGCCGACTTCTTCGGCGTCAATCCGCGCGAGGCGCTCGCCGCGGACCCGCAGCAGCGCGTACTGCTCGAAGTCTCCTGGGAGCTCTTCGAACGGGCGGGCATCGATCCCGCCACGCTCAGGGACACGCTCACCGGCGTGTACGCGGGCGTGTCCAGCCAGGACCACATGTCCGGCGGGCGGGTGCCGCCGGAGGTCGAGGGTTATGCGACGACAGGCACCCTCTCCAGCGTCATCTCCGGCCGCATCGCCTACACCTTCGGCCTGGAGGGTCCGGCCGTGACGCTGGACACGGCGTGCTCGGCGTCGCTGGTGGCGATCCACCTGGCCTGCCAGGCGCTGCGCCAGGGTGACTGCGGCCTGGCCCTGGCGGGCGGCGTGACCGTACTGTCCACGCCCACGGCGTTCGTGGAGTTCTCCCGCCAGCGGGGGCTGGCCCCGGACGGCCGCTGCAAGCCGTTCGCCGAGGCCGCCGACGGCACGGGATTCTCCGAGGGCGTCGGCCTGATCCTCCTGGAGCGCCTCTCCGACGCCCGCCGCAACGGGCACCAGGTCCTCGGTGTCGTACGCGGATCCGCCGTCAACCAGGACGGCGCGAGCAACGGTCTCACCGCCCCCAACGACGTCGCCCAGGAACGGGTGATCCGCCAGGCCCTCACCAACGCCCGCGTCACCCCGGACGCCGTCGACGCCGTGGAGGCGCACGGCACCGGCACCACCCTCGGCGACCCCATCGAGGGCCACGCGCTCCTCGCGACGTACGGGAAGGACCGCCCGGCGGACCGGCCGCTGTGGCTCGGCTCGGTGAAGTCGAACATCGGTCACACGCAGGCCGCGGCGGGCGTCGCGGGCGTCATCAAAATGGTGATGTCGATGCGCCACGGAGAGCTGCCCGCCTCCCTGCACATCGACCGGCCCACGCCCCACGTGGACTGGGAGGGCGGGGGCGTGCAGCTCCTCACCGCCCCCGTGCCGTGGCCCCGGACCGACCGCCCCCGCCGGGCGGGTGTCTCCTCCTTCGGTATCAGCGGCACCAACGCCCACCTGATCGTGGAGCAGGCCCCCGCGCCGTCCGCCGCTGAAGTTTCTGAGCCCCGGCAGGATCTCGTGGTGCCGTGGGTGGTCTCGGCCCGCAGCCGAGAAGCGCTGCGGGCGCAGGCTCGCGGTCTGGCTCTGGCTCTCGCTTCCGACGGACCGACCCCGGAAGGCGACCGGCCAGGTACTGCGGTGGATGTCGGCTGGTCGCTGCTGAGTACGCGTGCGCTGCATGAGCGCCGGGCCGTGGTCGTGGGCGCGGAGCAGGCCGATCTGGTGGCCGGTCTTGAGGCGCTGGCGGCGGAGGAGCCGCATCCGACACTGGTGGGCCCGCCTCCGGTGCCGGTCGGTGCCGGGAAGGATGTGGTCTGGCTGTTCAGTGGGCAGGGCAGTCAGGTGGTGGGGATGGGGGCTGGTTTGTATGAGCGGTTCCCTGTGTTTGCTGAAGCCTTTGATGAGGTGTGTGGGCTGCTGGATGTGGAGTTGGGGGGATCGGTCCGGGAGGTTGTGTTTCGGGGTTCGCGGGAGCGGTTGGATCACACGATGTGGGCGCAGGCGGGGTTGTTTGCGCTGCAGGTGAGTCTGGCGCGGCTGTGGGAGTCGGTGGGTGTGCGGCCGGGTGTGGTGGTCGGGCATTCGATCGGTGAGATCGCGGCGGCGTATGTGGCGGGCGTCTTCAGTCTGGAAGATGCGTGTCGGGTGGTGGGGGCGCGGGCCCGTTTGATGGGTGCGCTGCCCGAGGGCGGGGCGATGTGTGCGGTGCAGGCCACGCCCGGAGAGCTGGCGGCGGGCCTGGAGGGTTCGGGTGTGAGTGTCGCGGCGGTCAACACCCCCGATTCCACGGTCATTTCGGGCCCTGCGGATGAGGTGGAGAAGGTCGCCGCGCTCTGGCGGGAGCAGGGGCGTAAGACGAAGGCTCTCTCGGTCAGTCATGCCTTCCATTCGGTGTTGATGGAGCCGATGCTGGCGGACTTCACCGAGGCGATACGCGGGGTGGAGTTCGCGGCGCCGAGGGTCCCGTTGATCAGCAATGTCTCGGGCGTGGAGGCGGGGGAGGAGATCGCCGCTCCGGAGTACTGGGCGAAGCACGTGCGGCAGGCCATCCTCTTCCAGCCCGCCATCGCCGAAGTCGCCCACCGGGCAGCCGTGTTCGTGGAGCTGGGCCCATCCCCCGTCCTGGCCACCGCCGCCCAGCACACCCTCGATGCTGTCGCCGACCCGACAGGCGGGTTCGAGCCCCTCGTCACCGCCTCCCTGCACTCGGGCCTGCCGGACGACGTTGCCTTCGCTCAGGCCATGGCCCGCCTGCACACGGCCGGAATCACGGTGAACTGGTCCGGCTTCTTCCCGGCCGACCAGCCGCCCCGCACCGTCGAGTTGCCCACGTACCCCTTCCAGGGGCGGCGGTTCTGGCTGTCCGACGTCGTGGCGCCCGCGGGCCCGTCTCCGGCGGACGGTGAGGAAGCCGGGTTCTGGGCGGCTGTCGAAGGCGCGGACGTCCAGGCCCTCTGCGACACCCTGCACCTGAAGGAAGACGAGCACAGGACCGCCCTGGAGACGGTGTTCCCGGCGCTGTCCGCGTGGCGGCGCGAGCGGCGCGACCGGTCGACCGTCGATGCCTGGCGGTACCGCGTCGACTGGCGGCGCGCCGACCTCCCGGCACCGGTGCCGGGTACCGGGGCCTGGTTGGTCCTGGCCCCCGAGGGCGGGGCAGCGGCCTGGTCACGTACGTGCGTGGGGGCGTTGGAGGGCACGGGTGTGCCGGTGCGTCTCGTCGAGATCGGGTCGGGATCCGGCCGTGCGGAGCTGGCGGACGTGATCCGCTCGTGGCGGTCGACGTGCTCGGACGACGACACACCGCTCGGCGGAGTGCTCTCCCTGTTGGCGCTCGGCGACGGGACAGATCCCGGTACCGGCGCCCGAAGCGGACCCACCAGCACCTCGACCACCTCGACCACTTTGACCCTGCTGCACGGCCTCCTCGACGCCGAAGTCGAGGTGCCCCTCTGGTGTGCCACCCGGGGCGCGGTGTCGTGCGGCGACACCGATCCGGTCGTCTCGCCGGAACAGGCCCCCGTCTGGGGAATCGGCCGCGTGGCGGCCCTGGAGCACCCGGAGCTGTGGGGCGGTCTGGTGGACCTTCCCGCGGACCCGGCCGCGCTCGACCCGGCCGCGCTGTACGCGGTGCTGTGCGGGGACAGCGGCGAGGGCGAGGTGGCGCTGCGCCGCGGCGGGATCCTCGGCCGTCGTCTCGTGCCCGAGGCGCCGGTCGGCGACGAGACCGTCGGAAGCTGGCGGCCGGAGGGCGCCGTCCTGGTCACGGGCGGCGTCGGCCGACTGACGGAACAGGTCGTGCGGTGGCTCGCCGCGTCCGGTGCCGAATATGTCGTACTCCTGGACACGGCCCCCGAGGCCGACCGTGGAAGCCGTCAGGACGGCGAGCTCCATGCCGAACTTGCTGCGCAAGGAGCTCAGTTGACCGTGTTGGCCGCCCCGTACGGCGGCAGTCGAAGCCCAAGCCGCGCACTCGCCGACCTGACCGACGTACAGATCCGAACCGTCATCCACACCTCCCTGCCGGGCGAGCTCGCGCCCCTCACCGAGGTCACGCCCGACGCGCTCGACGCGGCCACGGCCGCGGCCATGGAGCTGGGCGACCTGACCACTACGGGGCCCGGGCGCGAGTCTGGGCCCGGGTCCGTGGAAACCGTGCTGTTCTTCTCCTCCGTCGCGGCCACGCTCGGCAGCAGGGAGCACGGCGCGTACGCCGCCGCCAACGCCTACCTCGACGCGCTGGCGCAGCGGCACGGCGCCGATGGCCCCCGGACGGTCTCCGTGGGGTGGGGCATCTGGGATCTGGAGCTGCCGGACGACGGCGACCCGGCGCGCAGCGCCGCCGGGCTGTCCCGGCGCCAGGGGCTGCCGCCGCTGGAACCCCAGCTGGCGCTCGGCGCGCTGCACGGCGCGCTCGACGGCGGCCGGGGGCACACCCTGGTCGCCGACATCGAATGGGAGCGGTTCGCGCCGCTGTTCACCCTGGCCCGCCCGACCCGCCTGCTCGAAGAGGTGCCCGCGGCCCGGCGGATCCTCGACGCCTCCTCGGAGAGCGCCGAGAGTGCCGAGAACGCGTCGGCCCTGCGCCGTGAGCTGGCCGCGCTGCCCGTACGGGAGCGGACCGGGAAGCTGCTCGACGTGGTCCGCGAACAGGTCGCCGGTGTCCTGCGGTACGAGCCGGGGCAGGAGGTGGAGCCGGAGAAGGCCTTCAAGGACCTGGGTTTCGACTCCCTCGTCGTGGTGGAGCTGCGCAACCGGCTGCGCGCCGCCACGGGGCTCCGGCTGCCCGCCACGCTGGTCTACGACTACCCGACGCCCCGAGCTCTCGCCGAACACCTGCTGGACAGGGTCCTGCCAGACGGCGGCGCGGGCGAGCTTCCGGTGGCCGGGCATCTGGACGACCTGGAGCAGGCCCTCGCCGGACTCGCGGTGGACGACCCCCGCCGAAAGGGCCTGATCCGGCGGCTGCAGACCTTGCTGTGGAAGCAACCGGAGACCGCGGCGGGGGCGGGGCCCGCCGACGAGGACGGGCAGGGCGAGACGGAGGAGGACCTGTCGACGGCGAGCGCCGACGACATGTTCGCGCTGATCGACCGCGAGTGGGGCACGCAGTGACGCGCGCCGCCCGGCACGGAGCGGTCGACCTGGTGGAACGGGCCGAGGAACTGGCGGCCCTGCAGAGCGCGTACGAGGACGCGGCCGATACCCGCGGCAGCCTGGTGGTGCTCGGCGGCGCGGTGGGCACCGGCAAGACCGCGCTGCTGCGGGCGTGGACGGAGCGTGTCGCGCCCGACGCGCCGGTGCTGACCGCCACCGCCTGCCGCGCCGAGCGCGACCTGCCGCTGGGTGTCCTGGAGCAACTGGTGCGGGGCTGTCCGGAACTGCCCGCTGAGACTGTTGAACGTACGCTGGCGTGGTGTGACGAAGCGGCAGCCTCCGCGCTCGTGACGGCTCCGGCCGCGACGGCTCCGCCCATGACGGCCCCGCCCGTTCCGTCCTCGCCCGCGCTGCGCGGGCTGTGCGAGGCGCTGCGTGGCCTGGTCGCCGAGCGGCCCGTCCTGATCGCCGTCGACGACGCCCACCACGCCGACGAGGCTTCACTGCAGTGTCTGCTGTACATCGTGCGCAGGCTGCGCTCGCCGCGGCTCCATGTGCTGTTCACCGAGTACGTCCATCAGAAGGCGGGCAACGCCCTGCTCGGCAGCGAGTTCCTGCACGAGCCCGCGCTGCGGCGGATCGGGCTTGAGCCGCTGTCGAAGGCCGGGGTGGCGGCCGTGCTGGCGCGGCACCTCGACGAGGAGACGGCCCAGGACCTCACGCCCGTCGTCCACGGCATGAGCGCGGGCCACCCGCTCCTCGTACGGGCACTGGCCGACGACCACCGGTCGACGGGCCGCGCGGGCGAGGCGTTCGGGCGGGCGGCGCTCAGCTTCCTCTACCGGCACGAGGCGCCGGTGACCGAAGTCGCCCGTGCGGTTGCCGTGTTGGGGGAGCAGGCCGCCCCGGCCCTGGTCGGTCGGCTCCTCGACGTGGACGCGGCCTCCGTGGCCCGCGCCGTGCACCAGTTGACCGTCGCGGAGGTGCTGCACGAGGGCCGCCTGTGCCATCCGGCGTTCGGAGCGGCGGTCCTGGACGGGATGCCGACGGAGGAGCGTCGCGCGCTGCACGGGCGGGTGGCGGCCCTCCTGCACGAGGAGGGCGCCCCGGCCGACGAGGTCGCCGCCCACCTCGTCGCCGCCGATCGGTCGGACACGCCTTGGGCGGTGCCCGTGTTCGAGGAGGCGGCTCGACTCGCCCTGGAGGACGACCAGGTGGAGACGGGTGTGGGGTATCTGCGTGCCGCGTACCGGCGGTGCGAGGGGCATGCGCAGCGGAACGCGATCGTGGGCGCGCTCGCCGACGCGGAGTGGCGCCTGGACCCCGCGAAGGTCCTGCGCCACCTCCCCGACCCGGCCTCAGTACAAGTCTCCACCCCGGCCCCCACCCTCGATACCCTCACCTCCCCCCTCCCCACCCACCTCCTCTGGCACGGCCGGGTCGACGAAGGCCTGGACGCGATCAGCGCACTCACCGGACCGGGCCCGGCGGGCGCGCCGTCCATGAACGCCGCGGACCTCGACACCCCGTGGCTCTGGGGCGCCTACCTCTACCCCGGCCACGTAAAGGAGCGTCTGGGATCCGGCGTCCTGTCCGCGCAACGCTCGGCCCCGCCCGCCGTCACCCCCGAACTGCAGGGCGCGGGCACCTTGATGAACGACCTCCTGCACGGCGGCGAACGTGACGCGACAGAACCGATAGAACCGATAGAACCGATAGAACCGACAGGACTGACAGAACCGACACAGCCGACTGAGCAGACCGACGCCGCCGAACCGATCGAGGCAGCCGAACGCGCCCTGAACCGCTACCGGCTCGGCCCCCGCACCCTCGCCGTCCAGACCGCCGCCCTCGCCACCCTCACCTACCGCGACCGGCCGCACCGGGCAGCGGCCTGGTGCGACGGGCTCATCGCCCAGGCCAACGAACGCAACAGCCCCACCTGGCAGGCGTGGTTCACCGCGTGGCGTGCCCTCATCCACCTGCGCCAGGGCGACCCGGCCGCGGCGGAGCGGCGCGCCGGAACCGCGCTCGACCTGCTGGGCCCGAAGGGCTGGGGCGCCGCGATCGGCCTGCCGCTCGCAGCCGCCGTACAGGCGAAGGCGGCCCTCGGAGACGTCGACGGCGCGGCGGCCCTCCTCGAACGGCCCGTCCCCCAGGCGGTGTTCCAGACCCGTACCGGACTGCACTACCTGGCGGCGCGGGGCCGCTACCACCTGGCCACTGGCTGCCACTACGCCGCCCTGTGCGACTTCTACGCCTGCGGTACGCGGATGAGCAGCTGGGGCGTCGACCTGCCCGCACTGGAATCGTGGCGGCTCGGAGCCGCCGAGGCGTACCTGGCCCTCGGCGAATCCCTCCTGGCCCGCCAACTCGTCGACGACCAGATGACGTTGCCCGCGCCCGCCGACGGCCGCACCTGGGGCATGACGCTGCGCCTGCGGGCGGCCACTTCTCCCGTCCTCGGCCGGGCCGAGCTGCTCGACGAGGCCGTGGCGGTGCTCGGCGGCGCCGGTGACGCCTTCGAGCTGGCCCGGGCCGTGGCCGAGCAGAGTGCGGCCGCACGGGCGGAGGGCGAGACGGAACGCGCGCGGCTGCTCGCCCGCAAGGCCCAGCTCCTGGCCCGGCGCTGGGGCAGCGTGCCCCCGTCCGCGACCACCCCGGCGTCAGCGCAACGCCCGGGGCACCCCGAACCGGACGCCGAGCCCGACGCCGAACTGACCGGAGCGGAACGCCGCGTGGCCGAGCTGGCCGCCGACGGGTTCACCAACCGGGAGATCTCCCGGCAGCTGTACGTCACGGTCAGTACCGTCGAACAGCATCTGACCAGGATCTACCGGAAGCTCGACGTCAAGCGGCTGGATCTGCAGGCGGTACTGGGATGACCGACGGGTCACCCGTCTTCTTCCTTGCCCGGTACGCGGCGGCCTTGATCTTGTTGCCGCAGGACTCCATGCCGCACCACTGGCGCCGCATGCCGCGGGAGCGGTCGATGTAGACCCGTGTGCACTCGGGGTTGCCGCACTCCTTGAGCAACGGGACGTCCGGGCCGCCGAGCAGTTCGACGGCCTGGCGGGCCACGGTCGCCAGGGCCTGTTCGGGGGTCGCCTCGTTGTGCCGCCCGGCCAAGGAGAGCTGAGGCGTCACGGGGGTCCGGCGGGCGGCGGCGTTGAGCACGGCGAGCGCCTCGGGGTCGAAGCCCTCGCCGAGGCGGCGGTCGGTGAGGAGCCGGTACACCGCCTCGCGTACGGTCGTCGCCGCCCGCACGTCACTCTCCTCGCCGGGCGTGATCGCGTCCACGAGCCCGGACTCCAGGTACCAGGCATTGAGCCGGTCCGGCGTCACGAACATCTCGAACCGGGCGGAGCGTCGCGCGCGGAGCGTGGCCGCGAAGTCGAGGGCCGGGTGTCCGCAGACGAAGACGTGGTCGAGGTTCACGTCACCATCCTGACAGGTGACCTTCGCGAGCCGCAACGAAGGTCACCGCCGCGCCGCTATCCCCTCAACCGGAGCGTGCGGCCCTGCCACCGTTGCCGGAGCCAGCGGTCATGGCTCGCGAGGACGATCGCCCCGGGAGCAGGGCCCGGACCCGGACTGGGGCTCAGCGCTTCCTCCAGCTCGTCGCACAGCCGCGGGGAGAGGTGGTTGGTGGGCTCGTCGAGCAGGAGCAGCTGGGGCGGATGGGCCACCAGAAGGGCCAGCGCCAGCCGTCGACGCTGCCCGACGGACAGGGCACCGACTGGTTTGTGCAGGTCAGCCGTGTGCACCAGACCGAGCGAGGCCAGCGGGACCGCCTCGGCCCGCTCCGCGCCCAGCGCCAGCGCGTAGGTGCCGTGGGCCGTACGGTCGGGCCGCTCGAACACCGTGTCCTGGGCGAGCAGTCCCACCGTGAGGTGGCCCCGTCGGCGTACCTCACCTTCGGCGGCGAGACGTCCGGCGAGCACGGCGAGCAACGTCGACTTGCCCGCCCCGTTCGCGCCCGTGACCAGCAGCCGATCGGTCACCGCCACGTCCAGGACGTCCAGCGCGAGCCGCCCCGGCACCCGCACGTCCCGCAGCGCGACCAGCGGCTGCGGGCCCTCCTCCGTCGGCGCGACAGCCGGTGCCTCGGAAGCCACTGCTCCGGAAGCCACTGCTCCGGAAGCCACTGCTCCGGCAGCCACTACCCCGGCAGTCACTGCTCCGGAAGCCAGCGCCTCCGCAGCGAACCGCAGAGGGCGCGGCGGCGCGGCCACCTGGACGCGCTCCAGCTCATCCAGGCGTCGCGCGGCATTGCGCACCCGGCGGGAGATCTGGCTCTGCACCCGGCCCGCCCGGTGGCCGTAGCCCATCTTCTCGTTGTCGCGCGGTCCCCGGTCGGGGGCCACCCGGTGCGCGGTGACACCCGCCGCGTGCCGCAACTCCGCCAGTTCCGCCTGCTCTTCGGCGTAACGCTGTTCCCAGCGCTCCCGCTCGGCGCGCTTCGCGCTCACGTACGCGGTGTAGTTGCCGCCGTACCGTACCGGGCCGTCGACCGCCGGGTCGAGGTCGATCAGGTCGGTGCAGACGGCGTCGAGGAAGGCACGGTCGTGACTGGCGGCCACCACGGTGCCCGGCAGGTCGCGCAGTTGCTCCTCCAGGAAGGCGGCGGCGCCGTCGTCGAGGTGGTTGGTCGGCTCGTCGAGGAGCAGCGCCGTCGGCCGCCGGACGAGCAGTGCGGCCAGCGCGAGGCGGCCGCGCTGCCCGCCGGACAGTGAGCCGAGCGTGCGGTCGTGCGCGAGTGCGCCCAGACCGAGTCCCTTCAGGACCAGGGCGGCTCGACGGTCGGCGTCCCAGGAGTCGCGGTCCTGGGCCTGTTCGAGTCGTCGGCCGTAGGCGTCGAGGAGTTCCTGATGGCCAGGGGTGTCCTCGGCGGTGTCGGCGATCTCCTCGCTCAGCCGCTGGAGCTCCGCCAGGTCCTCGCGGGCCTCGCGCAGCGCCTCGTCGAGGACCGCGGCGATGGTCGATCCGGTGTCGAAGGGCATCTCCTGGTGCAGGAAGCCGAGGTCGGCGGGGCGCGAGACGCTGCCGCTCTCGGGCTCGTCCGCGCCTGCGAGGACCCGCAGCAGCGTGGACTTGCCGACGCCGTTCTCGCCGATCAGGCCGATGCGGTGGCCGGGGGAGGCGGTCAGGGAGACGCCGTCGATGACACGGCGGCCACCGAGGTTGCGCACGATCTCATGGGCGAGCAGGGCAGGTTGGGGCCGGGTTCGGGGCTGGGGCTGGGGCTGGGGCTGGGAATGGGGCATGGGGAGCCGTTTCCTGTGGTGTCGGTGGTCGGCCCGCCGGGCGCGGCGCCTCGGCACGGGCCAGGTCACTCACCGACGGCTCACACCGCGGGTGCCCCGGTCTCCCTGAGCGTGCCGTCGGCAAGGCGCAGCCAGCGGTTCACCCCGATCTCGGTGAGGAAGCGCTCGTCGTGGCTGATCACGACGAAGGCGCCCTGGTACGAGTCGAGTGCGCTCTCCAGCTGGCCCGCGCTGACCAGGTCGAGGTTGTTGGTCGGCTCGTCGAGCAGCAGCAGTTGCGGGGCCGGTTCGGCGCAGAGCACGCAGGCGAGCGTGGCGCGCAGCCGCTCGCCGCCGGAGAGCACGCCGACGGGCAGGTGGGCTCGCGGGCCCCGGAAGAGGAAGCGGGCGAGCAGGTTCATCCGCTCGGCCTCGGGCCGCTCGGGGGCGGCCGCGGCGAAGTTCTCCGCCACGGTGCGGTCCGGATCGAGCAGGTCGAGGCGCTGAGAGAGGTAGGCGATCCGGCCGTCGTTGCGCTTGATCTCGCCGTCGTCCGGCGCGAGGTCGCCGGTGATCAGGCGCAACAGGGTGGTCTTGCCCGCGCCGTTGGGCCCGGTCAGCGCGATGCGTTCGGGGCCGCGAACGGCCAGGTCGATGCCGCCTTCGGCGAACACGGCCCGGCCCGCGTGCCGGACCTGCATGCCTTCGCCGAGGAAGAGGTTGCGCCCGGCCGGTACCTGGGTGTCGGGCAGTTCGAGGGTGATGCGCTGTTCGTCGCGGAGCGCGCGTCCGGCCTCGTCGAGCCTGGCCTTGGCCTCGCTGACCCGGGTCGCGTGCATCTGCCCCGCCCGGCCCGCGGACTCCTGCGCGCCGCGCTTCATGTTGCCCGCGAAGATGCGCGGCAGACCGGCGCTCTTGAGGTTGCGGGCGGCGTTGCTCTGGCGGCGGTCGGCCCGCTCGCGGGCCTGCTGCAGCTCGCGCTTCTCGCGCTTCAGCTCCTGCTCGGCGTTGCGGATGTTCTTCTCGGCGACCTCCTGCTCGGCGCGCACGGCTTCCTCGTACGCGCTGAAGTTGCCGCCGTAGAAGCGCAGTTCGTCGCCGCCCAGCTCGGCGATGCGTTCCATGCGGTCGAGCAGCGGGCGGTCGTGGCTGACCAGCAGCAGACAGCCGGTGAAGTTCTCCAGGACGGCGTAGAGCTTGTGCCGGGCCGCCAGGTCGAGGTTGTTGGTCGGCTCGTCGAGGAGCAGTACGTCGGGGCGCTTGAGGAGCTGGGCGGCGAGGCCGAGGGAGACGATCTGGCCGCCGCTGAGCGTGCTCAGGCGACGGTCGAGGTCCAGGTCGGCCAGGCCGAGGCGGTCGAGCTGGGCGCGGGTGCGCTCCTCGATGTCCCAGTCGTCGCCGATGGTGGTGAAGTGGGCCTCGCTCACGTCACCCGACTCGACGGCGTTCAGGGCCTGGATGACGGGGGCGACGCCGAGCACCTCGGCGACCGTGAGGGTGCCGGTCAGGGGGAGGCTCTGCGGGAGGTGGCCGAGCGTGCCGCTGACCGACACCGAGCCGGTGGCGGGCCTGAGCTCACCGGCGATCAGCTTGAGCAGGGTGCTCTTGCCGGAGCCGTTGGGGGCGACCAGGCCGGTGCGGCCGGTGGCCAGGGTGAAGGAGAGGTCGCTGAAGACCGGGGTGTCGTCGGGCCAGGCGAAGGAGAGGTTCGAGCAGGTGATGGCGGCGTCGGACATGGAGGAAACCTCGAGGTGTCGAGGGCAGACAGAGCTCTGCCCTGGGCAGGGTGGCAAGGGGGAACGACGAAGAGGGCCACGCCGACAGCGCACTCATGGCGCCGGCCGGTGGCCTGTCACATCCGGATCTCATCCGGAGATGTCGTCTTCACCCACCACGTCTGCGACTCCTCGCTCGAGTTGGTCCAGGTCAATTCGGAGCGTAGCAGGTGTCGGTTCCTGCTTCGCGTGGTTATGCGCACGCTGCTCGCCTTCGATGCCCATCACTGGTTAGAGTGGTGACGAACAGCCTCATGGTCGGCCTGACGACTCGCCCAGCGAAGTGGAGATCCCCATGGACAAGGAACTCGTCGGCACAAGTACCGCGGCCGCTGCCGCGGCACGTCACGAGCGCTACGGCCACCTCCCTGAGCGCATCCGCTTCGAGGACATGACCGAGGCGGCGGCGACCGGTCGCAGCGGCACGGAGCCCGGCGCCTACCAGCCCGAGGGCTCGTGGAAGTACTACTCGTGCCTGGCGCTCGACATGGGGCTGTAGCCCCGGCGGCCGAGCGTCGCGGTCAGTCCGGCCACTCCCACTCCATCCCGTAGACGCCCGGCTTGCAGTGCGTGGGCAGCAGGTGGGTCGTGTGGAAGGCGTCGACAGCGGTGCGGCGGCGGTGCCGGGGTTCGGCGCCGATCTGCTCGCGCTGATAGCTCCAGCAGCCGGTCGGGAGTGCCCGGGGGTGGAAGCGGACCTGCAGCAGGTAGGTCCGCAGCGCCGTGGTGACGCGGCGCTCGTGCTGGTGGGAGACGTCGGAGGCGGACCGGAGGGTGTAGGCGACCACCGCGGTCTCGGTCCTGGCCAGTTGCCGCCCGAGGGGAATGTCGGCCGCCACGCAGCCGAGCTCCGGCAGGAACCGGCTGCGCGGCGGCGGCCCGAAGGGGACGGCGAGGTCGACCGTGCCTGCCTTCGGGGAGTCGAGGAAGTGGACGACGGTCAGGTGCTGGACTGCGTCGCGGACGGCCTGCACCACGGTGGTGATCGACGTCTCGTGAATGGAGCGGTGCTCGTCAAGACTCACCGTCTCCTGGACGGTCAGCGGCCGCAGTCCCTCGTTGAACTGCGGGAACGCGTCACCGAGGGCCTGTTCCACGTCCGAGTTCTCGCCGTAGACCGTGCGGGCGACGGTCGGGTCGAGCGGTGGGGGCCCGCCGCGCGGCCGGTGCGGGCCGAGCAGGGAGCGCAGGGTGCCGGTGGGGAGGTTGAGCAGCGGCTCCAGCGCGTCGACGGCGCGCAGGGACTGGGCGCGCTCCGGCTGGCTGCGTCCGCGTTGCCAGTGGCTGAGCGTGGCGAGGCTGACGGTGATCTGCTGGGCCCTGAGGTGGTCGCGTATGCGTTCCAGTGGCAGCCCACGTTGTTGGAGGGCCTGACGGAACACGGTCGCGAAGGTCGTATCGGGCCCTTCGGCGTGGGGGATGTTCGGCATGGCGTCTTTCGGCGGGCGGGAGGCACCATCGGCTCTTGGGTCCTCGATCCCTCGCTCCGATGAACGCGGCTCAACGGTGGTTTCAGGCCACACAGGCGACCAGGGGCCGCCCACCTTAGCCGGTGGGCGGCCCCTGGTCTTCCCCCGAAGGCCGGTCAGTTGGTGTTGAGGGTCAGCCCGTAGTACGAGAGGGCGTCGTCGAGCGGCTGGAAGTAGGAGGAGCCGCGCGAGTTCACACCCCCGGTGCACTGCTGGTTCACCGGGCCGCCGGAGGTCATGCCCTGGGCCTGGTTGCCGGAGATGTACGCGCCGCCGCTGTCGCCGCCCTCGGTGCAGACGGTGGAGGTGGCGAGACCCGTGACGACCGTGTCGGGGCCGCCGTTCTGGTCGACGTAGGTGACGGAGACGTTGTACGAACCGACCTTGCCGCACGTCCAGCCGGTGGTCGCGCCGGACTTGCAGAGCGCGGCACCGGACGAGGCGCGGCTGCTGCCGTTCACGGCCACGTTGCCCGCCTGGCCCCAGGTGCCGACCTTGGTCGTGATCGAGTGACCGGAGCCGATGGCGGCGACGCCCATGTCGACGCTGTTGGTGCCGACCGCGAAGCGGGTGTGGGTGCCCTTGGCGAACGCGGTGCCGTTGTAGCGCAGGGTGGGCAGACCGGCGACGCAGTGGCCCGCGCTGACGAGGTACTGCTTGCCGGACCGGTCGTGGGCGCCGTAGCCGACGGAGCACCAGCCGTTGGTGTCGTTGATCGTCATCTTGCTGCCGGGGGAGATCGCGGCCTGCGGCGCGCTCTTCTCCTGGTCCCGCACGATCTTGACGGCGGAACCGTACGCCGTGGCCTTGGCGAGGAACGCCTTGGCGGCCGCACCGCGCTCGCTGTTGACCTTGACGGTGACCTGGTCCGAGGCCAGGTCCACGGACCAGTCGACGACACCGGCGGGGGCGCGCCGGTCGGCCGCGGCGTCCAGCCGCGCCTTGATGCCGTCGAGCTTGCCCTGGCCGCGGGCGGGCACGCGGGCGTCGAGTCCGGCCTTCTCGATGGCGGTGACATCGGAGCTGTCGTCGGCGTTGACGGTCAGCCTGCCGGAGGCGTCGAAGAACGCCCCGTCCTCGGATATCCCGCTTTTCCTGAGCTCGGTGAGCCGGGCCTGCTGGGCGGCCTGCCGGTCGAGCCGGTCGGCCGCGGCTTTCTCACTCACACCGAGCGACGCGGCGAGCGCCCGCACCATCTCGGGCTGGTAGCGCGCGACGGGTGCGGAGTCCCTCGCCGGTGCTTGTGCCTGCGCCGTGGCCTGGGTTCCCACGACCACTGCTGTCGAGAGCAGAGCGGCCACGGCGGCGAATCTGTATCTACGAGAATGCGACACACTGATTCCTTCCGAATGGCAGGCAGGAACTCTCCGGTAATACGGAAAAATGGGGGGTGGGTTCCTGCCTGGCAGCGAGCGTGGGGCTCGCTGCGGCATGAACTCTGGCCCAGTGCTCAGCCCTTCAACAAGGTCTGTGACAAGGGCAGCTTTTAACAGAACATCAAGGGAACTGTAAAAACGGCGCACTTCCGCATTGGCTATTAGGGGTGGGAATGACCGACGGCCCTCACCTATGCTTCGGTGAGGGCCGTCGGCGGCCGTCAGTGGCCGTGCACCGGGGCGGCGACGCGTCAGGAGCGTACGGCCGCGGGTGTGATCTTGGCCGGATCCAGGTCCACCACGGCCAGTTCCTCCGGGCTCAGCGGGGGAGCCGTCAGCTCGGGAAGGCGCTCGTCGGCGCGCATCGCCATCAGGAAGCGGTTGGAGCCGAGTTCGGTCTGCGGCGCGTTCAGGCTCATCACGTCCGTGACGATCTCGGACGCCTTGGGCGAGCGGATCGAGGCGGCCGTGATGGCCTCCGCGAACCGCAGACGCTGCTCCGTGTCCACGCCGATGAGCCGCGGATCCGTCGCGGACACACGGCAGTTGACGTAGTCGATGTCCTTGGTCGCGGCCAGGATCCACGGGTCGTCGACGGCCGCGCCGATCGCCTTCTGGAGGAGCAGCGCGGACCCCGCGCCGCCCTGCGGATTCCGCCGGAACTCGCGGTCGATCGTGTCGGCGCAGCGCGCGGCCGAACTCATTCCGTGCCCGTAGATCGGGTTGAACGCGGTCAGCGAGTCCCCGATGACGAGCAACCCGTCCGGCCATGCGTCGAGCCGCTCCGGATACAGGCGGCGGTTCGCGCCGGAACGGGAGCCGAAGACCGGGGTGAGCGGCTCCGCGTCGCGCAGGAGCTCGGCCAGGATCGGATGGTTCAGATTCTCCGCGAAGGGGAGGAACTCCTCCTCGCTGCTGGGCAGTTGTGCGCCCCTCGTGCAGGAGAGGGTCGCCAGCCAGCGGCCGCCCTCGATGGGGTAGACCACACCGAACCGGCCGGGCTCGCGCACCCGGTCGTCGGCGGCGATGTTGACGGCGGGGAAGTGGGTCGTCGCGCCGGGCGGGGCCGTGAAGAGGCGGGTGGCGTAGGCGACGCCCGCGTCCACCACGTCCTCTTCGAGGGCGGGCACGCCCAGCTCGGAGAGCCACTGCTTGAGGCGGGAGCCGCGACCGGTGGCGTCGATCACCAGGTCGGCTTCGAGGGGTTCCTGCGCCCCGCTCTCCACATCGCGCACGACGACGCCGGTGACCCGGCCCCCGCTGCCCGAGAGCTCGACGGCCTCGGTGCGCTGCCGGACGGTGATGTTCACCGGGGCCAAGGCCTGTTGACGTACCGTCAGGTCCAGCAGTGGGCGGCTGGCGACCAGCGCGAACTGGGTGGCGGGGAAGCGGTGCTGCCACCCCTGCCCGGTCAGGGTCACCAGGTCCTCGGGGAAGCCGAGACGGCGGGCGCCGGCCGCCAGGAGACGGTCGGTGGTGCCGGGCAGCATCTCCTCGATGAGGCGGGCGCCGTTGGACCACAGCAGATGGGCGTGGCGGCCCTGCGGGACCCCCTTGCGGTGCCGGGGCTCCTCGGGCAGGGCGTCGCGCTCCACGACGGTGACGGTGTCGACGTGGCGGGCCAGGACGTGGGCCGCGAGGGTGCCTGCCATGCTGGCACCCAGTACGACGGCGTGGGCGGGTCGGGTGGTGGTCACGCGCGGATCCCTTCGGGGTGGGTGGTGTCGGCGGCGGGCCCGTCCATGGTCACGTCGGTGACTCCCCAGAACGCCTGGACCCGGCGGCCGAGCCCGTTCTCGTCGAGTTCGACGATGCCGACGATGCGGAAGGTCATCGGCCGCGGCCGCTGCACGGTGACCGTCGTCGGCGTCACCACGAAGCGGTCGTCCATCGAGGTCATCGGCGGCTCGGGCACCTCGTGCGTACCGCAGGAGACGGCCAGTTCGAGGTGCCTGCGGAGGTCGTCCTTGCCCACCATCGGCGGCCGCCCCACCGGGTCCTCGAAGACGATGTCGTCCGTGAACAGGTCGAGGACGCCTTCGATGTCACCGGCGTTGATCCGCTGGGCGTAGTCGACGGCCATCTGCTTGCGCGCGGCCTCGTCGGGCATGGCACCTCCAGGAAGGGTGGGCAGACCTGTGGAAAGTCATCGCGGGCCTGCGGTTCAGCCGAGGACCGTGAGATCGGATGTGCCCCAGTACGACTTCAGGTGCCGGACGAGGCCGGACGCGTCCATGCGGATCACGAGCATCGCCGTACGCCGGATGCGCGCCGTCTCCGGGGCGTCGGGGGCCTTGAGCCAGCCCCGCTCGGCGTACTGCGGCCCCAGGGGCAGGTAGTCCATGACGGAAGTGATCTGGATCAGCGCGTGGGCGGCGTCCTGGCCGGCGACGGGCTCGGCCGCCTCCTCGCGCAGGTGCGCGGAGAGGAGCAGCCCGTAGTGGGCGCGCAGCGCGTCGTGCCCGGTCAGCGGCGGCAGGCCGACCGGGTCCTCGACCACGGCGTCGGGCGCGTACAGCTCGACGACGGCGTCCAGGTCCCCGGCGTTGATCCGCCGACTGTGCTCCAGGGCACGCTTCTTGCGGGCGAACTCGTTCATCGCTGTCCCTCCACTGCCTGTCCGTTGCCCTGTCCGTTGCCGCTGTCCCTGCCGAGGTCCCGGTCGATGAACGCGAAGATCTCGTCGGCCGACGCGTCCTGGATGCGGGCGGCCACCGCGGCCTCGGCGGCTGTCTCCTGCGGCACGTCGAGCCGGGCCAGCGTGGCCCGCAGCCGCCCGGCCAGCTCGGTCCGTGCCGTGCCGTCCTGCGAAGAGACCGCGAGGAGCGAGTTCTCCAGCCGCTCGAACTCCGCGAGGACGTCGGCGAGCGGATCCGCCGCGCGCGGCGCGAGCTCCTGCCGCAGATGTGCGGCGAGCTCCGCCGGGTTCGGGTGGTCGAAGACGAACGTGGCGGGCAGCTTCAGTCCGGTCGCGGTCGAGAGCCTGTTGCGCAGTTCCACCGCGGTCAGCGAGTCGAACCCGAGCTCCCGCAGCCCCTGCGTCGCATTGACGGGCGTGGCCGCGTCGTATCCCAGGACGGCCGCGATGTGCGTGCACACCAGGTCGAGCAGCGCCTCCTCCCGCTCCGCGTCGGACATCGCACCGAGTGCCTTGAGGAGCGCGGCCGCGCCCGCCGAGACGGATCCGCCGCCGCTCCTGCTCCCGGCGCCGCGCACCAGGTCCTGCAGCAGCGCCGGTGCGGGGTGGCTCTCGGCCTGCCTGCGCATCCGGGCCAGGTCCAGGCGGACCGGCGCGTACAGCGGCAGACCGCCCGCCCAGGCCGTGTCGAGGAGGGCGAGACCCTCGTCGGCACCGAGCCCGACCACACCGGCCCGGGCGTGGCGTGCCCGGTCGGCGTCGGTGAGCCGCCCTGACATCCCGCTCTCCAGATCCCAGTAGCCCCACGCCAGGGAGGTCGCCGCCGCCCCGCCGTCCTGCCGGTGCCGGGCCAGCGCGTCCAGGAAGGCGTTGGCGGCCGTGTAGCTGCCCTGGCCTGGGCCGCCGAGGAGCCCGGCGACCGAGGAGTACAGGACGAACGCGGACAGGTCCGCGTCCCGCGTCAGTTCGTGCAGGTTCCACGCAGTGTCCGCCTTCACGCGCATCACCTCCTCGACCTGCTCGGCCGTGAGGTTCTGCACCACCGCGTCGCTGACGGTGCCCGCGCAGTGGAAGACGGCGGTCAGCGGGTGCTCCGGAGGCACCGACTCCAGGAGGGCGGCCGCCGCGTCCCGGTCACCGAGGTCGCAGGCGGTGAAGGTGACCCGCGCGCCGAGCGCGGAGAGGTCCGCCGCCAGCTCCAGCGCGCCCGGCGCGTCGGCGCCGCGCCTGCTGGACAGGAGCAGATGCCTGGCTCCGTGGCGGCCCACCAGGTGGCGGGCGGCCAGGGCGCCGAGCGCCCCGGTGCCGCCGGTGACGAGGACGGTGCCTTCGGGGTCGAAGGCGACGGGCAAGGTGTACACGGTCGTGCCCGCAGAGGGCGGGGCGGCGTCCGCGGCGGGGGCCTGCCGGATGTCCCACGCGGTGACGTCGAGAGGCACGAGGCCGTCGCCGCCACTCGACCCTGCCGACTCCGAGGAGACGGCGACAGCGTCGGCGACGGCGTCGGCGACCGGCAGGTCCGCCGGATCCACCGAATCCGCCAGCTCGGCGAGGATCTCCCGTACGCGCCCGGGCTCGGGCGGCGCGACCGCCTGCCCGCCGTCCGGGGCGCCCGCGCGGTCGACCACCAGCGTCCCGTCACGACCGATGGTGACGTCGGCCGCCCCTTCCACAGCCTCCGCACGCCAGCGCCGCGCAAGGTGCGTCACCGCCCGCCCGACGGGGCCGGTCTCCTCCGCGACGAACAGGGTCTCCCCGCCGCGCGGCACGACGACATCCGCCAGTACGTGGTACGCGGCCACATAGGCGCCCAGGGACCCGGCCGCCTGCGCCCAACTCCACCCGGCCGGAACCGTCGTGAGCAACGCGGCATCGGTGACGCCCACCGGCCCCACCGCGTCGAACAAGCCCATGACCCGGTCGCCGACCGCCACGGGACCGGCCCCGCCGCCGACCTCCGTCACGACACCGGCGCCGACGACCTGGCCCTCCGCGAGCGGCCCCGGGTCCGGCGTGGCCGCCCGCACCGCGACCCGCACCTCGTGCGGCTCCAGGACCCGCAGGGCCTCGGGTGCGTCGACCAGGGCCAACTGCTGTCCGGGCCCTCGCACTTCAAGCCCGGAGAGACGCCACGTAGGCGCCCCGACCGGCGGCGCGAGCCGGGCGGAGGCGTCATCACGTACGAGCCGCGGCACGAACACCCGCCCGTCCCGCAACGCCAACTCCGGCTCCCCGGAGCCCAGTACGCCCGGCAGCGCCGCGAGGGAAGCCTCCACCGCATCCAGGTCGAGCAGCGTGAGGCGCCCTGGATTCTCGGCCTGCGCACTGCGCACCAGACCCCACAGCGACGCGCCCGGCAGATCACCGACAGCCTCGCCCGGCCGCGCCGCGGTCGCGCCCCGGGTGACGACGACGAGGCGGCTCGCCGCGAACGCGGGATCGTCGACCCACTCCTTGAGCAGCGACAACAGGGTCACGGCAGCCAGCCGCGCGTACCCGGCCACATCCGCATCCGCATCCGCATCACCCGCACCACTCACGCCGGGCGTGGCGCACACGGCAAGCACGACATCGGGTGTCTCTTCCCCGCCCGCCACACCATCCCGCAGCGCGGCGAACGTGTCCCGTACCGGAGCCCCGGACAACGCGTCGGCGAGTGCCGCACCCAGCGGTTCCCCGGCGGGCGCGACGACAGCGGCACGCAAGGCGCCGCCACCACCCGCATCGGCCCGCGCGGCCGCCTCCGTCCACACGAGCCGGAACAGCGCGTCCCGGTCCGCCGCACGGGCACCCGCGATCTGATGGGCGGCCACCGGCCGCACCGTGAGCGACTCCAGCGTCAGGACCGGCGCTCCACCGTCGTCCACGGCGGTCAAGGCCAGCTGGTCCGGCGCGGTACGTGCGATACGTACCCGCAGCTTGTCCGCGCCCGGCGCATGCACCCGCAGCCCGCTCCACGAGAACGGCAGCAGCACCTGGTCGGTGTCGGCGGACGAGGTGACCGCGTCCAGGATCAGCGCGTGCAGCGTCGCGTCGAGCAGTACCGGATGGACCTGATAGCGGTCGGCCCCGCTGCTCTCGGCCTCGGGCAGCGCCACCTCGGCGTAGAGGTCGTCGCCGAGCCGCCACGCGGTCACGAGCCCCTGCGATCCGGGCCCGAAGTCATAGCCGTACGAAGCGAGTTCACCATAAGGATCCTGCCCGCCGACGGGCGTTGCCCCGGGCGGCGGCCAGGCTCCGCCCAACGACATTTCCCCGTCGACCGGCCCCGCGGGAGCAACCACACCGGCGGCGTGCCGGGTCCACACGGTCTCCTCGCCCTCACTCGTGGGCCGCGAGTGGACGGACACAGGGCGCCGCCCGTCCTCGCCCACGGAGCCGACCGCCACCTGGAGGTCCACCGCGCCCGCGCCCTCGTCCCCGAAGACGAGCGGCGTGTGCAGCGTCAGCTCCGTCAGCTCCTCGCAGCCCGTGCGCACCGCGGCCTGCAGCGCGAGCTCCACGAAGGCGGAACCCGGCAGCAGCACGGTGTCCATGACCCGGTGCTCGGCCAGCCACGTCTGGTCCCGTGGCGAGATCCGCCCGGTCAGCAGATGGCTGCTGCCGTCCGCGAGCTCCACGGCGGCCCCGAGCAGCGGATGCCCCGCAGAGGCGAGCCCGAGCCCCGCCGGATCCCCGGCGAGCCCCCGCCGCCCCTCCAGCCAGAACCGCTCCCGCTGGAAGGCGTACGTCGGCAGGTCCACCACTCGCGGCAACGGAACCGCCGGGAACCATCCCGTCCAGTCGATGTTGGCGCCTGCGGTGAAGGCTTGGGCGGCGGCGCGGGTGAGTTGGGTGGTGTCGCCGTGGTCGCGGCGGAGGGTGGGGATCACGGTGGCAGGCATGTCGGCCTGTTCGATGGTTTCTTCCATGCCGAGGTTGAGGACGGGGTGGGGGCTGGCTTCGATGAAGAGGCGGTAGCCGTCGGCGAGGAGGGCTTTGATGGTGTCGGCGAAGCGGACGGGGTGGCGGAGGTTGGTGACCCAGTAGCCGGTGTCCAGGGCCGTGGTGTCGTTGAGGCGTTCGGCGGTGACGGTGGAGTAGAAGGCCACGTCGGTCGGCACGGGCTGAATGTCGGCCAGGCGTTCGGTGAGCAGGTCGTGGAGCTGGTCGATCTGGGGGTTGTGGGAGGCGTAGCCGACGTCGATGACGCGGGCGCGCAGCCCGGCCTTCTCCGCGTCGGCGACCACCGCGGCCACCTGCTCCGGCGGACCCGAAATGACCGTCGAAGACGGCCCGTTGACCGCGGCGATGCTGACTCCGGGCCGGTCGTCCCCGATGAGCTCGGCGGCCTGTTCGGCGCTGGTGCCCAGGGAGGCCATGTCGCCGTGCCCCTGGAGTTGCCGCAGCGCGTCGCTGCGTACCGCCACGATCCGCGCCGCATCCTCCAGCGAGAGAGCCCCCGCCACACAGGCGGCAGCCATCTCCCCCTGCGAGTGCCCGATCACGGCGGCCGGGGTGATTCCCTGGTCCGCCCAGACGGCGGCGAGCGAGACCATGACGGCCCACAGCACCGGCTGCACGACCTCGACGCGGGCCAGTTCGGCCCCGTCCCCGCGCAACACCTCACTGAGTGACCAGTCCACGTACGCCGACAGCGCCCGCTCACACTCAGCAATGCGCGCCGCGAACACCGGTGATTCATCGAGCAGTTGGGCACCCATCCCGACCCACTGCGACCCCTGCCCCGGAAACACCAACACCGGCCCCGCCCCAGAGGCACCCTGTACGGCGCCCTCCACGACGTCCGGTGACGGCTCGCCCGTCGACAGGGAGCGCAGCCCGGCGAGGAGTGCGTCGCGGTCCCGGCCCACCACGACCGCCCGGTTCTCGAACACCGAGCGGCTCTTGACCAGGGACCAGCCCACGTCCAAGGGCGACACCAGCTGGGGGTCGGCCGTCGCGCGCTCGGCCAGCAGGGCGGCCTGGGCCCGCAACGCCTCCTCGCCGCGCGCCGACACCACCCACGGCACCACTCCGGCCGGAGCATCGGCCGCGTCCGACGGGGAAGGCGCGGGCTCCGGCGCGTCCGGGGCCTGCTCCAGGATGAGGTGTGCGTTCGTGCCCGAGATGCCGAACGCGGACACCCCGGCGCGGCGCGGGCGTTCGCCGCGCGGCCAGGCGACCGGCTCGGCCAGCAGCTGGACTCCGCTGCCGTCCCAGTCGACGTGCGGCGTGGGCGCGTCGATGTGCAGCGAGGCGGGCAACTGCTCGTTCCGCAGCGCCATCACCATCTTGATCACACCGGCGACACCGGCCGACGCCTGCGCATGCCCGATGTTCGACTTGATCGAGCCGAGCCACAGCGGCCGGTCCTCGGGCCGCTCCTTGCCGTACGTGGCCACGAGCGCGCTGGCCTCGATGGGGTCGCCCAGCATGGTGCCCGTGCCGTGCGCCTCCACCGCGTCGACGTCGTCGGCGGAGAGGCGCGCGTTGGCGAGGGCCTGCCGGATGACGCGCTGCTGCGCCTGCCCGTTGGGTGCCGTGAGCCCGTTGCTCGTACCGTCCTGGTTGATGGCCGAACCGCGGATCACCGCAAGGACGTTGTGGCCGTTGCGCCGGGCCTCCGAGAGGCGTTCGAGGACGACGAGGCCGACTCCTTCGGCCCATCCCGTGCCGTCGGCGGCGGACGCGAAGGGCTTGCACCGCCCGTTCTTGGCGAGCCCGCGTTGCAGGGAGAACTCCACGAAGGAGCCCGGTGTGGCCATCACCGTCGCGCCGCCCGCGAGGGCGAGCGAGCACTCGCCCTGCCGCAGTGCGTGCGCCGCCTGGTGGATCGCCACCAGCGACGACGAGCACCCGGTGTCGATGGTCATCGCGGGGCCTTCGAGGCCGAGTACGTACGACACCCGGCCGGAGGCGACACAGCCGAGGTTGCCGGTGCCGATGTAGCCCTCGACCTCGGTGGGCCGTTCACCGACGAGCGCCAGGTAGTCGTAGATGGTCAGGCCCGTGTACACCCCGGCGTTGCTGCCCTTCAGGGCCTCGCGGTCGAGCCCGGCGCGTTCGATCGCCTCCCAGGCGGTCTCCAGGAGGAGTCGCTGCTGCGGGTCCATCGCGATGGCCTCGCGCGGGCTGATGCCAAAGAAGGCGGCGTCGAAGTCGCCCGCGTCGTAGAGGAAGCCGCCCTCGCGCACATAGCTGGTGCCGCGGCTCTCCGGGTCCGGGTTGTACAGCGCCTCCAGGTCCCAGCCGCGGTCGTCGGGGAATCCGCTCATGGCGTCCCTGCGGTCCGTGACCAGGTCCCACAGCTCCTCGGCGGAGCGGACGTCACCCGGGTAGCGGCAGGCCATGCCGACGATCGCGATCGGCTCGTCGTCGGCGGCGGCAGCGGTCGTCCGCGCCGCTTCCGCGGACGCCGTGTCGCCCGACAGCTCGGCCTGGATGACGTCGGTGAGCGCGTCGGGCGTGGGGTGGTCGAAGACGACCGTGGTCGGCAGGGTCAGACCGGTGCTCTTGTTCAGCCTGTTGCGCAGCTCCACCGCGGTCAGCGAGTCGAAGCCCAGCTCCTGGAACGGCTTGGTCGCGGGCACGGCGTCGACGTCCGAGTGCCCGAGCGTGGCCGCCGCCTGCGAGCGCACGTGCTGTAGCACCAACTGCCGCTGCTGTGCCGGTTTCGCCTCGGTCAGCTCCTGCTGCAGCGACGACGCCTCCGTCGCATCCTCCTGTGCCACGGGCGCGCTCGCCCTGCGGTTCTCGGGCAGGTCGGCGAGGAGCGGGCTGGGCCGCTGCGCGGTGAAGGTCGAGGTGAACTGCGCCCAGTCGAAGTTCGCCACCGTCAGCGTCGTCTCGCCCGCGTCGAGTGCCTGGTGCAGCGCCTTGATGCACAGGACCGGGCTGAGAGGGTGCAGACCGAAACGGCTGAAGAACGTCAACGCCGCCTGGTCGGCGGCCATCCCCGCCTCGGCCCAGGGGCCCCAGGCGATCGAGGTGGCGGCCAGGCCCTGGGAGCGGCGGTGCTCGGCCAGCGCGTCGAGGAAGTGGTTGGCGGCGCCGTACGCGCCCTGCTGGCCACTGCCCCACACACCGGCGCCGGACGAGAACATCACGAACGCGGAGAGTTCCAACTCCCGTGTCAGCTCGTGCAGATGGAGCGCGGCGAGCGCCTTGGGGCGCAGCACCTCATCCAGCTCGGCGCCCGTCACCTCGCCGAGGCCGATGTAGTTCGGTACGCCTGCGGCGTGTACGACGGCGGTGAGCGGGTGCTCGGCGGGGACGCCGTCGACGAGGCGGCGCACCTGCTCACGGTCGCCGACGTCGCAGGCGGTGATGGTGACGGAGGTGCCCAACTCCCGCAGCTCGGCGGCGAGTTCCTGCGCGCCGGGTGCGTCTGGCCCGCGGCGGCTGGTGAGAAGGAGGTGCGGGGCCCCTTCGCGGGCCAGCCAGCGGGCGAGGACGGCGCCGATGCCGCCGGTGCCACCGGTGATGAGGGTGGTGCCCCGGGGCTCCCAGCTCACGCCGCTGTTCGGGGTCGTGGCGGGCGCGTGGGCGAGGCGGCGGGCGTGGGCTCCGGTGGGACGGATCGCGATCTGATCCTCGTCCTGAGGGGCGAGCGCCGCCGCCAGCCGGGTCAGCGACTGATGGTCGATACGGGCGGGCAGGTCGACGAGCCCGCCCCACAGCCGCGGGTACTCCAGGGCGGCGACGCGCCCGAGGCCCCAGACCTGGGCCTGCACGGGGTTGGTGAGGGGGTCGGTGGCGCTGGTGGAGACCGCACCCTGCGTGAGGGTGCGTACGGAAACGTCGGCGCCGTTGTCGCCGAGGGCCTGGACGAGGGCGGTCGTCGCGGCGAGCCCGGCGGGCACGGCAGGGAACTCGGGGTGCGGCTCCTCGTCCAGGGCCAGCAGATTGACGATTCCGGCGTGCGGCTCCCCGCCCATCACCGAGAGCAACTCCTGTGCCAGCGAGGCACGTTCCACGGCGCGTGCGTCGAGCACGTGACGGCGCACTTCGCCGCCGTGCGCGGCCAGCGTCTGTGCGGTCGCCAGGACGGCGGGGTGGTCGGCGTGCGCGGCGGGCACGAGCAGCAGCCAGGTCCCGGTGAGCTCCGGTGCTGCCGCGGCGGGCAGGTGCTTCCAGGTGACGTGGTAGCGCCAGGAGTCGACCGTGGACTGCTCCCGGTGCCGACGGCGCCAGGCCGAGAGGACGGGCAGCGCAGGTTCCAGCGCCCCGACGGTCTCGGCCTGCCCCTCGATCTCCAGGCTGCTGGCGAGGGCGTCGATGTCCAAGTCCTCGATCGCCTGCCAGACCCGGGCCTCGACGGGATCGTGCCCGTTGCCCCCGGACGCCACCGCCGCGGGCGGCTCCACCCAGTACTGCTTGTGCTGGAAGGCGTAGGTGGGCAGGTCGACGGTACGAGGGGTGGGCTCGGCCGGGAACCAGCGCCGCCAGTCGACCTCGGCACCCACCGCGAACGCCTGCGCGGCGGCGTGCGTGAGCTGCGTGCGGCCTCCGTGGTCGCGGCGCAGGGTGGGAACGGTGGTGGCCGTGACACCGGCCCGTTCGATCGTCTCCTGAATGCCGAGGTTGAGGACGGGGTGGGGGCTGGCTTCGATGAAGAGGCGGTAGCCGTCGGCGAGGAGGGCTTCGATGGTGTCGGCGAAGCGGACGGGTTGGCGGAGGTTGGTGACCCAGTACGCGGTGTCCAGCGCCGTCGTGTCGTCGAGGCGTTCGGCGGTGACCGTGGAGTAGAACGCTACGTCGGTCGGCACAGGCTGGATGTCCGCGAGGCGTTCCGTCAACAGGTCGTGGAGCTGGTCGATCTGGGGGTTGTGGGAGGCGTAGCCGACGTCGATGACGCGAGCGCGGAGGCCACGCTCCTCTGCCTCGGCGACCACGGCAGCCACCTGCTCCGGCGGACCCGAAATGACCGTCGAGGACGGCCCGTTGACCGCGGCGATACTGACGCCCGGGCGGTCGTCCCCGATCAGCTCGGCGGCCTGCTCGGCACTGGTGCCCAGGGAAGCCATGTCACCGTGCCCCTGGAGCTGCCGCAGCGCGTCGCTGCGTACCGCCACGATCCGCGCCGCATCCTCCAGGGACAGCGCGCCCGCGACACAGGCGGCGGCCATCTCGCCCTGCGAGTGCCCGATCACGGCGGCCGGGGTGATTCCCTGGTCCGCCCAGACCGCGGCGAGCGAGACCATGACGGCCCAGAGCACCGGCTGGACGACCTCGACGCGGGCCAGCTCGCTGCCGTCTCCGCGCAACACCTCACGCAGCGACCAGCCCACGTGATCGGACAGCGCCTGCTCGCACTCAGCGATGCGCGCCGCGAACACCGGTGACTCATCCAGCAGTTGGGCCCCCATGCCCACCCACTGCGACCCCTGCCCCGGGAAAACCAACACCGGCCCCGGACCCATATCGCCCGCGACCCCGGTCACCACGTCCGCGGAGGCCTCGCCCGTAGCCAGCGCCGCCAGGGAAGCGATCGACTGGGCGGAGTCCTGCCCCACGACCACGGCCCGATGTCCGAGGGTTGCCCGGCTCGTGGCCAGCGACCAGCCGACCTCGGTCGTCGAAGCACCCGCTTCCCCGACACCGGACGAGCCCGCGAAGTCGCCCAGGCGCCGGGCCTGCTCACGCAGCGCGTCGGACGTCCGGCCGGAGACCACCCAGGGCACCACCGCACCCGGCGCTGCGGGCGGGGGAGTGGAAGCGTCCACCCTCGCCCCCTCCGCAGCCACCTCTTCCCGCGGCGCCTCCTCAAGGATCAGATGCGCGTTCGTCCCCGAGATGCCGAACGCCGAGATGCCCGCCCGCCGCGTGCGCTCCGGCCGCCACTCCACGGGCTCGGAGAGCAGCCGTACGCTGCCCTGCTCCCACTGGACGTGCGGTGAGGGCGCGTCGATGTGCAGCGAGGTGGGGAGGAGGCCGTTGCGCAGGGCCATGACCATCTTGATCACACCGGCGACACCGGCGGCGGCCTGCGTGTGGCCGATGTTCGACTTGATCGAGCCGAGCCACAGCGGCCGGTCATCGGGCCGCCCCTGCCCATACGTGGCGAGGAGCGCATTGGCCTCGATGGGGTCGCCGAGTGTGGTGCCGGTGCCGTGGGCCTCGACCGCGTCGATGTCCTCGGCGGAGAGGCGGGCGTTGGCGAGGGCGGCGCGGATGACGCGTTCCTGTGAGGGGCCGTTGGGGGCGGCGAGGCCGTTGCTCGTACCGTCCTGGTTGATGGCCGAACCCCGCACCACCGCAAGGACGTTGTGGCCGCGGCGGCGCGCTTCGGAGAGGAGTTCGAGCGCCACCACTCCGGCGCCCTCGCCCCAGCCGGTGCCGTCGGCGGCGGCCGCGAACGGCTTGCACCGGCCGTCGGGCGCGAGTCCGCGCTGCCGCGAGAACTCGGTGAACGAGCCGGGCGTCGCCATCACCGTCGAACCACCGGCCAGCGCGAGCGAGCACTCGCCCTGCCGCAGCGCCTGCGCGGCCAGGTGGATCGCCACCAGGGACGACGAGCACGCCGTGTCGACCGTCACCGCGGGACCTTCGAGCCCCAGCGTGTAGGAGATGCGGCCCGACACCACGCTGCCGAGGTTGCCGGTGCCGATGTACCCCTCGACCTCGCTGGCCGTCTGGCTGATCAGCGTCAGGTAGTCGTGGGCGCTGACCCCCGTGAAGACACCGGTGTCACTGCCCTGCAAGCCGTGCGGGTTGAGCCCCGCGTGCTCGATCGCCTCCCAGGCGGTCTCCAGGAGGAGTCGCTGCTGCGGGTCCATCGCGACGGCCTCGCGCGGGCTGATGCCGAAGAAGTCGGCGTCGAAGCGCCCCGCGTCGTACAGGAAGGCGCCGTCCCGCACGTAACTGGTGCCCGGGTGCTCCGGGTCCGGGTGGTAGAGGGACTCCAGGTCCCACCCCCGGTCGTCGGGGAACCCCGAGACCGCGTCGCCCCCGTCGCGCACGAGCCGCCACAGGTCGTCGGCGGACCGGGTGCCGCCGGGAAAGCGGCAGGCCATGCCGACGATGGCGACCGGCTCGGCGGATTCTTTGTCGCGGAGCCGTTGGCGGGCCTCGCGCAGCTCCGCGGTGACCCACTTGAGGTGATCGAGAAGCTTCTCCTCGTTCGACATCTGACCCAGGCTCCTTGGCGCGACGTGACGGGGGACGTGGACGTGGATGGGTGTGAGTAGGAGTGGGGGATCAGGACTTCCCGAACTCGCTGGAGATGAGGTCGAAGATGTCGTCCGCGCTCGCCGTCTCCAGGTCGGCGTGGGCGGAGTCGCCGTCCTCCGGGCTGTCCTGCGCCGGGCTCCATTTGGAGACCAGCACCTGCAGACGGCCCACGATGCGTCGGCGGGCCGCTTCGTCCATCCCGGCCGTGCCGTACGCCGTGTCCCACTTGTCGAGCGCCGCGAGCACGTTGCTCTCGCCGGTGGTCTCGTCGTCGCCGCCGAGCTGCCCGCGCAGATGCGAGGCGAGGGATTCGGAGGTGGGATGGTCGAAGATCACCGTCGCGGGCAGCGTGAGCCCGGTCGTGCTGTTGAGCTGGTTGCGCAGCTGGACGGCGGTCAGCGAGTCGAAACCCAGCTCCTGGAACGGCTTCGCCGCCGGGATGTCCTCCACCGTGCGGCCCAGAGTGGCGGCCGCGTGCGTCCGGACGTGCTGGACCAGGAAGCCGTGCCGCTGCGACGCGGGCGTCTTCGCGAGCTCCTCGCGGAACGCGCTGGTCTCGGCCGCGGAACCGGCCTGTTCGGCCTCCCGCTGGTTCTCCGGAAGGTCGTCGAGGAACGGGCTGGGCCGCTGCGCGGTGAACGTCGGCGTGAACTTCGCCCAGTCGAAGTTCGCCACCGTCAGTGTTGCCTCGCCCGCGCCGACCGCCTGGTGCAGTGCCTTGACGCACAGGTCCGGGCCGATCGGATGCAGGCCGAAGCGCTTGAAGTACGAGAGTGACTCCGGGTCCGCGGACATACCGGCCTCGGCCCAGGGACCCCAGGCGATCGAGGTGGCGGCCAGGCCCTGGGAGCGCCGGTGCTCGGCCAGCGCGTCGAGGAAGTGGTTGGCGGCGCCGTACGCGCCCTGCTGGCCACTGCCCCACACACCGGCGCCGGACGAGAACATCACGAACGCCGTGAGATCCATGTCCCGCGTCAGCTCGTGCAGGTTCCAGGCCGCATCGGACTTCGACCCGAGCACTTCGTCCAGGCGCGCCGTCGTCAGATCGGTGATCGACGTCAGATCGGTCATGCCCGCGGCGTGGATGACGGCGGTCAGGGGGTGCTCGGGCGGCGTCCGGTCGAGGAGGCCCCGGAGCTGGTGGGGATCGCTGACGTCGCAGGCGGTGATGGTGACGGAGGTCCCCAACTCCGCAAGCTCGGCGGCGAGTTCCTGTGCGCCGGGTGCGTCCGGGCCGCGGCGGCTGGTGAGGTGCAGGTGCGGGGCGCCCTCGCGGGCGAGCCAGCGGGCGAGGACGGCTCCGATGCCGCCGGTGCCACCGGTGATGAGGGTGGTGCCCCGGGGCTGCCAGGCGACGTCGGCAGCGGTGCCCGGCGCGGGGGCGTGCGTGAGGCGCCGGGTGTGGGTTCCGGTGGGGCGGATGGCGGTCTGGTCCTCTTCCTGCGGGAGGAGGGCGGTGGCGAGGCGGGCGAGGGTGTGGTGGTCGACGCGGTCCGGCAGGTCGACGAGCCCGGCCCACAGGCGGGGGTGTTCGAGGGCGGCGACACGTCCGAGTCCCCAGACGTGGGATTGGAGGGGGTGGGCGAGCGGGTCGGTGGCGCTCGTGGAGACGGCTCCCTGCGTGATGGTGTGCAGGGGGGCGGTCGTGCCGTTGTCGGCGAGGGCCTGGATCAGGGCGGTGGTCGCGGCCAGTCCCGTGGGCACGGCCGGATGCTCGGGGTGCGGTCGCTCGTCCAGAGCCAGCAGATTGACGAGCCCGGCGCACCCGGACGTGTCCACCGCGGCCAGCGTCTCGCGCCGAGCCCGGCCGGTCTCGACCGTATGCAGCCGGACGGCGGACGCGCCGTGCTCACCCAACGCCTCCGCGGTGGCCCGTACGGCGGGGTGCTCCGCCTTGTCGGCAGGCACGAACAGCAGCCATTCGCCGCCCAGTTGGGGTGCCCCGGCATCGGGGTGGTGCTTCCACGTGACGCGGTAGCGCCAGGAATCGACGGTCGACTGCTCCCGGTGCCGACGCCGCCAGCCCTGCAGCACCGGCAGCGCGGGTTCCAGCGCCCGCACGGCCTCATCACTGCCCTCCTCCGACGCCAGCGTCTCCGCCAGCAGCCCGAGGTCGAGCCCGTCGACCGCCTGCCACAACTGTGTCTCGGCCGCGCTGTGCTCGGCGCCGAGGGTGTTTCCGGCACGGGTGGAGCGTTCGAGCCAGTAGTGCTGGTGCTGGAAGGCGTAGGTGGGGAGGTCGACGGTACGAGGGGTGGGCTCGGTCGGGAACCATCCCGTCCAGTCGATGTTGGCGCCTGCGGTGAAGGCTTGGGCGGCGGCGCGGGTGAGTTGGGTGGTGTCGCCGTGGTCGCGGCGGAGGGTGGGGATCACGGTGGCGGTGGCGTCCGCCTGTTCGATGGTTTCTTCCATGCCGAGGTTGAGGACGGGGTGGGGGCTGGCTTCGATGAAGAGGCGGTAGCCGTCGGCCAGCAACGTTTTGATGGTGTCGGCGAAGCGGACGGGCTGGCGGAGGTTGGTGACCCAGTAGGCGGTGTCGAGCGCCGTGGTGTCGTCGAGGCGTTCGGCGGTGACCGTGGAGTAGAACGCCACGTCGGTCGGCACAGGCTGGATGTCCGCGAGGCGTTCCGTCAGCAGGTCGTGGAGCTGGTCGATCTGGGGGTTGTGGGAGGCGTAGCCGACGTCGATGACCCGGGCACGCAGCCCGGCCTTCTCCGCGTCGGCGACCACCGCGGCCACCTGCTCCGGCGGACCTGAAATGACCGTCGAGGACGGTCCGTTGACGGCCGCGATGCTGACACCGGGCCGGTCGTCCCCGATGAGCTCGGCGGCCTGTTCGGCGCTGGTGCCCAGGGAGGCCATGTCGCCGTGCCCCTGAAGCTGGCGGAGCGCGTCACTGCGTACCGCCACGATCCGCGCCGCATCCTCCAGGGACAGCGCGCCCGCGACACAGGCGGCAGCCATCTCGCCCTGCGAATGCCCGATCACCGCAGCCGGAGTAATCCCCTGATCCGCCCATACGGCGGCGAGCGAGACCATGACGGCCCACAGCACCGGCTGGACGACCTCCACCCGCGCCAGTTCAGTCCCGTCCCCGCGCAACACCTCACGTAGCGACCAGTCCACGTACGCCGACAGCGCCTGCTCACACTCGTCGATGCGGGCCGCGAACACGGGTGACTCATCGAGCAGTTGGGCCCCCATCCCGACCCACTGCGACCCCTGCCCCGGAAACACCAACACCGGCCCCGCACCCGCGGAAGCCGCCGCCCCGGACACCACATCCGCGGACACCTCACCCGCAGCCAACGCCTGCGCGCCCGCCACCAGAGCGTCCCGGTCCCGGCCCACCACCACGGCCCGGTGCTCGAACACCGACCGAGTCGTCGCCAACGACCAGCCCACCTCCCCCGGCAACGCCTCCGTATCACCCGCCACGAACGCACCCAACCGCCGCGCCTGCTCCCGCAACGCATCAGGCGTCCGCCCAGAAACCACCCACGGCACCACCACACCCACACCACCGGCCCCAGACGCAACAGGACCAGCCACCTCACCCCGCACCACGTCCTCCGGCACCTCGTCCTCAGGCGCCTCCTCCAAAATCAAATGCGCATTGGTCCCGGAGAAGCCGAACGAAGACACCCCCGCCCGCCGCGCCCGCTCGCCGCGAGGCCACTTGACCGGCTCGGTCAGCAGGCGCAGCCCGCTGCCGTCCCACTCCACGTGGGGCGAGGGGGCGTCGACGTGGAGGATGGCGGGCAGCAGGTCGTTCTGCAGGGCCAGCACCATCTTGATGACGCCCGCCACGCCCGCGGCGATCTGCGTGTGGCCGATGTTGGACTTCACGGCGCCGACCCACAGCGGCCGGTCCTCCGGGCGTTCCTGCCCGTACGCCGAGATGAGGGCCCCGGCCTCGATGGGGTCACCGAGCGTGGTGCCGGTGCCGTGGGCCTCGACCGCGTCGATGTCCTCGGCGGAGAGGCGGGCGTTGGCGAGGGCGGCGCGGATGACGCGTTCCTGGGAAGGGCCGTTGGGGGCGGTGAGGCCGTTGCTCGCACCGTCCTGGTTCACGGCCGAACCCCGAACGACCGCTAGCACCTTGTGGCCGTTGCGGCGCGCGTCGGAGAGGCGCTCCAGGAGCACCACACCGGTGCCCTCCGCCATGCCCATGCCGTCGCTGCCCGCCGAGAAGGGCTTGCAGCGGCCGTCGGGGGCCAGGCCGCGCAGTTCGCTGAACCCGATCAGCGGGGCGGGTGACGACATCACGTACGTGCCGCCCGCCAGCGCCAGCGAGCACTCCTGCGTGCGCAGCGCCTGGGCGGCGAGGTGGAGGGAGACCAGCGACGAGGAGCATGCGGTGTCGACCGTGACCGCCGGGCCTTCGAGGCCCAGGGTGTAGGCGACGCGGCCCGAGGTGACGCTGCCGGAGTTGCCGATGGTGAAGTATCCGGCGGTGCCCTCGGGCACCTCGGAGGCGCCCAGGGCGTAGTCGAGGCCGTCGCAGCCGATGAAGGTGCTGGTGTCGCTGGCGCGCAGGGTGAGGGGGTCGATACCGGCGCGCTCGATGGCCTCCCAGGCGGTCTCCAGGGCGAGCCGCTGCTGCGGAGCCATGGCCATGGCCTCGCTCGGTCCGATGCCGAAGAAGGTGGGGTCGAAGTCGCCCGCGTCGTAGACGAAGCCGCCTTCGCGGACGTAGCTGGTGCCGGTGCTCTCGGGGTCCGGGTCGTAGAGGGCGTCGAGGTCCCAGTTGCGGTTGCCGGGCAGCGGGGCGACGGCGTCGCCCCCGGTGGAGATCAGGTCCCAGAACTCGTCGGGGGACCGGACTCCGCCGGGCAGCCTGCACGCCATGCCGATGACCGCGATCGGCTCGTGGCCCGCCGACTCGACGTCCTGCAGTCGGCGTTCCGTCTGACGCAGGTCCGCAGTGACACGCTTGAGGTATTCAAGAAGCTTCTCTTCGGTGTGCGCCATCCCGGTGACAACCGCCCCTCTCCGCGAGAACAGCAGCGCCCCTGACTCGATGACCGGGCAGCCGGGAGATCGGCGTGAGCATCGGGCAGGCGGGACCCCGCCGGACCGCAGACTCGTTCACGACGCTAAAGCCCTCCTAATACTCGGCTGTGTACGTCGTCGTCCCGGGCCGTCGTCACTGGTGGGAGGTGCGGGCGGGCGCGGCAGGTGCTTCTTAGGAGCGCTTAAGACGGCCCTGCCAAGGTGTGCCGGTGTCGGTCCGGACAACGCGAAGCGAGGCATCGTGCCCATCACGGATAGCAAGCCGGCCGCCACCTTCCCCGACCTGGTCGACCCGTCGTTCTGGGCGCGGCCGTACGAGGAACGCGTGGCGCTGTTCGAGCAGATGCGCGGGCTGCCGCATCCGCCGTTCATTCAGCAGAGCATGCCCGGAGTGCCCTTCGCCTTCGGGTATCACGCGCTGGTGAAGTACGCGGACATCGCGGAGGTGAGCCGTCGGCCGCAGGACTTCTCCTCGAACGGCGCGACCACGATCATCGGCCTGCCGCCCGAGCTCGACGAGTACTACGGCTCGATGATCAACATGGACAACCCGGAGCACTCGCGGCTGCGCCGCATCGTCTCGCGCTCGTTCGGCCGCAACATGATTCCCGAGTTCGAGGCCGTGGCGACCCGTACCGCGCGGCGCATCATCGACGACCTCGTCGCGCGCGGTCCCGGCGACTTCATCAGGCCCGTGGCCGCGGAGATGCCCATCGCCGTGCTCAGCGAAATGATGGGGATCCCGGAGGAGGACCACGACTTCCTCTTCGACCGGTCCAACACGATCGTGGGTCCGCTCGACCCGGACTACGTGCCCGACCGGGCGGACTCCGAACGCGCGGTGATCGAGGCGTCCCGCGAACTGGGCGACTACATCGCGGGTCTCCGCGAGCAGCGGCTCGCCGTCCCCGGCAACGATCTGATCACCAAGCTGGTGCAAGTGCAGGCGGACGGCGAGCAGTTGACCCGCCAGGAACTCGTCTCCTTCTTCATCCTGCTGGTCATCGCCGGGATGGAGACCACCAGGAACGCCATCTCGCACGCCCTGGTGCTGCTGACCGAGCACCCCGAGCAGAAGCAGCTGCTGGTCTCGGACTTCGACACGTACGCGAAGGACGCGGTCGAGGAGATCCTCAGGGTCTCCACGCCGATCAACTGGATGCGCCGCGTCGCCACCCGCGACTGCGACATGAACGGCCACCGGTTCCGCAGGGGCGACCGGATCTTCCTGTTCTACTGGTCGGGCAACCGCGACGAGGGCACCTTCCCGGACCCGTACCGCTTCGACATCACGCGCGCGACGAACGCCCACGTCACGTTCGGTGCAGTGGGCCCGCACGTCTGCCTCGGCGCCCACCTGGCCCGGATGGAAGTCACCGTCCTGTACCGGGAGTTGCTTGCGGCGCTGCCCCGCATTCGTGCCGTGGGGCAGCCCCGCAGGCTGGACTCCAGCTTCATCGAGGGCATCAAGCACCTTCAGTGCGCCTTCTGAGTACGTACGTCTCCTCCGCATACGTACGACCCGCGAGGCCCACCCGCACCGCGATGTCCGGTCAGTGGCCGGACATCGCGAGGGGTGGTGACATCAGGTGCATGTCGCCGGAGAGTATGGCCCGCTGCAGATCCTGGAGCGGGCGCCCCGGTTCGAGCCCGAGCTCGTCGTTGAGCGTCTTGCGCACCGACTGGTACACCTTCAGCGCGTCCGCCTGCCGCTCGGAGCGGTAGAGCGCCAGCATGAGCTGCCGGTAGAACGCCTCGCACATCGGGTTCTCCGCGGTGAGGGCGTACAGCATGCCCACGGCCTCCCGGTGACGGCCGAGCTGGAGCTGGCACTCGACCAGCATCTCCTGACACTCCAGGCGGATCTCGGTCAGCCAGGTCGAGAACCCGTCGACGATGGGGCCGTTGGCGGCCGGACCGTTCCCGCCCTGCCCGAGGATCGGGCCGCGCCACAGAGCGAGCGCCTGTCCGAAACAGGAAGCCGCCTCGTCGTAACGCTTCTCCCTGAGCAGCGACCGTCCCACGTCGACGAGTTCGGGGAAGACCTGGGCGTCGATCTGGTCCTCCGGCTTCTTGTGCAGCACGTATCCCGGCGCGCGGGTCTCGACGGGGTTGCCCGCCGTGCCCGACACCTTCAGGAACTTGCGGAGCTGGGATATGTACACGTGTAGCCCGGCGGTGGCGCGCCGGGGCAGTTCCTCGCCCCAGATCTCCCGCATCAGCTGCTCCAGGGAGACCAGTTGATCGGCGCGGATGAGGAGCACCGTCAGGACGATCTCCACTTTCTGCGCGTTGATGGTGGCGTAGTTGTTGTCGTCCTTGATGCGGAGTGGGCCCAGCATTTCGTACCTCACTGAGCGTTCCCCCTCGCTGTTGCGTGCCGTCGCGCACCGGCCGCGAGAGCCTCGGAGATGACGTCCGCGACGCCGCGCTGGTGCGTGTTGAGATAGAAGTGGCCTCCGGAGAAGACCTCGAGGCCGAACGGTCCGTCGGTGTGCTTCCGCCAGGCCTCCGCGTCGTCGAGCGAGGCCTGCGGGTCCCGGTCGCCGACCAGGGCGGTGACGGGGCAGGTCAGCGGAGGCGCCGGAGTCCACTGGTACAGCTCGATCGCCCGGTAGTCGTTGCGGACGACCGGGATGATGTCGGCGAGCAGCTCCTCGTCGTCCAGGAACCGCGGGTCCGTGCCCCCGGCCCTGCGCAACTCGCCGACCAACTCGGCGTCGTTGAGGAGATGTACGGTGCCCCGCCGGTAGAGGGACGGCGCCCGGCGGCCCGAGACGAACAGCCCGCAGGGCTGGCCACCCGGCCGCTCGCTCAGCCGCTGTGCGACCTCGAAGGCGAGCACGGCGCCCATGCTGTGCCCGAAGAAGGCCAGCGGACGGTCGTCGTACGGAGCGAGCGCCTCGGTGATCAGGTCGGCCATCTCGGGGATGCCGTCAAGGAGGCGCTCTCTGCGCCGGTCCTGCCTTCCGGGGTACTGCACCGCGAGGACTTCGGCGTCCGGGAGCAGGGTGGGGGAGACCGCGAGGGGGTGGTAGTAGGAGGCCGAGCCGCCCGCGTGGGGGAAGCAGACCAGTCGGACGTCGGCTTCCGGCCGGGGCCGGAAACAGCGTATCCAGGGGTCCGACGTTTGGGGTGGGGGGGAGGCAGACAAGATCTATCCCTTCGCCAGGAACGGTGTCGCCGCATCGCACAGCCGCTCCTGATCATGCACAGCTCAAAGTTTAAAGGGCAACGTCGCTAAGTCGGCAACAGGGCGGAATAAGACATTCCCCATGCTTTATGCAGCGATTCTCGCGTGATCGAATCTGCGGCGGCAAGTTTAGGGTAAATTTCAATATGAATGCTTAACATTGCACCGGGTGAAGTCCGGCCCCGGAGGGCCGCGGACATTGCGTTACGCGGCCGGAGGGCCGGTGGGATGGGCGCAGTGGCAGGTCAGGAGGGTGCGCCTGCCGGGGCGTGCGGGCGGGGTCCGCGCTTTTGATCCGGTCGAGGTTCCCTGGAAGAGGGCTCGACAACGGACGCGCAATTCTTTGCGGGATTATTACGCTCCATTGGTTTGATTCTCTTCCCCGCCGTTGGCCTGCACTGCTTATCCACCTTCAAGCCATCAAACGGAAACGATCTTTTTCCCGCGCCGGACGGCCGCTCGGATTCGCCGGGACTCCGATTGTGGCTTGTTGTTTTCTTGTCGTCCCGGCTCGTCGGGATTGGCCTTGATGTGGCCCCCGAAGCGCCTGCGCCGCACGTGACGGCATCCGTGCGGGGTGGCTGCGGGGTCGGGAAACGGGAGTCGAGTGGCTGGATCCAGCCCCGTGTGAAGCGGCGGCAGTTGGCCACCCGGCCGGTCCGGGCGCGCCGGCGGGGTTGTCACCTTTTGGGGTGACTGTGCGTTGTTCAAGGTGCGCTGTCCCGCGGGCCATCCGCGAAGGTCGACGCATGGGTGCCCGCTGCCCTCCGGCAAGCCGGCCGCGGGCCGGACCTGCCACCGAAGGAGTACAGGACGATGACCGAGAGCATGGCGTGGCTGACGCGGGACGTCCGCAAGGCCCGCAAGCAGGGTGCGGCCGATGTCGCGCGGCGGCGCGGCGACCGACTGGCGGACCTGGTGGCCTGCGCGCGCTCCGCGTCGCCGTACTACCGCGAGCTCTACCGCGGTCTGCCCGAGCGGATCGAGGACCCGACGCTGCTGCCGGTCACCGACAAGAAGAAGCTGATGGACCGCTTCGACGACTGGGCGACGGACCGGGACATCACCTTCGAGAAGGTCCGCGCGTTCACCGACGACCCCGGTCTGATCGGCCGTCGCTTCCTCGGCAGGTACCTGGTGGCCACCACCTCGGGCACCAGCGGCAGGCGCGGCCTGTTCGTGCTCGACGACCGGTACATGAACGTGTCCTCGGCCGTCTCCTCCCGGGCGCTCGCCTCCTGGCTCGGCCCGCTCGGCATCGCCAGGGCCGTGCTGCACGGCGGCCGCTTCGCCCAACTCGTCGCCACCGAAGGGCACTACGTCGGCTTCGCCGGATACTCCCGCATGACCCAGGAGGGCGGCGGCCGCAGCAAGCTGCTCCGGGCCTTCTCCGTGCACGAGCCGCTGGCCCACCTGGTCGCGCAGCTCAACGCGTACCGCCCCGCCTTCGTCATCGGCTACGCCAGCACGATCATGCTGCTCACCGCCGAACAGGAGGCGGGCCGCCTGCACATCGACCCGGTGCTGATCGAACCGGCGGGCGAGACGATGAGCGACAGCGACACCGACCGCATCGCGCAGGCCTTCGGGGCCAAGGTGCGCACGATGTACAGCGCGACGGAGTGCACGTACCTCAGCCACGGCTGCGCCGAGGGCTGGTACCACGTCAACGACGACTGGGCCGTGCTCGAACCGGTCGACGAGGACTACCGGCCGACCCCGCCGGGGGAGTTCTCGCACACCGTCCTGATCTCCAACCTCGCCAATCGCGTACAGCCGTTCCTCCGCTACGACCTCGGGGACAGCGTCATGCTCCGCCCCGACCCCTGCCCGTGCGGCACCCCGTCGCCCGCGATCCGGGTCCAGGGCAGGGTCGGCGACATCCTCACCTTCCCGTCGGGCCGCGGCGGCGACGTCAGGCTCACCCCGCTGGCCTTCAGCAGCCTGTTCGACCGCATGCCGGGGGTCGAGCTCTTCCAGATCGAGCAGACCGCGCCCGCGACCTTGCGGGTACGCATGGTCAGGGCCCCCGGCGCCGACGCGGACCACGTGTGGCGGAAGGCCCACGACGGTCTGACCCATCTCCTCGCCGACAACAAGCTGGACAACGTCACCGTGGAGCGGGCGGAGGAGCCGCCGCGGCAGGCGTCGGGCGGCAAGTACCGCACGATCATCCCGCTCGCGGTGTGAGAGCGGCGCGCAGGTCTGTCTCTATCGCGCTCTATCGCGCGTAGTCGCGCAGCGCGGGCTCTTCCTTCACCCAGGGCTGGCTGTGGATCAGCAGCTCGATCGGGTAGTTCAGCAGGCCGGGCAGGGCGTTGACGGCTTCCTCGCTGTTGAGCGGCATGATCGGCTTGGTGCAGTGGGCGCGGTCGATGCGGTCGGCGTCGGCGGGGCCGGAGTGATCGACGGCGTCGGCGACGAGGTCGTAGCTGACCTGGTCCACGACCATGGCGATGTGCGTCGGCCACGGCCGCCCCGGGCAGATGTCCTGGACGCCGATGCGGCGGGCGCCCGGCAGTGACGGGGGCTGCCCGTCGGCCACCACGGACTCGTCGAGGTAGGAGAAGACCGTGGTGTACGAGGGGCCTTCCGGCATGGGCGTGCCGTCGGCGCCGAGAGCCTTCGACCAGTTCGAGTCACGGGCGAACTGCAGGACCGAGGCCGGGCAGCCCGCGACCTCGGCGATCGGGCGGCAGGGGGAGGCGAGCCGGGTTCCCTGGAAGGGGGCGCCCAGCGTCACCATGTCGTCGACCTTCGCGGGCAGGTCCGGCCAGAAGCGCAGCGCCCAGGCCGTCAGGAGCCCGCCCTGGCTGTGTCCGACGAGGTCGACCTTGCGGCCGGTGGCCTCCTGGATCGCGCGCGTCGCGTACACCACGTACTCGACGGACTCCTGCATGTCCCTGAGCCCGCGGCCGGGGGAGTCCACCCAACAGGACTGGTAGCCCTTCTTCTTGAGCTCGGCCATGTAGTTCCAGGCGTAGTTCTCCTCGCCCTTGAGGCCGGTGCCGGGAACGAAGAGGACGGTCGGCTTGTCGCCGGCCGCGCGCATGTCCTGGAGATCCGTCCCGCAGTGCAGGGCGTCGGCGAGCTGGGCCGCGGGAATCTCCAGCGGCGGTGACGGATCGGCGTCCGCGCGGGCGGCGGAGACCGGGAGCGCGGTCAGGGTCAGCACGGCGGCCGCGAGGCCGCCGAGCCATGAGGACGAGCGCACAAGAACCTCCACGGAAGAGTGTGGGGCTCCCCATCAGGGAGGCTTCCATCGTGGGAGCGACGCCACGTGAGCGTCAACGACTACAGTAGCCCCGCCATCCTCAACAGCCCCACAAAGCAAGGGAGTTGTGGTCGAGTCGCGATGGCGTGAGGCGGCTCAGACGCCCGGCACAAGGGCGGCGGCCAGCCGATCCAGCACCACGTCGATCTCCGCACCCGTGAGCGGAACGAGCTCAAGGACGAGTTCAAGAACCGGCTCCCCCTGTGCCCCCTCCCGTTCCTCCGTCATGACCCAGATCTGCGGAGAGCCCGATTGGAGGGCCACGGCGAGAGCGGCGGCGTCCCGACCCGCCCGCGAGGGGTCGACGGTGAGGCGTACGCGGGAGAAGGGCAGCCCGGTCGGATCGAGGGCGAGCGTCGCGTCGAGGCCCGGCAGGGCACCGGCCCGCTCCGCGAACCGCACGGCCTTGTCCTCCTGCGCGCGCCGCCACGCGTCCAGGTCCAGCTCCTGCCGCACCTGGAGGGCGGCGAGCACGCCGAGGACGGCCTCCTTGCTCGCCTTCATCGCACGGCCGATGCCCTTCTCCTGCGCCCGCACCGCACGCACCATCCCGGCCCGCCCCATCACCAGGCCGGCCGTGGGGGACCCCAAATACTTCTGCCCGCTGACCAGCACGAGGTCGGCGCCGGTGGCGAGGAGTTCCCCGACCCGCAGATCCTGCGCGGCGCCGTCGACGACGACGGGAACCCCGCGGCGGTGGGCGGCGGCGACGGCTTCGGCGAGGGGGATGTCCGCACCCCGGACGAGCCGGGACGACACGAGGAGGAGGCAGGCCGTGTCCGGGTGGGCGAGGGCCTCCTCCAGATCCGCGACGGTGCACTCGGCGACCGTCCCCGCCGGAACGGGAGTGGCACCGGCAAGCCGGATGTCCTGCACCAGCGGATGGCCGTAGTCGACCGCGTGCCCGGCGGGCAGCACGACGTGCGCGGGCATCCCGGAACTGTCCGGCAGCGCGGCGACGCGCTCCGCGGAATCCCCGGCCATCGCCGCCGCGACGGACAGCGTGAGGCCGGAGGAGGTGCAGTGCACGACGGCCCCGGCCTCCGCCCCCGTCACTCCGGAGATGACCCCGCTCGCAACGTCCTGCAGCTCCGCCATGACGAAGAACTCGCCCAGCGCTTCGGCGACGACGGCCGCGATCCTGCCGTCGCTGCGCGAGACGCCGAGAGGGGTGTAGGTCCCCCTGGCGTTGATGATCCGCGTCAGCCCGTACTGATCATGTATTCCCATACGGAAAGAGTGCCAGCACGCTCAGGGCCGCACCGTGACATTCACGACCGGCGATTCGGCCTCGCCGCCCGTCATGCGCAGGGCGTTGGGACCCTCCAGACCCAGCACCACCCGCATGTTGTACGTCCCCTGGGGCGTGGTGTTCACCGAAGCCGGAAGCGGCACCCACTTCGAGCCCTGCCTCTGCTGCAGGGTGACGCGCGTGCCGGTCGGCATGTCGTGGCTCTCACCGGTGATGCGGAACTCCTCGGAAACCCGCACGCTGCTCGCCGAGGCCTTGGCGGTCAGCGTCGGGTGAGGTGCGGGGGGTGCGGGCGGCGTCGGTGTCGCGGCGGCCGTGACGGTCGACAGGACCAGGAGGGCGGCGGTGGCTCCGGAGAGGGCCGAGACGTGCTTGAGGTGCATCATGGTCGACTTCAATGTGGCTTTCGTGTTCAGGTGTTGAGCTCGGGGGAGGCGAGGCAGGCAGTGTGCTCCGCGTTGGATCAACATAGGGAACGGGCCTCGGATATGCGCGAATCGACGCGCTGGGAGGGGCGTTTACTGTTCCCCGATGGCGGTCGGCGTCGTCGGGGGCGCGCCAGTTGGTTTCAGCAGTGCGTGTTGGTGAATCGAAGGGGGACAGAGCGGTGGGTGGCCAGGAGATGGAGCGGATCGATCTGGGGGAGGTGCCCTATCTCGACGCCGTGGAAGCGATGCGGGGCTGGGTCGAGCAGCGTCGCGCCGGGGTCATCGGGGACCGGCTCGTCCTCCTCACGCACCCTCCCGTGATCACGTACGGCACCCGCACCCCGCCCGACGAACTGCCGCGCGCCGACTCGCCCGTCCCCCTCGTCGAGGTCGACCGCGGCGGCCAGGCGACGTACCACGGGCCCGGCCAGCTCGTCGGCTACCTCGTCCTCAATCTGCGCGAGCGCGGACCCGGCGACATCGTGCGCCGGGTCGAGAACGCGCTGATCGACGCGGTCGGTTCGCTCGGCTTCGAGGCGGTGCGGCGCGACACTCCGCCCCGCGCCCAGAGCCTCGTCGGGGTGTGGACGCCGCGGCACGACAAGCTGGCGTCGATCGGGATGCGCATCCGCGGCGGCGTCACCAGCCACGGCTTCGCGCTCAACATCGCGTCCGATCTGGACGAGTTCACGCGCTTCACCGCGTGCGGGCTGCCCCACGTGGCGATGACCTCGCTCGCGGAGATGGCCGCCGAACGGGGCGTCGGGGCGCCCGGCGAGGCCGAGGTGCGGGAGGCGGTGGCGGCGGCCTTCGGGGCGCGTCACCGGGCAGACTGAGCGGACAGGCCTCAGGGTGGGACCGCCCCGCTCACTTGTGCAGCGCCCCGCCCTCCTCGAAATGTCCCTCGGGCTCCAGCTGAAGCGTGGAGTGGGCCACGTCGAAGTGGCCCGCGACGCAGCGCTGCAGCCGCTCCAGAAGCTCCCCGTACCCGTTCGCGAGAGCCGTCTCCGTGACCACCACGTGCGCGGTGAGCACCGGCATCCCCGAGGTGACGGTCCAGCCGTGCAGATCGTGCACGGCGACCACGCCAGGCTCTGCCAGGAGATGCCGCCGCACCTCGCCGAGGTCGACGTCCTGCGGGGTCGCCTCCAGCAGGACGTGCACGGAGTCCCGCAGCAGCCCGTACGCACGCGGCACGATCAGCAGGCCGATGACGATCGAGGCGATCGGGTCGGCGGCCTGCCACCCCGTGAGCAGGATGATCAGGCCGCCCACGATCACCGCGACCGAGCCGAGCGCGTCCCCGAGCACCTCCAGATACGCGCCGCGCAGATTGAGGCTCTTGTCCTTGGCGTCCCGCAGCAGCCACAGGCCCACCAGGTTCGCGAGGAGTCCGCCCACCGCGACCACGAACATCAGGCCGCCCTTGACCTCCACCGGCTCGCTGAACCGGCCGATCGCCGACCACAGGACCCAGACGAAGATGGCGACGAGGAGGACGGCGTTCAGGACCGCGGAGAAGATCTCCACCCGGTAGAAGCCGAACGTGCGCCGGGGTGTCGGTGCGCGCTGGGCGAGGGTGATGGCGCCGAGCGCGAGGGAGACGCCGACGGCGTCGGTCAGGCTGTGCGCGGCGTCGGCGAGCAGCGCGAGGCTGCCGGACAGCAGGGCGCCGATCACCTGGATGACGGTGATCGAGGCGCTGATGCCGATGGTCCACAGCAGGCGGTTGCGGTACGTGCCGCTGAGCGTGCCGCCCGTCGTCGCCGCGGACGGACCGTGGTCGTGCCCCATGCCCGCGAGTGGAACACGGGTCCGGGGGAGCCGCCACCGAGCGGTCGGCCACTCGGCCCAGTCGGGCGCCCGGGCGGCTCGGTCAGTGGAGCTGCGAGGAGACCGACGCGTCCCGCTGGTGCGGGATGCCCAGCGGCGGCGGCAGCTCGCCCTGCTGGACGGTCACCGTGCGCGCCGGGGCGGGGACGCGGATGCCCTCCGCGCGGTAGCGCTGGTGCAGGCGCTTGATGAATTCGTGCTTGATGCGGTATTGGTCGCTGAACTCCCCGACGCCGAGGATCACCGTGAAGCTGATCCGCGAGTCCCCGAAGGTGTGGAAGCGGATGGCCGCCTCGTGGTCGGGCACCGCGCCGGTGATGTCGGTCATCACCTCGTCCACGACCTCGATCGTGACCCTCTCGACCTGCTCCAGGTCACTGTCGTAGCTCACCCCGGCCTGCACCATGATCGACAGCTCCTGCTCGGGGCGGCTGTAGTTGGTCATGTTGGTGCTCGCCAGCTTGGCGTTGGGGATGATGACGAGGTTGTTGGAGAGCTGACGCACCGTGGTGTTGCGCCAGTTGATGTCGACGACGTAGCCCTCCTCCCCGCTGCTGAGCTGGATGTAGTCGCCCGGCTGCACGGTCTTCGCCGCGAGGATGTGCACGCCCGCGAAGAGGTTGGCGAGCGTGTCCTGCAGTGCGAGGGCGACCGCGAGGCCGCCGACGCCGAGCGCGGTGAGCAGGGGCGCTATGGAGATGCCGAGGGTCTGCAGGACGACGAGGAAGCCCATCGCGAGCACGACGACCCGCGTGATGTTCACGAAGATGGTGGCCGACCCGGCCACTCCGGAGCGGGACTGCGCCAGGGATCTGACCAGTCCTGTGACGATCCGGGCCGCCGTCAGCGTGCCCGCCACGATGAGCGCGGCGGTGAGCGTCATGGTGACGTTGCGCCCGGTGCGCGGCGCGAGGGGCAGCGCGCCCGCCGCGGCGGCGAGCCCCGCGGTGATGGCCGCGCAGGGAACGAGGGTGCGCAGGGCGTCGACGATGACGTCGTCACCGCTCCACCGGGTCCTGCTGGCCCGCTCGCCCAGCCACCGCAGCAGCGCGCGGAGCAGCAGCCCGGCCACGACGCCCGCGGCCACCGCGATCCCGGCCATGATCCAGTCGTGCAGTGTGAGCGTACGGGTCATCAGTTCGCTCCCGTCGTCAGGGGAGAGGGCGCCTGAATGCGGCGTATGTGATGTGTCGTCACCTTGTGATACCTGCTCGATTCCGGGGAGTGCGGTCACGCCGGGGCGGAGGCTCCGTGCGGGAGCTCCACCCGGCGCGGACGTCATCCTGCCCCATCCGGACACAGCAGGCGCGCGTACCCCCACCTGGATCTTCACGAACCGGTCACGTCCGTCCACCCGGCCTCGTCCGTCCGCCCGATGGCATCTGCAACCCTGCGCCGTGCCACCCCGGTCGGCACGCTCGGAACGCACTTCGACCGACTGTTGCCGCAGGGGTTCCCGGACCGCTTCGATTATGTAAGTCTCCTCTCTAATTCCGCGGGGCGCCGGACGTCGCAGCCCGTCAACCGGGCTGCCGCCGCGCGGAATCGGGATGAGGACCGATGCGAAACGGGGCACGGGGGCACGATCTGAACGCCCTGCGGCGGCTGAACACCACCGTCGTGCTGCGCGCCCTGCACCGCCGCAGCCCCCGCACCCTCGCCGAACTCGCCGCGAGCACCGGCCTCTCCCGGCCCACCGTGGAAGCAGCCGTCGAGGAACTGGCCGAACGGGGACTCGTCGGCGAGTCCACGGAGGAGGCGGGCGAGCGCCCACCGGGCCGCCCCGCACGCCGCTTCCGCTTCCGCACCGAGGCCGGATGCGTGCTCGGCGCGGACATAGGGCTCCACAAAATGGTGCTGCTCCTCGCCGACCTGGGCGGCACCGTCCTTGCCGTACAGCGCCGCGACATCGACCCGGAGCTCGGCGGCAGCGCACGCCTCGACCTGCTGCGCCACGCCACGGAGACCTTCCTGGACACCCACGCCCCGCGCCGCGCCGCCGTCCTCGCCCGCTGCGTGGGCGTCCCCGGCGTGGTCGACACGGGCGGAGTCGTCACCTCCGTGGTGGTGCCCGAGTGGTCGGGCGTCGACCTCGGACGGCTGCTCCAGGACGGCGATCCTGGCCACACCCTCGTCGAGAACGACGTGAACCTCGCGGTCCTCGCCGAGCGTTGGCAGGGCGCGGCCACCCTCGCCGCCGACGTCGTCTGCGTACTCACCGGACACCGTGTCTCGTGCAGCCTCACCATCGGCGGACGGCTGCACCGGGGCAGGCGCGGCGGCGCGGGCGAACTCGGCATGCTGCCCCTGCTCGGCATGAGCACCGCCCAGGAAGCCCTCAAGTGGCCGGGCACGCGGCGCGACGGCGAGTCCGAAGTGGCCGCGCTCGCCCGCGCCGCGGACACCGCCGATCCACGGGCGCTGGCCGCCGTCGCGGACTTCGCAGGCCGCCTCGCCCCGGGCATCGCGGCGCTCGCGCTCGCCGTCGACCCGGAACTGATCGTGCTGACCGGCGGGGCGACCCCCGTCGGCCGCCACCTCGTGCCGCTGCTCCAGGAGCGGCTGCACCCCATGACCCTGCACGTCCCGCGCATCGCGCTGAGCACGCTCGGCGAGCGGGGCGTGGCCATCGGCGCCGTGCGCAAGGCGCTCGACCGGGTGGAGGAGGACCTGCTCGCGGACAAGGCGCCGTAGCGGCCGCCCGCCCCCACGCGCGGGCGGGCCGTGGGGCGTCCGACGACTCATCGGGAGGCGAAGGCGCACATGCGCAGAAGGACTCTGCTCGGCGGGGCGTTGGCGGCCCCCTTGCTCGCCGCCTGCTCCCAGGGGGGCGGCGGCACGGACAGCGGTGGCAGGACCACGCTCTCGTACGGGATGTGGGATCCGGCGCAGGTGCCGGGCATGGAGAAGGTCATCGCCGCGTTCCAGAAGCGGAACCCGGGCATCTCCGTGCGGATCCAGCTGACGCCCTGGGCGAGCTACTGGACCACGCTCAAGACGTCGATGCGCGGCGGCACGGCACCCGACGTGTTCTGGATGAACGCCGTCAACTTCCAGTTGTACGCGGCCAACGGCGTCCTCGAGCCGCTCTCCGGGCACGTCAAGGCCGACGCCACCCCCGTGGACCGCCACCCGGACGCCCTGGTGAAGCTCTACGCCTACCGGGGCACGCAGTACGGCCTGCCCAAGGACTTCGACACCATCGGCCTCTGGTACAACAAGCGGCTCTTCGACAAGGCGGGCATCAAGTACCCGGACGAGTCCTGGACCTGGGACGACGTGCGCGACGCGGCGGCCGAACTCACCGATCCCCGACAGCGCGTGCACGGCTTCGCCGCCGAGATGGACCGGCAGATCAAGTTCTATCCGACCATCTGCGGGGCCGACGGCTATGTCCTGGAGGACGGCCGTTCGGGCTTCGGCGACGAACGCTCCATCGAGGGGCTGCGCTTCCTCACCGACATGATCGACCGTGGCTGGTCGCCCCCGCAGAGCGCGATGGTCGAGTCCATCGGGCGCGTGCGCTACTGGTCGGAGAAGGTCGCCATGAACTACGACCTCTCCGCGATGGCCGGGCAGATGTACGCCGTACCCGCGCTCAAGGACCACGGCGGCATCGCCGTCCTGCCCAAGGGGCGGCGCAGGGCCACCATCATCCACGGCCTCGCGAACGTCATCTCCGCCAAGAGCGACAAGAAGGCGGCCGCCTGGAAGCTCGTGCATTTCATGGCGGGCCGAGAGGCCGCCGAGATCCAGGCTGCTGCGGGCGTCACCATCTCCTCGTACGAGGGGACGCAGGACGCCTGGATCAAGTCGATGCCGGAATTCGACCTCAAGCACTTCATCGAGATGGAGAAGTACGCGGTTCCCTACCCGAGCTCCAAGAACACCGCGGTCTGGGAGAACCTCCAATACCCGCTGCTAGGCGCCGCATTCAGCGGCAAGGGCGGCATCGAGAGCGCCGCCCGCACGCTGGGCGAGCAGATGGACCGGGCCCTGAAGGAGGAACGCGACTCATGAGTGTCTTTCCCGCGACGGCCGCCGCCAAGGCGGCCGGTCGCAGCCCGGCGTCCACGTCCGGCGCACGCCCGGGAGCCCGCAACCAACGCGCCGCCTACTGGTTCATCGCGCCGCTCGGTCTCGGCTTCGCCGTCTTCTACTTCTGGCCGCTGCTGCAGACCTTCTACTTCAGCTTCACCGAATTCGGCGCGTTCGGCGGCCACACCTTCATAGGCACCGACAACTACCTGCGCGTCGTCAAGGACGTCACCGTCTGGCAGGCGCTCGGCAACACCCTGATCTACAGCGTCATCGGGCTGACCGCACTTCCCGTCGCCATCGTCGTCGCGTCCCTCCTGAACCGGCGCGGACTGCGCGGCGTCTCCGTCTACCGCGCCCTGTACTTCCTGCCGTTCGTGACGCTGCCCGTCGCCGTCGGCCTCGTCTGGAACTGGCTCTACAACGGCGATTTCGGGCTCCTCAACGAAATGCTGAGCTGGTTCGGCATCGACCGCAACTACTGGGTCTCCGACCCCTCCACCGCCGTCTACGCGATCGGCACGGTGATGGTCTGGTCGACCACCGGCTACTACCTGGTCATCTTCATGGCGGGCGTCAAAGGAATTCCGCAGGACTACTACGAGGCCGCGGAGCTCGACGGGGCCGGGCCGCTGCGCCGGTTCTTCACCATCACGCTCCCGCTGCTCAGCCCCACCATCTTCTTCGCCTCCGTCATCTGCATGATCAACTCCCTGCAGACCTTCGACCTGATCTACATCATGATGGCCGAGAAGAATCCCGCGATCGGCGATACGCAGTCCGTCGTCGGCCTCTTCTACAAATGGGCCTTCATCGAGAACGCGCAGGGCGCCGCGGCCGCGCTCGCCTTCCTGCTGATGCTGGTCATCGCGGCCCTGACGTATCTCCAGTTCCGCATCCAGAAGAGGTGGGTGAACTATGCCTGACACGCCTGCCGCGCACACGCCTGTCGCCCCCGCCGCCCGAAAGCGCTTCAACGCCGGATCCGTGGTCACCCACGCCGTGCTCTCCCTCGGCGCGCTCGTGATGGTCTTCCCGTTCCTGTGGCAGCTGCTCACCGCGCTCAAGACCCTCGCGGAGACCTCACGGGTGCCGCCCACGTTCCTGCCCGACACCTGGAACTGGTCGAGTTTCGACGAGGTCTTCACCGCGCTGCCGTTCCGCGAAATGCTCACCAACAGCCTGATCAACACCGTCGGGCGCACTCTCGGCCAGCTCGTGTTCTGCTCGCTCGCCGCCTATGCGTTCGCGCGCATGCAATTCCGCGGCCGCAACGTCCTGTTCGCGCTCTTCCTGTCCGTCCTGATGGTGCCGAGTTCACTGCTCGTCCTGCCGCAGTACGACATCATCCAGTCGCTCGGCCTGCTCAACTCCACCCCCGCGCTCTTCCTGCCCGGCATGTTCAGCGCATTCGGCACCTTCATGCTCCGCCAGTTCTTCCTCACGCTCCCCAAGGAGCTGGAGGAGGCCGCCCGCATCGACGGCGCGGGCCCCTTCCGCATCTTCTGGTCGATCATGCTGCCGCTGATCCGGCCCGCCCTGGCCGCCCTCGCCGTCATCACGGCCATGTGGTCCTGGAACGACCTGCTGTGGCCGCTCGTCGTCAACACCGACCCCCAGGAAATGCCGATCAGCGCGGGGCTGACCTCCCTCAAGGGTCAGTACGAGACCAACTACCCGGTGATGATGGCCGGTTCGCTTATCGCGAGCCTGCCGATGCTGCTCGTCTACGTCTTCCTCCAGCGGTACTTCGTCCAGAGCGTCGCCCTGTCCGGCTCCAAGAGCTGACCCACCCCCCCAACGGAAGGCAGCGGTTCCCCTATGCCACCGCTTCACATCGGCCTGCTCGGCGCCGGCGGCATCGCCCGCGCCCATCTGCCCGGCTGGCTGGCGCTCGGCGCCCGGGTGAGCGTGCACACCGTCGACGGCTCGGCGGAGAAACTCGCCGCCGAGTACACCGAGCGCGGGCACGACGTCCGGTCCTTCGACCACCTCGACGACCTCCTCGCCGAAGCGAGCGCCGTCGACGTCTGCACCCCCACGCCCACCCACAAGGAACTCGCCCTCGCCGCCGTCGCCGCGGGCCGCCACGTCGTCTGCGAGAAGCCGCTCGCCCTCACCGCCCGCGACGCCGAGGAGATCGGGGCCGCCGCCGACGCGGCAGGCGTACGGCTGCACCCCGCCCACGTGGTGCGCTACTTCCCCGCGTACGCGGCCCTGCGGCAGGCCGTGACCCGCGGCGACCTCGGCGAACTCGCCGTCCTGCGCTTCACGCGCGGCGGCGCCAGGCCCCAGTGGGCCCCGTGGTTCGGCGACCCCGCCCTGTCCGGCGGCGTCATCATGGACCTGATGGTGCATGACATCGACATCGCCCGGTGGGTCGCGGGCGACGTGGTCCGCGTGCACGCACGGACCCGCGGCGTCGAGCACGCCACCGGCACCCCGCCCGAGGTCGTCACCGCGTCGGCCGTTCTCACCCACGCGTCGGGCGCCATCAGCCACATCAACGGCCTGTGGGGCCTGCCCGACCAGCAGTTCCGCACGACGTTCCGGGTCGCGGGAGCCGACGGCCTCCTGCACCACGACTCCACCGCGGTACCCGGCTTCCGGATCACCGCGCAGGGCGTGCGCGCCGCGAACGAGGGAATCCCGACCAGCCCCATGACCGAGAGCCCCTTCCTCACCGAACTCCGCGAGTTCGCCGCGTCCTGGCACGACGGCGGCCCCGCACCACGGGTGAGCACCCGCGACGGCATCGAAGCCGTGCGGATCGCCGAGGCCGCGGTGGAGTCGAGCCGCACCGGCCGCGTCATCGAGATCACCCACACCACCGAGAGCACTGAGAGCACCGAGATCGGGGAGGCAGCGCGATGAAGGTCGCCGTCCTGTCGTTCGCCCACGTCCACGCGGCGAGCTACCTCCGGCTGCTGTCGCGGATGCCCGGCATCGAAGTCCTCGGCAGCGATCCGGACACTGACCTCGCGGCGCCCGGCGAGGTGCGGGGCCGCGCGCTCGCCGACGCGGCGCAGGTCGCGTACGCGGACACGTACGAGGAAGCCTTCGCCTGGCGCCCGGACGCGGTGATCGTCTGCTCCGAGAACGCCCGGCACCGCCCCCTGGTCGAGCGCGCCGCCGCGCACGGCGCGGCCGTCCTGTGCGAGAAGCCCCTGGCGGCCACGGTCGAGGACGGCGAGGCGATGGTCGCGGCCTGCCGCGACGCCGGGGTGCGGCTCGCGGTCGCCTACCCGGTGCGCTTCAGCCCGGCCTACGCGGCCGTGAAGGCCGCCCTCGCCTCGGGCGACGTGGGCCGGGTCCTCGCGGTGTCCGGCGCGAACAACGGCTCCATGCCGACCCGCGACCGCCGCTGGTTCGCCGAACCCGCGCTCTCCGGCGGCGGCGCCCTCATGGACCACACCGTGCACATCGCCGACCTGCTCGACGACCTCTTCGGAGCGGCCAGGCCCGTCGAGGTCTACGCGCAGACCAACAATCTCCTGTACGCCGACGAGGTCGACGCCGAGACCAGCGGCCTGGTCAGCGTGACCTACTCCAACGGCGCCGTCGCCACCATCGACTGCAGCTGGTCGCACCCCCGCTCCCACAACTCCTGGGGCGGCCTGGAGCTCACCGTCGTCGGCGAGCGGGCCACCCTGGAGATGGACGCCTTCGACCAGAAGGTGCACGGATTCAGTGAACGCCGGGGGCAGGGCACGGAGTTGCCGTTCGGCGTCGACCTGGACGAGCGGATGCTGCAGGCCTTCCTGCACGGTCCCGGCGAGGACGGCATGGACGTCGCCGACGGTGCGGGCGGGCTGCGCACCCTGCGCGTCGTGGCGGCCGGGTACGCGTCGGCACGTGGTGGCGTGCCGGTGCCGGTCGACTGAGGGGTACCGGTCGACTGGGCGGTCACCGGGTCGGCCGGGCGGTCGCCGGGTCGGCCGGGCGGTCAGCGCCCTCCGACCTGGCCCGACTCCCAGGCCCACGCGGCGATCTCCACGCGGTTGCGCACCGCCAGCTTCGTCTGGATGTTGGCCAGATGGGTCTTGACGGTCGCCACGGAGATCCACAGCTCCTCGGCGATCTCCTGATTGGTCCGGCCCCGCGCGACGCGCCTCGCCACGTCGAGCTCGCGCTCCGAGAGCACCTCGGGCGCGGGCCCGACGGCCGCCGCGCCGCACTGCGGGCCGTGCCGGTCCGCCATGCGCTCCAGGAGCCGCAGCGTCACGGCGGGGGACACCAGCGCGTCGCCACGGGCGGCGGCGCGCACCGCCTCCACGAGCAGCCCTGGCCCGGCGTCCTTGAGCAGGAACCCGACCGCGCCACCGCGCAGCGCATCGTCCAGATAGTCGTCCTGGTCGAAGGTGGTGACGACCACGACGTGCAGCGGTTCGACGACGCCGGGACCGGCGAGCAGCCGGGTCACCTCAAGGCCGTTCAGCTTCGGCATCCGGACGTCGACGAGACACACGTCGGGCCGCAGCCGCCGGGCGAGCTCGACGCACTCGGCGCCGTCGCCCGCCTCGCCGACCACCTCGATGCCCGGCTGCGCGGACAGGATCAGCCGGAATCCCGTCCGCACCATTTCCTGGTCGTCGGCGATGAGGACGCGCACCTGGCTCGCGGGGCGGTGGTTCTGCGGCATTTCTTCCACGGAGAGAAGAGTAGGGCGGGCCGGGGCGCGCCTGCACGGACGGCCTGTGCCAGGGGCACTTCCGCACGCCCCCGTGATCACCACCGAGCGCCGCGGCGGGTCCGGGCGCGGGCCGGTGACCGGTGGCATGCTCCCTGGCGGACGGCAGTCCGCCGGTCGACCGCCCACCGGTCGACCGTCCGCCCAGCCAACGGGAGATCCTCATGCGCCTGCACCGCACCCTCGTCGCCGTCCTCGGCGCCCTCGCCCTCGCCACGGCTCTTCCGGCCTCCGCCTCCGCCGCGGGCGGCACACTGCACTACGTCAATGTCAACGGCGACGACTTCAGCACCGACAACCCGGTGAACGGCGAGTGCTTCCTGCTGATCTCGGGCGCCGTGCACGTGGACAACGGCACGGACACGACGGCCACCGTCTTCTCGGACCACGGCTGCGAGGATCCCCTCGGGCCCCCGCTCGCGCCCAGTACCGCGAGGGACTTCGGCCAGCCCGTGCCGCACAGCGTGATGTTCAACTAGCGGGCAGTGTGGCGCGCAGTCTCTGATGTTCAGCCAGCGGGCAGCGTGGCGCGCAGGCGCCAGCCGCCGTCCGGCAGCGGCCCCGCGTCCAGGTCGCCGCCGAGCGCCGCGACCCGCTCGCGCAGGCCGATCAGGCCGAGACCGCCGCGGCCGCCCGGCGGCGTCCGGTCCTTGGCGCGTTCGAGGGGAGCCGGGCCGTTGGACACCTCGACCACCAGCCGTCCCGCGTCCTCCGCCACGCGCACCCGGACGTCACCGGCGCCGGGCGCGTGCCGGGTGACATTGGTGAGCGCCTCCTGGACCACGCGGTGCACGGACGTCTCGACCTCGGGGGCGAGCGCGGCGGCGCGGACCTGCGCCGTGACCTCCAGGGTCGCGGCGTCGCCGTGGGCCGCCACCAGCGCGGCCAGTTCGGTGAGCAGATCGGCGGGCCGGGTCGTGGCGCCGGGCTCCGCGCGCAGGACGTGCACGAGGCGCCGCATCGATTCGAGCGTCTCCGTACCGGCCTTCTCGATCCCGGCGAGGAGCGGTTCGAGCTGCTCGGGAGAAGTCTCGCGGATGGCACGCGCGGCCTGCGCCTGGACGACGATCCCGGTCACGTGATGGGCGACGAAATCGTGCAGATCGCGGGCGATGCGGCGGCGCTCCTCCTCCTGCGTCGCGCTCACCGCGAGCGCCCGCCTGCCGTCCAAGGACCGCAGATAGCCGCCGAGCGCGAGCGCGCCGCCCGCCGCGACCGTGAGCATGAACGCGAAGGTCTCGGCCTCGGACTCGAAGCCGGTCCGTACGGGCGCCATCGCCACGGCGAGCGTGAGCAGCGCACACAGGACGTACCCGGCGGGCAGCCGGGCCGTCCGCGTGGTGACCGTGAGCAGGGCGAGCAGCGCGAAGGACTCCAGGAGCCCCCAGCTGCCCACCTGGACATGGCCGAGCGCCAGACCGAGCGTGAGCGCGCCGGAGACCAGCGCCGCCGCGGCGGCCCGCACCTCGACGCGGGGATTGCCCCGCACGAGCAGCACGGCGACGGCCAGTGGCCCGGAGACCAGGGGCAGCCAGGAACCGTCGGGCCGGCTCGACACCAGGTCGAGGAGCCACAGGAACACCACGGGGACGCCGAACAGCAGCGCCCTGGCCGGGCCGGGACGGGGGCCGGTGCGGGGGCTGGTGCCGGGTCCGCCGGGGCGGGGTCCTGGTCCGGCGGGCGCCGCGCCGGGCGGTGAGCGGTGATCATCCACGTACCGAATGTACGCATCAGGTCGCATCCCGTGGATCAGCCGAAAGCCTGACCGGGGCCCGCACGATCCACCGAAGGGGCGAGGCGCGCGAGGGGCCGGGGCGGCGAGCGTGGAGGCAGACACCCCGGCTCCGCGGAAGCGGACCCCGACGCCCAGGAGAGCGCGATCACCATGCCTCGCACCACGCACCGCCCGAACCCCCGCCGCCCCCGCGCGGCCCGCACGACGCTCTGCGCGCTGGGCGCCGCCGCCCTCGCCGCGGCCCTGACCGCCTGCGGCAGCGGCTCCAGCAACCCCTTCGACGACCACCAGGAGAAGTCGTCCTACAAGGACGGCGCCGCGGCGAAGAGCGACAGGAAGTCCGTGCCGCGCTGGCTGCCCGACGACGCCACCGACATCGATTACGTCATGTCGACCACCGGCGACGACCGGATCATCAAGTTCACGACGCCGGACGGCACCTTCCCCAAGCAGTGTGTCAAGGGCGAGCCGCAGGGCAAGCCACGCCTGAAGGCCGACTGGTTCCCCTCGGACGTCGCGTCGAAGGCGGACATGAACTGCGGCACGTGGTCCGGTGCCCGGGTGGACGGGACGCTCTACGCCTGGCAGGACAAGGACGTCGCGATGAAGGCCCGGGGCTGATGGGGACACGTGCGCGAGCGGCCATGGCGGCCGTGACGGCGGGCGCCGCCCTCCTCTCGCTGGCCGCCTGCTCGTCGGCCGGGCGGGGGAGCGGGGACGGTGGTGCCGCCGGGAAGCGTGCCGCCGAGCGGCCCCAGCGCATCACGTGGCAGGCCTGCCCGGCCGACGCCACGGAGGGCGCGCCCAAGGGCGCCGAGTGCGGCACCGTGCGCGTGCCCGTCGACTGGGCGGCACCGGACGGCGAGCGGCTCGACGTCGCGGTGGTGCGGCGCAAGGCGACCCGGCCCGGCCAGCGCATCGGCACCCTGATGTTCCTGCCCGGTGGACCCGGCAACTCCGGTGTCCAGAACGTCGCGCAGACCAAGGAGTGGGGCGGCGCCGAACGCCGCTTCGACATCGTCAGCTTCGACCCGCGCGGCACCGGCCTCAGCGGCCCGGTGTCGTGCCCGGCCGGACCCATGACCGAGATGATCACGGACAAGCGGCCCGTCACGACCCCCGGCGACTTCCGGCGGATGAAGAAGCGCGCCACCGCCCTGGCGGCGGAGTGCGCCCGTACGTCGGGAGCGGTGGCCCCGCACACCGAAGCGGGCAGCGTCAGCCGCGACATGGACGTCATCCGCGCCGCGCTCGGCGAGGACCGGATTTCCCTCTACGGACACTCGTACGGCACGGTCTACGGCCAGCGCTATGCCGTCGAGCACGGCGACCGGGTGCGGGCCGCCGTGCTCGACGGCGTCATGGACCCCGCGATCGGCCGCCGCGCCTTCGGCGTCACCGGGGCGAAGGCGCTGGAGGGGGCCTTCGACGAGTTCGCGCGCTGGTGCGGGCGCTCGCGCGACTGCGCACTGGGGGAGCGGGACGCCTGGCGGGTGTACGAGGGCCTCGCCGACCGGGCCACCGAAGGGAAGCTGCGCAACGGCGGCAAGGACGTGCCGCTCGCGGAGCTCAACGGCACGATCGACGCGATGCTCCTCACCCCGTCCTGGCCTGCCGTCGCCCAGTACCTGGAAGCCCTGGACACCGGGCGGCCGTGGGAGACGGACGAGGGCGACGAAGGGCCGCCGGACGAGCCGACGCTGCCCGGCGCCGACCTGTCCGTCTGCGCCGACCTGAACCTGCGCGCCCCGGACGCCGCCACCCACCTCGCCGACCAGCGCGCCGCCCGCGCGGCGGCACCCCGCTTCGGCTACTCCCCGAACACCGTCTCGTACGCCAACCTCTGCCAGGGCCTGCCCGCCCCCGAGGCCGCAGCGACGAAGCCGGTCAGGACGGACACGCCGCTGCTTCTGATCGGCGCCCGTCACGACAACGCCACCCCGCTGGACTGGGCGCGCTCGGTGCAGCGGCGGCTCGGGGACCGGGCTGCGCTCGTCGAGGTGAAGGGCTGGGGCCATGCCGTGAAGATCTTCAACGGCGGCGCCGAGCGGGACACGATCATGCGCTATCTCACGGACCTGGACGTGCCGAAGCCGGGGACTGTCGTCGAAGGAGGCATGCCACCAGGAGCCTAGACCTGCGGCGCAGCCGGTCTGAGACCGGAGTCGGATCCGGAACGGATCCGCCGGGTATTAGCGTGGACGGGACAGATCGACCGAACAGGATCCGAGGTGCCCGGCCCATGCCAAGCCGCAGCGAGAGCCGTACCCAGCTCATCGAGTCACTCATGGAGCGGTTCCCGCACGTGCCGCGGGAAGCCGTGATCAAGGAGGATCTGCTGCGCGGCGGCATCGCCTTCGACGAGTCGGCGCTCAGCGACAACGAGAAGGGCGAGGTCAAGCCGAAGTCGTACTTCATCTTCTCCTTCGACCACGGCACGCTCCCCGAACTGGGCGCCGCCGCGCTGCGCCGCCCGCCGGAGGAGATCGTCCTCACCGGCGGCCCGTACGAGCTGCGCCGCACCGTCGTCTCCGTGCGGGTGAACCCTTCCTCGCCCTACCGGGTCGCCGCCGACGACAACGGCGTGCTCGGTCTGTACCTGGACGGGGCGCGGATCTCCGACGTCGGCCTGCCCCCGATGCCGGACTACTACCGGCACACGCTGGAGAACGGCAAGTCCGTGATGGAGGTGGCGCCCACCATCCAGTGGGGCTACCTCATCTACCTGACGGTCTTCCGGGTCTGCCAGTACTTCGGCGCCAAGGAGGAGTGCCAGTACTGCGACATCAACCACAACTGGCGCCAGCAGAAGGCGGCGGGGCGTCCCTACACGGGCGTGAAGCCGATGGACGAGGTCCTCGAAGCCCTCGCGATCATCGACAAGTACGACACCGCGAAGACCTCCACCGCGTACACGCTCACCGGCGGCGCCATCACCTCGAAGCTCCAGGGCAAGGACGAGGCCGACTTCTACGGCCAGTACGCGAAGGCCATCGAGGAGCGCTTCCCCGGCCGCTGGATCGGCAAGGTCGTCGCCCAGGCCCTGCCCAAGGAGGACGTCCAGCGCTTCCACGACTACGGCGTGCGGATCTACCACCCCAACTACGAGGTGTGGGACCCGTACCTGTTCGAGCGGTACTGCCCCGGCAAGGAGCGCTACGTCGGACGTGACGAGTGGCACCGCCGCATCCTTGACTCCGCCGAGGTGTTCGGGCCGCGCAATGTGATCCCCAACTTCGTCGCGGGCGTCGAGATGGCCGAGCCGTTCGGCTTCAAGACGGTCGACGAGGCGATCGACTCCACCGTCGAGGGCCTGCAGTACTTCATGTCGCGCGGCATCACGCCCCGCTTCACCACCTGGTGCCCGGAGCCCACGACCCCGCTCGGCAAGGCGAACCCGCAAGGCGCGCCGCTGGAGTACCACGTGCGGCTCCTGGAGGCCTACCGCGCCACGATGGAGGCCAACGGCCTCTCCTCGCCCCCCGGCTACGGCCCCGCGGGCCCCGGCAACGCGGTCTTCTCGGTCAGCTCGTTCATGGACAGCCTGCCCGCGGAGGCGGCCGCCCCGGAGGACGCGGTAATCCCGGCGACGCCTCAGTAGCCCCGTGTTACGGTCGGGGCGGGTCACGAGTTCCAGTGTCAAGCCCCGGCTCGCTGGACGGCACCCCGCTCCGTCGCGGGTGCCCCGGGTGACGACCCGCCCCGTGCGACGTGCACGGGGAACGGCGGATCACCGGGGTCGGCGACACCGGGGTCCACGACTCCGGAGGCGCACCATGACGCACCCGTACGGCACCCGCGAGCACGACGACCAGGAGCTCGACACCTGTGACGTGCTCCTCTCCTCGCACGACGTCCGCGACGACGGTCTGATCGTCCTCCATGTGCTCGGTCCGACCCGGGGCGTCCCCGCCACCGCGTGGACCCACGACCCGGAGCGGCTGCGCCGCCTCCTGCGGGAGCACAAGGGACCGGCCCAGTGGCAGCCCCGGGGAAACCGGCTGCGGCTGAGCCGCGCCACCGTGGGCACGACGCTCGTACGCGTGGCCGAGCCCCCTCGCCGCTGACGAAGATCACCGGTTCGTAGGATGACGGCGTGATCCGGACGCGGGCGATCCCCGCGTCCGGGCGGCGCGACAGTCAGCCACCCAGAGCCGGAGGTCCCCCGTGCAGCACCACCCCGTCACCGTCGTCACCGGCGGCAGCCGCGGTATCGGCGCCGCTGTCAGCGCCCGTCTCGCCGAGGACGGCCACGACGTCGTCATCGGCTACCGCTCGAACGCGGCCGCCGCCGAGGAAGCCGCCGATGCGGTCCGCAAGGCCGGGCGCCGCTGCGTCACCGTCGAGGTCGACACCGCCGACGAGGCCGACGTCGACCGCCTCTTCGACACCGCGGCCGAGCTCGGCCCGGTCACCGGCCTGGTCAACAACGCCGGGGTGGGCGGCCCCGTCGGGCCCCTCGCCGACGCCGACGCCGACGGCATGCGCCGGGCGCTCGAAGTGAACGTACTCGGATATCTGCTCTGCGCCCGGCGCGCGGTGCGGGACATGAAGGCCAACGGCGGCGGCGCGATCGTCAACGTCTCCTCCGCGGCAGCCACCCTCGGCGCCCCCGGCGAGTACGTCCACTACGCCGCCGCCAAGGGCGCCGTCGACACAATGACGGTCGGCCTGTCCAAGGAGGTCGCCGGGGACGGCATCCGCGTCAACGCCGTCGCCCCGGGCGTCATCTGGACCGAGTTCCACGCCGACCCCGAGCGTCCCGCGAAGCTCGCGGCGGGCATTCCGCTGGGGCGTGCGGGGCAGCCTTCGGAGATCGCGGCGGCCGTCGCCTGGCTGCTCTCGGACGAGGCCTCGTACGCGACGGGCACCGTGCTGAGGGTCGCGGGCGGACGCTGACGCTCCGGGGTCGGCCGCTCGTACGATTGGCGCATGATCAGCGGAGCGGTCGACCTCGCGCAAGACGTCCTCATCCGGCCCGTGGCGCTCGGCGACGCGGCGGCGCTCGCCCGTGCCTACCGCCGCAACCGCGACCACCTCGACCCCTGGGACCCGGATCGGCCCGCCGCCTTCTACACCAAGGAAGGGCAGGTCGAGCGGGTCCAGGTGCAGCTGGCGGACAGACGCGCGGGCCGGTCGGCGCACTGGGTGCTCGTGAGCGGCGCCGAGATCGTCGGCCACGCGGCCGTGTCGAACATCGTGCTCGGCCCGGCCCGCAGCGGAAACCTCGGCTACTGGATCGACGCGGAGCACGTGGGCCGCGGCCTCGCCTCGGCGGCCGCGCGGCACGTCTGCGAGGCCGCGGACACCCAACTCGGCCTGCACCGCGTCGAGGCGGGCACCCTCCTGCACAACACCGCGTCGCAGCGCGTGCTCACGAAGTGCGGCTTCGAGGAGTACGGGCTCGCGCCGTCCTTCCTCTACATCAACGGCGCCTGGCGCGACCACCGGCTCTTCCAGAAGATCCTCAACGACCGTCCCCTGTAAGGCGGTCGGTCCCTTGACGCCCTCCTGGCCCCTGTAGCAGGCTTCCGCGGTGATCACCTATGAGGCGGATCCGGCGCGACGGCCTGTGCTCGCCGTCGACCAGGGCACGTCCGGGACCAAGGCTCTCGTGGTCTGCCCGGAGCGCGGCGTGATCGGATCGGGCACGGCCCCGGTGCACCCCCGTTTCCTCCCCGGTGGGCTGGTCGAGGTCGACCCCGCCGAGCTGTTCACGTCCGTCGTCGACGCGGGCCGCGCGGCGCTGGCGGATGCGGGTGAACCGGTCGTTGCCGTCGGCCTCGCCAACCAGGGCGAGACGGTGCTCGCCTGGGACCCGGCGACCGGGCGGCCCCTCACCGACGCCCTCGTGTGGCAGGACCGCAGGGCGGCATCGGTCTGTACCGAACTCGCCGAGCACGCAGAGGAGTTGAGAGACCTCACCGGGCTGCCGCTCGACCCCTACTTCGCCGCGCCCAAGATGGCGTGGATACGTCGCCACCGCACCCGGCACGGCGTGGTCACGACCAGCGACGCCTGGCTCGTCCACCGCCTCACCGGCGCCTATGTCACCGACGCCGCGACGGCGGGCCGCACCCAGCTCCTCGACCTCGACACCGTCGAGTGGTCACCACGGGCCCTCGACCTCTACGGGCTCGCCGACGAGCACCTGCCCCGGGTCGTCGACGCGGCGGGAGAGTACGGCACGACCACCGCGTTCGGCCCCGAGATCCCCCTCACCGGCCTCCTCGTCGACCAGCAGGCCGCCCTGCTCGCCCAGGACGTGACCGCGCCGGGCAGCGCCAAGTGCACGTACGGGACAGGGGCGTTCCTGCTCGCCCAGACCGGCCCGCGTCCGCGCCGCGGGGACTCCGGGCTTGTCAGCTGCGTCGCCTGGCGCCTCGCGGGCCGGACCAGCTACTGCCTCGACGGGCAGGTCTATACGGCCGCGTCCGCCGTCCGCTGGCTCACCGGCCTCGGCGTGATCGCGGGCGCCGAGGACCTCGACCCCGTGGGCTCGGCCGTCCCCGACGCCGGGGGCGTCACCTTCGTGCCCGCGCTCGCCGGTCTCGCGGCGCCCTGGTGGCGCGGCGACCTGCGCGGCTCGATCACCGGCCTCGGCCTCGACACCACCCCGGGCCACCTGGTGCGCGCCCTGTGCGAGGGCATCGCCGCGCAGGTCGCCGCGCTCGCCGATGCCGTGGCCGCCGACCTGGGGGAGCCCCTGACGAGCCTGCGCGTCGACGGCGGCCTGACCCGCTCGGCCCTGCTCATGCAGACCCAGGCGGACCTCCTCCAACTCCCCGTCGAGGTATCGGCGTTGCCCGACGTCACCGCGCTCGGCGCGGCCGCCGTCGCCCGCATCGGCCTCGACCCCGCCCTCACGGTCGCCGAAGCCGTCCCCGAGTGGCGGCCCGCCGCCGTCTACGAACCGCGCATCGGCGCGGACCTCGCGGCCGAACGCCTCGCCGCTTTCCGCTCGGCGGTGGCGGCGCTCCTGGAACGTACGCCCTGATGGCGGTGGTCAGGCGTGGCGCGCTGCCGGACGTGACGTACGACGTGACCGTCATCGGCGCGGGAGTCGTCGGCGCGGCCGTCGCGCGCGAACTGGCCCGGTATCCAGGGCTGCGCGTCGCGCTCGTCGAGGCCGCCGACGACGTCGGCGAAGGCACGTCGAAGGCGAACACGGCGATCCTGCACACCGGATTCGACGCGGTACCCGGCTCCCTGGAGGCCCGCCTGGTCCGCGAGGGGCAGCGGTTGCTCCTCGCGTACGCCGCCGAGTCCGGGATCCCCGTCGAGCCGGTCGGCGCGCTCCTCGTCGCCTGGGACGCCGCACAACTCGCTGCGCTGCCCGGCCTGTTGGCGAAGGCGGAGCGCAACGGCTATGACGCGGCACGCGTCATCGGCCCCACCGAGGTCCGGGCGCGCGAGCCGCACCTCGGCCCCGGCGCCCTCGGCGCGCTCGACGTCCCCGGCGAGAGCATCATCTGCCCCTGGACCACCACCCTCGCGTACGCCACCCAGGCTGTGCGCGCAGGAGTGGACCTCCTCCTCAACTGCCGTGTGGAGAAGGCCGATCCGACGGGCGACCCGCACCTCCTGACGACCAGCCGCGGCACCCTGCGGACCCGTCACCTGGTCAACGCCGCCGGTCTGCACGCCGACACCGTCGACCGGCTGCTCGGCCACGACGACTTCACCGTCACCCCGCGCCGGGGCCAGCTCATCGTCTACGACAAGTTCGCCCGCGACCTGGTGCGGCACATCCTGCTGCCCGTCCCCACGGCGCTCGGCAAGGGTGTCCTCGTGGCCCCGACCGTGTACGGAAACATTCTTCTCGGGCCCACCGCCGAGGAGTTGGACGACAAGGCGGCCACCGGGTCGACGGCCGAGGGCATCGCGGCGCTGCGCGAGCAGGGCCGCCGGATCCTCCCCGAGCTGCTCGACGAGGAGGTCACCGCGGTCTACGCGGGACTCCGCGCCGCCACCGAACATGACGACTACCGCATCAGCGCCCACAAGGAACAGCGCTACGTCACCGTCGGCGGCATCCGCTCCACCGGCCTCACCGCTTCCCTGGCCATCGCCGCCCATGTCACGGAGCTCCTCGCCGGAAACGGCCTGGACCTCGCAGGACCCCGCGATCTGGAGACGATTTCCATGCCGAACCTCGGCGAGGCCTTCCCCCGCCCCTACCAGCGCGCCGACCTCATCGCGGCCGACCCTGCGTACGGTGCCGTCGTCTGCCACTGCGAGCGCGTGACGCGCGGCGAGATCCGCGACGCCCTCGCAGCCACGATCCCGCCCGGCTCCCCGGACGGCCTGCGGCGCCGCACCCGGGCGCGGAGCGGACGCTGCCAGGGCTTCTACTGCGGTGCCGAGGTGCGGGAACTCTACGAACGGGGTGCGGAAATGGGTACCGGATGAGGCGGGAGCGCATCGTCGACGTGCTGGTCGTCGGCGCGGGGCCCGCGGGTCTCGCCACGGCGGCCGGGCTTGCCGCGTCGGGCGTGGGCGAGGTCGAGGTGGTGGACCGGGAGCGGCAGGCGGGCGGCATACCGCGGCACTGTCTGCACGGCGGCTTCGGACGCCTCGGGATGACGGGGCCGCAGTACGCGGAGCGCTGTGTGGCGGCGGCCGTCGGCACCGGCGCCGTGCTGCGGACCGGCGTCAGCGTGACCGCGTGGTCGGCGCCGCTCACCGTGGACGCCACGAGCACCCGCGGCCTGGAGCGCATCACCGCCCGCGCGGTCGTCCTCGCCACGGGCGCCCGCGAACGCCCGCGCACCGCACGCCTGGTGCCCGGCACCCGGCCCGCGGGGGTGTACACCACGGGCGAGCTCCAGCAGGCCGCCGACCTCCACCGGCAGCGGATCGGGACGCGTGCCGTCGTGGTCGGCGCGGAACCGGCGAGCTTCACCGCCCTGGACACCCTGCGGCGCGCCGGGGTCGCCGTCGCCGCGCTGGTCACCGAGCACCCGCGGCACCAGGCGCGGCCTGCCCGCGCCCTCGACGCGCGGCTGCGGCACGGCGTGCCCCTGCTCACCGACGCCACCGTGGTCGAACTCCTCGGCCGCGGCAGGCTCTCCGGGGTCGGGCTCCGGCACCGGGACGGCAGGACGGCACACGTCGCCTGCGACACCGTCGTGTTCACCGGGGACTTCGTCCCCGACCACGAACTGGCCCGGCGCGCCGGTCTCCTGCTGGACCCCGGCACGCGCGGCCCCGCGGTCGACGGCGCCTTCCGCACGGACGGGCGCGGCGTCTTCGCGGTGGGCAACGTGCTGCACGCGGCCGAACCGGCACGCACGGTGGCGCGCGAGGGGAGGATGGCGGCGGATGCGGTCCGGCGCTACCTCTCCGACGGGGACTGGCCCTCGGCGGCGGTGCGGCTGCGGGTCGCCGCCCCGCTCGCCTGGATCGCCCCGAACCGTCTGACGCCGGACGAGCCCGCGGCGGGCTTCACTCTCCGCACGACCGAGTTCGTCGCGCGTCCGACGCTGGTGATCACGCAGGACGGCAGGACCCTGCACCGCACCCGCACGCGCCGCCCGGCCGTCCCGAACCGGCCGTTCCGGGTGCCCGGGGGCTGGACGGCACGGGTGGACGTCAGGGGCGGCGCGGTCCGGATCGCCCTGGCCTGACGACCCTCGGCGCGGCGGGAGGCGCCGACCGGCCGACTGCCTAGACCCTCTTCAGGTCCCTCTTCCCTTGGCCCCCGCCTCCCGCATAGACTCCAAAACTAGCAGCGCTAATTTACGCGCTGGCTCAGCTGCCCGGCCACCAGCCACCCAGCTGCGCAGCGTGACCCGCAGAACCGAAGCAGCGTGACCCGCAGAACGATCCGGAGCCGTATCGTGTGCACCGTCCACTTCGCCGCCGCCCGCCGCACCCCCATCGGCAAACTCCGCGGCGCCCTCTCCTCCGTCCGCCCCGACGACCTCGCAGCGGGCGTCGTGCGGGGACTCCTCGCCGACATCCCCCAGCTCGATCCCGCCCGGATCGACGACATCTACTGGGGCGCCGCCAACCAGGCGGGCGAGGACAACCGCAACGTAGCGAGGATGGCCGCCCTCCTCGCGGGGCTCCCCGATTCCGTGCCCGGCGCCACCGTGAACCGGCTCTGCGCCTCCGGCCTGGAAGCCGTCACGACCGCCGCGCGCACCATCGCCGCCGGGGAGGCGGACATCGTTCTCGCGGGCGGCTCCGAATCGATGAGCCGCGCCCCCTTCGTGCTGCCCCGCCCCGACGAGGCACTGCCGCACCGCATGGAGACCGCGGACACCCGCCTCGGCTGGCGCCTCACGAACCCGAGGATGAAGGACCTGCACGGCGTCCTCGCGATGGGCGAGACCGCCGAGGAGGTCGCCGGGCGGTATGGAGTCTCGCGCGAACGCCAGGACACCTTCGCGCTCCGCAGCCACCAGCGCGCGGCCGCCGCCCGCAAGGACGGCCACTTCGACGACGAACTCCTCCCCGTCACGCGGCCGGACGGCATCGTCGTCGACACGGACGAGTGCGTGCGCGAGGACACCTCGTACGAGAAGCTCAGCGGCCTGCGACCCGTCTTCCGCAAGGACGGCACCGTCACCGCGGGCAACGCGTCGCCGATGAACGACGGCGCGGCGGGGCTGCTGCTCGTCAGCGAGGAGGCCCTGAACGAGCTCGGCCTCGAATCCCTCGGGCGGTACACGGCCGGGGCCTCGGCGGGCGTCCACCCCGACGTCATGGGCATCGGCCCCGTCCCCGCCACGCGCAAGGTGCTCGCCCGCGTCGGCTGGCACATCGACGACCTCCAGGAGGCCGAGTTCAACGAGGCGTTCGCGGCCCAGGCGCTCGCCTGCGTCGATGCCCTCGGCATCGATCCGGAACTGGTCAACCCGTCCGGCGGGGCGATCGCACTGGGCCACCCGCTCGGCTGCTCCGGCGCCCGCATCCTCACCACCCTGCTGCACCGGATGCGCCGCACGGGCGCCACGCGCGGCCTCGCCACCATGTGTGTGGGCGTCGGGCAGGGCAGCGCACTCCTGGTCGAGCGAGACTGACGGCGGTCATCGCTGCTGGGGCCGCGACCGAGGGAGGCGGGTGCGTGCCGTTTCTCCCCGGAAGCGGCCGAACCGGCGACAGCCCGCCGCCCTCTACGAAGGGGGCGGGGGTCGTGCGCCGCCGTCAAGACCAGTCCGCCCCACCGCAAGCCGCAAGCTGCAAGCCCCTCGGAAACGGAGCCTCCTCCCTCATGGCCACGCTCTCCCTTGCCGCGATCCTCGCCGAGCCCGCCCGCCGCCACCCCGACCGCACCGCCCTCGTCGAGGGCGAACTGCGCCTCACGTTCAAGGACCTGTGGTGCGAGGCGCGTGCCCAGGGCGCAGCCCTCGCGAAGCTCGGTGTGCGGCCGGGCGACCGAGTGGCCCTGATGGCGCCCAACACCGCCGAGTTCCCGAAGGCCTACTACGCCATCCTCGCCGCGGGCGGCGTCGTCGTCCCCGTCCACCTGCTGCTCTCCGCGGAAGAGGTCGAGCACGTCCTGCGGGACAGCGGCGCCACCCTGCTCCTCTGCCACCCCGCCCAGGCGCCGACCGGCGCGGCGGCCGCCGAAGCGACCGACGTGCGCATGGTGCGGCTCGGCGCCGAGGGCGAGCTGGAGGCCCTGGCGGGCGCCACCGAGCCCCTCACCACCTACGTCACGCGCGACGCCGACGACCCGGCCGTCGTCTTCTACACCAGCGGCACCACGGGCGTCCCCAAGGGCGCCGTGCTCAGCCACTTCAACCTGGTCATGAACGCGACGGTCAATGCCTTCGACGCCAACGACGTCCGCCCCGACGACACCGCCCTCGGCGCGCTGCCGCTCTTCCACGCCTTCGGCCAGACCGTCTCCATGAACTCGACCTGGCGGGCGGGCGCCACCCTCGTCCTCCTCCCGCGCTTCGACGCCGCGCGGGCCATCGAGCTGATGGTCACGGAGAACGTCAACACCTTCCACGGCGTCCCCACCATGTACGTGGGCCTGGTGGCCGCGGCCGAGGCCGCGGAGCGGCTGCCCAAGCTGCGGATCTGCATCTCCGGCGGCGCCTCGCTGCCCGTCGCCGTACTCGAACGCTTCGAGAAGGCCTTCGGCACGCCCGTGTACGAGGGGTACGGGCTCTCCGAGACCTCCCCGACCGCCTCCGTCAACCAGCCCGACTTCGGCACCAAGGCAGGCAGCATCGGCCACCCGCTCTGGGGCGTCGACGTGGAGATCGCCCGCGCCGATGTCGACGACCGCGTCGAACTGCTGCCCACCGGCGAGCTCGGCGAGGTCGTCATCCGAGGCCACAACGTCTTCTCCGGCTACCTCGGGCGCCCCGAGGCGACCGCCGAGGCACTGGTCGACGGCTGGTTCCGCAGCGGCGACCTCGGCACCAAGGACGCCGACGGCTTCCTCGCCATCGTCGACCGCAAGAAGGACGTCATCATCCGCGGCGGCTTCAACGTCTACCCGCGCGAGGTCGAAGAGGTCCTGATGCGCCACCCGTCCGTCGCCCAGACCGCCGTGATCGGCCTGCCCGACCCGGTGCACGGCGAGGAGATCTGCGCGGTCGTCGTCGCGGCGGCCGACGCCACGCCCGAGCTGGCCGAGACGATCATCGAGTGGTCCAAGGAGCACCTCGGCCGCCACAAGTACCCGCGCCTGGTGGAATTCACCGACGAACTCCCGCTCGGCCCGAGCATGAAGGTGCTCAAGCGGGAACTGCGCGCCCACTACGGCGCGTAGGAGCGGCATGGGCTGGGACCTCTCGGCAGCACAGTTCGCCGCGCTGGCCGTGGCGGCACTGCTCGTCGGCTTCTCGAAGACGGCCGTCAGCGGGGCGAACACCATCAGCCTCGCGGTGTTCGCCGCTGTGCTGCCCGCCCGCGCGTCCACCGGAGTCCTGCTCCCCATCCTGATCGCGGGCGACGTCCTCGCCGTGCTCACCTACCGCAGGCACGCCCACTGGCCCACCCTCTGGCGACTGTTCCCCGCCGTCGCCGGGGGAGTGGTCGCGGGCACGGTCTTCCTGATGTGGGCGGACGACGCCGTGATGCGTACGTCGATCGGGGCGATCCTCCTGCTCATGGCGGGCGTCACCATCGCGCGCCGCCGCAGGTCGCCGGCCCGCCCGGACCAGGAGGGCGCGGTGGGCTCACGAGGGAGCCGCCTCAAAGCGCCCTCCTACGGCATCCTGGGCGGCTTCACCACCATGGTCGCCAACGCGGGCGGACCGGTGATGTCGATGTATCTGCTTTCGGCGGGCTTCCGCAAGCTGGGCTTCCTGGGCACGTCCGCGTGGTTCTTCCTCATCGTCAACACGTCCAAGGTGCCCTTCAGCGTGAGCCTCGGGCTGATCGACGCCCGGTCGCTGCTCCTGGACGCGGCCCTGGTGCTCTTCGTGGTACCGGGCGCGATCCTCGGCAAGTACACGGTGCACCACATCAACCAGCGGCTCTTCGAGCAGCTGGTGATCGGCGCGACCGTGCTCGGCGGCCTGCAACTGCTCCTGCGCTGAGCAACAGGCACCGTGCCTTGACCGTGTTCAGCGCCCGGAGACCCGGGCCCCCGCCGTCTCCGGTGAGAGCCCCTGCTCCAGATCCTCCGCGAGCAGCCGCTTGGCGATGACGTCGACCGCCGCGGCGAGTTCCTTGTCCGCGGGCCGCCCGATGTCCTTCCTGACCTCCTCGCCCAGCCAGGAGGCCCACGCCTTGGAGATCACCTCCGCCTCGCGCTCCCCGGCGGGTGTGTGCGAGAAGTACGTGCCCGTACGGGTCAGATACCCCTCTTCGACCATCCGGTCGAAGACGGGCACCAGGACCTCGGGCGGAATCCTGCGCCGGGCGGCGATCAGCCCAAGACTTGCGTGCCCGACCATTCGGGTGAACAGCGAGACCTGCATGACCGCCCAGGCGCCCGCGATGTCGAGGCGGGTGTCGGAGTCCCGGATGATCCCGCGCGCGGTGGACATGCCGACGTTACGAATGATGGCGGCGACGCCCCGCTCCAGCACGTGCCCGGAGTCGCCGCTGCTCGGCTGCGCGAAGCCCTCGCCCATGTCCGGGGCGCCCATGCGCGCGCTGTCGCGCAGCTCGACCTGCTTGAGGAAGAGCGCCACCACGAACCCGAGCAGCGCCACCGGAACCGTCCACAGGAAGACGGTGTGCAGGCTGTCCGCGTAGGCCTTGACGATGGGCGCGGCAGCGGCGGCCGGTAGCTCGTGCAGCCCGCCGGGGTTCTGTGCCGCCTTGCCGATGGCGACCGGATCACCACTGCTGGCCCGCGCGGCCGCGGCGACCCCGTCCTTGAGGTTCGGCGCCAGCGTATTGGCGTAGATCGTGCCGAAAACCGCCGTGCCGAACGAGCTGCCCAGCGTACGGAAGAAGGTGACGCCCGACGTGGCCGTGCCCAGATCCGCGTACGCGACGGTGTTCTGCACGGCGATCGTCAGGACCTGCATGCACAGACCGATGCCGGTGCCGAGCACGAACATGTACAGCGACTCCAGCCATGTGCTGGTGGCGCTGCCCATCAGCGAGAGCAGATACAGCCCGAGCGCCATGACCAGCGCTCCCACGATCGGGAAGACCTTGTAGATACCGGTCTTGCTGACGACGTTGCCGCTGAAGATGGACGCGATGAGCAGCCCGACCACCATGGGCAGCGTCCGCACGCCCGAGATGGTGGCGGAGTCCCCGTCGACGTACTGCAGATAGGTCGGCAGGAACGTCATCGCGCCGAGCATCGCGAAGCCCACGATGAAGCTGAGGATCGAGCAGACCGTGAAGACCGGGTTGGCGAACAGCCGCATCGGCAGCATCGGTTCCGCGGCCCTCGTCTCGACGACGCAGAACAGCGCCAGCGCGACGAGACCGCCGACGAAGAGACCGATGATCGTCGGCGACCCCCACGCGTACTGGTTGCCGCCCCAACTCGTTCCAAGGATCAGGGCGCTCGCGCCCACGGCGACGAGCGCGATGCCGAGATAGTCGATGACCGGCCGCACCGCCGACTTCACGACGGGAATGGTCCGGGCGGCCGCGAGAACCACGACGATCGCGATGGGTACGTTGACGTAGAACGCCCAGCGCCAGCTCAGGTGATCCGTGAAGAGCCCGCCGAGCAGCGGCCCGATCACGGTGGACACGCCGAAGACGGCGCCGATGGCGCCCTGGTACTTGCCGCGCTCGCGCAGCGGGATGACATCCGCGATCAGCGCCATGGACGTGACCATCAGGCCGCCCGCGCCGATGCCCTGCATCGCCCGCCAGGCGATGAGCAGCGTCATGTTCGTCGACAGGCCGCACAGGAAGGAGCCGGTGATGAAGATGACCGCCGAGACCTGGAAGACGACCTTTCGCCCGAACAGGTCACCGAACTTGCCGACGAGGACCGTGGCGACGGTCTCCGCGAGCAGATACGACGTGACGACCCACGACATGTGCTCGGCCCCGCCCAGATCCGACACGATCGTCGGCAGCGCGGTGCCGACGATGGTCTGGTCGAGGGCGGCGAGCAGCATGCCCAGCATGATCGTCACGAAGACGACGTTCCGTCGCCGCCGGTCGAGAACGGGCGGCGCCTGGGCCTCGGCGGGAGCGGGCACGGCCGCGGCCGACTGATCGGTGGTGGTCACACGGCCACCCTCACACCGGGGCGGGGGGTGTGCATGTGGGGTGAGGCCGGTTCGGTGACGGCGGGGGTGGGCAGTGCCTCCATTTCCACCCCGGGGCGCCTCCTCCTACCCGCTCGCCCCACCCCGCAGCCGCGGCGCGTGAGTGGCCGCGTCCACCGCGATCCCCTCCCGCTCGAGGACCTCGGCCAACGCCTCCGCCCACGTCACCAGTTCGCCGACCCCCATCCCGTACGGCCGCTCCTGCCTGGCCCGCGCGCTCCAGTCGGCAACGGCCCCGGCCCCGCGCAACAGCAGCCGCGCCCCGCCCGTGGTGTTGCCGCGGGCCGAATGCGTGAGCCCGACGGCAAGCTGCGCGAGCCCCTTCCACAGGCCGCGCTCCTCCTCGGGCCCCGACTTCCACGCGTCCTCGAAGACCTCGTGCGCGTGGAAGGGCTGCCCGGCGTCGAGCAGCGCCTGCGCCTCGCGCACGGACTCCTCGGGCGTACGCACGACACCCTCCGGCTGCCGCGGCACCCCGTCGGAGCCGTAGGGCAACGGCCGCCCGAGCCCGTCACGGGGCCGCTGGTTGCGGGCCCGTCCTTCCTCGTCACGATCGCGCTCGCGGCCACTGTCGTCCGGTCCAGGTGCAGAGCTCATACGGCGATTGTCGCGCGTCCCTGACGGCGGTCACCGCAGGACGGAGCACCCTTCGGTGTGGGGTAGAGTTCTACCTGTGATCACGCGGAACACACACCGCAACGAACACACCGGGACGTGGCGCAGCTTGGTAGCGCACTTGACTGGGGGTCAAGGGGTCGCAGGTTCAAATCCTGTCGTCCCGACGGAAACGTCGCAGGTAGGGGCCATCTTCGGATGGCCCCTATTTCGTGTTTGGGAGCGATTCTGGGAGCGGGAAGCTGCTCCCTGTGCTCCCAGGGAGCATTTCCGCTGACTGGTCTGGTGTATGAGGCAAGGGGCCCCGCCATTCGCCCCGTTGTCCGAATACTCGTCAAGGGCTGTGCTCCCACTCGACCCCTTGATGGCTTTCACCGACCCTATGTCTGTGTGAACTCCATGTCTTGGTGCACACATCATCCAGAGGTTGAACGCTGGGGTCGGATGTCCTGGTGCCGCGTGGTGCGGGCCGACCGTGTCGGGATCCGTGCAGCTCCAGCCAGTGGTCAGTGGTTCGCCTTCGCGGCCCTCCACGATGCCCGGCGTCGCAAAGCGGAGGGCACGTCCGCGAGCCAGTCGCGGGCGGAGGCTTCGGGGGACCTGGCACGCCGGGTGTCTCAGTCGGGACTGAGCGATCAAGTCGCTCAGCGTGCCATCGTGAGTGCGGCATCGATCATCCCGCTATCGAACGGATCCCCGCACAGGACCCAATTGTCGTGGTTGGTGTCGCGGCGTACCCGATCACGCCCGTCGACGTGGGGCGGGCTCTTCCATTCCTGATCGACGAGGTCGCAGGCTCGGGCGGTGGGGGGGGGAAGCGGGCAGGCGTCAGGCGGTGCGCGACATTCGCCCCCCAGACACGGCAGATTGCATTTTCCGACGAGTTCATCATCCGAGGGCTCATCCCCGTCGCGGCCGACCAGCGCGGCAGCAGACCACCCGCTTTAGACCGCGAGGCGTACAAGCAGTGCAACACCGTCGAACGGTGCATCAACTGCTCGAAGCAATGGCGCTGCCTGGCCACGCGATACGACAAGACCGCAATCATCTACCTCGCGTAAATCCACCTCGCCGGTGTCGCCCTTGACTTCGACGACGACATCGCTCTCTGAGCAGTGCAGACCACCTGTTCACGTCGGCGGCCGGGAATCGGCCTAGTCGCACCGCTGACGCGCGTTTACCGTGCGCCTATGGATGAGCTGCGCACACGCAAGTACGAGCGGTGGTTCCGTGCCGCAGACGTCGACGGCGACAGCGCGCCAACGCGGCAGGACGTCGTCACGATGAGCGAACGCTACGTCCAGGCCAGGGGCATCGCCCCAGACACTCCTCAGGCACGGCAGATGTACGAGATCATGCACGGGTTCTCGGAGTCCGTGATCGCCCCCGCCGACGCCGACAAGGACGACAGGGTGACCTTTCTTCGACCTCGCCGACGTCGACGGTGCGATCAGCCGCACCGAGTTCACACACATCTTCGGAAGCACCGGACGGGCCACCGACGACGAGTGCGCCGAGGTGTTCAACGCGCCCGACCTCGACGCTTCCGGATCCCTCTCGCGGGCCGAATATCACCAAGCCGTTTCCGAGTTCTTATACGGAGATGATCCCGGCGCGCCAGCCAACCACATCTTCGGCCGTCTCACATAAGGGAATTAAGCCGACTCCGTCACCTACATCGAAACCTGAGGCTCCGATGAAACCCAGGGAGCGGGAGCGTCGGCTCCAGGTTTCAAGTTCGGGCCGACCACCTTCAGCGCCCAGCATGTAGTCGCTATGCATCGGCCGGATACATCCACTACATGTGCCCGACCAGCAGAAACGCGGGAGGCAGGTCTGCGCCACGTATGCCGGCAGGACATGAGAGCCCTGACCAACCACCCCGTTCAAGGAGGCCACCATGGCGCAGAACAGCACCGAGCAGAAGTTCACCTTCCTGTTCACCTGGTTCGACCGCACTGGCGACGGCTACCTCACCCGCGACGACTTCCAGCAGATCGGCGAGGTGTTCGCCGCGGTGGCGCCGGACGAGAGCAACAAGCGCGCGCTGCGCGAGGCCTTCATGCTCTGGTGGGACGTCCTGGGCGAGGCCGGCGCCCCGGATGCTCAGGCCCGCATCGGGCGCCAACAGTTCATCACCGCCATGCGCTCCCACATCGCAGCCGATGCCAAGACCGTCGAACGTCTGGTGACGCCCATCATCGACGCCCTCATGCGCGCCCTGGACACGGACAAGAGCGGCATGCTCACCGCTGATGAGTACGTCCGCATGTACGAGGCCCTCGGTATCGACCCAGCCACCTCCAGCGCGGCCTTCCAGCGCCTCGACCGCAACGGCAGCGGCACCATCACCCACGACGAATTCCGCACCGCCATCGAAGAGTTCTACCTCAGCACCGACACCGAGGCACCCGGCAACTGGCTGCTCGGCTCGCCCCTACCGCGCAGCTGAGCGGTCCCGCTGAGCACCCCATCTTCGTGCCGCTGCGCCGCAGAGGGCACGGTGGGGCGGTAATGTCTCAGCGCACGCGCTGGCTTGTCAGAGGCGTCGGCGTGGTCGGCGCTCTCGCCTGGTCGGCCGCTGCCGGACTGACGCCCGACCAGGAAGCCATCCGGCAGACGCTCACCGGGTCGGCCCGGTTCGCGGAAGAGCTCTCCTCAACCCTCCTGGCCGCCCTGGGACTGCCCGGCGCAATCTAGCCTTCGCCAGCCAGGACCAGGAGGCACGTGAGGGGATTACGTGAACAGCCTTGACCAGCCGCAGTACGGCGCCCCATCCCGGAGCACTCGGGGGTGGGGCGCCGCCGGGTCTCACGCCGGTCCAAGTACCCGGCCTGAACTGCCGCTTCCATCGCGCTGTGCGGGTCGTCATCCGTCCGCCGGAACTCTTCCAACTTGCTGAACCCCACCACCACACTGGCGTACGCGGACCCGCGCTCCCGGCACGTCAGTACCTGATCAATGAATGCCTTAGCCGTATCCCGGACCCTCGGAGGGCCCTCAATAGATACGACGTCGTATTCCCAGCGCGCCTGGACCAACGCTTCCAGGTATGCCGCCGTAGCGGCGTCCAAGTCAGGCCCTGGCTGCATCACGTACCGGTGCAGCGCATCGACTAGGGCCCTCCCCGCAAGGGCGAACTCGGCGTAGACCGCGCGGGTCTGCTCTTGGGCCGCTGCCAGGGCGGCCTTTCCGCCGGCACGGGCGCCGAGGTCGCCGAGGGGAGCTGCCAGCAGGGCCCCGATCAGGGCCCGAGCGGAGCCGCGTACACGCAGATCGGCAGGCGGCGGCTCTGCCCGGCGAATGAGGGCCCCAGCGGCACCGTACTTCCGCATACGGCGTCGTACGGCCGTCAACGGCGCTTCGAACTCCGAGCCAGAATCCTGCACTTGACTGGGGGCAAGGGGTCGCAGGTTCAAATCCTGTCGTCCCGACTCGAAAGAGTCGTTGATCGAGGGGCCGTTTCAGAGCAATCTGAAACGGCCCCTCGATCGTTTCTGAGGACTACTCCGGTGAGCTGTCCCCTGAGCGGAGGTTCTCTCTCGAGGAGCACGACCTGACAGCCCTTCTGGCGAAAGGACCTCATGTCAGCCGTCGTAGTTGTCGGAGCGGGAATCGTCGGGGCCTCTGTGGCCTATCACTTGGCGCGTCGGGGTGTCTCGGTCACCTTGCTGGAGCAGGGGCCGGGGCCGGCCGTCGGGGTTACCGGGGACTCCTTTGCCTGGGTCAGTGGGGCGGGAGGGGAACGGCCCGGGGGAGCGGAAGACCTGCGTGCGTATGTGCTGGCGGACTGGCGGCGTCTGGAGGTCGAGCTGCCGCACGTCGCCGTCCGCCGGACCGGCTCGCTGAACTGGGGCGGCGGGCCGGAGCAGAAGGTGCAGCCTGCGCCCGGACAGTTCCGCGTCGGACGCAGTGACATCGCCGCCCTGGAACCCGCCCTGCGTAACCCTCCCGACCAGGCCATCCACATCCCCACCGACCTGGGTGTCGACGCAGCGGCAATGACCGGCGCACTCGTGGCCGCGGCCAGGGCCCACGGAGCCACCGTGCGGTATGGAACGGACGTCACCTCGTTGCAGATGTCCGGTGAACGGGTCGGGGGAGTGCTGTCCTCGACCGGGTTCCACGCCGCCCCAACTGTCGTGCTCACTGCGGGAACCGGCGTCCCCAAGCTCTGTGAGCCGTTGCCGGTCGACCTTCCCGTTGTTGCCTCTCCGGCCACCCTCGTGCGGGTCTCGGCACCTCCAGGACTGGTCAGAACCATCGTGGCCCGCCCTGATCTGGAGGTCCGGGAGGCGCGTGACGGCGAGTTGCTGCTGCCTCTGTCGCACGGTGCAGGCCGGGCCGCACCCGGTGAACAGGCCGCGTACGACGCGCTCCTGCGCCTGCGGGCGACCTTCCGTGGAAGTGATCAGTGCCGTCTGCTGGGCCATCGCACCGCCAGGCGCCCCATCCCCGTACACGGACCTCTTATCGGATACGCGACACAGGATCGATCCGTCTACGTCGCGGTGATGCACTCCGCCGTCGCGCTGGCGCCCACCGTCGGCAGGCTCGTGGCGGATGAACTCGTGACCGGCAGGCCGACGCCCGAACTTCGTCGTTGTCGGCCGCGTACCCACTGACCCCACGACCACAGGTCTTTACAGCGGTGACGGTGACTGCGACCGGGAATCGACCTGGCCGCATCGCAGATGCGGACTTACCTTGCGCCTATGAATGAGCTGCGCAAACGCAAGTACGAGCGATGGTTCCGCGCCGCGGACGTCGACGGCGACGGTGCGATAACGCGGCAGGACGTCGTCCTCATGAGCGAGCGCTACCTCCAGGCCAGGGGCATTCCCTCCGACTCCCCTCAGGGCATGCGCATGCAGGAGACCATGCGTGAGTTCTGGGAGTCCGTGATCGCCCCCGTCGACGCCGACAAGGACGACAGGGTGACCTCGGCGGAGCTGACGGAGGCGTTCGCTGCCACGTTTGTCCATCGGGCTCGGTACGCCGAGGAGCTCGCGCCGGTCGCCGACCGCTTCTTCGACCTCGCCGACGCCGACGGTGACGACGCGATCAGCCTCACCGAGTTCACGCACATCTTCGGAAGCACGGGACGGGCCGCCGACGAAGAGTGCGCCGAGGTGTTCAACGCGCTCGACCTGGACGCCTCAGGTGCTCTGTCGCGGACCGAGTATCACAAGGCCGCGTCCGAGTTCTTCTACGGAGACGATCCCGACTCTCCGGCCAACCACATCTTCGGCCGACTCGCATAAGACTGCTGCGGGGCTGCCGTGGGCCCTCAGGCTGCGGTGTTGAGGAGGTTGGTGCCTGCGGGCGTGGTGGTGTGCAGAGCGGTGTTGTGGTGCCGGGTGGTGTGCGAGAGACCGGCCGTGCGGAGAACGGTCGCGTGCTGGCTGGCGCTGGCCGGTGAGATGCCTGCGTGGCGGGCGAGTTCGGTGGTGGTGCAGCCAGGGTGCCGGGCGATGGTCCACAGCACCACGGCGCGGGTGTGGCCGAGGAGCGCGGTCAGGGAGTCGGGGACGGTGCTGAGGGCTCGTGCCGTGTCGGTGGACGGCAGGAAGAGGTCCGTGTCCCGCAGGGCGACGGGGTAGGTCAGCCACGGCTGGGGCTCGGCCGATTCGTCCAGCGCCGGGTACACCGCCCCGAAGACCGTGGGGATCAGGAGCAGGCCGCGGCCCGCGAGGTGGATGCCGCCCGTCATGCCGGAGGCCATGGTGAGTTCAAGGACGGGCGATCTCCACCGGATGTAGCGGGGGTTGAGGCCGGACAGGAGGGTGTCCAGGCCGCCGTGAGTGGCCTGGCGGGTGCGCAGTGCCTGGTCCGCGCGGCTGAGCGCATCGATGTGCTGCTGGTACGGGGCGATGACGTGCTTGTGGGCGTGCGCGACGGTGTCGGCCAGTTCCATGAGCAGCCGCCGGTCGCTGCCGAGCGACTGGGCCCAGGGCGGCAGGGGACGCTGGCCGCCGCGCCCGGTCCAGGTCTCCATGTCCTTGCGGACCCGGGTGGCGGGCGTGGACCGTACCCGCTCCTTCGCCTCCTCGATGCGCAGCGACTGCCTGCGCCAGGCCAAAACATGTCGACCCTCGATCACCTGCTGAGCCGCGGACGTCCGGCTTCTCTTCACCTGTCGGCGTACGGGGATTTCGCGGGGAGTGCCACGGTGATGCGGAGCCCGCCGTCGGGTCGCGGGGTGAGGGTGAGTGTGCCGTCGTGTGCCCGGGTGATGGTCTTGACGATGGCCAGGCCCAGCCCGACGCCCGCATGGTCGGTGTGGAGGCGCTCGGTGCCGCGCTGGAAGGGTTCGGTGAGGGTCGAGACCAGTTCAGGGGTCAGCCTTTCGCCCGTGTTCTCGACGGTCAGCACCACGGCATTGGGGTGGTTGTTGGTGCTCACCCACACGGTGCCCCGATCCGGCAGGTTGTGGACGATCGCGTTGTGCACGAGGTTCATGGTCAGTTGCAGGAGCAGCGGTTGTGAGCCGGTGGTCAGGGCGATGTCGCCGATGGTCTCGATGGTGGTGCCGTGCTTCTCCGCGAGCGGGAGCAGCGTTTCGGTGGCTTCCTCCGCGAGGAGGGACAGGTCGACGCGCTCGCGGGTGAAGGACCGCTGGTCGGCACGGCTGAGCAGGAGCAGCGCCTCGGTGAGGTCGATCGCCCGGGTGTTGACCGCGGTGAGGCGGTCGATGACTTCGCCGCTGTCGTGGTTCGGATCGGTGCGGGCGACGTCGAGCAGCGTCTTAGAGATCGCGAGCGGGGTGCGCAGTTCGTGTGAGGCGTTGGCCGCGAACCTCCGTTGCTCCGCGACGTGCGCTTCGAGCTGCGCCAGCATCGCGTCGAAGGTGTCGGCGAGTTCGCGGAATTCGTCCTGGCGGCCCGGGAGCCGGATGCGGTGCGAGAGGGATCCGGCCGCGGCCGTGCGGGTGGCGTGGGTGATGCGGTCCAGCGGGGCGAGCATGCGGCCCGCGAGGAGCCAACCCCCCAGGAGGCCGAACACCAGGAGGAACGCCATGACCACGGCCGCCATCGGGGCGAAACCCTGCACGAAGTCGGTGCCCGGAGACACTCTCCACGCACCCTCCTCGTTGGTCTGCAACCACCCCTCACGCAGCAGGAACACCCCCACGGCGGCGAGCAGCAGGCCACCGGCGACCATGAGGAACCCGGCGTAGCTCAGGGTGAGCTTGAGGCGGACGCTCAGCCCGTTCTCCCTGGGCACGGACCGCTCCGTCGGCATGGAGTGCTCCTCAGGCACGGTCCGCCGCCTCGTCCCCGGTCCGCGGCTGCGCCTCGATGCGGTAGCCGACGCCCGGCACGGTGGCGATGATCCACGGCTCGCCGAGCCGCTTGCGCAGGGCCGAGACGGTGATGCGTACGGCGTTGGTGAACGGGTCGGCGTTCTCGTCCCACGCGCGCTCCAGCAGCTCCTCGGCGCTGACGACACCGCCCTCCGCGGCGACGAGCACTTCGAGCACGGCGAACTGCTTCCTGGTCAGGGCGACGAAGCGGCCCTCCCGGTAGACCTCCCTGCGGAACGGGTCGAGGCGCAGACCGGCGATCTCGAGGACGGGGGGCCTGCTGTGGGCCCGCCTGCGGTTGAGTGCTCGGAGCCTGAGCGCCAGTTCCCGCAGCTCGAAGGGCTTCGTCAGGTAGTCGTCGGCTCCGAGCTCGAACCCGGAGGCCTTGTCGTCGAGACGGTCGGCGGCGGTGAGCATGAGGATCGGCATGCCGCTGCCTGAGGCGACGATGCGTTTGGCCACCTCGTCACCGGACGGCCCCGGAATGTCGCGGTCCAGGACGGCGATGTCGTACGTGTTGAAGCTGAGCAGCTCCAGCGCGGTGCCGCCGTCGCCCGCGATGTCGGCCGCGATCGCTTCCAGCCGCAGGCCGTCGCGGATGGCTTCTGCGAGATAGGGCTCGTCCTCGACGATCAAGACACGCATGTTCTTCAGAATACGAGCCGACACATATCGTCGACATATCGAAAACCGCATACGTGTCGGCAACATCCTGTTGCTTTGACTGGCGGTATGACTCGAACCCCAGCATCAGCACGAACGACCCCCCACCGGGTTCGCTGGCTGGTCATCGGCGGTCTGACGGCCGTCATAGCAATGATCACGGCGGGAGTCCTCGCCTTTCAGACGGCCAAGTCCTCGACCAGATCGTCCTTGTCCAGGCCTTCTCCGCCGATCATGCCGTCTCCGTCCCACTCGTCTTCCCCGGGCAAGGCCGACGGCGTCGTCCCCGACGGCGTGACGGTCTTCGACGACTCGATTCCGGCCGTGGCCAGACTCGATCCGGAGCTGCGCAAGGCCCTGCGCCGGGCAGCGACCGCCGCCGCGGCCGACGGAGTCGAATTCCACGTCAACAGCGGCTGGCGTTCCCCGAAATACCAGAGTCGGCTTCTCGCCGATGCGGTCTCCGAATACGGATCCGAGCGCGAGGCCGCCCGCTGGGTGGCCACCGCTTCGACATCTCCCCATGTGTCCGGCGACGCGGTCGACATCGGGGGCTCCGACGCGACGGCGTGGCTGTCCGGGCACGGGGCCGAGTACGGCCTGTGCCAGATCTACCGGAACGAACCATGGCACTACGAATTGAGCACCGATGCGACCGACGACCGAGGCTGCCCCCGCATGTACGCCGACCCCACACAGGACCCCAGGATGCAGCAGTGAGCGAGGACAGGCGATGACGCAGCTGGACACGGCGGAGATCGAGCGGAGCAGCCCCCCAGCTCCTGCGGCCGCGCCAGGACGGGCCGGGCGCGCCCGGCTGCAGCGGGCGATCCACGCCCTCTCCGGGCCGGGGCCGTGGAAGCGCGGCAAGGTGACCGCCGCGCTGGCGCTCCTGCTGGGGCTGCTCATGCTGTTGCACGCACAGATCACCGACCGCGGTGGCCTCGGCAGCCTGATGGAGACCTTCCTTCCGTGGTTCGGCCTGTTCGTCCCCGTGCTGCTCGCCGTCGCGCTGTGGCGTCGCTCCGCCACCGCGGTGGCCGCGCTGCTGCTGCCGGTCACGGTGTGGCTGAGCCTCTTCGGCGGGCTGCTCGTCGACAAGGCCCAGTCGGACGGTGACCTCACCGTGGCGAGCCACAACGTCGCCGCAGAGAACGCCGACCCTGTCGGTACCGCCCGCGACCTGGTGGACTCCGGTGCCGATGTGCTGGCGCTGGAGGAGATCTCGCAGCAGGCCATGGGGACGTACGAGAAGGAGCTGGCGAAGGCCTATCCGCACCACACGGTGCAGGGCACGGTCGGGCTGTGGAGCAAGCTGCCGCTGTCCGGCATCCGGCCGGTCGACACCGAGCAGGACGTCGGGCCGATGGGGGACGCCAAGCCGGCCGCGGAGAAGCTGGTCGGCAACCGTGCGCTGCGCGCCACGGTGACCACGGACCAGGGACCCCTCGCCGTGTACGTGGCCCACCTGGGGTCCGTACGGGTCACCCCGGAGGGGGGCTTCGGGACGGCCACGCGGGACCGGAACGCCCGGGCGCTCGGCGCGGCCCTCGCCGCCGAGCGGAACGAGCGGGTGGTGCTGCTCGGCGATCTGAACGGCGCCCTGGACGACCGCGCGCTCGACGGCATCACCTCGCAGCTGCGCTCGGCCCAGGACGAGGCCGGGAACGGCTTCGGCTTCACCTGGCCCGCGACGTTCCCGGTGGCGCGGATCGACCAGATCCTGGTCCGCGGCGTCGAACCGACGAGCGCGTGGCAGCTGCCGGAGACCGGCAGCGACCACCTGCCGGTGGCGGCCGGAATCAGCTGGTGAACACCAGTACACGGCGTCCACATATCGTCGGCGTATCGAAAACCGCATACGTGCCGACAACACCGCCCCGCCTTGACTGGCGGCATGTCCTACAGCGAACCAGCACGAGCAGCGGGCGTGCGCCCGACCGTCGAACCGATCAGCGCCGCGGAGCACTTGGCGTTCGTGCGGACCCAACGCTCGGTCAGCTTCCTGCAGACCCCGGCATGGGCCCACGTCAAGACCGAGTGGCGCAGCGAGTCGCTCGGCTGGTTCGACGGACGGCGCCTGGTCGGCGCCGGGCTCGTCCTGCACCGCCCGGTGCCGCGGTTCGACCGTTTCACGCTGGCCTACCTCGCCGAGGGCCCGGTCATCGACTGGACCGGCGATCTCGGCGCGTGGCTCGACCCGCTGGCGTCGTATCTCAAGTCGCGCGGCGCGTTCGCGATCCGGCTCGGGCCGTCGGTGTGCACGAACACCTGGAGCGCCGCGCAGGTCAAGGAGGGCATCGCCGACCCGGGCATCGAGCGGCTCACCGACCTGCCCAGCCAGTGGGACAACCCGGTCGGTGTCCATGTGACGGGGCGGCTCAGGGGCGGCGGCTGGCTGCCGCAGAGTCCGCAGGACGGCTTCGGGGTCGGTCACCCGCAGTTCAAATACGAGGTCCCGCTGGCGGGCAGGACCGAGGACGACCTGCTCAGGGGCATGAACCAGCTCTGGCGCCGCAACATCAAGAAGGCGGCCAAGGAGGGGGTCGAAGTCACGGTCGGCGAGGACCTGAAGGCGTTTCACGACCTCTACGTCCACACCGCCGGGCGTGACCGCTTCACACCCCGGCCGCTGCGCTACTTCGAGACCATGTTCGCGGCGCTGCGCGCGGAGGACCCCGAGCGGATCAAGCTCTATCTGGCCCACCACCAGGGCGACTTGGTCGCCGCCACCATCCTGGTCCGCGTCGGCGCCCATGCGGTGTACGCCTACGGTGCCTCCGCCACCGAGAAGCGTGAGGTGCGCGGCTCCAACGCCTGCCAGTGGGCGATGATCCGCGATTCCCTGGCGGCCGGTTGCGACGTCTACGACCTGCGCGGCATCACCCCGACCCTCGACGCCGACGACGCGCACGTGGGACTGATCCGGTTCAAGGTCGGCGCCGGGGGACAGGCCGTGCGGTACGTCGGCGAGTGGGACCTGCCGCTGCGGCCGATGGTCTACCGGGCCTTCGAGCTCTACATGCGGCGGCGCGGGCGCTGAGCTCCAAGGTGCCTTATCAGGCTGGTAGTTGGGCTGACTGCGGCTCGGTCGGCTACGTGAGCGCGGCGGCGACCTCGTCGAGACGTGCCCCGCGAGAGGCCTTGACGAGCACCACATCGTCGGCGGCGAGGCGGCCGCGCAGCCAGTCGACGGCCGCGTCGTTGTCGGCAAGTACCACCGCTCCCTCGCCCGCGCCGTCGGCGATCGGCCGGGCGGCCTCGCCGACTACGGCCACCACATCGGCCCGGGCGGCGGCATACGCCCCGACGGCACGGTGTTCGGCCGCACTGGCCTCGCCCAGTTCGAGCATCTCGCCGAGGACGGCGATCCGGCGCCCGCACTCGATCGCCGCGAGCGCGTCCAGGGCGGCGCGGGCGGAGTCGGGCCCGGCGTTGTAGGAGTCGTTGAGCAGCATCGCGCCACTGGTGAGGTCGCGCAGTTCCATGCGCCACTCCGACAGCGAGGCCGTGGCCAGCGCCGCCGCGGCGATGTCGAGGGGCACCCCCGCCGCAAGACCCGCGGCCGCGGCGGCCGACGCGTTGAGAGCCTGGTGGGCGCCGACGAGCGGTAGCGCGCAGGGAGTTGAGGCGTGGGTGGTCCGCAGTGTGCAGGTCGGGCGGCCGAGCCGGTCGAGGGTCAGGCCGAGCACCCGTACGTCGGCGTGTGCCGCCCGGCCGAAGGTGAGCACCGGACCGTCGGTGAGCGAGCGCATCGCGGCCACCCGGGGATCGTCGCCGTTGAGGACGGCGGTGCCACCGGGGGCCAGCCCTTGCACCAACTCCCCTTTGGTCGTGGCGATGGCGGCGCGCGACCCGAACTCGCCGAGGTGGGCCCGGCCGACGTTGAGGACGACGCCGATGTCGGGCGCGACCAGGCCGGTGAGCTGGGCGATGTCGCCGATGTGGCGGGCTCCCATTTCGAGGACCAGGAACCGGGTGGCCGCGTCGGCACGCAACATGGTGAGCGGCACGCCGAGCTCGTTGTTGAGCGAGCCGATGGTGGCGGTCGTCGGTGCGGCGCTCGAAACCACGGCGGCCAGCAGGTCCTTGGTGCCGGTCTTGCCCTGGGAGCCGGTCAGCCCGATGACGGTCAGCCCGTCGCGCAGCCGGGCGACGACGTGGGAGGCGAGCGCCTGCAGGCTGCTCCGGGGGTCCCTGACGACGACGGTGGGCAGCGGTGTGGGCCGGGTGCCGAGCACGGCCACCGCACCGGCACGGCTGGCCTGACCTGCATAGTCATGGCCGTCGTGGTGCTCGCCTGTGAAGGCGACGAAGAGGCCGCCCGGCACGGCCTGGCGTCCGTCGAGCACGGCCGGAGCGGTCACGGTCACGGTCGGCGCGGTCACTGAGCTGTCGCCCTCGACCTTGCCGCCGACGATTGCGGCGATCTCGCCGAGGCTGAGGGGGATCATGTTGTCTGCCTGGAGGTCATTGCCTCAGTCAAAGCGCCGCGGTGTATCGCCAACATATGGAAAACCACATACGTTCCGGCAACACCGTGGCGCCTTGACTGGAGGCATGACCTACAGTGATCCGTCCCGAATCACCATCTACGGGTGCGGCCCGGATGAAGCGGTCTTGTTCCGAGAGCTGGCGCCTTGCTTCGGCGTGACGCCGGTCATCACGGACGCGCCGGTATCCGAAGCCAATATTGCACTGGCCGCCGGAAACCGATGCATCAGCGTCGGCCACAAGACTCGCATCGCAAATGCCACTCTGCTTGCGCTCGGGCAAGCCGGTGTCACGTACATCTCCACGCGAAGCATCGGGTACAACCACATCGATGTGGAATACGCAGGTGACGTAGGCATTTCGGTCGGGAACGTCACCTATTCGCCGGACAGCGTGGCCGACTACACGCTGATGATGATGCTGATGGCGGTGCGGGATGCGAAATCCGTCCTCCGGCGCGCGGACCTCCACGACTACAGGCCGAGTGAAGCGCGCGGGAAAGAGCTGCGCGATCTCACGGTAGGGGTGATCGGGACAGGTCGCATCGGTGCAGCGGTCATCGGCAGACTGCGGGGCTTCGGCTGTCGCGTCCTCGCCCATGACAATCACCCCAAGGCCGTCGCTGAATACGTTCCGCTCGATGAACTGTTGCGGCAGAGCGACATGGTCACGCTCCACGCACCGCTCTCTGTGGATACGCACCATCTGCTGAATCGGGAGCGTTTGGAGCAGATGAAGCGTGGCGCGTACATCATCAATACCGGACGTGGTGCGCTGATTGATACAGAGGCGCTGGTGTCTGCCTTGGTGAGCGGCGCGTTGGGCGGTGCCGCATTGGACGTCCTCGAGGGGGAGGAGGGCGTCTTCTACGCCGACCGTCGCACCAGGCCCATTGAAAGCAAGGCGCTGTTGCGGCTGCAGGAGCTGCCGAATGTGGTCATCAGTCCGCACATCGCCTACTACACGGATCACGCATTGAGCGACACCGTCGAGAACTCCATCATCAACTGCTTGACATTCGAAAGTGGGGGCCAGCATGGATAAGCTGAAGGTCGGGATCGTGTTCGGGGGGCGTTCGGAAGAGCACCCGATATCCGTCAAGTCTGCGCAGGAGGTCGCAAGGAACCTCGATGCGGAGAAGTACGAACCGTTCTACATCGGTATCACGAGGGACGGCGCCTGGAACCTCTGTGACGGCCCGGACGCGGAGTGGGAGAGCGGGAACTGCCGTCCGGCTGTGCTGTCTCCGGACAGCAGCGTGCACGGACTCCTTGTCCAGGACTCGGACCAGGGACGATTCGAGACGATCCCGCTGGACGTCGTGCTGCCCGTCCTGCACGGCAAGCTCGGCGAGGACGGCGCGATGCAGGGCTTGCTGGAGCTCTCCGGCATTCCCTACGCGGGCTGCGATGTGCAGAGTTCCGCGCTGTGCATGGACAAGTCCCTTGCGTACGTCGTCGCCGGAAGTGCGGGCATTGCCACGCCGAAATTCTGGACCCTCACGGCGGGCGAGAGCATCGACCCCGGCCGGCTCACCTATCCGGTCTTCGTGAAACCGGCCCGCTCGGGGTCGTCCTTCGGCGTCACCAAGGTGTCCGGGGAAGCGGAACTGCCGGGCGCGGTGGAGAACGCAAGGCGGTACGACGCGAAGGTGCTGATCGAAGAGACTGTCGTCGGCAGCGAGATAGGCTGCGCCGTCCTCGGGAACGAACTGGACCTGATGGTGGGCGAAGTGGACCGGATCGCCCTCTCGCACGGGTTCTTCCGCATCCATCAGGAGGACCAGCCCGAAACCGGTTCCGACAACTCGACGGCCATCGTTCCCGCCGACATTCCGGCGGAGTCGCGCACTCTCATCCAGGAGACCGCCAAGGCCGTGTACCGCGCCTTGGGGTGCAGGGGGCTCGCGCGCGTGGACCTGTTCCTCAAACAGGACGGCACGGTAGTCCTCAACGAGGTCAACACGTTTCCCGGCATGACGTCGTACAGCCGTTACCCGAGGATGATGGCCGCCGCAGGGGTTCCGCTCGGTGAAGTGATAGACCGGGTGGTGTCGTTGGCGCTGACGGGGAAAATCCGGTGAAGGAGGACTTCGTCTTCGTCGACGAGCTGGCGTCCGGAATACGCTGGGACGCCAAGTACGCCACCTGGGACAACTTCACCGGAAAGCCGGTGGACGGGTATCTGGCCAACCGGATCGTCGGCACGAGGGCTCTGTGCACGGCCCTGGAACTGGCCCGGGAGAAGGCCGAATCCATGGGCTTCGGCCTGCTGCTCTGGGACGGCTACCGTCCGCAGCGCGCCGTCGACTGCTTCCTGCGCTGGTCGGAACAGCCGGAAGACGGCCTGACGAAGGCGCGGCACTATCCGAACATCGGCAGAACCGACATGTTCGAGATGGGATTCGTGGCCGTCAAGTCGGGCCACAGCCGGGGCAGCACGGTCGACCTGACGCTCTTTGAACTGGCCACGGGTGAGCTCGCTCCCATGGGCGGCGACCACGACCTGATGGATTCCATTTCGCATCATGGGGCGAAAGGGATCACGCAGGACGAGGCGAGGAACCGTCGGCACCTTCGGTCCGTCATGGAGACGTGCGGCTTCCGTGCATACGATTCCGAGTGGTGGCACTACACCCTCCGGAACGAGCCCTACCCGGACGCCTACTTCGACTTCCCCGTCGTGTGACTGGAGCGTAGGCAGCGGGTCTCCGCGGTGTGGCCGGAATTCAATCTTGACCGCGACCGGCCGAAGTCTATGGTCTGGACTAATCGGCAGCCGTGAACCTCCGGCCCCACCGCCCCACTGCTCCACCCGCGAAACCCGCGCAACCCGCTCCACGAGAGCACTTCACGCCGCGCACCCCCATGAAGCCCTGCCCGTGAAGGAGTACGCATGGACAAGAAGCGGAAGACAGCCGCAGCGATAGGGGCCGGGCTTGCGCCCATCCTCGCCCTCACGCTGCCGGTCGGCTCGGCCAGCGCGCACGGGTACGTCAACGCGCCCGCCAGCCGCCAGGCACAGTGCGCCGCACGCACCGTGCCCTGCGGCGACATCAAGTACGAACCGCAGAGCGTCGAGGGCCCCAAGGGGCTGCGCAGCTGCAGCGGCGGCAACTCCCGGTTCGCGGAACTGGACAACGACAGCAAGGGCTGGAAGGTCAGCGACGTCAGCAGGACGCAGACCTTCACCTGGACGTTCACCGCCCGGCACCGCACCGCGAACTACGAGTACTTCGTCGACGGCACCAAGGTGGCCACCGTCGACGGCCACAACCAGCAGCCCCCGGCGACCGTCTCGCACCAGGTCGACCTCGGCAACTCCACCGGCAGGCACAAGATCCTCGCGGTGTGGAACATCGGTGACACGTCCAACGCCTTCTACGCGTGCATCGACGTCAACATCCGCTGAGGAGACCGTAGTTTCAGAGTTTTAGACCGTGCTGAGCGGATGGGCCGCCGTGGCCGAGCGCGGCGGCCATGCGCGGGGCGCCAGGATGCCCAGGACGTAGGCGCGGGCGACGAGGGCCGGTCGGGTCGCCGCGCCCAGGACGTGCCGCAGACGGCTGAGGTGGTAGTCGACCGTCTGCCGGGACAGCTTCAGCGAAGTGGCGATGTCGCCGTTGCTGCTGCCCTCCGCCAACAGCGAGAGGATGCGGATCTGCGCGGCGGTCAGCGACGGATGGGCCTCATGGGCGAGGCTCTGGTGCGTGACGACGGCCCAGACGTGCCTGGCCCGTGAGGCGGAGTGCCCGATCGTCGTCAGGTGGAGCTGCGCGCGGCGCTGCAGCCCCTGTGCGTCCACGAGCACCGCGGATGTCTCCACCCGTCTCGTGCGGCGGGATATCAGGCCCTTCCAGCGGCGGTGCAGCCGGTCGAGGTCGGGCTCGGGCGCGAGCAGCGTGTGTGCGCGGCGGCCCACCAGGTCGTGCGGGCTGAGCTGGAACAGTTCGGCTGCCGCCGCGCTCGCCTCGATGACCCGCCCGTTCGCGGAGAGCAGCGCGCAGGGCAGGCCGCTGTGGTCACGCAGGGCCTGCAGGTTCTCCTCGGCCTCCTGCCACTGGACCGTGGCGCGCAGATGATCCGTGACGTCCACGTAGATCCCTGCGACGCAGGTGCGCGCGCTCTCCTGTACGGGGAAGCGGTGGCCCACCGCCCGGCCCGCGCTGCCGTCGTGGCGCCGGTAGCCGAGGGTGTGGCGCACCGGTGTGCCCCGGCTGAGTATCTCCTGGTCCAGGGCGCGGAACTGGTCGGCCTCGGCGGGTGCGTCGAGGTCCTCGATGTACTTGCCGACGATGCCTTCCGGGACCGTGCCGTAGAGGTGCGCGTAGGCGTGGTTGGCCCACAGGTAGCGTCCGGCGCTGTCCCGTATGAAGGCGGCGGCCGGAGCGAGGTCGACGAGGTCCGCGAAGGCCGCGTATCTGCCCTGGGTCGGGCCCTCTTCAGGGTGCTGGCTCTGGTCCACAGCGGTCTCCGTCCGTATACGACTGGCTGACGCGCAGTCACATTGCTCTGGATATCCCGTACACGCCTCGCACACGCCCCGTTCTCGGCCGAAGTGCCACAGACGGGGATCGGGCAGACTCAGGCATTTGCCTGAGTCGCGGGTGTCCACGGAGGCGCCGCGGACGTCCGGCGCCTGGTCCCCTTGAGTAAGCGGGTGAACACGCCCCGCTACGTGGACCGGAGGATTCCCCCGGGCTCGACACGGAGCAACCACGCGTCACGCACGCACCAACCGCGCATCCCGAACGCATACGGCGATCCGTATCAACGCGACGAATGGAGACGAACTTCAGTGAGCAAGGTGCTGTTAGTGCATGCCAAGGGTGGTCCGCCGCTCGGTCACGTCCTGTCCCGGACGGCCGCGAGGGCGGAAGTGCACCTGCTGGCGCTCAGCGCTCTGCCTCCCGCCGTGGCGGACCCCGCCCGGAGACTCTGCGCCTCGGTCGTCACACCCGACGACGTGACCGACGCCCCTGACGGCACGACCGGCGCGGTGTCTGACGACGCGCACCCCTCCGACCTGGTGTCCCTGATCGTCTCGCGGGCCGAGGCCGTCGGCGCCGACGCGGTGCTCACCTTCTCCGAGTACGCGGTCGTGGCCGTCGCCGAGGCGTGCCAGGCGCTCGGCCTCGCTGGCGCCGGTGACGCCGCCGCGCTCGCCCGCGACAAGCGGCTGATGCGGCGCACCTGGCTCCGGCACGGCCTGCCGCAGCCCGAGTTCCGCCCCGTCGCCACCGAGGCGGACCTGCACGCGGCGGCCCGCGAACTGCCGGGACCGCTGCTCCTCAAGGCGGCCTGGAGCGCCGGGTCCACCGCGCACCAGATCATCCGCTCCCCGCACGAGGCGTCGGCCGCCTGGGCCCGCTCCCGCGACGTGATGGCCGAATCGGCCCAGCTCGGATACGCGGAACTGCACGTGGCCGAAGCCGACGCGGACTTCGTGGTCGAGCAGATAGTCACCGGCACCGTCGCGGACTGGTTCGACGAGCCCGGCTGGGGCGACTACGTGAGCGTCGAGGGCGTCGTCGCGGACGGCACCTTCCACCCGGTCTGCCTCAGCGGCCGGATGCCCACGGTCGAGCCGTTCACCGAACGCGCGAGCATCACCCCCGCCCTCCTGGCCCAGGACGCCCAGGACCGCATCGTGGACCTGGCGCGTCGCGCGGTCGACGCCCTCGGCCTGCGCGACTGCGGGACCCACACCGAGATCAAGCTCGGTGCCGACGGCAGCATGTGGCTGATCGAGACGGCCGCCCGGTTCGGCGGAGCGATGACCGTGCCGCAGATCGAGGAGGTCTTCGGGCTCGACCTCGTCGGGATGCTCGTCGACCAGCTCATCGGACGCCCGGTCGAGTGGCCCGAGCAGGCCCTCACTCCCGAGCGGGCGCGCGGCGCGGCGGGCTCCCTCGTCGTCCTCGCGGTGGACGGCGACGGCGAGGCCTGGCACGACCGCAAGGTCTGGGACTTTCCCTCCGTGTCGGCGGACATCCCCCTCAGCCGGGGCAGCGAGCTCTCGGTGGTCGCGGAGAGTTCCCTCGCCGACGGCAGTGTCGTGCCGGTGTACGACCCGGCCGCGGGCGCCAACACCATGGCGGCCCTGTGCCTGCTCTCCGCCGCCACCCCGCGGACCGTGCTCCGCGACTTCGAGGCCCTGGTGGACGCCCTGCCCCAGGTGCTGCCCGCCGCCCGGCCCGAGGAGGTCCCGGCATGACCGCCCCCCTGCTCACCGGCCCCGCCGAACCGGCCACCGACCGCACGGTCATCGGCGAGAACCTCTCCCTGCCGCTCTTCCGCACCCTCTCCGGCGTCCTTGCGGGACACCCGTACCTCAAAGTCGTCGTCGACCGTGCCGAGAACACCTGGCACCTGCTCGACACCGCCGCACACCCCTTCCACGTCAACTACATCGCCACCCGCATCCTCGGCATGGACCTCACCGCGCTCGACGCGGACCTCGACGCGTTCAACGCCTCCGTCTACATGGATCCCGGGCGCCGCTTCCTGCTCGGCGTGCTCTCCCTGCACACCGACGAGGACGCCGAAGGCCGCGAACGCACCTTCCTCGTCCTGGAGACGACCGAAGCCGACACCATGCACGGCGAACTGCTCTCCTTCTTCTACGAGTTCGTGCGCGCCCGCGTCGACGGCAGGCTCCCGCTGCTGCTCAAGCCCGCCAACCACGGGCAGGAGGAGGAGCTCGCGGCGATCAACGAGCTGAGCGTGCCGCGCATCCTCAGCCACGAGCTCTTCGGCTCCCGGGCCCGCACACCGCTCAACCCCGGCGAGGCCACCGGCCGACTGCGGTTCTTCCGCACGCACGACGAGTACGCGGCGGCGGAGACCGGACTCGGCTGGGCGGACATCGTGGCCATGCCGTGCCTGCCGGACGACGTGCCCCGGGTGGCCGGATTCCTCAACACGGCGCCCATCACCCCGCTTTCCCACACCAACGTCCTCGCCTCGGGCTGGGGCATACCCAACGCGATCGTGCGCGACCTGGAACAGCTCGTCGAGAAGGACGGCCTGGACGGCGCGTGGGTCCGCTACCGGGTCCGCGAGGACGAGATATCCCTCGAACGCCTCGACCACGAACCGGCCCTGCGCGCCCCGGCCTGGCACCAGCAGCGCATACGGCTCGAACCGCCGCTGCTCGAAGAGGCCCCCGTGCTGGCCCTGCACCGGCTGCGCGGCACCGACCGCGACCGCTACGGCACCAAGGCGGCCCACCTCGGTGAGCTGCACCACGTGCTCGACAGTCGCACGGCCGACCTGACCGCGTTCTACGGACGGCCCCGCCCGCCGCGCGAGCACCTCTACGGGCACCTCGCGGCCCGCCTCGGCCTGAGCGCGTCCCACGCGGGAGCGCCCACCGAGAGCGAACTGCGCGCCAAGGCAGCCGAGTTCGTGGCCGACGCGGTGAGCGCCCCGAACGGCGTCGCGCTGCCCTTCGCGCTCCAGCAGCGCTTTCTGGCCTCGTCCACCGTTCTGCAACAGGGCATCGGCAAGCTCAAGATGGCACTCGAACTCGACGCCACCGACGTCCTGGACTCGCTCTGCCTGCAGCTCCAGCACCTGATCCGGCAGACACCCGTCCCCGAGTCGGTCATCCGCCAGCTCAGCCAGGCGTTTCCCGCCCCCGCCGGTTCGCGCGGGCGCCTGGTGGTGCGCTCCTCGTCCAACGCCGAGGACCTGCCGGGGTTCTCCGCGGCGGGTGTCTACGACTCCGTCACCACCGTCCACGGCACCGGCGAACTCCTGGACGCCGTACGCCAGGTGTGGGCCTCGCTGCTCTCGCCCCGCAGCGTGCGCCTGCGCCACCAGGTCGGCATCTCACTCGACGACACCTACATGGGCGTCATCATCCAGGAGTACGTGCCCGCCTCCCTCGGCGGCGTCCTGGTCACCTGCAACCCGACCCGCCGCGAGGACTTCCGCAACGTCTACCTCAACTGTTCCCCCGGCTCCCCGGAGCAGGTCGTCGACGGTTCGGTCCTGCCGCAGCAGTACCTGTACAACACCGTGGAAGGCGGCGGCCGCACCGTCGCCCTCGGCTCCTGGGGCGACGGTCTTTCCGCCGCGACCCGCGCGAGGCTCGCCGACCTGTCCCTGACCGGGCGGCTCCTGCAGTCCCACTTCAGCGCGAGCGACGTGGACCGGCCGCTGGACATCGAGTGGCTGATGACCGACCGGGGCGACTTCCGGCTGGTCCAGATCCGCCCGTACGCGCTGTGAGGGCCGCCTCCAGCAAGGCGGGCACCACCGGCCTCACGGACACCGCCCGCCGCATCATCCACCTCAACTACGGCTTCCAGCTGCTGTTCAACCTGCTGTGGTGGATGCCGGTGTTCTACGCCTATCAGAAGGCGGCCGGGCTCTCCGACGGGCAGATCTTCGGCATCCAGAGCATCTACTACGTGGCCTTCTGCCTGTTCGAGATCCCGACCGGGCTGATCGCCGACCGCATCGGCACCCGCAACTGCCTGCGGGCCGGAGCGGTGGTCATGACGGCGGCGAACCTGGCTCCGGTGGTCAGCGCCTCGTACACCGGCTTCCTCGTCCACTTCCTGGCCATCGCCGCGGGCCGTTCGCTCACCTCGGGAGCGGCCAGCGCCTATCTGTACGACGGTCTGCGCGCGGAGAAGTGCGGCGAGCACTATCTGAAGGCGGAGGGCACCGCACGGGCGCTCGGCCTGGTGGCGAAGGTCGTGTGCTGGCCGCTGGTCGGGCCTCTGATGGCAGTGGCGCACCCGACGCCGTACGTGCTCAGCGCCGCGAGCGCGGCGGGCTCCCTCGTGTGCGCCGTCGCACTGCCCCGCCTCGCCGGGGCGGACGGCGGATCGGAGAAGACGGACGCCGGGCGCGGGGGCGGCGCGTTCCTGCGGGACGCGGGCACCGCGCTGCGCTGTGTCGCCTCCTCACGGTGGCTGGCCCTGGTGATGGTGCAGGGCGTGGCGATCTTCACGCTCTCCCGGATCTGCCAGGTCAACCTCTTCCAGCCGATCCTGCTCGACCACGGCATCGCGGAGGCCTCGCACGGCGGTGTGATGGCGGCGATGACGGTGGCGGAGGCGGTGGCCTCGGCCCGCCCGCAGTGGCTGAGCCGCCGCCTGCCACCGGTCGCCTGGGTCTCGATCCTCAGCCTCGCGCTCGCGGGCACCCTGGCGGCCATGACGTTCGGCGGGCCGTGGGCCGTCGTCGTGCTGCTCTGCCTGTTCGCCGCCGCGACCGGCTTCGCGTACCCCATCCAGCGCAAGCTGGTGAACGACGCGGTGCCCGCGGACGCACCGCGCGCCACGCTGCTCTCGGTCGAGAGCATCGTGGACCGCGCGGTGTGTGCCCTGGCCGCGATCGCCGCGGGCGCCTATCTGGCCGCCGGGCGCCTGGACGCCCTGCTGTGGCACAGCGCGCTCGCGACCGCGGTGCTGATCGGGGTCTTCCAACTGCTGCTGCGCAGCGGGATGGTCAGGCGGGAGAGCGCAGGCCCAGGAGTTCCACCAGCCCCACCGGGAGGAACGCCGGTCGGTGCGGACGGCCGACCTGGTACGGCACGAAGCCGAGTGCGGAAGCAGCTCTGACCTCCTCGGCCGTCTCCGCCTGATAGACGACCCGGCAGTGGCCCGAACCCGCCTTCGCCCGCTGCCAGAGGGCGGGGGCCGGTTTGCGCTCCGCCTCGGTGCGCGGGGTGAGGACGCGGTCGCCGAAGTCCTGCCACGCGAAGGGTGCCGACCCCTGCCATGTGGAGTCGACCTCCTGCCGCAGCCTGGCGGCGCGCTCGGCGTCGGTCGCGCCCCAGGAGGACGGCACGTTGGTGATCAGGCCGACCGGGATGCCGCGTGCGCGCAGGGCACGCAGATAGGCGGCGGCGCCGGGCTGATAGCTGGTGCTGCCGTCGTCGGCGGTGTGCACGAGGGTCTCGCCCAGGTCGAAGTAGACGATGGGGCAGGCCCGTTCACGCGCGGCGGCCGCCGTACTCGTGGTTTCGCCCGCGTCCTTCGGCGCCGCCGCGTTCGCCGTGGGGCCCAGCGCGGTCGACACCAGGGCCGCGCTCAGCGCGAGGATCGCCCACGCGGAGCCCTTGGAGACGTATCTGTTCATGCGTCGTCGCCCTTTCCTTGCACACACTGGTCCACCGCGCACTACCCCGGCACACCACGTGTCACTCCCGTCTCGCCCGGGAGCGTTCGGGAATGCTGAGGGCCGTGGACGATCACAGTGACGCATCCGATCAGCCGGGAGTCATCGGCATCGCACTCGCCGCCGTCCTGACGGCGATACTCGCGCAGGGCTCCTGGCAGTGGTTCGCCACGTACGTGGGGGCGACGCTGCTCGCGGTGATCTTCTGCTTCTACCGTCTGCCGCGGTACGCGCCGGGCCTGCGGGCTGCGTACGCGCGGAACCTGGCGGCGTACTCACTGGTCGGCGGCCTGTGTCTGTCGATCGCGCTGGCTCCCATGCTGCAGCGCTGGGCCTGGCTCTTCCCGATGCCGGGGACGCGGGACAGGTGCGGGGCGCTCGGCGCCTACGAGCGGATCCGGACGGAGGCGGCGCTCGCGGACCTGGCAGGTCGCGACGGTGCCGCCCTGGCCGACGCGCAGGCGGTCCAGAGCCATGCAGCCGTCGCCGACTGCCTGTCTGCCACGACGACCCTGTGGCTGCCCGTCTACGCGGCCGGGGCGGCCGTGCTGGTGGGCTTCGCGGCGTGGTGCGTCGACCGTGCGCGGGGTTCGCGGACTGCACGGGCTTCGGCGTGAGGAAGCCGGGGCCGGGCACGCGAGGTGCCCGGCCCCGGCTCTCGGTCCGGATCAGGCGCCGGTGGGCCTGAGGCGGACGGGCAGGGTCTGGTGGCCGTTGCTGAGCAGGGAGCCGAGCGGCCTCAACTCCGAGACGGGTACGGCGAGTTCGAGCTGCGGGAAGCGGTCGAAGAGCAGGCTCAGGGCCGTGCTGACCTCCAGCCGGGCGAGCGGGGCGCCGAGGCAGAAGTGGACCCCGTGGCCGAAGGCGAGGTGCTCCTTGACCGTGCGGGTGATGTCGAAGTCGTCCGCGCTCTCACCGTGCCAGTCCGGGTGACGGTTGGCGGCCGCGTAGGACGCGAGGATCGCCTCTCCCTTGGGGATGATCTGACCGTCGGGCAGGGAGATGTCGTTCACCGCGTACCGCAGCGGCAGGTGCCTGACCGCCGGTTCGAAGCGCAGGGTCTCCTCGACGGCGTCGCTCCAGTCGACCTCGCCCGACCGGAGCAGCGCGAGCTGGTCGGGGTGGGAGAGCAGCTGGGTGATGCCCTGGTCGATGACGTTGACCGTGGTGTCGTACCCGGCGCTGATCATCAGCAGCAGGGTGTCGCGCAGCTCGTCCTCCGTCATCCCGCCCTCCTCGTCCTCGTCGCGCGAGGTGATGAGCAGGGAGGTCATGTCGTCGCCGGGCTCGGCGCGTTTGGACTTGATGAGCCGATGCAGGGCCTCGTACAGCGCCTTGGTGTTCGCCTCGGACTGCTCGGCGGTCAGGGTGGTGTCGAAGACGCCGTCGACGACCCGGCGGAACGCGTCCTGCTGCTCGGCCGGTACACCCATGAGCCGGCTGATGACCGCGATGGGCAGCGGGTACGCGAGGTGCTCCCGCAGGTCGACGGTCTCGCCGGGCGGGAGGGCGTCGAGGCGGTCCAGGATGCCGGTGACGACCGTGTCTATGCTCTCCTTCAGCGCGGTGATGCGGCGGGCGCTGAAGGCAGGGGCGACCATGCGCCGCAGACGCCGGTGATCGGCCCCGTAGGCGGTGAACATGTTCTCCACCGCGACCCACAGGGCCAGCGGCCACCGTTGGATCGTGTCAGTGAACTCCGGCCAATGGGCACGGGCGTCCTTGGAGACGTCCGGGCTGGTCAGCAGCTCCTTGAGCAGCTTGGGGTCGGAGACGGACCAGGCGGTCACGCCCAGGATGTCGACCCGGACCGCCTGGCCGTGCTCCCGCAACTGGCGGTGCTCGTCGTGTGCGCGGGCCCCGGTGGGGTCGAGGATGATCGGCTGCGTGGACAGGGCCATGGTGTGTCCCTTCAGACTGATGCGGAGGCGGGGAACAGGACGGGCAGTGCGGCCAGCGCCCGGTGGAAGGGTCCGGGGCGCCGGACCAGCTCCTCGGGGGCGGTGGCGAGGTCCATCTCGGGCAGCGCGTCGAGCAGATGGGTGATGGCCGTCTCGGCGATGAGATAGGCGTGCGGGCGCGCCGGGCAGGCGTGCGGCCCGGTGCTCCAGGACAGGTGGGCGCGGTTGCTCGCGGTGCGCTGGTCCCCGAGGGCGGGATCGTTGTTGCAGGCCGCCATCGAGATGACGACCGGCTGGTGCGCGGGCAGCAGGAACCCGTCGACGTCGACGGGGTGCGGCGGATAGCTGATGCAGTAGTTCGCCAGCGGCGGGTCGGTGTAGAGCACCGTGTCGAGCGCCTCGCGCACGGAGGAGCCTCCCGCGTGCAGGTCCCCGGAGAACTGGTCGTCCGTGAGGACCTTGAGGACGGTGTTGGCGATCAGGTTGGTGAGGGGCTCGATCCCGGCGCCGTAGAGCGTCACGAGCTGGTGGGCCATCTCGATGTCGTCGAGGGCCGCGTCGTGCGCGAGGAGCCGGGAGGTGATGTCGTTGCCGGGCTGCCGGTGGCGCAGGTCCACCAGGTCGGCGACCGCCTGGGACAGGATCTGGTTTCCGCTGGCGGCGTCCACCCCCTCGAAGATCTTGGCCATGCCGTCGGCGATGCGGCGGCCCATCTCGTCGGGGCAGCCGAGCAGGGCGCTCAGGACGCGGAAGGCGATGGGCCAGGCGTACTGGGTCAGCAGATCCGCGCCCTCGGCCTCGCGGAACTCGGCGATCGTCGCGTCGGCGACCTGCTCGACCAGCGTGCGCAGCTCGTGCTGGTCGATGCCGTTGATCGCGGAGCTGTTCGCCGAGCGGTAGCGGGTGTGCGCGGGACCCGACGAGCGCAGCGCGTTGGGGCGGTGCTCCATCATCGGGCGGACCGGGCAGGAGGCGGGGACGGACTGCTCCCACACCCGCGGGTCGGCCGGAAACCGCAGGGGATCGTTGAGGATGCGCCGGGCCTGCGCGTAGCCGATGACGAGGGTCGCGGGCACCCCGGGGACGAGGTCCACCGGGACGAACGGCCCGAACTCGTCCCGCATCCGTGCGTACGCGGTGTGCGGATCGGCCGCGAACTCGGCCTCGTGCAGGGCGATCCGGCGCTCGGGCGCCGTTTCGATCGTGGTCGGGCTGGTCACGGGCGGGGCTCCAAAACAGGTGCGTGCAACTCGGTCAGGTACTCGCAGAGGGTGATCAGGGCCAGCACGCTGGAGGTGCCGTCCCGCGCGTCACACGTCGTCAGCGGCGTGCGCGGGTCCAGGTCGAGGGCCTGACGGATCTCGTCCAGGTCGTAGTGCGGCGCCCCGTCGAACAGGTTGATCGCCACGGCGTACGGCGTGCCCTGCTCCTCGTGGAGGGCGAGGATCTCGAAGGAGGCCTCCAGATTGCGGGTGTCGACCAGGACCAGCGCGCCGAGTGCCCCCTCGGTCAGCCCCGCCCACATGGGGCGGAAACGGCCCTGGCCGGGCGTGCCGAACAGGTACAGCACGAGGGCGTCGCTGAGGTGCAGGCGCCCGAAGTCCATGCCGACCGTCGTGGTCGTCTTCCGCGGGGTGCGCTCCAGATCGTCCACCCCGGCACTGGCCTGAGTGATCCGTTCCTCCATGCGCAACGGCGGGATCTGGGAGGCGCTGCCCACGAACGTCGTCTTGCCGACGGCGAAGCTCCCGGAGATCACGATCTTCGCGGACCGGGTCACGCCGGGTGGCACATAGATGAGGCCGTCAGACGATGGCGCGGAGACCACGCAGTACCTCCTGGAGCAGATCGGTTTGTGGTTGGTCTTCCACCGCGGCGACGGGGCGGGTCAACAGGCCCTCGTCGATGAGGGAGGAGACGAGGATGCGTACCGTGGAAGGAGGGAACTCCAGGGCGGCCGCGATGTCCGCGACCGCCAGGCCCCCGCCCTGGGAGTGGGTGAACAGGCCCATCACCCGCCGGGCGTCCGCGCCCAGGCCTTCCTTGGAGCCGCTCGCGGCGAGCACCACGGTCTCCAGGCGCACATCCGGATCGGCGTGAATGCGCCCGTCGGTACGGACGTAGGGCCTGACCAGGTCCGGGTCCCGCCGCGGCCCGCTCACCTCGTCGGCAGGCCGAGCTCGGAAGGCTGCCGCGGCGCGACCTTCATCTCATGGCCCACCCGCTGGGCCAGCTCCAGCATGTGATGGGTGATCAGGCCGATGTCGGCATCGGGGCCGCTGGTCTGCACCGACAGCATGGTGTTGCCGCCCGCCTGGGTGATCAGCCCCACGTGGTTGGTGAGCTCGATCAGCGCCTGCCGGGTGCCCCCGCCGCCGGTCTCCTCGTCATAGGCCAGCGCGGCGGCGCGGACGGCCGCGGTGATCGCCGCGAACTTCTCCGCCTCGTCCTGTCCGATCCCGGCCGTCCGGGAGTGCAGCAGACCGTCGGAGCTCATCAGCACCGCGTGCTGGACGCCGTCGATGGACCCCAGCGCGCGGTCCAGCAGCCAGCCAAGTTCGTTGCCGGTGGTCACGGTCATGCTCCTTCTTGCGTGGTGGACGGGTCTTCGGTGCGCGCGCTGCGCGTGCCCTTCGCCCAGGCCGCGGCGATGGAGGGACGCCCCGGCGCGGGCGCTCCGGCCTCGGACGACGCCGGGCGCGGGCTCGCGGCAGCGGTCGTCCGCCGCCGGACGGCCAGCCCACTGGCGGTGGTGCGCCTGGGGGGCTCGGCGACGGGCGCGGGCGCGGGCGTGGGAGCGGGAGCAGGCGCGGGAGCAGGAGCGGAAACCGGCCTGGGCACGGGCGCGGGTGGGGCAGACGTGGTCAGCAGGCTCTTGGGGATGAACATGTACACGCGTGTGCCACCGAAGGGGTTCGGCGCCTCCAGGTCGATCCGGAACCCGTAGTCACCGGCGAGGGCAGCCGCCGCCCGCAAACCGGTCTGCGGATGCGCGCCGAGCTGATTGATGTCGTCGCGGCGGACACCCGTGAGGATCTCCCTGGCCCACGTCAACTGCTCCTCGTTCATGCGCAGACCGGCGTCGTCGACGATGACCGAGACCCCGTGGTGCCCCTCCTGGAAGGCGACGTGCACCCGGGCGGAGGACGGGGAGTAGCGCACCGCGTTGTCCAGGAGCACCGCCAGCGCATGGACGATGGGCCCGACCGCCCGGCTGGTCACCGTGACGCCCAGCTCCTGGTGCTCGACCCGCTCGTACTCCTCGATGCTGCCCATCGCGGCCCGCACCACATCGGTCATCGGGGTGGCGGGCCAGCGGCGCGACAGCTTGCCGCCGGAGAGGACCACGTAGTTCTGGGCGACGAGCAGCATCTGCTGCGTGGGGTGATCGATGCCGACCAACGTCTCGTACGCCTCATCACCCTCGTGTCGCCGCACGCCCTGGCTCACCCGCTGGCTGAGCTTCGAGGCCATGCCCACCATCGCCGAGGAGACGGCACGCACCGCGGCCCGGCTGGAGTCCTCGGCGCTCTGGCGCGCGCGGGAGGCCTCGCCCTGCGCACCCTCGCGCGCCTCGGCGATCTGGGCGCTCGTGCTGGTCTGCGCGTCGTACTGGACCTTGCGCACCGTGTGCGCCGCGGAATCGGCAAGCTCCGTCAGCCGCTGCGCCACTGAGGTGTTCACCAGGGCCTCGGGCAGTTCGATGTCCACGCCGTGGCCCGTGCCCAGCCGCTCCGCCTCGGTTCCCAGCCTGGGGATCACGCCTCCGGCGAGCTGCGCGAGCACGTGCTCGGTGGCGTGCTGCCGTCTGGCGATCTCCTCGGCCTGTCCGCGAAGGCGGCCGTTCTCGGCACGCTCGCCTCGGAACTGGTCCCAGAACCGCCAGGCCGCGCCGCCGGCGGCCAAGGCCAGAACCGAGGGCACCACGGTGGTGGCCTGTATGAGGTCTGTCATCACGTCCTCAAGGTGTCAAAGGGGGTGAGGCGGCCGTGTGCCGCCGATTGGACGGGGTGACTGCGGCCGGAGCGGGACGGGCCGTGGCCGACATCACGTCCGGGCCGATCACGGATGTCCTTGGGCTGTCGGGGGCGGCCAGGACCTGGGGAGGGCCGGGGCCGGAGGGTCGCCGGGTGGGGTGGAGCCGGCGCCAACTACGAGAGGAGCCGCATGGGTTGGCGTGCGCCTCTGGGAGCCGACCGGGCAGGCGGCGGGACGGGGGAGCCGAGCCGGTGGCCGAATCGAGACTTCGTCGGGGGTCCGACCTGTCTCACCGTACTCATCGATACGTCCTGGCTTCCCTAGGCTGCAGTGGGCTCTCTACGGCATCAGTTTTCAGCCAAATGGCTGTTAGAAACAGCCAGTTGGCTTCCGCTTGGCAACCGTATCTTGTCGTGTCCATCGCTCGGGGTCCAGATGACCTTGCGGACCCGCGGAGGCATTCGGGGTGGCTGGTCGGGGGCCCGTGATCCATCAGCGTCTAGGCTTCGAGACATGGAGCAGCGCGAGATCATGCAAAGAGTCGTCGGCATCCTGACCGAGGCGCTTGAGATGCGCCGACAGGCACGCGAGAACCCGGACGGCGAGATCGACAACAGCGGCGCGGTGGGCGCGATGCTCGAGGAGATGCTGCCGCCCATCGAGATCCCCGCGGACGCCACGCCGATCGAGGTCGCCGCGGTGGTGGGCCAGGAGCTGGGCCCCGTCATCGAACAGATCACGTCCGCCTTCGCCCTCTCCTTCGCGCAGCTCGCCGAAGTCCATGACGAGGGGCGTACGGACGTGACCTCCGCGGATGTGCTGCGTTCCATCGCGCTGCACTTCGAGAACGAGGAGCACGAGGACGGGGAGTAGGGGACGGGCAGTAGGGGGCGTGGGCGGTCGGCGCCTCTGACGCGTAAGGTGCTGTATCTGTAAGCACCTGTTACGTGTGGAGGTCGCGTGGATACCGGGATTGTGCGGGCGTGGGTCGACGGCTGGGTCATCTCGCGCGGGGCCGCGCCCCCGGTGGAGGAGCCCTGGGGGTTCACGGTCGATGTCGGCCTGCCCCAGCAAGTGACCCGGCACGTCCTGCCCGACGCCGACGAGGCGCTCGTCCGCAGGGTCCTGGAGAAGGCCACGGCTCCCGGCACCTGGCTCAAGCTGTTCACGCCCGCGGAGACCGTCGCCCCCTGGCTCACCCCCGGCTGGACCTTCGACGACCCCCACTTCCTGATGTCGACGACCCTGCGCCCGGCCACGGCGGACGTCCCCGTCGGCTACCAAGTGCGCACGTGGAGCCGGGGCGACGTCGCCCGCGTCCTCGTCCTGGCCGCCGACGGCGGCTTTGCCGCCCGCGGCCAGGCCGCAGGACCCACGCGCTCCGGCGCCGTCGTCTTCGACCAGATAGAGACGTCCCCCGCGCACCGTCGCCGGGGCCTGGGGCGCGCGGTCATGCACACCTTGGCGAACGAGGCGATCAGGGCGGGTGCCAGGACCGGGGTGCTCGGCGCGACGGTCGAGGGGCGCGGCCTGTACGAATCGCTCGGCTGGACCACGGAGGCACCGCTCACCAGCATCTGCCGCACGTCGTCCGGCGCCGAAACCGCTTGAGATGCGGCCGTACGTTGGGCAAGGTCTCCGCCCATGGAGTTCTTCTGCTACCACCGCGACCGGCCCAACTCCCTCTCCTTGCGCGAGAAGCTGGGGGAGGAGCACTGGTCGTACATGGACGGGTATGCCGAGGAGTTGATCGCCCGCGGCCCGACCTTCGCCGACGACGGTGAGACGCCCACCGGCAGCGTGCACATCGTCGACCTGCCGGACCCTGCCGCCGCCCGCGCGTTCGCCTTCGACGAGCCCAACTACCAGGCCGGTGCCTTTCGTGACGTGCTGCTGCGCCGGTGGCGCAACATGCTGGGGCGCACCATGTGGGAGTTCCCCGGCGGCAGGACCGGCGGCAACCGGTACCTGGTGATCGGCCTCGCCCCGGAGCCGTCCGCCGAACTCGCCGTGCCGCCCGACCAGGACGAGTTGGTCGCGTACGGGCCGCTGCTGTCCGACGACGGCGCCACCTGGCTGGGTACGGCGGTGCTGCTCCGGGCCCCGGACCCGGACACGGCACGCGCCGTCCTGTCCCCGGGCCGGTACGCCGACATCGAGGTCCACGACTGGGAGTTCGGCGGACGACGCTGATCCTGCGTCGGTTGGGGGGAGGGGGGCTCAACGCCCGTCGAACAGGGGCCGCAGCGCCGTCACCAGCCTCTCGTACTCGTCCGGCGTGTTGTAGATCTGCCCGCACACGCGGATGCCGCCGCCGCCCGGCCAGGGCCAGATCAGGACACGGAAGCCCAGGCGGGCGGCGATCTCCTCGCGCAGGGCCGCCGCCTCGGCCGGGGTGCGGGCCAGGCCGGACGGCAGCCGCAGCGCCCGCATGGCCAGCCGCTCGTCCGCGGGGAGCGGGGACAACCCCGGCAGCCCGGAGAGCAGTTCGGCGCCATAGGCCGCGAGGGCGCTGTTGTGGGCGCGGACGCGGTCGGGTCCGAGCGAGGCGATGAGGTCGAGGCCCTCGGGCGCGGCGAGCAGGCCCGTGTAGTCGGCGGTGGCCCGGTACTCGACGGCACGGGGGAAGCCGCGGTCGTCCTCCCAGGAGGGCACGGGCGCGGGCACCCGGCTCCGGTGTGCGGCGGCCACCGTGAGCAGGGCGCTGCCCGGCGGGGCGTACCCCCACTTGTGCAGATTGCCGAACCAGAAGTCGGGGGCCCCTGCGAGTGGGTCGGCGAGCATGCCGGGGGCGTGGGCGCCGTCCACCACGGTGGTCACCCCGCGCTCGGCGAGGTCGGCGAGGAGCGCGGGCGTGGCGATGGGCCGGGCGGTGGGCGAGCTGATCTGGTCGAGGAGCGCGACGCGGGTACGCGGGGTGAGCCCGGCGAGCACGGCTTTGCGCACCGCCTCCTCGTCGGGGAGCGTCGGGTCGAGGGGGACGGTGACGACGCGGGCCCGGCGGGCCGCGGCCGCGACGACCGTGCCGTAGCCGTGATCGGTGACCAGCACCTCGTCGTCGGGCGCAAGCCGCAGCGCGTCGAGCGCGAGCCCCGCGGCCTCGGTGGCGTTGGTGACGAGGGCCGCCCCCTCGGGATCGGTGCCGAGCCGGTCCGCGATCCGCCCACGGGCCTCGGCGAGCCGGTCGGGTACGCCGAGGAAGAAGGCGTCCGGATCCGCGGCGGCCTCCTCGGCCAGACACCGGTGGACCCGGGCGACGGGAACCGGGACGGCCCCGAAGGACCCGTGATTGAGATGGGCCACCTCGGCGCTGAGCCGGAACAGCTCGGAGCCGCCGAGGAAGGCGGCGGGCGCGATCACCGTGCCTCACGGGTGACGGCACGGCCGGGGGACACGTGTATGTGGAACCTGGTGTGTGTCATGCCACCGATCGTCTCAGCCTTCGGGTATGTCGCCGCGTCCCGTCCTGCCACCCGGTCACCCCGGACGGGTCCGGCGCACGCACTCCGCCACCACGTCCCGCAGGCTGCCCGTTCGATGCAGCAGGTCCCGCTGGACGCGCGCGCCGTTCCCGTGTTTCAGGAGGTCCTCCGTCGTTCCGCGCACCCGGCCGAGGTCACCGGTCTCCTCCAGGGCGTCCCGTACGTGGTCGACGAGTGACCGCACCACCTCGTCGACGGGGGCGGGGCGCAGGGTCGCCGAACGGAGCAGCGTGTCGTCCAGGCCGGATCTGGCCGCCTGCCATGCGGCGAGGCGCAGCGAGGCGACGCCGTGTGCCGGAGGCGGGCGGTCGGCCTGCCACTCGCGTGCGGCCGTTTCGACCAGGGCTCGCGCCAGGGTGGCGATCAGGACCGTCGACGTGGCCTCCAGACAGACGTCCGCCGCCCGGATCTCGACCGTGGGATAGCGGTGGGAGAGCCGGGCGTCGAAGTAGACCATGCCCCGGTCGCGCAGCACGCCGGTGGCGACCATCTCCGCCACCTGCTCCTCGTACCGGGCGGCGGAGCCGAAGATCTCGGTGGGGCCCGCCATCGGCCAGCGTCCCCACACCCTGCTGCGGTAGCTGCTGTACAGGCTGTCGTTCCCCTGCCAGAAGGGCGAGTTGGCGCTCAGCGCGACCAGGACCGGCAGCCAGGCCCGGATGCGGTCGATGACGGCCACGCCCTCCTCGTCCGAATCGACCGACACATGGACGTGGCAGCCGCACGTCAGCTGTTCCTGGGTGGTCAGCCCGAACTGCTCCTCCATCCACTGGAAGCGGCTGCCCGGATTCACCGAGGGGTTCACGGGCAGCGGCGAGGTGGCGAGGGCGGCTACCGCGGCGCCCACGTCGCCCGCGTGCCGCGCCGCGTCCCCGCGCCACCGGGCGACCTCCTCCGCGAGGTCGTCCATGCTCGTGCGCGGCTGCGTGGCGAACTCCAGCTGCTCGCCGTGGAGTTCCTTCTCGAACGTCTCTTCCTCGGGCTCGCGGTAGTCGTCGGGCTGCCGAGCCGATGGCTGTCGGCGCACCTCCGGGTCCCGCGCCGCCCGGGCCAGGACCGCCGAGGACAGAGCCCGGGGCTCGCCGCTCTCACGGTCGACCAGGAGGAGCTCCTCCTCCACTCCTACAGTGCGCAAGGAGACCGCCTCCCTGTCTCGTCGGGCTCGCTGTCCGGGGCTGCCATTCCCTTTACCCCCGTTACCCCCGCACTGCGCCCGCAGCCGTACGGTGGAGCGGCGGACCGCCGGAGGTTTCAGCGGGAACAGTTCGGCAAACCGATTATTTATGGTGCAAATCGGCTACACAATGATGACTGAACAGGCCGGTCCGCGCGCGCTCGTCGACGACCTGGTCGCGGCGGAGGCAGCGGGGTTCGACTTCTCGGTCACCTCCGACCACTTCTTTCCGTGGCTGGACGCGCAGGGGCACTCCCCGTACGCATGGAGCGTGCTCGGGGCGGCCGCGCAGGCGACCTCGCGGATCCCCCTCATGACGTACGTGACCTGCCCGACGGTCCGCTATCACCCCGCCGTGGTGGCGCAGAAGGCCGCGACGATGCAACTGCTCTCCGAGGGCCGCTTCCGGCTGGGGCTCGGCTCGGGCGAGAACCTCAACGAGCACATCGTCGGCGTCGGCTGGCCCTCCGCCCGCGTCCGCATCGACATGCTCGAAGAAGCGGTCGGCATCATCCGCGCGCTCTTCACCGGCGACAACGTGAACCACCAAGGAACCCACTTCGACGTGGCGAACGCCAAGCTGTGGGACGTGCCCGACGAGCTGCCGCCCATCGGCATCGCCGTCTCCGGCGAGCGCTCCTGCGCGCTGGCCGGACGCCACGCCGACCTCGTCATCGCCACCGAGCCCAAGGCCGGGCTGCTCGACTCCTTCGACCGGCACGGGGGCCGGGGCAAGCCCCGGGTGGGCCAGCTGCCCGTCTGCTACGACACCGACAAGGACGCCGCCGTCGCCCGCGCCCACGACCAGTTCCGTTGGTCGGTGGGTGGTTGGCCCGTCAATTCCGAGTTGCCTGGACCCTCGGGGTTCGCCGGTGCCACGCAGTTCGTCACTCCGCAGGACATCGCGCAACAGATCCCGTGCGGAGACGACGTCGAGGACTTCGTCGAAGCCGTACGTCCCTACGCAGACGCGGGCTTCACGGAGATCGCCCTCGTCCAGGTGGGCGGCGAGCACCAGCGCCCCTTCATCGACTGGGCCGAGAAGAAGCTCCTGCCCGCGCTGGGGGAGCTGTGACGCGCCGGACGGCCGGGGAGCACCCGGAATCGCCGCAACCCCCGTCCGCGGACCTCGTGCAGGTGGTCCTCGGCGAGTGCTCCCCGGCCGACGCGGACACCGTGTTCAACGTGCTGCGGGCACACTTCCCCTCCGACCGAGGGGCCGACGCGCCACGCCAGACGGGGGAGCCGTGGCCCGAGGTCTGGACCGGCGGTTTCCTCGCCGACCACAGTCCCGAGTCCGTGCCGGGCGTCCTGCTCGCGGGCTCGGTCACCGCGGACTTGCAGGGTGCCCCTGTCGCGGTGTCCCGTCTGCGCGCGGCCCTTGCGTCGGCCTTCGTCGTGACGGCCGCGGGCACGGCTTCGGGAGACCAGGAGGTCGAGGTGCAACTGCATCTGACCGGCGCCGACCGCGGGGCGCCGCCCGAGGACGCCTGAGCGGGACGTCCCGGTCGGGCGGCTGTGTGGGCGGCGTACCAGCTCTTGGCGTGGGCACGCCATAATTCCGGGATGACCGTCGTAGTCGTGGGCGCCGGACCTGCCGGGCTCACCCTTGCCAACATCCTTCGCGCCGCCTCCGTGGACTGTGTCGTCCTGGAGACGGAGAGCAGGGAGTTCATCGAACAGCGGCCCCGCGCGGGCTTCCTGGAGGAGTGGGCGGTGCGCGCCCTGGAGCGGCGCGGTCTCGCCGGGAGACTGCTCGAACGCGCGCAGGTGCACAGCGAGTGCGAGTTCCGCAGCGCCGGGCAGCGCCACCGGTTCCGCTACGGCGAGCTGTCGGGGCACCGCCACTTCGTCTACCCCCAGCCGCTGCTCGTGACGGACCTGGTGCGGGCCTACGCGGACCTCGCGGACGGCGACATCCGGTTCGGCGTACGCGACGTGGCGCTGCATGACATGGACACCGACCGGCCCTCGGTGTCGTACACCGACCCGGGCACGGGGGAGCGCGTGCGCATCGCCTGCACCGCAGTCGCGGGCTGCGACGGGGCGCGCGGCGTGACCCGGGCCCACCTGGGCGCGGAGCGGATCACCGTCGCCCGGCGCGACTACGGCATCGGCTGGCTGGCGCTGCTCGCCGAGGCGCCGCCGTCCTCGGACTGCGTCGTCTTCGGCCTCCACCCCCGCGGATTCGCCGCCCACATGGCCCGCGGCCCGCAGATCACCCGCTACTACCTCGAGTGCCCGCCCGGCGACGACCCGGCCAACTGGCCGCACGACCGCGTCTGGTCGGAACTGCACGCCAGGCTCGCGGCCGACGGGGCGCCGCCGCTCACCGAGGGACGCATCGTCGAAAGACGCGTCCTGGACATGCACAACTACGTGGTGGAGCCCATGTCCCACGGGCGGCTGTACCTCGCGGGCGACGCCGCCCACCTCACGGCACCCATCGCCGCCAAGGGCATGAACCTCGCTCTGCACGACGCGTTCCTGCTCGGCGACGCGCTCGTGGCGTACGCGCAGGACGGCGACGAGAGCGGGCTGCGCGGGTACTCGGCGGCGTGCCTGCCGCGGGTGTGGCAGTACCAGGAGTTCTCGCAGTGGTTCGCGGACGTGCTGCACGGCGCCTCGTCGGGCGACTCCTTCGAGGCGGGCACCGCGGACGCCCGGTTGCGCAGGCTCCTCGGCTCACCGACGGGCGCCGCCGCCTTCGCCGAGCTCTACATAGGGAAGAACGCCGACACCTGAGCGGGGCGGGGCGGGCCGGGTCAGATCGGTTCCCGAGTCAGTCCGCCGAGGTGTGCTTGTGCCGCGCCCACGCGGGCAGCACGAACCAGCACAGCAGGTACCAGGCGACGACACCGGCCACCAGCCAGGGCACCACGGTGTTGTCGGTGGCGACCCGCAGCACGAGGAGGAGCGCCGCCGTCAGGGTGCCGAGGAGGAGGACAAGACCGGCGAGGGTCAGCCGGGACGCCCACACCACCGCCTGCGGCTTGATCCTGCGCCCCGCGACGATGCGGTGGAACGACACGGGACCGATGAGGGCGCCCGTCGCCGTCGAGCCGAGGATCACCGTCACGATGTAGATGGTCCGGTCGGTGTCGTCGAGCTCGGCGAACCGGGGCGTGAAGACGACCGTCAGGAGGAAGCCGAACAGGATCTGCACACCGGTCTGCGCCACCCGCACTTCCTGGATCAGCTCGGCCCACTGCCGGTCGGCGCGCTCGCTCCCGGTCTCGCGGCGGTCGTTGTCGCGGATATCCGTGGCCTTGCGGTTCGAGGCGTCCACAGCATCGAGTCTGACCACGAACTGACGGGACGACAAACGGAAGCGCTGCCCGTGATTCGAGGCGTCGCGGGCGGGCACCCGGGACGCTGAGCGAACGTCGCACCCGACCCCCGTGGAGGCCCCTCGTGCTGCTGGCGCACCCCGTAGTCCTCGAAGACCTGCTGGCGCGCTACAAGACCCTGGCCCTGCTCAGGGCCGACCAGGGAAGTGCGGAGAGCCGCCAGGCGTACGAGGACGTCGCCTACGGCCTGTGCCTGGCGACCGGCACCAGCGATGTCGACGCGGCGGTCGTGGCGGCGGGGCACCGGCTGCCGGGCGCCAGGCCCCTGGACGACTCGCTGCTGTCGGCATGAGCTGCCCGGACCCCCGCGGGGCGCGGGGGTCCGGGCTTTCACTCCACGACTACGCGCCGTGCCAGACCGTCGTGGCGTTGCAGAACTCACGGATGCCGTGGCCCGACAACTCCCTGCCGTAGCCGGAGCGCTTGACGCCGCCGAAGGGAAGTCCGGGGTGCGAGGCGGTCATGCCGTTGAAGAACACGCCGCCCGCCTGGAGATCGCGTACGCACCGCTCGACGTCGGCGTCGTCGCGGGTCCACACATTGGAACTCAGGCCGAACGGCGTGTCGTTGGCCAGCTCCACGGCCTCGTCCAGATCCGCGACGCGGTACAGCGTGGCCACCGGGCCGAACGCCTCCTCGCGGTGGATCCGCATCTGCGGGGTGACGTCCGCGAGGACGGTGGGGGAGTAGTACCAGCCCCGCTCCTGCTCCTTGGGCCGCTGCCCGCCGCACAGCGCGGTGGCGCCGCCGCCCAGCGCGTCGTCGACCAGCTCCTCCAGGTCCGCGCGGCCCTGCTCGGTGGCGAGCGGACCCACATCGGTGTCCTCGCTCATCGGGTCGCCGACGGTCAGCTCGCGCATACCGGCGACGAACCGCTCGCGGAAGGCGTCGTAGACGTCGGCGTGCACGATGAAACGCTTGGCGGCGATGCAGGACTGACCGTTGTTCTGCACCCGGGCGGTCACCGCGGTCGTGGCGGCGCGCTCGACGTCGGCGCTCGGCAGCACGAGGAACGGGTCGCTGCCGCCCAGCTCCAGGACGGTCTTCTTGATCTCGTCGCCCGCGACGGACGCCACCGAGCGCCCGGCGGGCTCGCTGCCGGTGAGGGTCGCCGCGGCCACCCGCCGGTCGCGCAGGACGTCCTCGACGGCTCCCGAGCCGATCAGGAGCGTCTGGAAACAGCCCTCCTCGTAACCGGCGCGGGTGAACAGGTCCTGGAGGTAGAGGGCGGTCCTCGGCACGTTCGAGGCGTGCTTGAGCAGGGCGACGTTGCCCGCCATGAGGGCCGGGGCGGCGAAGCGGACGACCTGCCAGAGCGGGAAGTTCCACGGCATCACGGCCAGGACGACGCCGAGCGGGCGGTAGCGCACGATCGCCCGGGAAGCACCCGAGTCGCGCACGTCCTTCTGGGCCGGGTGCTCGTCCGCGAGCAGGGCCTCGGCGTGCTCCGCGTACCAGCGCATGGCCTTGACGCACTTCGCCGCCTCGGCCCTGGCGGCCTTCACCGGCTTGCCCATCTCGGTCGTCATGGTGCGGGCGATGTCCGCCGTGTCGTCCGCCAGCAGGTCGGCGGCGCGGTTCAGCAGGCGTGCGCGCTCGGCGAAGCCGCTGGTGCGGTGGCGGGCGTACGCCGATTCGGCCGTCGCCAGACGGCGCTGGATCTCGTCGGCCGGGAGCGCCTCGAAGGTTTCGAGGGTCTCGCCGGTGGCCGGGTCGACCGTGGCGATGGGCATGCGGTTCCTCCTTGGGCTCGGGCGGGGGTGCCTGGGCGTCGTAGGGCCTGTGTCGGAAGTCCCGCCTGCCCCGCCGGGCGAACGACGGGACTTCCGACACAGGCCCTAGCGGGACTCGGGAGGACGGCCGTGACGGCCGTGATGGTGGTGGTCGGGGTGCTCGTCGGGCTCCTCCCAGGAGTCCGCGCGGGGTTGGGGCTCCTGCGGTGGGGCGGGGCGGCGGGCGACCTGCCGCCTTCCGAACCAGAAGAGGAACAGAAGGACGGCGACGATCACCACGCCGACGATCAGCAGCAGTGACGTGGCTCCGCCGGCGGCGAGGGTCATGTCGTGCCTCCAGTGAGGCGCAGCCGTGCGGCCGCGCGCGATGCGTCCCCGGGATTTCCACCGTAGGCCGACGTGGCTGCGAGGGCATGCCGGAGTCGGCCGCCCGGCGCCTCGTGTGCGGTGGCCATGTGGACCTCCTTCCCGATGGGCGGGCGGGCGGCGGTTCGGCCTCGCGTCCGTGCGCGGGACCGAGCCGCGGTCGCGGACCGGGTGCCCAGGACGCCCGGGGGAAACACGTGGGGCCGGATCCTCAGGCCTCGGGCGTCACCGTCAGGACGACCTTGCCGCGGGGGTGGCCCCGCTCCAGATGGCGGACGGCCGCCGGGGCCCGGTCCAGGGGGTAGGTGCTGTCGACGACCGGAGTGATGTCGCCGCTTTCGATCAGGGACGTGAGGGTCAGCAGGTCCGCCCGGCGTACGACGGCGAGCAGGCCGAGGAGGTCGTGCCGGGTGAAGCGGGTCAGCAGTGCCATCCGCAGCTGGGTGCCGGTGTCGCCGAACCAGCGGCTGCCGCCCTCGCCGCCGATGTGCACGAGGGTGCCGCTCGGGGTGAGGGTGCGGCGCAGCAGGGGCAGGGGGCGGTTGCCTGCGGCGTCGAGGACGACGTCGTACCGGTGCGGGCCGTCGGTGATCTCCTGGCGGGTGTGGTCGAGGACCTCGGCGGCGCCGAGGGAACGCACGAACTCGACGGCACCGGTCCCGCAGACCCCGACGACCTCCGCGCCGTGGGCGACGGCGAGCTGGACGGCGAAGCTGCCCACTCCGCCCGAGGCGCCGATGACGAGGACCTTCTGGCCCGCCTGCAGGCCCGCTTTGGCGTGCAGGGCCTGCAGGGCGGTGACGGCGGACACCGGGACGGCCGCGGCCTGCGCGAAGGTCACGTTCTCGGGCTTCGGCGCGATCCAGTCGGCCTTGGCGCGCGCGTACTCGGCGAAGGAGCCCTCAAGGCGCCCGTAGACCGGGTCGCCGGGCGCGAAGTCCGTCACCTTGGCGCCGACCGCCTCGACGCGTCCGGCACCGTCCCAGCCCCGTACGGGATTCCTGGGCCTGCGCAGTCCGAAGACCGGGCGGACCATCAGGGGCAGTCCGCTCATCAGGTGCCACACGTCCGGGCCCACACCGGCGGCGTGCACGCGCACCACCACCTCGCCCTCGGCCGGAGAGGGGAGGCCGATGTCCCGTACGCGGAGTGTTTCCTCGGTGCCGTAGACGTCCTGCGCGATGGCCTTCACAGCGGATTCCCCCCGGTCGAGGTGAGCGCCTGCCCAGCATCCCGCCGACTCGCGCCGCTGCCTACGGTCGCGGCCGGGTTCTCGGCGGCCCGGGTGCTCAGAGACCGAGGTCGGTGAGGCCGGGGTGGTCCTCGGGGCGGCGGCCGAGCGGCCAGTGGTACAGGCGGTCGCTCTCGCTGATGGGCAGGTCGTTGATGCAGGCGTGGCGGGTGTGCATCAGGCCGTTCTCGTCGAACTCCCAGTTCTCGTTGCCGTACGAGCGGTACCAGTGCCCGGAGTCGTCGTGCCACTCGTAGGCGAAGCGCACCGCGATGCGGGGGCCGTCGTACGCCCACAGCTCCTTGATGAGCCGGTAGTCGAGCTCGCGGTCCCACTTGCGGGACAGGAGGCCGACGATGGCCTCGCGCCCGGTGACGAACTCCGCGCGGTTGCGCCAGCGGGAGTGCTCGCTGTAGGCGAGGGCCACCTTCCGCGGATCGCGGCTGTTCCAGCCGTCCTCGGCCAGGCGGACCTTCTCGATCGCGGTCTCCCGGGTGAAGGGCGGGACGGGGGGCCGGGTGGTGGTCGTGGTCATGGCTCGCTCCCTGCGGTACGGGGAGAACGATCGTTCTCCGTCGAGGAACGCCACCCTAGGAGAATGAACGTTCTCGCGCAACGATCCGGGAGTGCCAAAGCCCGGCGTGCGCCGGTGTACGGTGTGAGAACGTACGTTCTCGACCGACGGGGAGCCTTCATGGAGCACGCGGAAGCCCGGACGAGGCTCCTCGACGCCGCCGAAGCCCTCTTCTACGAACGCGGCATCCAGGCGGTCGGCATGGATCAGGTCCGCACCGCGTCGGGCGTCTCGCTCAAGCGGCTCTACCAGGTGTTCCCGTCGAAGTCGGAGCTCGTCCTCGCCTGCCTGGAGCGCCGCGACCGGCGCTGGCGCGGGCGGCTCGCCGCGTACGTGGACGAGGTGGAAGCGAGTGGGGCGCAGGGCGGCGAGGAGCGCGTCCTCGCGGTCTACGACTGGCTGTACGCATGGTTCTCCGAGCCGGACTTCAGGGGCTGCGCCTTCGTCAACTCCTTCGGCGAACTCGGCGCGGTGGACCCCGCCGTCGCCGACACCGTCCGGGCGCACAAGGCGGCCTTCCGCGACTACCTCGCGGGCCTCGTACGGACCGCGGGCGGGGCCGCGTCGGCCGTCGGCCCGTTGGTCCTGCTCGCGGAGGGGGCCATGACGGCCGCCGCGATCTCCGGCTCGCCCGAACCGGCGCGCCAGGCCCGGGGTGCCGCCGCCCAGTTGCTCGCCGTGGCGTAGGGGCCGTCCGCCGCTCGGTACGTCGTAGGCTCCGACCGTTCGACACGAGGAGGGGCGATGGCCAAGGCGTACCGCATGAACGCCGGGACGCGCATGATCAACCGGGTGTTCCACGCGATGACCCGGCGCGGGATCGGCAAGGCGTACCGGTACAACCTGTCCGTGCGCGGCAGGAAGTCCGGGCGGGTGTACTCCACGCCGGTCGACGTGATGTCGGCCGGTGGCGAGCGGTGGGTCGTCGCCGCCTACGGGGTGAGCGAGTGGGTGCGCAACGCGCGCGCGGCCGGGCAGCTCGGGCTCAGCCGGGGAGGCAGTTCGGAGACCGTGCGGGTGGTGGAGCTCGGACCGGCCGAGAGCGTGCCGGTGCTGCGCCAGTACTGGCGGGAAGTGCCCGTCACCCGGCCCTACTTCGACGTGACGGACGAGTCGACGGACGAGGAGTTCGCCGCCGAGGTGGCGCGGCATCCGGTGTTCCGGCTGGTGGCGCAGCGGGACTGACGGCGGCCCGAGCGCCGGGCGGGCCCGTGGGTGCGGGTCCGCCCGGCGGCGGGGTCGCGCCGCACTGGAGGGGTGCGGCGCTGGGAGATGGCCGTGGTGGCCGCGGTGGCCGTGTGGCCGGGGCGTCAGCAGCTCAGGTTGGCGCCCGGGGTGGTGCCCAGGATCTGGGTGAAGGCCTTGTAGCGGTCGATGCGGCTCTGGACCTGGTTGGGGTTGCCGCCGTTGCATTCCAGGGTGCCGTTGATGGCGCGGATGGTCTCGCCGAATCCGGCGCCGTTGACCATGGCGTTGTGCGGGGTCATGGTGCCGGGGCCGTTCTGGGTGTTCCAGTACCAGAGGCCCGTCTGCCAGGCGATGGCCGGGTTCTGCTCGACCAGGTACGGGTTGTTGAGGAGGTCGATGCCGAGCGCGTCGCCCGCGGCCTTGTAGTTGAAGTTCCAGCTGAGCTGGATCGGGCCGCGGCCGTAGTAGGCGGCCTGTCCCGCCGGACAGCCGTAGGGCTGGGTCTTGTCGCAGTAGTGCGGGTAGTTGCTCTGGTTCTGCTCGACCACGTACACCAGGCCACCGGTCTCGTGGCTGACGTTGGCGAGGAAGGCCGCGGCCTCCTGGCGCTTCACGGTGTCGCTGCCGGTGTTCGCGAAGGCCGGGTAGGACTTGAGCGCGTCCGTCAGGCCCTTGTACGTGTAGAACGAATTCCGGTTCGGGAACATCTGGTTGAACTGGGACTCGCTGACGACGAAGCCGGACGGGTCGGGGTCGCCCGGGCCCGTGCCGCCGCCGCAGGTGCCCTGGTCGGCCCAGACGTCGGAACGGCCGGGGGCCTCGTTCTGGGTCCACCACTTGGCGGTCCAGTTGTGCCCGTTGTGCGAGGCGGACTTGCCGCCCGTGTAGACGGACGATGAGTTCCACGGTGCGGCGCACTCGGCGGCGGACGCCGAGGTGGCGGCCGGGCCGAGGACGATCATCGCGCCGAGTGCGGCGAGTGCGGCCGCGAAGCTGGTGATGCGTCTGATCATGCCAACTCTCCTTAGGGGCGGCGTGGTGTGCGGGGGCCGCGCCGCCGATGGGGGTGTCGCGACTCAAGCGAAAATGGTCTGAACCTGTCAAGGTCTAGACCAAATTCGGCAGGTAAAACCTTCAACGGAGGATGCTGACGCAGGTGTCGATGCGCGCACTGCAAAATATGGCGCGATGCATGCAACTAGTGAATTACGCCAGGTGGGTCAGGGGTGGGGGGGGGTGAGGGGGCGGGCAGGATCAGCTCTGCACGGCCGCCTGCCCCGTGGAGCCGCGCACCACCAGTTCCGGCTCGAAGAGCAGCTCATCCGTCGGTACCGCGCTGCCCGCGATCTGCAGGGTGAGCATCTCGACGGCGGCGCGGCCCATGGCCTCGATCGGCTGGCGCACGGTGGTCAGCGGGGGCTCGGTGCAGTTCATGAACGCCGAGTCGTCGTAGCCGACCACCGACACGTCGTCCGGGACGGTGAGCCCGCGTCGGCGTGCGGCGCGCACCGCGCCGAGGGCGAGGGGGTCGCTGGCGCAGATGACACCGGTGACGCCCTCGTCGAGCAGCGTCGACGCCGCGGCCTGACCGCCTTCGAGCGAGAACATCGCCCGCGCGACGTGCGCTTCGGGCAGCTCGCCGCCGGAGCGGCTCGCCAGTGCTCGGGCGGCCGCCAGCTTGCGCCGTGAGGGCATGTGGTCGGCGGGGCCGAGTACCAGGCCGATGCGGCGGTGGCCGAGCGAGGAGAGGTGTCGCCACGCCTGCTCGACCGCGACCGCGTCGTCGCAGGACACGGCGGGGAACCCGAGCCGCTCGTAGGCCGCATTGACGAGCACCACCGGGATCCGGGGAGCCGCCAGGCGCTTGTAGTGCTCGTGCTCCGCGTCCGCCTGTGCGTACAGGCCCCCGGCGAACACGACGCCGGAGACCTGCTGTTGCAGGAGCAGTTCCACATAGTCGGCCTCGGAGACGCCGCCCTTGGTCTGGGTGCACAGGAGCGGGGTCAGGCCCTGCTGGGCCAGTGCTCCGCCGATGACCTCGGCGAAGGCGGGGAAGATCGGGTTCTGCAGCTCGGGCAGGACCAGGCCGACCAGGCGGGCCCGTTCGCCGCGCAGCTGCGTCGGGCGTTCGTAGCCCAGTACGTCGAGGGCGGAGAGCACGGACTGGCGGGTCGCCTCGGAGACGCCGGGCTTGTTGTTGAGCACCCGGCTGACCGTGGCCTCGCTGACCCCCACCTTCTGCGCCACTTGAGCAAGTCGTCGCGTCATGCGCGCAAGATTAGGGCAGGGATTGCGTACTGCTTGCGTGAATCGGTGAATCCGGCGGAATGCCGGGGCCTTCCGTCCGCTCCCCGGGGCTTGGCGTCCGCTCACCTCGTTTGACAGCCAAAAACATGGGATGTTCCCATGTCTGTGAAACATGGGATGTTCCCATGGCTGGCGTCTTCGCTCGGAAAACAGCCGGAGATCAGGGGCGCCCTCAGGAGAGAAGGTGCCGACCGATGCCGCTGCGCAGCGCCGCCCGGACCAACCTCGTCGACCTCGTCATCGCCCAGATGGAGAGCCTCATCAGTGACGGCGAGTGGAAGGTCGGCGAGAAGATCCCGGCCGAGCCGCTGCTCGTGGAGCAGCTCGCCGTGGGCCGCAACACCGTCAGGGAAGCGGTCCGCGCACTCGTGCACACCGGCATGCTGGAGCCTCGCCAGGGCGACGGCACCTATGTGCGCGCGGACAGCGACTTCGGCGCGGCCGTGCAGCGCAGGCTGCGCCGTGCGGGCGTCCTGGAGGCGTACGAAGTCCGTGCCTCCCTGGAGCGGGACGCCGCCCGCCATGCCGCGGAGCGCCGTACCGACGAGGACCTCGTGACGCTGCGGGCCGCGCTCGTCGAGCGCAGCCTGGCGTGGGAGAGCGGGAACACGGCGGCGTTCGTCGACGCGGACATGGCCTTCCACCGCACGGTCGCCGACGCGGCGCACAACAGCGTCCTGGCCGAGCTGTACGGATACCTCAGCGACGCCCTGCGCTCCACGGTCCAGTCCGTCATCGGCGCACCCGTCCCGGACTCCGTGCGCCACCAGCTCGAAGGCCATGAGGCGATCGTCGACGCCATCGAGGCGCGGGACGCCGACGCCGCGGAGGCCGCGGTGCTCGCCCACCTCAACGAGGGCATGGCCGCACTCCGCGAGCAGCCACACACCGGCCCCGAAGCCGGGCACGACAGGAACGAATCAGGAGCAGCACATGAGTGAGGCAGCACCGGCGACCGCCGAGGCCGCACCCGAAAGCACCACCGAGGCGCCGCCGGACCCGGCCCCCGCCCCGCCCCCGGCGGCCGGACGCCACGCGCTCCACCTCGCCATCGGCGTCGTGCTGCTCGCCCTCAACCTGCGCCCCGCCCTCGTCGCCGTCTCCCCGCTCGCCGACACCATCCGCGACGACAGCGGCATGTCGGCCGCCGCGACCAGCCTGCTCACCGCGCTCCCGCTGCTCTGCTTCGGCCTGCTCGCACCCGTCGCGCCGCGGCTCGGCCGCCGCCTCGGCATGGAGCGGTCGCTGCTCGGCACCATGGTGCTGATCTGCGCGGGCACGGCCCTGCGCCTGCTCGACTCGGTCGTCGCGCTCTTCGCGGGCACCGTCGTCATCGGCGCGGGCATAGCCGTCGCCAACGTCCTGCTGCCGGGCCTCATCAAGCGCGACTTCCCCGCCAAGGCCGGTCTGATGACGGGCCTCTACTCGATGTCGCTGTTCGGCGGGGCGGCCCTCGCCGCCGGTGTCACGCTGCCCGTGCAGCAGTCCAGCGGCATGAACTGGCGTACCACCCTGGCGTGTTGGGGCGCGCTCGCGGTCGTCGCGCTGCTCGTGTGGCTGCCGCAGATCCGGTCGCGCACCCGGGTCGGCGAGGCGGCGGCACGGCAGGCCGCCCACCCGGTACGCGGACTGTGGCGCTCCCCGCTGGCCTGGCAGGTCACCGCGTACATGGGCCTGCAGTCCCTCAACTACTACGCGGCCGCCGCCTGGCTGCCGACCGTGTTCCAGGACGCGGGCATGGCCCCTGGCGACGCGGGCTGGATGCTCTCCTTCTCCTCGCTGCTCGGCATCGCGGGCTCCTTCCTCGCTCCGGTGATCGTCGGCCGCAGGCTGCGTTCGGGCACCCTGGCCGCGCTCGGCGCCGTCCTCTGCGCGCTCGGCTTCGCGGGGCTGCTCGCCGCGCCGGTCGGCGGCGCCTATCTGTGGATGACGCTGCTCGGCCTCGGCCAGGGCGCGGCCATCAGCCTGGCGCTGCTGTTCATCGTGCAACGGGCCCCCGACGCCCGGCACGTGGCGCAGCTCTCCAGCATGTCCCAGTGCTTCGGCTACATCCTCGCGGCCACCGGCCCCACCCTCCTCGGCGCCGTCCACGACGCCTCGCACAGCTGGACCGTGCCGCTCGTCCTGCTGCTCGTGCTGCTTGTCCCGCAGGTCGTGGCCGGACTGGGCGCCGCACGGGACCGCCATGTGGCGGGCATCGGCTGACGTCAGGTCGGGCAGGATGCACCCGGTGCGGTTCTCCACGGCCCACCGTGTCGGATCGAGAAGGGTGCAACGATGAAGGATTCGGCCCCCGGGCAGCTCGTGATCTCACGGGCGACGCTCGACGACTGGCGAGTGGTGACGGGCTGGGCGGCGGACGAAGGCTGGAACCCCGGCCTCGCCGACGCCCCCTCGTTCCACGCGCAGGACCCCGACGGATTCTTCCTGGGCCGCCTCGACGGCGAACCGGCCTCCGCGATCTCCGTGGTCAACTACGGGGACGACTACGCCTTTCTCGGCCACTACCTGGTCCGCCCCGACCTGCGGGGCCGCGGCCTCGGCCTCGCCACCTGGCAGGCGGGCCTCGCACATGCCGGGAGCCGGGTCGTCGGCCTGGACGGTGTACCGGCCCAGCAGGACAACTACCGCCGCTCCGGCTTTGAGTGGCGGCACGGGACGCTGCGCTACATCGGCCCGCTGCCCGCGGTCGACGTCCCCGACCGGTACGTGCGCCCCGTCGAGGCGGCGGGCCTGCGGGCACTCATGGCGTACGACAGCGCATGCCTGCCCGCGGACCGGCCCCGCTTCCTGGAGTCCTGGCTCGCCGGACCGGGCCACCGCGCGCTCGCCCGCATCGTCGACGGCCGCCTGACCGGGTACGGAGTGATCCGCCGGGGCCGCGACGCCCTCCGTGTCGGGCCGCTCTTCGCGGACACCCGCGCCGACGCCGAGGCGCTCCTCGACGCGCTGGCGGCCGAGGCGGAAGGGGCGCCCGTCGCGATGGACGTGCCCGAGTCCAATCCCGAGGCCGTGGCGCTCGCCGAGGCCCGCGGCATGAAGCCCACCTTCGACACGGCCCGCATGTACACGGGCCCCATCAGGGACTTCGCCGCGGAACGGGTCTTCGGCACCACTTCGCTCGAACTCGGCTAGCCGCGACACGGACGGGCGAAGAGGCGGATGGGCGCACGGAAAAGGCTTGACCTCAAGTTTAGTTGAGGTTCTAACGTTCTCCGTATGAGTATGGAAACGACCGCATGGACGCAGATGTACAGCGTCATGCACGCCCAGCAGGACCGACGCCCCTTCGCCCGGGCCACATTGCGCCGCATCGGCACCTTCGCGCGGCCCCACCGACGACGCATCTGGCAGTTCGTGCTGCTGAGCATCGTCACCGCACTGCTCGCCGTGGCAACACCCGTCCTGGCAGGCAATGTCGTGACCGCCATCGTATCGGGCTCCGACTCCTCGACCGTGGTGCGCTACGCCTTGGTCATCGCCGCGATCGCCCTCGCGGAGGCCGGTATCGGACTGCTGAGCCGCTGGCTGTCGGCGAACCTCGGCGAAGGCCTCATCCTCGATCTGCGCACCGCGGTCTTCGACCACGTCCAGCGCATGCCCGTCGCCTTCTTCACCCGTACCCGCACGGGCGCGCTGGTCAGCCGTCTCAACAACGACGTGGTCGGCGCGCAACGGGCGTTCAGCAACACGCTGTCCGGCGTCGTCGGGAACGTCGTCACGCTGCTCCTGACCCTCGTCGTCATGCTGACGCTCTCCTGGCAGATCACCCTGCTCGCGCTGGTGCTGCTGCCCGTCTTCGTCGTCCCCGCACGCCGGATGGGCACGCGGATGGCCAAGCTCCAGCGTGAGGCGGCCCACCACAACGCCGCCATGGGCACGCGGATGACGGAGCGCTTCTCGGCGCCCGGCGCCACCCTCATCAAGCTCTTCGGCCGACCAGGTGCCGAGTCCGCGGAGTTCGCCGCACGCGCCCACCGGGTGCGGGACATCGGCGTACGCACCGCCATGGCGCAGTCCGCCTTCATCACCGCCCTCACCCTGGTGTCGGCCCTCGCGCTGGCGCTCGTCTACGGCCTCGGGGGGTACTTCGCACTGGAAGGGTCGCTGAAGCCGGGCGCCGTCGTCTCGCTCGCACTGCTCCTCACCCGGCTCTACGCGCCGCTGACCTCCCTGGCCGGTGCGCGGGTCGAGGTGATGAGCGCGCTCGTCAGCTTCGAGCGGGTCTTCGAGGTCCTCGACCTGAAGCCCCTCATCGAGGAGAAGAAGGCCGCGGTGCCGGTGCCCGAAGGGCCCGTCGCCATCGAGTTCGACAACGTCCGGTTCGGCTACCCGGCCGCCGACAAGGTCTCCCTCGCCTCCCTCGAAGAGGTCGCCTCGCTCGACACCCGCGGCGGCGAGGAGGTCCTGCACGGACTCTCCTTCCGCGCCGAGCCCGGACAGACCGTCGCACTCGTCGGCTCCTCCGGAGCGGGCAAGTCGACCATCGCGCAGCTCCTGCCGCGCCTGTACGACACCGACGAGGGAGCCGTGCGCATCGGGGGCGTCGACGTGCGTGACCTGTCCGCCGAGTCCATGCGGGCCACGCTGGGCATGGTCACGCAGGACGGCCACCTCTTCCACGAGTCCGTCCGCGACAACCTGCTCCTCGCCCGGCCCGGCGCGAGCGAGGACGAGCTGTGGGACGTACTGCGGCGGGCCCGCCTCGAAGACCTCGTACGCTCCCTGCCCGACGGCCTGGACACGGTCGTCGGCGAGCGCGGCTACCGCCTCTCCGGCGGTGAGCGCCAGCGGATGACCATCGCGCGGCTGCTCCTCGCGGGACAGCGGGTCGTCATCCTCGACGAGGCGACGGCACACCTCGACAACACCTCCGAGGCCGCGGTCCAGGAAGCCCTGGCGGAGGCGCTCGAAGGCCGTACCGCCGTGGTGATCGCCCACCGGCTCTCCACGGTGCGGTCCGCCGACCAGATCCTCGTCGTCGAGGCCGGACAGATCATCGAACGCGGAACGCACGACGAGCTGCTCGACCTGGACGGACGGTACGCGGAGCTGTACCGGACGCAGTTCGCCAAGGGCAGCGGCCCCGTGGACCCGACGGACGTGGTGGAGGCGGCCTGAACGATCACCCGTGTCCATTCGTCCACCAGGAGTTCATCGGTTCCCCACCATCCGCCCGCCCTCCCGTGAGAGAAACCCTCCATGTGCGATGACGAGCTGATACCACCGAGCGCCGACCTGACCGAGGAACAGTGGCTGAGGGCCGACCCGACGCTGACCGAAGGGCCGGTGGGGGAGCGGGTCAGGGAGATGCGGGCACCGCGGCGCCGGACCGTGCTGGGCGGCGTGGTGGCGGGGGCGGCGGCGCTGACCGTGCTGCAGGGCGGCACGCAGCCCGCGGCGGCCGCCGCCCGCACCGGCAAGTTCCCCCTGCCGACCGGACCGAACCGCTCCGGCGAGTACGCGGTGCTCCTCACCGGCGACGCCGGTACGGGCGACGAAGCACAGCACGCGGTGGCCGCCGCGGCCCGCGAGGTGTGCCGCGCCGAGGGCATCGGCCTCGCGGTCGGCCTCGGCGACAACATCTACGAGAACGGCCCCGAGTCCGCCGACGACTCGGAGTTCCGCACCAAGTTCGAGGACCCCAACTCCGGCCTGGACATGCCGTGGCTGATGGTCCTCGGCAACCACGACTGCTCGGGACTGATCCCGGGCAGCGGCGGCGACCCGTCGCGCGGCGACCGCGAGGTCACCTACGCGCAGGGCTCGCGCCGCTGGTACATGCCGAGCCGCTACTACAACGTCGCCCTGCCCGCCCAGGCCGCGGCGGAGAGCGACCCGGTGGTCGAGTTCTTCGCGATCGACACCAACCCCGTCTCCTCGTACGTCGCGCAACTCGACCCGCACTACTGGTGGAACGGCCCGTACATGCGCGAGCAGCGCAACTGGCTGGACAGCGCCCTCAAGGCGTCGCGGGCCCGCTGGAAGATCGTGCTCGGCCACCACCCGTACCTCAACAACGGCAAGCACGGCAGCGCCGGTTCGTACGACGGCTTCGTCATCGGCAACTACACCAGCGGCATCCACCTCAAGGAGTTGTACGAGGAGGTGGTGTGCGGGCAGGCCGACCTGATCCTGTCCGGGCATGACCACACGCTGCAGATCCTGGAGCCCACCGCCCGCACCGGCGGCACCCGCCAGATCGTGTGCGGCGCCGCGGGCAAGGCCGGAGACGGCAAGGCCCACTTCGGCCACCCGTCGACCTGGCAGAACTTCTCCGAGCACGGCTTCATGGTGCTGAAGGTGTCCGAGCGGGCGATGACGGTCGAGGCGTACACGGTCGACGTCGCCACGCGCAAGGCCCGCCTGGCGCATCGCACGCGTACGGCTGCGCCGCTCAGCAGGGTGTGAGCGGGGCGAGCGGAGCCGGGACCATCAGGCGCGGTCCCGGCTCCGGCGCGGCTCGTCACCCGGCGCGCAGCTCCAGGGCCACCTTCTCCCATTCCTGGAACACGGCCACACTGCCGAACATGGCCTGGATGGACGAGGTGATCTTGCGGCTGGGCTTGCGCAGCTGCTGACTGGCCGAGCTGAACAGCTCGATCACCGGACCGATTTCCTGCACACCGGCCGCGGCGCCCCGCACCACTTCGGCCATCTCGATCACCTGGTCGAACAGCCCTCCCACCTCGTCGGGCCACTCGTCACGAGGAGTGTCCCGCGCCCAGCGCATGAAGGCTCCCAGAGCGTCGGTGGTGACAGCCATCCGCTCGGCGACCCGGTTGGCCGCCTTCTCCAGGTCATCGGCGGGGCCTGCGATGGCCTTGGCGAACCGGTTGATGACGGCCAGGCGGGCACTCATCGGAGCCCCCTGTTGCTGGACGCGCAGCATGTCCTCACCGATCAGCTCGGCCATGGCGGCGAGGTCCAGGAACGCGGCCTCCACCCCCGCCATGTCGTCTGTGATCGCCTCCATTTCCGTCTCGGCCGCGACGGCCAGGTCGAGCAATCCCGGGCGGCCCGGCTCCTGGGTGTCCGAAGCCGCTCCGCCGCTGTCGGCGGTGTCCGGCGTGTGGGACAGCAGGACCTGCGCGGGCAGCATCAGAGGAACGGCTCCGGAGAGGGCCCCCGAGAGCGCTGCCGCAAGTTCCTGACGGGCATCGGCCGCTCCCATTGGCAGGGCCGCGAACTCGATGGTCGGGAGTGCCGGGGAGCCGAAGGGCAGACTGCCGGCCGCACCGAGCTGTACGGCGCACCGGCCGATGGCGTGCCGGATGCCGAGCCCGTAGGCGACCTCGGGACTGCCCCCGGTGAGGTCGGCCACGACGATGTCCTCCTCGATGAGGTGGCGGATCAATTCTTCGGACAGACGGTCGGCGCCTGCCACCTGGTCGGCCCGAATCAGAGTCAGGCCGAACTGCCCGCAGACGGGCCGCACGATCTCCTCGTAGAACAGGTCGGCCTGCTGGGTGGTGTCGGTGGGTGCGAGCGCGAAGCACGTGGGCATGGTGGATCTCCCTTGCAGAGTGCAGGAATGGAGGGGCAGGGGGGGCGAGCGGACCCTAGGCCTGGCGGATCTCGTTCGCCGGTCAGTCGAAGAGCGTCAGCGCCACGCCGTCCTTGAGGTCGTCGTCGTAGACCGGCCGCTCCTCGATGCCGAGCGCTTGCATGAGGTTCACGGTCAGGACCCGGTGACGATGGCCGACGCGGACGGTCTCGCAGGGGAAGGCCCCGTTGCTCACCAGCCGGTAGGCGGTGCCCATGCACATCCCGAACGCCCTGGCGGCGGTCCTGAGGTCCACGCTGACCGGGAGGTCGAAGATCTCCCTGAACGTCAGAGGCGTCTGGTCACGCTCGTTCATGCGCGCCTCCCGGTGTTCCGCAGGGACAGCGCTCCGACCCGACGCCCCCGCCGGAGCCGACCGGTGTCGGTCACCGTGTCCGACAGGTCCCACTCACGCGCCAGGGCCCCGACCCGTACGCCCTCGACCCGGTCTGCCGGAACGGAGACGCGGAGCGGCGCGGACAGGCCGTCGGGCCGTTCGGGACCGGCGAAGTCCGCCTGCCAGAGCCCACCCGGACCGTGGCGCGGAGCCGCGACGACCTCCACGTTCTCGACGGAGACCTCGGCCAGTGCCCGACGTGCCGTGTTCCAGGCGTGGGTGCACGCGGTGCGCAGCAGCACGGAGCCCGGTTCGGCCTCCTCCGGTCCGATCTCCCGCAGTGTTTCGAGGAAGGCCGTGACGGTGTCCGCCTCGACGTCGTCACGGTCGGCACCGAATCGGCGTGCGATCCTGAACACGGTCCGCCGCAGCCCGGGCAGGGCCAGCCACACAGCGGCCAGCGGCCAGCCGTTCCGGTCCGCGTCGTGGCGGGCCAGCGCGACCACCTGGTGCCAGAGCGCGCTCCGGGTCTCGGTGGCACGGGAGCGGTCGTACAGCATCGGGCGCGCCCTGTGGAGGGGGAGCAGGGCGGGCGGTCCGCCGGCCGGGCCGACGGACGTCAGGCCGGGTGCCAAGTCCTCGTCCGCAAAAGCGAGTTCGATGGCACCGAACAGTCCGGATCGAGTGGTCGCCACCATCGTCATCCTCCTGAACATTCGTGAATGCCGGGCTGCTTGTTGCCGTGCCACACGGCGAGGGAGCGCAGGGCGAGATCCTTGCCCGGCAGGGTGTCGCCGCCGCGTTCGATCGACATGAGCAGGCGCAGCACACCGTGCTGCCGGGACTCGACGAGGTGTACGAACAGCTCCTCCACGGAGGATTCCGGCCGTTGCCGCTCCTTGGACCAGCAGGCCCAGGCCAGGAGTTCGTCCCGCATCGAGGGGTAGGACGCGGCCTCGTTGAGCGCCTGCCACACGAGCTCGATGACGACCGATGCCATGTCCTGGCGGGCGAGCAGATGGTCGGCGAACCAGTCGGTGTCACAGGCGACCAGGGCCGGGAACGTGAGGGTGGCCGTCTGCCCCGCGACGCCCTCCGAGCGGGCCCAGGTGAGGAGATGACGCACGATCACCGTTCGCGCCGCGGCGTCGCCTGCCGCGAATCGCTGTCTCAGCGTCTCCGCGACGATCGAGGCCACCGCCGCGTCGGCTGCTTCCTCGCCCCGCGCGTCGACCGCACGGTGGAGTCGGCTCAGTGCGAACTCGGGCCCGGCTCCGCCCATGTCCGACCGGCAGGCGTACGCCACAGCGGTGCGCAGTGCCGGATCCCGCGCCTGGCTCCAGTCCAGGAGGACCTTGCCCGCCCGCGAGCCGATGACCGGGTCCTGTACCGCCGTGCCCAGGGACAGCGCCGCGATCTTGACGGCCGACCGGCGGTTCGACAGTGCGAGCCGTCGTACGAGCCCGAAGGTCCGGCCACCGGTCCGGCGTCCGAGCGCGGCTACGGCCCGACCGGCATGCTCGATCTCCTCCTCGTCCGCACCGGCCCGGCCGAGCCAGTCGTGCAGCAGAGGAAGCAGGTCGGCGCGGTCCCGGCACACGGCATCCCATACGGCCTCGCTCACGGCCGGCCACAGGAAGGCGACGGATCCCGCCCCGCTGCCCTCCTCGCACGGTGCGGCGTGCGCGCCGATGCTGCGCAGAGACCCAGGCCGCCCGAGGCCGTGACCCGGATGGCCCACCGGGTTGGGGAAGGTCTGAGCGGGGTGGTCCGGTTCCGTCGGCGCCGGTCCGGCCGAGGTGAGCAGGTCCGCTGCCCGGTCGACCACCGTGGCACGGTCCAGCCCGCCGTAGACGCAGACCGAGAACAGTTGGGCCAGCAGTTCCGGGTCGCCTTCCGCCCGCACCAGCAGCCGCGCGGCCTCGGCCTGGGCCAGGCAGCTCAGCACTTCGGCACGGCCTCCCGGGATGCCTCCCGGCCGGGCCACGGTCCGGGCCGCTTCCGCCGCGTGGGCGGGAGACAGCCCGGCGGGCAGCAGCTCGGGGAGGAACTCCGGCCCGAGCGGTTCCAACAGGCGTTCACGTTCGCGCCCGTCCGGGCATAGGTCGGCGAAGTGCGCATGGAAGACGTCGGTCGGTTCAGGTGGCTGGTGGCGTACCACCGCGGCCCCCAGGTCGCTCTCCAGGCTGCTGACGAGCCCAGGTGCATCCGGCAGCACGATGACCAGGCGCGCGGCCGCCTCCGCCAGGAGCTCCTCCAGGTTGGACAGGTCCCAGGGCCGCAGCGCGAAAGGGTCTCCCGGATCCATCACGAGATAGCCGTCGGCTCCCTGTGACCGGGGCCGCCAGCGCGTCAGATCCACCGTCCCGTCGACCTGGCCCAGCGAGGGGGCATCGTGCCCGTGGGCCAGCAGGTTGAGCGCCAGGGTGCGGCGCCCCGTCCCCGGTTCGCCCACGAGCAGCAGGACGCCGGAGTCGAGCGCGGCGAGACCCGCCTCGAAGGCGTGCGGCCGGACGAACCGCCGCCGTGACACCTGGAGGTCCTTCGCACGGACCGGCCCCTGGCGCGGCGGGGCCACCTGGCTGCTCCCCTCCAAGGGGAGAGTGGACTGCACGTTCCGCTGGTCGCCGTTGACCGTGCCGGTGTTGACCGTGCCGTTCGGTGCCACCACGAGCGTCGACTGGTTGCGGATCAGCTCGATGAGGTCCAGGGCGACGTTCGGGTCAGACCCCATCGTCCGCTCCCTGCACATGGTCACGGGGCACCGCGATGTCGACCACGTGCTGTCCGCCGCTGACGGAACCGGTGTTGATGATGCCCCGCTCGGCGCTGAGCACCGTGCTGTGCGGCGGCATCGGGGTCTGCGGCCGTGCGACGGAGGTCTCGGCGGGTCCTCGGTGGCCGAGAAGGCTCGACAGCCGAGCGAGATCCTTCGGATCCAGGGTGACACCCGCATGCCGCAGAGCGACGACGATCGTCTGCAGCGGGTCGCCGCCGCCATCCGCGCCCCCACCGTGCACGCTCTGGGCGCTTTCCACCGCGTTCGTTTCGTTTTCCCGCATGTCCCCTCCGAGAGTGTGCCGGTCGGGCCTATGGCAGCCGGCGCTTTTCGTTGTCCAACCGAGATTCCCGTCTTTCCGGGGAGACAAGTGCTCTCGCAGCGCGTACGGATCGTGCGAGTGGACACAATCCGAACAAGCGAACTCGGCAGTGGAAACAGGAATAGGCAGACCGAAACATAATTCGGCCTGCCTATTCCTGCGGGGAAGTGGAGTCGGCTGCGTTTGCCGGAGGGGAGAGACGCCCTCAGATGGCTCGGGCTCCGGGAACCGGACGCCCCAGCGCACCGATCCGGTCACGCAGGAGTTGTGAGATCTCCTTTTTCTCCTGTTCCGTCAACGTGCCGAGAAGCGCGGCGAGTTCGTCCTGCCAATCCGTCCGCGGCGGCTCCAGGAGGCTCTGATGGCTCACCGCCCAGTCGAGCACTTGACTGACCTGATCCGGATGCCTGAGCAGCCAGAGGGCGGCCAGGGACATCGGACCATTGCGCAGGGCCTGCAGGCAGAATTCGTATTCACCCCGACGGTCGGCAGTCCAGGAGTACTTGACCGCGTCGCCCTCCGTCCGGGCCAGGAGGAGTTCTTCGCCCGTCTCCCGGAGCCGTACGTCGAAGACGCGGTAGCTCAGGCCCGCCTCTTCCAGTCTTTGGGGCGCACTCAGATGGTGCATGACCTCCGGAGCCCCGAGGCCCGTGCCCGCCACGTCTTGAGCCTCTGTCAGGAAATGCAGGGCGCTGTTCAGATGCGTCCGGACGGTCTCCCATCCGTACGTGGTTCGCGAGCGAACGACGCGTACCGGATCGTGCACCCACCAGGACACCCGCAAGTCCACTGACTCCGTGCCGTACACCGTGGGGAGCCCCACCGCTCGGGTGTCCACATGCTCGGTCAGGTCGACATGGAAGACCGCGACGTACGTGCCCCAGAGCCGAGGGCGGGGCGCCTCCTCGGGTACGGGGGCGGCTGCCCCGAATTCCTCGGGGTCTCCTCCCCGGCCGAGGAGGAAGTACCGGCCTTCGCCGTCCTTCAGGACCATGGCCCGCTGCCGCGTCGCCGACCAACGATGGCTCAGGATCGCACGCCACGGAGCTTTCGTGGCCCGAACGAGAATCCGTTCGGACAGGTCGTCACTCATACCGTCTCCACCTTCACCGTTCGGTCGTCGAACTCGCCGGAACGGTCAGCGGACCGTCCCGTCTCCCCGGCACGCCATGCTTCGAGTGCCCGCCGGGCCACAGCACGCCCGACCTGGCTTTCCGACGCGTCCCGGTCCACCTCCACGAACAGCCTCAGCACGCCGTGCTCCATGGACCCGGCGAGAGCGGCGAGCAGGTTCTCCGCCGCCCGGGACAGTGCGTCGTCCCACTGGCCCGCGTGGCACCACCGGAGTACGGCCCGGGAGGTCGCGTCGAAGGTGGCGTCGGCGTTCAGGGCCGCGCGGGTCAGAGCAACGATCTCGAGGCCGTTCGCGGTGCCCCCCGTCAGCTCCTTCTGGAACCGGTGCGGTTCCTGTAGCAGTTGGGGGAGAAGGTGCAACGGCTCGGAACCCAGGGCCGGGACAGCCGTCCATGCGGTCAACTGCTCGAACACCCGTCGTTCGTTGCCCGCCCGGAACAGACGAAGGACGGCGGCGCGCACCGCGAGACGGACCGCGTCCTCGTCGGGCCCGTCGGCCACGCCTGTGACGAGTGCCCGCAGCAGACGCAGGGCGAATTCCGGCCGGGACACGCCGAACTCGGCACCACACGCATACGCCACCGTGGTCCGCAGCCGGGGACTGCGGCCCACGCTCCACTCGTTGAGCCGATGGCGCACTTCGGCCACGAGGACGGGATCCTCCGCGGCCAGGCCCAGCGCGTGCGCGGCGATGAGGCGGCTCGTGGCGCGGTCGGCCCCGGCCAGTTTCCTGATGTGCTGCAGGGCGCCCCGCCCTCCGCCCCAACCGGCGGCCATGCCCATCACCTGCCCCACCGGTCGGGTCAACTCGCTGTGCCGGTGGACATCGCCCAGCCATGTCACGAGCAGCTCGGACAGTTGGCCGTACTCGCGCCATACGTGGCGCAGCACCGCCTCGGCCTGGCGGTGCCGGATGAAGGTGACCGGCTCCACCGTGTGGGCGTAGGCGCCGTACGTACGGATCTCCCGCGGTTTCCGCCGGGCCCGCACCGCGTGCAGCAGGTCCGACAGGGAACGGCGGAATACGAAACGGGGTTGGCGCGGTGCTTCCTGCCCGCCGCCCTGCTGCGCGTCGGTCGGCGTCGGCAACGAAGTCAGCCGGCCGTCGGCGATCTCCAGCAGCCGGTCGGCCTCCGCTCGGACAACGCGGTGATCCAGCCCTTCGAAGACGCAGGTGGCCAGGAGGAAAGCGAGACCGTCCGGGTCGTCCCGCAGCCGGTGGAGGAGTTCCGGTACCTCCTGCTCGGCCCGGAAGCTGAGCCGGTCCCGAAGGTCCACGAGCGCGGCGGGATCGCCATCGGCCGCCACTACGGCTGTCACCAGTTCGGCCACTTCAGCGGGCACCAGACCGGGCACCAGCAGTTCCGCAAGGAGGCCGGGTTCCAGGGCTCCCAGCAACCGAGCGCGCTCGGCCCCGTCAGGCACCGAGGCACGGAGACGAGCGTCGAACACCACGCGCGGGAGGGGCGGTTCGCACCGGACGGGCTGTACGTGGAGGTCCTGTTCCAGGTCGCGCAGGAGATACGGGTCATCGGGCAGCACGATCACCATGCGGGCCCCGGCCCGGCCGAGGAGCGACCTGAGATTGCCGAGCATGCCGGGCCTCAGCGGATGGGAGGGGAACAGGCCGTGGACGAGGTAGCCACGTGCGCCGGACTGCGTGGGCCGCCACCGGTCCAGGTCCGTGACGGTGTCCAGGGCCTGCAACGAGTCCGCGTCCCCGCAACTGCGGCGCAGCAGGTTGAGCGCCATCGTGCGGCGCCCCGACCCCGGACCTCCCGCGAGGAAGAGGACGCCGTCCTGCAGCGCGTCGAGCGCTCGGCCGAACTGGTCCGGCTCCGCGAACCCGAAGGCGGCGTCCGCGACTTCGTCCTCCGGGATCGGACCTTCGTGCCTCCAGGTGCGTTCCGCCGCCCGCTCGTCCGCCGAGCCGTCGCCCACCCGCTGGCCGCCGTGGACGGATCCCGCATTGATGTTCCCGTAAGGGGCGTAGAAGACGGGGCGGATTTCTCCCGGAGCCGCCGCCATGGATCCGAGCAGCTCGGCGAACCCGTCTCCCGACTCACCGAACCCGTCTCCAGACCCACCGAACCCGTCTCCAGACTCATCGGATCCGTCTCCAGGCGCACCGAATTCGGGGAGGTCGGCCCTCCCGTCGGTGGTGGTCACGAGTGGCCCTGGTTCTTGTTGCCGTTCACCTGGTCGCCCTGGAATCCCCGGACCCGGCCCGCTTTGTTCCCGCCGACCTGGTCCCCGGCGACGCGGTGGTTGCTGACGCTCTGACCGCCGTGCAGGGTGCCGGTGTTGATGTTTCCGTGCGGAGCCTTGTTCGTCACCCGGCCCGCCTCCGGGCCCTGGTAGGGCTTCTCGGCGGGTCCGCTCTGCGCGGACGCCCCGTCGGCCGCTTCCTCGTGAGCACGGTCTTCTCGCAGGGGGCCGGACGGGAGCGGTACGTAGATCCAGGCTCGCTGAGCGAACGGCTTGCCCTCGACGGTTGCCGGCACCTCGAGGAAGTGGTCGGGGTGGCGTCCTGTGTAACCGCTGGCGACGGCATCCTCGTAGCAGCGGTCCGACAGGATGGCCGCGACGTGGGTGATGTTCTCGTTCGAGGACGCCAGTACAGCCTTGACGGGACGCGAGTCGAGGAGCCGGTGGGTGTCGTTGCGCGCCGTGCCGTTGCCCCCGAACTCGTCCTCGGTGTCGGGCAGCGGACCGATGTGCAGACTGACGCGGAGCCTGATCGGGACGACGCCGAGGGAGTGGATGTTGAACTCCGTCAGGACGTCCTGGAGCGTGCCCAGCCAGGGGTGGATGACGAGAGGCATCAGCTGGGGGTCGAACCCCAGGACGTAGCCGTCGCCGGTGGACGCGGGGAACCTGCGCTCGCTCCACAACTCGGCGAGCCCCGCACGTTCCAGAGAGGTCCTGACCAGGTCGGGCACTGCCCGGCTGACGACCTCGTGCTCAATGGCGGGGCGGCCGGTGAAGTCCTTGGCGTCCACGGCGACGATGCCCCGGTACGGGGGAAGCCGACGGCTCTGGGAGTGGGGGGACGCGGTGGCGGGGGGCAGTTGGGTGCCGTTCTCGTACATCGTCGCTCCTTTGGGACGGAGTGCGCGCCGGGGCGCCGTTCCCATGGAGTTTCACGAAAGCACGGACGGGTTTCCGCTCCCGCGGAGCAGAAGGAGCGTGATGGGCGTCACGCATGCTCATGCGCTGGCGCGGGTCGTGCTCTCGGTGCGCAGGCTGTCCGTGTCGAGCACGTCGATGCAGGTCCTGCCCGCCCGAACCGCCGGGCCCAGCCGCGCCAGCGCCTTCGTGACGGAGTAGCGGCTCACTCCCAGGCGCTGTGCCAGCTCCTCCCTGGTGAGGGCGAACGTGTGCGTGCCCGAGATCTCGACCAGCCGGACCAGGGTCACGGCGAGCCTGTGGTCGATGTCCCCCTCGCGGGTCTCCACCTGCTCGCGTACGCGACTCACCGCGTACGCAGTGAGTTGATCGGCCAGATCGTGCTGTTTGACGAAGTCCCGGAAGGCTGCAGCCGGAACAATCGCAACTTCGCAATCGCTAATTGCTCGAACATCGGCGAGTCGACCTCCGCCGTCCTGGACGGCCATCTCGCCCAGCGCCTCCCCGGGCCCACGGAAGGCGAGCACCCTCTCCTTGCCCTCGGCCTCGGTGATGACGACCTTCACCATGCCCTGGATCAGGGCAAGAACGTGTGTTCCGGGGTCCCCTTGGCGGAGCAGGATGTCACCGGCGCAGTGCTTCCGATGGGGGAAGCGCGTGAGTGCCTCCCATGCCTCGCCCGGTACGAGATCACGCAGGGCCCGCACCGGCGAAACCCGCTTCTGTTCGCTCATGCGATCATGTTAGGGGAGCGTGTTTCGCTCGTTGGGCAGAATCGGATTATTTCCTTCGTGGTGATGTCGAGAACCTGCTGCCCGCTCCGTCCCAGCAGTGAGAGCGACCCCGAGCGCCCACAATGGGACGCACCGGCACCGAGGAGAACACCATGGCCAAGTACCTGCTTCTCAAGCACTACCGCGGAGCTCCGGAGGCGGTCAACTGCGCGCCGATGGACCAGTGGACGCCCGAGGAGATCTCGGCCCACATCAAGTACATGCAGGACTTCGCCGCCCGGCTGGAGGGGACCGGCGAGTTCGTCGACGGGCAGGCGCTCGCCCCCGAAGGGGCGTGGGTCCGGTACGACGGTGAGGGGCGGCCGCCGGTCACCGACGGGCCGTTCGCCGAGACCAAGGACCTCATCGCGGGCTGGATGGTGATCGACGTCGACAGCTACGAGCGCGCCGTCGAGCTGGCCGGGGAGCTGTCGGCCGCCCCCGGCGCGGGCGGCAAGCCGATCCACGAGTGGCTGGAGCTGCGCCCCTTCATGGCCGAGCCGCCCACCATCACGGAGTGACACCGGAAGTGAACGAGGCCCTGCTCCGAAGCCTCACCCCGAGCGTGCTCGGAATCCTCGTCCGCCGCGGAGCCGACTTCGCGGCGGCCGAGGACGCCGTGCAGGACGCCCTGGTCGAGGCGGTCCGCGTCTGGCCGGGCGACATGCCACGGGATCCGAAGGGCTGGCTGGTCACCGTGGCCTGGCGCCGGTTCATCGACGCGACCCGGGCGGAGGCGTCCCGCCGCAGGCGCGAGGACCTGGTCGACGAGGAACCCGCGCCAGGCCCCGCACCCGCCACGGACGACACCCTCCAGCTCTACTTCCTCTGCGCCCACCCGTCGCTGACGCCGTCGTCCGCCGTCGCGCTCACGCTGCGCGCCGTCGGCGGGCTCACCACCCGCCAGATCGCCCAGGCCTACCTGGTGCCCGAGGCGACCATGGCGCAGCGCATCAGCCGGGCCAAGCGCACCGTGTCCGGTGTGCGGTTCGACCGGCCTGGCGACGTCGCCACCGTGCTGCGCGTCCTGTACCTGGTCTTCAACGAGGGCTACTCCGGTGACGTCGACCTCGCCGCCGAGGCCATCCGGCTCGCCCGGCAGCTCGCGGGCGCGATCGACCACCCGGAGGTGGCGGGGCTGCTCGCCCTGATGCTGCTCCACCACGCCAGGCGCGCCGCGCGGACCGCGCCCGACGGGAGCCTGGTGCCGCTCGCCGAGCAGGACCGGAGCCGGTGGGACACCGGGGCGATCGCCGAGGGCATCGGGATCCTGCAGACGGCACTCTCCCGGGACCGGCTCGGCGAGTTCCAGGCCCAGGCGGCCATCGCGGCACTGCACGCCGACGCGCCCACCGCGGAGGAGACCGACTGGGTGCAGATCGTCGAGTGGTACGACGAGCTCGCGGGCCTGACCGACAGCCCGGTCGTCCGGCTGAACCGCGCGGTGGCGGTCGGCGAGGCGGACGGCCCCCGCGCGGGCCTCGCGGCACTGGCGGCGCTGGACGACTCCCTGCCCCGCCACACCGCCGTGGCGGCCTACCTCCATGAGCGCGACGGCGACCTGACGCTGGCGGCGCAGCTCTACGCGGACGCGGCCCAGAAGGCCACGAACCTCGCGGAGCGCGCCCATCTGACGCGCCAGGCCGCCCGGCTCAACGCGCGCCGGGACCAGGGCCCTTCGCAGGTCAGCGGAGGCCGCGGCGCGGACCCTCGGCCTTGATCATGTCCCAGCTGTCCGTGACCATGGAGACCGTGCCCTTGGCCGGGATGTACGCCGACCCCTGGTGCAGGTAGTCCACGAGGAACACCCTCTCGTCCTTCTTGCTCCCGACCAGGAAGGCGATCTGCGGGGACGGGGTGATGAGCGCGGCCGGATCGGTCGTGTGCATGTACTCCTGCACGTCGGCGTTGAAGAAGGTGAGCGTGCCGCCCTTCTCCGTCCGCAGTGCGTAGACCTTCTTGTGGTCCGTCTTGCCCGCCTTGAACTCGGACTTGCCGCCGGGGTTGAGCATCTTGTTCTGCTCCAGCGGGAACTGGGTCATCCACTTCGCGGTCTCGCTCGCGCCGACCTTGTTGCCCAGCTTCTCGTCGGTCGCGTAGAGCGCGACCAGTGCGTCGTCCATCTGGTCAGGGGCGAGGATGCCCTGCTTCTTGCCGGTGTCGGTGACCGGGACCGCGAAGCCGTCGGAGTCCTTGGCGAGCGCGGGCGTCTTGGGGTCCTTCTTGGTGGTCCAGCCGCTCCAGACGGCCTTCCAGTCACCGTCCACCTTGTCGAAGACGACGGTGGCGCGGCTGGTCTTGTCCGAAGTGCCGTTGGCGCCCTTGGTGTCGGCGCGCAGCGCGAACCAGGTCACACCGCTCTTCGCGGACGGGATGACGTATTCGCGATTCACATACTCGAAGGGCTTGCGGCCGTCCGCCCTGTCCTTCGCCGACTGCAGCTTGTCCTGCTTGTAGCCGTTCGCGCTCGTCTCGAAGAGCCCGCCGCCCTCGACGGCGGACAGGATGTGGCTGTCGCGCTTCGCGTTGGCCCGGTTGTTGACCTTCACGTAGTTGTCGACGATTTCCTTCGCCCCGGCCTCGGTGACGACGCCCTTGGGCGCACGGTCGGCGGCGGTCCTCCCGTTGTCGTCCCCGGACTTGCCGTCCCCGTCGGACGAGCAGGCACTGGCGGTGAGCGCGAGCGCGGCCGTGCCCGCGGCCATGAGAAGTGCGGTGCGGTTCGTGCGGTGCGTGAGCATGAGTTCCCCGTTGATCGCAGCGGAAGCCGACGTGCGTGGCGGAACGACACGTTAGCTTTCGCCTTGCAACGGGTTCCGTTCAGGGTGGGGTCAGCGCAGTTGGCGCAGGAAGACGTCGGGCGCGCTGTTGGTGTCGCCGGGTACGAGGTTGCCCGCCGGGGAGTCGAACACCACCGCGCCGCCGTCGTCGGTGACCCCGGTCCGCCGTCCCGGCCTGGTGTCCTCGGACACCGGCTCGCTCTCGACGCTGACGAGACGCACCTCGCCGGTCACCATGTCGCGCAGGAAGACGTCGGCGCTGCTGTCGTCGCCGTCGGGGGTGAGGTTGGCCGCGGCGGAGGTGAACGCCGCGTAGCGCCCGTTCCCGCTCAGCGAGACGTCGTCGCTGTCCCCGTCGGCAGGGGTGCCGTCCTGGGCGGCGCTGACCAGCCGCATGCGCTGCGTCTCGCGGTCGTAGCGGAAGACGTTGTGCGCACCGGTCGGTACCGGCCCCTCGGGGCGGAGCACCCTGGAGGCCGAAGTGAACGCCACGAAGCGGGCGTTGCCGCTGAGGGCCGCTCCCCAGGACGGGGTCTTGCGGTTGTAGCCGTGCGGGGTGCTGATGAGCTCCGTGGTGCCCTTCTCGCGGTCGCGCAGGAAGACGTCCGTCGCGGACGCATGGTCCTCCACGCCCGCCAGGTCGGCGGTGTTGGAGGTGAAGGCGAGGTACCGGCCGCCGGAGCCGCCCGCGAACGCCGGTTCGAACGCGTCCCCTTCGCCGTGTCCGCCCGCGTTCGTGAGCTGCGCCAGCTCCGTCTTCTTCGTCTTCCGGTCGTACAGAAAGACGTCGTCCCGCTTGTTGGCGTCCCCCGCCACGAGATCCTCCGCGCCCGAGGCGTACGCGACGTGGCGGCCGTCCCCGCTGACCACCGGGCCGTACGTCAGACGGCCGCGCAGCCCGTCGTAGGACGCGCCCGTGGGGCTGATGCGCTGGGTCCTGCCGGTGCGGCGGTCGTGCAGGAAGACGTCGTCGAGATCGTTGGGGTCGCCGCTCACGAGGTCGTCGGCCGTGGAGGTGAAGACCACGTACCGCCCGTCGGGGCTGAGGGAGACCTCCCGTACGACGCCGTGGCTCGCCTTCCCGTTGCTCTTGACGCTGACGCGTTCCGTCCTTCCGGTACGCATGTCCCGGACGAAGGCGTCGGGCGTGCCGTTGGTGTCGTTCTCGACCAGGTTGCGCGACTCCGAGACGAACGCGACGTACCGGCCGTCGGCGCTGATGGAGGGGTTGGTGGACGCGGCATTGCTCTGGGCGCCGCCCATGCCGACGCTCACGCGGTCGGTGCGGGGCGCGGAGGCGGTGGTGGAGCCGGTGGCCGAGGCTCCGGTGGGTGACAGGCCGGTGGCGGCGCAGAGTGCGGCGAGCGCGGTGCAGGCGGCGGCTGTCATGCGCCGGCGAACGGTCATCGGTTCCTCCTGCTGTGCGGGCTCGAGGAGCTGGGAGTGCCGGAGAGGGGGGATGCCGGAGAAGGGGAGACAACACCGTGAAACCCCGGGGGTCAATGCGTCGCGTGCCGTCCACGGTGCGGATGCGTCGGTTGCATCAGTGGGGAAGCGCGCTCCGGCTGTGCTTTTGTGCCGTACTCGTGGCGAGGGGGCAACCATTGGTGCCGTCCGCGATCGGCAGCCGCACGTGGGCTTTCCCGTCCCCCCTTCTGAATGCTGACAAATATGTGCATCTGCGACACGGCTCACTCCGGAAGTAATCGTGTGGAGGGCATGAAACGCCACTCCTGAGAGGCGCCGGGAGGCGCCTCCGACAGGGAGGAAAGACCATGCACAGCACACACACCCGCCGGGCCGCCGTGGCGGCCACCGCGGCCCTCGCACTGCCTGTTTCGTTGGGACTGCTCGCCCCGGTCGCGCATGCCGATGGCATGTCCGAGCCGTTCGGCCCGGCGTGTGCGAGCGTCCCCAAGGACGGTGCCGGCAGCTTCGACGGGATGGCTTCCGAGCCGGTCGCCACCGCGGCATCGAACAACCCGGCGCTGTCCACGCTCGTGACGGCCGTCAAGAAGGCCGGACTCGTCGACACGCTCAACAACACCAAGGACGCGACGGTGTTCGCGCCGACGAACGACGCGTTCGCCAAGATCCCCAAGGCCGACCTGGACAAGGTCCTGGCCGACAAGGCCCAGCTCACCAAGATCCTCACCTACCACGTCGTCGGTGAGAAGGTCGCGCCCGACCAGCTCTCCAAGGGGGAGTTCAAGACGCTGGAGGGAGGCATGCTCACCACCGCCGGATCGGGCGAGAAGTTCAAGGTGAACGACTCCGCCAACATCGTGTGCGGCAACGTGCAGACGTCCAACGCCACGGTGTACATCATCGACTCGGTCCTCATGCCGAAGAAGTGAGGCGTGCGCAGATGCGCGGCAGTGCCACGTACGACCCACCCGGCAGCCCGGACGATGTCGCGGACCGGTCCGCGGATCCGGAGCTGACGTGGCGCACACTCGGGCTGGGGACGATGGCGTCGCTGCTCGTGGTGTCCCTGCGGCGCCGGGGCAGCCAGAGCTTCGTCGCCCGGTGCCAGTGGCCGCGCTTCCACCCGTTGAACGAGCGGCTGAACGTGGTCCGGCACCATCCGCTGATCATGGTGGAGTCCACGCGCCAGCTGGCCGTGGCGCTGCAACGCCACCACTTGTCCGGAGTGCGGGTACCGCTGGAGCCGGTGTCCGTGGCCCTGGGAGTGCATCCACAGGCGCAGCCGCTGGAGCGCGGTGACGCCACTGACGTGGTCGTCCGGGTCGGTGTGAGCGACCAGGCGGTGCACGCCGGTGTGCTCACCGCCTTCCGCCTCACCGCCGAGTACCAGCACCGGGGCATGCCGTTCGCCACGTGCACCGTTCGTTGCGCCCGGCCGCCGGACCCCGGGGCGTCCCGTCGGCAGGACGTTCCGCGGTCGGCGCTGCTGCATCCGCCACCGGCCGCGGTGGGCGCGGCTGCCGACCCCGACGTGCTCCTCGCGCGGGCACCTCAGGGGCGGGTGCTGATCGTCCCGCGCGACCCGGGTCACCCGGTCCTGCTCGCGGGCCGTCCGGCGAGGCTGCCCGCGTCGGCCGTTCTGGAGGCGGGGCGGCAGGCGGCCCTGCTGAGCTGCGGGATGACGCCCGCGGCGGTGGCCGGACTCCGTGCCGACGTGCGGGAGCCGGTGCCGGCGAGCGGGGCCCTGGTCGAAGTCGCGGCCGAACCGGGTGGATGCCGGTTCGTCGTCATGGCCGACGGCCGCGTCGCGGCCACGGGCGGGGTCACGTTCCTGACGCCATGACCTGACGATGCATCCACGCAGCCTCGTCCACCGGAAGGGATCGTGACGGATGACCTCGGCTCGAACACATGGTGCCGACCGAGTGACCGGACCCCCGGGCCACCACCGACTGGGCGGTCGACGTAAGGAGACCGGCATGAAATTGCAGGATGAACTGCCTCTGGACCACCATCTCGCAGGCGTCTACCGCTACGGCGCCGCGTTCTGCGGCGTGGTCCTGCTCGTCTTCGGTTGCCTGGGCCTTGCCGACGCGCTGAAACCGTTCGGCACGAACGGGAACGTGGCCGGTCTCGACACCAACACGGCCCTGAGCATCATCTCGCTGACCGTGGGGACGGCACTCGTGGTCGGCGGAATCGTGGGCGGGACCTTCGCCTCCGGCCTGAACATGACCGTGGGGACGCTCTTCCTGCTCAGCGGCTTCTACCACCTCTTCACCCTGGACCGTCCGGCGAACTTCCTGGACTTCGGGATGCCCAACGTGGTGTTCAGCTTCGTGGTCGGCCTGATGATCCTGACGTTCGGGATGTACGGGCGGGTGTCCAGCAAGCTGTCCCACGACAATCCGTTCTGGCGCCGCCGCCATCCCGAGCAGGCTGCCCGCGAAGACATGCGGCGCGTCGCCGCGCAGGCCGAACTGACGGTCCCTGAGCGGAGCAACGAGTCGGCATCGAGGCGATGAGAGTGCGCCTCCGCCATGAGACGTGAACGATTCCCCGGGACGGGACCTGAACGATGTCCCGGGCGGCGTGCACCGGGCCCGTCGTCACGAGTGCAGACGGGCGAGTGTCCCCGCTTCGCCTGCATCCTCGAAGGCGTGACGCAGACGGAGGAGGCCGCGCCGGGCGTGGCTCTTGACCGTCCCCAGGGGCCAGCCGGTGAGCACGGCGATCTGGGGCTGCGTGAGGTCGCCGTAGAACGCCAGCCGCAGGACCTGACGCTGGGGTTCCGGCAGGCAGCTCAGCTCGTGCTCGACGATCACTTGGTCGAGTACGTCGTCCAAGGGGGAAGCGGTGCCTGCACCCGATGCGAGCTCGGAGCCTCCGGCATCGACGAGAGCGGCCCGGCGGGCACGCGCGGCCAGCGCGTCGGCCACCTTGCGCCGGGTGATCCCGACGAGCCAGCCCGCCAGAGTCCCCCTGTCCGGACAGAACCCGCTCCGCCCGCGCCAGGCGCCGATGAAGACCTGCTGCGTCACGTCATCGGCCTCGCAGGCGTCGCCGAGGGAGGTGCGGGCGATGCCGTGCACCAGCGCTCCCCAGCGGTGGTAGACGGCGGCCAGACAGTCCTCGTCCCCTGCCATGAATCCGGCGATCAGGTCGTTCTCGGCCCGGGCGGTGCGGTGGTCCGGTCCGTGAGCGGGCCCCGGCTGGCTGGCAGGCATCGCGATGGCTCCCTCAGTCAGTGGGTGAGCCCCGAGACCGATCCTTCGCGCTGATGGGCAGAGAAGCAACGCGCATCGATTGTGCGTCGAATCAGAGGCGGCATGAACGATTCAGCAGCCACGGCGGGGGACCCCACACCACCTCAGGCGGCAACGACCTCGGGCGCCGTCGCGCGCCGCCTGGGTATCTCGCCGACGACGCTGCGGAGCTGGGACCGCCGCTACGGTCTGGGTCCCGCGGTCCGTCCGCAGGGGCGTCACCGGCGGTGGGCGCCCCAGGACATCGCCATGCTGGAACACATGTGCAGGCTCACGGCGAGAGGCATCCCGCCCGCGCAGGCCGCACGCCGCGCCAAGAACTCCCGGGCGGTGACACCCGACGGTGCGGCGGACCTTCCTGCCCGCTACCGCAACGCCAGCACCGCGCTGCCGCTGGGGCACGTGCGTCAGGAGTGCCGGGGTCTGGCGCGTGCCGCGGTCCGGCTGGATGCGCACGAGGTGCAGGGCAGGCTGAATGCGCTGGTCGGCGAGCACGGTCTCGTACCCGTGTGGGAGGAGGTGATGGTGCCCACGCTGCGGGCGGTGGGACGCAAGTGGGAGCTGTCGGACGACCGTTATGTGGAGGTCGAGCACCTGCTGTCCTGGCACATCTCGACCACGCTGCGCAGTGTCCCGCTGCTGCGGCCGTGCACCGTGCCGCTGGTGGACAGGTCTCCGGTGCTGCTGGCCTGCATGGCAGATGAGCAGCACACGCTGCCTCTGGAGGCGCTCAATGCTGCCCTGGGTGA
>NZ_JBEXJR010000008.1:0-222475 GCF_040609235.1 Streptomyces sp. NPDC004732
GGGCGTCGTCCAGCGGGCCCGGGTCGATGACCACCGCCAGCGGGGAGTCGGGCTCGGAGACGATCCAGGTGTTCGTGCCGTCCAGGGTCATCGCCGAGGGGTTGGGCGCGAGGACGTTGACCGCGCGGGTGGTGGCGGGGCCGCTGAGGACTCCGCCGCGCGGCTGGCCGGGGAGGGCGGCGGCATCGGTCATGCGGGGGTGACTCCTGTCGGGAGCGGGCCCTGGAGGGGCCTGGGGCGGGTCGGGGCGGGTCGGGACGGGACGGGACGGGTCGGGACGGGTCTGGGGGTGGATCGAGTTCGGCTACGGCGCGGGTGGGCGGTGGGCGCGGAGCCGCGCGGGGCGGGGAGGGGCGGTTGCAGGGCAGTGAGGGGCGGTTGCGGACCGGTGTGGAGCCGCGCGGGCTGGTGCGGGGCCGTTGCGGACTGGTGCGGGGCGGTGAGGGGCGGTTGCAGGGCGGTGCAGGGCCGGTGAGGGGCGGTTGCGGACCGGTGTGGCGCCGCGCGGGCTGGTGCGGGGCCGTTGCGGACTGGTGCGGGGCGGTGAGGGGCGGTGAGGGGCAGTTGCAGGGCAGTGAGGGGCGGTTGCGGGCCGGTGAAGGGCCGTTGCGGGGCGGCGAGGAGCGGTTGCGGGGCTGTGCGGAGCCGCGCGGGCTGGTGCGGAGCCGCGCGGGCCGGTGAAAGGCCGTTGTGGGCCGGTGCGGCGCCGTGCGGACTGGGCGCGGGGCAGTGAGGGGCGGTTGCGGACCGGTGAGGGCCAGTGCGGGACCGCGCGGGGCGCCCCTCCGCGTCGCTCGCCCTCACTGCTCGCCGCCCGCCCCCACCCGTTTGGTGAACTCGTCGTGGCCCGGCCAGGAGAGCACCAGCGTGTCGTTCTCCAGGCGGGCTTGGGCCAGCACCGGAGTCATGTCCTGGGACGGGGCCGCGGCGAGGGCCGCGCGGGGTGACTGGTGGGGGCTCAGGGCCCGCAGGGTCGCGATGGTGGGCGGCATCATCAGGAGTTCGCCGTCGTCGTAGCGGGCGGCCGCCTCCGAAGGGCGGATCCAGACCGTGCGGTCGGCCTCCGTGGAGGCGTTGCGCGTGCGCTGGCCCTCGGGCAGCGCGGCCACGAAGAAGAACGTGTCGTAGCGCCTGGGCTCGAACTCCGGAGTGATCCAGCGCGCCCACGCGGCCAGCAGATCGCTGCGCAGACAAAGGTTCCTGCGGTTCAGGAAGTCGGCGAAGGAGAGGTCGCGGGCCACCAGGGCCTCACGGTCCGCCTCCCAGTCGTCGCCGGTGGTGTCGCCGACGACCGTCTCTGGGCCGGACCCGGCGAGCAGGACGCCCGCTTCCTCGTACGTCTCGCGGACCGCGGCACAGACGATCGCCTGGGCCGCGGCCTCGTCGTCGACGCCGAGGCGGGCCGCCCAGGACGCGCGCGTGGGGCCCGCCCAGCGCACCAGGTGATCGTCGTCGCGCGGGTCGACGCCACCGCCCGGATACGCGTACGCGCCTCCGGCGAAGGCCATGGAGGCGCGTCTGCGCAGCATGTGTACTTCCGGCGCGCCGTTCCCCGCCTCGTCCCGCCCGTCCCTGAGCAGCATGACGGTGGCGGCGCGGCGCGGAGTCGCCGGTGTCAGCTCACCGCTCGCGAGGGCACGAATGCGGTCGGGCCACTCCGGGGGGTACCACTGCCCATTTGCCATGGGCGGAGGCTATCCCCTGGTGAGCTGATGTTCGAGAGGCAACTACCGGTGCCTACAGGGGCCCCGGTACGCAATACCGGCACCCCCGAACGGCCGAAAATCACTCAGAAAGCCACCCGAGAAGCAGCTCACCGAACCGCTGAGCAGCTCACTGAACCGCTCACGCCTCCGTCAGTTCCACCTGGAACTCGACCTCGACCGGAGCGTCCAGCGGCAGCACGGCGACACCCACGGCGCTGCGGGCGTGCACGCCCTTGTCGCCGAGGACCTCGCCGAGGAGCTCGCTCGCGCCGTTGATCACGCCGGGCTGGCCCGTGAAGTCCGGGGCCGACGCGACGAAGCCGACGACCTTCACGACGCGCGCGATGCGGTCCAGGTCACCGGCGACCGACTTGACCGCGGCCAGCGCGTTCAGCGCGCAGGTGCGGGCCAGGTCCTTGGCCTCCTCCGGGGTCACCTCGGCGCCGACCTTGCCGGTCACCGCGAGCTTGCCCTCCACCATCGGGAGCTGGCCCGCGGTGTAGACGTACACCCCGGACTGGACGGCAGGCTGGTAGGACGCCAGCGGCGGCACGACCTCCGGCAGCGTCAGTCCGAGCTCGGCGATGCGGGCCTCGACTGCGCCGCTCATGCCTGCTTCTCCCGCTTCAGGTAGGCCACGAGCTGCTCGGGGTTGTTCGGCCCGGGGACGACCTGGACGAGCTCCCAGCCGTCCTCGCCCCAGGTGTCCAGAATCTGCTTCGTGGCGTGGACGAGCAGAGGCACGGTTGCGTATTCCCACTTGGTCATATGGCCGACTGTAGTCGCTGTGAGGAGCTGCTCAGGGTGGGCTCCTGCATGGTCCGGGCGGCGACTGGTTAGGCTCGGAAGGGTGAGCAGGCTCCAGGTCGTCAGTGGCAAGGGCGGTACCGGCAAGACCACGGTGGCCGCAGCCCTAGCGCTCGCCCTCGCGACGGAGGGCAAACGCACCCTCCTCGTGGAGGTCGAGGGCAGGCAGGGCATCGCGCAGCTCTTCGAAACCGAAGCGCTGCCCTATGAGGAGCGGAAGATCGCCGTCGCTCCCGGGGGCGGGGAGGTGTACGCCCTCGCCATCGATCCCGAGCTCGCGCTGCTCGACTACCTCCAGATGTTCTACAAACTGGGAGGTGCGGGACGCGCCCTGAAGAAACTCGGGGCCATCGACTTCGCGACCACCATCGCGCCGGGACTCCGGGACGTGCTGCTGACCGGCAAGGCCTGTGAGGCCGTGCGCCGGAAGGACAAGCGCGGGCGGTACACGTACGACTGCGTCGTGATGGACGCCCCGCCGACCGGTCGCATCACGCGCTTCCTGAACGTGAACGACGAGGTCGCCGGGCTCGCGAAGATCGGGCCGATACATAATCAGGCGCAGGCCGTCATGCGGGTCCTGAAGTCGCCCGAGACGGCCGTGCACCTGGTGACCCTGCTCGAGGAGATGCCGGTCCAGGAGACCGCGGACGGGATCGCCGAGCTGCAGGCCGCACAGCTGCCCGTGGGGCGGGTCATCGTCAACATGGTGCGCCCCGCCCTGCTGGGCGACGCCTCCCTGGAGCTGGGCCTGGACCGCACGCCCCGTACGGCCATCGCCAAGACGCTGTCGGCCGCCGGGCTCGGCGGGGCGCGGCGCGGCGGGGGTGCGGAGCGGCTGGTCGATCCGCTCCTGGAGCAGGCCGCGGAGTACGCCGAGCGGTACGCCCTGGAGCGCGACCAGCGTGCCCAGCTGGCCGAGTTCGGCCGCCCCCTGCACGAACTCCCGCTGCTCGCGGGCGGGATGGACCTCGCGGGCCTCTACGAGCTCGCCACGGCACTGCGGAAGCAAGGGATCGCATGACCAGGGAGCGCACGACCAGGGACCGCACGCCCCAGGAAACGGCACGGCCCCTGGGCCCCGACCGCACGCTGGACGTGGACGCCCTGATCGACGATCCGAAGACGCGGATCGTGGTGTGCTGCGGCTCCGGAGGCGTCGGCAAGACGACCACGGCGGCGGCCATCGGGCTGCGCGCGGCGGAGCGGGGCCGCAAGGTCGTCGTGCTCACCATCGACCCTGCGCGCAGGCTCGCGCAGTCCATGGGCATCGACTCGCTTGACAACGTGCCGCGGCGGGTGAAGTCCATCGGGAACAACGACGGGGCGGCGGGTTCCGGCTCCGACTCCGGCACCGGCACCGGCACCGGCGAGCTGCACGCCATGATGCTCGACATGAAGCGCACCTTCGACGAGATCGTGGAGGCGCACACGGACAAGGAGCGCGCCAAGGCGATCCTCAACAACCCCTTCTACCAGTCGCTCTCCGCGGGCTTCGCGGGCACGCAGGAGTACATGGCGATGGAGAAGCTGGGGCAGCTGCGGTCCCGGGACGAGTGGGATCTGATCGTCGTGGACACGCCGCCCTCGCGCTCGGCGCTCGACTTCCTCGACGCCCCCAAGCGCCTCGGGTCCTTCCTGGACGGGAAGCTGATCCGGCTCCTGATGGCCCCGGCGAAGGTGGGCGGCCGGGCCGGGATGAAGTTCCTGAACGCCGGGATGTCGATGATGACGGGGGCCCTCGGCAAGCTGCTCGGCGGTCAGCTGCTGCGTGACGTGCAGATGTTCGTGACGGCCATGGACAGCATGTTCGGCGGTTTCCGCACGCGGGCCGATGCCACGTACCGGCTGTTGCAGGCGCCCGGCACGGCGTTCCTGGTGGTGGCGTCGCCGGAGCGGGACGCGCTGCGGGAGGCCGCGTACTTCGTGGAGCGCCTGGCCGCGGACGACATGCCGCTTGCGGGTCTCGTGCTGAACCGCGTGCACGGCAGCGGCGCCGCTCAGCTGTCGGCCGAGCGGGCGCTGGCCGCCGCGGAAAATCTTGAGGAGAGCCGCATTGTGGATCAGGAGGACGGGAAGGTAGGAGTTCGTAACTCCCCCGAGTTTTCCGCCACTTCAGAGAATCCCGCGCCTTCCGGTTCGGCGAATCCAGCACCTTCCGAGGCCCCGAAGGACGCCGAGCTTCCCGAGGACCCCGAGCCTTCCGAGGACCCCGAGATTTCCGATGCCCCGCCCAAGGGCCCGTCCAAGACCTCCGCAGAGGACCTGTCCGAAGACTCCGCAGAGGATCCGTCCAAGGCCCCTTCAGAGGACCCGTCCGTCGAGCAGCTGACCGCGGGTCTGTTGCGGCTGCACGCGGAGCGCATGCAGCTGCTCGACCGTGAGCAGCGCACGCGTGACCGCTTCACCGCGCTCCACCCCGAGGTGGCGGTGGCCGAAGTGGCCGCGCTGCCCGGCGATGTGCATGACCTTGCTGGGCTCCGGGCCGTAGGAGACCGGCTGGCAGGCTGACGGAACGTGGGGTTCATCGGCCCGGATGCCCGGTCGCGGGGCTCAGCGCCCCGCCCGTGTGTTCATCTCGCCCCGACGGCCTACCCGACCGCGGCGTAGCTCTCGTACGTCTCCTCGTCCTCCAAGTCCACGGGCAGCAGGCCCGCGCCACGCTCGTACTCCGAGCGCGCAGTCTCCAGGAGCCTGCGCCATGAGGTGACGGTGGGACGCCTGCGCAGCAATGCGCGACGCTCTCGCTCCGTCATGCCACCCCACACGCCGAACTCGACGCGATTGTCCAGCGCGTCGGCCAGGCACTCGGTCCGCACCGGACATCCGGTGCACACCGCCTTGGCCCTGTTCTGCGCTGCTCCTTGAACGAACAGTTCATCCGGATCGGTAGTGCGGCAGGCCGCCTGCGCACTCCAGTCGGTTACCCAGCCCATACCGGCGCCGTCCTCTCCCGAATCGAGGCTCCCCCACGGCGGCAGCGGCATATGCACCGCCGCCAGTTGAGGACGTTACGGAAGGTGGGCACAGCGCAACACCCCCTTCGGGCCCAATCTTGGATGGCCCGAACGGACTATGCGTAAGCGGCAGATCACCCGACGGAGTGAGCGGGCGACATCCGTGAGGAACCCGGCATTCCGGGACAGTTCAGTTGAGTCACAACGGACACCGAGCGCCACATGAGGCGAATTCGGACATGATTCCGTCGGATTCGGGAGCGATGCAGGGCTTGTTGCCGAACCACACTGCTGTGACAGTTGGGAGCAGCTTAGGCCAAGGCATTAAGGCCTGTCCGGCGAATCAGAACGTAGGCTGCCCTCATGGGAAAGAAGCGCTCGGGCGGTGGTCTGTCACCAACTCAGCAGGCCGCGAAGTTCCTCGGAGTCAGCGTCCTGGCGGGTGCGGTGCTGGCCGGGATCGCCCTGCCCGCGGCCGGAGCGCTGGGCCTCGCGGCCAAGGGCTCGGTCGAGGGGTTCGACGAGATCCCCGCCAACCTCAAGCAGCCGCCGCTCAGTCAGCGCACCACGATCCTGGACAACAAGGGCGGATCGATCGCCACGGTCTACTCGCGTGACCGCACGGTCGTCCCGCTCAAGGACATCTCGCCGTACATGCAGAAGGCGATCGTCGCGATCGAGGACGCCCGCTTCTACGAGCACGGCGCGGTCGACCTCAAGGGCATCCTCCGCGCGGTCAACCAGAACGCGCAGAGCGGCGGCGTCTCGCAGGGCGCATCCACGCTCACGCAGCAGTACGTGAAGAACGTCTTCGTGGAGGAGGCCGGTGACGACCCGACGAAGGTCGCCGAGGCCACCCAGCAGACGATCGGCCGCAAGGTCCGCGAGCTGAAGTACGCGATTCAGGTCGAGGACAAGCTCGGCAAGAAGCGCATCCTCAAGAACTACCTGAACATCACCTACTTCGGTCAGCAGGCGTACGGCATCGAGGCCGCGGCCCAGCGGTACTTCTCCAAGCACGCCAAGGACCTGAAGGTCCAGGAGGCCGCGCTCCTCGCGGGCATCGTGCAGTCGCCCAGCCGGTACGACCCGGTGAACGACGCGGCCGAGGCCACCAAGCGACGCAACGTGGTGCTCCAGCGGATGGCCGACACGCACGACATCTCGCAGGGGCAGGCCGACGAGGCCAAGAAGACCCAGCTCGGGCTGAACGTGAGCCGCCCCAAGAACGGCTGCATCACCTCGGTCAGCGGCGCGGGCTTCTTCTGTGACTACGTGCGCGAGGTCTTCCTCAACGACCCGGTCTTCGGCAAGACCAAGGAGGACCGGGCCAAGGTCTGGAACCGGGGCGGTCTGAAGGTCCGTACGACGCTGGATCCGCAGGCACAGGACTCGGTGCAGGCGTCGATAAAGAATCACGTGAACAAGACCGACGACGTTGCGACCGCCGCCACCATCGTCGAGCCGGGCACGGGCAAGATCCTGGGCATGGGCCAGTCCCGTCCCTACGGCTTCAAGAAGGACGAGACCACGATCAACCTCTCCGTGGACGACTCCATGGGCGGCGGCGCGGGCTATCAGCCCGGTTCGACGTTCAAGCCGATCGTCGCGGCGGCCGCCCTGGAGGGCGGCAAGTCGGCCGGGCAGAGCTACTCGTCCCCGTACGAGATGCCCTATCCGCAGCGCGTGTCCGCGTGCGACGGCAAGGACTGGGTGAACTCGGGCGGCGCGAAGCTGACCAACGAGAACGAGGCCGAGGTCGGCCCGTACGGCATGCGGGAAGCGACCGCGAAGTCGGTCAACACCTACTACGTGCAGCTCATCGGCGACATCGGCATCTGCCCGGTGACGAAGCTCGCCGCCAAGATGGGCGTCGAGCGCGCCGACGGCAAGGAGATGATCCAGGCGCCGTCGATCGCCCTCGGCACGCAGGAGATGTCGCCGCTGACGATGGCGGGCGCGTACGCGACGTTCGCCTCGCGCGGCACGTACTGCACGCCGATCGCCATCGAGTCGATCGCGACGATCGGCGGCAAGTCGCTGCGGGTGCCGAAGTCGACGTGCTCGCGCGCGATGTCCGAGCGGACCGCCGACACCATCAACACGCTCCTGAAGGGCGTGGTCGAGGACGGTACGGGCAAGCAGGCCGGTCTCGGCTCCCGCTCCAGCGCGGGCAAGACGGGTACGACCGACTTCCGCTACGCAGCCTGGTTCGTGGGCTACACCCCGAACATGTCGGGCGCGGTCTGGGTCGGCGACCCGCAGCACAAGCGGCAGATGGTCGACATCACCATCGGCGGCGTCCCCTACGGCAAGGTCTTCGGTGGCGAGGTGCCGGGCCCGATCTGGCGCGACGCGATGAGCGGCGCCCTCGCGGGCAAGCCTGCGCCGAACTTCAACACCGTCCACATCCCCGGCGGGGACAAGGGCAAGGGCCGTGACCGGGACCGCGGCGGGGACGACGGCGGGGACGACGACGGCAGGCCGGGCGGTGACGGCGGCGGCAACGGAAACGGCGGCGGGGGCGGCGGCAACGACGACAACCCGTGGCCCGACATCACGATCCCGCCGGACGTCCTCGGCGGGAACGGGAACGGCGGAAACGGAAACGGTGGGAACGGGCACGGCGGCGGGATCGGCGGCGGCTGGCCGCGGTAGCGCTGCTGATTTCTCCGGTACGTGGATGAGGGCGCCCCCTGCTTCAGGGGGCGCCCTCATCTACGTACTGCTGTGGCGGCGGGTTCTCAGCCCACGAGGAGCTTCTAGCCCGCGAGGAGCCTCTAGCCCACGAGGAGCCTCTAGCCCGCGAGGAGCTTCTTGACCGTGGCGGCGACGCGGCCGCCGTCGGCCAGGCCCGCGACCTTCGGGTTCACGATCTTCATGACCTGGCCCATGGCGCGCGGGCCCTCGGCACCGGCGGCCTTGGCCTCCTGGACGGCCTGGGCCACGATCTCGTGGAGCTCGTCGTCGGTGAGCTGCTTCGGCAGGTACTCGGCGAGGATCTCGCCCTCCGCCTTCTCCTTCGCCGCCTGCTCGGCGCGGCCGCCGTCGGCGAAGGCCTCCGCGGCCTCACGGCGCTTCTTGGCCTCGCGGGCGATCACCTTCTGCACCTCGTCGTCGGAGAGCTCGCGGGCCGTCTTGCCCGAGACCTCCTCCTTCGTGATCGCGGTGAGGGTCAGCCGGAGCGTCGAGGAGCGCAGCTCGTCGCGCCCCCGGATCGCGGCGGTGAGGTCTTCCTGCAGCTTCGACTTGAGCGTGGTCATGGGTTGATTGTGGCAGGTGCGGACGATCCTCCGCCCACGGATTTCCTTGGGGTGCGCGCCGGTTGCCCGCCTGTTGCCGCTGAACCGCCCCTCAATGCCTGGCGGATTGCGGGGGCCGGGGGTCTGACACGATGGGGGGATGCGCGCGCGATACGCAGTACCCCTCGGCATCACGGCGACGGCCGCGGCAGGCCTCGCCTACTCGGTGGGCATCGAGCCCCGTTCCTTCCGGGTGAGGCGGGTCACGGTGCCCGTGCTGCCGCCGGGGATGCGTTCCCTGCGGGTCCTCCAGGTCTCCGACATCCACATGGTGTCCGGGCAGCGCAAGAAGCAGCGGTGGCTGCGCTCGCTGGCGGGCCTGCGGCCCGACTTCGTGATCAACACGGGCGACAACCTGTCCGACCCGGAGGGCGTCCCGGAGACGCTGGACGCGCTCGGGCCGCTGATGGAGTTCCCCGGGGCGTACGTGTTCGGTTCGAACGACTACTACGGCCCGAAGCCGCGCAACCCCGGCCGCTACCTGATCGAGAAGGCCCAGGGCAAGCACGGCCTGAACGGCAACGCGCCCGCCGTCGGCGTCCCCCGCAACCCCTGGGAGGGCCTGCGCGACGGCTTCGACGCGGCGGGCTGGCTGAACCTCACGAACACGCGGGGCTCGCTGAAGATCGACGGCTACGAGATCGCGTTCACCGGCGTGGACGACCCGCACATCAAGCGCGACCGGTACGCGGACGTGGCGGGCGGTCCGGAGGCGGGCGCGGACTTCTCAATGGGCATCGTGCACGCCCCGTACCTGCGCTCGCTGGACGCCTTCACGGCCGACGGCTACCCGCTGATCCTCGCCGGCCACACGCACGGCGGGCAGATCTGCATCCCCTTCTACGGCGCCCTGGTCACCAACTGCGACCTGGACACGGACCGCGTGAAGGGCCTCTCCAGGCATGCGGCCGAGGGCCGGACGTCGTACCTCCACGTGTCGGCCGGGTGCGGGGCGAACCGCTACACGCCGATGCGGTTCGCGTGCCCGCCGGAAGTGACGTTGCTGACGCTGACGGCGCGGAGCTGACGGCGCGGAGCTGACGGCGCGGAGCTGAAGCTGACGGCGCGGAGCTGAAGCCGCGAGGCGACGCTGACGGCGCGCGACCGACCGGGGGCGTGTTTACCGTGGAAGCATGATCGCGCCGACTTCTTCTTCCACGGGGGTCCCTGCGGAGGCGGTCGTACCGCCCGTACGCCGCCCCTTCGTGGCCGCCTTCCGCGCGCTGATCGTGCTCGCCGCGGTGACCGGGGTCGTCATCGACCTCGCCACCGGCAGCCCGCTGCGCGTCCTCAGCTACTTCACGGTCCAGAGCAATGTGCTGGTGGCGGTGGTGCTCGGGCTGTCGGCGTGGCGGGCCTGGGAGGGGCGGCCGCCGCTGTCGCCCCGGGTGACGGGCGGCACGCTCCTCTTCATCTCGATCACCGGTCTCGTCTACCACTTCGTGCTGGCCAACGACGCGAGCGGCTTCTCGATGACCGAGGGCACCGCCCTCTCGGGCTGGCACTCCCTCTCCAACCAGCTCCTGCACACGGTGACGCCGATCGCCGTGGCCCTGGACTGGCTGCTGCTCACCAGGCCGGGCGGCCTGCGCCCCCGCGACGCGGGGCTGTGGCTGCTCTACCCGCTCGCCTACCTCGGCTTCGCCCTCACCCGCGGCGCGATCATGACCCCGGGCTCGACGGCCCGCTACCCCTACCCGTTCCTCGACGTCGACCTGCACGGCTACGCCGGGGTCCTCGGCAACTCCGTCATCTTCGGCCTGGCCTTCTACGCGCTGGCCCTCCTGCTCGTCGGCCTCGACCGCGTCCGACCCGACCCACGGGGCCGCGGGAGCGGTCCCCCGAAAACCGGATTTCGTCTCCGGGCGCCGGTCCGCTAAAGTAATCGATGTCGCCACGACCTGCCCGGCAGGCCAGTGGAGCAACGACATCGGGGTGTAGCGCAGCTTGGCAGCGCGCTTCGTTCGGGACGAAGAGGTCGTGGGTTCAAATCCCGCCACCCCGACAGCTGAAGTACCAGGTCAAGGGCCTGATCCGCATTGCGGGTCAGGCCCTTCCTGCGTCTCTGGTGATCGTTTGGGAGAAACCTGGGAGAGGATCTTGGTCGGGGCCTCCCGGAGGGCTGCAGTCGTATCAGCCTGATCACCCTGCCAACGCGTCTTGTCCCTGTAAGCGTTCGTGAAGTGGGTGCAGTGCTGCCCACCACTGTGGCTCTGGTCCGGCCGCGGCAGAGCCGTTTCGCTACCGGACGGCGACAGCCGCATGGCGACCACTCCCGAGCGCAAGCGGCTGCATGTGACCCACGCTCACCACGTCCGCGAGGCCGAGTGAGCCGCACTGAGCACAGCGGGCACCACCACGGACGCCGAACAGAGCGCAGAGCCGGGCGGCCCCGAAAACACCCCATCCGGAACAGCACGTCTCCTGCGTAGCGTCGGCCGCAAGCCCCGAGGCAGCCCCGGACTCAGTGGCCAAGCCGCCGTCGAACTCTTAGCTGAGCCGTTTCATCCGGATCAGGACGTTTCCCAGCCGGACAGCGAGGCCACATGCAGGCGAAAACAGCCGCCATCAGCAGGTATGCCCGGTACGTCTCAGCCACAGCACGACCCGCTCTCACCGTCACCAACCGGTCACGGATAGCGTTGCTTCGCTCAAGCTAACCCTCACCTCACCGGAGACAACTGTGAACCGCTCGACCCGGCTCGTGGCGGCCGCTGTCACGGCCTCCGCCGCCCTGTTGCTGACCGCCTGCGGCGGATCGGACGACAGCAAGGACAACGACAAGATCGCCGGCGCTGACGCGGGCAGCGAGAAGTCGGCATCACCGTCCGCGTCGGCGGACGGCATCGACCGGCCGGAGATCAAACTGCCCTCTGACGTGAAGCTCACCTTCACTCCAGAACGGGCGGGGGATTCCGTCAAGGACGCGGTCCTGCGGGACAACGCGGACATGATTCGTGCGCTCAACATGGCCATCGTGGCTGGAGACCCTCAGCTACCCGCCCTGGAGTTCTACACCGAGGGCGAGGGTGCTGTGGCCGCCCGGGACTGGGCGAAGTCGTTCAAGGACGCGGGCTGGACCGTCACCGGGACGGTGCGCTATTTCGACCGGAACGTGAAGATCAAGTCCAAGGACAGCGCGGCGATCGGATACTGCGCCGATGAGAGCAAGGGCTTCAGCAGAGACGTCAAGACAGACGAGATCAAGCGGACGAAGGTGACGAAGGACAGCTACGTCGCCTACAGCGCCCAGCTCAGGAAGAACAAGCAGGGGGTCTGGGAACTCATGAAGATGGCATCCACTCGCGGCGCGACGGGCTGCCAGCCGTGAGTCGGCTCCTCCGTACCGCCGCCATCGTGGTCGCAGCAGGAGCGACCTGGCTGTGCGCGGCGCCTGCCGCCGTCGCGGACCAGAAACCTCCCGGAGGAGGAGGCTCGTTCGGTGGCGGGCAGGGAAGCGACGCCAGCGTCTCCGGCGATGCCAGCGGTCCCGCCCTCTCGGCATCGGCCAAGGGGATCGTCTACGACTTCTCGAAGAACGGAAAGGGCAGCTCCGCCGGTCCCGTCACTTCGTCTTCCGCAACGTGGACTCCCCCTGCCTGCTACTACGCCCCCAAGTACACCCCGAAGTCACTTGAGGGGTACATGCGGTACCAGTGGATGGGCACATCGACCACCGAAGCGTGGGACAAGAAGACCCAGGGCCAGTACGTCGACAAGGGCGGCGACTCTGACAAGGACTTCAACAAGGACAAAGCCGGCAAGGGAGCTTGGTGGGGCGCCTTCGTGACCGAGGGGCGAGAGGCTGACCCCGCAGCGCAGGACTGCGACAGGATCCCCTTCTGGGTCGACAAGGGGGACCCGCCTCCCGCTGACGCCCCGCAGGCCGTCACCCCGGAAATCCTCGCGCAGCTCGCCTACTCCGAGATTCGTGTTCCCGGTACGAAGGTTGATTTGAAGCCGCAGAACAAGTCGACGGTGAAACTGCCGACGTGGGCGTGGCTTGCGGAGGCAGAGTTCAACCCAGTGTCAGTCACCGCTTCCGTTCCCGGGCTCGGGATCAAAGCAACGAGCACAGCCGAGCCCGCCGCACTCAAGATCGAACCGGGGACACCGGATGCTGAACTACACCCGGCCTCCGGACAATGCCCGATTGAGGGCGGCCGCATCGGCGTGCCGTACCGCAAGGGCAACAGTGGCGACACCCCTCCGTGCGGCGTGACGTACTTGCGGGCGTCCGGCGACGACGCGTACCAGCTCAAGGCCACCGTCACCTGGAAGATCCATTGGACGGGAACCGGGGTCAAGGGCGAACAGAAGTTGCCTGATGGCGTGTTCGGCACTGAACAGGACGTCGTCGTGCAGGAGATCCAGTCCATCAACCGCTGACCGAGGTCGTCGGCCGGTCGGTGCACCACGCACGGAACTATTTCGACCCGCGGGGGCGGACACGTATGTCGGACCTGAAGAAGGATGCGGAAGCCCTGCACACGGCGGCGTCCGCGCTGGGCAAGGTCGATCACCAGACCCGCAAGCCGCTGCATGACTTCAAGGCGGCGTCGCACGATCTGTCCGCCTTCGGGGTGCTGGGCTCGCTGATGAGCGCCAAGGACGACATCCAGGACGGCATGGACACCATCGCCAAACTCACCACGAACCTGCACAAGGAGTGGGAGGCCGAGGCGAAGTTCCTGGGCGATGTCTCCGACGCCTTCGACCTGCTGGACGTTCTGCTGAGTGCAGCGGCCCGCGCCAAGAAGGGCTGAGCCGCACATGGGCTTCGACATCATCCCCGGCGACCTCGACGCCGAAGACCTCAACCCGCTGCACTGGATCAACAAGGCCAACCACGCCTTCGGCGACACCCTCGCCAGCGGTCTGGAGTTCCTCGGCATCACCGACCCCGCCGTCGACCCCGACGGCATCCGCGAGATCGCCAAGCAGTGGCGGGCCCTGGCCAAGGGCCTGGATGCTGCCGCCCACGACGCCGAGACGGCGCTCACGGGCCTGGAGTGGGAGGGCAAGGCCGCCAAGGCCCTGCACAAACGGGCGAAGACGACCCGCACGCAGGCCACCGCCATGGCCGACTCGCTACGCAAGGGCGCCAAGGCCCTCGACGGCTTCGCCGACGAGGCCCACGAACTCCTCAGCGAGATCGGTGTGATCCTCGCGGAGATTGCCGAGTTCGAGATCGCGAGCCTGAGCCTGATGGTGCTGACTGGCGGCCTGTCCATGATCGCCGGGAACCTCGCGGCGGGTGCGCGGGCCGCGAAGGTGGTGGCGCTGATCGCTCGGATCGAGAAGTCCGGGACCCGCATGGCCTCGGTCATCCGCACCGTGATGGAGGCGATCCGCGGCTTGGAGCGTGCGCTGAAGGCCCTCGGCGAGATCAAGACCATCGCCAAAGCCGGCAAACTCGCGGGCGAGGGCATGAAGTTCGCCGCCTTCGACGCATTGTTGAAGGATCCCGGGACCTTCAAGGACCCGGACAAGCTGGCGGAGACCCTGGCCATGGGTGCTGCCTTCGGGGTCGGCATCGGTGGCCTGGGCAAGCTCCTCGGCAAGGGCCTGGGCAAGCTCAAGCCCAGCGAACTCGCCAAGTTCGGCAAGACGTTGGGGCTCGACGGCTCGGGCCTGTCCCGGCTCAAGCTGCGCCCCTCGGAATGGGAGAAGCTGCCCGCCTCCATCAAGGCAGTCCTCAAGAAGTGCGACCTGGACCCGATCGACGTCGCCACCGGCGACATGCTGCTGCCCCAGACCGACGTCCAGCTGCCGGGCACCCTGCCCCTGGTGCTGGAACGCACGCACCTCTCGTCGTACCGATGGGGCGGCTGGTTCGGCCCCAGTTGGGCCTCCACCCTCGACCAGCGCCTCCAGGTCGACGAGGACGGGATCACCTACGCCGCGCCCGACGGTGCCCGGCTGAGCTACCCGCTCCCCGCGCCCGACGGAGAGGCTCCCGTCCACCCCGAGCTCGGCCCCCGAATGCCCCTGACCTGGGACACCGAGGTCGAGGGCGCCCTGCGCCTCACCGATCCCGACACCGGCCTCGCCTACGTCTTCCACTCCCCGTGCCCCGCCGATGACGGACAGGCGGTCGATCTGCCCCTGCAGGCCATCGTGGACCGCAACGGCCAACGCGTCACCGTCCACTACACCGCCGACGGCACCCCGGTGGAGGTCGCCCACAGCGGCGGCTACCGCATCGCCCTCGACCACCACAGCGACCTGCCCCGCATCAGCGGCCTACGCCTGCTCGACCCGGAACAACCCGACGGCCGCGGCACGCCCCTCGTCTCGTACGGCTACGACGCCCAGGGGGACCTGACCGAGGTCACCAACTCCTCCGGCCTGCCGCTTCGGTTCACCTACGACGCCGAGGGCCGCATCACCTCGTGGACCGACCGCAACAACACCACCTACACGTACGCCTACGACGAGCAGAGCCGCGTCGTCCGCACTGAGGGCAGCGACGGCTTCCTCTCCGGCACTTTGTCCTACGACGAAGCAGCGCACACGACGCGCGTCACCAACGGGCTCGGCCACACGATTTGCTACGAGCACAACGACGCCTACCGCCTGATCCGCGAGACCGACCCCCTGGGCAACACCACACACCAGGACTGGGACGAGGATCAGCGGCGGATCGCGGTCACCGACCCACTCGGCCACACCACCAGGTACACCTACGACGACCGCGGTCATCCGACCGGCGTCATCCGCCCCGACGGCCACACGATCACGGTCACCCACAACGATCTCGGCTTGCCCGTCGAGGCTGTCAACGCCGACGGCGCCACCTGGCGCCGCGAGTACGACACCCGCGGCAACCTGACGGCGGTGACCGACCCCACCGGCGCCGCAATCCGCTGCACCCACACGCCCGAAGGCCACCTCAGCACCGTCATTGATGCGCTTGGCAATACCACTCGTATCGAGTGCGACAGGGCGGGCCTGCCGCGGAAGGTCATCGACCCTCTGGGCGCGGTGACCAGTTACACCCGCGATACCTTCGGCCGCCCGACCTCCATCACGGACCCGCTCGGTTCGATAACCCGCCTGGAGTGGACACCCGAGGGCAAGCTCGCCCGGCAGCAGGATCCAGGCGGCGCGGTGCAGCTGTGGACGTACGACGGCGAAGGCAACTGCCTGACCCGCACCGACGCGCTCGGCCAGACAACCACATTCGAATACACCGCCTTCGACCTTCTGACTGCCCGCGTCGATCCCGACGGCAGCCGCTACGCCTTCACCCACGACCTCGAGCTACGCCTGACACAGGTCACCAACCCTCAGGGCCTGAACTGGGATTACACCTACGACCCGGCTGGTCGCCTGACGGCCGAGACCGACTTCGACGACCGCACCATCACCTACACCCACGATGCCGCAGGCCGCACCACCGCACGCACCACTCCCCTCGGCGACGTCGTCGGCTACACCTACGACGCGCTCGGTCGGCTCACGGAGAAGGACGCCGCCGGACTCCTCACTCGGTACAGCTACGATCCGGCCGGGCGAATGCAGGCAGCCGCCAACACGGACCACGAGCTGGCCCTTACGTACGACTCCGCAGGTCGCCTCACCGCTGAGGCGACCGACGGGCGTACCGTCCGACACACCTATGACGCCGTGGGGCGCCCCGTGCGGCGCACGACGCCGACGGGTGCCACGACCAGCTACGCGTACGACGCGGCAGGTAACCGCACCGAACTGGTCACTCCCACCGGGCATGCCCTCAGCTCCAGCCACGACCTCGCCGGGCAGGAACTTCTGCGCACCCTGGAGGATGGCACCCTGACCATTGCGCAGTCCTGGGACCCCAACGGCCGCCTGACCCAGCAACGCCTGGTCGGTGGGACAGGCACCTCGCGCACCCGCGACTACAGCTACCGAGCCGATGGCTACCTCGCGCTCCTGGAGGACAGCCGCAACGGCCCCAGCCGCTACGACCTCGACCCGCTTGGCCGGGTCACGGGTGTGAGCGCACACAAGTGGTCCGAGACCTACGCCTACGACGCTGTCGGCAACCAAACCTCGGCTGCCTGGCCAGATACCGGCTCAGACGACGCCCGCGGCGAGCGGAACTACAACGGCACCCGTCTCAGCACTGCGGGGAGTATCCGCTACGAATACGATGCCGCCGGCCGCCTTACGCTACGGCAGAAGACTCGCCTCTCCCGCAAGCCCGACGCCTGGCACTACGTCTGGAACTCCGACAACCAACTTACGGAGGTCACCACACCTGACGGAACTCGCTGGCGCTATACCTACGACCCTCTCGGGCGGCGAACGGCGAAGTTGTGTCTCGCTGAGAATGGCGATTCGACCGTCGAGCAGACCACGTTCACCTGGACCGGCTCGGTCCTCATCGAGGAAATCACCACCGCTCCGGAACAACGGCAGAGCTCCGTCGCCCTCACCTGGGACCACGATGGCCTGCACCCGGTCGGGCAGACAGAACGCCGTCTGGATGCGATCACGCAGGAAGAGATCGATGCCCGATTCTTCGCGATAGCCACAGACCTCGTCGGCACCCCGACTGAGCTCATCGACACCGACGGCAACATTGCGTGGCACACGCGCACCAGCCTGTGGGGCACTACTACTTGGTCTCGACAGAGCTCCGCATACACCCCCTTGCGTTTCCCGGGGCAATACTTCGACCGGGAAACTGGCCATCACTACAACGTTCACCGCTACTACGACCCTGCCACCGCCCGCTATCTCACACCCGACCCGCTCGGCCTTACCCCAGCCCCCAACACGGTTACGTACGTGCGCAACCCCACGGCATGGGCGGACCCCATGGGCCTGGCGCCTTGCCTCGCCCTGGGGCTGAGTAACAAGGGGGAGCTAGCGCGATTCGCGGATGAACATGGATTCAGGAATCTGATGCATATCCATGACAGAAACGACGTGTTGGCCCTGGTGCGGAATATCGTGCACGAGCAGCCGAGCCGAAATATTCACGTACGGCTGGACGGATTCATGATGGAGAGCGGCAAGAAGGGGACGCCGCAGGAGCTATTTGAGGACTTCTATAAGGCTGGGCGAGTCGGCGGAAATTGGATCACGACACAACGTGAGATGCACATGCTGGGAGAATCTGTGCGACTCGGCGACAGGAACTGGCGCTCCATAACTTTCTGGCATAATGGCGAGCGGGCCCATCTGACCCTGCCAGACCTTGCCGCACTGCGCCGCGCCGCGGGCATAGTTTAGGGCACCGCAAGGCCGTGTGGCACGTGAATGAGCGCGCGAATGAATACGGAGCATCAAGAATGCAAATCGCTAGCTGGGAACGCAGCTTTCAGGTTTGGCACTACACGTTCAGCTATGCGCAGCTTTTGCTGCGAAGCGGGCAGCGAGATGACATGGACAAGCGCATCGACGTGCTGTTTTCGAGAGTTCGCCACATGGAGCTCCCGAATGAGTTGAATGAGCTCACTATTGACGAGCTCCCGATCTCAGAGAAGGACCTACCTGCAGGCGCTTCCATCGAGTACGGCGTTCCATGCAAGCTTTTCCTGATCAACGGCGGAATTGGGAAAATTTACGCCGGAGGCTGCAAATGGCATGAAGATTATGAATGGCTCGATGCGCCATCACATTTTGGCCCTCTTCGAGGGGTCAAGTGACGGATCGCCTCACAAGAATGCGCTCCGTGGATACTCGGTATTCACATTGCGCATCCGAGAGGCACACTCTGTGCGGCGAGCACGAGGGGCGCACACTGCCACAAGTATATGCACGAGCAATCAGATGTGAACGCTCTGGCGCTTTCCGATTCGCTCCCCGAGAGTCCAAGCGTGGGAGAAATTTGGGAGATGATCTTCCTCCCAAGCCTCATCGGGACCGCTCGAGACCACCTCGCCCCAGCCCTCTGAACAGCACAGCCACACATCACTCCCGGTCAAGATCACACCCGATCCTCATTCGGGACGAAGATGTCGTGGGTTCAAATCCCGCCACCCCGACAGCTGAAACACCAGGTCAGGCCAGATGGTGCGAAGTCAGTCAGTGGTGGGAGTGGGAACCGCCGGCGTCGGGCTTCGTGGAGGTGATGGTCGTGGGTGCCTTGTTCTCGCGGCCGGGATCTACTACCAGGAACTGGCCCATCATGCCCGCGTCCTCGTGGGCCAGGACGTGGCAGTGGTACATGTACGGCGTCCGTTCGTCGGTGAGGTCGTCGAATCTGACCGCCAGCCTGGTCGTGCTGCCGTGCAGATAGACGGTGTCCTTGGGGCCGCGCATGTAGGCGGGCGGTTCTTCGCCGTCGATGTCCAGGACGTTGAACGTGGCGCCGTGGACGTGGAAGGCGTGCACCGTGCCGTCGCCGCGGGCGATTTCCCAGATCTCGGTGGCCCCGGCAGGGACGACTTCGTCGACGCGGTTCATGTCCATGGAATTGCCGTTGATCTCGACGCCGAGGAGTTCGAACTTCCGGCTCTTGGCGTTGGCGGGGACGGTGATGTCGGCGGGTGCGCCGTCGATGCGGGTGGGCAGTTGAGGGGAGGGCTTCAGGCTCTGGGCGGCCCGTAGCTGGAGGAGGTCGAAGGTGTCGTCGCCGCCGGAGAAACGGCCGGTGGGGAAGGAGACTTGGAGGTCCGGCGGGAAGCTGCGCAGGACCGCCCGCTCTCCGGGGCGGAACGTCACGACGATCTCGGCGCGTTCGCCGGGCGCGAGCCGCAGCCGGTCCAGGGAACGGGGGCGCTTCAGGAGGCCGTTCTCGACGGCGACGAGGTGGAAGGCCTTGTCGTCGGGAAAGCCCAGGTTGTACACGCGGGCGTTGGAGCCGTTGAGGAGGCGGAGGCGGACGCGCTGGGTAGTGACCTCGAAGTGGGGGTCGTAGGTGCCGTTGACGAGGATGGTGTCGCCGAGCACGCCGATGGTGTCGGCCATCGCGATGTTGTCGCTGAGCGTGGACTCGGTGAAGTCGAGCGAGCCGTCGTCATGGAAGTTCTTGTCCTGGATGACGAGGGGGACGTCGTCTACTCCGTACTTGGCGGGCAGTTCGGCGTGGGTGGACACTTCGTCGTCGACGATGATCATTCCGGCCACTCCGCGGTAGACATGTGTGCCCGTGGAGCCGTGCGGGTGCGGGTGGTACCAGAGCGTGGCGGCGGGCTGGTGCACGGTCCACCGGGGATTCCAAGTGGCACCGGCCGCGACCATCTGGTGCGGGCCGCCGTCCATCGCGGGCGGCAGGTGCATGCCGTGCCAGTGCAGGGTGGTGTCATCCGGTAAGCCGTTGTGCACGGCCATGGCTATGCGGTCGCCGTCGTGGACCCGCAGGGTGGGGGCGAGGTAGGGGCCGTTCGCGCCCCAGGTGGCGGTCTGTTTGCCGGGCAGGAACCGCGACTTTCCGGGCGCGAGGTTCAGTTCGTACCGTCTGCTGCCGTCGCGTGAGGCAGTGGGGTCGAGCAGTTCGGGGATGCGCAGCGGGTTGCGGAATCCGAGCTTGCCGACGTTGCTGCGCTGGTGACTGCTGTACGCGGTCAGCCAGTTGGCACCCCAGCCGAGGCCGGTGACCGTGGCGATACTGCCGATGGTGAGTACGGTGCGACGGCTCGGGCGCTTGAGCCGGGCCTTGGTTCGGGCTTGGGTGCGGTCTTGGGTGCGGGCTTTGGTTCGGGGCGACATGTGGGTCTTCTTGTCCTCTTCGTTCATGGCGTTCTGATTCGGCGGCCGTCAGGTCGGCAGTCGGCACGTCGGCAGGTCGTGGGCGCTGCCTTCGTGCGGGCTCACTTCTCGGCCGCGGGCTTGGTGTCGGGGGAGAACAGGAACGAGATGCGTTCCATGACGCGCTGGCGCTTGGTGTTCTGGAAGGCGGCGATGCGCCAGGTGCCGTCGGTCTGGCGGACCAGGGTGTAGGTCTGCGTCTTCGAGAGGTCGGCCGCCTTCGGCTCTCCGCCCTCGTAGGTGTCGCCGCGGCTGGTGGCCACCGCGGCGTCGGGGCCGTAGAAGCGGATGCCGAGCCACGAGTCGGAGAGCTTGGTCCCCTTGAGGAAGCCGCCGAACAGGGCGCGGTGGCCCTCGGTGATGTCGCGGCGGCCCTGGTAGGCCGTACCGACGTAGCTGGTGTACGTGGCGTCCTTGGTGAACTGGTCGCCGTACGCGGTGGCGTCGTGCCGGGCCCACGCGTCCTTCATCGAGCGCAGGGTGCGGCAGACCGCCCGCTGGTCGTCCGCGTTCGCGACGCCTGCCGGGGTGGCGGTGACCTGGGGCTTGACCGCGTTGCAGTCGCTCGTACCGAGGTTCTTCGCGTCGGAGACGGCGTTGAGCCACAGATATCCGCCGCCCGCGACCGCGACCAGCGTCAGCGCGGTGACCCCCAGAATGATTTTGACGCGGCGGCGACGGCGACGGCGGTTCTTCGGGGCCGGAGCGGCGGTGGCAGGCTCGTCCTGGCCGCTCGTGGTCTGCTCGGACTGCTCGGACTGCGGAGTGATCGTGGCGTCCATGGGCACACCTTCCCGTGATAACTTCATGGGAGAAGTTACTGCGCCGAAGATTTCTCTTCCTTGACGAAGAGATTAGGGAGTGAGGAAGCCCTTGTCAACGCCGTCAATGCGCCCCGATGCGGGCCAGATCTTCCGCCAGTACCTCAGTGCGGTGCTGCTCCACAGCCACGCGAGCGCCCGGGCCTGCGGGCTCGGAGCCACCGATCTGTACGCGCTGAACATCCTTCAGCTGACGGGCGCGATGACGCCGGGCGAGCTCTCCGCGCGCACCGGCCTGACGACCGGGCCGACCACCCGCCTCATCGACCGCCTGGAGCAGGCGGGCTACGTACGCCGCGTGCCCGACCCCGGCGACCGGCGCAAGGTGACGGTCCAGCCGGTCGGCGAACCCGCGGACCTGGACCGCGTCATGGCCCCCGCGCGACAGAAGATCGGACAGATTCTCGGCGGGTACGAACCGGACCAGGTGGACGTCCTCTTCGACTACTTCGCCCGTGCCGCCGAGGCGTACCAAGAAGCCGCCGAGGAACTGCGCGATCAGTGAAGCCGGTCGGCGAGCGGTCCGTCCCAGGCCCTGCCCCTGACCCAGGTCCTGACCCTGGCCCTGGCTGCAGCCGCCGTGGCCGAAGATCTATGCCAGTACGAAGACCTCTGCCAGTACGGCGATCAGGGCGAGGGAACCGTCGGGCGGCAGGAAGAAGCGCGCTCGTCGGCGTCCGCCAGCCAGAACCAGAACGGCGGGAGGACCAGCTCGAGCACGGTCAGGACCACCTGGAACGGGTGCGGCCACCCGTGCACGGCCAGGGACAGCAGCCGCCCCACGCCACCCAGCAGGAACACCGCGGCGAGCCACCGCACCACGCGCGCCGGGACGGGATCCTGCCGGGCCGCCCACAGCCAGACCAGTCCGTACCCGGCGAAGACCGCGCCGAAGAACCGGCCCAGGCTGTCGAGGGTCGCGCCCGCGTCGGCCTCGCCGGGAATCGCGGCATTGCCGCCGGTCACGTGGAACAGGCCGATCGCCACGCACGCGACACCCATCACCCAAGCGGACACCCGCAGTGCTCTGCCCATGACTCGCATGACTCGCATGACTCGGACTCCCCCTGGCGTCTTTAGTTGACATGCGTCTACTAAGGGTCAGCCTAGGCGCCCCTAGTAGACACATGTCAAGTAAGTAAGCTGGATGCGTGCCGCCCCGCCGACGCCTGACTCCCGCCGATCGCCGCGCCCATCTGCTCGCCGTCGGCGCGGGACTCTTCGCCGCCGCCCCGTACGACGACGTGCTGATGGAGGACGTGGCCAAGGAGGCCGGGGTGTCCCGCGCCCTGCTCTACCGGCACTTCCCCAGCAAGCACGCGCTCTTCGCGGCCGTGTACCAGGAGGCGTCCGACCGGCTGCTCGCGGCGACCCGGTTCGATCCGGAAGCCACGCTCGTCGAACAGCTCACTCAGGGTCTGGACGCCCACCTCGACTACTTCATCGCGAACCGCCACGCCGTGCTGGCCGCGAACCGGGTGCTTGCGGGGGACCCGGTCATCCAGACGATCATGACGGATGAGCTCGACGCCCTGCGCTCACGTCTGCTCGGCGTGCTCCCGCTCGCCGACGAGCGCCTGTACGACGCCGTCTCCGCAGCGCTGAAGGCGTGGCTGGTGTTCGTGCAGGTGCTGTGCGTGGACTGGCTCACCCGTGAGACCTGCACCCGCACCGAGCTGCGCGACACCTGCATCGGGGCCGCGGTGGGGGCCCTGCGCCCGCTGCTCCCCACTGACCCCGCCGCCGACTGGTGACCTGCGGGCCTACGGGCCTGCGGGCCTGCGGGCCTGCGGGCCTGCGGGCCTACGGGCCTGCGGGCCTACGGGCCTGCGGGCCTGCGGGCCTGCGGGCCTACGGGCCTACGGGCCTGCTCAGCCGTTCGCCGCGGGGCCGACGTCGTGGAACCGAGGCGCCCCGGGCTCGGGAGAGAGCCTGGTGGCTCGGGCGGTGTAGCTGATGGCGTGGTACCAGCCGCACAGCATGAACAGGTCCAGTAGCTGTTCAGGGGTGAACTCCGCGCTGAGGCGTGTCCACAGTTCGGCGTCTATGTCGTGGTGGTCGTGGAGTGCGTCCGTGGCGTCGAGCAGCAGGCGGTCGCGCTCCGCCGTCCAGCACGGATCCGCGCTCGTGCCATGGGTCAGCGACGTGACCTGGGCATCCGTGAGTCCGGCGCGTGGTGCGAAGCGCGCTATGTGCACGCCCCATTCGTACTCGCAGCCGCAGCGGGCGCAGGTGCGATCGATGACGAGTTCCCGGTCGCGCAGCCCCAGGCTGATGCGTCGGCTGAGCTGATAGGAACCCCAGCCGTGCAGGGCCTCGGCCAGTTGTTGGTGGCGTGCGTACAGGCGGAACAGGGCGATGGGTTCTTCGTCGGTCGCCATCATCCGGCGTAGTACTGCCGCGGTCTCCGGCGCGTAGGGCGCCTCCAGCGGCGTGATGCGTTCGGGCACGGAACCTCCCGGTGCTTCTCTTTTCAAAGCGATGCCGGGGAGCGTAGTGTCTCTGAAATCGAAGCGCCAGGCTTCACCGGAAGAACTTCATGAAGTGCGCTTCGTGAGGTGCGCTTCACGAAGAGAGGGCCGGATGATGTCTTCGCTCCCGAAGCCGGGGCGACCGGTTCGCGGCTCGACCACCGGTCGCCCGCTGATGGCCGCACTCGATCTGTTCGGTCGCCGCTGGACCCTGCGGGTTCTGTGGGAGCTGCGTGCCGGACCACTGGGTTTCCGGGCGCTCCAGCAGCGATGCGACGGCATGTCATCGAGCGTGTTGCGCCAGCGGCTGCTCGAGTTGCAGGAAGCCCGCTTGGTGGAGCGCGGCAGCGAGGAGAGCTACTGCCTCACGGCACTCGGGCGAGAGGCGCGCGACGAGCTGACCGGCCTGCACGCGTGGGCGGAACGCTGGGCCGCCGAACTCGACGCACCCGGTTCCACGGGCCAGGAAGGGTGAGGCCCCGGAGGTCCCCCCTCGGAGGTCCTCCGCCTGCCGCGACAGAGGCAGAGGCAGAGATAGAGATGAGGAAAAACCCGCATGACCGCGTACCTTCCCTCGCTCACCACCCCCTTGTGCCGTCGGCTCGGCGTCGACGTGCCGGTCTTCCAGGCGCCGATCGGTTCCGCGGTCTCCCCCGAACTGGTCGCCGCCGTCTCCAACGCCGGTGGACTCGGGATGCTGGCCCTCACCTGGACTCCCGCCGAGGACATCGCCCCGGTCCTCGACCGGGTCCGTGAGCTGACCGGGCGCCCCTTCGGGGCCAATCTGGTGCTGGACTTTCCCGTCGCCGACCGGCTGGACGCCTGCCTGGAAGGCGGGGTGCCGGTCATCTCGACCTTCTGGGGGGACCCCGCCACCTGCACCGCCCGCATCCACGCCGCGGGCGCCCTCCACGTGCACGCCGTCGGGTCACCGGACGAGGCCCGCCGTGCCGCCGATGCGGGAGTCGACGCCGTGGTGGCGCAGGGGTGGGAGGCAGGCGGACACGTGCGAGGGCTCACGGCGACCCTCCCGCTGGTGCCGGCGGTGGTCGACGCGGTGGCTCCGCTCCCCGTGGTCGCCGCCGGAGGGCTAGCCGACGGCAGGGGGCTGGCCGCGGCGCTCGCCCTCGGGGCCCAGGCCGGGTGGATGGGCACACGGTTCCTCGCGGCCGACGAAGCACGTACGCACGACAGCTACCGGCGCCGTGTCGTCGGCGCGCGAGCCGAAGAGGCCCGGTACACGGGATGCTTCGACGGCGGCTGGCCGAACGCCCCGCACCGGTCCCTGCGCAACAGCACCCTGTCCGCCTGGGAGGCGGCCGGTTCCCCCGTCTCGGGCAGGCCGGGCGAGGGCGATGTCATCGCGCGAGGTGCCGGAGACGCCCAGTACCTGCGGTACGAGGACGCCGTACCGCTCGTCGGGATGGCGGGGGACGTAGACGCGATGGCCCTCTACGCCGGGCAGTCCGCCGGGCTCGTCCGTGAGGTTCTTCCTGCCGCGACGATCGTCGCCCGGACCGTGGCCGAGGCGAAGCGCGCCCTGGTGCCGCAGTTCTAACCGGATGCATTGCATCCAACGGGATGTATCCGACGGGATGTAAAAGGTCTCCGCGTCGTATCGGTGCCGGTCCCTCCCCTCGTGGGGACCGGCACCGATCGACGCGGACGGCGCCGACGCGTGGTGCTCCCGCGTATCGGCGCGGATCAGGGAAAATCCGGATCCGCGTTCGATGTGAATGCGGTCCGGGTATGGCCGTCTGCACGAGTCTTCGGGGCCCACACGACGATCCTGTCGTCACTCCGGCACAGCCAGGCTCAGAACATTCGGTGCTGTGCGCCGCCTCGGCGAGCCGTGAGCCGGTGACCAGCCAGGACGCTGCGTGGTTGGTTCGCTACTGCGATGAGATCCTGCCAGTTGCGGCTCCCGCAGAGGAGGTTCCGGATCCGTCCGGACTCCTTCGCCGCAGGTCAGCCGTATAAAGTGAGTTTTCCGGTCCGGATGACCAAGTGCGGCGGAAGTAAGGGGTGGAGGCCTTGAGTTCCGACTCAGGGGCACGCACAAGCTTCGCGGAACGTCTCGCGCTGCTGTACAAGGAAGCCGGCAACCCGCCCCTCAAGCGTGTCGCCGAAGCGGTCGTCCGCCTCCAGCGGGTCGACGAGCGCGGCCGACCCGTACGCGTGTCCGCCCAGCGGATCAGTGACTGGCGACGGGCCAAGAACGTGCCCGCCCAGTTCGCCGCACTCGCCGCGGTGCTCCACGTCCTGATCCCCGAAGCGCGGCGCGAGCGGCCCGCTCCGGTGTCCGCGGGGCTGTACGACATGGCCCAGTGGCACCGCCTGTGGGAGCGCGCGGTGGCCGATCCCGTCGGCGACCGGGCAGCCGGTGCCGACGGCGCCCCGGAGAACCGGGACCCGAAGGGGAGCGGGGACGGGGCCGGGGGCGGGGGCGATGCGGCGGCCGTTCCGGGCGTCTGTCCTTACCGGGGGCTCGCCTCGTACCGGCAGCAGGACGCCCAGTGGTTCTTCGGGCGGGAGCGGAGCACCGACGCTCTCGTCGCCCAGCTGCGTGCCGCGGAGTCGGGCGGTCTGGTCATGCTCGTGGGCGCGTCCGGCGCGGGGAAGTCCTCCCTTCTCAACGCCGGTCTTGTGCCCACCCTTCAGAAGGGTGCCCTCCTCTCCGTAGATGGGGACGGGGACGGGAGCAGGGCCGAGGGCGAGTACGCGGGCGGGGAGCGTGGGGGTGGCCTCGGTGCGGGGCCCGTCCTTCAGCTCGTGCCCGGTGCCGATCCCCTTACGGAACTCACCCGGCACATCCCCGAGCTCGCTCGCGTCGTCCCCGCCGGGGAAGAGGCGGCCGAGGGTGACACGTGTGCGCAGGCCGTGCGCGATGCCATCACCGCTTGGGGGGAGCGCTCGGCCTCCCAGGCCAAGGCCGATCCTGAGGCCAAGGCCGATCCTGACGCCGACGCCGACGCCCACGCCCACGCCCACGCCCACGCCCACGCCAACTCCGACGCCAGTCACCCCTCCGACCCCGATCGCCCCCCACACACCACCCGCCCCGTAATAATCGTCGACCAGTTCGAAGAGACCTTCACCCTCTGCCCCGACGAAGCCGACCGGCGCGCCTTCATCCACGTGCTCCACGCCGCCTGCACCCCCGCCGACGGCGACACCCGGGCCCCCGCGCTCGTCGTCCTCGGGATACGCGCCGACTTCTACGAGGAGTGCCTCTCCTATCCCGAGCTGGCCGACGCGCTGCAGCACCGGCACATGGTGCTCGGCCCGCTGACCACCTCGGAGCTGCGCAAGGCCGTGACCGGGCCCGCCAAGGCCGTGGGGCTCGAACTCGAACCCGGGCTCGCCGAGCTGATCGTCCGGGAAGTGAGCACGGACGGACCCCGCGGGGCGCACGACGCGGGTGTGCTTCCGCTGCTGTCGCACGCCCTGCTCGCCACCTGGCAGCGGCGGAAGACGGGACGGCTGACCCTGGCCGGATACCGCGCGGCGGGCGGCATCCAGGGCGCGGTGGCGGCGACCGCCGAGCGGGCCTGGTCCGGGCTCGACCCGGCGGCCCGCACCGCCGCGAGGCTGCTCCTGCTGCGGCTCGTCCGGCTGGGCGAGGACACGCAGGCCACCCGGCGACGGGGCACACGACGGCAGCTGGCCGAGGAGTCGACCGACCCTCACAAGACGGAGGAGTCCCTCGAAGCGCTGGTCCGCGCCCGGCTCGTGACCCTCGACGCGGAGACCGTGGAGATCACGCACGAGGCGCTGCTGCACGCCTGGCCGCGCCTTCGGGACTGGATCGACGAGGACAGGAACGACCATCTGCTGCGGCAGCGGCTAGAGGAGGACGGCAAGTCCTGGGAGGACTCCGAGCGCGACTCGTCGCTGCTCTACCGGGGCTCCCGGCTGGAGCAGGCCCGCTCCTGGGCGGGGGGCGCGGGAGACACGTATCTGACCCGGAGCGCCATGGAATTCCTGGCCGCTTCGGCGAGGCTGCGCAGGCGCATGGTCTGGATCAGCCGCGGCGCGGTGGCGGCCCTGGTCGTCCTGGCGATGGTGGCCGTCGTCTCGGCGGTGGTCGCCAGGCAGCAGCGGGACGACGCGGTGTTCGAGCAGGTGGTCGCAGAGGCGGACCGCGCCCAGCACACGGACCCGTCCCTCTCCGCACAACTGGACCTGGTGGCGCACCGCCTGCGGCCCGGCGACAAGGGCACGCAGAACCGGCTGATCTCCATCGTGAACGCGCCGCTCGCCACCCCGCTCCTCGGCCACAAGGGCGCCGTCTACCTCACCTCGTTCAGCCCGAACGGACGGGTCCTTGCGACCGCCAGCTACGACCGGACCGTACGCCTGTGGGACCTCTCCGACCCGGCGCGCCCCAAGCCGCTCGGCAAGCCCCTCACCGGCCACAAGAGCTGGGTGAGCACCGCGGTCTTCAGCCCGGACGGCAACACGCTGGCCAGCGCGTCGGACGACGGCACGATCCGGCTGTGGAACGTGCGGGACCCGCGCCACCCGCGGCTCCTCGGCAGCCCCGTGACCGGGGAGGGCGGGGCCATCTACCTGCTCGCCTTCAGTCCGGACGGGCGCACGCTGGCCGCCGCCAACGAGGACCGGGCCGTGCGTCTGTGGGACGTGGACGAGCCGCGCAGGCCGAAGCGGATCGCCACGCTGACCGGGCACACCGAAGCCGTGCGCTCGGTGGCGTTCAGCCACGACGGCCGGACGCTGGCCGCGGGCGGGGACGACGGCACGATCAGGCTGTGGAGCACGGCCGATCCGCGTCGGCCCGAGCCCGTCAAGAAGGTGCTGACGGGGCACTCGACCACGGTGCACTCCGTGGCCTTCAGCCCCGACGACGCCACGCTCGCCAGTGGCGGCGCGGACAACACGATCCGGCTCTGGGACGTCTCCGACCCGGCGCGCGGCAAGGCGCTCGGCACACCGCTGACCGGGCACACCGGGCCGCTGTGGTCGGTGGCGTTCAATCCGGCGGGCACCATGCTCGCGGCCGCAAGCGCGGACAGCACGGCGAGCCTGTGGAACATCCGCGATCCGGAGCATCCTTCGCAGGTCGGCGAGCCCCTCGCGGGCAGCAGCGGGGAGATGTACTCACTCGGGTTCAGCCCCGACGGACGGACCCTCGCCACCGGGAGCGGCGACAACAAGGTCCGGCTGTGGTCGATTTCCACGGGGGACATGCTCGGCCGCATCGGCGCGTTCCGCCCCGACGGGAAGGTGCTCGCCACGGGCTCGCGGGACGAGAAGGTCCGGCTGTGGAACGTGGCGCGGCCCGACCGTCCGGTGCCGCTGGGCAAGCCGTTCCAGCCCGGCGAGGGCAACGCCCGGGCGCCGGTGTTCTCACCGGACGGCCGTACGCTCGCGATGCTCACGGGCAACCGTGCGGTGCAGCTGTGGAACGTCGCCGACCCCAAACATCCCGTCCCCTACGGGCCGCCCGTCCGGCTGCGGACGCGGTTCGCGGCCGCGCTGGCCTTCAGCAGGGACGGGCGCACGCTCGCGACCCCCTACACCGACCGCACCATCCAGCTGTGGGACGTCACCTCGCCCGCCCGCCCGCACCGGCTGGGCACGCCGCTCACCGGGCACCAGGGGTACGTCAACTCGCTCGCGTTCGGCAAGGACAGGCGCACGCTGGTCAGCGGCAGTGCGGACGGCACGGTCCGGCTCTGGAACGTGAGCGATCCACGGCGCACCACCCCGTTCCGCGCGCCCCTCAAGGGGCATCAGGGTCCCGTGAACACGGTCGTCTACAGCCCGGACGGCCGCACGCTGGCCAGCGGCAGCGACGACGGCACGGTCCGGCTCTGGAACGTCGAGGATCCCCGTGGTCCCGCCCGTCTCGACGCCTCCCTGGCGGGTCACACCGACGCGGTCGTGTCGCTGTCGTTCTCCGCGGACGGGCACACCCTGGCCACCGGCGGCAACGACAACACGGTCCGCCTCTGGAACGTCTCCGACCCCACCGACGCCTCTCCCATCGGCCAGTCGATGAGCCCCAACACCAAGATGGGCAGTTTCCTGTCGTTCAGCCCGCACAGCCAGATGCTGGGAGTGGCGAGCGGCACCGATACCGTCCGGTTGTGGAACTTGGACACCGAGGATGCCGTTAACCGCATTTGCTCGACCACTAGAGGTGTTCTGACGCGGGAGAAATGGGATGAGTATCTGCCCCGCCTCTCGTACGAGCCGCCGTGCGACGAGTAACGGGCCGCCCGTTTCCACCCCGGGCCGACCCCTTTCCGGCCGCGGACTTGCCCGTTCGGGCACGCTGCCTGCCTTGTCGTCCGTCCGACGGGCCACGTGATCCCGATCACAACTCCATACTTTGCTCGCGGAGTTGACTCCCACTATGCATTCAGTCTTGTTACTCTTGGAGCAGAGCCCGATCGCTGGTGCATCCCCCGTCGCCAGCGATCGGGCCCTTCCATTTGTGAAGGCTTGCTTCGGCGCTTTCCCCGGGTGATCGCTCTGCCCCTTTCAGCTCTCCACCTTTAAGGCGCGAGATCGTTTCGTACCGAAACTTTCCGTCGAGCTCGTCAACTCCTCTTTAGGAGTCGTAGGGTGTGGCCCCCGGGCCCCCCGGGCCCCCCGGGCCTCGGGCCCCGACGACGGATGGTGAGCGCGATGCCGAAGGCATACGAGCAGATAGCGGACGACATCCGCCGCTCGATCCGCGCGGGCCTGCTGCGGCCGGGAGAGCGGCTGCCCGCAGAGACGAAGCTCGCCGAGCAGTACCGGCGCAGCGTTCCGACGCTCCGCGACGCGCTCCGCCTCCTGCGCGAGGAAGGGCTGATCGAGAAGGAGCACGGGCGCGGCAACTTCGTCCGCAGGCCCCGCGCGTGCGTCGTCCGCGACAACTCCCGGCACCAGTGGGAGAAGAACCGCGTGCACCAGCCGCAGCAGCGCAGGGCGCGCACCGGGGCCACCGAGCGCGACACCGGGCTCGAACTGCAGGACCTCGTCTTCCACGCCGCGTACCGCGAGATCCGCGCGGACGAACACCTCGCGTCGGCCTTCGCCGTCCCCGAAGGGACACCCCTGATCGAGCGCTCCTACCGGACGCGGTACGCCGCCGAGAGCGCCCCTTTCAACCTGGCGACCTCCTACCTGCTCCGCGACCTGGTGGCCCGGAACCCGGACCTCCTGGACGACACCAAGGAGCCGTGGCCCGGCGGCACGCAGAACCAGCTGTCCACCGTGGGCATCGAGCTCGACCGCGTCGAGGAGCGCCTCACCGCCCGGCCGCCCACGCCGGAGGAGGCCGCGGAGCTGGAGCTGCCGCCCGGCACGTCCGTGCTGCTGCTCCGCAAGACCTCGTACGCCACGGACGGCCGCGTCGTCGAGATCGCCCACGTCACCCTGCCCGGCGACCGCACGGAAGCCGTCTTCACCACTCCACTGGAAAGGTGGTGAGTGCCGTGCGCCGGCGCATCATCATCGTCACTGCCGTCCACCCGCCCTCGGCCCCCTTCCTGTCCGACGCGTACGCATCGCTCCGCGCGCAGGAGCTCCCCGAGGGCTGGGAGTGGCACTGGCTCATCCAGGAGGACGGCAGGAGCGACCAGGTCGCGCCGCACGTCCCGGACGACGAGCGCGTCACGTTCCGGCAGGGGCGGGCCGGTGGCCCCGGCGTCGCCCGCACCATGGCGCTCGCGCACGCCGACGGGGAGTACGTGAAGGTCCTGGACGCCGACGACCAGCTCGCGCCGGGCGCGCTGGCCCGCGATCTCGCGGCGCTCGAGGGCGACCCGGCCATCGGCTGGGCCACCTCGCGGGTGCTCGATCTGCTGCCCGACGGCTCCACGGCCGGGTTCCCCGGCGATCCGGCGCACGGGCCCGTCGAGCGCATGACGGTGCTCGACTACTGGGCGGGGCACGACCACCGGGCGCCGGTCCACCCGGCGACGCTGTTCGTCCGCCGCGAGCTGCTGGTCGCCCTGGGCGGCTGGATGGCGCTGCCCGCCTCGGAGGACACGGGCCTGCTCCTGGCCCTCAACTCCGTTGCGCGCGGCTGGTTCTCGTCCGAGGTGGGCCTGCTCTACCGCAAGTGGGAGGGCCAGGTGACGGGCCAGAGCGCGCACACCGACACGGCGGAGCGGGACGCGCGCATGGCGGTGGTGGCGGAGCGGGCCAGGGCGCTCTCGGCGTTCCAGTGGCGCTTCCCGGCGGCGACGGACTGACGCCGCCACCCCCAGGTCAGAGCGTCTCCGCGTCGATCCGCGAGAAGACGAGCTCGGTCTCGCCGACGACCGGCCCCCGCCACCGCACCGGAGGGGCGGGACGGCGGATCGCGCCCGGGTAGGTCTCGGGCGCGTATTGGTTGACCAGCCGGTACGCGTGGAACCCCGCCTCGCGCATGGTCTTCATCAACTCCTCCGCGGAGTCGCCGAGTTGTTCCATGCGGTCCGGGGTCACCTCGACGGCGATCTCCACGTCCTCGCGAAGGCGGTCGAGGGCGGGCGCGAGTCCGCGGACGACGCCGCCCTCCGCACCTTCCACATCGATCTTGATCACGCGCGCCTCGGCGAGCTCGTCGGGTTCGAGCAGCTCGGGCAGGGGTGAGGCCTCCGACTCGAAGGTGGACTCGGCGGGCCCGTCGTACGGAACGATGCTGTTCGCGCCCATGTTGTTCGAGCTCGCGAGGATGAACGTGACCCGCTTGTGCGAGTCCGACACCGCGGCGTTGACCGCGCGGATGTTGGCGTACCCGTTCAGCTCCGCGTTCCGCAGCACGCGGTCGTGGAACGTGGGCGACGCCTCGATCGCCACCACCCGCCCCTGGGGACCGACGAGCCCGGCCCCCAGGACGGCGAAGTAGCCCACGTTCGCGCCGACGTCGACGAAGACGTCCCCGGCCCCGAGGCGCCCGCGCAGCCACCGCGTCATGTGCGGCTCCCAGGCGCCGAACAGATAGACGTAGCGCTGGATCAGGTCCTGGGTGTCGACGGCGAACCGGTGGCCGTACCGGTCGGTGACGACCCGGCGCCTGGGGTGGTCCCGCAGGCGCGGGTTCAGGAACCAGGCGGCCAGCTCCGCCTTGCCTACGGTGCCGGGGGCGTCACGCACGTACCGGCGCCCGAGCGTGACCATCGTCTCCGAGAGCTTCGAGAACTTCGAGAGCTTCGAGAACTCCGAAAGCTCCGAAAGCTCCGGCAGCTTCGAAAGGGGGGTGCTCATCCGATCGCCTCTCCGTCGCGCGCCTCCGCCGCGGTCGCGGTCGCGCTCGTCGGATGAACCGTATCCGCCCCTCCCCCGCCGCCTACCTCCCGGCCCGGTCGAACGGCAGGTCCAGCATGCGGATCGCGTTCCCGCGCAGCAGCTTGTAGGCGATCTCCTCCGGGAGGTGGCCGACGTGATCGGCCGCGACCTCCTTGGTGTGCGGCCAGGTGGAGTCGACGTGCGGGTAGTCCGTCTCGAACGTGGCGTTGTCGACGCCGACGGTCTCGATCGCGTCGATGCCGTGCTTGTCGCGGAAGAAGCAGCAGAAGATCTGCCGGTAGTAGTACGTCGAAGGGGGCTCCGGGATCAGGTCCTTCACGCCGCCCCAGGCCCGGTGCTCCTCCCACACGTCGTCGGCGCGCTCCAAGGCGTACGGGATCCACCCCATCTGGCCCTCGCTGTAGGCGAGTTTGAGCCGCGGGAACTTCACGAGGACCCCGCTGAAGAGGAAGTCCATCATCGACGCCATCGCGTTGTTGAAGGAGAGCGAGGCCTGGACCGCGGGCGGTGCGTCCGGGGACGCGGCGGGCATCTGCGACGACGAGCCGATGTGCATGTTCACGACGGTCCCGGTCTCCTCGCAGGCCGCGAAGAACGGGTCCCAGTAGCCGGAGTGGATCGACGGCAGGCCCAGATACGTGGGGATCTCGCTGAAGGTGACGGCCCGCACCCCGCGCGCGGCGTTGCGCTTGATCTCGGCGACCGCGAGGTCCACGTCCCAGAGCGGGATCAGGCAGAGCGGGATCAGCCTGCCGCCGCTGTCGCCGCACCACTCCTCGACCATCCAGTCGTTGTACGCCCGGACGCAGGCGAGGCCGACCTCCTTGTCCTTGGCCTCGGAGAAGGTCTGCCCGCAGAAGCGGGGGAAGGTCGGGAAGCAGAGGGACGCCTCGACGTGGTTGACGTCCATGTCCGCCAGGCGGGCCTTCGGATCCCAGCAGCCCCGGCGCATCTGCTCGCGGGTGATGCCGTCCAGCGTCATCTCGTCGCGCGAGAAGCCGACGGCGGCGATGATCCGTTTGTACGGGAAGATGCTGCCCTCGTACTCCCACCAGTCGGTGATCTGTCCCGCCGGGTCGGTCGTGAACTTGTACTTGCCGCCGATGTACTCCAGCTCGCCGATGCCCGCGGTGAAGGGCTTCGGGCCCCGGTCCCGGTACTTGGCGGGAAGCCATGTGTCGAAGAGGTGTGCGGGCTCGATCACGTGGTCGTCCACGCTGATGACCCGGGGGATTTCCTTGGTGCCGACCTCGCTGCTGACCACTGTTGTGCCCCCTACTGCTGCCGCTGCCTGCCGGTTTCCCCGACCTAAATCTGACGCTCCATCAGATTCCATCAGGTCGAGATTATGGCCTCGCCGCCGCCGACGGCAAGCGTGCGCCCGCAACTCGACCCCTTGCGCGTTGCGGCCCGATCCGCTGAACTGACGCCCCGTCAGGTTGGCTTGGGAGGACGCTCGATGCAGACGATCTGGCTCGGCGGAGCCGAGTGGGTGGCCGTACTCCGGATCGGAATCGGCCTGTGGTGGCTGGAGAGCTGGCGGCACAAGGACAAGAAGGAGTGGTTCGGCGGCGGCGGCATCGGCTGGGCCGCGGGCATCGCGGAGAAGCACCGGTGGTCCCTCGTGCGCGACGGTTTCGACGTGGTGGTGAAGCCGCGGCCGGTCGTGATGGCGTACGTCGTCGCGTACGCCGAACTCGCCCTCGGCCTGGGCCTGATCGTCGGATTCCTCACGCCGATCGCCCTGGTCTGCGGACTCGTCCTCAACCTCGTCTATCTCGTCCTGATGATCCACGACTGGGCCGAGCAGGGGCAGAACCTCATGATGGCGCTGGCCTCGCTGGTCGCCTTCTTCACCTGGAGCTGGCAGACGTGGTCGCTGGACTCGGCCCTGGGAATCCTCGTCTGAACCCCGGCCCCGCCCGCCCGGACTCGTAAGATCGTCCGGTCATCTCAAAGGGCTGTGGCTGGGGGCGGGTTGGGAACCGGGGAACAACTCGTGACCGTGGGCGCGGTGCTGCTCGGCGCGCTGTCGACGCACGCGACCACCTACCTGATGGAGCGCGGCCGCAACCGGCACCAGCTCCTGACCCGCTGGGACGACAAGAAGGTGGAGGCGTACGGCGCCTACGTCGACGCGGCGAAGGCGCGGGTCGCCCTGGCCGTCCGGCTCTACGAGTTCCGCGAGAACCTCCGCGACGGCGACCGGACGGAGAGCGACCGGACGGAGCGGGAACTCCGCGAGGACCTCGCGGGCGCGGGCCGGGTCTGGGGCAGCGCCTTCGAGCGGGTCATGCTGCTGGGCGGCGACGACGCCATCGAGGCGGGGCACGAGCTCAACGCCACGGTCGCCGAGATCGACTGGCAGGCCACCGGCCGGATCACCGGGAGCCTCGGCGACTGGCGCGAGCGGAACCGCGCCGCGTTCCGGCTGATCAACGACTTCCACGAGGCGGCGCGGCGGGACCTCGGCATCCAGGGCAGCGTGACGGGCGAGAAGCACCCCGAGCGGGACCTGCTGCTGCCGCCGCGGGAGCGTACGGGAGGAACGTCCGCGTGAGGCGTGCCTCCTGACGCACTGAAGCACTCAAGCACTACGCGTGAAGTCCCCCCGTACGTATGGCCTGTTGGAGCCGGACCTGTCACCCTGCCGCTCACCCGGCACCGGCCCGCCCGCGGACGAGGAGATGGTCATGAGCGACCGCACCCACGACGAACACCCCGAGACGGCCCCCGGGGCGGACCTCCGGGCGGGCCACGCCGCACGCGCCAAGAGCGCCGCCTTCCGCGCCGCCTCGGTCTGCCACTACGTCGAGCGGCACGACGCGCAGGAGAACGTCGTCTGGAAGGCCGCCCACGCGGCCCGTGTGTCCCTCCAGGCCCTCGCCGTGCTGTCGGAGAGCGCCCCCGACCCGGCGGCGGACTCACGCTGCGCGCGCAACGCCGCCGCCTCCGCGGCCCAGGCCGCCCAGATGGGCCGGCTGCACGACGGCGACGGCGAACTCGCCGTCGCCGCCTGCCGTTCCGCGCTCAGCGCGTCACAGACCGCCTCGGCCGCGGCGGGGCGCGACGGCCTCGGCGCGGACGAGGCCCTGAACACCGCCGCGGACGAGGCCGAGGCGGACGCCGTCGCGGCTGCCGAGCGCGCGGGATGGATGCGGCCGGGACAGCGGCTCCCGGAGATGTCGGCGGGCATGCGCAGCCCCGAGCTGATGTCGATGATGCACTTCTGACGAGGCGCTCCCCGACTCGGCGGGCCGGGCTCCGCGCACCCCTCAGTGGTGGAATCCCGGTGTCTCCGGCGCCCCCGTCGACCCGCTCGCCAGCCGGTCCACGGCCGCCCGCAGGTCCTTGGCGAGCAGCATGATCTTGTCGTGCCCGATGCCGTGCCTGACCAGGACCCGCTGGACCACGGTCTCCTGGCGCTTGGGCGGCAGCGGATACGCGGGGACCTGCCAGCCCCGGACGCGCAGTTGCTCGGTCAGGTCGTAGAGCGTGAACCCCACGGGCGTCCCGCCCTCGGCGAGGGTCCAGGAGACGGCGGGCAGCGCGCCGCGGCCGTCGTAGAGGAGCGTGAACGGGCCCATGTCCGCGACTTCGTCGGCCAGCGCCTGCGCGCTCGCCGCACACGCCTCGTACACCTTGCGGTAGCCCTCGCGGCCCAGCCGCAGCAGCGTGTAGTACTGCGCGACGATCTCGCCGCCGGGGCGGGAGAAGTTGAGGGCGAAGGTGGGCATGTCGCCGCCGAGGTAGTCGACGCGGAAGACCAGGTCCTCGGGGAGGTGGTCCGCCGTGCGCCAGACGATCCAGCCGACGCCGAGCGGCGCCATGCCGTACTTGTGGCCGGAGGAGTTGATGGAGGCGACCCGCTCCACCCGGAAGTCCCAGACCAGGTCTGGCTGCAGGAAGGGCGCCACGAAGCCGCCGCTCGCCGCGTCCACGTGGATCGGCACGTCGAGGCCGGTGTCCGCCTGGATCGCGTCGAGCTCGGCGGCGATCTCCGCGACGGGTTCGTAGTCACAGGTGTAGGTGACGCCGAGGATCGCGATGACGCCGATGGTGTTCTCGTCGACGTACTCACGGATCTGGTGCGGCCGCAGGCCCGTCGCGCCGGGCTCCAGCGGGACCTGGCGCAGCTCCACGTCGAAGTAGCGCGCGAACTTCTCCCAGCACACCTGCACCGGACCGCAGACGAGATTGGGCCGGTCCGCGGGCTTCCCCGCAGCCAAGCGCGCCTCGCGCCAGCGCCACTTGAGCGCGAGGCCGCCGAGCATGCCCGCCTCGCTCGACCCGGTGGTGGAGCAGCCCATGGTGGTGCCGCCCGCCGGGGAGTTCCACAGGTCGGCGAGCATGTGGACGCAGCGGGACTCGATCTCCGCGGTCTGCGGGTACTCGTCCTTGTCGACCATGTTCTTGTCCATGCAGACGTCCATGAGGTGGTGCACCTCGGGCTCCGCCCACGTCGTGCAGAAGGTGGCCAGGTTCTGCGACGAGTTGCCGTCGAGGGCCAGCTCGTCCTTGACCAGCGCCGCCACCGCGCGGGGATCGGAGCTGTGCTCCGGGACGCGGTGCGCGGCCAGCTTCCGTGCGCTTATCGGTGTGCTGTAGACGTCGTCGTACGTCTGACGGGTCCCGGTGGACACCTGGTGCAGCCCCACGATGGTGTTCCTTTCGCCTCGGATTCGCCTCGGATTCGCCTCAAAGCGGACGTGAACGGCTCCCACCCTCACAGACGGCGCGGAAGAAGCGGGTAAAGGCGCGGATCGCTCGGACGGTGGAATTGCCCGGGTTACTGGCGATGTCGGCGCACCTTCCCGCGCTCTGTGCCGTTTGAAAGACCATGAACACCTCGAAGCGCATGCTCACCGCCCTGTCCCTGACGGCCGCCGCCGCTGCCGTCGCCGCTGCCGCCCCCGCCCACGCTGCCGCCCCCTCCGGCGACGGCGCCCGCCACGTGGGCCGGGTGGTCGGCGAGACCCTGGTGAACCCGGCCGAGACGGGCAGGGACGTGCTGGACGGCGGCAAGACGGGCCTGACGGTGATCGAGACCGGCATGAAGTCCGTGCAGACCGGCTCGCAGGCCGCCACCGCACGCTAGCGGGCCACAGCCCGCTCAGGACACGCGCCGCCGCCGGGAGGAAAATGGAGCGTGTGCTGACCGTGCTGGTGCTGGTCGGGCGGCAGCAGGCGAAGGACCTGATCGCCCGGATCGAGAGCATCCCCGAGGTGTGCGTCCTGTCGCACACCCACGACAGCTCCCTGGCCCTGGCCCGGGCCCGGGTGCTGCTGCCCGACGCGCTGGTCATCGACCTCAGCGCGTCCTCCAGGGACGCGGCCGCGGTCGTCCACCGGGCGCGCGGGCTGGGCCTGCCGAGCGAACTGATCGTGCACGCGGCGACCGGACACCGGCCGGACGGGCTGGTCCGCAGGCTCACCCGGCTGGCCCGCGACCAGCATCCCGTCTAGAGCCCCGGAGCCCCGCAGCCGCAGAGCCTTACGGCGTGCGGCGGCTCTGCAGGGTGCGGGCGAGGCGGGGGCCGAGGCGCTGCTTGAGCCAGCGCAGGGCCTGGAGGCGGCCGACGGCCTGGTCGACGTGGAAGTAGAGCTGCGGCGGCACGTGGGGCAGCAGGGGCGAGTGCCGCTGGCCGAGCAGGGCGAACATCTGGTGCGGCTCCAGGCCCATGTAGCGGGGCAGGTTCTCGTACCACTGGGCGCTGTGCCGCGCGGCGCTCTGCACCGAGAGCAGCGCCTGTCTGCGGTCCTGTTCGTACGCGGCGAGGGCGGCGGGAAGCTCCCGCGGCCCGGCGGAGCCCACCGCGCGGGCCAGGCTCATCGCGTCGCGCAGCGCGAGGGTGGTGCCCGCCCCGATGGAGTAGTGCGTGGTGTGGGCGGCGTCGCCGATCAGCGCGAGGTTGCCGTGCGACCAGGCCGTGTTGGTGACGGTCGGGAAGGCCTGCCACCGGGCGTGGCTCTCGATGTCCTTGCGGCCGAGGAGCTCGTGTCCTTCGAGCAGGTCCGCGAAGAGCTTCTCCAGCAGGCGCAGGGCCTCGGAGTGGTCCAGCCGGTCGAAGCCGAGGGCCGACCAGGTCGCGGCGGAGCACTCCACCACGCAGGTGCTGTGCTCGGCGCTGAAGCCGTACGCGTAACACCAGATCCAGCCGTGGCCGGTCTCGACGAAGGCGAAGGTGAACGCCGTGAAGACCCGGGTCGTGCCGAGCCAGATGAAGCGGTTGGCGCCGGTCGTCACCTGAGTGCCGAACCGGGCCGCCTGTTCCGTGCGGAGCCTGCTGTGCGCCCCGTCACCAGCGACGACGAGGTCCGCGCCGGGCAGGTCCGCGCGGCTGGCGATCTCCCTGCCGAACTCCAGGCGTACGCCGAGTGAGCGGGCCCGGTCCGCGAGGATGGTCCGCAGCCGGTGGCGGCCGATCGCGTGGCCGGGGTCGCCGTCGTGCGCGGTGGTGCGGTCGCCGACGTAGGCGAACCCGCCGCGCCAGCACACGGACTGCTCCTCGATGAGCCGGGCCGACTCGGGGTCGTGGGCGTGCAGGTCGGCCAGGAGGTCGGGCCAGTACGTCACGCCCCATCCGTAGCTGGTGCCCTCAGCGTGCCGCTCGTGGACCGTCACCTCGTGGGCCGGTTCCTGGAGTTTGGCGAGGATGGCCAGATACAGGGAGGCGGGCCCGCCACCGACGCAATCGATCTTCACGCGCGCTCCTGTTTGTCTTCGGGAGGAGCAACAACGTAAGCGGCTGCGGAGTGCCCGGAGTGAGCCACGCTGCGGGACGGACAGGTGAATCGTCTTTTCAGGGATGGCCGGTCGGGCGGGGTGTCAGCTGTGACTTGGCCCCAGTGGGCTGACGCCGCCCGGTCGATCCTGTATACCCGCAGAGAGCAGATCGCCCGAGCCGGTCCGGACTTGTCGTCGGTCCCGCACTCGATGTCGGCCTCCGGAGGTGTGATGGGTATGCCGCCCCACCGTCTGTCCATTGCGGGCCTCGCGGACTCCGACGCCTGTGCCGTGCTGCGGCTCAGCGGCGAACTCGACCAGGCGTCCGAGAAGTTCTTCATGGACACGCTGGCCGTCGCCCTCGACGCGGGCCGGCGCCACATCATCCTCGACGTGACCGCGCTGACGTTCTGCGACTCCCGCGGTCTGAACTGCCTGCTCGCCCTGCACTGGCTCCTGCGCCGGAGGTCCGGCGACCTGAAGCTCGCGGGCGTGGGCCGCCGTCTTGCCACGCTGCTCGAACACAGCGGGAGCTCGGCCCTGTTCACGGCGCACACCTCGGTCGGCCAGGCGCTGCGCTCCGTACCGGAGCCCGCACGGCCGCACTGGCCGCCGCCCGCCGAGCGCAGCACGGACGAGGGCGTGTCCCCGCCGACCTAGGGCCTGTCGGCGCGTGTCGGAGGCGGACGACCGGCGATGTACGCCAGGCGGCTCTCCCCGAGATGCGATCAGTGTCCGTCACCAGTGAGGTGGCGGACATGGAACACGACATAGCGAGCGCGGCAGAAGCGGCCACCACACGGCGCCGTGCTCTGGAGGCCGCGGTGGCGCTGCTGGTCGGCGGGACACTGCCGCTGACCGCCTCCCCCGCCGCCGCCCGCTCGGGCAGAGCCGCGTCGGATCCCTCCGGCCCCTCTGGCCCCTCAGGCCCTTCTGACCCCTCAGCCCCGTCCGATCCGTCGGGCCCCGCCTGTACCGGCGCATACGACCCCGAGTTCGAGGCGGCCCTGTCGGAGGCGGACGAGCGGCTCGGCGCGGACGAGAACCGCGGCCTCCCGGAAGGGCCTCCCCAGCAGTACGCGATGCCCCTGCGCCGCGGATTCCGGGTCACCGCGCCCTACGGCATACGCGGCGACTGGCTCGCCGGGCACCACACGGGCATCGATCTGGCCGTCCCGCAGGGGACGCCCGTCTACGCCGTGGGCTCCGGCGTCGTACTCGTGGCGCGGTGGTCCGGCGCGTACGGCAATGCCGTGACGGTGCGGATGCCGGACGGCCACTACGCCCTCGTCGCCCACCTGTCGACCATCGCGGTCCGCGAGGGCGCGCGGATCGGCGCCGGGACCTTCCTCGGCAGGAGCGGCGCCACCGGACGTGCCACGGGCCCGCACCTCCACCTGGAGGTACGGGTCCGGCGCGACTACGGATCGGACATCAATCCGGTGAGTTATCTGGCCGGCCGCGGAGTGCGGCTCCTGTGACCGGCAGGGCTACTGGACGGCGGGCAGCGCGTTCGTGACGGGTGCCACCAGGTCCGTGAGCTGGTGCAGCTGGTTCAACTGGTGCACCTGGTTGAGGCCGGAGAGCTGGTTCTCGAGGGTCGGCATCTGAGCGCGCTGCTCCTCGGGCATGCCGGACTTCCCGAGGTCGTCGACGGTGCTGAGCACCGAGAGCTTTCCCGCGTCGGGGGCAGGGACGGGGGCGGACGCCTGGGCGGTCGGCGCGGCCAGGGCCGCAGCTCCGGCGGCCAGCGAGACGGCGGCGATGAGTCGTCGTGCTGATGTCATGTCCCCAGAACCTGATGGGCTCCGCGAAAGTCACGGGTGCGGCGGCACCCTCACCCGGGAAGCGCATCCGCCGTGCCGTCACCCGGCCGGACTACCTCTCCCCCATCACGTCACCCGGCACGTCGCCCCAGGTCACAGCCGTACACACCAGTTGTCGTTCACACGTGCGGTCGCGGCACCGGTCAGCCGCCCGCGCGCGGACGCCACCGATCCGGTCCAGCTTGAGTCTGCACGCGGCACGCCCGTGCCTGCGTGCTCCCGTTCCTCGAAAGGAAACTCTGATGCGCAGCATTGCCAAGGCCGCAGCGGTCGGTGCCCTCGTCGCTCCCATCGTCCTGGGTGGTGCGGGCCTCGCCTCCGCGGCGCCCGCCCACGACGGGCCCGCCTACGAGAAGTCCATGAACTCGGCCAACGCCAACGGTGGTTCGTGCACCAAGGTCGAGAGCGGCTTCACGGAGGACGGCAAGGCCTACTTCCACAAGGTCACCCGCGTCGCGGGCCCGACCGGTGCCACGGGCAGCGGCACGGGATCGCACTCCTGACGCAGGTGCGGGGCTCCTGGCCCCTGTGCTGAGTCTGCGTGTCAGCACGAGACGGCGTGTGTCGCCCACGGCGGCACACGCCGTCCTGCGTTCTCCGCCGGTCCTCTCCCGACCGGAAACCCGTTCCGACGAACACAAAGCAGGAGTGTTGATGAGAACTCTTCAGAAAGGCCGGTACGCGGCGCGGTTCGCGCTGCGGGCCGCGCTGCTGTGCGCGCTGCCGACGGCGGTCGCGCTGGGCGGTGCGGTCCCGGCCCAGGCGGCCGACAGCGTCTCGGTGACGCGGCTGACGGCCAACGCCGGTGAGCCGTCCGTGCAGGTCCGCTACCGCTGCGACGCCCTGACCGGTCTGGACTCGGTGCAGGTGGGCGTCTCAGACACCCAGGGGGGCGGGGTCTTCAAGGGCACCGCCGCGGCCGTCTGTGACGGCGCCTCGCACGAGGTGCGGGTGCGGGCGTCCCGCATGGGCGGCCCGCCGGTCGTCCGGGGCCACGAGTGCGTGGTCTCTGCCTCGTTGGGCACGGCGTCGCTGGGAATGTTCGCGCCCGCGGTGTCGTCCGGCGCGACGAAGACGGCCCGCTGATCTGACGGGGCGTCGCACCACCCCGTCGTCACCCCTTTAGGGCACACGGGGAAATTCCCCCCGACGGGGTGGTGACGACCTGTCACCGCAGGTCAGCGCAGTGTGACAAAGACAATCCGATGATCCTGCCGCGGCCGCCCGGAATTCTCGGCAGGCACATCTGCCCGGACGTGCACACGGTGGTCTCGGCAGGGCCGAGCGAGGGGGCTCTGACCGTGGCCGTCAGGACCGCTCCTGAAGCTCCCGTCCCCGGGAGCACGGCCACTCCGATCCTCGCGACCCAATCGAAGGGAATGCGTCTCATGCGCAAGCTTGCCAAGGCGATCGCTGTCGGAGCTGTTGTCGTGCCGGTCGTCCTCGGTGGCGCCACCGTCGCGTCTGCCGACGGCGGTCCGGGCTACGGGAAGTCCGACAACTCGGCGACCGTCTACGGCGGTACGTCGTCCAAGACGAAGAGCGGCTTCACCGAGGACGGCACGGCCTACTTCGTGAAGACCTCGAAGACCGCCAACTCCACCGGTGCGACGGGCAACGCGACCGGTTCGCATTCCTGACCCAGCGGCTCCACGAGAGCCGTCGGGCAGCAGGCCCCGAGGAATGATTCCTCGGGGCCTGCCGGTGTAAGCAATATGAAATGCATGGCTCTCCCTAATCTCTGATCCGAAATCTCTGATCCGAAATCCCCCCTACGCACCACCACACACGCACAGAAGCACCCGCCCGAAAAGGAGTTCCGATGCCCGCCCCCCGCACCACGCTCAGCGCCATGGCCCTGGCCGTCGCCTGTCTCGCCGCCGGGACCGCCACGACGGCCACCGCCCTGACCGTCCGCGAGGCGCCCGCCGACGCACAGGCCGACAGCACCCGCACCGCCTCCGCCATCACCGAACTCTCGGCCGAGGAGGTGAGCACGGGGGCCTCGGCCCGCGTGAAGGTCACCGGCCGCCTCGTCGAGGGCTCCACGCTCACCTTCCCGCTGGCCCGCATCCCGCTGACCGTCCACGTCACCGACACGGCGGCCGCCACCCCCGCGAGCTGCCACGCCCGCACCACGGACCGCGGCACCTTCAGCTGCTCGGTCGCCGTGACCGCGGGCACGACGCGCTCGGTGAAGGCCGCCTTCGCGGGCAACGAGCTGTTCGCCCCGTGCACCTCGACCACCAGCATCGGCTCCACCGACGAGGCCGCGCTGCCCACCGACCCGCTGCTCCCCGACACCACCGCGAGCGTGCCGGACGCGGCGGCCACCCCGGCAGCGACCCCGGCGGCCGCCACCACCCCGGACGACTCCACCCCCGCCTCGACCCCCACCGCGCCCGCGGCGCCCACTCCCCCGGAGCTCCCGACCGCCCCGCCGAACGGTTCCTCGGGCCTGACGTTGAGCTAATCGGGTTGGATGACCGCATTACTCGTTCCGGCACGGCCCGGACGCTTCCCCGGTCGGCACCACGGACCCGCAGAGTGGGACAGGTTCACATCCACACTCCTCGCGGCAAGAACCAGGGAAGGAAGCCTCGTGAAGGCACGTCATCTCCTCATGTCCGCATGGGCCACGGCCGCTGTGCTGACGGCGGCGGGAGCGCCACTGGCACAGGCCGCGCCGAATCCCCCCGAGTGGAACTCCGAGGCTCCCTCGCCCGCATGGGCGGGGGAGTCCTTCTCGTTCGGCAAGGACTCGATGAGGCACACGACCACCCATTCGGGGTTCCGCGCGGACGGCACCGCCTACTTCACCAAGGAGGAGATCCGATTCTCGCCGGACGGAATCTCTTTCAGCGGTATCTCCTCGCACTCCTGAAATCGGATCGCCACCGCGGCATTCGCACCGCGGACGCCGTGACCTCACCCTGAGTAAAGACGTTAGGGAAATACGCGGCTGTGTGTAGGCAGTCGCTCTATCCAAGTCAAAGGAGAACGTGATGTCTCGCATCGCGAAGGCAGCCGCTGTCACCCTCAGCACCGGAGCCGTAGTCCTCGGCGGTGCCGGCCTGGCCATGGCGGACGCCGGCGCGCAGGGTGCTGCGGTCGGTTCCCCGGGCGTCGTCTCGGGCAACCTGGTCCAGGCCCCGATCAACGTCCCGGTGAACGTGTGCGGCAACACCGTCAACGTCATCGGCCTGCTGAACCCGGCCTTCGGCAACACGTGCGCGAACCCGGGCGGCGACCACGACGCCCCCCACGGTGGCGGCGCCGGCTACGGCGGCTGACCAGAACCCTGACGGAGCCCCCGGCGTGCGTTCCGCCGGGGGCTCCGTCATGTCCGCGCGCTAACTCCCGTACGAGTAGAGCCCCTTGTGGTCCAGGAGCTCGTCCGGTCTGACGTCCCACGGCGGCATCGGCTCGTGGCGGGCGACGATGCGCCGGTACTGGGACGAGCCGAGTCCGGGCGGCCGCTGCGGCAGATAGCGCGCGGAGTCGGGGTGGCGCCGCTGCCACCGGTCCCACAGCAGGTCCACGAAGGCGTGGTTGAGCCAGAAGACCGGGTCGTTCACGGAGGCCCCGCCCAGCATGTGCCCGCCGACCCAGCGGTGCACGCGGTTGTGGTTGCGCCAGCGCTCGGTGCCGCGCGCCGACGTCCAGCCCTCCAGCTTGTTGCGGAAGCCCTCGGGCGCCGTGGAGTCCCACGGCGGGACGTCGTAGCGGGGGTCGGCCATGGCCCACTCCACGTCCTGCGGCGTCGGCAGGTCGATCGGGTCCTGGGGACGGCCGAGGTCACGCATGAGGAACTCCCCGTCGGTGACGTCCTCCTTGATGGCCCAGTGCCCGGTCCGGTACGCGAAAGGACCGGTCATCACCTGCCGGTCGCCGCGGCGCCCGTTGCCGCCCATCAGGTCCGCGCCCCACAGCGACCCGGCAGGACCGCGGTCCTTCGTCCAGTCCCAGTAGGGGACGGTGACGCCGGAGTCCATGCGCCGCAGGGCCCGCTCGAACTCCAGGAGAAAACGGCGGTGCCAGGGGAAGAACGAGGGGGTCATGTGGGCGACCCGGAGCCGGTCGTCGCCGTCCGACACATAGAAGTCGATGTGCATGCGGACGAATTCGTCGTACTCCCCCCGGCGCTTCAGCTTCAGCAGCGCGTCGACGAACCGGCGCCGCTCCCCCCGGCTGAGGCTGCTCTGGTTCCTGCGCGTGTGGGCCATGGCCGTCCCTTCCGGCGTTCGTCCGTCCCCGCCCGGCTCAGTGGATGCGGCCGCTCAGGGCCTGGAGGGGGCCGAGCTCGTCGACGGCTCCCTGTGCGGCGGCGAGCGGCGTCGCGTACGACTGGTAGTGGTCCACCATGCTCAGATAGCTGCCGTCCGCGCGGCGCATCAGGCCGAGCTGCCGCCCGTCGACGGTGATCCGCCAGCCGCCGGAGGCATGGCCGCCCTGGTGGGCCATCGGCTCGCCCTGGATGCGGCGGCCCCGGTACGTCTCGTCGAACGGCGGATCACCGGGGGTGCCCGGCGGAGCGGGCGCGGGCGGCGCGGGCGTCTCCGGCACGGCGCGGACGATGCCCACGGCGGCCAGACAGGCCGTGGCCGCGGCGCCGATGAGATGGCGGCGGGTCATGCGGTCGATCAGCGAGAACCCCATGCTGTCCTTTCCTCGACCAGGCCGGTCAACTGGTCCAGAAGTCCCACCAGCGCGTCAGGATCAGCATGCCGATGGCGCCCAGGTGCACGGTGGGAAGCACCCAGGTGAACTCGCCCAAGGCGGTGCGCAGTCCCCGCGGCGCGGGCAGGAATCCGGACCGTACGTTGTGCGATGTCACGTACCAGAACATGAGCGTGGTCGCGGCCCAGGCCAGGCAGCACCACAGGCAGAGGGAATTGATGCGGTAGAGGGACTGGAATTGCAGCCAGCCGCAGAAGGCGACGCCGAATGCCGTGCCCGCATTGAGGGTCAGCCAGTACCAGCGGGGAAAGCGCGCGCCGCCGATCAGTCCTACGCCGACACAGATCACGACGGCGTAGGCGGCGAGTCCCAGCATCGGATTGGGGAATCCGAAGGCCGCGGCCTGTTTGCTCTGCATGATGTTGCCGCAGGCGACCACCGGATTGAGGCTGCACCCGGGAACGTAATCCGGGTCCTTCATCAGTTCCAGCTTGTCGAGGGTGATGACCCACGCGGCCAGGAGTCCCGCGGCGCCGGTGACCACCAGGAGCAGGCCGAGACGCCACCCGGCGGCGGCCGGGGCGACGGGCGCCACCCGCGCCGCACCGGGGGCGCCGACCGCCTGGAGCGGCACCCGGTGCGGCAGTTCGGTGGTGGGGCGCATCAGCGCAGGCTGCGGGCGGGCAGCAGGCAGTGCGCCGCGCTGAGCATGGTCTCCTCGTCCCCGGCGAACTCGCCGAGCCGCTCCTCGGAGACGGGCTCACCCGGCTTGGCCTCCGGCCACGCGCGCGTGGTGGCCATGAAGTAGGCGTGGCCGCGCTGCTTGACGGCGGCGAGCCACTCCGGCGGCGCCACGCACTGGGCGTTCAGGTGGGGCATGTTGACGACGGCGTGGTCGCCCTCGACGAGCAGGCTCACCGGCAGGGACGGGTTGCGCGCGCCGTCGATGAGCGGGCCGCCGATGGGCAGGCCCGCGTCGGTGAGGAGGGTGCGCATCGCTTCGGCCGTGGCCTCCGGGCCGCCCTCGGTGTCGCCGAGGGAGTAGGCCAGCAGGAACGGCATGTCCTTCTCGTCCTCGGGGTGTTCGCCGCTCCAGGCGAGAACAGCCAGGGTTCCCAGATCAGTTGCTTGGAAGGGGCGCTGTTCACTGGAAGTTGAGGTCATGAGGGGAACCGTATAGACGTGGGCGTACGCGTCCTGCGCTGTTGTCACCCGTGTGGCCCAGCGCGGCGCCGCCATCACACGATGGGGTCACCCGGTCGGCTCCGGTGCTGACGCGCCGCGCGGTCGGCCCGGCGGTGCGGACATGCCGAAGGGCCGGTCCGTGGAAGAGGTGACCGGCCCTTGCGCGCACGGGGCGCTGGCGTTCCGCATGTCCCGTCCCGGCCGATGTCCCACGGCCTCCCGGGAATTGAGCGGGTGCTACTTGGCGAGGGGAAGCCCGCCGAGGAGCTCCGTGGGACCGCCGGCGGAGTTCAGGCCGTCCGTGGTGTCCTTGACCGTGTTGACGACCGAGTCGCTGTTCTCGGTGTCGAGCATGTTCGTGCTCACCGGCTTGGTGTCGAGCAGGTTCGGGGTCTGGCCGGCAATGGTCTCAAGGCCACCGTTCAGGCTGGTGGGCGCCAGGTCAGCGGCGAACGCGGGCGCGGCGGAGCCGGCGATGGCGATCGAACCGGCAAGGACTGCAGCAGCCTTCAGGGCCTTCATCATGTTCCTTTCTCTGGCGGCGCGCGCCGCCTTTGGGAGCACTGTTCAGGCATCGTTCGCCTGTTGTCTCTGTTCACTGGGACTAACGAGCGCGGGCCGGTACGGAAACCCCTGGCCCTGAAACTTCCCCGAACCCACTCGAATGAAGAACGGATCTCATCCTCATATCAACCGCCGGAATTATGGCGGGTGTTGACAGCCGCATAAAGAAAAAACCGCCCTGCCGGAAGGAATCCGGCAGGGCGGGCGAAGGTGCGCGTTCTAGAGCGCGGGAGCCTGCGGCAGGGCGGGCGTCTGGGGCAGACCGCCGGTGGGCAGCTTGGGCAGGCTCGGCAGGCCCGGGAGGTTCGGCGCGGGCAGGCCGCCGCCGAGGACGGTGGCGACGACGGCGTTGACCAGGCCGAGCAGGACTCCGGGCGCCGCCGCGAGCACGGCCTTGGGGTCACCGGCCGTGGCGGCCTTGACCAGCTCGTCGACCGCCTTCTGCAGCGCGGCGAGGGCGTCGGCCTTGGCGTCCATCGGCGCCTTGGCGGCACTCTGCGCGCCGCCCGTCGGGAGCTTGGGTGCCTCGGGGACGCTCGGCAGGCCGGTGCCCGGGGCCGCGGGGGCCGCCTTGGCCGCCGCGTCGATGGCCGCCTTCACGGCGTCGACGTGCTTCTTGGCGTCCTCGGGGGAGAGCTTGCTGTCGGGCGCCTTGAGCACCGCGGTGAGCAGGTCGGTGACGGGGGTCAGGACCCCGCCGAGGCCGCCGAGCTGCTGGGCCTGGCCCAGCAGGGCACTCGCGTCCGGGGCAGGCGCGCGGGGGGCGGTCCGGGTGGCTTCGCGGGAGGCGTCGCCGTCGGAGGCGAGGGCCGGTCCGGCCGTGCCGAGAAGCAGCGTCGCGCACAGGGTGGTGGTCGCGAGGCGGCGTACGGGCAGAGCGCGCATAGGTGTTTCCCTTTCGATGATGCGTCGGATCTTGAGATCACCGTGAAAGCGGAAAACGCCCTCCGCAACCGAGCGACTGCGGAACGTATCGGCCCTATGACGCCCGTGCGGGCATCTGCGCAGGTGGGACGTGGAGGTGACGGTCGGTCGGCCGTTCGGCCGCGCGCCCCCCATTCGGGGTACAGCTGATAACACCGCGGCGGCGGGGAACCGCGCCGACACGCGGAACGGCCGCCCCCGCTTTCGCGGGGACGGCCGTTCGCAACCGACGGTGCGTCAGTCGTTGGCGCACTGGTTGCCGAACGCGGGGTTCAGCAGGCCGATGACGTTGACGCTGTTGCCGCACACGTTGACGGGGACGTGGATCGGCGCCTGCACGTTGTTGCCCGAGATCACGCCGGGGGAGTTGGTGGCTGCGCCCTGCGCGCCGCTGTCGGCGGCAGCGACACCCGCGGATCCGGCCACGGCGGCGGCGGCGACAGCGGACAGGGCGAGAGCCTTGGTGGTACGGGACATGGAGTGCTGCTCCTTGGTGATGATGCGACGTACGGGCGGGCTGCCCGTCTGGAGGGATCAACTGCCGACCTCGGCGCCGAGTTGTGCGCCCAGACGGGTGATGCGCGACGGCAACCATCGCGGCGCCGACCTTCACCGTTCCGACACACGCGCGGAGGTCGACCGCGCCTCCCTTGCCAACGGCTACAGTTGCGCTTCCCTTTAGGGCATTCCACTCATACGACTTCGGATTCGCACAAACGGTGCGAAGCCCTCATGTCCGCTGTGGTTCAGAGTTCACACACTCGGAAGGCCAACGCCGCCATGCGTCACTCCCTGGGCCTGCGTCGCGTGTTCGTCATCCCTCTCGCCCTGGCCGCGTGCCTCGCGGCGAACGGCACCGGCGCGGCCGCCCCGCCCGGCGGAGGCGGCGAGCGGACACGCATCGATTTCGCGCAGAGATACAGAGCGCTGCAGCACGGCGGGATCGTCCGGGCCGCCAACTCGGCGATCACCTGCCGTCGCGCGATCGACCGGACGGCGGAGTCGTGCGCCCGAACGCGGGGCGGCCGTCCGGGTGTCAACGACGACTTCGACATGTTCTACATCGACGTCGACGACGACCCGAACACGTACAACTCCAGCACCGGCGAGGTGCGCCTGCCCCCGCACTCGCGCGTCTCCTACGCCCGCCTGTACTGGGGCGGCAACCTCAAGGTCGGCGAGCAGAAGCCCCCCAAGGACAACGGGCGGGTGCTGATCGCCGAGCCCGGCGGCAACTACAAACCGGTCGTCGCCGACACCCCGGTGGGCCACCGTGTCACTGACGGCACCGACGGCGCCGACGCCTTCCAGGCCTCGGCCGATGTCACCGGCCTGGTGCGGGGGGCGGGCAGCGGCGCGTACACCGTGGCCCAGGTCAACGTCGCCATGGGGCACTCGAAGGCGGGTGCCTGGGGCGGCTGGACGCTGGTGGTGGCGTACGAGAACGCCGCCGAACCGCTGCGCCACCTCGCCGTCTGGGACGGCTTCGACTCGACCGGGGAGCAGGGGCACCGGCACGCGGTCCGCATGCGCGGCGTGCCGCGGGGAACGGGCGGCATCGCCGGTGTGGTGGCCTACGACGGCGACCGCGGGCGGCGCGGCGACACGGTGGGCGTCTCGGCAGGAGGCGCCAGGACCGTGCCGCTGACGGACGACGCCAACCCCGCCGATGACGCACTCAACTCGACCATCAGCGAGCCGGGCACGCCGATCCGCAGGAACCCCGCGTACCCGAACACCCTGGGATACGACTCCGACGTCTTCCCGCTGGCCAAGAGCCCGGACCGGCACGGCGACCTGACGGTCCGCCTCGCCTCGCAGGATCCGGCGTGGGTCGGCGTGGTCTTCGCCGCCGTCGGCGCGAAGCGATAGCGCCTGTTGTCCCGCTCCGATTCCGCGGTGCTCCGCACTGACTCGAAGGAGACGCGCATGCCTCTGCCTTCAGCACCCCACCCCCCACGGGTCCTGCACGTCAGCCAGCCCGTGGACGGCGGTGTGGCACGGGTCGTCGTCGACCTGGCCGCCGCCCAGGCCGCGGCAGGGACCGACGTCCACGTGGCCTGCCCCCAGGAGGGTTTCCTGCCCGGCGCGCTGGCGGCCCTGGGCGCCGGTGTCCACGTCCACCCCTGGACGGCGTCCCGCTCCCCCGGCCGCGGCCTCGCCACCGAGGTGCGGGACCTCAAGCGCGTCATCGGCGCGGTGGGCCCCGGCGTCGTCCACGCGCACAGCGCCAAGGCCGGGCTCGCCGCGCGCCTCGCGCTGCGCGGCAGCATCCCCACCGTGTTCCAGCCGCACGCCTGGTCCTTCGAGGCGGTCGGCGGCCTTACCGCGTTCCTCGCGCGCCTGTGGGAGCGCGGCGCCGCCCGGTGGGCGGACCGCATCGTCTGCGTCAGCGAGGCCGAGTGGGTCACCGGCCGCCGCGCCGGGATCGCCGGTTCGTACGCGGTGATCCCCAACGGCGTGGACACCGAACGGTTCACGCCCACCGGCCAGGACATCGCGCACGTCCGGCTCGTGGTGTGCGTCGGGCGGCTCTGCCGTCAGAAGGGCCAGGACGTGCTCCTGCGCGCCTGGCCCACCGTCGCCGCCCAGGTGCCCGACGCCCGTCTCGTCCTGGTCGGGGACGGGCCCGACGACGCCCGGCTGCGGGAGCGGGCGGGCCCGCGGGTGGCCTTCGCGGGCGCGGCGGCCGACGCCGCGCCCTGGTACCGGGCGGCCGACGTGGTCGTCCTGCCCTCCCGCTGGGAGGGCATGGCGCTGGCCCCGCTCGAAGCCATGGCCTGTGCCCGCCCGGTCGTGGTCACCGATGTGGACGGGGCACGGGAGAGCCTGCCGCCGTCCCACCGCCCGCACGCCCTTGTCCCCCCGGAGGACCCCGGCGCGCTGGCCCACGCCCTGGTCGCCCTGCTGCGGGACGGGGAACTGCGCGACGCGCTGGGGCGGCGCGGCAGGCAGCACGTGCTGGACCACCACGACACACGCCGCGCCGCGGCCGCCGTCGACGCGGTGTACGGCGAGCTTCTGGGCACGGCGCCCACCGAGTACAGGGAGTGCAGCACGACGTGAGTGCGGAACGGACCGTTGCTTCCTCATCGGCTCAGTCACGGCAGGACACCCAGGGCCCACCCGGCACCTTCGTCGTCGCGCCACGCGAAGCGACGGTCCTGCGTGCCGGGACGGCGGCGCGCCGCCCGGCCCGGCAACGGCGCTCGGCCGCCGCGCTGGTGGCCGCCGACTGCGCCGCCGCCCTGGTCGCCCTGCTGCTGCTCGCCGACCCCCGGCAGCAGGCCGTGCTCGCGCCCCTGCTCATGGCGTGTGTGCTGGTCCTGAACGTGCAGGGGCGGCTGTACGAGTACGCCGCGCTGCCCGACACCCTCGGCCAGGTGCCGTCGCTCGCCGGGCGGATCGCGCTCGGCTGGTCGGTCACCGCGGTCCTGGCCACCGCCCTGCCCACGGTGGGGTCACTGGCCCCGGAAACGCTGGCCGGTGCGGCCGCCGTGCAGTGCCTGCTCAGCTTCTGCGGGCGCGCGCTGGTCCACCGGCACCGGCGGGCCACCACCGTGCGCAGGCCCCGGCCGGTCCTTGTGCTCGGGCCCGTCGGCCAGGCGCGCGGCGTGGCCGCCGCGCTGCTGCGGCGCCCCGGCTGCGGCATGCGGCCGGTCGGCATCGTGAGCGAGACCGCCGACCCCCCACAGGACAAGGAGAGCGGCTCCGAGACTCCCTCGGGGCCGGGGCGCGACCTTCCGGTGCTCAGCACGGAGGACGAACTCCACCGCGCGGTGATCCAGAACGACGTCAGGGCCGTGTTCTTCATCGCCGACCGCGGCACCGGGCTCGCCGGATGGCTGCCGACCCTGCACGGCCTGGGCTGCGACCTGTGGGAGCTCGAACCGCGCTGCGCGGGTCCCGTGCCCGCGCCGGGCGGGCCACGGCAGTACGTGGCCGGGTTCGCCTGCCGTTCCCTGACGCCCGCGAGCGCCCACGGCACCAGCGCGGGCAAGCGGCTCCTTGACATCGCGGTGTCCGGAGTCCTGCTGCTCGCGGCGGCGCCGGTCCTCGCGGCCTGCGCCTTGGTGCTGCGGACCGTGGAGGGCCCCGGCGTGATCTTCCGTCAGGAGCGCGTCGGCAAGGACGGGCGGCTGTTCACCCTCCTGAAGTTCCGCACCCACCGGCCCGTCGACCAGCAGGAGGCGGCGACCCGGTGGAGCGTCGCCGACGAGCACCGGATGAGCCCGTTCTGCCGGTTCCTGCGCGGCACCTCGCTGGACGAGCTGCCGCAGCTGTGGAACGTACTGCGGGGCGATATAAGTCTGGTCGGCCCCCGGCCCGAACGGCCCTTCTTCGTCGCCCAGTTCAGCCAGACCTATCCGGACTACGCCCACCGGCACCGGATGCCGACCGGCATCACAGGGCTTGCCCAGATCCACGGCCTGCGCGGCGACACCTCCATCGAGGACCGGTGCCGCTTCGACAACGCCTACATCGACAGCTGGTCGTTCTGGCAGGACCTGTGCATCCTGCTGCGCACCCTCGGCTGCCTCGTCCGCCGCACGGGGAGCTGAGCACGGTGACCCACAACCCGTCCACCGCCCTGCCGCTCGGCTCGCGCCTGCACGACGTGGTGCTGCCCGCGCTGCGGCGGAGCGCTCCGGTGCTGCCGGTGGTGCTCCTGGTCGCGCTGCTCGCCCTGCCGGTGCCCGCCGAGGGAGCGTCCGCCGGGGGCAGCGGCGGCGGCACCGGCGGCGTGGCCGACGCGGTGTCCGCCCTCGTCGTCGGCTACTGCGTCGTCCGTGTCGTACAGGCCCGGCGGCGCCCGCTGACCCGCACCGCGGCGGTCCTGCTCGGCCTGCCCGTCGTCGGCATCACCGTGGCGGCCTTCGGCGCCGCCACCGCCGCGACCGGCGTCGCCGGGGCCGCGCGCTATCTGCAGATCTTCGTGCTCGTACCCGCCGCCGTCCTGCTGCTCATCCGCGACGCCCACCACTTCCGCCTGCTCGCCTGGTCGTTCGTCGGGCTCGGCCTGTGGCAGGGCGTCATCGGCGTACACCAGAACCTCACCGGCACCGGCGCCTCGTACATGGGCGAGGACATCAGGGCCGTCGGCACGTTCGGCTCCACGGACGTGATGGGGATGGCGACCGTCGTCTCGTACGGGCTCGTCTGCGCGCTCGCGCTCGCCTTCCGCCCGCACGCGCCGCGCCAGCGGTCGGCGGCGGTGGTGTGCGCGGGCCTCCTGACGGTGCCGCTCGCGCTGTCCTTCAGCCGCGGCGCGTGGATCGCCACCGCGGCGGCCTGCGCCGCGGTGCTGCTGCTCGCCGGGGTGCGCCGGGCGGGCCGGGTGCTGCTGGCCGGGGCGGCGGCCGCCGTGGTCCTGGTGGCCGGACTCGGCGTGGGCTCGGCGATGCTCCAGGAGCGCCTCAGCAGCATCACCCAGGTCACCGACACCCCCGACCAGTCGGTGACCGACCGCTACACGATGTGGGCGGCCTCGGCCGACATGTGGCGCGAGCGGCCGGTGACCGGGGTGGGCCTCAAGGGGTTCCCCGACCACCGCGACAGCCACGCCTCGCTCGCCCTGTCCTCCGGCAGCGACACCGCGGGCGCGGGCAGCGCCTTCGTGCGCCAGCCGCTGCTGTCCCCGCACAACATGTACCTGCTGGTGCTCAGCGAGCAGGGGCTGCTCGGGCTCGGCACGCTGGCCGGGAGCTGGGCGGCGCTCCTGGTGTGCGCGGTGCGCAGGTGGCAGCGGCAGCGCGCGGGGCGCGACGGTCCGGGCGGCCCGCGCCTCGACTGCGCACTGGTGGCCTGCGGGCTGCTGGTCTGGCAGCTGATCGACTTCGTGTACGCCGACATCGGCGGCCCCTCCACCGTCCTGACCGCCATCGCCTTCGGCATGGCGGCCTGGTGGGCGGTCGGCTCCCGTGAGCGTCAGGGAGACGCCCTGCGCGGAGAGGCGGGCCCGCGATGACGACCGTGCCGCCGCCGGAGGTGGCCCCCGACCCGGACGCGCCGCCTGCCGCCGTGACCACCGCGCCCGTCGCACCCGTCGCACCCGTCGCCCCTTCCGCGCCCGCCGCGCCCGCCACGCCTGTCGCGCAGGAACCCGCGGAGAAGACCGGGAGCTCGTTCCTCGCCAAGGCCGCGCTGGTCACGGCCGTGCTCTCCGTCGCAGGTTCGCTCCTGGGGCTCGTACGCGACCAGGCGCTTGCGCACTTCTTCGGCGCGGGCACCGACACCGACGCCTTCCTCGTCGCCTGGACGGTCCCCGAGCTGGCCGCGACCCTGCTCATCGAGGACGGGCTCGCCTTCTTCCTGGTGCCCGCGTTCAGCCTGGCGCTGGCGCGCCGCTCGGAAGGCCCGCTCGTCGACCCGGTCCGCGAGCTCGTCCGGGCCTCGCTGCCGCGGATGACCCTGTGCTTCGCGGGCACGGCCGTCCTGCTCGTCGCGGCGGCGCCGCACCTGGTCGCGGTCCTCGCCCCCGGGCTGCCCGATCCGCAGCTGGCCGTCGACTGCACCCGGCTGACCGCGACCTGCGCCCTGACCTTCGGACTCGCCGGTTACTGCAGCGCGGCGCTGCGGGCCCACCAGCGGTTCGTCGCGCCCGCCACGGTCTACGTCGCCTACAACGCGGCCATCATCACCGCCCTGTTCGCGCTCGCGCTGCCGCTGGGGGTACGGGCCGCGGCGGCCGGGGTGGCGGTGGGCGGGGCCCTCATGGTCGTCGTACAGGCGCCTTCGCTCTGGCGTCAGCTGCGGCGTCCCTACCGGCCCGGGGCGGAGCCCGCGCCCGCGTCCCCGGCCGGGGGCTCATCGGGCTCATCGGCCTCAGCGGGCTCATCGGACAAGACCCTCCAGACCGCGATCATCTGGACCGTCCTGTTCTTCGCGCTCTGCCGCCAGTCGCAGGTCCTCATCGAACGGTTCCTCGCCTCCTCGCTGCCCGCCGGGGCCATCTCGCACCTGAACTACGCGCAGAAGGTCGCGCAGATGCCGATGGTCCTCTCGCTCATGCTGTGCACGGTCACCTTCCCCGTGGTGGCGCGGGCGCTGGCCAAGGGCGAGACGGAGCGCGCCCGCAAGCGCGTCGAGCGGGACATCGTCCTGGCCGGATGCATGGTGCTGCTGGGCGCGGCCGCGGTCGTCGCGGCGGCGCACCCGCTCATCGAACTGCTCTTCCAGCGCGGCGCGTTCACCGCACAGGACACCGCAGCCACCGCGTCGGTCATGCGGGTCTACGCCCTCGGCCTGCTCGGCCACACGCTGGTCGGCGCGCTGGCCCGCGCGCACTTCTCCGTCGCCCGCAAGACCTGGGTGCCGCTGTACGCGATGTCTGTCGGCGTCGTCGCCACCGCGGGGATCGGCTTCCTGACCGTCGGCACCTGGGGCGTGCACGGGATCGCCGCGGCCAACGCGACCGGCATCTGCGTCACCGCGCTGCTCCTGCTGCGCGGCATGGGCCCGCGCACCGTGCCGATCAGGAAGCGGGCCGTCGTCGGGCAGCTCGGCCGCCTCGCGGTGGCCGCGGGGGGCGCGGCGGTGCTGGGCGCCGCGTGCGCGCAGCGGGTGGCGCAGCCCGCCCTGGCGGTCCTCACCAGCTTCACGGCGGTGACCGTCTCCTTCGTGCTCCTGGGTCTGCTCCTGGGGGCGCAGCCCTGGGCGTCCGCCCTCCGCTCCGTCAGCAGAAAGCTGCGTCATGTCCGTTGACCTCACCCCGCCCGCGCCGTCCGGCGCGGAGCCGTTCCTGCGGCTGCGGCCGCCCCGCACCCCGGCGTGGGTGGCGATGTACCACTCCGTCGCGGACCCGTCCGACGATCCGTACGAGATCACCGTCGCCCCCGAGCGGCTTGCCGCACAGCTGCGCTGGATGCGGCGCCAGGGGCTGCGCGGCGTCTCGATGAAGTATCTGTTCGAGGCGTGTGCGCAGGGCCAGGAGCACAACCTGGTGGGCCTCACCTTCGACGACGGGTACCGCGACTTCGTCGACCACGCGCTGCCGCTGCTGCGCCAGTACGACTGCTCCGCCACGGTGTTCGTCCTGCCGGGCCGCCTCGACGGCGACAACGCGTGGGACCCGCTCGGCCCGCGCAAGCCGCTGCTCGGCGCCGACGGCATCCGGCACATCGCCGAGTCCGGCATGGAGATCGCCTCGCACGGGCTGACCCACGTCGACCTGACCGCCGCCGACGACCGCGTCCTGCGCCGCGAGGTCGGCGGCAGCCGGGCGGCGCTGCACGACCTGACCGGCGCCGAGGTACAGGGCTTCTGCTACCCCTACGGCACCGTCGACGAGCGCGTCGTGGCCGCCGTGCGCGAGGCCGGATACCGGTACGCCTGCGCGATCGCGCCCGGCGCGCTCACCGGCCCGTACGCCCTGCCCCGCGTCCACATCGGCCAGGACGACACCGCCTGGCGGCTGCGCCTGAAGCTGCGCACCAACCGGCTCAGGCGCCGCGCGCTGGCCCGCTCGGCGGTGACCGGATGAGGGTCCTGCACATCATCACCGGCCTCGGCGTGGGCGGCGCGGAGCAGCAACTGCGCCTGATGCTCCGCCACTTGCCGACGACCTGCGACGTCGTCGCGCTGACCAACGCGGGCACCGTGGCCCAGGGCATCGCGGCCGACGGGAGCCGCGTGACCGACCTCGGCATGTCCGGCAACCGGGACGTGGCGGCGCTGCCGCGGCTGGTCAGGATCATCCGGGCGGGCCGGTACGACGTGGTGCACACCCACCTCTACCGCGCCTGCCTGTACGGGCGCATCGCGGCCCGGCTGGCGGGGGTGCGCGCGGTGGTGGCCACCGAACACTCCCTGGGCGACTCGCAGATGGAGGGCCGCCCGCTGACCGCGGGGGTCCGCGCGCTGTATCTGGCCGGGGAGCGGCTCGGCCGGGTGACGGTCGCGGTCTCCCCCGCCGTGGGGGCGCGGCTGCACCGCTGGGGCGTGCCGCGGCAGCGCATCCGGGTGGTGCCGAACGGCATCGAGGTGGAGCGCTTCCGGTTCGACCCGGCGGTCCGTACGCACACCCGGCAGCAACTCCAGCTGCCCGAGCACGCGTTCGTGGTCGGCGGGGTGGGGCGGCTGGCCGCGGGCAAGCGCTTCGACGTCCTGCTGCGGGCCGCCGCCCTGCTGCCCGACGACGTCGTGGTCGTCCTGGTGGGCAGTGGCCCCCAGGAGCCGGAGCTCCGGCGGCTCGCGCACCGGCTCGGCCTCGACGGGCGGGTGCGGTTCGTCGGCGAGTCCACCCACGAGTCCGCTCACGGGTCCGCTCACGAGAACACCGCCGCCGCCACGGGCGGCGCGCCGGACCTGCCCTCGCTCCTGTCCGCCATGGACGCCCTGGCATCCCCCTCCCCCGAGGAGGCCTTCGGCCTGGCGCTCGTGGAGGGCCTGGCCAGCGGTCTTCCCGTGCTGTACGCGTCGTGCCCGGCCGTCGAGGGCCTCGACGCGGCGGAGCGGTCCGGCGCCGCGTACTGCCCGAGCGATCCGGACTCCTTCACGCAGGCGCTGCACGGCCTGCGGGGCGACGTCCCGCCGCACCGCGAGGCACCGGCCGCGGTACGGCACTACAGCATCAGCCGAAGCGCCGACCAACTGATGAGCGTCTACGCCTCAGTTGCCCCCGGCCCGACCTTGGAGGTGACCCCTCGATGAGCGACTCCGTGAACGAGCGCCCGCGCACCCTCGCCCTGCGATCCCGTGCCGCGCGGCTCCCCCGCTGGTGGGCCCTGCCCGCCTGCGCGGTCCTCGGCGCCCTGGCCGGTGCCGGGTACGGCGTGCTGCAGACCCCGCAGTACACGGCCACGAGTTACGTCGTCGCCGTCCCGCAGGAGAAGGCGGACCCGGCGACGGCACTGGGCTTCGCGCAGGCGTACGGCCGGGTCGCCACCCAGCTCGCCGTGCTGGGCGACGCGCAGGTCGCGGCGGGCATGTCGCCCACGGAGCTGCAGGAGAAGGTGCAGGTGGTCACGTCGCCGGACGCGCCGATGATCGCGGTCTCCGCGACCACCGACAAGCCGTCGTCCGCGGCGATCACCGCCAACGCCGTGGCACGGTCGCTCGCCACGAGCGCCAACCACTCCAAGGACAGCACGCAGATCAAGCTGCTGCCGTTCTCGCGCGCCCTGGCACCCAACGCCCCCGCGTCCCTCTCCACCGGTGTGACGACCCTGGTCGGCGGGTGCGCGGGCGGGCTGCTCGGCGGCCTCGCGCTCCTGGTGCGCCCGCGCCCCCGCACGGAGGCGGTGGCGGGCGCGTCCGTCCCGGGGCCCGCGTCCGCCCTGGTGCGGAGCGCTCCGTGAGTACGACGGCGAGCGCGTCGCCGCACACCGCACCGGATCAGCGGCCCGTGGCCGAACTGTGCGTGGACGAGGAGGAGTTCGACGCGCTCGCGGAGCCGTGGGGGCGGCTGCACCGGGCGTGTCCGGCGGCGACGCCCTTCCAGAGCCATGCGTGGCTGTCGTCCTGGTGGCGGTCCTACGGCCGTCCCGGGCGGCTGCGGGTGCTCCTGGTCCGCGACGGCGACCGGCTGATCGCCGCGGCGCCGCTGATGCGGGTGGACCGTCCGCTGCCCGCCCTGAAGCCGCTGGGCGGCGCGATCTCCGACTTCACGGACGTCCTGGTGGACGGCGCGTGCCGGGAGGAGGGGACGGCAGCGCTCCTCTCGGGGCTCTACGCGCTGGCCAGGACCGCGCTGATCGACTTCGGGGAGGTCAGGCCCGGCGCGTGCGTGGAGAGCCTCTATACACGCTGGCCGGGCCCCCGCCGCACGCTCGCCGGTTCCGAATGCCTCGAACTCCCCGCGCTGCCGATGGAGGAGCTCCTCAAGCGGCTGCCGACGCCGCGCGCCCAGCGCACCCGGGCCAAGATGCGCAAGCTGTCGGCGCTGGGCGTGGAGAGCCGTGTCGTCCCCACCGAACAGGTCGAGGACTCGGTGCGCACGCTCCTTCGGCTGCACCAGCTGCAGTGGCAGGGCCGCAAGGTGACCTCCGAGCACCTCCAGCCGCGGTTCCACGAACACCTGCTGCGCTCCATGCGGCCGATGGTCGCGGCCGGTGAGGCGGTGGTGACCGAGTTCAGCCTGGACGGCGAGGTGCTGGCGGCGGACCTGACACTGCTGTCGGGCACGCTGGCGGGCGGCTATCTGTACGGGGCGCATCCCAGCCTCCGGGAGCGCAAGGTCGACGTGGCGACGATGCTCCTCGACGCGTGCACCCGCCACACCGGCGGCGAGCACCCGCGCGCGCTGAGCCTGCTGCGCGGCAACGAGCCGTACAAACACCACTGGAGACCCGAGCCGGTCGCCAACCGGCGGTTCCTGCTGGCCCGCAGGCGCACCGCGCCCCTGGTGCACGCGGCGGCCTGGAGCGCGTCGGGCCGCGCGTGGGCCAAGCGGCGGCTGCGCGAGCGCGACGAGCGGCGGAGCGATGGATCCGGCCGCGGTGGCGGAGCCTCGTCGTGACGGCTCACGCCACCGCGGACCGGCGGGGGGTCAGGACGTCTGCGCGGCCGCGGGCTGCTGCGGGGCTGCGGGCTGCTCGGGGGCTGCGGACGTCTGCGGGATTGCGGGCTGCTCCGGGGCCGCGGGCAGCTCAGGAGCTGCTGGCTTCTCCTGGGCCGCGGGCGGCTCCGGGGTCGCGGGCTTCTCCGGGACCGCGGGCTTCTGCGGGTCCTTCCACCAGTCGAACCGCAGGCACAGCTTGCCGCCCAGCCAGTACTCGACCCAGTCGCCGAACTCCACCGGCGAACAGTTCGGGTCCTGCGGATTCACGGGCTCGGTCGGAGTGGTCGGAGCGGTCGGGTTCCCGGTGCGGCCCGAGAGCAGCTTGCGGTAGACCTCCGCGGCCTCCGGATTGTCCTTGCACTGCCACACGCCGTGCGGGCAGTAGTCGGTGACGGTGTTGTACAGCGGCTTCTTCTCGTCCATCCATTCCAGCATGCGGCGCATGTATTCCTCGTTGTCGCCGTTGCGGAACAGCCCCCATTCCGGATACGAGATGGGCTTCTTATGCTCGGTCGCGAAGTCCACGTGCTGCTGGAGGCCGTAGGGCTCCTTGACCTGCTCGTCGAATGACATTCCGCGCGGCTGGTCGTACGAGTCCATGCCGATGATGTCGACCGTGTCGTCCCCGGGATAGCACTGCGTCCAGGGAACGGCGTCCCGCCCCCTGCTCGGCGTGAAGTCGAACTGAAACTTCTGTCCCGGTACCGAACGCATCGTGGTGACGATCCTGTTCCAGTACTTCTTCCAGGACTCCGGGTCCGGACCGCAGCGATGGGTGTAGGTCGTGCCGTTCATCTCCCAGCCGAGGACGACCACCGTGTCGGGCACGCCCAGGTCGACCAGGCGCTTGGCCAGCGTCCTGAAGTGCTCGTCGAAGGTTCCCGCGGCGCCCTGCTTCAGCAGCGCGGACACCTCGGTGTCGCCGACGCCTTCCTCGTTGCGTTCGAGCATCGGGACGTTGAGCACGAAGAGCCTGTCGTCCTTCGCCTTGCGCCACTCGGCCCAGTTCTCCAGGAAATTCGGGGCGCCCTCGATGTTGCTCCACCGGTCGCCCGGGAGGTACGTGTGACCGACCCGCAGCTCGGCACCGCCGAGCCATTCACTGAGTTCACTCATCCGCTCGACGCCACGGGGTCCGTAGTCGAGATAGGCGCCGAAGGCGGGGGTCCCCGTGCCGCCCCCCGGTGGTTCACCGTCCCGTACGACACCCACCGTGTGTCCCGGCACCGCGGCCAGCGCCAGCGACGAGACGATTCCCGCGGCGACGAAAGCGAGACGGCCACGGCTCCGCCGACGCTGTGGGGTGTGTGGTCCCATATCTGCTCCTCTTTTTCCGGCCAACGGCCCAACTTCACTGACACTCCGTCATATGTATTTCTATTGCGCCAATCGGGCTTCTAATCCTGTGTTCCACCACATCGCCCGCATGGGCGATCGATAAGCGAGGGTGACGTTGCAGCCTCTGGATACACGCATTCCTGCGGTCCTAATGCGGATCGACAGGAATCCCTTTCACCACGGCACGCTGGGCGCCGTCCGCTCGCTGGGGCGGGCCGGAGTCGAGGTTCACCTGGTCGCCGACGACCGGCAGAGCCCCGTACAGCGCTCCCGGTATCTGCACCGGATGCACGCGCCGCCCGTGCCCGGAGCGTCGCTCGCCGAGGTCACCGCCGTCCTGCGGAGGGTCTCGCGCCGCCTCGGCGGGCCCGCCGTGCTGATCCCCCTGGACGACGCCAGCGCCCTCGCCGTCAGCGCCCTGTACGAGGAGCTGACCGACTGCTTCCTGCTGCCCCGGACGGCCGGGAACGTGGCCGAACGCGTGGCCGACAAGGCGACCCTCGCCCAGGTCTGCGCGCAGGCGGGCGTGGCCCACCCCACGACGCTGACGCCGGAGTCCGCCGCCGAGGCCGCCGGTGCCGTGGACCGGCTCGGGTCCCCCGCCGTCGCCAAGTGGAGCCGCCCCTGGCTGCTGCCCCGCGACACCGGCCTGCGCAGCACCACCGTGATCGGCTCCCCGCACGAGGCCGCGGCCCTGTTCGAGCGCCGCACCGAGGCGGGCAGCCGCCTGCTCCTCCAGGCCTTCGTGCCCGGCGCCCGCGACGCGGACTGGTTCGTCCACGGCTGCGCGGGCCGCAACGGTGTCGTACGAGGAGGCGGTACGGGACGGAAGCACCGCTCCTGGCCGCGCTCGGCGGGCCTGACGGTGAGCGGCGAGTGGACCGCGAACCCCGCGCTGTGGTCCGCGGCCGCCCAGGTGGTGGCCGCCCTGGAGTACCGCGGGATCTTCGACCTGGACTTCCGCAGGGACGCCTCGACCGGCGCCTTCCACCTCATCGACTTCAACCCGCGCCCCGGCGCCCAGTTCCGCCTCTTCGCCGACGGCACGGACACCGACGTCGTGCGCGCCCTGCACCTGGACCTGACCCACCGTCCTGTCCCCGCCCCCGAGCCCCTGCCGGGCCGCACCTTCCTGGTGGAGAACTACGCCCCGCTGACCGCGCTGCGCTCCCTCGCCCTGCCCGGACAGCGCACCGCACCGGCGTCCGGCGAACTCGCCTGGCACGCCGCCGACGACCCGGCCCCCGGGGCCGCCCTGCGCCGCATGTGGCGCCGCCACGTGGTGCGGCGGCTGCGCGACGGCGTGCGGCACCGGTCCCACGGGGTCCTGACGTCCTTGTCGATCAGGGCGCGGGAGCACGCGCCCGCCGTACTTCCCGGCACGCCGAACAGAGAGCGAGCAGTCACCGATGCATGACCTGCTGATTGTCGGAGCGGGCCCCTACGGCCTTTCGGTCGCCTCGCACGCCGCGGCCGCCGGACTGGACGTGCGGATCTTCGGCAGGACTATGGCGTCCTGGCGGGACCACATGCCGCGCGGCATGTTCCTGAAGTCGGAGCCGTGGGCGTCCGACCTGTCCGACCCCGCGGGCCGCTTCGGCCTGGCCGCGTTCTGCGCGGGCGAGGGCCTGCCCGCCGAGCACGGCCGCCCCCTCCCCATCGAGCACTTCGCGTCCTACGGGCTCTGGTTCGCCCGGCAGGCGGCGCCGCCGGTCGACGAGCGCCTCATCGCCTCCGTGCGGAGCTGCCCCGAGGGCTACGAGGCGCGCACCGAGGACGGCGAGGCCGTCCGCGCGCGGGCGGTGGCCCTTGCGGTGGGCGTGCTGCCCTTCACCGAGATCCCCCGGGCCGTCCGTGGCCTGGGCACCGAGCACGTCTCGCACAGCAGCCACCACGCCGACCTGCTGCGCTTCCGCGACCGGGACGTCACGGTGCTCGGGGCCGGGCAGGCCGCCCTGGAGACCGCCGCCCTGCTCGCCGAGCAGGGCACCCGGGTGCGGGTCCTCGCCCGCTCCCCGCGCGTGGACTGGAACACCGTGCCGCCCGCCTGGCAGCGGCCGTGGTGGGAGTCGCTGCGCGCCCCGCACACGGGCCTCGGCTGCGGCTGGCGCAACAGGTTCTACGCGCAGACCCCCGGGCTCTTCCGGCTGCTCCCGGAGTCGGCCCGCGCCCGCGTCGCCGCCGACGCGCTGGGCCCGGCAGGGGCGTGGTGGGTCAGGGACCGCGTCGAGGCAGGGGTCGAGGTGCGGGTCGGCCAGCAGGTCGAGTCGGCCGAGGTTGTCGGCGGCCGCGTCCGGGTGAGCACCGTCGGCGCCACCGGCGGGGGCCTGCGCTTCGCCACGGACCACATCATCGCGGCCACGGGCTTCCAGGCCACGACCGACCGCATCGCCGTCCTGCCCCCGGAGCTCCGCGACGGCCTGCGCTCCCTGTCGGACGGCACGCCCTACGTGAGCGACCGCTTCGAGACCTCGCGCCCCGGGCTCTTCCTCGCAGGTCTGACGACCGCGTCGAGCTTCGGACCCGCCATGCGCTTCGTGTACGGGTCCGCGTTCACCGCCGAACGCCTGGTGCGGGGCGTCGAACGGCACGTACGGCGCGGGCGTCGGACGACCCTCCCCGGCCAGTCGCACGAGGAGCACGCGCACCGGAACGCGGCGGCGTCCGCACGCTGATCGGGTGGCACCGGGGGAAGCGGGGGCGTGGCGCGCCCGGCCCCAACTCCGGTGCCCCTAGCCTCGGTTCAGGCGGCGCGCAGACGCCACCGGGCTCGGCTTCCGTGTACGTGATCGCTCCACCGAAGCCGAGCCACCAACCCCCGAGCTCTTATGAGTGACACCGCGGGCGAACGGGTGAACAGCCCTTCCCGCGCGGGCCGTGCGGTGATGCACTGAATGCGCTTCATGGGACAGGCCTGGTCGCTTTCCGCCAGCCGTCGGCTCCTATGCCGTGGGTGAGCGACCTACCAACAGGCAGGTCTCTACCTCCCTTGCGCCGGCAGGGAAGCGGTCCCGTCTGCTTCCCTGCCGGCGTACTGGCGTGTCCGGCTCCGCGCTTCCCCGGTCAGCGCCGGGAGGATGCCATCCCGCGCCGGTACAGGATCGCGCCGCCGAGCAGCAGGGCCGCACTCGCGCCCGCCGCGCCGAGCAGCTTGTCGTCCGACCCCGTCGCAGCCAACTCGCCGCGTGCCATGTCGACATGGACCGGTCGCGGCGCACGCGAGCCGTGCGGCCCGTGGTGCGGTGCAGCCTGCGACGGCACCTTGGCGTGCCGCGGGCCGTCGGGGTGCGCCGGGGGCATGGCCCGGGGGCGCGGGTCGGGTCCCTGCGGTGCCGGGTCGGTGGGCGGCGCGGTGGTGACCGGCGGCGCCTGGTGCGGGGCGTCGGAGTCGCAGTGGTTGCCGGTGGTGCCGGAGAGGAGGGCCACGACGCCCACGGCGTTGCCGCACGCGTTCACCGGTGCGTCGACCGGTGCCTTGGCGTTGTTGCCCGCCAGCACGCCGGGCGAGTGGGACGCGTCGCCGACCGCGGAGGCGCCGGTCGCGGGTCCTGACGAGTCCGTCGAGTCCGTGGCGTCGTCCTCGGCGACGGGTGGTGCCGCCTTCGGGGCGCTCCGCACCTCCGGTGCCGTCTCCGGGCCGGAGTGGGAGTGCGAGCTGGAGCCGCACGAGTTGCCGGTGGCGGGGTTGCCCACCGCGGCGACGTTCGCGCTGTTGCCGCAGACGTTCACCGGCACTTCGAGCGGGGCCTGCACGCTGTTGCCCGACAAGAAGCCGGGCGAGTCCAGTGCCTCCCCGTTCGCCTCACCGGCGGCGAACGCGTGGCCGCCGGACAGGGACAGGATGCTCGTGGCAGCCGCGGCGGAGAGCATTCCTTTGCTGAGGGCCTGTCGCAATCTAATGGTCTTTCTCTGTCCGAGGGGGAAGTCGGCCCCGGCGCCGGAAGGGCTGCCGGGGCCGACTGAGGCGCAGCAGGTAAAGCTGGGCGCCTACGTCAGTCGTTGGCGCACGTGTTGCCGAACGCCGGGTTCAGGAGCGCGATGACGTCGACGCTGTTGCCGCACACGTTGACGGGAACGTGGACCGGGATCTGGACGGAGTTGCCGGACAGGACGCCCGGGGAGCCCACGGCCGCACCCTCGGCACCGGCGTCGGCGAACGCCGGGGCGCCCAGGCTCAGAGCCATGACGGCGCCAGCAATGAACGTTGCGCTCTTCTTGAGCTTCATAGCTTTTCCCTTCTTTACGGGTCACGCCTATACGGCGACCTGAGTCCTACTCAACGAGCGGTAGGACCAGAAGAAACCGCGAAGTTGACAACCATCGGAAGTTCACTCGAATGCGACTGCAGGGCATGAAAAAGCCCGGGCCGCCCGAGGAGGAGGAAAAATCGGGTGGCCCGAGCAATCTCTGCCGAACGACGGATCAGCCGTTGTGCTCGCCGTTACCGGCCAGCACCGGGATGTCGCTCAGGATGTGCGACAGCGGCTCGTCGCCCTTGGCCTGGGTCGAGTTCTCGGTGCACTGCTGGTTCTGCGGCGCCGAGAGGATCGGGATGTCCTGGACCGCGATCGGCACGAGGCCGACGAGCGAACCGACGTTGCCCTTGACGGGCAGGCCGACACAGGGCTTGTTGAGCGAGCCCTGAACCAGGGAAAGCTGCGGGCTCATGTCGCCCTTGGTGGCGGAGTTGCCGAACGACTGCTTGGCGTCGTTGCCGCTCATCGACGTGGTGCCGCCGTCGTCACCGATGGCCATCGCGGCAGGCGAAGCGGCGGCCGAAATACCGACGACGGAGACGGCGACCGCGGCCGCTGCCATTGCCTTCTTGAGCATTTGATGTTCCTTTTCTGGCAGACGCTCTGGTTACAGCGAGCTGCTCAACTCGCCCCGCGGCGTTTGGTTCCGGTCGTTCACTCCATCGGATCTTTCGGCAATCGCCGTACTGCCGCGGGGGCCCCGCTCGATAGGCCATTGGAGTGAACCCGGGTAAATCCTAGGAACCCCTCATTGCTCCGGTAGTTGCTACAGGGTGCTCCTTGGACGGGGGCTCACCTCAGAAGGGAAATCCTGTGCTCAAGAAGGTTATGACCGCGGCTGCGGTCACGGCTTCCGTCGTCGGCATGTCGGCCGCCGCGGCTCCCACGGCTCTCGCCATCGGCAACGACGGCGGCACCGAGACGATGAGCGGCAACAACGCCATGCAGGAGTTCGGCAACTCCGCCACGTACGGCAACATGAGCCCGCAGATGGCCCTCATCCAGGGCTCGCTCAACAAGCCCTGCATCGGCCTGCCCGCCAAGGCCAACGTCGGCTCCCTCGTCGGTCTCGTGCCGATCTCGGTCCAGGACATCCCGGTCCTCTCGGCGCCGCAGAACCAGCAGTGCACCGAGAACTCCACCCAGGCCAAGGGCGACGAGCCGCTCTCGCACATCCTGAGCGACATCCCGCTGCTGTCCGGCAACGGTGACAGCAACCACTGACGCTCATTCGCAGTTCAGCGGGCCGCCCATGCTCTCCTGGGCGGCCCGCTGTTTTGTCAGTGGTTGTTGCTTCAGTGGCTGTTCTGTCAGTGCCGGGGCCACGGATCGCGGTCGACCAGGGCCTGCCATTCGGGGTCGGGGCGCCCCGGGAGCGTTCTCCCCTGTTCACGCCATTTCCTGATCAGTGATTCGTAGATGGGGTCCGTGAGACAGTCCGGGGACTGCCTGCTCACCGGGATGACACCTTGCCGCTGCCACGGCCCTGTGCGGTCAGCCATATGTCCTCGTCACGAGTGTGGGGGCGCCTTCTGGTTTCGTTCCTGTCGAAGTCCGAAACGAAACAGCACCGTTGAGGCGAAAGAGTTGTTCACTTGCGCCACACTCCCTTCGCAACGGAATGACACGTCGGCCGGTTTACGGTTTCAGGGTTCCTCTTCCCCCTCACTCAATTCGCGGAGAAAAACATGGGGACGGCCTCCCGTACGCCTGGCAAGAAGCGAGCCGTAAAGCGTCTCGGCATCGTCACCACGGGGCTCGCGCTCGCCGCCGCCCTCACCGGAATCACCGCGGCCGCCGCCCCTCTCCCTGTCCAACGCATCGATGTCTTCGGCGGCATGAAGAATCGTCCGAACGACGGACCCGGTACGAATATCCTGCTGCTCGGGACGGACAGCCGCGCCGGTCTCACGAAATCCGAGCGGCGGCGCTTCTCCACCGGTAAAAGGGGCTGCGACTGCGCCGACACGATGATGCTCGTCCATGTGTCGGCGAAGGCCCACCGGGTCAGCGTCGTCGGCCTGCCCAGGGACTCCCGCACCGTCATCCCCGAGCGCCGGGACGAGACGACGGGCCAGGGCTCACCGGCCCACCCCGCCAAGCTCAACGCGGCCTATGCCGAGGGCGGACCCCGGCTCGCGGTGCACACCATCGAGCAGATGACGAACGTCAGGATCGACCACTACCTGGAGATCGACTTCCGGCGGTTCATCGACGGTGTGAACGAGGCGGGAGGGGTGCGCGTGTGCACGAAGCGCCCCCTGAAGGACTTCGCGACCAAGCTGAACCTGAAGCCCGGCACGCACAAGCTGTCGGGCGGCCGGTCCCTGCAGTACGTGCGCTCCCGGCACGTGGACAACAGTGCGGACTTCGGCCGTATGCAGCGTCAGCAGCGCTTCCTGGTCGGGGTGTTGCGCACGCTCTCCGCGGACCGCTCGTTCGCCGACCCCGTCAGGACCGCGCGGCTGGCCCGGACCGTCCTCGGCTCCACCCGCGTCGACCAGGGCTTCACCGTCGACCGGCTCACCGAACTCACCGTCGCCCTGCGCAAGCTGTCGCCCTCGGCGACCGAGTTCATGACGGTCCCCGTCGGCGGCTTCAGCGACCCGCAGGAAGGTATCGGCGCCACCCTCGAATGGGACAGGCCCAAGGCCGACAAGGTCTTCGACGCCCTGAACCGGGACCGCGCCCTGACCCGCAGAAAGGCGTCCGCCGCCCCAGCCGACCCGCCCCGGCTGCTCCGCCAGACGGCCTTCCGCGGCGACAAGGTCGCCTGCCGCTGACGTACAAGATCGACCGCCCCTGACGTTCAGCACACTAATCGGCCGAACGGGGCACTGGCCGCAACCGCTGACCCACCACTCAGTTGATCACCATGCGGCTCCGAAGCGGAGCCTCTCTTCGAAGGGAACCCCATCACCATGAAGAAGCTGTTCGCGACGGCCGCCCTCGCCGCTTCCGTCGCCGGTGTCTCCGGCATTGCGGCCCCGCAGGCCATGGCCATCGGTGACGACACCGGCACGACCTCGGTCAGCGGCAACGGTGCCGAGCAGGTGTTCGGCAACTCCGCCACGCACGGCAACATGAGCCCGCAGATGTCCCTGGTCCAGGGCTCGCTGAACAAGCCCTGCATCGGCCTGCCGGCCAAGGCCAACGTCGGCTCCCTGGTCGGCCTCGTGCCGATCGCCGTCCAGGACATCCCGGTCCTCTCGGCGCCGCAGAACCAGCAGTGCACCGAGAACTCCACCCAGGCCAAGGGCGACGAGCCGCTGTCGCACATCCTGGAGGACATCCCGGTCCTCTCGGGCAACGGCGCCCACAACGGCTGATCCGGGCAGAGCCCCGACGACTCGGTTCGTCCGACGGCCGCGCACGGATTCCGTGCGCGGCCGTGGCGCGTTCCGGCACCGGCCCGGCGAACCACCCGAATGACGTGTGTGGGGAGTGACTCGTCGGGCAGCCGAAGAAGGAACAGTCCCCACAACACCGGTGGGAGTGATGCGCTGTGACAACCGACAGCACGCAGGACACCTGCATCCTCACCCGCCCCCGAACCCCGGCCGCCGCCCGGGACGTCGTACGCGCACTGCTGCGCCAGGGGCACCACGACGCCAGTGACATGGCTGTCGACGACGCGGTCCTCGTGACCTCCGAACTGGTCACCAACGCCCTCCGGCACGGCGGCGGGCTGCGCGGCTTCGAGTGCCGGGTCCGGCCCGGCTTCGTCGAGATCGCCGTCGAGGACGGCAGCGACACGGTCCCGCGGACCCGTACGCGCACGAGCCTGCTCATGAGCGGCGGACACGGCTGGCCCTCCGTGTGCCAGCTGTCCGACGAGGTGTCCGTGACGCGCCTTCCCGAGGGAGGGAAGTGCATCGTGGCCCGCGTTCCGCTGGCCGCGTGAACCGCGCCCCGGCGGGCAGGGCACGTACCCGTGTGGCTACCGGCGAGGCCGGTCGGGACGGGGTTCCATGGGCCGTACCCCACTCTCATTCCGGAAGGGCCGGTCCCCACGGTGCTGCAGCGATGCGTGAAGACAGTCCTCGTGACAGCGATGGCCGCGGCGACGGCGGTGCTGCCCGGTGCGGCGAACGCCGCCGACCTGTACGAGGTCACCGTGGACAGCACGGCCCGGCTCACCCCGGACGGCACGAAGGCGGTCGTCGCAGGTACGTACACGTGCCAGGGCCTCCAGGGCCCCGTACGGCTGCGGATCACGCTGCGCACGCAGCAGGAGCGCGAGCTCGACGCGGACGAGGCGCAGGCGGTGCAGGGCCTCTACCAATGGGTGGGGCTCCCCGGCCTGCCCGTCCCGGACACGGCGACGAGCAGCACCACCAAGGAGCAGATCCTCGACGGCGCCTGTGACGGCAGCGCCACGGCCCACCCCTGGCAGCACGGCTTCGCCGGAGTGCCGGGGAAGGGCACCAAGGGCTCGGTCACCGTGGCGATGACCTCGGTGGACTCCAGTACGGACGAGGTGAAGAAGCTCGCCGACACGACGGGCGAGGTGACGTTCTCCTAGGCGGCACACGCGGGCGGTCCCGCGCCGCCTCACACCCGCCCGGTCACCGTCACCGAGACCCGCGAAGGCTCCCCGGTCAGCCGCTCCAGCGTCTCCGTCACGGCGGCGCGGACCTCGCGGGTGACGTCCACGGCCCGGTGGCCGCGGCTCAGGACGACGTAGACCTCGGTGTGCCAGCCCGCCGCCCCCTTGCCGCGGGTGATCCGGACCGCCGAGGAGCGCGGGGACGGGGCGGCGCCCTTCGTCAGCAGGTTGGCGGCGCGGAGCAGGTCGGCGAGGCCGGGGCGCAGGAAGGCGACGCCCGGCGTGCCGAGCACCGCTTCCTGGACGGCTTCGGCCAGCGCGCTGGTTGCGAGTCGTTGCGTCACGGGTGCCGCCCCTCTGCAGTGTCGTCGTCGGCGTTGGCGTCGGCGTCATCGATGAGGTCGGCAACCGTCACGTCGACGGTCGCGACCCGCATGCCCAACTCGTCGTCGACCGCCTCAAGGATCGTGTACCGGACGCGCTCGGCGACCTCCTGGAGGTTCCAGGTGAGGGCCACTTCCACCTCCGCGCGGATGTGCACGGGCCCGCGCGGCCACCGTCCCGCCGGGGCTCCGGTGCCGCCCTCGTGGGCGAGCGCCTCGATGCGGCAGCTGCCCGCCCTTACTCCCGGCAGGGAATCCGCGGCCGCGCGGACGGTTCTTGCCACGGCGGCCTCCACGATCCAGGTGTCCTCCGCCACGTCGCCCAGCGGCAGCGTGCGGCCCGGCCGCAGTTCGAGGCGCACCACGTCCATGACGCGGCCGACGAGCGCGGCGGTGTCGGGCTCCCGCTCCCACCGGTCGCTCTCGTGGTCCCGCTCGCGGGCGGCGGAGACGACGTCCTCCAAGCTCCGCAGCGCGTCCAGCGCCTCGGTGCAGTGCGGGCAGGCGTCGGCGTGCGGATCGCTCCCGCCGTCCTCCGCGCGCTCCCACACGTCCCACAGCGCACGGCCGCAGGGGAGCAGCTCGTTCGAGTCGTCGGCGTCTGCTGGTCCATCCGTCGTCGGGTTGTCCGTCATCGGCCCGTGCCCTTCGTTCACCGCCATGCGGCCATCGCTTCCGTGAGATGGCGCCGCGCCCGGAAGACGCGGCCCCTTACGGCTTCCGGGCTGATGCCGACCGACTCGGCGATGGCGTCGTAGGAAAGGCCGTTGAGCTCGCGCAGCACCCAGCACACGCGCTGTTCCGGGGACAGCCCCTCCATCGCCTTGCCGAGGTCCGCCACGGCCGCATGCGCCTCGGCGACCCTCGCAGGCGATGCCTCGTGCTCCGGAGCCTGCGGTTCCGGCACCTCGCCCAGGTCCAGGGCGGGGCGGCGGGCACGCAGCACGTTCAGACACCGGTTGGTGACGATGCGGTGCATCCACGTGCCGAACCGCGCGTCCCTGCGGAACTCCGGCATCTTGCGCCAGGCGCTCACAAAGGACTCCTGCACCGCGTCCTCGGCCTCCGTACGGCTGCCGAGCAGCCGCGTGGCGAGCCGCAGCAGACCGGGCGCATGGCGGCGCACGAGCTTCTCGAAGGCCTCGTCGTCGCCTTCGGCAGCCCGTACGGCCAGCAATCCGTCATCGCGCGGTGAGGAGGCATCCGCCTCGTCCTGCGCTCTGCCCCGGTCCCCCGGCACTCGCGGCTCCTCTCACTCCAGTCGTACTCCTACGACACACGGCGGGCCACCCGCGTTACGCGACGCGGGCAGATCGGCCACCAGAAAAAGAAATTCCTCCGAGGCGCGTAACGGATCCGGGGCACTCGGGTCGTAGGAGTTGAGCAGTCCCTGACGACCTGACAACGAGGAGATGCCTTTCATGGCGACTCAGGAGAGCACTTCGAAGACGTCCGCAACGGCGTCCCGTGGAGATGAGCAGGGCCTCACCGGCACCGTGCAGTCCGTGCCGGGCAGCACCACCGTGACGGGCCGCACCGGGGCCAGCGAGCCCGCCGCGACCCGCGGCAAGACCTCCATCGCCGACGTGGTGGTGGTGAAGATCGCCGGGACGGCCGCACGCGAGATCCCCGGCGTGCACGACATGGGCGGCGGGCTCTCCCGCACCATCGGGGCCGTCCGCGACCGTGTCCCCGGCGGGCGTCCCAACGTCGGGCGCGGCGTGAAGGTCGAGGTCGGCGAGCGGCAGACGGCGATCGACCTGGACATCGTCGTCGAGTACGGCGTCCCGATCACCGACGTCGCCCACGACGTGCGCGAGAACGTCATCGCCGCCGTGGAGCGCATCACCGGGCTCGAGGTCGTCGAGGTCAACGTCGCGGTCAACGACGTACGGCTGCCCGACGACGACAGCGCGGACTCCGCCGGCGACACGCGTGTGGAGTAAGTGGTGAACACAGCTCTGGTGGGCCTGGTCGCCGGGATGGCCCTGGGGTTCGCCGCGTGGTTCGGCGGCTTCGGGGCGTTCCTCCTGGTCGGCGCGCTCGGCGCGGTCGGCTTCGTGGTGGGGCGCCTCGTGGATGACGGCACGGACGTACGGGGCTTCCTCAGCGGCCGGGACCGGGGCCGTCGATGAGTGTCCCCGGCGTCCCCGCGGCGGACCGCGGCACGACGACCGTCGCCGACCGCGCGGTGCGCCGCATCGCCGAGCGGGCCGCCACGGAGGCGCTCGCGCCCGGCGAGGTGCGGACCGGCCGGAGTTCGGCATCGGTCCGCGGCCGCCGGGCGCGGGTCGACGTCACCGTGACGCTGCCCTATCCCCTGGTGCTCGACGAGTCGGGCGAGCGCGTCCGGTCGCACGTCGCCGACCGCACGGCCCGGCTCACCGGCCTCGCCGTGCCCACGGCGCGGGTGCGGGTCAGGGAGCTGCGCGTACGGGCGGCGGGCGAGGGGACCGTGGTGGCGCAGACGGTGGCCGAGGAGCAGGCGGGCGGCGAGCTGCGGGCCCGGCGCCCGTGGTCCCCGCGCCGCGCGCCCGTGGCGGTGGCGGCGCTGGCTGCCGCCGCCGCCTGCGCCGTGCTCCTTTACGACGTGCTGGCCGTGCACGCGGCCGGTCGTGCGCCCGCGCGCTGGCGGTCCGACCTGATGGACCGGCTCACCACGCACGGCCCGCACGCGGGCGCGTGGCCCGGCGCGGTGGCGGCGTTCGCCGTGCTCTGCCTCGGCGTGTGGCTGCTGGTCCTCGCCGTCACGCCGGGCGCGCGCGGGCGGCTGCCCCTGCGGCCGCCGCTGCCGGACGTCCGCGCGGTCATCGACCGGAGCGCCGTGGCGACGCTGCTGCGGGACGCCGTGTCGGGCCTGCCCGGCATCACCCGCGTGCGGGTCCGTGTCGGGCGGCGCAGGGCCACCGTGCGCGCCGGGCTCGCCTTCGGCGAACTCGACCCGGCCCACCGGGCATTGACCGAGGCGGCGGAGCGCGCCCTGGCCTCCTGCGGGGCCGCCAGACCGCCGCGGCTGCGGGTCAGGCTGCGCACCGAACCCGCCTGGCGCGCTCCGGCGCAAGGAGGTGATGGCCAGTGAGCCGTCTCCGTACCAACAGCAACCGCACCGCCCTGCTCTGTCTCGCGGTGGCGCTCCTGGGCGCGGGAGCCGTGCTGGCGTCCGCGACCGATGTCGTACGCGACCGGCTGCCGTCGGACGTGCCGCGGCTCGGCTCCGACCGGGTGTGGCTCGACGGGCAGGAGCTCAGCGGGTGGCGGGACCAGGGCTGGTGGACGCCGTTGGTGATCGCCGCGCTCTCCGTCGGCGTACTCCTGTTCCTCGGCTGGGCCGTGGCGCAGGTGCGCGGCGGGCGGCTGCGCGAACTGCCCCTCGGGCAGCCCGACGTCACGCTGTCCGGGGCCGCGCTTGCGGCGGTGATGACCGAGCGGGCGCGCGCCATCGACGGCGTGGCCCACGCGCGCGTACGCCTCCGGGGGAACCCGCGGCGGCTGCGGGCCCGCATCACGCTGGTCCTGCTGCCGGACAGTTCGCCGGAGGCGGTGCTCGGGTGCCTCGCCCGGCAGACGGTGACCGAGGCGCGGGCCGCGGTGTCACCCCGCCCGCTGGCCGTCGGCGTACACCTCACGGTGCGGTCGCCGCGGGCCGGTTCGGCGCGTCGCAGGTCCGTCGGCCGACCGCGCCGTCTGCTCTGAATTTCTCCGGTTCACCGGTTCACCGGTTCTCCCGTTCTCCGGACAGTACGAATGACCCACCTGCTGATAGGAGAAGTAGGGCCGACTGGAGTACTTGGCGGTCAACGCCATTTCCTTCAAAGACGTTCATCCGTTCAGTCGGTCATGGAACTCAGGGACCGGCTTGAGCGACATGCCGTGCTCGCAGACATGTATTGCGAAGCCAACGAGCGTGTCGTGGACGCGCAGTTGACCTTGGAGGAGCTGAGAAAGAGCAGAAACCGTGTGCTGGCGGCGCTCGCCGTCACCATCGGCAGCGACACGGGGGCGGCGCACGTGCTCGGTCTGCCGGAACGCGACGTGCGGACGGCACGCAAGTCCGTGAACCGCGAGGAAGCGCTCGACCTGGCGACCAACGTGCTCGACCTGGCCGCGGAGGCCGCGTCGGTCCAGGCGTACGCGCCACGGTCCGCGCCCGTGGAGCCGTGCGAGCCGCAGGAGACACAGGCGCAGGCACCGACACCGGCGCAGGAGCCCCGGGCCGTGCCGGAGCGGGCCTCCCCCGACCCGGCGGAATCCTTGACGGCGACGATTCCCACGCCCGTGGTCGCGCCCGCGGCCGCACCCGTTCGGGAGACCGTCGCGGTGTCCGCGCCCGCGTCCGCGGCCGCGCCGAAGCCCGCGCCCGGACCCGTCGCTGCCCCTGCCCCCGCTCCCGCGGCCGCCTCCGCCGCCCCGCACGTGCAGGTCGCGGCTCCCGCGGCGGTGCCCCACACCGTCGCGTGGACCGTGCCGATGGACCAGCTGCTGGTCCAGGGCTGGCACGAGGGGGTGAACCCCAGCGTGCTCGCCACTCAGCTGGGCTGTGATCTGACGGCACTGGCGCTCAGGGTGCAGGAGCTCTCCTATGCGGAGAGCGCACCCGCCCAGGCAGCGGCCGCCGCGGCTCAGGCCGATGTCCGGACGGGAGGTGACTCATGGGAGCCCGCGCAGGCTCCCTCGCGACAACCCGGGCGCCACCGGCGCCACCGAGCCGACGGGTCTCCTCATGGCCTTTTCCCGCAAGAGACGCTGAGCCAGCATCCTCCGTACGCGCAGCAGGGGCAGCCGGAGGACTACCACCTTCCCTATGGGGACGTGCATGCGTATCCCGTCGGAATGTGAGAGGGCCGAGATGTGAGAGGACCGGACCTCAGCGTTCGGTGAGCAGCCCGGAGCGCAGCTTGGCGAGGGTGCGCGTCAGCAGCCGCGAGACGTGCATCTGCGAGATGCTGAGCACCTCCCCGATCTGGGCCTGCGTCATCTCCTGGCCGAAGCGCATCTCGATGATGTGCCGCTCGCGCTCGTTCAACTGCTCGATGAGCGGGGCGAGGGCGTGCAGATCCTCGAAGAGGTCGAGCGCGGGGTCGTCCTCGCCGAGCACGTCGGCGTAGTCACGGCCCTGCGAGCCGTCGTCCTGGCCGACGGGGACGTCGATGGAGCCCGCCGTGTAGCCGTTGGCGGCGACGAGGCCGTCGTTGACCTCCTCCTCGGTGAGGTCGAGGTGGTCCGCGAGCTCCCGGACGGTGGGTTCGCGGTCCAGCTCGGCGCCCAGCGACTCCTTGGCCTTGGAGAGGTCGACGCGGAGCTCCTGGAGGCGGCGCGGAACGTGCACGGCCCAGGTGGTGTCGCGGAAGAACCTCTTGATCTCGCCCGTGATGTACGGCAGCGCGAAGGTGCTGAACGCGACCTCGCGGGACAGGTCGAAGCGGTCGATGGCCTTGATCAGGCCGATCGTGCCGACCTGCACGATGTCGTCGATGTCGGTGCTGCCGCCGCGGAACCGGCCTGCCGCGTAGTGCACGAGGGACAGGTTCATCTCGATCAGGGTGTTGCGCGCGTACTGATACTCGTGCGTGCCCTCTTCGAGCACCTGGAGCCGGTCGAAGAAGATCTTCGACAGGTCCCGGGCGTCCTTGGGCGCGACGCTGCCCGCGTCCTCGACCCACGGCAGTTCGCTGCTGTACATCTCTTCCCAGGGAGCAGGCGCCGGGCGCGCTTCCTCTTGTGCAGATGCTGCAGTCAACTGTGTAGGCGGCCTCACGGGTTCACCTTCGCTCGGGGACAACGGGCGGGACATCCACAGTCCCGTCTTCCCAGTACTTCCCGGTTTAAGCTCCCCGAGTACGAGGCGAGTTCGAAGGGCCCCTGTCCGACCTGACGCACCGTTCCGCTCGCCGGTCCGTACTGTCACCATGCGGAGTCAGGGTGTAGGGGGAGTCGCCCTCAGCGGGCGGGGCGGGAGGCGCACATGCCAGAGATGTTCCTGCGGCGGCTGAGCCGTTGGCAGGCGGAGCAGCAGCGCGAGGCCGTCGCCGACCTCTATGTGGAGGCGGGTCGCGGCACGGTCGGTACGGCCGGTGTGGCGGGTGCCACCGGTAGTGGCGTGGCCAATATCGGCGTGGCCAGTGGCTCGGGTACCGGCGAATCCAGGTACGGCCTGCGGCAGGACTTCCTGCGCCGCTTCGAACACGACGTGCAGCAGACCGACTTCGACATGGTCGTGGCCGACTCCGGGGGCCTGGTCGGCTGCCTCTACGGCTACCGCGCCGAGCGGGGCGGCGAGTGGTGGGAGTCCCTCCGCAGCGTCCTCTCCCCCGACGTCGAGGAACGGACCGCTTCGGGGCGGGTGTTCCTGCTGAGGGAGCTGATGGTGGTGCCCGCGGAGCGCGGCTCGGGCGTCGCGGCCCGGCTGCGGACGCTGCTCCTCACCCGGCACACGTCCGAAGTCGTCGTCGCCGTCATCGACCCGGACGACGTCCAGGGCCGGAAGGTGCTGCAGTCGTGGGACTGGACGCAGCTCGGCGGGTTCACTCCCCGGCAGGAGGGCTGGCTGAGGCCACCGTCCCCGCTGCCGTGAGACACCGCCGCCGTGAGGCACCGCCGCCCCTCCTACCGGCCCACCGGCCTGCTCGCCCGCAGGGAGTACATGAGCGGGATGCGGGGCCGGTCGGAGGGGAAGCGGTAGGCGCCGTCGCGGAGTTCGAGCGTGCCGAAGCGCTCGAAGAGCGTCTGGTCGCGCTCGCGCAGGAACTCGATGCGCAGGTCCGCGGCGGCGAGCGCGGAGACGACGTCGCCGATCGGGTGCTGCCACTCGACCGTGCGGTTGTGGACGGTGGGGGTGGTCGTGTCCGCGTACCCGCCGGGTGTGTCGTCGACCCAGGCGTCGCGCGCGAAGTAGTCGTGCTCGACGCGTGAGCCCGTGGCGTCGTCCAGGACGTCGGTGAGCGGATGGAACTCGGAGAGGTAGAGGAAGCCGCCGGGCGTCACCAGTGAGGCGGCGGTCTCGGCCCAGCGCTGGATGTCGGGCAGCCAGCCGAGCGCGCCCACTCCGGTGTAGACGATGTCGTACGAGGCGTCGGGCACCGCATCGGCCGCGTCGTACACGTCGGCTGCGACGAAAGTGGCCTGCTCCGGGGTGAGGCCGAGCTCGGCGGCGAGCTCGCGGGCGGCTTCGACGGCAGGCTCGGAGAAGTCGAGCCCGACCACGCGGGACGCGCCGTGCCGCGCCCAGGACAGGGTGTCGAGGCCGATGTGGCACTGCAGGTGCAGCAGGGACTTTCCGCGTACGTCGCCGACCTCCGCTAGCTCGTGGTCGCGCAGCGGGTCCTTGCCCGCGCGGAAGGCGTCGAGGTCGTAGTAGTCGCTGGCGAGGTGGAGCGGAACGCGCTCGTCCCAGCGCCTCCGGTTGGTCTCGCGCCAGTCCTCGGGCGTCCGGGAGTACATGGTCGAAAAGTTATCCACAGGCTGGGGAATCCCGCCAGCGGATTGTCGGCGGGGGCAGGCAGTATGGGGGCATGAGCGAGACGGGTGCGACGAGCGCGACGGGTGCAGGGATCACGGGGGCGGAGTCCTCCATGCCGGACTGGGAGAAGCGGTTCAGGGCGCCGCGGGTGTCACTGCCGGACTGGGCGGAGGACGCCCCGCAGCGCTCCTTGTTCGTGTCGAACGCGACGGGGACTTATGAGTTGTACGCATGGGACAGGTCGACCGGCGCCCAGCGCCAGGTGACCGAGCGGGCGAACGGCACGACGGACGGCGCGCTGTCGCCCGACGGCGAGTGGATCTGGTGGTTCGACGACACGGACGGCGACGAGTTCGGCGTATGGCGGCGCCAGCCCTTCACCGGGGGCGGCGACGAGGCCGCGGTGCCGGGCCTGGAGGCCTCCTATCCCGCGGGTCTCGCCCTGGGCAGGGACGGCAGGACGGTGGTCGTCGGCCGCTCCACGGACGACGAGGGCTCCACGATCCATGTCGTACGCCCTGACGGCACCGCCCCGGTCGAGGTGTACCGCCACCGGGAGTCGGCGGGCGTCGGCGACCTCTCGCACGACGGCACGCTGATCGCCGTCGAGCACACGGAGCACGGCGACGCGATGCACTCCGCCCTCCGGGTGATCCGGCCCGACGGCTCGGCCGTCGCCGAGCTCGACGACACCAAGGGCGGCACGGTCGAGCTGGGCCTCGAGGTCCTCGGCTTCGCCCCGGTCGACGGCGACACGCGGCTGCTCGTCGGGCATCAGCGGCGCGGCCGCTGGGAGCCGATGGTGTGGGACGTCGCGTCGGGCGAGGAGAACGACCTCGTGCTCGGCCTGCCGGGCGATGTGAGCGCCGAGTGGTATCCGGACGGCTCCGCACTCCTCGTCGCACACGAGTTCGAGGCCCGCGGCGAGCTCTTCCGGTTCGACCTGTCCACCGCCGAGCTGGCGCGGATCGAGACGCCCGCGGGCTCCGTGTCGGGCGCGACGGCCCGTCCCGACGGCTCCGTGGAGTACATGTGGTCGTCGGCGGCCGAGCCGCCGGTGGTCCGCTCCACGGCGGGCGGCGTGGTCCTGGACCCGCCCGGCATGAAGGCCCCGAAGTCCGTCCCGGTGGAGGACGTGTGGGTGGAAGGGCCCGGCGGCCGCATCCACGCACTCGTCCAGCGCCCCGCGGGCTCTGCGGCCTCGTCGGGCCCCCTGCCCACCGTCTTCGAGGTGCACGGCGGCCCCACCTGGCACGACAGCGACTCCTTCGCGGCGGGACCGGCCGCCTGGGTCGACCACGGCTACGCGGTCGTCCGGGTCAACTACCGCGGCTCGACGGGGTACGGCAGGGAGTGGACCGACGCCCTCAAGCACCGCGTCGGCCTCATCGAGCTGGAGGACATCGAGGCGGTCCGGGAGTGGGCGGTGACGTCCGGTCTGGCCGACCCCGACCGGCTGGTCCTCGCGGGCGGCTCCTGGGGCGGGTATCTCACGCTGCTCGGCCTCGGCACCCAGCCCCGGTCCTGGGCGGTCGGCCTGGCGGCCGTCCCCGTCGCGGACTACGTGACGGCGTACCACGACGAGATGGAAGCACTGAAGGCGATGGACCGCACGCTGCTCGGCGGCACGCCGGAGGAGGTCCCCGACCGCTTCCGCGCCTCGTCCCCGCTGACGTACGTGGACGACGTGCAGGCCCCCGTCTACATCTCCGCGGGCGTCAACGACCCCCGCTGCCCGATCCGCCAGATCGACAACTACGTGACCCGCCTCGCCGCCCGAGGCGCCCCCCACGAGGTCTACCGCTACGACGCGGGCCACGGGTCGCTGGTCGTGGACGAGCGCATCAAGCAGGTGTCCCTGGAGCTGGACTTCGCGGAGCGGTATCTGGGGGAGAGGGCCTAGAGGTCTCTCGCGGGGCGCCCCGCCGGGGTGGCGGACCCCACGGACGGGCGCCCCGTAGGGGCCCCGTACCGTGGGGGTGTGTACCGGTTTCTGCTGACGCCACGCTGGTGGGGCATCAACGTCTTCGTCGTGCTGGCCATCCCCTTCTGCATTTTCATGGGTTCCTGGCAGCTCGGCCGCTTCGAGGACCGCGTACAGGACCATGAGTCCGCCAAGGAGCACGTCAAGGAGCAGGCCTCGGAGTCCGCGGCCGACGCCGAGGGCCGACCCCTTGGCTCACTGCTCCCCGTCGACAGGGAAACCTCCGGCGAGCAGGCCACGGCGACCGGTCGCTACGGCAAGCAGCTTCTCGTACCGGACCGGGAGCTGGACGAGAAGCGCGGCTTCTACGTACTGACCCTGCTGCGGACGGACAGCGGAAAGTCGCTGCCCGTGGTCCGCGGCTGGCTGCCCGGCGACGCGAGCGACGCCAAGGCTCCGGCCGCCCCCAAGGGCGAGGTCACGGTGAAGGGCGCTCTGCAGGCTTCGGAGAGCCCGGGTTCCAACGGGGTCAGCGCCGCGGGCGGCCTGCCCGACGGCCAGCTGGGCGCGATCAGCTCGGCGTCGCTGGTCAACGTCGTGCGCGACGACCTGTACGACGCGTGGATCACCCTCGACAAGGCCGACTCGGGGATGAAGGCGGTCCCTGCGACCGCACCGAACAACACCGGCCTGGACCTGAAGGCCTTCCAGAACCTCGGCTACACCGGCGAGTGGTTCGTCTTCGCGGGCTTCGTCGTCTTCATGTGGTTCCGGCTGTTCCGCCGCGAGGCGGAGTTCGCCCGCGACGCACGGCTCGGCCTGCTCCCGGACCCGGAGTCCGACAGCGAGCCGGTCGCGCCGCCCGCCTAGGAAGCGGGCAGCCAGGAAGCGGCCCGCTAGGAAGCGGGCAGCACCCCGGTCCGGTACACCGTCCCCGCGCACGCGTTGGTGATCGTCGCACCCGCCGACGGCGCACCCGCCTCGGCGGTCAGGGAGACCACGACGCTGCCGTCGGCCACGCCGCCGTCCGACCGCTCCAGCTGTGCGTCCATCCCGTCGGGCGTCCCGCCCTCCGGAGTCCCGGTGCCGCCCTCCGAGGGCGTCGGGTTGGGCGAGGGCTCCCCGCCGTCCGACGGACACTTGTCCGACGGCAGCCAGGCGAACCGCACCTCGTACGCCGCGCCGGGCTGCAGCACGAGCGGGCTGGCCTCCTGCGAGGGGTCGGGCAGACCGCTCGCCGCGTCCCCGGCCGTATGGTCGATCACGCCGACCTTCGCCGGGTCGGCCGCGCCCTGCGCCACCGCGCCGACGGCGCCCGCCGCCTCGACCGTGCAGCTGCTGTCCGAGATGTTGGAGACGCGGAAGGAGCCGTACACCGCGCCGTTGGCGTCCGCGGGGTTCGCGCTGCCGGTGGCGCCGAGCTGGGTGGCGTCGCAGACGGGCGAGCTGGCGACCTCGGAGGTGGAGGGGTCGGGCGATCCCGTACCGCCACCGCCCGTGCCGCCCTTCCCCTTGTCGTCCTTCTTGTCCTTCTTGTCCTTCTTGTCCTTGCCCTTGGCCTTGTCGGGCTTCGTTCCGGAGCCCTTCTCGCCGCCGTCGGGCCCCTTGCCCTGGCTGGAGCCGCCCTGCGCGTCCTGGCTGTTGCCCGCGATCGAGGTGCGGTCGTCCGAGTCGCCGCTGGAGTTGGTGACGTGCACCAGGGCGGGGACGGCGGTGCCGATGAAGAGCGCGGCGGCGGCGAGGCCGACGACGGCCTGGCGCTTGCGGGCCCGACGAGCCGGGACCGCCTTCCGCAGGTGGTCGAGGGCGTGCTCGCCCGGCTCGATCTCCTCCACGGCCTGCCGCATCAGGCGCCGCAGCGCGAGCTCGTCGGAGCCGAATTCGCCCTCGGAGCCGAGCCCGCTCCCGTCACCCTGCGTGTCGCCGGAGCCGGTCCCGACCACGGCACGAAGCCGGTCCAGCGACCCGGCCCCACTCGCCCCGGACTCGGGCGTGTGCTCGGGCTCGGGCTCGGGCTCGGACTCAGGCCCTGACTCGGGATCGTCTACGGGACCGTGGTTCACGTCTTCGTTCCTGCCATGCTGCTCAAATCCGCCCTGCTCGTCACGCTTGCGCTCACTCATGCCGGCGCCTCCATGGCGACCCGCAGGGCCGCGATGCCGCGCGAGCCGTACGCCTTCACCGAGCCCAGCGATATGCCGAGCGTCTCGGCGACCTGGGCCTCGGTCATGTCGGCGAAGTAGCGCAGCACGAGGACCTCGCGCTGGCGCCGCTGGAGGCCGCGCATCGCCTTGATCAGCTCGTCGCGCTCCAGCAGGTCATACGCACCCTCCTCCGCGCTCGCCATGTCGGGCATCGGCTTCGAGAGCAGCTTCAGCCCGAGAATGCGCCGACGCAGCGCGGACCGCGAGAGGTTCACGACGGTCTGCCGCAGATAGGCCAGCGTCTTCTCGGGGTCCCGCACCCGCTTGCGCGCCGAGTGCACCCGGATGAACGCCTCCTGCACGACGTCCTCACAAGACGCCGTGTCGTCCAGGAGCAGCGCGGCGAGGCCGAGCAGCGACCTGTAGTGGGCGCGGTAGGTGTCGGTGAGATGGTCGACTGTTGTGCCCGCAGTCATCGTGTCGTCAGCGCCCTCGCGCTGCGCCGGGATGCGGGTTGGTCGCGCTGCGGGCATGGGTGCGATCACCGGCATGCCACCGGTCGCGCGGGGACGGCGAGTGGGGCGCAGTGTCGCCGCGCCCCTCGCCTGTACCGCTGTGAAGTCGAGTACCTCTGCCACGCTTGTTGGACACGCTTCCCCCCATCAGGGTTGTACGCATCCGGGATCGCGTTTGCGGCAGGTCGCGCGGGCACCGCTCGTGACGATGCATCAAATGCCCCCATGCGTACCAGCTCTTCCCCTATGCCCATTTTTCCCGGCGCCCAGGCCGCCCCTGAGGGCGACCGCTAAAGACGTCCCCCCGCCTGTCGCCGGTTGCAGTGATCAGACGGGAATCTTCGAACGCGGAGATGATCCAGTTCAAGGACGCACGACGACCAAGTTGGACACAGAACTTACACAGATCCCACATAGCTCTCGGCTGTGGGGTGGTATGTACCAATACCTTCAAAGATGCCCTCGACCCGTCCCTCGGCGAGGGCCTCAGGCCGTGAACTCCCCGGCCACCAGCTCCGCGATCTGCGCGGTGTTCAGCGCGGCACCCTTGCGCAGGTTGTCGCCGCAGACGAACAGCTCCAGCGCGGTGGGGTCGTCAAGCGACCGCCGCACCCGGCCGACCCAGGTCGGGTCCGTGCCCACCACGTCCGCCGGGGTGGGGAACTCCCCCGCGGCCGGATTGTCGAACAGCACGACGCCCGGCGCGGTGGCCAGGATCTCGCGCGCCCGGTCCACCGTGACCTCGTCCTCGAAGCGTGCGTGGACGGTCAGGGAGTGGGTGGTCACGACGGGCACGCGCACGCACGTGGCGGCGACGCGGAGCCCCGGAAGCCCGAGGATCTTCCGCGACTCGTCCCGTACCTTCATCTCCTCGGACGACCAGCCGTCGTCCCTCAGGGACCCGGCCCACGGGACGACGTTCAGGGCGACGGGCTCGGGGAAGGGCCCGGTGTCGTCGCCGACGGCCCTGCGTACGTCTCCGGGGCTGGTGCCGAGCTCGCTGCCCGCAACCAGCTTCAGCTGCCGCCGCAGCGTGTCCACGCCGTCCCGGCCAGCCCCGCTCACCGCTTGGTACGAGGAGACGATCAGCTCGCGCAGGCCGAACTCGGCGTGCAGCGCGCCGACGGCCACGATCATCGAGAGCGTCGTGCAGTTCGGGTTGGCGACGATGCCGCGCGGCCGCACGCGCGCGGCGTGCGGGTTGACCTCGGGGACGACCAGCGGGACGTCCGGGTCCATCCGGAAGGCGGCGGAGTTGTCGACCACGACGACGCCCTTGGCGGCGGCGACGGGCGCCCACTGCGCGGCCACCTCGTCGGGCACGTCGAACATGGCGACGTCGACCCCGTCGAAGACTTCCTCGGACAGGGCCAGGACCTCGATCTCCTCCCCGCGTACGGCCAGCTTCTTGCCGGCCGAGCGCGGGGAGGCGACGAGTCTGATCTCGCCCCAGATGTCGGCGTGCTGCGACAGGATCTGGAGCATGACGGTGCCGACGGCCCCGGTCGCTCCGACGACCGCGAGCGTCGGCTTGCGGCTCATCGGCCGGTGCCTCCATAGACCACGGCCTCGTCCGTGTCGGAGTCGAGCCCGAAGGCGGTGTGCACGGCGCGCACGGCCTCGGTCACGTCGTCGTCGCGCGTGACGACCGAGATGCGGATCTCGGAGGTCGAGATGAGCTCGATGTTGACGCCCGCGTCGCTGAGCGCCTCGAAGAAGGTCGCGGTGACGCCCGGGTTCGTCTTCATACCGGCGCCGACGAGCGAGATCTTCGCGATCTGGTCGTCGTAGCGCAGCGAGTCGAAACCGACGCTCGCGCGGGTCTTCTCCAGGGCGTCGATGGCCTTGCGGCCCTCGGCCTTGGGAAGCGTGAAGGAGATGTCGGTCAGGCCCGTCGAGGCGGCCGACACGTTCTGCACGACCATGTCGATGTTGACCTCGGCGTCCGCGATGGCGCGGAAGATCGAGGCGGCCTCGCCCGGCTTGTCGGGCACGCCGACGACCGTGATCTTGGCCTCGGAGGTGTCGTGCGCGACACCGGAGATGATGGCCTGCTCCACCTTGCGGTCCCCTTGCGGTTCGTTGCTGACCCACGTGCCCTGAAGCCCCGAGAACGAGGACCGCACGTGGATCGGGATGTTGTAACGACGGGCGTACTCCACACAGCGGTGGAGGAGCACCTTGGAGCCGGAGCTCGCGAGCTCCAGCATGTCCTCGAAGGAGATCCAGTCGATCTTCCGCGCCTTCTTCACCACGCGCGGGTCGGCGGTGAAGACACCGTCGACGTCCGTGTAGATCTCGCAGACCTCTGCGTCGAGCGCGGCGGCGAGGGCGACGGCGGTCGTGTCCGAACCACCACGCCCGAGGGTCGTGATGTTCTTCCCCTCCTGGCTGACGCCCTGGAACCCGGCGACGATGGCGATGTTGCCCTCGTCGACGGAGGTCCGGATGCGGCCCGGAGTGACATCGATGATCCGCGCTTTGTTGTGGACGGAGTCGGTGATGACGCCGGCCTGGCTGCCCGTGAACGACTGGGCCTCGTGGCCCAGGTTTTTGATCGCCATGGCCAGCAGGGCCATGGAGATGCGCTCACCAGCGGTCAGCAGCATGTCGAATTCGCGTCCGGCAGGAATCGGGGATACCTGTCCGGCGAGATCGATCAACTCATCCGTCGTGTCACCCATCGCCGACACCACGACAACGACCTGGTGGCCGTTCTTCTTGGCGTCGACAATTCTCTTGGCGACCCGCTTGATGCCCTCGGCATCGGCTACGGAGGAGCCTCCGTACTTCTGCACGACAAGGCTCACGTGCGCTCCTCGCTCAGTCCGTCTCTTACCGCACTACTGCGGTCGGCTCAGTCTAACGAGCGGCCGAAATTCGCCAGGGCGATATCACATCGTGAGATGTCCCGCTCACAGCTTGATCACCCCGGCATACGGCCCGCTTCCCGGGGCGTACGTTCCGACCGCTCGGCTTGGCACATGCCCGGTTCGGAGCGGGACACTCCGGAAAGTGGGGTGGGTCACAGGTTCTGGCCGGGGCCTCAGGCCGAGTAATCCTTGAGCTTGGCCGTGTCCAGGACGATACCGACGGGGTCCGGAAGCTCGACGGTGTCGCCGAACGCCCGCAGGACGAGGCTGCGGTACCTCCCGTTGTCCGGATCCGCGTACACCCGGACCTCACCCGCGTCCCGGTCGACGAGGAGATACACCGGAATCCCGGAGGCGGCATACCCGTCGGGCTTCTCGACCCGGTCGCGCAGGTCGGCGTCCTGGTCGTAGGAGGTGACCTCCACGGCCATCAGCACACCGGTCGGCTCGGCCCACTGCCCCTGGCCCACGAAGTTCTCGTCCGGCGCCAGCACGCCATCCGGGCGAGCCCGGCCCTTCCGGTAGCCCTCGACCTTGAGCCCCTGCTCGGGAAAGAGGGACAGCTCAGGGCGCTGCTGCATGCAGTACTTGATCAGCCACATGACGATCTGGCCGTGAGAACCGTCCGGCACCGGCTTGACCTGGACCTTTCCGTTGATGAACTCCAACCGCACCGTCTCGGGTGCACGGCTGGCCAGCTCCTCGAATTCCTCGACGGACATCTGAGGCCGGTCAGTGGTCCTGGGGGTCATGGCGTCGCCTCCTTGACTCCATGGTGCCCGGACCGGCACGTCCTGCACGCTCATACGCCGCCCCGCCCCGTCGGCAGTCCGGCGGCCCGGCGCAACTCCGCCACCCTCTCCGTCACGTCCACCACGGCGTCGTCCCCTGCGGGGCGCGGCCTCGCGAGGAACGTGTCCGGGACGTACCCGTCCCGCTCTTCCGGCGGGCAGCAATCGGTGCAGATTCCGTTGATCAGCTCCACTGAGGTGTCGGGCTCCTCGCAGAACGGGCAGATCATCACGGCTCGCGTGACACGGGCGCGGGCCTTGGCGGGGGCCTGGCGTTTGGGGGGCATCTTGGTCTCCAGTCGGCTTCGGGCGAGGCCGCCCGGGTTGGTGACGGTGGGCGGCAGCCCTTGGGTGAGGGCGCGCGTGATGTCCTGCGGGGACGCCCCACGGGCGAGCCATTCCGCTGCGCTGGGCTCCAGCTGTCTGCACTCCGCCTCGGAGAGGGCCATGCGGCGGTCGGCGGTGCGGAGTTGGGCGAGGGTGTGGTGGGCGGTGCTCGGCTCGTCCGCCGGGGGCGCCACCTGCTCTTCCTGCGGCTCCGGCTCGGTGGCCCTGGCCAGGCCCGACTGGTAGGCGTCCGTGACGTCCCGGCCGTGCCGTTCGCGTACGAACTCGGCCCACCACTCGGGAGACTTGGGCTCCGGCGACCAATACGTCCTGGTCACCCAGCGCATCGAGTTGTCCTCGACGGTGATGTGTTCCTTGACCCAGCGGAGGTGGCCTGCCTCGGTGAGGCGCCTGAGAGAGGTACGGACTGCCTGCTGGCCGTAGCGGGGGTGGGCCGCGGCGATGGCTTTGTGGCCCACCGCGGCGCCTTCGGGAAGGTGGTGGAAGAACGTCGCGACCTCGGCGTCGCGGGGCATCAAGTGTGCGAAGTCGGGCTCGGTGTCCGGTTCTTCGTCACCCGCGAGGCGTTTCCCGTAGCCCGATTTGGCCATCGGGTGGGACGGGGAGGGGAGGGCGGCATTAGGGTTGGCGTAAGCCACGTTCGACCTTCGATCGATCGTAGAGCTAGGCCTCGGAGCCGGTGTTGGCGCACCGACCGAGGCCGTTCTATTGCCGCGAACCTAGAGCGGCTTTACGTTCCGACGCAAGCTGACTACGGAACGTCACTCTTGAGGGTGACGGAACCCTCAACTCCCCTTTTGGCCAGGTTGGTTGGGTTCATTTCATCGGTGAACCAGACCCAGGAAAGAGCTCGGGTCCCGGGGCTCAAGCTCCGGGCTGAACTGCGGCGATGAAGGCGGACCAGGCGGGGGCGGAGAGGGTGAGTACGGGGCTGGCGGCGTCTTTTGAGTCGCGGATATGTACGGCGACGGCCGTGGTCGTGCCCGAGTCCAGCGCAACTTCGAGGCAGTTGGCACCCTCGTCATCGCTGTGGCTGGACTTGAACCAGCCGAGGGCGACCTCAAGGCAGGCGTCCCCTTCGGGGCCGCTGTAGCTCGACTTGAACCAGCCGAGGGCGGCTTCGAGGCAAGCACCACCCTCGCCGTCGCTGTAGCTCGACTTGAACCATTCCAGCTCGTCGCTCACAGCTCGTCCACCATCTGCTCTATGAAGCGCACCGAACCCTCACCGCTGAGGGCCTCCGCGCGGATCACGCTAAGCCGCTCCGTGTACGAACTCACCACCTCTACATCGGAAGTGAGCTGACTCACGGATGAGCCGTCCGCATAGGCGAACCGCTCGCGGTCCTGGGTTTCGAGCAGAACCATCTGCCCCATGAGCGCAGAGGACATCGCCCGCCCGTAGGGCAGGACCTGAATGGAGACGTTGTTGCGGCGTCCCATCTCCAACAGGTGCATCAGCTGCTCCTTGTCCACGTGTGGACCATGCAGCACCGGCTCGTACAGAGCGAAGCTGAACGCAGTCAGGGGCTTCTGGTTCAGGAGTTCCGTGCGCTCCAGTCGGCCCGCGACGCGTTCCTCGATGGTCTCGTCGTCCAGCGGCGGCACGAAGGAGCTGATCAGCCTGCGGGCATACGTCTCCGTCTGCAACAGCCCAGGGATCAGCACCACCTCGTACCACCACAAGCTCACTGCCCGCTGCTCGTACTCCATGAAGTCCTGAGCTCGCGGCGGAAACTTCTCCGCCTTCACGTAGTCCTTAGCCGAACTCAGCAGCCCGTCCGCCCCACACATCCCATCGGCCACGTCCAACACCCGAGCCGTCGGCATCCGAACGCCCTGTTCCATGGCCTTGATGGTGTCCGGCGCGTAATTGGCGGCGGCGCCCAGCTCCTCGCGCGTGACGTTCGCCTTCATGCGCCATCGCTTCAGCTGGTTCCCGCTGTACCGCCAGGTCGGGTTGTACTGAACGGACACAGCGACCACCTCCGTCGGATACACGGAGGCGTGTATCCCCTCAGTCACTACCGAGCGTAACCCCGCACTACGCAAGGTGTGACCATGACCAACGCAATTCACTGGCCCGAGTGGGTCCCCGTGGCGGGCCACCAACTCCGGGTGTCGGGAGTCCACTTCGACGCCCTGCGCATCCAGGGCGTACGAGGAGAACAGGTCGCCGCACGGCTGATCGCCGAGGCGGAGGGGGACGCCGGGCCCGTCATCTGCGAGGCGACGGGGTTCCGGTGGATGTACTTCCTGGTGGCGCCGGGCACGGCGAGGGACCACAGCTGGCCGTTGGGCGTGCAGCGGTTCGGCGGGTCGGGATGCCGCACGGTGACGTACATCGGCATCCCCGCGCTGGCCGGGAACACGTGGCCGCTCCAGTGGTACTCGGAGCCGACGCCGACGGCGCCCTACGTCGACCCGGCCCGGCTGCTCACGGCGGTCAGGTCAGCTCCTCCGCAAGGAGGTCCATGAGCAGGGCGTCCTGCCAGGTGCCGGTCTGGTGGTCGCGCGCGTACGACCGCATGATCCCGACGGGCTTGAAGCCGACCTTGCGGTAGCTGTGGATCGCCGCGGCGTTGGCGGCCGCGGGGTCGATGGTGAGCCGGTGATGCCCGCACTCGTGCACGAGCCACCTCGACAGCGTGCGGACCGCGTCGGTACCGAGGCCCTTTCCGTGGTGCCGGGCCGTCAGGAAGATGTCCATGCCCGCGTGACGGAACTCCGGGTCGGTCTCTTCCTCGAACTGGACCGCTCCGATGACTTCGCCCTCGAAGACGACGGCGAGCATGCCGTCGTAGTCATCCGGCGGCGACCACCAAGCCGCAACCTCCGGCTCCCGGACGATCCTGTCCAGAACCTCACCCTCGCCGCCCGCCACGGGCCGCAACACGACCTTGTCCCCGCTCAGCTCCATGCCCTCCATTGTCCCCCTGCGCCGGAGACACCCTCAAAATCAGGACAGACCTACTGGCTCCGCACTGAGGCCGAGTGGCCCCGAGCCAACTGCTCGCGATCCTGACCTGGTCAGCCCCTAAGCTTCCTGAACTTCCAGGCTCCCCGGGCCCTCATCCGTGTAGATCGCAGGTTTCTGCGCACCACCTTCGTCATTGGGTGATCCGCACCCAACACCCGCAAACAGTCAGCCAACACCTGCCGGTACAAGGGGATTGCACGCCTCACATCACCCGCCGATTCATACGCAGCCGCCAGGTTGTTCCGCAACATCAACGTATCCGGATGATCCATACCCAGCACCCGCAAAAAGTCAGCCAACGTCTCCTCATACAAGGAGATCGCACGCCCCACATCACCCGCCGACTCATACGCAGCCGCCAGGTTGTTCCGCGATATCAACGTATCCGGATGGTCCGCACCCAACACCCGCAATCGATCAGCCAACGTCTCCTCATACAAGGAGATCGCACGCCCCACATCACCCGCCGACTCATACGCGGCCGCCAGGTTGTTCCGCGACATCAACGTATCCGGATGGTCCGCACCCAACACCCGCAAACAGTCAGCCAACGTCTCCTCATACAAGGAGATCGCACGCCCCACATCACCCGCCGCCCCATACGCATAGGCCAGGTTGTTCCGCAACATCAACGTATCCGGATGATCCACACCCAGCACCCGCAAAAAGTCAGCCAACGTCTCCTCATACAAGGAGATCGCACGCCCCACATCACCCGCCGACTCATACGCGGCCGCCAGGTTGTTCCGCGACATCAACGTATCCGGATGGTCCGCACCCAACACCCGCAAACAGTCAGCCAACGTCTCCTCATACAAGGGGAGCGCACGCCCCACATCACCGGCCGACTCATACGCAGCCGCCAGGTTGTTCCGCGACGTCAACATGTCCGGATGGTCCGCACCCAACACCCGCAAACAGTCAGCCAACGTCTCCTCATACAAGGGGACTGCACGCCCCACATCACCCGCTGACTCATACGCATAGGCCAGGTTGTTCCGCAACATCAACGTGTCCGAGTGGTCTGCGCCCCACATCCGGATATTCGCTGTCAGCGCCCGGTGGAAGAACTCGATGGCTTTGCGGACCTCACCTTGCTCTTCGAGGTACAACGCAACCTGATTGAGGACAAAGCTACTGATCGCTGTGTCCTCGGCAGGCCTCCACACCTGCAGCAACACCTCGACATGCGGCACGAGTTCCCTCCACCTCGGCCAACCCGCCAAATTTTCCGTAGGGCTGCCTGGGAGCGATTCTGCCATCCAAGCCCCAGCCAGATCACGGGCCTCCTTGATGAGAGATTCGGTGCGGTGCGGGTCGTCCTCCGATGGTGTGCGGGCCACGGTCTGGACCAGGCGGTGAACACCGACCGTCGACCGGTCGAGGGTGATCATGTTGTAGTTGGCGAGCAGAGCCAGGAGCCCGGCCAGGTCTACGGGATTCTCCGCGAGCGGGGCGAAGAGGTCGCGGGGGATGCCCGTCGGTGCGTACCAGGCCGCGACACGCAGGAGGTCCACCGCGCGCGGGTCCCGCTCGTGCAGGACGTCCAGTGTGATGCGCCAGATGCGGGCCATCGTCCGTGCGGGGTCCGAGCCCGGCGGTGCGGCGTCCGTGGTGTGCCTCGCGTACTCGCGGAGCATCTCGCGGTACTCCCCGATCGTGATCGAGGTCTGCGCGATGAAGGCACCCGCCTGCTCCAGGGCGAGGGGCAGGTGGCCGAGTTCCTCGGCCAGAGCGCGGGCCTCCTCCTCGTCGCCACCGTCCGTCAGGCGTGCGAGCAGGTCCAGGGAGGCTTCGGTGTCCAGCACCGGGAGTGGGATGGGGTCGCCCGACCAACCGCCCTTGCAGCGGCTCGTGATCAACTGGCGGCCTGTGGAGCGCAGTTGGCCCGTGACTGTCCGGACGTCCTCCGGCCGCTCCGCGTTGTCGAAGACCAGGAGCCAGCCCGGGTGGGTCTGCAGCCAGCCGATGGCCCACGAGGCGGCCTGCGCCGTGGGCAGGGCGGGGGCCTGGTCTCCGCGGAGGCGCACCGCGAGCGCCGCCAAGCCTGCGTCGATCAGATCGGGCGTGTCCGCGCGGATCCACCACACCAGCCGGTACTCACCCTGGTGGTCGTGGGCGTAGTGCAGCGCCAGCGTCGTCTTACCGACGCCTCCGAGACCGTGCAGGGTCTGCGTGATCGTCTGAGAGTCCTCGGACAGGGCGCGGCCCAGCGCAGCCAGCTCCTCGTCACGGCCGACGAAGATGCGCGAGGGCAGGTCGGGGAGGTTGTGGATGCCTCGGGGTACCTCGACGTCGTAGGCCGTGCGTGGGGGTCCCGCGTCAGCCGCCGCCGTGACGTCCTCCAGGACCAGGTCCCCGCCCGCCGCCTTCACCGCCATCGCGAACCCGGGCCGCGCGGCAAGCGACGCCACGGACACGGCGGTGAGCTGATCGGCCTCGTAATCCCGCGCCCGGTCAGTAGTAACCACACCAACCAGCCGCCCCCGCGCGAACACCGCCGCCCCGGACGTCCCCGCCCAGCGCGACTTGTCGCCCGGCTTGCTGGGGGCAGCAACCCCATCCACGTACACCGTGATGCGCTCACCGCCCGACTTCAGACCGGTCAGTGCCTCGACGTGCCCCCGGATCTCCTTGGTGTCACGGACACCGTCCCGCACCTCCGACCGCGGAAACCCAACGGCCAGGCACCCCAGCCGCTCCTCGACCACAGCGGCATCGATGCGCCCCCACCGCACCGGATCCATCTCGTCCGGCACCGTCCACGCGCCGTCCGTCACCCGGATCAGCGCGACATCAACTTCAGGGTCCTGCTCGCGCTCGGGCCACAACAGCTCAGCCCCGGCCCACCCCTCATCCCGACCCTCCGGATCGAGACGCCGAACCTCCAACTGCCTAGCGCCCAAAGCGTTGTGCAGCGCCGTGAGAACGATCCGGTCCGCAACCAGGAAGCCGGTCCCCGACCGCCTCGCACCCGGGTTCCAGATCTCTACGACCCGACGTACGTCCATGACGTGACCGCCGCCCTACCGAGGGCGCCCATCCACGTCGTCGCCGACCCGCGCGTCCTCACCGGTCGCCGGGTCCACCGGCTGGAGCGTCACCTTGAGCCGGTTCACCGTGACCTTGGAGCGGGACGCCTTGGCCTCGGCACCGAAAGGCAGGACGAGGACCTTCGCCCGAGCCTCACCGTCCTTGCGGACATCGACCGTGAACTCCAACTCGACCGGCCCCGTAAGGAATTGGAGGCCTTGGTCCCGGCCCTCCCGGGCCGCCCGCTGCAGCTCACCTCGGACCGCCCCGATCGCCTCGGCCAGCCCCACCCATGCCTCGTCCGCCATGGCCCCCGCTCCCTAGCGCAGTTGGTGTGACTCAGCGTAGCGCCGGGTCGTCAACTGGGCGGCTTTATAGGGGACTTCTGGTGGACCAGTGCATACGCCTCGGTCGCGCTACGCGCCGCCCGCTGGCGATCCGCCCACTCGGCGTCGGACACGCCGAGCTGGCGCTCACGAATCCGACGCTTCACGTCCGTCCAGCTGCTGTATCGACTCATCACCCGGCGCCCCCGGTTTCCGTGCTCGGTTCAACGAGCGAACGGCGAACGGGAGCCCGGAGTCACGGCTGCGAACCGCGGCACGCGGCACGCATCCCGGAAAGGGCAGAGCCCCGCCCTACTTGACCGTCCTCAACCCCAACGGCCCCGCAATCTCCTCAGCCATGACCTTCCCCGCCGCCTCCTCCAACGCGTCCTCCGTCAGGTCCTCGTCCGTGTCCAGGCCGTCCAGGTCGTCCAGGGGCTGGTTCAGGCGGACGTGGGCCACCAGGGACTGGAGGGCTCGGAGGGCGCCGGAGGCTGTGGAGCCCCAGTTGGAGAAGTAGGAGAACTGCCACCACCAGAGGGCCTCTGTCGTGCGGCCCGCGCGGTAGTGGGCCAGGCCGTGGCAGAGGTCCGCGACCACGTCTGCCAGGTCGTCCGAGATGCGGCAGGCCACGGGGGCCTTGCGGGGCTCGTACGGGTCGAAGACCTCGGAGTAGACGTCGATCGGGTCCAGGAGGGATGCCAGGCGTTCGCGGAGGTCGTCCACGTCCTGCTCCGGGCCCAGGTCCGGCTCGTAGCGCTCCTCGGGGACGATGTCCTCGTGTGCGCCCAGGCGGCCGCCCGCCAGGAGGAGCTGGGAGACCTCCAGGAGGAGGAAGGGGACTGCCGAGTCCGGCTCGTCGCCCTTCGCTACCTCCCTTACCGAGACGATGAAGCTCTCGATCTGGTCGGAGATCTGGACAGCGAAGTCGTCCGGGTTGTCGGTCACGGTGTTCAGCGTGGCGTCAGACATCTAGGAGTCGTCTCCCCTCGAAGGCGCGGCCCAGGGTGACCTCGTCCGCGTATTCCAGATCTCCCCCGACAGGGAGTCCGCTGGCCAGGCGGGTGACCTTCAGGCCCATGGGCTTGATCATGCGCGCGAGGTACGTCGCCGTGGCCTCGCCCTCCAGGTTCGGATCCGTGGCCAGGATCAGTTCCGTGACCGTGCCGTCTGCCAGGCGCGCGAGGAGTTCCCGTATGCGCAGGTCGTCCGGGCCCACCCCCTCGATCGGGCTGATCGCGCCGCCCAGGACGTGGTACTTGCCCCGGAACTCGCGGGTGCGCTCGATTGCTACTACGTCCTTCGGTTCCTCTACGACGCAGATCACCGAAGGGTCGCGGCGCGGGTCCCTGCAGATGTTGCAGAGCTCCTCCTGCGCGACGTTCCCGCAGGTCGCGCAGAAGCGGACCTTGTCCTTCACCTCAAGGAGGGCGTGCGCGAGGCGGCGTACGTCCGTCGGCTCCGTCTGGAGGATGTGGAAGGCGATCCGCTGCGCGCTCTTGGGACCGACGCCGGGCAGCCTGCCCAGCTCGTCGATGAGGTCCTGAACCACGCCTTCGTACACGGAGCGCCTTTCCTGTAGTTCCGTCAGTGCTGCCGAGGATGTCCGGCTTCTACGTACCGTAGTTGGCCGGGGGGTTTCTTAGAAGGGAAGCCCCGGGATGCCGCCACCGCCGCCCAGGCCCTGGGCCAGCGGGCCCAGCTTCTGCTGCTGCAACGCCTGCGCGTTCTCGTTGGCCGCCTGGACCGCCGCGACGACCAGGTCCGCCAGCGTCTCCGTGTCCTCGGGGTCGACCGCCTTCGGGTCGATCACCAGGCCGCGCAGCTCGCCCGAGCCGTTGACCGTCGCCCTGACGAGGCCGCCGCCCGCCTGGCCTTCCACCTCCGTGCGCGCCAGTTCCTCCTGCGCCGCGGCGAGGTCCTGCTGCATCTTCTGGGCCTGCTGGAGCAGCTGCTGCATGTTGGGCTGGCCACCACCGGGGATCACGATCAGCTCCGTTTCGTACGGGTCCGTTTGTACAGGTCCATCTGGCGGGGTTGCCGCCAAGAACGAGCCTACGTGGTCGGCGGGCGCGTCGCCCCAGCACTCTTTCGAGTGAGATCAAGGGAGATCAAGCGACCTCCTATACCTGATCAAGCGGCCCTTCCAGGCGGAAAAGCCGTGAATCCGGGCTCATGGCCACCCATTGGGCGGTAGGACTTAGTGTCGATACGCGTGATCTCGTCAGAGGAGTGCCGGGTGAGCCAGCCGGAGATGCAGCCCGAGGGGGTGCCCCCCGAGGGACAGGGGGCGGGGACCGGGGCGGGGCCGGGGCCGGGTAAGGAGTCGGGGGCCGCTCCGGGGTCGGGGGCTCGGGTCGGGGATCTGACCGGGCGTGCCTTTCCCCTCGGCGACTGGGGCGATCCCGCCGGGCGGCTCGACGAGCTCTACCGCTGGGTGGAGCGGGGCGCCCTGAACACCGCCGAGTGGTATCTCGCCGACCGCGGCAGGAAGCGGCGTGCGGCGCGGCTGCTGCGGGTGGGCGCCGCGCTGGGCGCCGTGGGCGCCGGGGCGCTGCCGCTGCTCGATCTGGCGGGAGTGGGAGCGGGAGTGGGAGTGGGGGCGGGGGCGGGAGCCACGGGAGGTGTCGCCGGGTGGGGGTTCGTTTCGCTGCTCGTCGGGGTCGCGTGCGTGGGGTGCGACCGGTTCTTCGGGCTCACGTCCGGGTGGATGCGGGACGTGGCGACCGCGCAGGCCGTGCAGCGGCGGCTGCAGGTGCTGCAGTTCGACTGGGCCTCGGAGAGCGTGCGGGAGGTCCTCGGGCCCACGGAGGGCACCGCGGGGGAGGCCGCCGAGCGGTGCCTCGGGGTGCTGCGGAAGTTCACCGACGACGTGACGGAGCTCGTCCGGGCGGAGACCTCGGACTGGATGGTGGAGTTCCGGGCCGGGCCCGTGCCGCTCGCCATGCAGGCGATGGTGCCGAGCGGGTCGCCCCGGGAGGCACCGGCCTCCCCCGGGCGGTTTCCGCTGCCGCCCGGGGCCCGGCCGAACATGCCCCGGCAGCGGCCGCCCGAGCCCCGGTGAACCAGAAGTGCGCCTACCTGCGCCTACCTGCGCCAGAACAAGTGGTGCGTCACTCCGCTCGGGCTCGGCACGACCTCCAGGTGGTAGCGGTCGACCAGGTCCTCGGGTGAGTTCCAGAGCCGCACCCCCGACCCGAGCTTCAGCGGCACCACCGCCACGTGCAGCGTGTCCACCAGGCCCGCCTCCAGGAACTGGCGGACGATCGTGGGACCGCCGCCGAGCCTGACGTCCTTGCCCTGCGCCGCCTCCTTCGCCTGCTCCAGGACCGTGGCCGGGTCGCCCGCGACGAAGTGGAACGTGGTGTCGGAGAGCGTGAAGGACGGGCGCTCGTGGTGGGTCATGACGAAGACGGGCGTGTGGAACGGGGGCTCGTCGCCCCACCAGCCCTGCCACTCGTGGTCCTGCCAGGGGCCCCGCTGGGGGCCGAACTTGTTGCGGCCCATGATCTCGGCGCCGATGTTGTGGGAGAAGTCGCGGGTGAAGTAGTCGTCGAGGCCGCGGGTCCCGCCGGGGTCCGTGCGGTTCGGCCAGCTCGCCGTCGCGCCCGCCCACGCGGACATCTCCCGGGGGTCGGCGTGGCCGAACGGCCGCTCCAGGCTCTGGCCCTCACCGGTGCCGAAGCCGTCCTGCGACAGCATGAAGTTCTGGACCTTCAGCAGCTGCTGCCGCTCCTGTTTCCGGTTCACGTCGTCCTCCTGAGTGTGTACGCGCGTACGACATTCAGACCCGGCGGGCCGCCCGAACTCATCGCTGAGTCCCTTTTGAAGACAGGCTCTAGCTGTAGATGATCATCGAGCCCTGCGCCAGGCTCCGTGTCGCCGCCGCGTGCAGGCCCAGCCAGACGTGGCGCTCCCGTGCGAAGGGGCTCTGGTCCGGCGGGGACGGGGCCGCCGGTTCCTCCAGGGACGTGGGGGCCGACGGCGGGGCCGGGGCCAGCGGGGGGTTCGCCGGGTCTATGCCGATCGACGGGGCGACGTACTCCAGCTCGCGCAGGAGCGCGTGGGAGGAGCCCAGCGGGCCGCCGCCCGCGAGGAGCTCGTCGTTGGAGAGCGGGGCCGGGAAGTCCACGGGGACGTACGCGCCCGCGTGGTCGTAGTGCCAGACCAGGTGCGACTGCTGGGCCGTGGCGTCGAACATCTCCAGGAGCTGTTCGTAGTCACCGCCCAGTTCGTCCACGGGCGTGACCTCCAGGCCGCAGATCTGGAGGAGGTAGGCGCGGCGCAGGAAGTGCAGCGCGTCGTAGTCGAAGCCCGCGACCGGGGCGACGTCGCCGGACAGGCCCGGCATGTAGGCGAAGACCGGCACGGGCGGGAGGCCCGCCTCGTGCAGTGCCTTGTCGTAGACGGCGAGCTCTTCCGCGAACGGATTGTCGGCGCTGTGGCACAGCACGTCGACGAGCGGGACCAGCCACAGGTCGCAGGCCAAGAAGGTCTCCTCGGGTCGGGTGGGGCGGCGGCAAGTACGTACGGGATGTACGGGATGTACGGGACTGCAAGGGCGTGCTGACGACGGCAGGGGACGGAACGTAGCCTCGCGTGCAGGCAGCGTAGTCGGGCCTCCCGTCCCCTAAGTGCCCTTGCGCAGGTCCCATATCCATACGCCGTCTACCCACTTTCCGGGACGCCCAAGGAGTGCGTCCACGGTCGTGCGCAGTTCTCCGTCGTTCTGCTGCGGGGCCAGCACGAGGAGGCCCGCCTTCCAGTACTCCAGGTCCTGGCGGACCGCCTCGCGCCAGGCGGGCGTGACCTCGGGGACGCGGCCCGATGAGCGGACGTCCCGCAGGAGGTTCGAGGTGTTGCGGGGCGAGGGGCCGTAGATGCCGATGCGGTCCGGGCCCCAGGGGCCGTTGAAGTAGCCGCCCGGGATGCGGAAGCCCAGATCGGCGTCGACCTGCCAGTGCAGGCCCTCCGCGTTGGCGGGGTCGGGGACCGGCACCGGGACGAGCGTCTCGCCCTCGCCCAGGTACGTGCGCCAGGTGCCCTGCGCGATGAACGGCGGCACGTCGACCCGGTCCACGGCCTTCAGCGGCGCCGGGAAGACCGGCAGCAGCGCGAGGGCCACGGCCGCCACCCCCGCGAACCGGTGTGCGCGCCGCGGAGCGAGCAGCAGGCGGGCGAGCGCCAGCGCGAGCAGCATGCCGAGCGCCGGGGCGCACACCATCGCCACGCGCGACTCGATGACGGACTCGAAGAGGGGCCGGTCGGAGAGCGCGGCCCACGGTCCCGGCAGGACGACGTCCGTCAGCGGAATGCGGAACTTCGGTCCGAGCGAGAGCAGCGCGGCCGCGAGCACGGTGAACGCCAGCGCCTTGACCACCGTGCGCTCCCAGAGGCGTACGACGATCGCGAAGGCCAGGGCGGCGAGCGGCCAGCCGTAGAAGGCGTTCTGCTCGGTGGGGTTCATCGCGAGGTGGTCGGCGGTCTCGTGGCTGCCCGCGAGCGAGCGCTCCGCGAAGGAGAAGAAGGCGAGCGGGCTGTTGCCCGCGTTGTCGCCGTGCAGCACGCTCTTGTAGCTCTGCGGCCCGAAGAACTGCCAGTAGAGGGGGAAGGCGACCAGCGGGATCGTGACCGCGAGGGCGATGGCGAGGCCGCGGGCGAGTGGGCGCCAGGCGGCCCGCGCCACGTCCCTGCGCACGGCCGCGTAGGCGAGGGCGAAGAGCAGCATGCCGAGCGCCGCGAGGAGGAGCGGCTCCTCGCCCAGGAAGATCTGGTACGTCGTGAAGAGGCCGAGGACGACTCCGTCGCGGACGACCCGGGTGCCCTCGCAGAGCCGCAGCGCCCTCTCGATGATCAGCGGGATCATGAAGAGGACGATGAAGTTCGGGTGGGCGTTGGCGTGGCTGACCATCGGGGGCGCGAACGCGGCGAGGGCCGCGCCGACGGCGGCGGCGCCCCGGTGCGGGACGAGGCGTCTGCGGATCAGCACGTACCAGCTGACGGCCGTGGCGGCGAGGCCGCCGGTCATCGCGACGTTCAGGGCGACCGCGGGGCCGAGGAGCCAGGTCACGGGGGCGAGCGGCACGGAGAGGCCGAGCATGACCGTGTTGGCCATGAGGTTCACGCCGTCCGGGACGTTCTGGAGGGTGGTGAACAGGGGGTTGCTGAAGTGGCGGACGTTGTCCGCCGTCACCGCGAAGAACCACTCCCACTGGTTCTGGTCCTGGAGGGAGTCGGGGATGTAGCGGTGGGCGGGCGCGACCCAGCGGCCCGAGTAGAGGGTGACCGAGAGGGCCAGGAAGAGGAGCGCGACCAGGAGGTCGGCGCGGCGGACCGAGCGGGCCTTGAGCGTGGTCAGCTCGGCGAGGACCTTCACGTAGTCGAGGGGCCTGACCTTCGAGCCCTCCTGGTGCGACCAGCGCACGGGCACCTCGGCGACGGGCCAGCCCGCCCGCCGGAAGTACTGCAGTATCTCGACGTCGATGCCCCAGCCGTGCAGCCGGGACGCGGCGAACGCCTCACGGGCCCGGTCCCCGTCGAAGAGCTTGAATCCGCACTGGGTGTCGCGGATGCCGGGGACGGCGACCGTGCGTATGAGGAAGTTGCCGGTACGTCCCAGCAGCTCGCGCAGGCGGTGCTGGTGGGCGCCGATGGTCGCGCCGGGGCGGGCCCGGGAGCCGATCGCGGCCGCGTGGCCGTCGGTGAGCGCCTTGTCGAGGTGGTCGAGCTCCTCGATGGGCGCGGCGAGGTCGGCGTCGGTGACCAGGACACGGCGGCCGTACGAGGCGAGGACGCCGAGCCGCAGGGCGTGGCCCTTGCCGCGGTTGCGGCCGCCGCGCACGAGCTGGACGCGGGGGTCGGCGGCGGACGCGTCCGCGGCGATCTCCGCGGTGCGGTCGGTGGAGCCGTCGTCGACGACGATCAGCTCCCAGGCGCCCCGGTACGTGGTTTCGAGGTGGTCGCGGAGCGCGTCGAGCGTGGGGCCCAGGCGCTCCTCCTCGTTGTAGGCGGGAACGACGACGGACAGGTCCACGCTCATGCAGCGGCCAGCCGCTCGATGAGGGACAGGGAGTGCGCGTTGTACTCGATGACGATTCCGTGGGCCGCCTCCGGGTCGCGGCGCACCAGGGCGTCGACGAGCTCCGTGTGCCGGGACCAGAGCAGACCGCGCAGGTCACCGCCCTTGATGTCGGTCCAGCGGCGGAGGTGGGTGACCGCGCAGACCCAGGACTTCACGCGCAGGCGGTGCAGGAAGTCGGAGAGGTAGGGGTTGCCGAAGAGGGCGCTGAGCTCGCGCCAGAAGCGGAGGTCGTAGCCGATCAGGACGGTCAGGTCGCCCGCGCAGGCCGCGCGGGCCGCCTCCTCGCCGCGGCGGCGCACGGAGAAGAGGGCGTCCGAAACGTCACTGCGGGCGCCGTGCGCCGCGAGGTCGCGGAAGATCCCGTCGGCGACGAGGCCGCGGGCCTCCAGCATGGAGCGGTAGTCGTCCAGGGTGTGCTCGTGGACGCGGAAGCCGCGGTGCTGGTCGGCGTCCAGGAGGCCCTGGGCGGTGAGGTTCACCAGGGCCTCGCGGACGGGGGTCGCGGAGACGCCGTACTGCTCGGCGATCTCCTTGACCGTGAACTCCTGCCCGGGCTCCAGCCGACCGGCCAGGACCTCGTCGCGGAGCGCGTCGGCGATCTGCTGGCGCAGTGTGCTGCGGATGACGGCGGGGCCGTCGGTGCCGGGCATCTGTTTCCCTCACGGAGTCTGACGTGGTCGTCTTACTTATGAGCACGTCAGACTACGTGGTCGGGTTCCCCGGCTGGAGGGAGTGGCTCGGCTACGCCGTGTGCTCGTCGGCCACCGACAGAGCCGCGTCCAGGGCCGCCAGGCCCTCCTTCGCCTCCGTCTCCGTGATGTTGCACGCGGGGACCACGTGGGTGCGGTTCATGTTGATGAAGGGCCACAGGCCGTGCTTCTTCGCCGCCGCGCCGAACGCGGCCATGGGGGCGTTCGCCTCGCCGGTGGCGTTGTAGGGCACCAGCGGCTCGCGCGTCTCCCTGTCCTTCACCAGCTCAAGGGCCCAGAACATGCCGACGCCCCGCACCTCGCCGACCGAGGGGTGGCGCTCGGCGAGCTCGCGCAGGCCCGGCTCGATGACCTGGGCGCCGAGGTTCGCCGCGTGCTCGACGATGCCCTCCTCCGCCATGACGTTGATCGTGGCGACGGCGGCGGCGCAGGCCAGCGGGTGGCCGGAGTAGGTGAGGCCGCCCGGGTAGGGGCGCTTGGCGAAGGTCTCCGCGATCTTTCCGGAGATGGCGACGCCGCCGAGCGGCACGTATCCGGAGTTCACGCCCTTGGCGAAGGTCAGCAGGTCCGGTGTGACGTCGAAGAGGTCGGCGGCGAACCACTCGCCGGTGCGGCCGAAGCCCGCCATGACCTCGTCGAGGATGAAGACGATGCCGTACTTGTCGCAGAGCGCGCGGACGCCCGCGAGGTAGCCGGGCGGGGGGATCATGATTCCGGCCGTGCCGGGCACCGTCTCCAGGATGATCGCGGCGACGGTCTGCGGGCCCTCGAAGACGATGGTGTCTTCCAGGTGCTGGAGGGCGCGCTCGCACTCCTGCTGCTCGGTCTCGGCGTAGAAGCGGGAGCGGTAGAGGAACGGCGCCCAGAAGCGGACGACGCCCGCCGTGCCGGTGTCGGAGGCCCAGCGGCGCGGGTCGCCGGTGAGGTTGATGGCCTGGTGGGTGCCGCCGTGGTAGCCGCGGTAGGCGGCGAGCACCTTGGGGCGGCCCGTGTGCAGACGGGCCATCCGGGTGGCGTGCTCGACCGCGTCGGCGCCCGCGTTCGTGAAGAAGATCTTGTCCAGGTCGCCGGGGGTCCGCTCGGCGATGAGGCGTGCGGCCTCGGAGCGGGCCTCTACGGCGAAGGCGGGCGCGAACGTCGTCATCGTCGCCGCCTGCTCCTGGATCGCGGCGACGACCTTCGGGTGCTGGTACCCGATGTTGGTGTAGACGAGGCCGCTGGTGAAGTCGAGGAAGCGGTTCCCGTCGTAGTCCCAGAAGTAGGCGCCCTCGGCACCGGCGATGGCCGGCGGGTCGATGAGCTCCTGTGCGGACCAGGAGTGGAAGACATGTGCGCGGTCCGCGGCCTTCACGGCGGCGCCGACCTGGGGATTCGGCTGAGGGGTCATGGGCCCGAGGGTAGATGTCCAGGGAGTGGACGGGACATGGGCGTGTTGTCTTGCGTAGGGGGAGGAACCCGACACGTTGTCTGGCCGGGGGGCCTTGGGGGGTGTTCGTCTGCGGGGCTGTGGGGGGTTCTCGCGCAGTTCCCCGCGCCCCTGGGGGGGTGACCGAGGGGTTTTGACTGCGGGCCGGTGGGGGTTTCTCGCGCAGTTCCCCGCGCCCCTGGGGAGGTGGTCGAGGGGATTTGGCTGCGGGCCGGTGGGGGTTGCTCGCGCAGTTCCTCGCGCCCCTGGGGGGTGGCCGGGGGGGTTGGCTGCGGGGCTGTGGGGGTTTCTCGCGCAGTTCCTCGCGCCCCTGGGCAAGACCCCTGGTCCTCATCCGCCAGGGGCTCCGGACTGCCCGCGCCCGCACGGGGGCGTCCAGGAGGTCCACCCAGGGGCGCGGGGAACTGCGCGAGCAACCCCCACCGGGCCGCACGGGAAGGGCTCAGTCGTCGTCCGTGTCGGGGACGACCTTTGCCCGGGGGCCGTCCGGGGTGCAGCGGATCTCGTAGGGGAGGTCGTCCTGCTCGTCGTCGTCGCCGGGCTCCGCCTCCAGGCGGACCACCGCCGCGGGGCCGCGCTCCACGTCGTCGTCGATGTGGAACCCGTCGGCCGGGCTCCAGGAGATGAGGCGGACGGTGCCGTCGGCACGGCACTCCACCGTGGCGGCGCCGCCGGTGAAACGGACCGTGGATCGCTCGGGCGAAGGGTCGGAGGGCGGCTCCTGGGATGTGGGGGGTGGGGGTGAGGGTGAGGTCGGTGGGGACGGAGACGGAGGCGGGGCCGTGGACGATGCCGCCAAGGCCCTCCGTACCGCCGCCTCGTCCAGCGGACGACTGTGCGCCGCATCACCCGCACCGTCCGAACTCGCCAACTGCCAGGCGCCCAGCGCCCCCGCGGCCGTCCCCACGGCCACCCACGCAGCCGTGACGACCGCGCTTCGCCACTTCCTCATGCCGCCACTGTGCCGCATCGTTTCCTAACGCCCGGTTAAGGCCCCGGTTAAGGTTCCGCCCCGCCCCTGACTACGGTGGTTGTATGGCGCATCTTCTCGTCGTCGAGGACGACCCCCAGCTCCGCGGCGCGCTGGTGCGGGCCCTGCGCGACCGGGGCCACGCCGTGGCGACCGCGCCGAGCGGCATGGCGGGTCTGGACGCGGCGGTGACCAGCCGCCCCGACCTGGTCGTCCTCGATCTGGGACTGCCCGACGTCGACGGGGCGCAGGTGCTGCGCATGCTGCGCGCGGTCAGCGACGTCCCCGTCATCGTGGCGACGGCCCGGGACGACGAACCGGAAATGGTCACGGTCCTGGAGTCCGGGGCGGACGACTACATCGTCAAGCCGTTCGGCGCCGCCCAACTGGACGCCAGGATCAAGGCCGTGCTGCGCCGCCTCGGCGTGACCGAGACCGAGGAGCCGCTGCGGGTGGGCGCCCTCTCCATCGACCCCGCGTCCCGTGAGGTCACCCTCGACGAGGCCGCCGTCGACCTCACGCCCCGCGAGTTCGACCTGCTCGCCTATCTCGCGCGCCGCCCCGGCCAGGTCGTCTCGCGCCGCGAACTGCTCGCCGAGGTCTGGCAACAGCCCCTGGGCGGCGCCGACAAGACGGTCGACGTCCACCTGTCCTGGCTCCGCCGCAAGCTGGGCGAGACGGCCCAGCGCCCCCGCTACCTGCACACGGTCCGCACCGTGGGCGTCAAGCTCGCGGCGCCGGGCGAACAGGCACCCGGCGAACCGGCACCCGGCGAACAGAGCCCCGCCTGATGCGCCGCAGCCTCCTCCTCCTGACCGCGGCGACGACCGCCCTCGTCCTCACCGCGCTCCTCGTCCCCCTCACCCTGCTGACCCGCAGCCACGCCGCGGACCGCGCCACCGCCGAGGCCACCGCCCGTGCCCAGTGGGTGGCCCACGCCCTCGGCCCGGCCCTGGCGACCGCGGACGAGCGGGAGACGGCCGAGCAGACGGTGGAGAGCGTCAACGGAAAGGGCCTGGCGAGCACGGAGCTGATCCTCGCGGACGACCGCGTCATCGGCCCGGACCCCCGCCCCCGGAACGGGCCCGCCGTCACGGACCCGGTGCGGCTCGCCCGTACGGGCCGCGCCTTCACGTACGAGACCAGCTCCGGCGGCCGACTGGTCCTGGTCCCCGTGCAGGGCGCCAAGGACGGCACGGCGGTGGTCCAGGTGACGCTCACCGAGCGGCAGTTGTACGCGGGCACGCTGGCGTCCTGGCTCGTGCTCGCCGGGATCGGCGTGGGCCTCGTCCTCCTCGGGCTGCTCCTCGCCGACCGGCTCGGCGCCCGCCTCGTCGGCGCCACGCGCCGCCTCGCCCGGACCGCGGACCGCCTGGCCGCGGGGGACCTGACGGCCCGCGCGGAACCGGAGGGGCCGCCCGAGCTGCGCCTGATCGCGGGCGAGCTGAACCGCCTGGCCGCCCGCATCGACGAACTCCTCACCGCCGAACGCGAGAACGCCGCCGACCTGGCGCACCGCCTGCGCACCCCGGTGGCCGCCCTGCGCCTGGACGCGGAGACCCTCCGCGACACGGACGAGGCCCACCGCATCGCCGCCGACGTCACGGCCCTGGAGCGCAGCGTCGACGACGTGATCCGCAAGGCGCGGCGCCCCCTGCGCGAGGCGCCGCGCGCGGACCTGGCGGCGGTGGCGCGCGAACGCGCCGCGTTCTGGGCCCCGTTGGCCGAGGACCAGAACCGCGACGCCCGCACCACGACGCCGGACGACGAGATCTACGTACCCGTACCTGCGGACGAACTCACCGCCGCCCTCGACACGTTGATCGGCAACGTCCTGGACCACACCCCCCAGGGCACGGCCTTCTCCCTCACGGTCCGCCGGACACCCGGAGGCGAGGCGGAGCTGACCGTCGCCGACGAGGGGCCCGGCTTCCCCGACCCGGGGACCGCCCCCGGCCGCGGCACGAGCGGCGCGGGCTCCACGGGCCTGGGCCTGGACATCGCGCGCCGCACGGCCGAGGAGGCGGGCGGCCGCTTCGAAACGGCCCCGGCCACGGACACCTGCTCCGGCACCGGCACCGGCTCCCGCATCACTCTGACGTTCCCGCCCGCGCCGCCCGGGGGAACGCCGTCCGCACCGCCCGCGCCCACTTGTTGATGCCCAGCTCGGGCCGGACCGCGGCATACCCCCCGCAGTACTTGGTGAAGTCCGCGGCCCGCACCCCGAACCGGTGCAGCACCCGGTCGGCCTCCGTCAGATGGCCCTTGGTCTTGGTCTCCACCAGCACGAGACCGCTGTCGGCGGCGGCGCTGCGCCCCGTCACCGTGTCCCGCACGACGAGCCCCGCGTCACATGTGATGCGCTGCCCGTCGGCGACGAAGGTGGCCCGCTGGTAGTCGGTGACGAGGGAGGGGACGAGCCCGTCCGGCGCCTCGATGCCGTACGACCCCCGCAGCACACCGGCGAGGAAGCCGAGTCGCACCGCGTCCAGGGCGTGGTCGTCGCCCTCCAGGCGCTGGCGGTGCTTGACGGTCTCGCCGCGCCCGCTCTTGAGCTTGATCTCGAACTGCCGCTCCCCGCTGTCCTGGTAGATCCGCTCCCGGATGCGGTAGCGGAGCCGTCGGCCCTGGCGGTGGTCGTGGAAGGTGCCGAGGTCGGGGGTGTCGTAGTACGTCGAGTGGTAGCGGAACCAGCGCTTTCCGCCGATGCTGAGCGCCCGGAAGGGGCCGCCGGACCGGCGGGGGTCGGTGAGCAGCGCGGCGAGGTCCTCGAATATCTCGACCGGCACGAGGTAGCTGTTGTCGAAGCGGGCGAGCAGCTCCGCCCTGGCGTTGACCTCGTCCAGCGCGATGGGGTGCGCGGCGGTGGCGGCGCGGCCGATGGCGCGTACGGCGGGGTTCACACGGTCTCCTTCGGGTGGTCGGGGGCGATCGTGCGGGACCTGGTCGTGCGTCGTCGTACCGTCAACTCCCGGGATGTAACAGAAGGTTCCGGCTGGCGGAAACGTACTTCCAGGACCATGAGGTCACGTACGTAATCGACTTCCTGGACGGTCCATCCGAGCGGTTCGCCGAGCCGCCGCGCGAGCTCGGCCCGCAGGGACTCCTCGTCGCGGTGGACGGAGTCCAGGGTGACGACGGTCCGCCGGTCGCGCGCGAAGAGGCGGGGGTGGTCGGCGCCGTACATCACGGCGAGCAGGACACCGGCGAGGAGCGCCGCCACGGGCAGCCCGAGCGCGGGCAGACCGCAGAGCAGGCCGAGCACGAGGGTGATGAAGTAGTACGCGACCTCCTGGTGCTGCAGCGCGTCGGAGCGCAGCCGCACGATCGAGAGCACCCCGAAGAGCCCGAAGCCGAGGGCGAGCCCGCCGTCGCCGCCGACCGTCCCGAGCCCGGCGACGATCGCGAACAGCGCCACGTTCAGGGCGAGATACGCGGGGACGAGCTCACGCCTGCGGTGCCGCGGATAGAAGACGCCGAAGGTCAGCAGGGCGACGGCGGCCAGGTCGAGCGCCAGGTGGGCGCAGAGGGTCAGTGTGCTGTCCATGCCGAGGACGCTAGGGAGCGGGGGGTTAAGGCCGCCCCTCGTGGGCGTTAAGGAACGTCGCGGCATCTTCATTGACAGCATGCTGTCGTTTTGACAGCATGCTTACGTACGCACCGCACGTACCGCACGCAGACAACGGAGGCCCTCATGTCCCGCAAGCCCGTGCACCTGGCCCTCTACGACACGTTCGCCGACTGGGAGACCGGCCACGCCACGGCCTGGCTCGCCCGCTTCGGCTACGAGATCCGCACGGTCGCCCCGACCGCCGAACCCGTCGTCTCCATCGGCGGCCTCCGGGTCCAGCCCGACCTCTCCCTCGCCGAACTGCGCCCCGAGGACAGCGCCCTGCTGATCCTGCCGGGCGGCGACCTGTGGGACACGGGCGACGACCTCGCCCCGTTCGCACGCACGGCCCGCGCGTTCCTGGCCGCGGGCGTGCCGGTGGGCGCCATCTGCGGCGCCACGGCGGGCCTCGCCCGCGAGGGGCTCCTCGACGACCGCACGCACACCAGCGCGGCGTCGATGTACCTGGCGGCCACGGGCTACAAGGGCGGCGAGCGGTACGTGGAGACGGACGCGGTCACCGACGGCGACCTGATCACGGCGGGCCCGACCGAGCCGGTCGCATTCGCCCGCGAGATCTTCGGCCGCCTCGGCGACGTCCTCGACGACGAGAAGCTCGACGCGTGGTTCCGCCTCTTCCACGACTCGGACCCGGCCGCGTACGAGACGCTCAACTCGTGAGCCGCGACCAGCAGGACCTGCTGAGCCGCACGGCCCTGACCGTCTTCCGCCTCAACGGCCAGTTCCTCACCGCCTCCGAGGAACTGGCGAAACCCGCGGGGCTCACCGCGGCCTGGTGGCAGGTGCTCGGCGCGGTGCTGCGCGAACCGCTGCCGGTCGCGGGCATCGCCCGCGCGATGGGCATCACGCGGCAGAGCGTGCAGCGCGTGGCGGACCTCCTGGTGCGCAAGGAACTCGCCGAGTACGTGCCGAACCCGGCCCACCGCCGCGCCAAGCTGCTCCGGCCGACGGAGGAGGGCAGGGCGGCCGTGGCGCGGATCGAGCCGGGCCATGCGGAGCTGGCGGCGCGGCTGGCAGAGGCGCTCGGCGAGGACGGGTTCGCGGAGACGGCACGGGTGCTGGAGCGCCTCGCCATGGTCCTGGACGACATGACGGACGTGACGGACGGCGTGACGGACGGCGTGGCGGACGGCGTCACGGAGCCGTAGGGAGCAGCAGCGGTACGAGGGCGCGGGCGAACTCCGCCGGTTCCGCGCTGGCGCCCACGTGGTTGCCGGGCATGTCGATCAGGGGCCGGCGCAGCAGTGCGGCCAGGGCGTGGGCCGCCCGACGCGCCATCTGGTGGTGGCTCGTCGACCCGGCGCACACGGTCAGTCCGGCTCGGCGCAGGGCCTCGGTGTCGGGCTCGTAGAAGACGCTGGGGCCCGCCATGCGGCCGAGGAAGTAGCGGTTCTTGTCGAGTTCCGCGGGCGGCAGCTCCGGCAGCTCGACATGCGCGGGCGGCACCTGGTCCGGGCGTGTGTGGTGGGCGGCGCCGCTCAGGTCGACGAACTCCTGCACGGCCCGCTGGGGGTCGGCCGCCGCGACGGCGAACGCGGACGCGGCGCGCTCCGCGAGGGTGTCGTCGTCCAGGAGCGAGATCAGGGGCGGCTCGTGCAGTACGGCCGTCCCGACGAGGCCGGGATGCCGCTTGGCCAGTTCGAGAAGGGTCACGGCCCCGCCGCTCGTACCGACGAACAGGGCGGGCGCGCCGGTGAACGTGTCGACCAGGGCGGCCAGGTCCTCGGCGAGGACTTCGGGCGTGGGCTCGGCCATTCCGTGCGTCGGGCGACTGGCGCCGATGCCGCGGGGGTCGTGGGTGACGACGGTGAACTGCCCCGCGAGCTCGTCCGCGAGGGCGGCGAATCCGCCTCGTCCCACCGGCGCGCCGACGAGGAAGAGCAGGGGTCCGTCCCCCTGGACGGCGTAGGCGATCGTCGTGTCGGGCCGCTTGAGGAACTGCGGCGAGTCGGCTGCTTGATCGGTGTAGTCCGCGATCTTGCGGGTGATCACGTCGAGGGCACGGTCCAGTGCGTCGCGGCGGTCCTCGACGCGACGGCGGTGCGCCGCGAGCAGTTCAAGGCGCAGCCGCGACGGGTCGGCGACCTCGGCATCGGCGTCGGCGCCGGTGAACTGCGCGATGTCGGCCAGGGGCATCCCCGTCTCGCGCAGGTGGACCAGCATGCGGATCAGGTCCACGTCGGCGGCGACGTACTGACGGCGCCCTGCGGTGTCGCGCCGGGGGGCGGGCAGGATCCCCTGCCGCTCGAAGTACCGCAACGTGTCGGGGTCGAGACCGGTACGCGCGGCGGCCTCCCCGATGCCGAACCGCTCTTCCTCATCGCTCATGGGGCAAGCCTCGGACCTGGACCTCGGTCCAAGTCAAACGGGGAGCTCCGGGAGGGCGTTAATTCGCGTGCCCGGCAGGCGCGCCGCGGCTACGGTGGATCTCGTTCAGGTGCGGAGGCTGCGGCTACTTCTCCTCTCAAGAGAGCAACGCGGGTTCGAATCCCGTCGCCGACTCCGGTCGGTGTCGTCCAGCGGCCCAGGACGCTACGTCGCCGCCGCCGGTCTCGATCTCTGAACACTCGACGCGAGCCGTCCGCCACGGGGGAACCAGGCGGGCGGCTTCGTCGTGTCGGCGTGCCGCGCCGAGGCACGACCGGTAGTCGGGGCCGTCCTTCCGACCCCCGTGGCGGGAGGACGGCCCCTGGTCTTTCGGGTGTTGCGTGTTGCGGTGTTGCGTGTTGCGGTGTTGCGGTGGCGCCCGGTCAGTACAGCTTGTTGACGGCCGTGGTCGTGGTCTTCTTGAAGGCGGCCACGGGCGCGTCCCCGAAGTCGCCCAACTGGCCCCACTTCACGACGGTGACGGTCCTGCCGTCCCGCCCGACCGACATCAGGGCGACGTCGTTGGCGCCCTGGGACGTCTCGGTGTGCAGGCCGCGGACGCGGGCGCCCTCCTCGACCGGCAGCTTGCCGTAGTCCCGGACCTCGGCCGCGACGTCGGGCGAAGCCTTCTCGATGCGGTCGGCGCAGGTGCGGATCAGGTCGTCGTAGTGCTTCGCCAGACCCTTGGCCAGGGCGGCCGTGTCCGCCACGACCGTCAACTGCACGGCACTGGCGTCCACGTCGGTGCGGAACTCCCGGTGCCGGTAGTCGTAGGAGGGCACGCCCTCCGTGCTCACGCAGAGGCCGAGTGCCTCGGGGAACCCTTCGGTGGTCCGCCCCGCGGTCCAGGACGACGTCGGGTGCGGCGGCAGCTGGGACGCCGACAGGAGCTTGGGTGCGGCGGCCTTCGGCGCGGCCCCGGCGGCCGGTGCGGTGAGGACCGTGCCCGCCGCGAGGGCGGCGACGGTGAGTGCGGTGAATGCGCTCGTTCGGATGCGCATGGACATGGCTGTTACCCCCGTGGAGGAGTGCGTTGACGTGGATGCCGCGGCGAGGCCCGCTGGTCGGCCCGGGCCTGGTCGGTGCGACACCAAGAGCATCAGCGGTCCCGGCGGCGCTGCGCAACGACCGACGCCCGATCGGGCACGGTGGAACCATCCCAGCCCTTCTGACGTGCAGGTACACGGGTGCCTGGGATACCGTCCCGGGCCGGTTGGGGTCGTACGAGGACGGGGGACCCTGTGTCGGCACAGGACGACGGCGGCGGCAGCGGCGACGGCGACGGCATCGGCGACGGCATCGACGAGGTGGCGGAGTTCGCGGCGCTGCTGACGGCGCTGAAGGAGCGCACGGACCGGAGCTACGGCTCGCTGGCCCGCCGTCTGGGCATGAACACCTCGACGCTGCACCGCTACTGCGCGGGCGACGCGGTGCCGCTCGACTTCGCCCCCGTGGAACGCTTCGCGGCCCTGTGCGGGGCGACCCCGGAGCAACGCCTGGAACTGCACCGCCGCTGGCTCTTGGCCGTGGCGGCCCGCCGTCGGCCTCGTGCGGGGGAGGCGAGGGCGACGGAAGCCGTGCAGGCCGCAGCGGTGGAGGGCAGCACCGAACCGGACCCGGACCCGGACCCGGACCCGGCGCCGAAGACCGATGGCGACCCGGCAGGCCCGGCAGACCTGGCAGACCCGGCAGCCGAATCGGACCCCGCGCCCGAACCGCCCGGCGCACCCTCTCCCCCGCCCCCGCCCCCGCCCCCACACCGCCCCTGGTCCCGCCGAAGACATCTCACCGTCGGACTGGCCTCCGCCTGTGCCGTACTCGCGACGCTCGGGGCCTTCTCCTTGCTGCCGGACGGGCGACAGACGTCCGCCGCCCGCCCTGACCGGGTCGCCGACCAGGCACAGACGGAGGCCGGAGCGCCGCAGCGCCGGGGCACCTCACCCACCCCGAGCGGTACCCCGACCCCCAAGCACCCTTCCGACTCCGCCACCCCGAAGAAGAAGCCGGACACCTCGCGCCCGCCCGGCGCGACATCCACCCCGCCCCGCGACGGAAAGCCCGACGGGCTGCCGCTCACCTGGTCCGCCGACTCCCAGGCCTGGCAGCTCGGCTGCGATCACGACTACGTCATCGCCAAGCCGCCGAGCCAGGTCCCCCCGCCCCCTGCCCCGCAGGACGCGGCGCCCTGGGCGGCGACGCAAGGCGCGGTGCACGGCGGCGAGACACTCGTACGGCTGTCGGTGCAGGGGCGCAGCGACACGGCCGTCGTACTGGAGGCACTGCGCGTGCGCGTGGTCGGCCGTGCGGCACCGGTCAAGGGCACCAACTACGCCATGGACCGGGGCTGCGGCGGCGCGGTCACTCCCCGGTCCTTCGCCGTGGACCTGGACAAGGACCGCCCCATCGCCCGCGCGGTCCCCGGGAGCGACACCGGCACGCCGATCCCGGCCGTGCACATGCCCTACCGCGTCTCGGCGAAGGACCCCGAGGTGCTGCTGATCTCGGCCGAGACCAGCGCGTGCGACTGCCGCTGGTACCTGGAGCTGGACTGGTCCTCCCAGGGCCGCACCGGCAGCGTGCGCATCGACGACGACGGCCGCCCGTTCCGGACCAGCTCCATCAAGGGCCTGCCCCATTACGCGTACGACCCCCTCGGACGCCGATGGGGGACCTACGGCTGAGGACGGCGCACGCGGAAGCGCAGCATGGTGACGCCGCCCGACTGGATGTTGCCGATGGGCTCCAGGTCGATCCGGTCGAGGCCCGGCGGTGCGAAGCGGACGCCGTCGCCGAGCAGCACCGGCAGGACGTACACCAGGATCTCGTCGACGAGGCCGCGCCGCAGGCACTGGGCGGCCACGTCCGCGCCGAGGATCTCCAGGCTCTTGTCACCGGCGGCGCGGCGGGCCGTGGCCACGGCCTCCTCGATGTTGCAGCTGAGGAAGGTGACGTGGGGGTCCGGCTCGTCGGGCGGGCGGTGGGTGAGGACGAACCGCGCCCCGCCGTCGTAGTCGGGGTTCTCGTCGGACATGCGCTTGCCGACCTCGTACGTGCCCCGGCCGATGAGCATGGCGCCCGTGGCCGCCATGACCTCCGGGAACGTCGCCGACGTCATGTGCTCGAAGATCCAGTCCATCGTGTGGCCGGGACCCGCGATGAACCCGTCCAGGGACATCACCCTGTTCACGACCACTTTGCCGGTGCTCGCATCCGTCATGCGTCTTCTCCAAGCAGGTGGAGGGCCGGGATCGCATCGTAGAGGGGCCCGGCCCGGTGCCCTGGCGGGCTGACGCTTCGGTGCCGGTGCGACGATGCGGGGATGCGCGAGGTCAATGAACTAATCAACGTCGATGATCCAGCCTGGCCGCTCCTCCTCAAGGAGCTGTCCGACGCCGACATGGCAGTCGAAGTGCTGCCCGGCGATGTCGAGACGGGCCGCGCAGCCCTGCTGCAGCTGCAGGTCTCGGCCCGGTCGAACCTGGGCGGGATCGCGCTGAACTGCGGCGGTCTGCTCGTGGACGGCGGATGGCTGCGGATCTTCGGCAGCCCGCACGGCCCCGACGGCGTGGGGCTGCCGGGCCTGGCCGGGATCAACGCGATGCCCTCGACGTTCGACCCGGCCTGGCAGCCGGAGGCGGGGCTCGTGGTTGCGCACGATGTGCTGGGCGGTGTGTTCGCCGTCAACGGGGGCGACCCCCGTGCGATCGGTCGGCCCGGTGGGCCGGGCGAGATCGTCTACTTCGCCCCCGACACCCTCGGTTGGGAGGCGCTGGGGGCCGGGCACTCGGCCTGGTTGTCCTGGATTCTCTCCGGAGGGCTTCAGAAGTTCTACGGGGGCCTGCGGTGGGACGGCTGGCGCAGCGAGGTCTCCGTACTCAACGGTCGGCAGGGGTTGTCGTTCTCCCCGCCGCTGTGGTCGGCCGAGGCCCGCCAGGACCTGTCGGCGACCAGCCGTCGTGCCGTACCCATGGCGGAGCTCCTGGGCCTGAGCCGCGACTCGCGCCTGCAGTTCGACGGCGCCGACCCGGGATTCCTCGGAGTCGCATGAACCGGCTTGCTCGCCCGGCCCGCCGGTAACAGATAAGCGTGGCGGGGTGCCCGTGAAGGGCGCAGTGCCTGCCCGGAGCGTGTCAACGGTCAGTACACTCCTCACTCTGTTGCACACCAATGGGGGAGGTCGGTGCGGCGATGGAGAAGCTCGTGCCCGGGGATCCGCAGCGGATCGGCGCGTATCGGCTGTTGGCGCGGCTCGGGGCCGGTGGCATGGGGCAGGTGTATCTCGCGCGGTCCGATCGTGGGCGTACGGTCGCGGTGAAGCTGGTGCGCCAAGAGCTCGCCGAGCAGGACGAGTTCAGGAACCGGTTCCGGCAGGAAGTGCAGGCCGCGCGGCAGGTGGGCGGCGCGTGGACGGCGCCGGTCCTCGACGCGGACACCGAGGCGGCGATCCCGTGGCTCGCCACCGGGTACGTCGCGGGGCCCTCGCTGCAGAGCGTCGTCTCGCACGACCACGGGCCGCTGCCCGAGCGCTCCGTGAACATCCTCGCGGCCGGGCTCTCCGGCGCGCTCAAGGACATCCACGCGGCGGGCATGGTCCACCGCGACCTGAAGCCGTCCAACGTCCTGATCACCATCGACGGCCCGCGCGTCATCGACTTCGGCATCGCACGCGCCCTGGAGACGGTCACCGACGGCGGCCTCACCCGTACCGGCGCGCTCGTCGGCTCGCCCGGGTTCATGGCCCCCGAGCAGGTGCGGGGGGATCGGATCACCCCGGCGTGCGACGTGTTCTGCCTCGGCTCGGTGCTCGCCTACGCCGCCTCGGGAGCGCTGCCCTTCGGGACGGCCAACAGCGGCGTGCACGCGCTGATGTTCCGCATCGCGCAGGAGGAGCCCGACCTGGAGGGGCTCCCCGAGGAGCTCGCCGAGCTGATCGGCGCCTGCCTGCGCAAGGATCCGGCGGACCGGCCCTCCTTGGACGAGGTGCTGGAGCGCACCGGGGCCGCGGACGCGCTGGGGGACGGTCACACTCTCGACCCCTGGCTGCCGGGTGCCCTGGTCGCGCAACTGGGGCGCCATGCGGTGCAGTTGCTGGACGCGGAGGATCCGGAGGAGACGTCGGGGGAGACGCCGGGGGAGGAACCCGTTGCCCGTGGCAGGGGCGCTGCCCCTGCCGGGGGGCCTCCGGAGGCTGTGGGTGACGGAGACGAAGCCACTCCGCCGCCGCCCGGCAAGCCCGGTGCCGCGCCCCTCGACCACCTGCCCACCATGGTGTCCGGGCAGGCGCCGCCCACTCCTCCGCCCACGCCCGCGCACACGCCTGCGCCCGCGCCCAGTACCCCCGTTTATGGCTATCCGCCGCAGCAACTCCCGCAACAGGCCCACCAGCACGCCGCCTACGGCTACCCCCACCCCCACCAGGCTCCCCCCGGCTTCGGGCCCACTCCCCCGTACGGTCCCGTCCCGCCGCCCGAGCCGCCGCGGCGCAGCGGGCGTTCGACCGCCGCGCTGATCGTCGTCGCCTTGATAGTGGCCGTCGGAGCGGGCGGCACCGTCTACGCCGTCATGAACGGCGACAGCACCGAGGACAAGCAGAGCGCCGACGCGGCAGGAAACAGTGCCGGCAGCGCGCCGAAGAAGACGCCGGGGGCCACCTCGCCGTCCCCCGGAGCGAGCAGTCCGGAGCCCTCCGCGTCCGGCGCGGACGACGGCACGGTCCCCGACAAGTACCTGGGCACCTGGTCCGGCGGCCTCGACACCGACGACGGCCACAGCACCCGCGAACTCACCGTCCAGCAGGGCGAGGTGGGAGACACCGTTCTCTCGGTGACGGCGGACGGACCCGCCGACGGCGGCGGCACCTATCACTGCGTCTTCCAGGGCAAGCTGGTGTCCGCGTCCGGCGACCGCCTGCGCATCGGGCCCACCGAGGTCACCGTCGGCGAACCCATGACGTCCTGCACGCCCGGCGACTCGAGCGTCGTCACCATCCTCGGCAACGGCAAGCTGCGGCGCGCCAACACGGACGGCAGCGGCGAGTTGACGTACGACAAGAGCTGAGAAGACGTACGGCAAGAGCTGAACCGGCGGCGAACAGCGGCCGACGGAACGGGAAAGCGGGCCCCGGGCGGCGCCGCGCCGCCTACCGTCACCGCCCATGGACTGGTTGAGCACCGAGAACACCATCGCCGTGCTCACGGCTGTGCTCGGGCTCGCCGCCACCGTCGGCGCGCTCTGGTACGAGCGGCGGGTGCCGCGGCGCAAACGCATCGGATATCGCGTTCAGCTGGACACTGCAATAGGCGACAACGTGCGGACGGGCGGCGCCAACGCCCGCCTCGGGCTCTTCGACGAGACCCCCGAGATGTCCGACGCCACGCTCGTCCTGCTGCGCGTCGAGAACGACGGCTCGCAGGCCGTGTCCGACGCCGACTACAGCGGGCGCGCGCTGCACGGCCTCACCGCGGTCTTCACCGGACGCACCGTCCGCGGCCTCGCCGTCACCGCGCCGTCCGGCGACGACCACCTGATGGAGCACTTCACCCCTGCGGCGGGCCTGCGGTACGAGGGCAGCACCCTGCACATCCCGCGCGTCCCGCTCAACAGGGGACAGCACTACAAGCTCCTGGTCCTGCTCACCGGCGGGCCCGTCGGCGGCGACGTCACCCTGTCCGGCGGCATCCAGGCCGGTGACGTACAGCCCAACCGCTCCACCACCCTCGACGGCAAGCCGCCGCTGCTGTCCAGGCCCGCGCAGCTCCTGACCGTGCTGCTCACCCTCTCCGTGGTCACGCTGGCCTCGATCATCGTGCTGCGGGAGGACGATCCGCCGCCCATCGAGTGCGCGACGGGCGAGCTGACGGTGCTCGGCTCGACCGCGTTCGCACCGGTCGCCGAGGAGCTCGCCGAGAAGTACGAGGAGGACTGTCCGGGCTCCGACATCACGGTCAGCGCGCACGGCAGCGCGGCGGGCGTGCGTGAACTGGACGACTCGGGGCGGAAGTTCGGCCGCTCCGGAGGAGGAGGGAAGGGGGCGCCGCCTCTTCTCGCCTTCTCCGACGGGGCCAAGTCCGACGGATTTCCGCGGCTCGCCGAGACGCGCGTGGCGGTCTCCGTCTTCGCGCTCGTCCTCAACGACCGTGTGCCATTGCGGAATCTGACGCTGCCCCAGGTGCGCCGCCTCTACCGCGGCGACGTACGCAACTGGAAGGAGCTCGGCGGGCCCGACCTGCCCGTCGTCCTGGTCAGCCGCGGCTCCAGCTCCGGCACCCGCGACACGCTCCAGCGCCGCATCCTCGGCGGCGCCTTCGAGATCAAGGCGTCCTCCAACGACTGCCTGGGCAAGGACGACCCGTCCGTCCCCGTCACCCGCTGCGAACTCGACTCCACCGACCAGGTCATCGACGCCGTCGGCCGCATCCCCGGCGCCATCGGCTACAGCGAACTCCGCGCCGCCGCCGGTCTCAAGGGCCTGCACCGGCTCAACCTGGAGGGCCACGCCCCCTCGGCCGAACAGCTGGAGAAGAGCGGCTACCCCTACCGCGAGATCGAGTACGCCTACACGTACGGCCTGCCGCCCGCCGACTCCCTCGCCGCGGGGTTCCTCGCCTACGCCCGCGGCACCGGCCTCGACGTCATCCGCACCCACGGCCATCTGCCGTGCGCCACGCCGGAGGGGCTTCGGGTATGCGGAGAGGGGCGCCTCGGCAGTGGTGCCGGGGCGCCCCTCTCACAGAGCTCAGAAAAACAGAGCTCGGACGAGCGGATTACACGAACGAATTGATCTCGATCGTCTCCGTACGGCCCGGGCCCACGCCGATCGCGGAGATCGGCGCGCCGGACATCTCCTCCAGCGCCTTCACGTAACCCTGCGCGTTCTTCGGCAGGTCGGCGAAGGTCTGGGCCTTGGTGATGTCCTCGGACCAGCCCGGCAGCATCTCGTAGATCGGCTTCGCGTGGTGGAAGTCGGTCTGGTTGTACGGGAGCTCCTCGACGCGCTTTCCGTCGATCTCGTACGCCACGCAGACCGGGATCTGCTCCCAGCCGGTGAGGACGTCGAGCTTCGTGAGGAAGAAGTCCGTCAGGCCGTTGACGCGCGTCGCGTACCGGGCGATCGGGGCGTCGAACCAGCCGCAGCGACGGTCACGGCCGGTGGTCACACCGCGCTCGCCGCCGATGGTGCGCAGCGCCTCGCCGTCAGCGTCGAACAGCTCCGTCGGGAACGGGCCCGCGCCGACGCGGGTCGTGTACGCCTTCAGGATGCCGATGACCCGGCTGATCTTCGTCGGGCCCACGCCCGTACCCGTGCAGGCGCCGCCCGCGGTCGGGTTCGAGGAGGTGACGAAGGGGTACGTGCCGTGGTCCACGTCCAGGAGCGTGCCCTGGCCGCCCTCGAACAGGACGACCTTGTCCTCGTCGAGCGCGTTGTTGAGGATCAGGGTGGTGTCGGCGACGTACTGCTTGATGTTCTCGCCGTGCTCCAGGAGCTGCTCCACGATCTGCTCCGCCTCGATCGCGCGGCGGTTGTAGAGCTTGGTGAGGAGCTGGTTCTTGATCTCCAGCGCCGCTTCGACCTTCTGCTGCAGGATCGACTCGTCGTAGAGGTCCTGCACGCGGATGCCGGTGCGGTTGATCTTGTCGGCGTAGGTCGGGCCGATGCCGCGGCCCGTCGTGCCGATCTTGCGCTTGCCGAGGAAGCGTTCCGTCACCTTGTCGACGGTCACGTTGTACGGCGTGATGATGTGCGCGTTGCCGCTGATCAGCAGCTTCGACGTGTCGACGCCGCGCTCGTTCAGACCGCTCAGCTCGGAGAGCAGGACCGACGGGTCGACGACGACTCCGTTGCCGATGACGGGCACGCAGTCCGGGGAGAGAATCCCGGAAGGGAGGAGATGCAGCGCGTACTTCTGGTCGCCTACGACGACCGTGTGGCCGGCGTTGTTGCCGCCCTGGTAGCGCACTACATAGTCCACGGAGCCACCGAGCAGGTCAGTGGCCTTTCCCTTGCCTTCGTCACCCCACTGAGCACCGAGCAGCACAAGTGCGGGCACAGGCGTACACCCCTTCCGGGCGGGGCATGTCCAAGGTCTGGGGCCGTAGCCGCCGATGGGTGTGCCTTGGATGCTGCCCCGGAATAGACGAAGCCCCTGGCGCAATAGCGCAAGGGGCTCTTGCACAAAGATGCTACCCGAGGTCTCAAAGAACGGCTAAAAGAAAGGGAGCACGTTGTCGGCTCGCGACCAGCTCCTAGTCGTCATCGACCCGGTCGCCCGGCGCACGGACGGTGAGTCGGTACGGATCGCGAAGGATGTGCTCGGTGCGGGCGCGGCGGTCCGGGTCTGCCTCCCCGACGGCCCCGAGGACTTCGCGAAAGCGCTGGCCAGGAGGGGTGCGCGACGGCTCGTGGTGGTCGGTGACGATCGGGCGCTGCTGCGGGCGGTCGCCGTGCTCCACCGGGAGCGGGACCTCGCCGGATGCGGGCTTTCGGTCGTCCCCGTGGGGGCCGCGCAGACGCTCACTCGGGGGCTCGGGGTGCCTGCGGGGGCGGTGGCGGCGGCTCGGGCGGTTCTGGAGGGGGCCGAGCGTCGGCTCGATCTACTGGTGGACGACAGTGACGGGGTCGTGCTCGGGGATCTTCGGATTCCGCCGGTGGGGGTGGCTGAGGAATCCCTGGGGGAGGGTGATGTCTCCTCCTCCTCCTCGGAGGTGGCCACCGGGGGGTCGTCTCGGGCGATTGCGGGGGTCGCGGGAGTCGCGGCGGAGGGTCATGCGTGGCTGCGCTCGTGCCAGTCCTTCGTCCGCACCCTCGCCACACGTCCCACGCGCCCCGCCCGTCCCACACCACCCACCCGGCTCCGGATCGAGGTCGACGGGGTCACCCTCGTGGGCCTGGACCAGCCGGTGGAGGGGGTGCGCGTCACGGCGGGGGGCGGCGGCCTCGCGCAGGTGGAGGTGCGGCGGGCTTCGGTGGGGGCGGGTGGAGGTACGGATGCGGATGCGGATGCGGGGCTGACGCGGGTGCGGGCGCGGACGGTGACGGTTTCGGGGGCGGATTTCCGGTATCGGGCGGATGCGGTGGTGGCGGGGCCGGTACGAACCAGGACGTGGACGGTCAGGCCCATGGCTTGGGGCTTGACGCTGCCGCGGTAGGCGGGGGGGGCTGCGCCTGGGGTTCGTCTGTGGGTGCGGGGCCCTTCGCGGGTGCGGCCCAGTGGGCGTCTGCGCCTGTGGCCCGTCTGTGGGTGCGGGGCCGCGGGGGTATGTACGTACTCGCTATCCCTACGCCACGCCTGAAGACCTTCTGCCCGTCAGGGTGTGCTCGGTGCTCCGTGCGCACATACCCCCACGTCCCCTCCCGTCTCGTACGCGCCTGCGGCCCGACGGGGTCGGGCGGCCTCCCCCGGGCCCAATCCCCTGGACGGCCACGGTGGTACCCCACCCACCCACGGCCGCGACCCGACGGGGCCGGACGGCCTCCCCGGGCCCACTCGCCTGGGCAGTCGCAGTGGTCTCCCACCCGCCCGCGGCCGCAGCCCGGCAGGGGTCGGAGGACCTCCCCAGGCCCCCTCGCCCGGGCGGTCGCGGTGGTTTCCCACCCGCCCCGCCCGTTTGCCCTGGCCGCTGCGGGGTTTCCCACCCGCCCCCTTTGGGTCGCTGAGGTCCCCCCACCCCCCACCCACGCCCTGCCCCTGGCGTGAGGGGGCAGCCCCGGCCCCTACCCCCGCTGGACGTCGCAGGGCAAACGGGTGGGTGGGTGGGAGACATCCGCCGCGAAGCGGCGGGCTTGGGGGTCCTGCCTCCGCCGGACGGCGCAGGGGCACGCAGGGGCGCCGGTCAGGAGCCGTTCCGCGGGGGGCCGAACAGGGATTCGCGGTGGGCTCGCCAGCGGTCCATCATTCCTGCGAGCTCGCCCTGGATGAACTCGAAGAACGCCAGCGTCTCCAGCAGGCGCCGCCCCGCAGGAGTGTCCTCGCCAAGGTTGGCGACGCCATCCCGCATCGCGTTCTCCCACCGCTTCAGGACGGAGTCCCGGGAGCCCAGCGCCTCGTACCACTGGTTGCTGTGCACGCGGAAGATGTCGCGCCGCGTGCCGGGCTCCCGCTCGCGGGTGACCATGTGCTGCTGGGTGAGGTAGCGCACCGCGCCGGAGACGGCCGCCGGGCTGACCCGGAGCTGTTCGCCGAGCTCCGCGGAAGTGAGCGCGCCCGCGTCGGACGAGAGCAGGGCGACGAAGATCCGGGCGGGCATCCGCGGCATGCCCGCCTCGACGAGCTGCGCGGCGAACTGTTCCACGAAGCGGGAGACGGCCTCCGGGTCGCGGTCCGGCCCGTCGGGCGTCTGCGTCTCGTCCTTGGTCATGCGTCGATCATCTCCCCTGGTCACCGCGGCAGAGAGAAGTTTATACGGTTCCTTAACTTCACAAGTTTGTGAAAGTAGCGTACGTTCAAAATCATGACCAGAGCAATCACCGTCTCCGGACTGCACAAGTCGTTCGGCAGGACGCGTGCGCTGGACGGCCTCGACCTGGACGTCGAGACCGGCGAGGTGCACGGCTTCCTCGGGCCGAACGGGGCCGGGAAATCCACCACCATCCGAGTCCTCCTCGGACTGCTCCGCGCGGACTCCGGCGCGGCCCAGCTCCTCGGCAGGGACCCGTGGCACGACGCGGTCGAGCTGCACAGCCGTATCGCGTACGTCCCCGGGGACGTGACCCTGTGGCGCAACCTCAGCGGGGGCGAGGTCATCGATCTGTACGGGAAGCTGCGCGGCGGGCTCGACCGGGAGCGGCGCGACCGGCTCGTCGAGCGGTTCGAGCTCGACCCCACGAAGAAGGGGCGTACGTACTCCAAGGGCAATCGGCAGAAGGTCGCCCTCGTCGCCGCCTTCGCCTCCGACGTCGACCTGCTGGTCCTCGACGAGCCGACGTCCGGGCTCGATCCGCTCATGGAGGAGGTCTTCCAGAGCTGTGTGGAGGAGGCGCGCGAGCGGGGGCGGACCGTTCTGCTCTCGTCGCACATCCTCAGCGAGGTCGAGGCGCTCTGCGACCGCGTCAGCATCGTCCGCAGGGGGCAGACCGTCGAGACCGGCGCGCTGGCCGAGCTCCGCCATCTGACCCGGACCAGCGTCACCGCCGAACTCGCGGGCGAGCCGAACGGGCTGGCCGCTCTCGCCGGTGTCCACGATCTGCACGTCCGGGGGCGCCGGGTGAGCCTCCAGGTCGACACGGACAAGCTGGACGCCGTGCTCAAGTCCCTCACCGGCTCCGGCATCCGCTCCCTGACCAGCACCCCGCCCACCCTGGAAGAGCTGTTCCTGCGGCACTACCAGGAGGAGGACGGCGTACGCGAGGCGGTGGGCGCGCGATGAGCAGCGTGGCGGACAGCGTGCGCCCGGTGCGGCGGGGCGGGTACGCGCCTCGTGCGGGCCGGGGTCAGCTGGCGGGGACCGGTGGGCTGCTGCGGCTCGCGCTGCGGCGGGATCGCGTGCTGCTGCCGGTCTGGGTCGTCGTCGTGGCGGGCATCGTGCTGGCCATGCCGGGCTCCCTGGAGGGGTTCTACGGCACCGCCGCCGAGCGCGCCGACGCCATGGCCTCCATGAACTCCAACTCCTCCATGCGCGCCCTGTACGGGCCGGTCTTCGGTGACTCCATCGGCGCCCTCGCCGCTTGGCGCATCGGCTGCTACGCGGGCGTCCTCGCCGCCGTCATGAGCCTCGTCATCGTCGTACGGCACACCCGTGAGGAGGAGGAGACCGGGCGTCAGGAGATGCTCTCCGCGGCCGTGGTCGGGCGGCGGGCGCCGCTCACCGCCGCGCTGCTGGCCGCGTGTGTGGCCAACGCCGCCGTGGGTCTGCTGATCGCCGTCGGGCTGGCCGGGCGCGGGGCGGGCGGCGCGCTGGCGCTCGGGCTCGGGGTCGGCGGGGTCGGCATGCTGTTCGCCGGGCTCGCGGCCGTCGTCGCGCAGTGCGCGGAGAGCGCGCGGCTCGCCAAGGGGATCACGGCGGGGGCGCTCGGCGCCGCGTTCGTGCTGCGGGCCGCGGGCGACGCGGGGACGGCGGGCGGGTCGTCCGCGCTGACCTGGGTCTCGCCGCTCGGCTGGCAGGAGAACCTGCGGGCGTACGCCGGTGAGCGGTGGTGGGTGCTGCTCGTCCTCGGCGCCGCGATCGTGGTGCAGGCGTGCGTCGCGTACGGCCTCGCGGGGCGGCGGGACGTCGGCATGGGCTTCCTGCCGACCCGGCCAGGGCCCGCCCGGGGCACCCTCGCCACGGCGGGCGGGCTGGCCTGGCGGCTGCAGCGCGGCACCCTGGGCGCATGGACGGCCGGATTCCTGGTCGCCGGTGTCGTGTTCGGCGGGATGGCGTCCGGCGCCGCCGACATCGTCGGCGACAACGAGAACGCCCGCAACGTCGTCGAGCGGCTGGGCGGGCAGTCCGGGCTCACGGACGCCTTCCTCGCCACGATGACCGGGCTGTTCGGCATGATCGCCGCGCTGTTCGTGGTGGCGTCCGTGCTGCGGCTGCACGGCGAGGAGACCTCACAGCGCGCCGAACCGGTCCTCGCGGGCGCGGTGGGGCGGCTGCGGTGGGCGGCCGGGCACCTCGTCGTCGCCTTCGGCGGCTCGGTGCTCCTGATGGCGGCCGCCGGACTCGGCCTGGCCGTCGGCCACGGCGAGGACGCGGGCGCCGTCCTGGGCGCCTGCCTCGCGCAACTGCCCGCGGTCTGGGTCGTCGGCGGTGTCGCCGTGCTGCTCGCCGGGGCGTTCCCGAAGGCGGCCCCGGCGGCCTGGGGCGTGGTCGGGGTCTGCCTGGCCATCGGCTGGATCGGCCCGGTGCTCGAACTGCCCGGGGCGGTCATGGACCTCTCCCCCTTCGGCCACCTGCCGAAGCTGCCGGGCTCCGCGATGTCCTGGCCACCGCTCGTGCTGCTCACCGTGCTCGCGGCGGCCCTGGTGACGGCCGGGCTTGCGGGGCTGCGGCGGCGGGACATGACCGGTTGAGGGGGGGAGGGGGTGGCGCATCGGTTTATGGCTTTACCAGCAGCTCCTTGAAGCCGCGGATGACGAAGTTCGGTGTGCGGGGCGGGTCCGCGGCGAGGCGGAGGGACGGTGCCCTGCGGAGCAACGCGCGCAGGGACGCCGTCAGTTCGATGCGGGCCAGCGGCGCGCCGATGCAGTAGTGGATGCCCGCGCTGAAGGAGATGTGCGGGTTGTCGCGGCGGGTCAGGTCCAGGTCGGCGGGGCGGTCGAAGGCCGCGGGGTCGTGGTTGGCGGAGCCGAAGAGGAGTGCCAGCTCCGCGCCGCGCGGGATCGTCACCCCGTCGATCTCGATGTCGTCGAGGACCCAGCGCTCGAAGAGCTGCAGCGGGGTGTCGTACCGCATCAGCTCCTCGACCGCCGTGGGGACGAGGGCGGCCGGGTCCGCGCGCAGGGCGGCCAGTTGGGCCGGGTTGCGGAACAGTGCGTGCCAGCCGTTGACCGTGGCGTTCACCGTCGCCTCGTGCCCCGCGTTCAGGAGGAGCACGCACGTCGAGATCATCTCCTGCTCGCTGAGCGACTCCCCGTCCTCGTACGCCGCGATCAGGCCCGAGATCAGGTCCTCGCCCGGCTTCTCCCGGCGGGCAGCGATCAATTCCCGGAGGTACGAAGAGAATTCGAGGGAGGCGTGGACCGCGCGCGCCGCCGTCGCCGCGGGCGGGTTCAGTTCGTACATGCCGCAGATCGCCGCCGACCAGGGGCGCAGCAGTGCGCGGTCGCTCTCCGGGATGCCCAGCATTTCGGCGATGACCGCCACCGGCAGCGGTTCGGCGACGCGCGCCACCAGGTCACCGCCGCCGTCCGCCACCAGGTCGCGCGCGAGCTCGTCCGCCAGCTCCTCGACGTACGGCCGGAGCTGCTCGACGGTCCGCGGCGTGAACGCCTTCGAGACGAGGCGGCGGATGCGGGGGTGGGTGGGTGGCTCCAGGTCCAGCATGCCGTTGTCGTTGAGGACGTGGAACGGCTCGTGCTCGGGCGGCGGGGGCCTGCGGCCGAACTCCTCGTGCGTGAAGCGGTGCAGATAGGTGCGGCCCAGGCGCCGGTCGCGCAGCAGGGCCGAGACGTCCGCGTGGTGCGGGATCAGCCACTGGTCGGTGGGCGCGCTGTAGTGGGCGCGGCCCGCCTCGCGCAGTCGCGCGTACGCCGGATAGGGGTCGGCGACGAACTCCGGTGACGAGGGGGCGAAGACCTCTGCCGCTTCGGACGCTGCATCCATGGAGGGACGCTAGTGCCGCTCACCCCGGCGTGACCAGCCTCGCTTCGTACGCGAACACGGCCGCCTGCGTGCGGTCCCGCAGCCCCAGCTTCACCAGGACCCGGCTGACGTGCGTCTTGATGGTGGACTCGGCGACCACGAGCCGCGAGGCGATCTCCGAGTTCGACAGGCCCTGCGCGATGAGGACGAGGACCTCCGTCTCGCGCTCGGTGAGCTCGCCGTACTGCTGCGCCTGGACGGTCGCCGAGAGCCGCGGCGTCTCCGCGAGCTTCGAGAACTCCGTGATCAGACGGCGGGTCACGGTCGGCGCGAGCAGCGCCTCACCGGAGGCCACCACCCGTACGCCGTCCGCCAGTTGGCGCGCCGAGGCGTCCTTGAGGAGGAAGCCGGAGGCGCCCGCACGGAGTGCCTGGTAGACGTACTCGTCGAGGTCGAAGGTGGTCAGGACGAGCACCTTGCAACCATCAGTGTCGCCCTCGGACGCGATGATCTCGCGGGTCGCCTCGATGCCGTTCAGCTCGGGCATGCGGATGTCCATGAGGACGACGTCGGGGGCGAGTTCGCGGACTCGTTGGACCGCCTCCCGGCCGTTCACGGCCTCCCCGATGACCTCGATGTCGGGCATCGCGTTCAGGAGGACGGAGAAGCCCTCCCGCACCATCATCTGATCGTCGGCGATCAGGACCTTGATCGTCATGCGTCTTCTCCCGCCGGGTCCAGGCGGTCCGCGAGCGGCACCGGCAGGAAGACCGTGACCTCATAGCCGCCGTCCGCGGCCGGTTCAGCCGTCATCTCGCCGTTCAGCATCGTGACGCGCTCCCGCATGCCGGTGATGCCGTGTCCCGCGCCCGGGGACGGCTTGACCAGGCCGGTCGCGGGGCCGTTCACGATGCGCAGGCCGAGGCCGCCGAGGACATAGCCGACCTCGACACGGGCGGCGGCGCCGGGCGCGTGGCGCAGGCTGTTGCTGAGCGCCTCCTGCACGATGCGGTACGCCGAGAGCTCCACGCCCTGCGGCAGCTCGCGGGCTGCTCCGGTGATCACCTTGTCGACGGTCAGGCCCGCGTCGCGGACGTTGGCCAGGAGCCGGTCGAGGTCGGCGAGCGTGGGCTGCGGGGCGTCCGGCGCCTCGTAGTCCTCCGCCCGTACGACGCCGAGGACGCGGCGCAGTTCGGTGAGCGCGGACACCGCGTTCTCGCGGATCGTGACGAAGGCCTGCTCCAGCTCGGGCGGCGGGTTCTCCACGCGGTAGGGCGCGGCCTCGGCCTGGATGGCGACCACCGACATGTGGTGGGCGACCACGTCGTGCAGCTCGCGGGCGATGTTGGTGCGCTCCTCCAGGAGGGTGCGCTTGTCGCGCTCGATGGCGGTGACGGTGCGCTGCACGGTGACCTCGCGCTGCGCCTCGCGGCGCACGTGCACCACGGTGGTGACCAGCAGTCCGAGTGCGGAGAGGAACAGCATCATCGGGCCGTCGGACGCGCCACTGGGGCTGCCGAGGCCGACCTCGGTGACCAGCGCGTACCCCGCCGTGCCGAGCCACATCCACACCGCGGTGCGCGGACCGGTCCTGGCCGCGACGACGACCATCACCACGATGTGCCCGAAGAACGCGGGGGGCGTCCACGGCCACCCGTCCCAGGTGTTGCCGAGCAGCGCGGTGAACGGGGTCGTGACGAGCGAGACCCAGAACGCGCCGACCGGCCTGACCAGGGTCATCAGGATGGCGGCCGCCGGGATGAAGCCGGTGAGCAGGTGCGCGATCCCGCCGGACCCCAGGCCCACCTGGGAGGCGATGAAGAGGGCGATCAGGGCCGCGCCGATCACCAGGGCGTGCGGGGTCCACACGGCGTACGCGCGTATCCGCTGCGGCAGGAGGCGGGCCATCCGCCCCTCCGCCGTCCTGGGGGGCAGCAGCCGGTAGGCGAAGGGGTCGCGGAAAAGCGTCTCGCGCAGGCCGCCGAGGGCCTCCCGCACGAGGTGGTACTCGGGGCTCTTCTGGCCGCTGGCCTTGAGCTGCTCAGTCGTTTCGGTCACGTCTACGAAGGTACGGGCCGGAGACAACCCGGTCGTCCACAGCGAGACGGGTTCCGCGGGGTCCGTCGCAGGTACTACTCGCGGGGTGGCCTCGGCGGGAAGCCCTACTGCCTGCCCGAAGGGCGCACCACCCCCGTCTCGTACGCGAACACCGCCGCCTGGGTCCGGTCGCGCAGGCCGAGCTTCACCAGGATGCGGCCGACGTGCGTCTTCACGGTCTGCTCGGCGACCACGAGCCGCACCGCTATCTCCGCGTTCGACAGGCCCTGTGCGATCAGGGCGAGGACCTCCGTCTCGCGCTCGGTCAGCTCGCCGACGCGGGGCTTGAGGGGGCCGCGCGTCCCGTTGTCCATGCGGGCGAACTCCGCGATGAGGCGCCGGGTGATCCCGGGCGCGAGCAGTGCGTCCCCGGCCGCCACCACGCGGACGGCCTCGGCGAGCTGGTCCGCCGACGCGTCCTTGAGCAGGAAGCCGGAGGCGCCCGCGCGCAGCGCCTCGTACACGTACTCGTCGAGGTCGAAGGTGGTCAGGACCAGGACCCTGACGTCCGGGACGCCGGGCAGCTCCCCCGTGATGCGGCGGGTGGCCTCGATGCCGCTCAGCTCGGGCATGCGGATGTCCATGAGCACCACGTCCGGCGCGAGCTCGGCGACCTTGGCGACCGCATCCGCGCCGTCGACGGCCTGGCCGATCACCTCGATGTCCGGCTCCGCGTTCAGCAGGACGGAGAAGCCCTGCCTGACCATGATCTGGTCGTCGGCGATCAGCACCTTGATCGTCATGGCTTGGTCTCTCCGTCGGTCGGCGGGGCGTCGGTCGGTGTCACGCCGGTCGGTGTCACGTCCTTGGGCAGGGGGGCCGGGAGGAAGGCCGATACCTCGAAGCCTCCGTCCTGGGTGGGGCCCGTCGCGAGGTCGCCGCCCAGCATGGCCACCCGCTCCCGCATGCCGAGCAGACCGTGGCCCGTGCCGGGCGAGGGCGGCGCCTCGGTGCGCCCGCCGGAGTCGGTGACCCGGAGGTGCAGCCCGGCCCGTGCGTACGCGAGGTCGATCCGCACCGTCGCGCCCGGCGCGTGCCGGATCGCGTTGCTGAGCGCCTCCTGCACGATGCGGTACGCCGACAGGTCGACGCCCGGCGGCAGCGGGCGGCACTCCCCCGCGCTCTCGTTGCGGACGGTCAGTCCGGCCGCGCGCGCGTTGTCGACGAGGGCGTCCAGGCGCTCCAGGGTGGGCAGCGGGGTCTGCGGGGCGAGCTCCGGGTCCCCGGGGTTCTCCGAGCGCAGGACGCCGAGGACGCGGCGCAGCTCGGTGAGGGCTTCGAGCGCGTTCTCCCTGATGCCCGCGAGGTTCTCCCTGAGCTCCTCGGGCGGGTCCTTCACCAGGTGCGGGGCGACCTGCGCCTGGATGGAGATCACGGACATGTGGTGGGCGACCACGTCGTGCAGCTCGCGGGCGATGCGGCTGCGCTCCTCCAGGAGGGTGCGCCTGGCCCGCTCCTCGGCGGTGATCGTCTCCTGCTCGACCAGCTGGTCACGGGTCTCGCGGCGGCCGCGCAGCAGCGTGCCGAAGAGGGTGACGGCGCCGAACAGGAGCGCCGCGAGGGGCACCGTCGTGTCGTACGGGCCGGGCCTGCTCGTCTGTTGCAGCAGGAGCGGGACGCCGACACTCAGGACGCACGCGGCCCAGGCGGCCCTGGGTGGCACCCGCAGCGCGAGCAGCAGGGACACCGTCGCGTGCGCTGCCAGTGCCGGGGGACCCCACGGCCAGGGTTCCGCGCCCTGGCCGAACGGCACCGTCGCCATGCTGGCGGCGGCCGTGTTCACACCGAGGGACAGCCACCACGCGGGCACCGGGCGCACCAGCGCGAGCAGCATCGCCGCCCCCAGCAGCAGCGCCATCAGCGTGCCGCCCGAGTGCCCGAGGTGGTAGCGCTGCGAGAACTGGTCGAGGTTGCCGACGGTCGTGCTGACGGTGAGGGCCACGACCACGGCGTGCACGGCCCAGCGCAGCAGCCGGGGCTGCCGGAGCGGCGGCAGCGGCATCCGCGCCCCCGTCACCAGCTCCTTGCGCAGACCGGTCAGGCCCGCCACGACCGATCCGCCGGATCTCTCCCCGTCGCCGCTCCCGCGGTCCGCTCCGTCCACAAGATCAACCCTAGACACGCCGCATCCCCTCCGCTCCCGCTGCCCCGGGCCGGTGCCGGGCCCGCACCACGGACGCCCCCGCCCGCCGCCCGGCCCGACCGCCCCGACCGCCCCGCTCGTACGCCCGGAACGCCGACCAGCACACCGCGAGCCCCAGCCCGAACACCGGCAGCCACGCGACGCGGGCCAGCACCCAGCCCGGCCCGTCCGGCACCGTGTGCAGACCGGGCAGCGGGCCCCCGGAGAGCAGACCGAGCGCGGTGACCGCCATCAGAGCCGTCTGGTGCCAGAGAAATATCGTCATCGCCGAGACGTTCACCAGGGCCACCGCCGCCCAGGCCGCGGGCCTGCGCAGCCACCGGGCCAAGGGCTCCTTGAGGAGCAGGGCCAGACCGCACTGAGCCAGGCCGAAGGCGACGACCGCGAGGGTCGGCGGATCCAGGTTCGACACCGTCTCGCCCGGGACGCCGACCATCGACGCCGGATATCCGGCCCACAGGACAAGACCCGCGGTGGCCGCCGCGCCGCCCGCCAGGAGCACCCGCCCCGACCTCCGCGTCAGCTCGCCCCGCGCCCAGGCCGCGCCCAGCGTGTACGGCACGAGCCAGCCCGCCGCCACGTTCACCCAGCCGAGCCAGGCCGGGCCGCCGAAGCCGAACCGCGCGAGATCCACGTGGAGAACGACGGCCAGCGGCCACAGCGGGTTGAGCCGCCGCACCAGCGGGGTGGCCGCCGTGAGGGCGGCGAAGACCAGCAGGAACCACAGGGGCGACAGCGCCAGCTTGACCAGCGTGTGGACGGTGTCCAGGTCCGCGCCCGACAGGAGCAGGCCCACGGCGACGGCGGTCCACAGCGCGAGCACGGCAGCCACCGGTCTGAAGAGGCGGCCGAGCCGGGCGGCGAGCCACGCGCGGTAGCCCATGCCCCGCTCGCGCGCCGACGCATAACTCTTCGTCGCCACATGCCCGCCCACCAGGAAGAACACCGCCAGCGTCTGGAAGACCCAGGAGATCGGCGCGAGCCACGGCATGGCGCCCAGGGGGCTCGCGGCGCGCAGCACGCCGCCGTCCGACACCAGGGCGGTGACCAGCCAGTGCCCGCCCACCACACCGAGGATGGCGAAGGCCCGCAGGGCGTCGACCGCGCGGTCCCTGCCCGGAGGCGTGGCGGCGTCGACACGGCGGACGAGAACGGACAGACGGTGCTCACGCATGACTGACCTCCGGTGCGTCCCCGCACACGATCCGTGCGAGGTTGCCGAGCGGGACCGAGCCCGGCTTCAGATAGTCGCTGTGGCCGCCGTCGCCCGCCGCGAAGACCCGGGCGCCGAAACCGGCGGAGACCGGATCGGTGCCGAAGCCGACGGTCGTGCCGAAGACGTCGGCGCTGGTGTGCGGCACGTCGGCGATCCAGTCGTCGGCTCCGCGGCCCGCCCAGACCCGGGCCCGCGTGTGCAGGTCGGCGGCCTTGTCGACGCCGGTCCCCGGGCTGCCGTAGAGCACGATGTCGGCGACGTCCAGGCCGCGCGGGCCCGCTGCGGCGCTGCCGCACACCACCGAGCCGTACGAATGGCAGAGCAGGGACACGCGCGCGTGGTCGTTGATCCCGTGGAGCCCTGCGACGAAGGAGCGCAGGGCGGGCGCCGCGCCGTCCGCGCGGCCCGTGGTCAGGACGGCGGGGCTGACCGTGCCCGGCGTCTCGTACCCCAACCAGGCCACGACGGCCGTGCGATGGCCCGGCTCCGCGTGCCGGGCGAGCTCCGCGTGCAGGGCGAGGGCGCCGGAGCGCAGCCTGCCGTACGCATCGAGGGACGTGTCCGAGCCCGGGACCAGGACGGCGACGCGGTCCGCGCCCGCCAGGTCGCCGAACACCTCGGCGGTGCGGCCCGTGCCGCGCCCGTCGAAGGCGAGGAACTGCCGGTCGGGGGAGGCCATGGCGCGCAGGGTCGCGGCCCGCTCCGCCGCGCCGTACCCCTCGGCCAGGGCTGCTGCCTCCGTGGCGTTCGTCCTGTTCGCCTCATAGGCGTCGGCGAGCGTCGCTGCCGTGACGCGGCCGAGGGCGGCGGGGGCGGGGGCCGGGATCTCCGGGCGCGCGGCGCCCGACACCGGGATCACCACGGCGGCGGCGACACCGACGGCCAACAAGGTGCGGCGCAGCCGCCCGGCCCGGAACTTCATCACGTGCTGCCTTTCCGATTCCGCACGGGCCGGTGCTCCGACTCGTGCTCACGGAAAGGAAGTTATGGATGGGACGCTGTCGCTCACATCACACTGGGGTATACAGCCGCGGGTAGCTCTCAGGTATTACGGGTATCCCCAGGCGTTGGCCCCAGGGATGGCCCAGGGCCTCAACCGGCGCAGGTCAGAACGCCAGTTGCGCGATCTCCTCGGCGACCACCGCGCACGCGTCCGCCGCCGGGTCGATCAGCGGGAAGTGCCCCACGTCCTCCAGGAGCGTCAGACCCACCACCTCGCCCGCCTTGGCGGCCGCGTCGGCGTACGCCTCGGACACCTCCTGCGGCACGACGATGTCGGTGCGCCCCTGCACCACGGTCGTGGCGATGCCCGACGGGAGCAGCGCCGCCGGGTCGGCGTACGGCAGGCGCTCCTCGAACCGGTCCGTGCCGCCGAGGAGTTGCGCGGCCGCGCCGCCGCAGACCTCCAGCGCCTCTGCGGTCCGGAAGTCCGCGATGGGCGCGAGCGCGACGACGCCGCGCAGCAGAGCGGGGCGGCCGGTGCGCCAGGGCGCGTCGGCGGGCAGGAGGTGGCGTGCGGCCGCCCACAGCGCGAGGTGGCCGCCCGCGGAGTGCCCGGTCACGACGGTGCGGCGCGGATCGGCCGACGGCAGCGCGTCCCGTACGAGCGCGGGCAGGGCGTCGAAGGCGGCGGCCACGTCGTCGAAGGTCTCCGGCCAGCGCCCGGCCACCGGGCTCGTGCCGCCCTGCGCGGGGATCGGACTGCCCCTGCGGTACTCGACGTTGGCCACCGCGAAGCCGCGGCGCGCGAGGAAGTCGGCGAACGGTGTGACGTGCTGCCGGTCGTAGGGCGCCCGCCACGCGCCGCCGTGCAGGACGACGACGAGGGGCGCGGAACCGGCGCCGTGGGCGTCACCCCTGGGGGCGTAGAGGTCCACGACCTGGTCGGGGTGCTCGCCGTACGCGACGGTGGTGTCCGGCTTCACGGCGGGATGCGAGAAGGCGGCTTCGGCCTCGGCGGCATCGCGGGCCACGGCGGCGTCGTCCGGCATGCGGCAACCTCTCAACAGCAGTGCGGCTTGCGGGCGGGCCCCCGCTCTTCCGGGGTGCGGAAAAGCGGGGGCAAGATCCGCCGGACGCTATCAGGCCAGCGTGCGCGCGAGGACACGAGCCGCCCGCTCGGCATCGCCGAAGGAGACGTACAGCGGCGTGAATCCGAACCGCAGCACGTCCGGCGCGCGGAAGTCGCCGACCACGCCCTGCTCGACGAGCCGCTTCATCACGTCGCCCGCCCCCTCGCAGCGCAGCGCGACCTGACTGCCGCGCTCGGTGTGCGCGGCCGGGGTGAGGGACTCGACAAGGCCCGTGGGCACGTACGCCTCGACGCACCGCAGGAAGAAGTCCGTCAGGGCGAGGGACTTGGTGCGCACGGCGTCGATGGAGACGCCGTCCCAGGCGTCGAGCGACGCCTCAAGAGCGAGCATCGACAGGATGTCCGGCGTGCCGACGCGACCGCGCAGCGCCCCGTCGGCCGCCTCGAACTCGGGCCGCATCCCGAAGGGTTCGGCGTGCGAGTTCCAGCCGGGCAGCGGGGAGTCGAAGCGGGACTGCAGGCTTTCGCGTACGTAGATGTAGGCGGGCGCACCCGGGCCGCCGTTGAGGTACTTGTAGGTGCAGCCCACCGCGAGGTCCACGCCGTGCTCGTCCAGGCCGACCGGCAGGGCGCCCGCCGTGTGGCACAGGTCCCAGACGGCGAGCGCGCCCGCCGCGTGGATCGCCGCCGTCAGCCCCGGCAGGTCGTGCAGGCGCCCGGTGCGGTAGTCGGCGTGGTTGAGCAGGACGGCGGCGGTGCGGTCGCCGAGGACGCCGGGGACGTCACCCGGCGCGACCGGCACCAGACGGCAGCCGGTGAGGCGGGCCGCCGACTCCGCGATGTACCCGTCCGTGGGGAACGTCGTGGCGTCAACGACGATCTCGTCGCGCCCCCCGGAAGGGTTGCCCGGGGTCCCGGTGCTGTCGGCGTCGCTGTCGGCATCCCGTGCGATGCGGACCGCGGCCACCAGCGCCTTGAAGACGTTGACGCTGGTGGAGTCGCCGACCACGATCTGGCCGGGGGCGGCGCCGACGAGCGGGGCGATGCGGTCGCCGATGCGCTCGGGGGCGGTCCACCAGCCGCTCTCGTCCCAGGAGCGGATGCGGAGCTTGCCCCACTCGTGGGTCATCACTTCGGCGAGGCGGCCCGGCACGTTCGCGGGCAGGGCGCCCAGGGAGTTGCCGTCCAGATACACCGTCTCGTCGAGGACGAACTCCTTCCGCTTGGCCCGGAGTTCATCGGCGGCGTCCAGGACCTCGGCCTCGGTCCGCAGGTCGTCCCGCAGGTCAGACATGGCTCCTCGCAGTCCACAGCTCGGGAAACACGTTCTTCGTAGCACGCTTCTCCAGCCAGGCCACGCCCGCGGAGCCGCCCGTGCCGGTCTTGGAGCCCATGGCACGGCGGGTGGCGACCAGGTGGTCGTTGCGCCAGCGCCAGACCAGCTCGCCGACGTCCGTCAGCGTCTCGCCGAGGCGGGCCAGGTCGCCGCTCTCGTCACCGGAGTAGAGCTCGGTCCAGACGGCCTCGACCTCGGGCGACGGCTCGTAGCGCTTGGCGAGGTCGCGCTCCAGGACGGACGCCGGTATCGCGTGGCCGCGCCGCGCGAGGAGGCCGAGCACCTCGTCGTACAGGCTCGGCTCCTGGAGGGCCTTCTCCAGCTCCGCGTGGACGCGCGGGGCGCCCCGGTGCGGGACGAGCATCGACGCGGACTTGTCGCCGAGCAGGAACTCCATGCGGCGGTACATCGCGGACTGGAAGCCGGAGCCCTCGCCGAGCGCGCTGCGGTAGGAGTTGAACTGGCCGGGGGTCAGCTGGGCGAGCGGGCGCCAGGAGGCGTTCAGGGCCTCCAGCTCGCGCAGGCTGCGCTTGAGCGCGGCCACCGCCACGGGGACGTCGTCGCGGCGCAGGGCGTGTGCCGCGGTCTCCCACTCGTGGACGATCACCGTGAACCACAGCTCCATGACCTGGGTGGTGACCAGGAAGACCATCTCGCCGGGGTCGTCCGAGCGCAGGTGCTGCAGGTGGGTGAGGACGTCCGCCTGGACGTAGTCCTCGTACGGGGTGGTGCCTGCGAAGTCGAGGTTCGGGCTCTCCGCCTCGTTGACCTCGGTGGACGCCGCGCGCTCCTCGGGGGATGCCTCATGCGTCTCTGGGGACATCACTGTCTCCTCGATACGTACTCCGGGTAGCGGTCCGCCCCTGCCGTTACCGACACGGGGGCCCCGGTCCCCACCGGAATCTTCTGCAACTTTCCCGGAATCGGCAAGACACGCCCGTACGGGACAGCAGCTAAGCCCTTACGCCACTTTCCTCTGCATCGGAGTGCTCGCGGCGCCGCTCCCGGCAGGCGCGCAGATGGGCGGCGTTCCCGCAGCCGCGGACCGAATGCCAGACACCGCTGTTGTTGCGCGAGCGGTCGTAGAACGCGGCGGAACAGGCCGCGTTGCGGCAGATCTTCAGGCGACGCCAGTTGCCCGCCGCCTGGGCGAGCAGCCCCTCGGCGAGCACCGCGGACGCCAGCCAGCGCGCGCCCGCGCCCTCCGGCTCCAGGGTGAGGGTGCCGTCCCCCGCGAGCCCGACGACGACCGGCGCGGAGGTGAACCGCACCGCGTCGCCCCCGCAGTCGCCCGCGGTGAGCGCGCGCCGCACCTGGTCGCGCAGACAGCGCAGCTTGGGCAGGTCGTCGTCGGTGAGCACGAGGTGTACGTCACCCCTGCCGGTCTCCCGCGACCAGCCGCGCACCGCCTGGTCGGCCCACTCCTGGACGGCGCCGAGCGAGCCGTCCGCCAGCAGGTCGGGCAGGTCGGCGGGGGCGGCGGGCGCGGTGTTCAGGAGGTCCTGGACAAGGGCGAGGCCGCCGGGCGCGGCGGTCAGACAGTGGCGCTCGGTCGCGGGCCAGTTCATGTCCTTCACGTTACCCGCCTCCGGAGAGACATGAGTAAAAGACTTACAGTGCTGTCATGGGCGTACGATGCCCGTATGGATGCCACGGAAACCACCACCTCACGCGCGGCCCGACTCCTCGACCGCCCCTTCGACATCAACGGCCTCAGCCTGCGCAACCGCATCGCCATGGCCCCCATGACCCGTAATTTCTCCCCGGACGGCGTGCCGGGCGCGGACGTGGCGGAGTACTACGCACGCCGCGCCGCGGGCGGCGTCGGTCTGATCATCACCGAGGGCACGTACGTCGACCACGCATCGGCGGGCAGCAGCCACCGCGTCCCGCGCTTCCACGGCGAGGCCCCGCTCGCGGGCTGGCAGCGCGTCGCCGAGGCCGTGCACGCGGCGGGCGGCAAGATCGTCCCGCAGCTGTGGCACGTGGGCGCGACCCGCAACGAGGGCGACGGGCCCTTCCCTGACGCGCCCCCGGCCGGCCCCTCGGGCCTGGACCTGAACGGCGACGCGAAGGGCCACGCGCTGTCGTCCGCCGACATCGACGAGGTCGTCGCGGCCTTCGCGCGCGCGGCGGCCGACGCCGAGCGGAACGGCTTCGACGGTGTCGAACTGCACGGCGCGCACGGCTACCTGATCGACCAGTTCTTCTGGAACCGCACCAACCGCCGCACCGACGGCTACGGCGGCGGCCTCGCCTCCCGCGCCCGTTTCGCGGCCGAGATCGTCGAGGCGGTGCGCGCGGCGGTCTCGCCGACGTTCCCCGTGATCTTCCGGTTCTCCCAGTGGAAGTCGAACGCCTACGGCGAGAAGCTGGCCGCGGACCCGAGCGAACTGGACGCACTGCTCGCCCCGCTGGCGGCCGCGGGCGTCGACGCCTTCCACGCCTCGACGCGCCGCTACTGGCTCCCCGAGTTCGACGGCGACGACCTGAACCTCGCGGGCTGGGTCAAGAAGCTCACCGGCAAGGCCGCGCTGTCCGTCGGCTCGGTCGGCCTCGACAAGCAGTTCACGGCCGCGGAGACGTTCTCCACGGAGACCACGTCGACCGCCGGCATCGACCTGCTCCTGGAGCGCATGGAGCGCGACGAGTTCGACGTCATCGCGGTGGGCCGCTCGCTGATCGCGGACCCGGAGTGGGCGGACAAGGCGCTGACCGGCCGCCTGTCGGAGGCGGTCCCGTACGACGCGGGGATGCTGCGCAGGCTGGTCTGAGTTCGGCTGTCCGATTTCGACTGCGGGAGCGCTGTGGCCGGTCGCGCAGTTCCCCGCGCCCCTAGAAGATTCCCCCGCGACCCGTACGGGTCGCGGGGGAATCTTCTCTCAGCCGAGCGTCTTCGCCGCGGTCTCGGAAGAGTCCCGCAGGAAGCCCGCGCAGCGCTCGTGCTCCTCCTGCTCGCCGATCGACTGTGCGGCCCGCGCCAGGGCGTGCAGCGCGCGCAGGAAGCCGCGGTTGGGCTCGTGCTCCCACGGCACCGGGCCGTGGCCCTTCCAGCCCGCGCGGCGCAGGGAGTCCAGGCCGCGGTGGTAGCCGGTACGGGCGTACGCGTACGACTCGACGACGCTGCCCCGCTCGTACGCCTCGTCGGCGAGCTGGGCCCAGGCGAGCGAGGACGTCGGGTACTTCGCGGCGACGTCGGCGGGTGCCGTGCCGTTCGCGAGGAGCTCGCGCGGCTCCGGGTCGTCGGGCAGGTGGGTCGGGGGCGGTCCCCCGAGGAGATCCTTGTGAATGGCCATGGGACCAAGTCTGCGGTATGCCGTCACGGCGAAGGCCCCGGGTCACCGACCCGGGGCCTTCGTAGTGCCTTCGTAGTGCCTTCGTACGCGCGAAGCGCCGGGGGGTTACTTCAGCTTCGTGCCCGTGGAGCGCAGGTTCGCGCAGGCCTCGGTGACGCGCTTGGCCATGCCCGCCTCGGCGGACTTGCCCCAGGTGCGCGGGTCGTACGTCTTCTTCGAGCCGACCTCGCCGTCGACCTTCAGGACGCCGTCGTAGTTCTTGAACATGTGGTCGGCGACGGGACGCGTGAAGGCGTACTGCGTGTCCGTGTCCAGGTTCATCTTGACGACGCCGTTCTCCAGCGCGGTCGCGATCTCCTCGGCGGTCGAGCCGGAGCCGCCGTGGAAGACGAAGTCGAAGGGCTGCGCGCCCGCGGCCTTGCCGTGCTTGGCGGCGACGCCCTCCTGGAGGTCCTTGAGGAGCTCCGGGCGCAGGACGACGTTGCCCGGCTTGTAGACGCCGTGGACGTTGCCGAAGGACGCGGCGAGCAGGTAGCGCCCCTTCTCGCCGAGGCCGAGGGCCTCCGCCGTACGCAGCGCGTCGTCGACGGTCGTGTACAGCTCGTCGTTGATCTCGTGCGTGACGCCGTCCTCCTCGCCACCGGTGGGGGTGATCTCCACCTCAAGGATGATCTTCGCGGCGGCGGCCTTCGCGAGCAGCTCCTGGCCGATGGCCAGGTTGTCGGCGAGGGTCTCGGCGGAGCCGTCCCACATGTGCGACTGGAAGAGCGGGTTGCGACCGGCCTTGACGCGCTCGGCGGAGACGTCGATCAGCGGACGGACGTACGTGTCCAGCTTGTCCTTGGGGCAGTGGTCGGTGTGCAGTGCGACGGTGATGTCGTACTTCGCGGCGACGATGTGCGCGAACTCGGCGAGGGCCACGGCGCCCGTCACCATGTCCTTGTTGTGCTGGCCGCCCAGGAACTCCGCACCACCGGTGGAGATCTGGATGATGCCGTCGCTCTCGGCCTCGGCGAAGCCACGCAGCGCCGCGTGCAGGGTCTGCGAGGACGTCACGTTGATCGCCGGGTAGGCGAACTTGCCTGCCTTCGCCCGGTCGAGCATCTCGGCGTAGACCTCGGGGGTTGCGATGGGCATGTGTCCGCTCCTTGTGATGTGCGGGTGTGTGCTTGGCCCTGACCTAAGGGGGGCGACGTCATCGTCGCCCCCATCCTTCCAGACTTGCCGGGCGGCTCCAGCCGGTCGGAAGTCCTCAGTCCGTGAGGCCGAGGTCGTCCTTCGAGTACGCGAAGAGGTACGGCACGCCCGCGCCCTCGGTGATCTTCTCGCCCGCGCCGGTGGCCCGGTCCACGATCGTGGCGACGCCGACGACCTCGGCGCCCGCCTCGCGGACGGCCTCGACGGCGGTCAGCGGCGAGCCGCCGGTGGTGGAGGTGTCCTCGACGACCAGGACGCGGCGGCCCTTGATGTCCGGGCCCTCGACGCGGCGCTGCATGCCGTGCGCCTTGGCGGCCTTGCGGACGACGAAGGCGTCCAGGCGCTTGCCGCGGGCGGCGGACGCGTGCAGCATCGCACCGGCCACCGGGTCGGCGCCCATGGTCAGACCGCCCACGGCGTCGAAGTCGAGGTCCTTGGTCAGGTCCAGCAGGACCTGCCCGACCAGCGGCGCGGCCTCGCCGTCGAGAGTGATCCGGCGGAGGTCGATGTAGTAATCGGCCTCCAGACCGGAGGAGAGCGTCACCTTGCCGTGCACGACGGCCTTGTCCTTGATCTGCTGCAGCAGCTCGCCGCGTACGTCAGTCATGCCTATGAGCTTAGGGTCTGTCCGGCGGGTCAGGCCGCCATCGGTGGGCCGTCGCCTCTTCGTGCCGGTGAGCGGCGGTCTGGTGCGTGCAGCTGCAAGGCGGAGGAAGGCGGCGACGCGGAGCGTCGGCAACTGACGACAACGCCGCAGATGTGCGTGCCAGACCGCCGCGTCCCAGGCATGACCCGCCGGGCAGGCCCTACAGCCGCTGCCAGGTCCAGGTGGTCGACGTCTCCAGGGGCTCGATGGGGGTGATCAGGCGCGGGTCGGTGTTCAGGCCGTTGGGCGGGCCCGTCTGGGGCTCCACGCAGACCGCGGCCTCCTGCTCGTCGTAGACGACGACCCACTGCTCGCGGCTCTTGACGTTGACTTCGAGCCGCTCGGGCCAGGTGAGCGTCACGTCGACGCCGTCGGGCATGCCGAAGCAGTCGTCCCAGGGGCCGGGGCGCACGTCGGTGCGGCGGCCCGTGGGGAGGTGGTCGTCGCCGCGCTCCTCCTGCCAGGCCGGTGCGAAGTCGATGCGGACGGGCTCGCCGCCATCCTCCAGGACCCGGTTGAACCAGGGGTGCCAGCCTGCCTGCGCGGGGAAGGAGCCGCCGTACGTCTCGATGCCCATACGCAGCGTCAGCGCGTCCTCGGTGAGCTCCACGATCTGGGTGACGCGGCCCGGGTAGGGCCACGGGTCCGCCAGGTCGTACGTGAAGACCGCCTCGGTCCCCGAGGTCCGCGCCGTGCGCCACGCGGCGTCCCGCGCGAAGCCGTGGATGGCGTGCGGCGGGGAGTTCAGCGGCATCTGGTGGACTTCGGCGCCGTCGCGGAACCGTCCGTCCCCGATGCGGCCGCACCAGGGCACCATCGGGAAGCAGCCGTACTTCTTCCCCTGCCGCAGCAGCTCGACGCCGCCGATGCGCAGGCTTCCGATACGGCAGCCGTTGCCCGGCTGCACCGTCACTTCCGCGTCGCCCGCGGTGAGGGTCACGTCTTCGGTACTCACGGGGCCGACCCTATGACGTGGGTGGTCAACGGCGGCGGCGCAGGGCCCTGCCGACGACGATGGCCGAGGCCAGCGCGATGGCGGCGGCGGGTGCGGCCCAGCGGAGCGTGGCGTTGGCGGCGAGGGACTCGGGGGCGGGCGCGGGAGCGTACCGGCCGCGGGGCGGGGCGTGGTCCACCTCCTCCGCGCTGCGGCCGATCATCGTGCGGCGGGCGTGCGCGGCCTCGGCGGGCGGCACGCCGATGCTCTCCATATCCTCGATGGTCTCGATGTCCTCGATGGTCTCGAGGTCCTCGATGTCGTCCGCGTCGTCCAGGACGTTGGTGTCGTCGAGATTGATGTCGGCGTCGTCAACGTCATCGACGTCATCGACGTCGTCCATCAACGGGTCCAGCGACGGCGGCGGGACCTCCGTCTCGAACACCGTGGGCGCGGTGTCGGGGGGCGCCCCCGCCGCGAGTCCCTCAGCGAAACGTTCCAGAAGCTTGTGCACCGCGGTCTCCACAGCCTGTGGAGAACCCTCCGCGATCCGCCCGTCGGCCCCCGCGCTCCCGCCGAACACGAGGGTCGTCCCCTCGACGGCGGGCACCAGCCGCACGGTCAGCGACAGCCGTACGGACCCGGAGCCGCGCACCTCCGCGCCCTCGGCCTCGAACGCGTACGTCCCGTCCGCGCGGGCGTCGGCCCGCGCGGAGCCGCGGTACGTGATGGCGTGCCCCTGGACCCGCACCTTGAGGCGCCCGGAGATCGGCCCGGCCGCCTCCCCCTCGTCCCCCACGGCGCGCTGGAGCCCGGGCACCGCCCCGGCGACCCGCTCGGGGTCGGCCAGGACCTGCCGGAGCCGCTCTGCAGAGACCGGAACGAACACCTCATGCTCCATGGCAGCCGAGCCTACCCACGTGGCCGTCACCATGTACGACAGTTCGTCGCACCATGTACGTCAGTTCGCGTAACGCGGATGCACCAGGGTGGACGGCGCGAGCCCCGGCTGCCGCGTCAGCTCGGCCGCGCGGGCCCCGGCGCGCACCACCTCCGAACGGGCCGCCCGGAGCAGGACCGGCCGGGTCCGCGAGGCGAGCACGAAGCCCCAGTCGCGGGGCGCCGTGTCCCCCTCCGCCGTGCGGTCGGGCCCGGCCGCGAACCCGGACTGCCTGCCGCCCACGCGGTACGCCACGGTCCGCAGCCCCGCCGCGCGCAGCGTCGCCTCGACCGTCCAGAAGACGCGCGCCCTGGTCGACAGGGGCCCCGCGTGCACGGCGAGGCGGCCGCCGTCGGTGAGGACGCGGGTGGCCAGGCCGTAGAACTCCTGGGAGTAGAGCTTCGTGCTGGCCGTGATGCCGGGGTCGGGCAGGTCGGAGATCACCACGTCGTACCGCGTGCGGGCGAGGCGCAGCCAGCGGAACGCGTCGGCGTGCACCACGCGCACGCGCGGGTCGCGGTACGCGTGGCCGTTGAGCTCGCTCAGCGCCGGGTCGTGCCGCGCGAGGTCGACGACGCCCGCGTCCAGCTCGACGACGTCGACGCGGCGCACGCCCGGGTGGCGCAGGACCTCGCGGGCCGCGAGGCCGTCGCCGCCGCCGAGGATCAGCACGCGCGCGTGGGGGCCGCGCATCGCGGGTGCGACGAGACCCCGGTGGTAGCGCTGTTCGTCGCGGCCGCTGATGCGCAGGCGGCCGTCGAGGAAGAGGTCGAGGGAGCCGTGCCGCCCGCCGGTGAGGACGACTTCCTGGATGTCGGTCTGCACGGCGACCCGCACGTCCTTGCCGTACACCGCGCGCCGGGCGGCCCGCTCGAAGTCGTCGACGAGCACGGCGGCGGAGGCGAGCAGCGAGAGGACGACGACGTTCACGGTGAGGAGCACCCAGCGGGCGCGCACGCTCAGGTCCTGCCGGAACAGGCCGAACACGAGTGCGGCGCCCGCGAGCGCATTGACCGAGCCGGTGAACAGGGCGCCCGTCAGCTGCCCGAACACCGGCAGGAGCAGGAAGGGGAAGGCGAGCCCGCCCACCAGCGCGCCCACGTAGTCCGCGGCGAACAGGTCGGCGACCGCGCCGCCCGCGTCCTGTCTGCGGATGCGCTGGATGAGCACCATGAGGAGCGGCACCTCGGCGCCGATGAGGACGCCGATGGCCAGGGAGAACGCGACGAGCAGATAGCGCGAGCTGCCCGCCCACATCTCGCCCCTGCCGCCGGACCACGCGAACGCCGCGTACAGCACCATGGCGCTGCAGCCGCCGACCAGCGCGAGCGCCGACTCCAGGAGGCCGAACCAGGCGGAGGCGTGGTGCCGCAGGCGCTTGGCGAGCAGCGAGCCGATGCCCATGGCGAAGACCATCACGGAGAGCACGACGGAGGCCTGGGTGACCGAGTCACCGATCAAGTACGCGGCGAGGGCCACGAGTTCCAGTTCGTAGACCAGGCCGCAGGCAGCGCAGACGAACACGCCCGCAAGGACGAGGAACCGTCCTGCCCGGGGCGAGACCGGCAGGCGCACCGACGACTCGATCACCCTGGCACGCTACGTCACCGCAGGCTCACACCGGGTCCCCCACATGGGTGCAACTCCTTGGCCCGCACCGCTCCCGAGCAGTCAGAGTGTCGCCGGAAGCGGCATGCGCACCCCCACCCGCGTGCGTGTCGCGACGAGTTGACCCTCTTGGGGGTACGCGTGCCACGTACGCCACATCAGGGATCCCTCGTGCCGCTGCGCCAGCATCGCGGTGAAGGCGTGCGGGCTGCCGGGGAACACGCCCGCCAGGCCGTGCGGGTGTTCGGCGACGAGTGCGAGCAATTCCTGCGCGCGGCCGCCGAACTGACCGTGCGACAGGTTTTCTACGCGCGCCGCGAACTCGTACTCCCATTCTCCGACGCGCTTGGAGACGCCGAGCGGCAGCGGCGTGCTGCTGCCGGGGATGCAGGCCACGGTCTCGGAGCAACCGCCGCGCTCCTCCTCGAGGAGTACCTGATGTGAGGCCCCGAGCAGTCTCAACTGCATTTTGGCGTCGGCCAGTTCCAGATCGAGGATGGCGAGCGCGGGCAACGGCTCGCGCCCCAGGGCCCAGGCGAGGTCCGCGGCGCGCGTGTCGGTATAGCCAGTCTTCAGGGTCGTGAGCATGGGTCGGCTCCGCTAACACGCAATGGAGGTGGGGCCGGCGCACCCGGAAAGGGGTCCGGGAGGTCGGTATGCCGGCTCGTGCCCACGAGAACGTCTTACGGATAACCGGATCGCGGTCTGCGAAACCTGTGCCGGACGTCCGAGGGCGGTGCTGACGTTTAAGAGGGAATCATGGTCGGCGACGCTGCCACTGCGTTTTTACCCAACTTCGTCTGGTTTCCATCCCCATGAGGGCTACACAGTTCAATTGTTCAGTACAGCCACACCGCACCGCACAGAAGCGCCCGGCGGGGTTGACCACCCCGCCGGGCGCTTCTGTGGATCCGGTGGACCAGCTGCCCCGTGTCAGCTGCCTCCACCGCATCCGCCCCCGCCGCCTCCGCACGAGGAACCGCCCCCGCAGGAGGAGCCACCACCGCACGAGGAACCGCCCCCGCACGAAGAACCGCCGTCGCCACCACCACCGGCCCACCAGCTGCCGCCCGCCGCCGAACCGGACGCGGCACCCGAGCCGCCCCACCGCGAGCGGCGCTTGCGCCGCCCGCTCCCCCCGTAACTGATCGCCGCGGCCAGGGCGAACACGAGTACCGCCACGAAGACGAAAGCCACGATCATGGCCCTCACACTCCTTCCGTTCCCCCGAAGCAGGTCCCCCGTGGGCCGTGCTTCGTGCGTGACAGGGGGATGCCCCTGCCCGGGCCGACCCAAAGCAGAGTTGAGGAACTCCAGAGGTTCGGCGCAGGATGGCGGCCATGACGTCCACCTCCGGGCGCGAGCGCCCGCTGCTCAACCGCCGCCTCGCCGAGTTCGGCACCACGATTTTCGCCGAGATGTCCGCCCTCGCGGTGAAAACGGGTGCCATCAACCTCGGGCAGGGCTTCCCCGACACGGACGGACCCGAGGCCGTGCGGGAGGCCGCGGTGCGGGCGCTGCGCGACGGCCGCGGCAACCAGTACCCGCCGGGCCCCGGCGTCCCGGAGCTCCGCACGGCGATCGCCGAGCACCAGCTCGCCCGCTACGCCCTTTCGTACGACCCCGACCGCGAGGTCCTCGTGACGGCGGGCGCGACCGAGGCCATCGCGGCGTCGCTGCTCGCCCTCGTCGAGCCGGGCGACGAGGTCATCGCGCTGGAGCCCTACTACGACTCGTACGCCGCCTCGATCGCCCTGGCGGGCGGCACCCGCGTCCCGGTCACCCTGCGCCCCGCCGAGGGCCGCTTCCGCCTCGACCTGGACGAGCTGCGCGACGCGGTCACCGACCGCACCCGGCTGCTCCTCCTGAACACCCCGCACAACCCGACCGGCACCGTCCTCACCCGCGCCGAGCTCACGGAGATCGCGAAGCTCGCGGTCGAGCGCGACCTGCTGGTCGTCACCGACGAGGTCTACGAACACCTCGTCTTCGACGACGCGGAGCACATCCCGCTCGCCTCCTTCCCCGGCATGCGCGAGCGCACGGTCAGCATCGGCTCGGCGGGCAAGACGTTCTCGTTCACGGGGTGGAAGGTCGGCTGGGTCACGGCGTCGCCGGAGCTGGTCTCCGCGGTCCGCTCGGCGAAGCAGTTCCTCACGTACGTCTCCTCGGGCCCCTTCCAGTACGCGGTGGCCGAGGCGCTCGCCCTGCCCGCCTCCTACTTCGACGACTTCCGCGCGGACCTGCGGGCCAAGCGGGACCTGCTGAGCGAGGGCCTGACGGCGGCGGGCTTCGACGTCTACCGCCCGGCGGGCACGTACTTCGTCACGACCGACATCACCCCGCTCGGGGAGAGCGACGGCTTCGCCTTCTGCCGCGCCCTGCCGGAGCGGGCCGGTGTCGTCGCCATCCCGAACGCCGTCTTCTACGACCACCGGGACGCGGGCGCGCCCTTCGTGCGGTTCGCGTTCTGCAAGCGGACGTCCGTGCTCGAGGAGGCGGTGACCCGCCTCAAGTCGCTGGCGGGCTGACGCCGCCGGGGACCCGGCACGCCGAGAGCCCGGCGGAGGTGGCTGCTGCCACCTCCGCCGGGCTCTCGTGCGCGGTACGGACCCTCAGGGCCCCTCAGGACTCTCAGGACCCTCAGGACTCTCAGGACCCTCAGACCCCTCAGGCCTCGGCGTCGCCGGGCTTCTCGTTGGTCTCGCCCTCGCCCTCGGCGGAGTCGACCTCGGACTCCAGACCGAGCTGCTCGACGAGCCAGCGGTCGAACTCGATCGCGGCGCGCACCCAGCTGACGGTCGAGGAGACGAAGTGCTCCAGCGAGACGCCGGTGCCGATCAGCATCTGGGCCTCGCCGATGAGGCGGACCGTGCCGTCGTCGTGCGTGTGGCTGTAGACCTTGGGCCACAGCGTCCGGCGGTTCCAGTCGTCGATCGACTCGAGAAGCTGCTGCTTCTCTTCGATCTGGTGCGGCCGGTCGTAGAACGTCCGCACCGAGAAGACCTGCTGGTCGCCCTCGCCACGGAACATGAAGTAGGTGCGGAACTCCTCCCACGGCGCCGCGAGGTCACCCTCGTCGTCGACGACGTGCTTGAGCTCCATCTGGTCCAGGAGCTGCTTGACCAGGTCCTGGTCGGGGACGACGGGGCCCGCCGGTTCTGCGCCCTGCTGCGGTTCGGGCTGGCCCCCGAAATTCGGAATCGAGGACGGGTCGATGCTCACGTGCGTTGTCCCTTCGTATGGATGGGCCCATCCTCTCCCAGGATGGGCCCCCGAGGGCAAGCCCGGCTCCTCGCGGGCTTGCCGCACGCCGTGATCACAGGGTTTTCCCGGTCACGGGGCCCACGATCAGACCGTCCTCGAAGCGGTCGACGCGAACCGTGTCACCGTCCTTCACCTCGCCCGCGAGGATCTCCTTCGCGAGCCGGTCGCCGATCGACGTCTGGATGAGGCGGCGCAGCGGCCGCGCGCCGTACGCCGGGTCGTTGCCCTCGGCCGCCAGCCAGGCCAGCGCCTCGGGCGTGACGTCCAGCGTGAGCCGCCGGTCGGCGAGCCGCTTGGCGAGGCGGCCGATCTGCAGCTCGGCGATGTGCGCGAGCTCGTCGCCGGTGAGCGCCGAGAAGACGACGAGATCGTCGAGCCGGTTGAGGAACTCGGGCTTGAAGGATGCCCGTACGACCTCCAGGACCTGCTGCTTCTTCTCCTCCTCGCTCGTCAGCGGCTCCACGAGGTACTGGCTGCCGAGGTTGGAGGTGAGGATCAGGATGGTGTTGCGGAAGTCGACCGTCCGGCCCTGTCCGTCGGTCAGCCGCCCGTCGTCGAGCACCTGGAGCAGGACGTCGAAGACCTCCGGGTGCGCCTTCTCGACCTCGTCGAGCAGCACGACGCTGTACGGCCGCCGCCGGACCGCCTCGGTGAGCTGGCCGCCCTCCTCGTACCCGACGTACCCGGGAGGGGCGCCGACCAGCCGGGCGACGCTGTGCTTCTCGCCGTACTCGCTCATGTCGATGCGGATCATGGCCCGCTCGTCGTCGAAGAGGAAGTCCGCGAGGGCCTTGGCGAGCTCGGTCTTGCCGACACCGGTGGGGCCGAGGAAGAGGAAGGAACCCGTGGGGCGGTCGGGGTCGGCGATCCCGGCGCGGGTGCGCCGCACCGCGTCGGACACGGCCCGCACGGCCTCGCCCTGCCCGATGAGCCGCTTGCCGAGCTCGTCCTCCATGCGCAGCAGCTTCTGCGTCTCGCCCTCGAGGAGCCGCCCGGCGGGGATCCCGGTCCAGGCGCCGACCACATCGGCGATGTCGTCAGGACCGACCTCCTCCTTCACCATGGTGTCCTTGGCCTGGGCGGCCTCCTCCTCGGCCTCGGAGGCGGCTTCGAGGTCGCGCTCCAGGTCGGGGATCTCGCCGTACAGCAGCTTGCTGGCGGTGTCGAAGTCGCCGTCGCGCTGGGCGCGCTCGGCCTGGCCGCGCAGCTCGTCGAGCTTCTCCTTCAGCTCACCGACGCGGTTGAGGGACTGCTTCTCCTTCTCCCAGCGGGCGGTGAGGCCGCGCAGCTCCTCGTCCTTGTCGGCCAGGTCGCGCCGCAGCTTCTCCAGACGCTGCTTGCTCGCGGGGTCCGTCTCCTTGCTGAGGGCCAGCTCCTCCATCCGCAGGCGGTCGACGGCGCGCTGGAGCTCGTCGATCTCGACGGGCGAGGAGTCGATCTCCATGCGGAGCCGGGACGCGGCCTCGTCGACGAGGTCGATGGCCTTGTCGGGCAGGAAGCGGGAGGTGATGTACCGGTCGGAGAGCGTGGCGGCCGCGACGAGCGCGCTGTCGGCGATCTGGACCTTGTGGTGGGCCTCGTACCGCCCCTTGAGCCCGCGGAGGATCGCGATGGAGTCCTCGACGCTCGGCTCGGCGACGAGCACCTGCTGGAAGCGGCGCTCCAGGGCCGGGTCCTTCTCGATCCGCTCGCGGTACTCGTCGAGGGTGGTCGCGCCGACCATCCGCAGCTCACCGCGGGCGAGCATGGGCTTGAGCATGTTGCCCGCGTCCATGGCGGAGTCGCCTCCGGCGCCCGCTCCCACGACGGTGTGCAGCTCGTCGATGAAGGTGATGACCTGTCCGTCGCTCTCCTTGATCTCGGAGAGGACGGTCTTGAGCCGCTCCTCGAACTCGCCGCGGTACTTCGCACCGGCGACCATGGCGCCCAGGTCGAGCGAGACGAGCCGCTTGTTCTTCAGCGACTCGGGGACGTCCCCCTTCACGATGCGCTGGGCCAGGCCCTCGACGACGGCGGTCTTGCCGACGCCGGGCTCGCCGATGAGCACGGGGTTGTTCTTCGTACGCCGCGACAGCACCTGCACCACGCGCCGGATCTCCTGATCCCGCCCGATGACGGGGTCGAGCCTGCCCTCGCGGGCCGCGGCGGTGAAATCGGTGCCGAACTTCTCCAAGGCCTTGTACTGGCCCTCGGGGTCGGGTGTCGTCACCCGGCGCCCTCCCCTGGTCTTCTCGAATGCGTCAAGCAGCTTCCTGCTGCTCGCTCCGTGCTCGGTGAGTACGTCACCCGCCTTGCCGCCCTTGGCCGCGATGCCGATGAGCAGGTGCTCGGTCGACAGATAGTCGTCCCCGAGCTCCTTGGCGCGCTTCCCGGCGTCCGCGACGACGGCCAGCAGCTCGCGGTCGGGCTGCGGCGGCGCGACGGTGGACCCCGTCACGCTGGGCAGCGCGGCCAGCGCGCGCTCGGTGGCCGCGCGCACGGCGGCCTGGTCGGCGTCGACCGCTGCGAGCAGGTCCACGATGTTCTCGTTGTCCTGTCCCTCCAGCAGCGCGAGCAGCAGATGCGCGGGGGTCAGATCGGCGTGACCGTCCTTGACGGCACGGCTGGTGGCCGCGTTGATCGCGTCCCGGCTCCTGTTGGTCAGCTCGGCGTCCACGGGCGTTTCTCCTCCTTACGGGGTCCAACCACTGTCATGAGGTAGCTGTCATGAGGTCCTGGTCCGGCGGGTCCCCACCACGGGTCCCCGCCAACACTGACTTACTCAACGTGCACAAAGTTGAGTCTATTCCACTCAAGGGAGGAGCGGGAAGTCCGGGCGGCTATGTTCCGTACCCATGGCACCCACGGCACCCACGGCACCTCCGAGCCGGACCATCGACCTGTCCGATCCTCCCGAGCCCTACCTCAGCTTCTGGCGCGAACGGCGCGTCTGCACGTTGACGACGCTGCGCCCGGACGGCACCCCGCACGTGGTGCCGGTCGGCGTGACGTACGACCCGGAGGCGAAGGTCGCGCGGATCCTCGCGCGCAGGACGAGCCGGAAGGTCGTGCACATCCTGGCGGCGGCGGCCGCGGAGGGCTCCGGGGCGCGGGTGGCGGTCTGCCAGTTCGAGGGGCGGCGCTGGGCGACGCTGGAGGGTCTCGCGGAGATACGGACGGATCCGGCGGAGATAGCGGAAGCGGAACGCCGCTACGAGGAGCGCTACGAGCGCCGCCCGTCCCCGAACCCGGACCGGGTCCTGATCGAGATCAGGCTGACGCGAGCGCTGGGCAAGACCTGAGCGCGGCACGCCCGCACGCGGCGCACCCGCACACACCACAGCGGCGCCACCGTGTTCAGGTCCACGGTGACGCCGCTGCTGGGGGAAGTACCTGCGCGATTTACAACGACGGGGGAATCGCGTCAGGCACTGCGGGGGGTGGCTGTGATGTTGTCCGGGACGCCCACGGCGTCCGGGTCCTGCTGTTCCTGCTGCCCGACCATCTGGTGGTCGCGCCGGTCGAGATTGACGAAGACCATCCCGTACCGGATCGCGCACCGCACGGGCTGCGGAGCTCCTCTGGGCCTTCGCAGGCACCGGTAGGCCCTTATCTCTTCCTCGTCGTCACGCGTGACGACGATCGGCTCACCGAGCAAGGTCACCATCAACGAGTCGCCGCGGTGGGGGATCGCGGTCACAAGGTCGATGAAGTGCCATCCGGATCGGTAGGCGGTGGCCATTTCCCGGCGGAAGGTCCGGTCGTCAGGAGGGGTGCTCATGCCGAGCCCCCTGCCGGGGCGGACGTCCAAATGACATCGCCCTTGCCGGCGGCGGACGCCCATACGACGTCCCCCTTCGCGGAGGCACTCCAGATGACATCCTGGGTGGTCACCTCCGGCACCGACGCACGCGTTGCAGCGGCATCGGCGTCCGAGAACGCGTCGAGACCACTGAAGGCAATGGCAGCCAACCCGACGGAGAAGGCACAGACAAGTACCGAGCGAAGCATTCCCTTACGCATAGCGGGCTTCGTCCTCACTTTCATAGCGACTCTCCCCCGGCCTTCCAAGACGATGGCTCATTCAGCCATGCGAACACCACAGGACCGATGCATCATGTTCCTGCACGTTCAGGACCCTGGGGGGTGGAGCTATGACAACAAACAGCCCAATTAGGGCACATCCACACGCCATGGCCGAACTATGTGATGAGGGAAAGCGGCTCTACGCCACGGCGCTGCGCACCGGACGCGTCCGTCGAGCAGAAGCGGAAGGCGCTCCCTGCCTGATGGAGTTCGCTCTTCTGGATCCCGATCCGGACGACGCCGAGTGGCTCCGTCCCGTTCCGCCGACCTCCGCTCTTGCACAACGGCTTCGCCCCATCGAGCGGGAGATCCAGGAGCGGAGGAGCCTCGCGAACGAACTCTCCGTCACTTTCGAGCCATTTATGGCCATCAGCGCCCAGGACCGTCCAGCCGTGCATTCGATCACGGTCCTGGAGGGCGGGAGCCGCATCAATGCGGCCATACAAGTAGCGATAGCCGAGTGCCAGTCGGAGGTCATCACGGTGCAGCCCGGCGGGGGCCGCAGCGAGGAGATCGTCACCGAAGCCGTGAAGCAGAGCCAGAGCATCCTCGACCGGGGCATCAGGATGAGGACGCTCTACCAGCACACCGCCCGGCACAGCCAGGCCACCATCGCCTACGCCGAGCACATGCGCCGGGGGAAGGTCGAGGTGCGCACGCTCGAGGAGCTCATCGAGCGGCTGATGATCTTCGACAGAACCGTCGCCTTCATCCCGGCCCGCGAAGACCGCCAGGCAGCCCTGGAGCTCCGCCACCCGGCGCTCGTCCAGTACCTGGTCAACGTCTTCGAGCAACTCTGGCAGCGGGCGGCACCGTTGCTAGAGGAGGCGCCGTACGCCCCCTCGACCGACGGGATCACCGGCGTCCAACGCTCCATAGCCAAACTCCTCGTAGAGGGCCACGTCGACGAGGCGATAGCCCGGCGCCTGGGCATGAACGTCCGGACCTGCCGCGCCCACATCGCCAAGATCGCCGCCGCCCTCGGCAGCGGCAGCCGCGCCCAGCTCGGGTATCTGATCGCCCAGTCGGGAATCCTCGACCAGGACCGCCCGAAGTGACCCCCGAACCCCACTCCCACGGCCCCGACGAGCTGTGCGAGGCGGGTTCGGAGCTGTATGCGCGTGCCCTGCGGGAGGGGCGCATATCGCGTGCGGACGCCGAACGGGCGCCCTGCCTGCTCGGGTTCGGGCTGCTGCGCCCCGGCACCGACCACCCCGACCGGCTCCGCCCCACCCCGCCCGCCGTCGCGCTCCCCCGCCTCCGCGAGGCCATCCAGGAGCACATCGCCGACGAACTGAGCCGCGAGGTCCGGCTGGCCGCGCAGTTCGAACCGCTGATGGCGATCGCGCGCGGCGGCAGGACACCGGCCAAGGACCCCTCCGTCACCGTCCTGAACGGATTCCCCCGCATCCAGCAGGCCGTCGCCGACGCGCTGGACGCCTCCAGCAGGGAGTCGCTCGCCATCCAGCCGGGCGGAGTCCGGCTCGCCGAGGCGCTGGCCCAGTCGCACGCGCACGCGCAGGGCCTGCTCTCCCGCGGCGGCCGCATGCGGACGCTCTACCAGCACACGAGCCGCCACTCGCTGCCCGTTCTCGCCTACTACGAACAACTGCGAGGGGACACGGAGGTCCGCACCCTGGACGAGGTGACCGAGCGGCTCTTCATCTTCGACCGGACCGTGGCGTTCATCCCGGCGAACAAGGACCGCAGCATGGCCCTGGAACTCCGCCACCCGGCCCTCATCGAGTACCTCGTCACGATCTTCGAGCGCCTCTGGCGCCTGGCCACCCCCATGTTCCCGCAGACGGCCCTGCTCCCCTCGGACAACGGCATCACCACCCGCCAGCACGCCATCGCGGGCCTCCTCGTCGAAGGCCTCACCGACGCCGACATAGCCGACCGCCTCGGCATGAACATCCGCACCGCACGCGTCCACATCGCCAAGCTCGCCGCCACCCTCGGCAGCCACAGCCGCGCTCAACTCGGCTATCTCATCGGGCAGTCCGGCATGCTGATCCGGGACGACTGCGCATAGACTCACCGGCCCTTCAACCAAACCGGTAGGGAGCGCAGCGTGTCCGAGGAGCACATACCGCACGGGGTGGAGAACCTCTGCGAGCCGGGTGCGGCCGTCTACGCACGCGCGCTGCGCGAGGGCGGGATCCGCAGCAGCGACGCCGAAGAGGCCCCCTGCCTCATCGACTTCGGGCTTCTCCACCCCGGCCCCGACGACATGCGGTGGCTGCACCCGACCGCCCCTGCCGTGGCCCTGCCCCGGCTGCTGCGCACCATCGAGAACCGGGTCGCCCGGCACCGCCGCCGCGAAGAGAACCTCACCGCGGTGTTCGAGTCCTTCCTCGGGCTCGACGGTGTCGCCGTGCCCGACGGGGAGCCCTCCGCCATCAGCGTCCTGCAGGGCATGCCCCGGATCGAGGCGGCCATCGAGCAGGCCATCACCGAGGCCGGGCACGAAGTGCTCGTCATCCAGCCGGGCGGGGTCCAACCGGCGGCGACGCAGGAACGTATCGACGCCCGCGAGCAGGAGATCCTGTCCCGCGGCGCCCGGCTGCGGAAGCTCCGCGTGCACACGACCCGCAACTCCCTGCCCACGCTCGCCCACTACGAGCGGCTCGACGGCGACATCCAGGCCCGCACCCTGGACGAGGTCACCGAGAGCCTCTTCGTCTTCGACAGGACCGTGGCCTTCATCCCCGCGAGCCAGGACGCCACCATCGCCCTGGAACTCCGCCACCCCGCACTCGTCGAGTACTTCGCCACCACCTTCTGGCGACTGTGGCGCCTGGCCACCCCCATGTGGCCCCGGACCGCACCCCAGCCGACGGACACGGGCATCACCACGCGCCAGCACGCCATCGCGGAACTCCTCGTCGAAGGCCTCACCGACGCCGAAATAGCCGACCGCCTCGGCATGAACGTACGCACCGCACGCGTCCACATCGCCAAGCTCGCCGCCACCCTCGGCAGCAACAGCCGCGCCCAACTCGGCTACCTCATCGGACAGTCCGGAATCCTCGATCAGGGACGCTGACCCCCCGTCCAGAAGCAGTCACTCTCACCTACGGCATCCGGCCCGGTCACTCTCAGCCTGCATAGAATCGCGACGCTTCAACCAGGCAGGAGGGGGCTCGCATGGCCACGAAGCACTTACCGCACACCGTAGAAGAACTCTGTGAGACAGGGCTGTCCGTCTACGCCCGCGCCCTGCGCGAAGGCCGGATCGACAACAGTGCCGCGGAACCGGCTCCCTGCCTCGTCGACCTGGGCCTTCTTCAGCCAGGACGCGACGACCCGCAGTGGCTGCACCCCACCGCTTCCGCGCTCGCACTGCCCCGTCTGCTCCGGTCCATGGAGGACCGCACCGAGCCGTCGCGCCGCCGTGAGCTGCGGCTCAGCGCCGCTTTCGAGCCGTTCGCCTCGCTCGACCTGCGCATCGGCTCCGGTGCCGACGACGCCCCGTCCATCACCGTCCTGGACGGCATCGCCCGCATCAACTCGGCCATCGACCGCGCCATGAACGAGGCCACCGAGGAGTTCCTCGCCGTCCAGCCCGGCGGCACCCGGCCGCCCGAGACGTTGGCCGAAGTCTTCCCCCGGGACCAGGCGATCCTGACCCGGGGCTGCCGCATGCGGACGCTTTACCAGCACACAACGCGCCATTCTCTGCCGGTGCTCGCCTACTTCGAACAGCTCGACGGCGACACCGAGGCGCGCACCCTCGACGAGGTCACCGAGCGCCTCTTCGTCTTCGACAGGACCGTGGCCTTCATCCCCGCGAGCAAGGACCGCAGCATCGCCCTTGAGCTCCGCCATCCCGCCCTCGTCGAGTACTTCGCGACCACCTTCTGGCGGCTGTGGCGGCTTGCCACGCCCATGTGGCCGCAGGCGGCGCCCCAGCCGTCCGAGAACGGCATCACCACGCGCCAGCACGCCATCGCGGGCCTTCTCGTCGAGGGCCTCACCGACGCGGAGATCGCCGACCGCCTCGGCATGAACGTACGCACCGCACGCGTCCACATCGCCAAGCTCGCCGCCACCCTCGGCAGCGGCAGCCGCGCCCAGCTCGGCTACCTCATCGGTCAGTCGGGGATTCTCGATCGCCCCTGACCGGCCCCGCCGCCGCCACCCACTCCCGCAGCAACGCCTCCCGCTCCGCCGCCCGCGGCGACCCGCCCTCGTGGCGGCGGCCCCACTCCGACATCGCGGTCAGCGTGGTGAGGAGCGAGCCCGCGCCCTCCGTGAGGCGGGCCAGGAGGTCGCGGGAGAGGTCGTACTCCGTCTGGGAGTAGCCGACCGCCGCCGCGGTGTATGCCGTCAGCTCCGTGTCGTCGCCCTCCGCGTCCGCCAGGCGGACCGTCATCGTCGGCGCCTCCTCGCCGCCGCCGAGGCCCACCGAGAGCACCATGTCGACCGCCGCGCCCACGTGCCGCTTCAGGGTCTTCACCGGCACGTTGTCGATCGTCAGCCCGTGCACGTCCTCCCAGGACCACATGCCGGACTGCTTGTCGCCGAGGGCCAGTACGCCCTCCGGGGTCAGCCGCACCCCGGGGGCCAGGCCGGCCGGCTTCGCGCCCACGTACACATCGCCCTCGGCGATCCAGAACAGCCCCACCATGGCCATGAACGGCTCCCCTCCCCGCTGGGCCACCGGCCCATCCCTATACAGCGATACAGGGCCGGGAGGTTGACACCTCCCGGCCCTGTATCAGGGTACGAAACCTATTGCCTACTGCTCCGTCGACCTCTTCGGCCGCCACACCACCAGCGCGCTGGCCTGCTGCACGTCCTGGTAGGGGACGAGGTCGCGGCGGTACGAGGCGTGCACCGCCGCTTCGCGCTGCTGCATGGCCGCCGCGGCGCCCTCCACGGCCGTGGAGAGCTCAGCGACCCGGGCCTGCAACGCGGTGACCTGGTTCTCCAGCTCGATGATGCGTTTGATGCCGGCGAGGTTGATGCCCTCTTCCTGCGACAACTGCTGCACGGTGCGCAGCAGCTCGATGTCGCGGGCGGAATAGCGTCGGCCGCGGCCCGCGGTGCGGTCCGGGGAGACCAGGCCGAGGCGGTCGTACTGCCGCAGGGTCTGCGGATGGAGACCACTCAGCTGGGCTGCCACCGAGATGACGTACACCGGCGTCTCGTCGGTCAGCTGGTACGGATTACGACGACGGCCGACCCTGTCCATGGGGTCACGCTCCCTTCGCGGCCTGGAACAGTTCTGCCCGCGGATCGTCGCCCGCAGTCGCCTTGCGGTAGGACTCCAGGGCTTCCTTCGCCGACTCCGACAGGGAGGTCGGAACCGACACCTCCACCGTCACGAGCAGATCGCCCCGGGTGCCGTCCTTGCGGACCGCGCCCTTGCCCCGGGCCCGCATGGTACGGCCGTTCGGCGTGCCTGCGGGCAGTTTCAGGGTGACGGGCGGGCCGCCCAGGGTGGGCACCTTCACCTCGCCGCCGAGCGTCGCCTCCGGATACGTCACCGGGACGGTGACCGTGAGGTTGTCGCCCTTGCGGCCGAAGACCGGGTGGGTGTCGACGTGCACCACCACGTACAGATCGCCGGCCGGGCCGCCCTGTTCACCAGGGCTTCCCTTGCCGCGCAGCCTGATCCGCTGGCCGTCGCTGACGCCCGCCGGAATCCGCACCTGCATCGTGCGCGACGACTTGGCGCGGCCCGAGCCCTTGCAGACGTCGCAGGGGTTCTGGGCGATCAGCCCACGCCCCTTGCAGTCCATGCACGGGTCGGTGAGGGAGAACCCTCCGCCGCCGCCCCGCGAGACCTGGCCCGTGCCGACGCAGGTCGGGCACACGCGCGGTGTGCCGTTCTTGTCGCCGGTGCCGGAGCACGCCTTGCAGGGCGCCTGGGAGGACATGCGGAGCGGCACCGTCGCGCCGTCCACCGCCTCCGTGAAGCTCAGCGTGACCTCGGACTCGATGTCCTGGCCGCGCCTGGGCTGGGTACGCGTACCCCCGCCGGGGCCGCCGCCCCGGTTGAACAGGCCCCCGAAGACGTCACCGATGCCGCCCCCGAAGCCGCCGCCGGCCGCTCCACCGCCACCCGGCGCGTTGCCTCCGAAGAGGTCGCCCAGGTCGAAGTTGAACGAACCGCCGCCGCCTCCGGGGCCCTGCCGGAATCCGCCGTTGCCGAAGAGAGCACGCGCTTCGTCGTACTCCTTGCGCTTCTTGGGGTCGCCGAGGATGTCGTTCGCCTCGGAGATCTCCTTGAAGCGCTCCTCCGCCTTGGTGTTGCCGGTGTTGGCGTCCGGGTGGTTCTCGCGTGCGAGCTTCCGGTACGCCTTCTTGATCTCGGCTTCGGTGGCGTCCTTGGGGACGCCGAGGACCTTGTAGTAGTCCTTCTCGATGAAGTCCTTGGTGCTCATCCCCGACGTCCCTCCTCACTCATGTCGTGACCGTCAGCCCTCGTCAGGGCCACCGGTCTCCTTCTCGTCCGCGGCCGCGTCCGGAGCGGAGTCGGCGCCTTCTGCGGCACCCTCGCCCTTGACCGTCTGCGCGCCGGGCTGCGGCTCGGCGACGGCCACCCGCGCGGGGCGGATGGTGCGCTCGCCGATGCGATACCCGGGCTGCAGGATCGCGACGCAGGTCGTCTCGGTGACGTCCGGTGCGTAGCTGTGCATCAGGGCTTCGTGGATCGTCGGGTCGAAGGGCTCGCCCTCCTTGCCGAACTGCTGCAGGCCCAGCTTGGCGACGACCGTCTCCATCGACTCGGCGACCGACTTGAAGCCGCCGACCAGCTCGCCGTGCTCGCGGGCGCGGCCGATGTCGTCGAGGGTCGGGAGGAGCTCGGAGAGGAGGTTCGCCGCGGCGATCTCCTTCACCGTCACCTTGTCCCGCTCCACCCGACGGCGGTAGTTCTGGTACTCGGCCTGCAGCCGCTGGAGGTCCGCGGTGCGCTCGTTGAGCGCGGTGCGCACCTGGTCCAGCTGAGCCGTCAGGCCGACGTCCTGTGCGGACGTCTTGCTCGCTGCTGCGTCCCCGGCCGGGGCCGCCGGGCCCTCCTCGGTGGAGGGCTCGGCGGCCTGCGGCGCCGCGTCATCAGGGGTGGCGCCGGAGGGGACGTCAGGCTTCTCGGCGTTCTCGCCGAAGCCCGGGGTCTCCTCGGTCATCAGGCGGCGCCGCCCTTCGCGTCACCGGGCTTCTCGTCGTCGACGATCTCGGCGTCGACGACGCCGTCGTCCTCCTTGGGCTGCTCGGCACCCGGGGCAGCACCCTCGGGACCGCCGGCGGCCTGGGCGCCCTGGGCGTCGGCGTACATGGCCTGGCCCAGCTTCTGCGAGACGGCGGCGACCTTCTCGGTGGCGGTGCGGATCTCGGCCGAGTCCTCGCCCTTGAGCTTCTCCTTCAGCTCGCCGACGGCTTCCTCGACCTCGGTCTTCACGTCACCGGGGACCTTGTCCTCGTTGTCCTTGAGGAACTTCTCGGTCTGGTAGACGAGCTGCTCGCCCTGGTTGCGGGACTCGGCGGCCTCGCGGCGGGCGTGGTCCTCGTCCGCGTACTTCTCGGCCTCTTCGCGCATCCGGTTGACCTCGTCCTTCGGCAGCGAGGAGCCACCGGTGACGGTCATCTTCTGCTCCTTGCCCGTGCCCAGGTCCTTCGCGGTCACGTGCATGATGCCGTTGGCGTCGATGTCGAAGGAGACCTCGATCTGCGGGACGCCGCGGGGCGCCGGGGGCAGACCGGTCAGCTCGAACATGCCGAGCTTCTTGTTGTACGCCGCGATCTCGCGCTCGCCCTGGTAGACCTGGATCTGGACGGACGGCTGGTTGTCCTCGGCCGTCGTGAAGATCTCCGAGCGCTTGGTCGGGATCGTGGTGTTGCGCTCGATGAGCTTGGTCATGATCCCTCCCTTGGTCTCGATGCCGAGGGACAGCGGGGTCACGTCGAGGAGCAGGACGTCCTTGACCTCACCCTTGAGGACACCGGCCTGGAGCGAGGCGCCGATGGCGACGACCTCGTCCGGGTTCACACCCTTGTTGGCGTCCTTGCCGCCGGTGAGCTCCTTGACGAGCTCGGCGACGGCGGGCATGCGGGTGGAGCCACCGACGAGAACGACGTGGTCGATCTCGGAGAGCTGGATGCCCGCGTCCTTGATGACGTTGTTGAACGGGTTCTTGCACCGCTCGAGCAGGTCGGACGTGAGCTGCTGGAACTGGGCGCGCGTGAGCTTCTCGTCCAGGTGCAGCGGGCCCTCGGCGGACGCCGTGATGTACGGCAGGTTGATCGTGGTCTCCGTGGAGGAGGACAGCTCGATCTTGGCCTTCTCGGCCGCCTCGCGCAGGCGCTGGAGCGCCATCTTGTCCTTGCCCAGGTCCACGCCGTGGCCGTTGTTGAACTGCTTGACCAGGTAGTCGACGACGCGCTGGTCCCAGTCGTCACCACCGAGGTGGTTGTCGCCGTTCGTGGCCTTCACCTCGACGACGCCGTCGCCGATCTCCAGGAGGGACACGTCGAAGGTGCCGCCACCGAGGTCGAAGACGAGGATCGTCTGGTCGTCCTTGTCGAGGCCGTACGCCAGGGCGGCGGCGGTGGGCTCGTTGACGATGCGCAGGACGTTCAGACCCGCGATCTCACCGGCCTCCTTGGTGGCCTGGCGCTCGGAGTCGTTGAAGTACGCCGGGACGGTGATGACCGCGTCGGCCACCTTCTCGCCCAGGTACGACTCGGCGTCGCGCTTCAGCTTCTGCAGGATGAACGCCGAGATCTGCTGGGGGTTGAACCCCTTGTCGTCGATGTCCACCTTCCAGTCGGTGCCCATGTGGCGCTTGACCGACCGGATGGTCCTGTCGACGTTCGTGACCGCCTGGCGCTTGGCGACCTCGCCGACGAGCACCTCGCCGTTCTTCGCGAAAGCGACGACGGACGGCGTGGTCCTGGCGCCTTCGGCGTTGGTGATGACGGTGGGCTCGCCGCCTTCGAGAACGCTGACGACGGAGTTAGTCGTGCCCAGGTCGATGCCGACCGCACGTGCCATTTCGGTTCCTCCAGATGTACTTCTTGAGTGGATCTGACTCAAGGATGCATTGTCGCTGCGCTGGCGTCAACAGAAGTGAGTCGAGGGGGCTCAACTCTTATCCCGCTCTTACGCGCAGGTAGGGGCCCCTACCGGGGGTCGATGCTTGACTGCGGGCACGTCGTGGCTGGTCGCGCAGTTCCCCGCGCCCCTTACGGGGCACTCCTCACCGCAAAGGGTTGCCTGAGCGACGCAGATCACCGCCTTGCTGGCTACAGTGCGGCGGAGTAAGTGGGTAGTCTCAGACGGACTGCATAAGTTACCGCTTAGTAATAGTTCGCCTCGCAGGCCCGAGGAGCCCCCAAATGCAACTCGCCGCGATCATCGTGTCGCTGGTCCTAATCGCGGTCGGCGTCGCGCTGTTCGGCCGTGCCATCGTGCAGATCTACAAGTTCGTGCGGCTCGGTCAGCCCGTGCCCGCGGGACTGAGGACCGACAACCCCTTCCAGCGCACCGTCACCGTGGCCAAGGAGTTCCTCGGCCACACGCGCATGAACAGGTGGGGCATCGTCGGCTTCGCGCACTGGTTCGTGGCGGTGGGCTTCTTCTCGCTGCTGCTGACGATCGTCAACGCCATCGGCCAGCTCTTCAAGGCCGACTGGATGCTGCCGATCATCGGTGACTGGGCGCCGTACAACATGTTCGTCGAGTTCATCGGCACCATGACCGTGCTCGGCATCCTCACGCTGATCGTCATCCGGCAGCTGAACCGCCCCGACAAGCCGGGCCGCAAGTCCCGCTTCGCGGGCTCCAAGACCGGTCAGGCGTACTTCGTCGAGACCGTCATCCTCATCGTCGGCGTCTGCATCTTCACGCTGCACGCCCTTGAGGGTGCCCAGCATCATGTCGACAGCTACGAGGCGTCGTTCTTCATCTCGTACCCGTTCGTCTCCTGGTTCGGCGGGATGGACCTCTCCACCCTCCAGAACCTCACGTACTTCTTTGCGGGCCTGAAGATCGCGACCTCCTTCATCTGGATGATCGTGGTCGGCCTGAACACCAACATGGGCGTGGCCTGGCACCGCTTCCTGGCCTTCCCGAACATCTGGTTCAAGCGCGAGGCGGACGGCGGCACGGCGCTCGGCGAGCTGCAGCCCATGACGTCCGGCGGCAAGCCGATCGACTGGGAGGACCCGGGCGAGGACGACGTCTTCGGCGTCTCCCAGGTCGAGCAGTTCAGCTGGAAGGGCATCCTCGACTTCTCCACCTGCACCGAGTGCGGCCGCTGCCAGTCGCAGTGCCCCGCCTGGAACACGGGCAAGCCGCTCTCCCCGAAGCTCCTCATCATGTCCCTCCGGGACCACGCGCACGCCAAGGCGCCGTACCTGCTCGCGGGCGGCGGCAAGACCATGGAGGGCGAGGAGAAGGCGACCGAGGAGCAGCTGAAGGACGTCCCCGCGGCCGCCCTCGCGGAGGCCGAGCGCCCCCTCATCGGCACGGTCGAAGAGAACGGCGTCATCGACCCCGACGTCCTGTGGTCCTGCACCACCTGCGGCGCCTGTGTCGAGCAGTGCCCGGTCGACATCGAGCACATCGACCACATCGTCGACATGCGCCGCTACCAGGTGATGATCGAGTCGGCCTTCCCCTCCGAGGCGGGCACGATGCTCAAGAACCTGGAGAAGAAGGGCAACCCCTGGGGCCTTGCCAAGAAGCAGCGCCTGGAGTGGACGAAGGAAGTCGACTTCGAGGTGCCGGTCGTCGGCAAGGACATCGAGGACCTCACCGAGGTCGAGTACCTCTACTGGGTCGGCTGTGCGGGTGCCCTCGAAGACCGCGCCAAGAAGACGACGAAGGCGTTCGCCGAGCTCCTCCACATCGCGGGCGTGAAGTTCGCGATCATGGGCGGCGACGAGAAGTGCACGGGTGACTCGGCCCGGCGCCTGGGCAACGAGCCGCTGTTCCAGCAGCTCGGCCAGGAGAACGTCGCCACGCTGAACATGGCGTTCGGCGAGGATGACGAGGACGAGTCGACGAAGAAGCCGAAGACGGCGAAGAAGATCGTCTCGACCTGCCCGCACTGCTTCAACACCATCGCCAACGAGTACCCGCAGCTCGGCGGTGACTACGAAGTCATCCACCACACGCAGTTGCTCCAGCACCTCATCGACGAGGGCAAGCTGATCCCGGTGACGCCCGTCGAGGGCCTCATCACCTACCACGACCCCTGCTACCTGGGCCGCCACAACAAGGTCTACACGCCCCCGCGCGAGATCATGTCCGCCGTCCCCGGCCTGCGCCAGCAGGAAATGCACCGCCACAAGGAGCGCGGCTTCTGCTGCGGTGCCGGTGGTGCGCGCATGTGGATGGAGGAGCGGATCGGCAAGCGCATCAACACGGAGCGGGTCGACGAGGCGCTGTCCCTCAACCCCGACATCGTCTCCACCGCCTGCCCGTTCTGCCTCGTCATGCTGACCGACTCGGTCAACGGCAAGAAGAACGACGGCCAGGCCAAGGAGTCCCTCCAGGTCGTGGACGTCGCTCAGCTCCTGCTCGACTCGGTCAAGACGCCGGTCGACCCGGCGGGTGAGACAGAGTCCGCGGACGAGCCGGAGCCCGAGCCGGTGAAGTAGCCACTGAGGTGGCCCGACCCCGTTCCCTCCTTGCGGAGGGGGCGGGGTCTTCGTCGTTCAGGCGGCCGCGACCGCCGTCAGCTCGCACCACACGAGCTTGCCCCGCCCCTCCCCCTGCCGCTCCCGTGCGCACCACCCCCACCCGTCGGCACATTCCCGTACGAGCCCGAGCCCTCTCCCCGCCGTCTCGTCCCACCCGGTGGCCCCCCTGGCCGGGGACGGGGGCGTGGGGTCCGAGTCCCACACCCCGATGCGGAGCACCGCCCCCGCCCACTGCATGCGCAGGGCTGCGGGGCCTTTGGTGTGCTGCACGGCGTTGGCGATCAGCTCCGTGGCGACGAGCTCGGCGGCCTCTGCCAGATGGGGCAGGCCATATGCCTTCAGGATGAGGCGGAGGGTGTGGCGGCTCACGGGGATGGCGAGGGGGTCGTTGGGGATGGTGAGGGTGTAGGTCCAGGTCTCGGTTTCCGGCATCGGTGAACTCCGTTGTTCAGGGCGGGAGTTGGATTGCCGCGGAGCTCTCCTGGCGGTGGCTGTGGCGCGGCCGCCATGGCATGGCGGTGCGGTGCGCTTCCGTTGGTCCGGGACCTCAGCGTGTGCGACGCGTCACTGACGGTAGAGACTAAGGTTAGTCTCGCGCAACTGGTTGTCGTAATCTGGTCACCCAACGGAGTGACCAACTGCCGGATCCGTGACGTGTGTTGCGGGAAGGGTGAGGTACGAGTGCCACGGAAGCAGCCCACGGCGCGGCAGGAGCGGCTCGGTTGCGAGTTGCGCAAGATGCGCGAAGCAGCCGGACTAACAGCGCGCGAGGCGGCCCGGCTACTGGGTGCCGTGCCCGTGACGATGAGCCAGATCGAGTCCGGGGTCACTGGCGTGAGCGAGGCGCGATTGCGGAGGATGGCAGCGAACTACGGCTGCAGAGACGGGGAGTTGATCGACGCGCTGGTAAAAGTGGCGACGGATCGGACACGGGGGTGGTGGGAGGAGTACCGGGAAGTCCTGGGGCCCGCCTTCGCCAACCTGGCCGAGCTCGATCATCACGCGCACCGCATGACAGTGATCGGCACCTCTCACGTGCCGGGGCTGTTCCAAACCGAGGAATATGCGCGAGCAATCTTCACGTACTGGCGTCCTGACCTCGACGAGGGCGAAGTGCAGCTGAGGGCGGAACACCGCATTCGACGTGCGACCGTACTCACCCGAGCGGAAGCGGTGCCGTACACCGCGATCATGCACGAGGCGGTCCTACGCACCCGCGTCGCGGACAGACGCGTCGCCCGCGCCCAACTCGACCACATCCTCCGTCTGTCGGAACTCCCACACGTCACCGTGCGGACGATTCCCCTGGACGTGGACGGCTTCGGAGGCGGCGGCGCGGGGATGCTGTACGCAGCGGGCCCGGTCGCCGCATTGGACACGGTTCAGATGGACACTCCCAGCGGGCCATTCTTCGTACACGAGGATGCTCAACTTCGTAGGCTTCGGAGGATCTTCAGCAAAGCCGAGTCCCTGTCCCTTGACGCGGCCAAGGCACGAGAGCTCATCCTGCGATTGGTCAAGGAGCTGTAAGCCATGCCGCAGTGGCAGAAATCCTCGTACTCCAATGGAACCGACGGCGCAGATTGCCTCGAACTCGCCCGCCAGCCGGGTTCGTTGCTGCTCCGCGAAAGCGACGAGCCCGACCGCGTACTGACTCTGACTTCTGGCAACCTCACCGCTCTCCTGCACCTGCTACAAGAGCCGTGAGCCGTGCCCCAGTGGCAGAAGTCGTCCTCCTCCGGTCCGGCCGACGGAAGCCAGTGCATCGAGGTCGCCCGCGACGAAACCAACCTGCTCCTCCGCGAGAGCGACGACCCCGACCACATACTCACCCTCACCCCCGACGTCCTCTCCGCTCTCCTGGGCCAGATACGGAAGGCGTGACTCATGGCTGACGGGGGGCGGGGTCAGGAATCGCGGGAGTCGGTCCTGCTGTGGCGCCGTGCATTCTCCAGATAGCGGTCCCGGGCCTCGCCGATCCGCTGGAAACGTTCCGGGTGATCCTTGATCGTCCGGTGTTGCAGGGCGGCGTCAGCACGCCACCACACGGGTAGGACGTGTGTCTTGAGCTTGCACTCGACGTCGTCCTGCGCCGTCGCGGTCTCTGCGCGGGTGGGGTGTTCCCCCGTCCACCGGGGATCCTCGTTCGGAGCCATCGGATCGCGGTAGTCATGGCCGCGGCTCCGCATGCAGGCCCGCCATGCGGCGAACACCTTCTGTACGGCGGGCGCTTGCTGGGACTTCTTGTATGCGGTCAGGGATGCTTCGTTGACCGGATCGGAGTTCACCTTCGGCACATCACGCATCAACTCTTGCTGGGCGCGCGCCGCGCAACCCGATTGGCCGTCGGCACCGTAGGCAGCCTTACGCTGCCGTGTGGTGAGGCCCGCGTCCCGTCGTCCCATCAGCTTCTCCGCGGCCGCGGAAGCCGGGTCGGGGATGGGGCGGTAGCCGTAACGTGCCGCCACTGCAGGTTCAGCCAGGCCGTATCGGCCGCGGTTCGGCCATGTCTTCGTTGCCGGGTGCCGGATCTCAGGCCAGTCGAGTCCCTGACGCGCCATACACGACGTCGTCAACTTCTCCTGCGCCGTGGCGATGACGGCGCCATTGCGGCCGTCCAACTCGTAGGCGTCAAGGGGCAGGACGAGGCTGCGGACCTCCCGGCTGGGGGCGGGCGGCGGACCCGGTGGGCGGGCGCCGTCGCTCGCCGGGGGGCCCGCACAGCCCACGGCGACCAACAGCGTGAAGACAGCTGCGGTCGCCATACGCCTATGCATGGTCATCAGCTCCCGGTAAGGCGGGGGCGGCAGAGGGTGCCGTACCCCCGGCGAACGTGTGGGTTCACCTCGCGCGATGCGGCGCTGGGGTCAGGGGCACGACTTGTACAGCGAGCTCGTCTTGTACTTCACGCGGGTGTCCTTCAGGTCGCTCGACCATGTCCAGGGGTGGAAGGTCCAATTGGATCCGCGGTTGTAGTAATTCGTCCACAGCGTCCAGTAACAGCCGCGGGTGAGGTTCTTCACCGAGCGCAGGTTGTCGTTGACTTTGTGCCCGTTGTTGTACTTGTTGTCGGACAGCTTCATGTCCGACTTGCAGAACGCCTTGTACCCGCCTGTGTAGCGCCCGGACTCGTACGTGTGCAGCGGATTCGGGCAGGCCGCCGCGCTCGATCCCGCGGCACTGTCCGCAACGGCCGCGGGCTGCGGGGCTCTCGGCGTGGTGTTGGCCTGTGCGGCGGGCGCGGCCAAGGCCAGGCCGGTGCCCAGGGCTACCGCGGCGGTGGCCAGAGAGAGACTCTTGCGTGGATTCATGGACTGACTTCCTTCGTGGCTCTTGGTCTGGGGCCGGACACCTGATTTGCGCAGGTCACCCACTTCGTCGTGCTGCGGGCGGTTCTGCCCCGGTGCGGTTAGCAACTTAGGACGTTCATAGCCAAGGAGCGTCAACCAGGCGGTTGAGTATCGGCGTCAACTCTCGCGGTACAGCCGAAGACTGCTGCAACCACCGAGGTACCTCGCCAGTCGGGCGCCAGAGGGGGGAGCGCATCGGGCTCGACTGGGGGCGCGCGGCGAACCCATTCGCAACTTTCCAAAAGTAGGTGCCGGGGTGCCGGAGGGGGGCGGCCCCCGACCCCACACAGCACATCGACCATCACGCCCACCCACGTTGGGCCGGTCCGCACCCGGCAGTGAAAGGTAATCACCCGACCGGCGGACCCGAAGCCCCCACCCCTGGCCGTCCGGGTCAAAGTTAACGTGCGGTGGAGGGACGGGAGTCAAGGGTGGAGCGCAGCGGAATCGGCGCAGCCGACGCGACGCAGGAGCGCCCTTTACTCCCGGCCCGGAACCGCCACACTCCGCAAAACACCGGGCGGCCCCGGCAACCATCCGGCGCAGGCCCACCAAAGTCACCGCCCAACCCTGCCACCCGCCCACGCCCCGGCGTGATGAAAACGGGACCACCTCGGACTCCTCCCACGAGGGGAGCAGGAGCATCATGGGCTGGTTGTTGTCGACCGTGGCGTTCGGGGTGGGTGAGAGGCATGCGGAGTGCCGAGGTACGGGGCGCGGGACGGAGCACGTGGCGCGGCGCGTCCACCGGGGTGGCCACCGCCGTGAGCTGCGCACTTCTCCTCTCGGCCTGCGGCGGCCACAACAACGACACCGGGCCCGGCAACGCCTCGCACAAGCCCGTGAGCATGGCAGGCAAGGGCGCCGCCCAGCAGCCCGTCCCACAAGGCAAGGGCGGCAAGGGCAACAAGGCCGACGACGACTTCAACGGTGACGGCGCCCGTGACCTCGTACTAGACGACCTCGTACACCCCGACCACGGCGACGACGCGGGCATAGGCATCGTCTACGGAGGCAAGGACGGCCTCACCCCCGGCGCCCGGCAACTCGTGAGCGCCCACGCCAACGGCGCCCGTACGAAGGGTCAGCTGCCCGCAGCCTTCGACTCCGAGGCCTCCTGCGACCTCGACGAGGACGGCTTCAGCGATCTGCTCGTGTCGACGGACCCGCCGTACGACGGGCAAGGACAGCCCCCCGTGCCGCTGCAGATCCTCTTCGGCTCGCCGAAGGGCCTGGTCGGCAAGGCCGTGCAGCTGAAGGTGCCCACGCAGGCACGTTTCGGCAACGACTGGCCGGACCAGCCGGTCTGCGGCGACTTCGACGGGGACGGCGCCAACGACCTCGTACTGCACGCGAGCGGCGCCCGGCTCACGTTCCTGCGCGGCCCGTTCAAGCGGAGCGGCGCCCCGCGCGCGGCGGGCAAGCCCGTGACCGCGCCCGGCAACACCCTCGTGACCGGCCGTGCCACGGACGTCGACGGCGACGGGTACGACGACGTACTCGTCCGCAAGGCCGCGAACGCGACGGGCGCCGCCACGGGTGCCCTCGTCATGGGCGGCCCGCAGGGCCCCGACGAGACGGGCGTGCTCTTCCCCGCGGGCAAGGACATCGCCTTCGGCCGCTTCGGCGAGGGGAAGGGCATGGACGCGGCCATCACCTCGCCGAAGGGCATCGCCCTGCGCTACGACGTGCCGGGCACCCTGCGCGGCTCCCTGGAGGCGAAGGACGTGGCCGTGGACGCGGGCGACCTCGACGGGGACGGGCTGGACGAGCTGGTGGTGAGCGGCGCGGGCAGCGGGTCCGGGGGCGGCGCGGGGGACGTGCGGGTCTTCCGTGGCCGTACGTCGGAATTGGCGCCCAACGCCACCGCTCTGATCCGGCCCCGGGGCAAGGGCACGACTCAGGTCCTCAAGGTCGCGGACTTCGACGGCGACAAACGGGCCGACCTGATCGTGCGGACGTACCGGGGGGACAGCCAGGACATCGTGGCCGTGTACCCGGGCCGCAAGGGAGACCTCGTCGCGCGCGAGCCGCGGATCACGTTCTCCACGGCGGAGTTCCTGACCCTGAGCGGGGAGTGACCAACTGCCGTTCACCTGACGGCTACCGCCCCACTCCCGGCACACAACCCTTCGTACGCCTCACGAGTCACACCCCCCGGAAGCAGTACCCCGCAGTCGCCTCGGCGCTGCGCTCCGCCCCCCACCTCCGGGAGACCACGTGCGCGTAAGAAACCTGGCCGTCACCGCCACCGTCGCGGCCCTCGCGGCCGCGGGGCTGACGCTGCCCATGGCCGGTTCGGCGAGCGCCGCCTCCGCCCTGAAGGACGACTTCAACGGGGACGGCTACCGCGACCTCGCGATCGGTTCGCCCGACTCCAACTCCGTGACGGTGACGTTCGGTTCGGCGAGCGGGGTGTCGGAGGGACGCTCCGTCACCGTCACCCAGGAGACCTCCGGAGTGCCCGGCGTCACCGAGCCGGAGGACGAGTTCGGCGAGAACGTGATCAGCGGTGACGTGAACAGCGACGGCTTCGCCGACCTGATCGTCGGCGCCCCCGGCGAGAAGGTGACGGGCAAGCCGTCCGGGTCCGTCTCCATCGTCTACGGCGGCAAGCGGGCCTTCACCTCCGGCGGCCGCGCCCTGAACTCCCCGGCCAACACCTCGGGCCGCTTCGGCGAGGCCGCCGTCTGGACCGACCTGGACTACGACGGCTCGCCCCAGCTGGCCGTCATCAGCGGCGACAACTGGTACTACTACTCCGGCTCGGGCGAGGACGGCCGCGCACTCGGCCTGGAGGTCGACTTCCTGCCCGAGGGCGTCCGCCTGGACGGCATGATCTCCGGCAACTTCAAGTACAAGGACGGCGTCGGCTTCGTCCTGTACGGCGAGCGCGCGGACGGCGGCGCCTACACCGCCCACATGAACGGCGGCGTCGGCGACTACGGCTACGAGGCCGAGGTCATCGCCGAGGGCGGCGACGCGACGGCGACGCGCGACGCGGCCACCGCGGGCGACGTCGACGGCGACGGCTACGACGACCTGATCACCGGCAACTCCCGCGACGCGGCAGGCGGCAAGGGCGGCTCGGTCACCGTGCGGCGCGGCGGCGACGGGAAGTTCGGTGCCCCGGTGACGTACAGCCAGGACAGCGCGGGCGTGCCCGGCGCCGACGAGGCGGGCGACGGCTTCGGCGCGGCCGTCTCCGCGGGCGACGTCACCGGCGACGGCCTCGTGGACCTCGCGGTGGGCGCACCCGGCGAGACGGTCGACGGGGTGTCCGGCAGCGGCAGCGTGACGCTGCTCAAGTCGGTGCGCGGCGCCTTCACTTCGGGCCGTGCCTGGCACCAGGAGACCTCGGGCGTACCCGGCGTCGCCGAGCAGGACGACCACTTCGGTACGTCCGTACGCCTCAAGGACATCAACAAGAACGGCAAGGCCGACCTGGCCGCGGGCGCGCTCGGCGAGGACATCGGCACGACGCGGGACGTCGGCGCCGTGTGGGTCCTGCGCGGCACGTCGACGGGTCTGACGGCGTCCTACGCGGCCTCGTTCAACGGCACGGACTTCGGGGTCGGCGGCACGGGGGCGGGCTTCGGTCGCGCACTGCGCTGACCCGAGGCCGGTCTCCCACTCTCCCGCCCTCCCACTCTCCTACTTTTCCCCAGCAACTACCGCACTACCGCACCTCGTTGGAGGCGTCTCTATGTCCACGTACGCACGCAACAAGCTCCTCGCGGCAGGCGCCCTCTGCGCCGCCACCGCCCTCGGCGTCACCGGCCTCACCGCGGCCAACGCCTCCGCCGCCGCCCCCGCCCGCGCCGACGCCCCCTCGAAGATCCGCGGCGACTACAACGGCGACGGCTATGTGGACCTCGCGGTCGGCGTGCCGAGCGCGACCGTCGACGGCAAGGCCAAGGCCGGATACGTCAACGTCGTCTGGGGCGGCGCGTCGGGCCTCGGCAAGCACGGGTCGACCACGGTCAGCCAGTCCACGGCCGGGGTGCCCGGCACCGCCGAGGCGGGCGACGCGTTCGGCTTCGCCGTCGCATCGGACGACATGAACGGCGACGGCTACAGCGACCTGATCGTCGGCGCGCCCGAGGAGGACACCTCCGTCGGCCTGAGCGCCGGAACCGTCGCGGTCGTCTGGGGCGGCGCCAACGGCTTCAAGGGCGGCTTCACCGCCGCGAACGGCGGCATCGACAGCGCCAGGTACGGAGCGCTGCTCTCCACCGGCGACTTCGACAAGGACGGCAACAAAGACATCGCCTTCAACGCCCACTTCGACGAGACCAGTTCGGTCGTGACGCGGCCGGGACCGTTCACCGCGGGCTCGCCCGCCAAGGTCTCCCGGGTCACCGGCTGGCACTTCGGCGGACCCACCGCGCTGGCCAACGGTGACTTCGACGGCGACGGCCAGGACGACCTCGCCGTCTCGTACAACGGCATGGAGATCAGCGGCACGACCGTGCTGAGCCGTGCGACGGGCGAGTGGAAGGAGACGTGGCACACGTCCGACCGCACGGACAGCGCGCTCGCCGCCGGGGACTTCGACGGGGACGGCACGACCGACCTCGCCGTCGGCAACGTACGGCCCAACCCCGAGACCGAGGAGACCAACTGCGAGGACCGGCTCGGCGGCGCGATCCTCACCGTCTACGGCAAGAAGGAGGGAGCACTCGGCGACGGTGGCAAGTCCTGCACCACCCAGGCCTCCCCGGAGGTCGGCGGCACCGCCGAGGCCGACGACAACTTCGGCGCGCAGCTCGCCGTCGGCAACCTCGACCGGAACGGCGGCGACGAGCTGGTCGTCGGCGCGGACGCGGAGGCCGTCGGTACGGTCCAGAACGCGGGCACGTACTGGACCCTCGCATCGGCCGGGGCGGGCAAGCCCCTCACTGGCCCCGCCTTCAGCCAGAACACCGCGGGCGTCGCGGGCACGGCGGAGGCGGACGACCACCTCGGCGCGTCCGTCGCGACCGGCGACTACAACGGCGACTCCTACCCGGACGCCGCGGTGGGCGCGCCCGGCGAGGACGGCCAGAAGGGCGGCGTCTGGTACGCCCCGTCCCCGAAGGACGGCGGCCCGCGCCCTGAGGTCACGTCCGTGACGCCGGGCAAGCTCGGTCTCGCGGGGGCGCGGGAGTACGGGATGGTTCTGGGGCGGTAGGTCGGGCGCCGTCGGCCATCCCGCACCGTTGAATCACCGGCTTCGCCGAGTTCGTCCTCAAACGCCGGACGGGCTGAATTCCAGCCCGCCGGACGGGCTGGAATCCCGTCCGGCGGGCGATGGACTCACCAACTCAGCGCTGCCATACAACCCTTACCCCCCACCATCGGTCTCTCCTTAGCCGACCGCGGCGTGACGCCCGGGCCAATGCCCGGTGAACACGCCCGTCGCACCCCATCGACTGCGGATGCCCGCCAGGCATCCCCGCACGCTGCAGGAGAACCGCATGGCCAAGCACAAGCGCACCTCCGCCCCCGCCCGCTCCAGACGCTCGCGGCTCGCCGCCGCGACGGCCGCCACGGCCGCGCTGACCGGTGGACTGCTCGCCGTCACCGGCGCCACCGCATCCGCCGCACCCGCCGAGCCGCTGCCCTCGCACGAGGCCGACTTCAACGGCGACGGCGTCGCCGACCTCGCCACCTCCGCGGCCGGCGCCACCGTCGGCGGCAAGAGCGGGGCGGGCCAGGTCGTCGTCACGTACGGCGGAAGCACCCTGCGCCACAAGACCTTCAGCCAGAACAGCCCGGGCGTCCCCGGCTCCGCCGAGACGGGCGACACCTTCGGCTTCGACACCGCGTACGGCGACTTCGACCGTGACGGCTTCGACGACCTCGCGGTCGCCGCACCCGGCGAGGACGTCGGCAGCGACAAGGACGGCGGCACCGCGCAGATCCTGTGGGGCTCCGCGAACGGGCTCTCCGGCGGTACGACGGTGAAGGACCCGCGCCCCGGCAGCCACGACTTCTTCGGCGGGCCCATCGAGGCCGGTGACTTCGACGGCGACGGCGACACCGACCTCGCCATCGGCGCCCGCTCCGGCGCGGCGACCATCGACGTCCTGAACGGCAAGATCTCCCGTACCAGCGGCACCGGCAGCAGCCGCTACACGGTCAAGCCCGCCATCCACAGCGGGGAGGGCGCGGGCCCCTTCAACCTGCACTCCGGCGACGTGAACGGCGACAAGAGGGAAGACCTCATCGTCGACGGCTACTCCACCGCCGACAACTACAACGCCAACCTCTGGGTCCCCGGCACCTCCAGCGGCCTCAAGACCACCCACCAGCAGCGGCTGCCCGGCGGCACCATCACCGACGTCGGCGACACGGACGGCGACGGCTACGGCGACATCGTCATCGGCCTGGAGTGGGACGACGAGATCGCGGGCGCGCACAAGGGCGGCTCGGTGCACGTCGTGCACGGCGCGGCGAACGGCCCGTACGGCGACACGCAGGTCTTCACCCAGGACAGCGCGGGCGTGCCGGGTACGGGTGAGAAGGGCGACTCCTTCGGCAACGAGCTCGACCTCGGCGACATCAACGGCGACGGCCACCTCGACCTGGTCGTGGGCGCGGCGGGCGAGGACCTCGACGGCGTCAAGGACGCGGGCTCGGTCACCGTCATCTACGGCAAGGCGGACGGCTCGGGCCTCTCCACGACCGGCGCGGTCTTCCTGGACCAGAACACGCCGGGCGTCCCCAACTCCAACGAGAAGTACGACTTCTTCGGCTCGGACGTCCACGTCGACGACCTGAACGGCGACGGGCGGGGCGACGTCACGGTGGGCGCGTACGGCGAGAACGGCACGAACGGCGCGTTCTATCCCCTGACCAGCAAGGAGAACGGCACCCTCACCGGTTCGTCGGGCGTCTACACGTCGACGGTGGGGATCTCGGCGACGGGGACGCCGCGGCTCGGCGCGAACTTCTCGGACTGACCCCTACGGGTCACCCTGCCCCCTGAACACCGGGCCCGCACCATCGGTGCGGGCCCGTCCCAGCCTCTCCGCTCTCTCCCTCCTCCTCCCCCCGGAGCCCTCATGCGCGCACGTACCCACACCCTGGCGTTGGCCGCGGCGACCGTCCTGGCCGCGACCGGCCTGACCCTCCCCTTCTCGAGCTCTGCCACCGCAGCCCCGGCCGCCCCGCTGAAGGCCGACTTCGACGGCAACGGATACGCGGACCTCGCCGTCGGCGTGCCCGGCGGCACCGTGGACGGCAAGGCCAAGGCGGGCTACGTGAGCGTCGTCTTCGGCGGCGAGGGCGGCCCGGGGTCGAGCAACGTACGGCGCATCACGCAGGCCACGGTCGAGGTGCCCGGCACGCCGGAGGCGGGCGACCGCTTCGGCGCGGCGGTCACCACGGCGTACATCGACGACGACAAGTACGCCGACCTGGTCATCGGCGCTCCCGGCGAGGACATCGACGCCAAGGCGGACGCGGGTTCCGTCACCGTCCTGTACGGCACGGGCGACGGCTTCGCGCTGGCCAACACGGCGGCCCGCGGCGCGAAGGCGGGCGACGCGTACGGGAACGCCCTGACCGCGGCCGACTTCACCGGCGACACGGACGTCGACCTGGCGATCGGCGGCAAGGACCAGGTCGTCGTCAACTACAACCCCCTCGCCGCGCGGACCGACCCCCTCATGGGCGACCGGATGGGCGGCCGCGCACCCGTCATGACGACCGGCGACTTCAACTCCGACGGCCGCCCCGAGCTGGCCGTCGCCTTCTACACGCAGAACCAGCCCTACACCCAGTCCCACATCCAGCTCTTCCGCTACCTGAAGGACGAGACCCGGTTCGCCCTGGACTGGAGCAGCGACAACAGCGCCGCCAACGCCCTCGCCGCGGGCGACTTCAACGGCGACGGCCACGACGACCTCGCCCTCGGCAACTGCCGTGAGATCGCCGACGAGAACATCGACGACCCGTGCGGCCCCGAGGAGCGCGCCAAGGGCGGCGGCATCCACATCCACTACGGGAGCGTCAACGGCCTCGTGTGGAAGGGCCAGACCCTCAACCAGGACACCCCGGGTGTCCCGGGTGTCGCCGAGAAGGGTGACGACTTCGGCAACGCGCTCGCGGCCGCGGACGTCGACGGCGACGGCAAGGACGACCTGATCGCGGGCGCCCCGGGTGAGGCCATCGGCAGCGCGGCACGCGCGGGTGCCGTCACGGTCCTGAAGGGCGGCGCGAAGGGCATCCTCACCGAGGACGGGAAGGCGGTGGGCGCGGTCTCGTACCAGCAGAACTCCCCCGGCATCCCGGGCGGCGCCGAGGCGGGCGACCTGTTCGGCGCGGCGCTCGGCTTCGCGGACCACAACGGCGACGGCAGCCCGGACCTCTCGGCCGCCGCGCCCGGCGAGAACGCGTCGGCGGGCGGCGTGTGGAACCTCCCGCACCTCGCGACCGGCACGACGGGCGCGTCAGTCGTCACCCCGAACTCGCTGGGTCTGCCGACGTCTTCGGGCCCGCTGACGTACGGAGCGTCGCTGGCCCGCTAGAACCCGTACGGGTATCCGAACCCGTACGGGTATCCGGTAGGACGGGTATCCGGGAGGACCCTTCCGGGTACCCCTAAGGGTTGTCACAGGTCGGCCGCAAAGCGCGTCTCCTCCCGAGGAGGGACGACCCCACCCCTGAAGACCAGGTACGTTCGATTCGTGGCTGGATTCAGGATCGGACGCGGCCGGGACAACCGCGCCCCGCGACCGCAACAACAAGCGCGGCAGCAGCCGTACGGACAGCAGGCCCCCCAGGGAGGGCAGCAGCCGTACGGCTACCCGCCTGCGCCGTCGACCCCCCAAAACCCGCAACATCCGCAACACCCGCAACAGTACGGCGGGGGCGGCGCGCGGCAGTACGGCGGGGGAGGCGGCGGCAACCAGCAGTGGCCCCAGGCGGGCGGCGGCGGCAACCACGGCGAGCCGGAGTACTTCGGCGGCCCCGACGACCGCGGCCACGGCCACGGTGGTCCGCAGGGCGGTCCGCAGGGCGGCTATGACCCGTACGCGGCCAACAACCCCGGGAGCACTCAGGCCTTCTCCATCGGCGAGGACCCGTACAACCAGGGCGACACCTACCGCGCAGGCCAGGCGAGCGCCGCCCCCATGGGCCCGCGCCTGCACTGGAAGGACCTGCTCCGCGGCGTCGTACTGCGTCCCGGTCCCACCTTCTTCCAGATGCGGGACTACGCGATGTGGGGCCCCGCCCTCATCGTCACGTTCCTCTACGGCGCGCTCGCGATCTTCGGCTTCGACGACGCCCGCGAGGACGCGATCAACGCGACGCTGTCGTCGGCGGTCCCCTTCGTCCTCACCACCGGCATCGCGATCACCATCAGCGCGTTCATCCTGGGCGTGGTCACGCACACCCTCGCCCGCCAGCTCGGCGGCGACGGCGCCTGGCAGCCGACGGTCGGCCTCTCCATGCTGATCATGTCGCTGACGGACGCGCCCCGCGTGGTCGTGGCGATGTTCCTGGGCGGCGGCCAGCCCTTCGTGCAGTTGCTCGGCTGGGCGACCTGGATCGCGGCGGGCGCGCTGCTCACGACGATGGTCAGCAAGTCCCACGACCTGCCGTGGCCGAAGGCGCTGGGCGCGTCGACGATCCAGCTGCTGGCGATCCTGTCGATCATCAAGCTGGGCACGTTCTAGTACGCACAGGTGGAAGGGCCCGACGGACAGGTCGTCCGCCGGGCCCTTCTCCGTACGACTACTGCTCAGGCGTCGTACGACTACTACTCAGGCGTCGAGAACCTGGCCCGCGCGCTTCACTACCGGCGGCTCGACACTCCAAGGGAAGTTGATCCACTCGTCGGTGCGCTTCCACACGTACTCGCACTTCACGAGGGAGTGCGACTTCTCATAGATGACGGCGGACCGCACCTCGGCGACGTGGTCGAGGCAGAAGTCGTGGACGAGCTTCAGCGTCTTCCCGGTGTCGGCGACGTCGTCGGCGATCAGCACCTTCTTGTCGGTGAAGTCGATGACGTTGGGCACGGGCGCGAGCATGACGGGCATCTCCAGGGTCGTGCCGACCCCGGTGTAGAACTCCACGTTCACCAGGTGGATGTTCTTGCAGTCGAGTGCGTAGGCGAGCCCGCCCGCGACGAAGACACCACCGCGGGCGATGGAGATGATCACGTCGGGCTGGTACCCGTCGTCGGCGACGGCCTGCGCGAGCTCCCGCACCGCATGGCCGAACTTCTCGTACGTAAGGTTCTCGCGCACGTCACTCATGCTGGATGTCACACCTGTGTCCGATGGAAATTGAGGAAGGACCGGGAGGCGGTGGGCCCCCGCTGTCCCTGATAACGCGACCCGTACCGCTCCGACCCGTAGGGGGCCTCGGCGGGCGAGGTGAGCCGGAACATGCAGAGCTGCCCGATCTTCATGCCCGGCCAGAGCTTGATCGGCAGCGTGGCGAGGTTCGACAGCTCGAGGGTCACGTGTCCGCTGAACCCCGGGTCGATGAACCCGGCGGTGGAGTGCGTGACGAGCCCGAGCCGCCCGAGGCTGGACTTGCCCTCCAGCCGACTGGCGAGGTCGTCCGGCAGGCTGATGACCTCGTACGTCGACGCGAGCACGAACTCCCCGGGGTGGAGGATGAACGGCTCGTCGCCCTCGGGCTCCACGAGCCGCGTCAGGTCGGCCTGCTCGACGGAGGGGTCGATGTGGGGGTAGCGGTGGTTCTCGAACACCCGGAAGTAGCGGTCCAGCCGCACGTCGATGCTCGAGGGCTGCACCATGGATTCGTCGTACGGGTCGATCCGCACCCGTCCGGAGTCGATCTCGGCCCGGATGTCCTTGTCTGAGAGAAGCACGCACCGAGGATACGCAGAGCGCGCGGGCCCTCCCCAATCGGACAGGACCCGCGCGCCGAACTGCTTCCGTCAGCTTCCGTTCGCTACCGCCTCTGCAAGGTCACCGGCACGGCGTGCCGGAGCCTGGCACACCGCGGGCAGCGGATGAGCCGACCGGGACCGAGCCGGTCCGCCTGCTGCATCGGAAACGAAGCGGTGCTGAACACGTGCCCTTCGGCACATCGGACGACGGTGCGCTCCATCAAGTCCTTGAGTCCCTTCCCCAGTCGTAGGTGAGCTCGTACATACCCGTACCAACTCGTCTCTCGCTCGTCTCCGAGCCGACGACGAAAGGCCACATTACGGTACGAAAGGGGCGTCCATCCAAGCGGCACGACTGCGATCCACGGTACGCCCCAACTCCCTGCGGACGCACGGCGCATCCACCTCCCGCACAGCGCTCGGGCCCCGCGGCAAGAGCGCCGGGGGCCCGGGATGAGGTAGAGTGTGCGACGTTCGACACCGGTTCCTACGGCGTCTTTCGCGGGTGTAGTTTAGTGGTAGAACATCAGCTTCCCAAGCTGAGAGTGCGAGTTCGATTCTCGTCACCCGCTCCACGAAGAAGGCCCAGGTCATTGACCGGGGCCTTTTTGCTGTCCGCACTGATCACCCGCCCGATCACTCACCGCGTGCCTGCTCTGTGCCAGAACCTTGAGCGCCCGCCGACCAGGCCGCAGACCTCAGTGCGCCGTGCGCAAGCGCGAGGGTCCGGAGCCGAGCCGCAACGGCATCCGGGCCTCGGGTCGCGATCGCCCACAGTGCACTGATCCGTCGGCCTGACGCCCAGATCCCGGAGGCCGGCGGCAGGAACGGGAAGACGGCCACGCCCTGGTCGGCGAACGGGGCATGGTCGAGGTAGGTCATGCCGCCGGTTCCGCAGAGGTACCCGTGTGCGCCGGTGGCGGCGGCCAAGTCGGCGAGTCTCTCGGAGCGGCCGCGACGTGCGGTCAGGGCGCTGCTGGCGAGGATCTGCCCCCGCCAGCCGAGCGTGTCGAGCAGGGCGCGCGTCGATGCGGCAGCGACCGCCGCGGTGCGTCCGGTGCTGAACGCCTCCCAGACCGGCAGAAGGGCTCGGTCGAGGGTGGGCCAATGGGTCGAGGCCCCGTAGTCCTGGCGCAGGATCGACGACGTACGGCGCCGACTGGCAGCCCGGTCGGCAATCAGCGCGTCCCTGATGAGCGTGCGGCGGCCGTGGGGAAGGTGGGTGGGGACGGTCAGCCAGCGGTATCGGTCGACGTCGTCGAGGGCGGCGATGCGCGCCCGGTGCTGGTAGTCGCGGCGGGCGAACTGCACGTCGTCCAGGACGATCCAGTAGTCCGCCGCGAACAGCTTGGCCAGTGTGGTCAGCCGGGGCAGAAGGTTGGGCTGGTGGATGGCGCAGAGCCCGCCCGGGGCGGTGGGTTCAGGAAACGATGAGACGGCTGGTGAAGCCGTCGCGGATGAGGGATTCGTACGCGGCATGCACGTCCTCCGGGACCTCCTGCTCGATGGCGAACCCGAGCTTCGGATACTCGATCACCCGCTGGAGGTCGCCGACGAGCATGTCCACCACCAGCTTCTCGTCACCGATGCTCTTGAGGTAGTCGTCGAACTCCAGCGGCTCGGAGGCGCACACGATCTCGACGTCGGGCCACAGCTTGCGGGCGGTCGCGAAGGAGCGTCGTTCCATGTAGGGCTTGGAGACCAGCAGCACGGTGGTCGGGGTGACGTTGGCGGCGGCGAGGACGTCGCGGGAGAGGGTGATGTTCTGCCCGGTGTTTGCGGCGTTGGGCTCCAGCAGGATCGCGGAGGCGGGGACGCCGAGGTCGATGGCGTGCTCGCGGTAGTGCACGGCCTCGCCGCGCGGGAAGCGGGACCGAGTGGTGGGGCTGTTCCCACCGGTGAAGACCAGGAGCGGGAAGAGCCCCGCGCGGTACAGCTCGGCCGTACGGGTGGCTACGCCGAGATCGTGACTGCCCAGGCCGATCGCCACGTCGACGGCGCGGGCCTCGTGGTGCATCTGGTGGTGGTCCCAGATCAACTTCGCCTGGTGCCACTGGTCTTCGGCGATGGCCTTGTGGTTGTCGCTCACGCGTTGGTCTCCCTGATCACCGTTGCCGGGGCCCTATCGGCCTCTCACTGCTGGCCTTGACGCTCTCGATACTGCGCAGTTGGTGTACGAGTCCGTACTGCGCGGCTGTCCCAGCGGCCTGGTCGAGGACGTGAAGCCCATCATCCAGTGTCGCCCTGTCGGAGAGCAGGATGTGGCCGTGAGCGGTGTCCATTCGTACGCGTTGCATCGGTGAATCGGTGCACCCGCTCCGGCGGGCGATGTCGATGAAGTGCAGGGCTTGGGTGAGGTCCCCGACGCCTCGACGGGCGAGGGCAAGCTTCTGGTGTGCCACCGACCAGTCGTCCGGTTCGGTCAGGTCCTCGAACTCTCGGGTCGCGGCTCGCATGACACGGGTCGCGTAGTCGTGATTGCCGTCCTTGCTCAGCGCGGTTCCCACCCAGAGCCGGGCTCTGGCCCGGTCCCGGCGGGAAAGCCGGTCGTCGACGGCGAGGGTCTGGTAGGCGTGAGCGGCGGTGTCCAGCTTGCCGGACATCTCTGCGACGACGGCGAGGGACAGGTCGAGCTGAGCAACGCGGCGGGGGATGTCGAGCTGCGTGAAGATCGAGCGTGCGTCCACATACGCAGGGTGGGCGGACAGCGGTCCGAGTACGCAGCCCTGGTCACGCTTGAGGTCCCCGAGGAGCGCGGTGGAGCGGGCATAGAGATACAGGCCCTTGTCATCCAGCTCGGCGGCCCTGAAGTGGTTCAGCCACCTGGTCAGCAGGCTGTCGGCGAAGGTGAAGTTCTGTCGGGACAGGGCTACGACAGTACGGTCCAGGTCGTCGGTCCACGTCTCGTACTCCCAGGCCCGGGGGCCCGCGGCAGTCACCCGGCGTCCGGACGCCGCCCGCGCGCAACCACTGACCTCCGACAGGATCGTTTCGAAGCGCAGGTGCACGGAGGCATCTGCGCGCGCGAGCGCGGTGTCGAGGATGGCCTGAGTATCCGGCCGTGGCTGTGTCGCGGCCCGGAGCTTCTCCCACTTCGACACGGTCGCGACCGCGAGTCCGAGGCGTTGGGCGAAGCCCCGCACGCTCATGCGCAGGGCCAGCCGCAGGGCTCTGGCTTCCAGGCCGGTCCAGTGGTGCACGGTCGCCACGCGTCCCTCCCTTCCACCGGCCATCGAAGCAGAGGCGGGCCGCCGGTGGGACCGAAGTGGAGCGTAAGTGGAACAACCGCTCATTCCCGGGATGTTGGTAGTCCGGGACGCTCAAGGGGTCACCACTTCGTCGAGTCCACGGACGGTCGGAAGCATGGAATCCCTCACGGAGCATCACCCGGTCAACGGCCCCGTCGTGTATGGCTTTCTGCGCCTGGTGCGGGTCTCAGCGGACCGACAGGACGCCCTGCGAGCATCGCTGATCGAGTACTGCCGATTCCACGAACTGCAGCTCGTCGGCCTATTCACCGACCGGGACGCAACCACCGGACCCACCTCGGCGGCATTCACGGGGCTACTGGACGTGCTGGCTCTTGCGGACACCTACGGTGTCATCGCTCCGTCGCTCTCCCACCTGGGGCCGAAAGCCATAGCAGCCGAGCGGGCCCTCCACATTGCCGACACCGGGGCCCGATTGGTACTGGCCCGCAGAACTCCTTCAGCGCCGCTGCCCGCTTCCCGTCGCGAGACCGCTCGCCGACGACTCCGGAAGGCGGCCCGCATCCGGGCCGCCGAAAGGTGGGGCACGGGATGATCGCCTCGACACAACAGTTCTTCCCCGCACTACCTGAATCAGTGCGTCAAGCACGAGAGTTCGCGGCGATGGTGTTGAACGGCTGGGGTCTGCTTGCCCGCGCCGATGACATTCGTCTTTGCCTGTCCGAGCTCGCCACGAACTCCGTGGTCCACGGCACCGGCCCGGGACACAGCTTCCTCGTCAGGCTCGATGCCGGTGACGACGTCGTACGTCTGGAAGTGCACGACAGCCATCGCCGACGGCCCGCCGTGCGCGAACCGGCTGCCACCGAAACCTCCGGTCGGGGCCTGAGACTGGTGGCCGCGCTCTCCGACGAGTGGGGAGTGGAGGAGCATGCCCCGGACGGAAAGATCGTCTGGTCCTGCTTCAAAGGCGCAGGAGCGACGACGCCGTGTTGAGCTCCTCTCCCACCGAGCCCTGTCACGCCCACAGCCGCTGAGCCCCTGAATCTTCCCCGTACGGCCCCGTACGGCCCTGTACGGCCCCGTACGGCCTCAATCGGCCCCTATCGGTATGGCCACATGGATCGAGGGAACTGCCATGGAGAGTTTCGAACGCGCACGTCTTGACGCCTACTTCGCCCGGATCGCGGCCCAGTTCACCCCCGTCGAGCAGATGGCATCGTTCCTAGTCACGCATCTGCTGCCCGAACGCCCCGCCTTCGTCCGCGCTGTCGCCACCATGACCCGGCTCACTGCGGTGCTGCCCAAACCGAAGTCCGTCGACGCAGCAGCTCGCCGAGAGGTGGAGCAAACTCACCCGGTCGATCCGCTCTCCCGCGAGCGGTTCACCGACGTCGACTCCGCCCTGGACTACTTCGAATCCCGGGCCGCGGGCGAGACGGTGAGTCTGCTGGACGTCGGCGGCTACTTCGCCCCGACCCTCGCGGACGTGCACAACGGGTTCACCGGTCGGCTCATGGGAGTCGTCGAGGACACCGAGAACGGCCATCGACGCTACGAAGACCTCGAGAAGCTGCCCTGCCCCGTCATCTCCGTGGCTCGTTCCCCGCTGAAGGATCCCGAGGACTTCCTCGTCGGTCAGTCCGTCGTCTTTTCCACCGAGGCCGTCATGCGGGACCGGGGCGACATCCTCCACGGCCGTCCCGCCCTGGTGATCGGCTTCGGCAAACTCGGCTCGTCCATCGCCCGCCTCCTGCATGCCAAGGGCGTTCAGGTCACCGTCTTCGACATCGACGCCGTACGCCGGACCCAGGCTCTCTCCCAGGGATTCGCCGTCGCCCGTGACCGCGAAGCCGCCCTGACCGGTGCGGGCCTGGTTCTCTGCGCGACCGGATCGGTGTCACTGCGGGGCGAGGACTTCAGCCACCTGCGCAATGGTGCCTACGTCGCCACCGTCACCTCCAGCGAAGACGAACTCGATCTCGCCGGCCTGCCCCACGTGTACACCCGCACACAGGTCGGCGATCACGTCACCCGCTACCAGACCACCGGCCACTACTTCTATCTGGCGAACGGCGGCAACGCCGTCAACTTCCTCCACGGCGCCAGCGTTGGGCCTTTCATCTTCCTGGTCCAGGCCGAGATCCTCGCCGCGATCAGGATGCTCACGGGCAACGACCTCCCTCCCGGGATCCACGAGGTCCCCGCCCCCGACCGCGAAGCCATCGCGGCGACCTGGCTCTCCTACTTCAACAGGTGATCACCATGGCCATCACGGCAGACCACATCCGCACCACCTTGGCCTCCTACCTCGCACGGCATCCCGACGACCGGCCCGCTCTCGACGCCGTACGCTGCCTCATCGACGACGGCGACGACCTCACCCACCGTGCGACTCTGCCCGGCCACGCCACGGCTGGCGCGATCCTCGTCGACCCCGCCCAACGCGTCCTGCGCATCCAACACATCGCCACCGGAAAATGGCTCCTGCCCGGCGGCCACCTGGAACCCGGCGACGGCACCCTTCTGCAGGCCGCCGGACGCGAGCTCACAGAAGAGACCGGCATCCCACCCCACCTGATCACTCCACACAGCGAGACCCCGCTCCACGTCGACGTCCACCCCATCGCCGCGAACCCCGCCAAGGACGAACCGGCCCACCAGCACTACGACTTCCGCTTCCTCTTCCGCACCGCGGCGGATACCGGCAAGCTCCAAACCGCGGGCCACCTCCAGACCGAAGAAGTCTCCGACGCGGCATGGCACGACATCACACAGATCGCCGACTCCCGGCTCAGGCAACGCATCACGGCCGCACTCAGCTGACTCCCTGCCTCAGCAGGGGGGGGCACTCACCTCCACACTCTTCATCCACGCGTGGGGGGGGCAGCTCCAACCACGGCCGAGTTACAACTTTCTCTACTGGTTCAAGGCGGCTCGCTCCGCTCCCCGGGCCGCCGCTCCTGTCTCCGCCCCGCTCCGGCCCGGTCCACCAGGCCGCGCGGCAGAATCTAGCGGCCAACTGACCTCAGAGAAGGGGCACATCGTGGCTGGGGCGGTCGGCTCCACGGCTTTAGGCAGCCACTTTGGGGCGAGCCTCTAAGATCATGGCCCCAACGTCGTGCTTTAACGGGCAGGTCCACAGACTGCCCGACTCGCGATGAGCTTACGGGGCCATGATCACTCGCCCCAAAGCAGCTCCAGCCCAAAGCCGCTCCGCCGCCCTTCGAGATCTCCATGCGCTAGACGAGGAAGCCCACATCAGTCCTCACAGCCGACCAAGGGCTTTTTCCTCTGGTGCCTGCGGCGGGGCGTCAAGCCTTGATCTCGCGAAGCTAGTCGACCGGGCCCTTCTTCTGTCGATGTCGACGAGGGCGGCGCTCTGCTTGACCGTCTGCCGAGCTCTCGCCCTCCACGTCGTCGTAGCGTGTCAAGAGGTCAACCGGATCCAGACCAACCGCACGAGCCATCACTCGAATGTGCCCGCGCGCGTATACCGGTCCACCACATCGTGAGAAGTCACCTTGCTCAATTGCATGGATGACAGCAACTCTCACCCGAGTCACGGCACTCATCTCGTCCACTGTCATCCCAACACGGGTGCGGGCACTTTGGAGCGAGTGGCCGATCGCCTCCAGCTCGCTGTGTCCCTCCACCGCATCTGAAGAGCGGGTTGCCCCCTTCCCTCCGGAGACCTCATTGACGGGGGACACTTCGGGTTCTGTTGTATCGACACCTCCGCTAGGGGGGCGCTGGGCTTCAATGATGAGCTTTTCCAGGTTCTGGTATTGCTCCGCCAGTTCGGCCTGTCGTGCTCGTGCGTGAGCGGCGTGGTTTCTGGCGGCCAATGCCGTCTCTCGCGCCCGAAGCAGCTCGCTCTCGGCCCGCGTCAGAACTTCCTGAGCGTCGGCAGCCTCCTGTGAAATCTGGCGTAGACGCCGGTAGATGGCAGCCTGCTGCGCCCACAGCTCATCCAAGCTCGGAGGCTTACGCACGGTTGGATTGCCGTACGTTCCGAAGCTCGATGCGAGCATGTCTTGGACCGTCGAGCCTAGTGCCGTTGCGATGACATCGGCTTCAGCGAGCCGCAACGCACGTTGGCCCGACTCAAGCTTCGCGATCGTCTGTTGGTACATGCTGCCGCCCAGCGAAACGATCTTCTCAGCCAGTTCGGTCTGAGAAATCCCCAGGTCCGCACGTCGTCGCTTCATCTGGCGCACGAACATGTCCTCGGCGGTCTGCCCAGCCTGAACCAGTTCCTCACTCTCCACCACGATCAGCACCCTTCACACAACCGAGGCTACATCAGAATGTTGTCGTTGCGAAACACCGGAGTGGAGTACATACTCATGGTGTTCGATGCCAACACCGTAGAAGGGTTCCGTCGTCTGGAAGCGGCTCGCCACGACGGCAGATCCGGCGCAACAGCAATGCTTGCCTCCTACTCGAAGGGGTTTCTGCCCTGTGGTGCCACTACTCGATCTCATCAGCCCGCGCCATCTGCTAGTGGCGCTTCGGATCGTTCCCTTGATCCTCGTGGTGGTGCTACTTGCCCCGGCTTGGCTGTCTTGGATCTTCCTTCCCGAATCCAGGCAACTGCGCGTCATTGACGTCATGCAGAAGCTGATCGACTGGACCAAAGCAACCAGAGCGTGAACACGATGGCGGTAGTGCTGGGGGCTGGGGCTGTATCGGCGTCAGAGCCCGAGTGAGAGGGCTTGCAAGGTAAGGCGCTGGGCCGCCCCTGGGCCGCCCAAGGCCACTCGGCAGTGGCCGAGGATGACCGACAGGCGCACGCAAGAAGAAGTGCCCCGAGTGGATCAGACTCCGCTGTCTACCGGCATCCCTGCAGAAGAGGGACCTGATGTGTGCAGGGTTTCCTATGTTCGCGATGCTCGCTTGCGTGGGCGTGACCACCTGTGCCAGCGGCCTGTGAAGAGCCGCTCAACGGTCATTATCAGTACCAAGCTCGCGCCCACGATGCCGCAGCCCTGAAAGAACAGGGTGCTGAATAGTGCCTTCCGGAGGGTCATAGCCACTATGAGGCCGCCCACTACAAGCGCGAGTGTGCCCACGAGCTGAAGCAGAACGTAGAGCGATGCAAGTGCGTTGCGGACACCGCCATACGACTGAGGCTGTGGTTGCTCCCCATGCACGTGCACTGTCAGATGCTGATCACGCCCAGCCTGGTACACACGCCCGTCGCCCTCGGCATGGCCATACATCTGCCGCTGAGAGCCTTCCTCGTCACTCTGGCCAGGGGCCATCGTCATCGTCCCCCTTGGCGCTCACCGCTCGCTGATGAACTGGTTCCCGCCTGCCTGGTACACCCGGCCGTGATCACGGGCCTCGGCGTTGAAGGTGACGTTCGTCCTGTGTGCACCGGCTTCCGTGAGTCTGGACAGCAAGCCTTCGAACTCTGCCGCAGCGGCTCGGTCCTCCAGGAAAAGCGTCAGCATGCGCCCCTGCCAGGCTGACTGAAGAACCTGGCGTATGGAATGGATCTCCGCGTCAGGAGCGGCGAGCAGTGCAGAACGCGACGTCTCAAGGTCTCGTTCCAACTCGGCAGCGGAGTCTGGGCGGAACCGGCGCCACAGATCAACGACGCCTGATCGCAGTGTCTGCCAGCCATCTGTTGCCATGGCCGATACGACGGCCGTACCGCCTGCGCTGGCCAAGGCTATGAGCGTCGACTCCACGATCTTCCTTCCCCGTTTGGGCCCAGTGAACCGATCCTAGCGAGCAACTCCAGCATGCTGCGCGGCACTTCACGTGTGTCGCTGGTGGTTACTGATAGCCGCACACCCTGGGCGGCTCGGACGACAACCCGGGGTTAGGGCGGAGGAGCGTGCCATATTCGTGCCAGATCACGCGGGGAACCACGGGGAACACCGGGGACCAGCCCAGTGGCCAAGCAGGCGACCGAGACGGCGTCACCGCAGGTCAGCCCAACAACCGGGCATAGATCACCTCAGCTTCCCAAGCTGAGAGTGCGAGTTCGATTCTCGTCACCCGCTCTTGTCTCAGGCCCCCAGGTCATTGGCCGGGGGGGTGCTGCCTGGATACTCCGGGGAGGGGCGAGAACCATGAGCACTGACCGCCCGCACTCCGTGAGCGTCGCCGGAGTCATCGTCGACGCCCAGAACCGGGCCCTCCTGATCCAGCGCCGCGACAACGGCCACTGGGAACCCCCGGGCGGCATCCTCGAACGCGAGGAAACCATCCCCGAGGCACTGCGCCGCGAAGTCCTCGAAGAGACCGGCATCTCGATCGCACTCCCCGCGACCCTCACCGGCATCTACAAGAACATGACCGGCCTGGTCGTCTCCCTGGTCTTCCGCTGCGAGGCCACCGACGGCACACCCACGCCCGGCGACGAGACCCGCGCCCTCCGCTGGGCCACCCGCGCCGAAGTCACCGCACTCGCCGACGAGGCCTACGCGATCCGCGTCCTCGACGCACTCGACGCGGCATCCCCACCGGCCATCCGCGCCCACGACGGCGTTCCGCTCGTCTAGTGCTGTGAGCGCATGAGTTCGCCGAAGGACGGCGCCAGAGGATGACGCCTCAGGGGGCGGACGGCTCGATCTCCCCCGCGAAGACGATGACCTGGTCGATGAGGCTCCGCCGCAGGTGGACGACGTCCGTTCCCGCCAGGCGGGGGCCTCCGTCCGGCGTCGTGAAGACCCACTGGTACCGGGCCCACTCGTCCGGCATGTCCACCGCCGAACAGCGCACCATCGTGCCGGTCCCCGCGGGGTGGCGCCGGATGTCCAGCACGAACCGCTCGACCGCCTCGATCCCCTCACTGCGGCCCAACGGTCCCCAGAAGACCACGTCCGAGGTCAGGGCCTGGGAGAGCAGCGCCGTCACATAGCTGTCGTCCGAGGCGTTGAACGCGGAGATGAACGTGTCGATCGCGGACCGCGCGGTCTCTTCCTGCATGCACCAGTAATACCAGTCGCCTTGCGGACCGCGCTCGTCCCGTGAGCCGTCTCCCGACCACGGTGAACCATCCCGGTCACAGCACCAGCCGGGCCCCGCGGCCGACCGAGTTTCGGCCCTGCCCGAAAGCCCTGGTGACGGCCTCCGCGACCGTCTTAACGTCGGGCCTGCCGGTCCATGAGGACCGGCCACCGTACAAGGGGGAAGAACGTGACCGTGTCCACAAAGCCCGTACTCAAGCACGTCAGGACTGCGGCCGCTGTGGTGGCCATCGCGACCGCCGCCACCCTGGCGGGCCCGGCGCCCGATGCGAGCGCGGGCGGTTCGTGCAATCCGGGCTGGTGCTCTCAGACCTGGAACGACAGCGGGAAGGGCTTCTACGCTCGGAAGAACTGGTGCAAGGACACTGGGAAAACGGGCAGTTACACCACCAAGGAGCCGACCTGCAACAACCAGAAGGAGACCTGGCTCTCCCCCGGGGAGCGGACCAACGGCAATCGAGACTGGGACGTCTTCCAGGTGAAGAAGGGACGCTGCTTCAAGGTCGACTTCGAGCTCACCCCGCCGGGCCGCGACTTCTCGAAGAAGTACAACCGCAAGAACAAGAAGACCATCTACGTCAAGGTCGAGAACCACGCCTTCGCCAAGGTCCGCAGCTCCACCTGCTGATCCGGCCGCAGGGCCGCACCGCAGGACCACCGCGTCCGCCGAGCCCGCCCGCGCGTCGTCGGCTCGCGGGTGGTCCGGTCGGCGAGGGGCAGGGTTTCGGCGATGGCGTGCGCCTGCAGGGCGCCCTGGCGCAGCGGTGAGAGCTCCACCAGCCATGCCCTCGTCACTGCCAGAAGATCTCTTCGACGACGATCTGAGGATCGTCCACACGGTGCATGAAGATGTACCGGAGCCAACCGCGGTAGTTGTCGAAGTACAGGACACGAGGGCCCCGGGGGCTGGTGGACCGCGCCGGCTCGACTCGTATGGTGCCGGGCAGCTCGGCGTCGGCTTCGATGCCGCGAAAGTACGGGTCCTTCGCTGTCACCAGTTCGGCGCGGGCCGCGTCGACGATCTTCCGTACGTGCTCGGGCAGGGCGTCCCGAGCGGCTTGGGCTTTGAGGGCCCAGTCCATCTGCCAGGGCGGCCCCATGAACGCGCCGTCGCTCACCGGCCCGGCTCCGTGCGGGCAGCCATGTGGCGGATGTTGGACGCCTCCTCCAGGAGCTTCCTGGCTTCGACGAGGTCGGTGGCCTCGGTGACACGCGCTTCGAGGTCCGTCAGGTGAGCGTCGAGGTGCGGGTCGCGGGCGATGGCGTACTCGCCCCACCAGCGAGCCGTGAACGCCGGTACCGGACCGAGGTCGAACGTGTCGGCAATCGCCCGCTTCCAATGCGCGTCGAAGTCAGAGAGCAGCTGTGGAGCGTGCTGAACGATGGCTTCGCGGAGCGCCTTGGGGGTTCTCTCCGGCATGGGAGGGATGCCGGGTGAGTCGGTAGCAGCGGTGCTCATACTCTGTCCTCCATCGGCCCTCGCTGTCGGTTCCGGAGCCTACAGCCGTGGGCTGGGCCACGCAGAGATTCATGCCGGACCCGCACCAGGGCCCGACACCAGCCGGTGACCGCGTGCTGATGCCCGCCATGCTCGATGTGCAGATCAACACGGTGGGCCGCATCAGTCAGGTCAACGTGTCACGGGGGCCGTCGCACTTCGACGACCTGCCGTCGGTCGACGTCAGCCGCAGCGAGGCGATCGGTGCGGCCGAGGAGGCCGTCAGTCGGCCGGACGGGCTGGAATTTCGTGCGAACGTCCTCAAGGCGGCTCGCCGCGACGGCCGGTGGAACCCGGAGTACATCGTCCAGACCGTCGTGAAGGGTGTGGAGGACGGGGACGAGGCCGACCCGACGGACTACTTCGTGGACGCTCATACCGGTCGGCTGCACGAGGACCCTCCGGAGTGACGGAGTGATGCTCCGGCGGCTCGGGTCCATTCCGGAGAACGGGCAGGGCTGAGGGGCCCGAGCCGGCTGCTCGGGCCCCTCCCTCTCAGGCCGGGGCGGTCTGTCGTGGGAGGCCTGCCTCCGGAGTCGATGCTGCGTCGGACGGGCGTTCCGGGGGGTTCGGGGACCGTCGCGTCGTCGGACGGTCCAGTTGGACCGCCACCGTCGCGTAGAAGCGGTGCACCGCGTCGTCCACGCTGCGGATGAAGCCGGACTCGGCGTTGCCGCGGCCGCTGCCCATGCCCTTGAACAGGGAGAGTCGGAAACCGGTGATCTGCGCGCCGTTCTTCGGCAGCAAGTCCGCCGGTTCGGGACGCAGCCGCTCCAGCGTCCCCCGTGGGCCCCCGGACTCGCCCTCAACCAGCGTCTCGATGTGGAGGTCGGCCGGTGCGTCGGCGAGGCGGCGGACCAGGCGTTTGACCCACGTCAGGGGGTAGCCCTGGTCGGGTGCGGGGATCTCGATGGAGGTGCGGAGCTTGCTCGTTCGCAGGTCCGCGGCCACAGCCAGTACGCCGGGGGCGCCCTCCGCTCGCAGCTCCGCCTGCAGCTTCCCGTCGAGGCAGAGCTGATCCGCGAGGGCGGCGCGGCGGGCTTCGGGGTCGGTTCCCCGCTTGGAGCGCTGCACGGGAAGTACCTTCTGGCCGAGTTCACCACCCAGCCTGAGACAGATCTGGCGGATGAGCCGCTCCCAGCTCTCCACCACCTCCAAGGCGCGCTGGTCCCCCTGGCACAGAGTTTCGTCATCGATGCCGTTGCGTACGGGGACCCAGGCCGAGCCCATGTTCTGGAAACCGTGGCATCCGGAATTCTCGTGCTGGAGATAGTGCAGCAGCTCTTGGAGCAACCAGGCGTGGGCCGCATTGCCGACGCCCTCGTGCCGGATCAACATCTGCGCCTGGTAGGCCACTTCGGCCCATGACAGGTGCCACAGCGCCACCTTGTGCTTGCGTCGCCTGTCGATCCTCACGTCGACGAGCGGGCTCCCCTCCAGGGCCACGTCGTTCGACAGCGTGATCACCGCCTCATAGCCGCGGCGGGCGGCTATGTCCGTGTACGCCTGCACCTGATCGGCCTTGAGGGCGTTCCCGTTGGTCTTGGTCTCCACGAGCGCGGTCCACAGTTTCCCGGCTCGCTCGACGCGGATCACGCCATCGGGACGACGGGGCGAATCGCCGTTCGGCAGGGACACCTCGGTGAACGTCTCCATTCGGCCTGCCGGTGCTCCGAACCCGGCGGTCAGCCTCCTGCCGAACTCAGGGATCTGTGCCATCACCGACAACAGCACCGAGGTGGCCCGCATTTCCCGGTCCCGGTCGCTCTTGAGTGCGGAGACGGGGAAGAGCCTGGCGCCCTTCCAGGCCTCGTTCTCCGCCAAGGACTTCTTGACCACCTTCGGCAGGGTGACCTTCTTCTTGGCGGTGCGGGGGCGGGCCGGAGCCTTCTTGCGCTCGGGTGGGGGCGTCTCCCCCGCCGGGGCCACCGTCGGAGCCGGGGCAGTGACGGCTGCCGCGTCGCCTTCGGCTGCCACGCCGTCGGCCGGTGTCGGAACGGTGGACTCCTCGGCGGGCACCTGCTCGGCGGGCGTGTCGACCGCCGCCTGCTCGGCGGCCGCGCCGTCCGGCATCTGCTCGGTGGGCGCCTCGTCGAGCATCTGCTCCGCGGGCGACCCCTCGGTGGCCGCGTCGTCCTCGATGTCCACACCGAAGTCGGTGGCCAGACCTGCCAGACCCGCCTCGTATCCCTGCCCGACCGCCCTGAGCTTCCACTCCCCGCCACGGCGGTAGAGCTCTCCGAAGATGAATGCGCTCACCGAGCCGGTGTCGCCGATCGCGAACCGGAGCAAGTCGTCACCGGAGCTGTCCGCCAACGTCAGCTGAAGGTCGTCCAGCTCCCCGAAGTGCGCTCCGTCGTACCGGCTCGCCGCGACCACGATCCGGTCGATGTCTTCCGGCACCGCGGTCAGGTCGAAGCTGATCCGGTCCCTGTTGCCGCTCCCGGTTGGCGTCTTGCCCAGGAGCTGCACGCTCCCGTCCGGAGCGACCGGGTTGTTGTAGAAGTAGAAGTCGGCGTCACTGCGGACCTTGCCGCCGGTGTCCAGCAGCAGAACGGATACGTCCGCGTCGCCTTCACCCGTCGGGCTCGTCCAGTCCAGACTCACGATCACGGCATCGGTGTTCGCGCTCAGGGTCGCCAGCCCGATGTTGGCGCCCTTGGATAACTCGTACATGTCCCCACCCCCAATGGCACAGCAGACGCGCATCGCCCCCAGACCACGCGCCCCCTGAATCCTGCGTGTTCCGGCACATTCGCCGTACGGCGGAACTTTAGTACTGGACGTTTCTTCGCGGTGGTCCATCGCAGCGTTCTCCGCACCCCGCCGGGAATCCGCCTCTCCACCGCCCTCTCGCCAGGCGTACGGGGGACAACCCGTAACCCCTGGCGTGTCCCGCATGTGTTCGATTCGGGGGTTCGTAGCTTCGGGGCGTGAATCGATCCCCCAAGCACACCGTGCTCAAGCGCACCGCCCTCTCCTGCGTCGCGGCCGCAGCTGCCGCAGGAGTCGCCCTCGGCGTTCCCGGCGCCTCCGGGGCGGCGAGCGCTGTCGCTGCGCCCGCGCCCGCGCCCCGCGGTGACGTCCCCGTCCAGCTCCTCGCACTGAACGACCTCCACGGGAATCTCGACCCCGTCGAGGGCCCCGCCGGACGCGTGCAGCGCGGCGAAGGCAAGGACGGCGAAGGCAAGGACAGTGGCGTGCAGGCCGGTGGGCTTGCGCAAGTGGCCAAGTTGGTTGGGGAGGCGCGGCGTGGGCAGCGGAATTCTTTGACCGTGGGAGCGGGGGACATGATCGGGGGGAGTCCGCTGTTGTCCGCGTTGTTTCATGATGAGCCGACCGTTCAGGCACTGGAGCGGCTCGGGCTCGATGTCAGTTCCGTCGGGAATCATGAGTTCGACGAAGGGGCGGGGGAGTTGGCGCGGATGGTCGGGGGTGGGTGTCATCCGGAGGACGGGTGTGCGCCCGGGGGGAAGTACGACGGGGCCGACTTTCCTTATCTCGCCGCCAATGTGACTCGCGCGGGGAGCAGCGAGCCGCTGCTCAAGCCGTATGCCGTCAAGACCTTGCCCGGTGGGCAGCGGGTCGGGTTCATCGGGGTCGTTACGAAGGATGCGCCTCAGGCGATCAATGCCTCGCAGGTTCGTGATGTGGAGTTTCATGAGGAAGTTCCTGTGGTGAAGCGGTACTCCGCGGAGTTGGCGCGGCTCGGCGTCGCGGCTCAGGTGTTGCTCGTGCATGAAGGGGAGGCCGCGAACGGGGTCGCCGGGCGCGGGGACTGTGATGACGGCGGGCCCGGGGCGCGGCTCCGGGGGCGGATCAAGGAGATCGCCGAGCGGACGCCCAGTGCGGTGGATGTGATTGTCAGCGGGCATTCGCACGACTCGTACGAGTGCACGGTCACCGATCCCGCCGGTGCGCCCCGCTCCGTGACCCAGGCCGATTCCTTCGGGCGGTCCTTCACCGATCTGCGGTTCCGGGTGGATGGCGACAGTGGTGATGTCGTGCGGGCGTCCGTGAAAGCGCGGAACCGGGTCGTGCCTGCCGACGGGGCCAAGCAGGCTGCGATGCGCAAGCTCATCGAGACGTGGCGTGCGCGGTCCGCCAAGGTCGCCGACCGGACCGTCGGGCACATCTCCGCCGACATGCCGGGCCGCGGCTCCAAGGAGAAGGAGACCCCACTCGGCAGCCTGCTCGCCGACGCGCAGACGGAGGCCACCCTCGGCGAGCGCGCCGAGCTGGCCCTCCTCAACCCGGGCGGCATGCGCGCCGACCTCGTCCGTAAGGGGGACGGGTCCGTTACCTACGCCGACGCGTTTCGTACGCAACCCTTCGGGACTCCCCTCGTGACCATGACGCTCACCGGGGACCAGCTCCTCACCGCGCTGCGGGAGCAGTTCTCCGGCGCCAATGCCCAGGAACCGCGGTTCCTGCAGCTGTCCTCCGCGCTCAAGTACTCCGTGGACATGGGACGGTCCGGTGCCGAGCGGCTGCTGACCGAGACCGTGCAGGTGAAGGGCGAGCGCGTGCGGCCCACCGGGAAGTACCGCGTGACCGTCAACGACTTCCTCGCCAACGGGGGCAACGGCTTCACCACGTTCACCAAGGGGACGGAGCGCGACGGCGGCTCGATCACCGACCTCGACGCGCTGGTGCACTACCTGGAGAACAACTCCGCTCCGGACTCTCCCCTCGACCCGCCCGCCCCCGGCCGGATCACGTTCCTCGCCGAGTAAGCCGAGTAAGGCGAGTAGGACGGGAGGAAGTGCGTACGCCGGGTACGCCGGGTGCGCCGGGTACGTGGGCGGCCAAAGGGGGCTCTTGGCATATTCGTCGGCCACTTTCCCCCTCACCCGACGGACAGAGCTCCGCTAAGCTCGGACCGTGACGGCCGACCAGCCCGCCGCGGGCCCCTTCGCCATCGTCGCTGTCGCCTCGTCCGCCGGTGGCATCCAAGGGCTGAGCGAACTCCTGGGAGCGCTGGGGCCAGAGCTTCCGGTGCCGGTACTCGTGGTCCAGCACCTCGATCCCCGGCACCGGACCGTGATCGCCGACGTCCTCACCCGGCGTACGGACCTACCTGTCGTACTCGCGGAGGCCGGGGAGAAACCGATCCCCGGCACCGTCCACATCGCGCCACCCGGGCGGCACCTGCTCATCGGGGCGGACGGCGACCTGACGCTGTCCGACGCCGAGCTGGTCCACTTCGTGCGCCCCTCCGCCGACCTCCTCTTCGAATCGGTCGCCGCGGCCTACGGAGCGCGGGCCATCGCCTGCGTGCTGACCGGGACCGGAGTGGACGGGGCGATGGGTGTGGAGGCCGTGCACTCGCGCGGCGGGACCGTGATCGCAGAGGATCCGCGGACCGCGGAGTTCTCCGGGATGCCCCAGGCCGCAGTGAACACGGGCGCGGTGGATTTCGTGCTACCTCTTGAGGAAATCGCGGCGGTGGTCCGCGGACTTCTCGACGCCACGGGGCAGTGATGAACGAACCTCGCAAAGAACCTCGCCAGGATGCCAAGCAGGAGCCGCAGAAAGCGGAATCCAATGAGGCCCTTGAAGAGCTGCTGCTCTTCATCAGGGAGGCACGCGGGTTCGACTTCACCGGGTACAAGCGTTCCACCCTGGGGCGGCGCATCCACAAGCGGATGTCCGACGTCGGCATCGCGTCCTATCAGGACTACCAGGACCTCCTGGAGACCAGCGCCGAGGAATTCGGCGCCCTCTTCAACACGATCCTGATCAACGTCACCTCCTTCTTCCGGGATCCGGACGCCTGGACCTTCCTCCAGCACGAGGTCGTCCCCGAGCTGATCGCGGACCTCTCGCCCGACCAGGAGATCCGGGTGTGGAGCGCGGGCTGCTCCAGCGGCGAGGAGGCGTACTCGCTGGCCATCATGTTCGCGGAGGCGCTCGGCATCGAGGAGTGTCTGCGCCGCGTCAAGATCTACGCCACGGACGTGGACGAGGAGGCGCTGCGCGAGGCCCGGTCTGGGCTGTACCCGACGAAGGCGCTGGAGCCGCTCGCCACGGAGCTGCGGGACAAGTACTTCGAGCCGAACGGCGCGCAGCTCAGCTTCCGCCCCGACCTGCGGCGCCGGGTGATCTTCGGTCGACACGACATCACCCGGGACGCCCCGATCTCCCGGCTCGACCTGCTGATCTGCCGGAACACGCTGATGTACTTCAACGTCGAGGCCCAGACGCAGATCGTCGACCGCTTCCACTTCGCCCTGCGCCAGGGCGGTTTCCTCTTCCTCGGCAAGGCCGAGATGCTGCTGAACGACGCCGAGCGGTTCGAGGTGGCCGACATGCGGCAGCGGGTCTTCCGCCGCCGCACCGGCGAGGCCGGGCTGCCCTACCAGCCCGCGCCCCTGAAGGTCAGGAGCAGTTCGGGGCTCGAACTGCACTCCGTGGCCCGCACCCGGCAGCTGCGCGAGCTGGTCCTCGACGCGGGGCCGATCCCATGGGTCGCGCTCGACGGCGACGGCGCCGTCGTGGTGATCAACAGTCAGGCGCGGATCCAGTTCGGGCTGAGCGCCGGCGACGTGGGCCGCCCCTTCCAGGACCTGGAGATCTCCTACCGGCCGGTCGAGCTGCGCTCCCTGATCGACCAGGCCACGCACGAGCGCCGGACGCTGCGGGTCAACAGGGTGGAGCGGCGGGTCGGCGAGGAGACCCAGTACCTCGACATCCTCATCCAGCCGCTCTCCGGGCCCAACGGCCTGCACGTCGCGACCACGATCTCCTTCACCGACGTCACCGTGGCCACGCAGCTGAAGGCCGAGGTCAAGCGCGTACGGGAGGACTTGGAGACGGCATACGAGGAACTCCAGTCGACCAACGAAGAGTTGGAGACGACCAACGAGGAACTCCAGTCCAGCATCGAGGAGCTGGAGACGACGAACGAAGAACTCCAGTCCACGAACGAGGAGTTGGAGACCACCAACGAAGAGCTCCAGTCCGGCAACGAGGAACTGGAGACCATGAACGACGAGATGCGCATCCGGACGGAGGAGCTGGACGAGGCCCGGGCCTTCCTGGAGGCCGTACTGACCAGCATCGCGGCGGGCGTCGTCGTGCTGGACAACAAGATGAAGGTCAAGAGCTGGAACCGGGGCGCCGTCGACCTGTGGGGCCTGCGCAGCGACGAAGTCGTCAGCGAGAGCTTCTTCGACCTGGACTTCGGGCTCCCGACGGATGAGCTGAAGCCTCTGGTGCAGGAGTGCCTGAAGACCCGCAAGCGCACCGGCCCGATCCCCGTGGACGCCCTGAGCCGCATCGGGCGGCCGATCACGTGCGACGTCTTCTGCTCCCCCTTCGACGGACACAACGGCGGTGTCGTCCTCATGATGGAAGAGAGCCGAATCCCTCCCGCCGAATGACCGGGCGGGCGTACGCTTCCGCTATGGAGCCGCAGGGGTACGACGAAGCCCTCGGCGTGGTGGCGACCGCACGAGGACGTGCCGCCCGTGCGCTGGAACGGGCGGAGCGGGCCGCGGCCGCGGCCGAGCGCCACGAACGGCTGGCGGCCGACCCCGAGGGCGGCGAGTTCCACGCGCACATCGCCGAGACACATCGGCGGTCGGCCGCCTGCCACCGCTCGTCGGCCGCCCTCCACGCCGCCTTCGCCGACCGTACGGTGGCGTGGGCCCGGGGCAAAGGGAGCCGACCCCGGTTCATGACGGGCGTCGCGGACGCGCTGGGCACGGAGAGCGCCGCGATCACCCTGGTCGACTCCACGCAGAACCAGCTGGCGGTCGCGGTCTCCGGCGAACCGGCCCTGGCCGCCCAGGACTTGGAGTACGTGCTCGGTGAGGGGCCGTGCCGCGAAGCGTCGTACCGGCGCCGCCCCGTCCATTCGGCGGGCGACGAGATCGAGCGGCGCTGGCCCGGTTACGGACCCGGCCTCACCTCCCTGGGCATCACGTCAGTGCTCGCCGTCCCGCTGGAGACACAGACCGGCTGCTTCGGGGCGCTCGCGGTGTTCGACCCGCGCCCCGGCCTCGTGGGATCCGCGGGTCTCGCCGAGGTCACCGACGCCCTCACCCGCATCGTGCTGCTCGGCCCGGACGCCGACCCGGAGCTCTATGGCGGAACGGACCACAGGGAAGCCGTCCAGCAGGCGTCGGGCGTCCTCTCCGTGCGGGTCGACTGCAGCATCAGCGACGCACTGGCACTGATCAAGGCACGCGCGTTCGCCGAAGAGACGACGACCGAGGCGATCGCCCGGCGGATCCTGGACGGGGACCCTTATCTCTGACTCCTTGAGGAGCTCGGCATGACCCCCCAACAGCAGCTGGCCGACACGTTCGTCGCCCTGGCCGGCAGCTCGACGGAAGGCTCACTGGACGTACCCCAGACGCTCGCGGTCCTCGTCGGCCGCAGCCCGTCACTCCTGGGTGTGTCCGCCGCTTCCGTCGTGTACGACCCCGGCAGCGGCGAGGCCCCGCAGGCGAACGGATCCGACCCCGACGTGACCCGCCTGGAGCGCGAGGCACTCTCCTGGCACGAGGGCCCCGGCCACGGCCCGCACCGCACCGACGCGCACCTCGCGGCCCCCACGTCCCTCGACAGCCCCGCGGCGCGGCAGCGCTGGCCGCGCTACACCCCGGGGGCCCTGGCGCTGGGCCACACCCACGTCGCCGCCCTCCCGCTCCGCGTGCCCAGCCGCACCCTCGGCGCGCTCGTCCTGTTCTCCGGCCAGGAGGACGTCCCCGCTCCGGCCGACCTTGCGCTCGGCCGGTCCCTCGCGGACTTCACGGCCGTCACGCTGCAGCGGGCGCGCGAGGCCGAGGACGGCCGGGCGCTCGCGGGCCAGCTGGAGCGGGCCCTGACCAGCCGCGTGATCATCGAGCAGGCCAAGGGGGTGATCGCCACGCGCAGGTCGCTGACCATGGAGGGCGCCTTCGAGGCCCTGCGCTCGTACGCGCGGTCCCACCGGCGGCTGCTGCACGACGTGGCACGCGAGGTGGTCGACGGGACCGCCGATCCCACGCTCACGGATCCCTCGGACTGACCTCGGGCCCAGCACGGCAGCGGGACGTGAGCGGCACGGCAGCGGAACGTGAGCGGTGTCGCCCAGAGTGATGCGTGTCAGCAAGTCCGCAGGTCAGCAGGGCGCGTCACCGCTCAAGCACTCCCGGGGGAATTCCCATGCGTACGTTCCGCAGCCGCTCCACCGTCCTCGCCGCCACCGGCGCCGCCGTGTTCGCCCTCTCCCTCACCGCCTGCGGCGGGGGCGGCTCCGACACGAAGTCCGCCGGGGCGGACACGCCCGAGACGACGGTCTCGGTGGGCGCGTCCCACGGCACCGACGCCAACACCGACGCCGCGAAGACCGCGGGCTCGTCCGGCTCGTCCGGCTCGTCCGACGCCACCAAGGCCTCCGCCCCCGGTGGGAAGCAGGCCGCCTCGGCCGCTCCCGTCTGCACCACCAAGGACGTCGCCATCAGCGCCGCGCGCCACGGCGGGCCGCCCTCCACCCACATCGTCCTGACCGCGAAGAACACGTCGGGCCACAGCTGCAGGATGACCGGCTTCCCGGAGATCCAGTTCCTGGAGAGCCACAAGCAGAACGTGCCCGCCGTCGCCAAGAGCAAGCCCGCGGCCCCCGTCGTCCTGAAGGCCGGTGCCCCCGCCTACGCGCTGGTCAAGGTGTCGGACGGCGGTGTCGACGAGAGCAACGAGCCCGTCTCCGCCTTCTCGGTGACGCTGCAGGGCGGCGGCGGCATGGCCGCCGTCAGGGCCCCGGGCAGCGGCGGCATCGCCGTCGACCCGGCGAAGGCGCTGACCGGCTACTGGACGTACGAACTGCGCAACGGCGCCGACGAGTTCTGAGAGCCTGGCGCCGACCTCCTCGACGTCGAGCAGGTCGACCCGGGTCCATGCGAGACGCCCGGCCTGCACCTCACGGATGCGGGACGGGCGTTGGGTCGCGAGCCAGCGGGCTTCGGCGTCGCGTTGGGAGTCGGTGCCGCGCGGGGACCCGGCCGAAGTTGCCGTGTCCCCGCGTCGGCCTCATGAGTCGCCGGAATTGCCCGAGTTGTTGTTGCTCCGGCCGCTTCTCCTGGCCGCCGAGAAGAACAGGTCCGCGGAGACCTGCGTCGCCTTGGCCACGCCCTGGACCCAGCGGGGGCCGCCGCGCGACGCCCAGACCATCGCTGCGAGCCCCAGGGCCACGACCACCATCACGATGTAGAGCAGCACGATCATCATCGGCCTCCCCCTTTCTCCGTCTCTGTTCGAAGACGTGAGTTTCTCAGACCCGGTTCCGCAACGGGAACGCGTGCCTCCGGGCCGCGGTCACCACCAGCAGGACCGGGATCAGGAGCAGCAGGATCGTCCAGGGGAAGGACGAGGTGCCGACCAGGCCGAGCAGGATGCCGCCGAAGACACCGCCGCCCGCCATCGCGGCGTTCCACAGGGTGACGAGCATGGCCTGGGCGGCGTCCGCCGCACCGGCAGCGTCGCCCGCGTCGCCCGCGGCGGTCTGCAGGAGCGTGGGAGCGCCGCCCCAGCCGAGGCCCCACAGCGTCACGGCGACGTACACGAGCGCCGGGGTGTCCGAGAAGACGGCAAGCACGGCCGCCGCCACGCCGACCAGGAGCACGCTCGCGAGCGTCAGCGCGCGCAGCTTGCGGTGGATCAGCGCGCCCACGATCCAGATGCTGGCCAGGGACGCGGCGCCGAAGACGAGGAGGACGAGGTCGGTCGAGCCGCCCATGCCGAGCTCGTCGAGGAACGTGGCGATGTAGGTGTAGAGGACGGTGTGGGCCAGGACGAAGACCAGGGTGACGAAGAGGACCGGGGTCACGCCGGGCACGCGCAGGGTGCGCAGCATCGGGGTCCGCGCGCCGCCGGGCTCCTGCCCGGGGTAGTCGGGGACGAGCGCGGCGATCCAGGCCAGCAGGCCGACGGTGAGCCCGGTCATGACCAGGAACGCCACCTGCCAGCTGAGCACCTTGCCGAGGAACGTCCCGGCGGGCACGCCCAGCGACAGGGCGACCGGGATGCCCGCCATGGCGATGGCGATCGCCTTGCCCTGGAGGTGGGCGGGCGCCATGCGGCGGGCGTACCCGGCGAGCAGGGCCCACGCGAGTCCCGCGGCGACACCGGCGACGAAGCGGGCGGCCATCGTCAGGGTGTAGTCGTGCGAGAGGGCGGTCACGGTGTTGGCGGCGGCGAAGCCCGCCATCGCCATGAGGAGCAGCCGCTTGCGGCGCCAGCCCGCGGTGGCCGCGGTCAGCGGTATCGCGGTGAGGGCGGTGCCGAGTGCGTAGACGGTGATCGTCTGCCCGGTCGCCGACTCGCCGACGCCGAGGTCGGCGCTCATCGCAGGGAGCAGGCCCGCGGGGAGGGTCTCGGTGAGGCTGGTGATGAAGACGGCGGTGGCCAGGGCGAGTAGGGCGAGGAGGGGGAGTTTCTGGGGGGACTCTTCGGGTCGCTGACGGTTTTGGGTGAGGGGGGCTTCTTTGGTGGTGGTGGGGGTGGTGCGCAGGGTGGGCATCGCGAGCCGTCCTATCGGTGCGTCACGGGTGTACGAGGGGGTCGGGGGTGCTGGGGGTCTGCGGGGTACGAGAGGTCTGTGGGGTACGCGGGGTACGAGAGGTCTGCGGGGTACGAGGAGTCAGCGCCGCCAGGCGGAGCGCGGTCCCGGCCGTCTCGTCGGCGGGGCCCCGGCAACAGATCACCGGGGAGAGGGAGTTCGCCGCCGGGTCGTCGGGCGACGGGCCGGTGAGGACGAGCGAGCCGTCGTCCGCCAGGAGCCGGAGCAGGCCGGGCGCGGGCGGCGCGGGCAGGCCGTCGTTACCGTGGACGAAGAGGAGGTCGACGTGGCCGAGCCGCGCCCCGACCGCGGGGGCCAGCGCCTCGACGGCCGCGGGGTCCGCCGGGTCGCAGCGGACGACGTGGGCGCAGGAGCCCACCTCCACGGCGGCCTCGTCGAGGTCCGCCCCGGGGCCGCCGGTCACCAGGACCTCGGCGCCGCCCTCGACGAGCCGCTTGGCGATGGCGAGGCCGAGCCCGGTCGCCCCGCCGACCACCACCGCTTTCCTGCCTGCGTACTTGGGCATCCGCCCTGCTCCGTCCTCCGTCGGCTGCTGACGGGGACGACTCTGCTCGGGGGCGCATCGGGGTCGCTGACGGTTCGCTGACGGTTCGCTGATGGTCCGGCGGGGCCTGGTCAGGGGCTCGCTGTGTACGGTGATCCGCATGCATTTCGGGGTGCTCGGTCCACTGGCGGTGCGGGACGGCAAGGGGGAACCGGTCAAGGTTCCCGAGGCGAAGGTCAGGGCGCTCCTCGCCGACCTTCTGGTGCACGAGGGGCGGCCCGTCTCCGCGGACCGGCTCATCGACGACCTGTGGGGCGACGCGCCGCCCGGCAATCCGGCCAACGCCCTGCAGTCCAAGGTCTCCCAGCTGCGCCGCGCCCTCGGCCGCGACCGCGTGGTGCACCAGCCGCCCGGCTACCGGCTGCGCCTCGACCCGGCGGCGGGCGACGAGGTGGACGCCGACCGCTTCCGCGCCCTGGTCGAGGAGGCGCGGCGGGCGCCGGACCCGCGGTCCCGGGCCCATGCGCTCGGGCAGGCGCTCGCGTTGTGGCGGGGGCCCGCGTACGCCGATCTGGCCGACGAGGAGTTCGTACGCGCGGCCGCGGACCGGCTCGCGGAGCAGCGCCTCGCCGTGGTGGAGGAGCAGGCGGAGGCGCGTCTCGCGGCGGGCGACCATACGTTGCTCACGGGGGAGTTGGCGGACCTGGTGGCCCGGCACCCCCTGCGGGAGCGGTTGCGGGCGGCGCAGCTGCGTGCGCTGTACCTGGCGGGGCGGCAGAGCGAGGCGCTCGCCTCGTACGCGGCGCTGCGGAGACAGTTGTCGGAGGAGCTGGGGCTCGATCCCGGGCCGGAGCTTGCGGCCCTGCACGAGGCGATCCTCCGCCAGGATCCGTCGCTGGGGCGGCGGGTTCCGGAGCCGAACGTCGAGCCGAACCTGAGCCCGGCTCCGGACCTGAGCACTCGTCCAGCCGCAGGCCCCGGTCCCACCGTGGAACAAGGGGGCCGCCAGGCACTCCCCACCCCCCTCACCCCCCTCGTAGGCCGCACCCAAGCCGTCGCGGAAGTCGGCGAACTCCTCGCCGCCGGACGCCTCGTGACCCTCACCGGCCCCGGTGGTGTCGGCAAGACGCGGCTCGCGCTGGAAGCCGCAGCCCGTTCCGCCGCGTCCTCCCCCGACGACGTCCGGCTCGTCGAGCTCGCCGCCCTGCGCGGCGACAGCACCCTCGCCGACCTCGCCGTATCCGTCTCCACGGCCCTCGGCCTCCGCGACGACATGCCCTCGGCCTCATCCACCACCGCACGCCCCACCACTCCCCTCGACCGCCTGACCGCCGCCCTCCGCGACCGCCGCACGCTCCTCGTCCTCGACAACTGCGAGCAGGTCGTCGAGGAGGCCGCCGCGCTCGCGGACGCCCTGCTGCGCGCCGCCCCCGGCCTGCGCGTCCTGGCCACCAGCCAGGAACCGCTGGGCCTGACCGGCGAGACCGTGTTCCTCGTGGAGCCGCTACCGGCAGTGGACGCCGTCCGGCTGTTCGTGGCCCGTGCGACCGCCGCCGCCCCCGGCTTCTCGCTCGCCGAGGGCGGGGACGACGAGGCTGCCGTGGCGGAGATCTGCCGCCGCCTCGACGGCATCCCCCTCGCGCTCGAACTCGCCGCCACGCGCGTACGGGCCCTGGGCGTGCGGGAGTTGGCCGACCGGCTCGGCGACCGGTTCCGGCTGCTCTCCTCGGGGCAGCGCGGCGCGCCGGCCCGTCAGCAGACGCTGCGGGCGATGATCGACTGGAGCTGGGAGCTGCTCACCGCGCCCGAGCGGATCGTGCTGCGCCGCCTCGCCGTGCACCGCGACGGCTGCACGCTCGACGCGGCGGAGGACGTCTGCGCAGGCGACGGCGTGACCCGCGACGAGGTGCTCGACCTCGTGACCCGCCTCGTCGACCGCTCCCTGGTCGTCATGGCACCCGGGCCCGCCGGGACGGCGCCGCGCTACCGCCTCCTGGAGTCCGTGGCCGCGTACGCCATGGAGCGGCTGCACGCGATGGAGGACCTGACCGGCGTACGCGAACGCCATCTCCACCACTACCTGGACCTCGCCGAACGCGCCGAGCCCCGGCTGCGCGACGGCGGCCAGCGGGTCTGGCTGGCCCGCCTGGACGCGGAAGCGGCCAACCTCCGCTCGGCGCTGGACGAGACGGTCCGGCACTCCTCGGGGGACGAGGCGGCCCGGCTCGCCACGGCGCTCACGTGGTGGTGGCTGCTGCGGGGCCGCCTCACGGAGGCACGGCACGCCCTCGCGGCGGTACGCGGCGCCGCTCCCCGCAGCGCCCCCACCACGGCCCCCGGCGCAGCGGGCGACACCACCCCCGGCGCCACCCCCGGCGCCACACACGACACCGCACCCGGCACCACACCCACCGCCGCCCTCGCCACCCCACCCGGTGACAGCCAACTCGCCCTCCTGCACACCGCGTTCCGACTGCTCACGGGTGACCCGCAACCCACACCCGCCCCCACCAGCACCACCGCCACCACCACCCCGCGGAACCCCCGCACCCTCTGGCTCCACGCCTACGCCCTCTTCAGCGCGGGCGACCCGGCCGCCAGCGAGGACGCCAACGCACAGGCCCTCGCCCTCGCCACCCGCACCGACGACCAGTGGACGACCGCCGCCGCCCTCGCCCTGCGCGCGATGCACGCGCTGATCCGCGGCGACCTCGACACGATCGGCCGCGACGGGCGGCGCGCGGCCGTGCTCTTCGCCGAACTGGGCGACCGGTGGGGCGAGTTGCAGACCGTCACGCCGCTCGCCGTGCTCGCCGAGATCCGGGGCGAGTACGCGGAGGCCGTGAGGCGGCAGGAGGAGGGGCTTGCCATCGCGCGCGAGCTCGGCCTTCAGGCGGAGGTCGCGGCACGCCTCTCCGGACTCGGCCGTCTCGCGCTGCTCACGCACGACTGGGAGCGGGCGCGTGAACTGCACGAGGAGGCACGGCAGTTGGCGGAGCGGTACGGATACCGCTACGGCCAGATCCACGCGGAGATGGGCCTCGCGCTCGGCGCCCGCCGCTCCGGCGACCTCGACGCGGCCGAAGCGCACCTGATGCGCATCCGGGACCGCCACGCCGACGTGTCCTCCCCGGCGGGCGACCACCTGCACCACGCCGAGCTCGGCTTCATCGCGGAGCTCCGAGGGGACGGGCCCGGCGCCGAGGCCCACCACCTCCTCGGCCTCAAGACCGCCCGCGCCCTCGCCGAGCCGCGCGCCGTCGCCCTCTCCCTGGAGGGCCTCGCGGGCGCGGCGGCCGTGTCCGGGACGGCGGAGGCAGGGGCGGGGGCGGAGCGGGCCGCCGAGCTCCTCGGCGCGGCGGACGCGGCCCGCAGGAGCGTGGGCGCCCCGCTGCCGCCCGCCGAACGCGGCGACGTCGACCGGATCGCGGCGGCGGCGCGGACGGCCCTCGGCGAGAGCGCCTACGCGGAGGCGTTCGCGCGGGGCGGCGAGCTGGACCCGGAGCGACTCCCGTACGACGTCTGAGGCCCCGTATACAGTGGCAAGCTCCCGCATTTCCCACTTCACCCGGGGTGCGGGGGCTACGGAACCATCGAGTGGGGGGCCTGACATGGCACTGTTCGGAAACGCGCACACCGTCGACCCGGCGAAGGCGCAGAGCGAGTACGGGCGGCTGCTCGGGCACGGCGAGCAGGTGCACGCCGCGTACACGCTGATACGCGACACCATGCTGTTCACCGACCGTCGGCTGATCATGGTCGACAAGCAGGGGATCACCGGCAAGAAGGTCGAGTACCACTCGGTCCCGTACCGCAGCATCACCCACTTCGCCGTGGAGACGGCCGGGCACTTCGACCTCGACGCCGAGCTGAAGATCTGGATCTCCAGCAACCCGACGCCGCTGCAGAAGACGTTCACGAAGGGCGTCGACATCTACGAAGTCCAGGCGATACTCACGCAGTTCGTGGCCCGCTGACGGTCGAGACCTTCGTCGTTCACGCATAGACCAAAGTGCGATGAGCGCGCCGTGCGCCGATCGGCATGCTCGGGGTCACCGGACGGCGGCGGCAGGGCCGCCGCCGGATCGGGATCACGGGAGGCGCTGTGCGGGACGACGATGCTGTACGGAACGACACCGGTATCAGCAGGGTCCGGTTCCTGGCGGGGGCCGCCACGGTGGGGGCCGCGGTCGCCGCCGGAGCGCTGGCGGGGGCCGGGCAGGCCGGGGCCGCCGTCGGTACGGAACGTCGTGGCGCTCCCGTGCCGGTCCCCGCCGGGACGGGGGTACGGCGGGGACCGGCCTACCGCGGGGTCTGTTACGAGGTCGGGGACGGGGAAGGCCCCGCCACCGCGTGGAGCGCGGGGCGCATGCGCCGCGACCTGCGCCGCATCCGCCACGAGCTGCACGCGAACTCCGTCTCCGTCTACGGGACCGGGGTCGAGCGGCTCGCCGCCACCGCCTCCGAGGCCGCCGGGCGCGGCCTGCACGTCTGGCTGCAGCCGCGCCTCGCGGACGTGCCGGAGCGGGACATCCTCGACCACCTCGCCGAGACCGGGCGGCACGCCGAGCGGATGCGACGGCAGGGCGCCCGCGTGTACCTCAGCGTCGGCTGCGAGTTCGTGCTGTTCGTGCCCGGGATCGTGCCCGGCGCCAATGCCGTGGAGCGGGTCGAGAACATCCTCAAGGGGAACTACGACCCGCAGCAGATGGTCCGGAAGCTGCGGCGCTTCATCGGTCTTGCCGCGAAAACCGGCCGTGCCGTCTTCCGGGGGCCGCTGACCTACGGCGCCGCGCACGACGACGAGGTCGACTGGTCGCTCTTCGACGTCGTCAGCGTGAACTATTACGGGTACCACGGGAGCGCGGACGGCTACGTGAAGGACCTGAACCCGCACACGCGGTGGGGCAAGCCCGTGGCCATCACCGAATGCGGATCCTGCACCTACGAAGGCGCCCCGCAGGACGGCGGCATGGGCTGGCACGACGCCGTCGACTACACGAAGGAGCCCCCGGAGATCAACGGCGGGCTCAAGCGCAGCGAAGGCACCCAGGCCGGGTACCTCTCGGACGTCTTCGACGTCTTCGAGTCCATGAACCTGCACGCCGCGCTGGTCTACCAGTTCGTCAGCCCCGAGCTTCCGCACCGGCCCGACTCCCCCCGCCACGACCTCGACATCGCCAGCTACAGCCTCGTCAAGACGCTCCGCAAGCACCCCGAAGACCCGGAATCCCCCTGGCACTGGGAGCCGAAGGAGTCCTTCCGCGCGCTGGCCCGCCGCTTCGAGCGGGCCGAACGCGCGGCTGCCGCCCACTGAGCGGACTTGGCACGCGGAGCACTTCCCTCCCCGTCGCTCGTGTGTTTGCCTGGTGGCCATTTCGGCTGTCTGGGGCGGGAGTTGCCGCATGCGGAAGCGGAATCTTTGGAGCGCGGGGGTACTGGCCGGGCTGCTCTTACTGGGCGCCTGCGGGGACCCCGGCTCCGGGGACGCGGCACCGGCCGACCTCCCCGGCGCCACGGATCGCGCGGCGCCTCCCGAGCCGTCCGCGTCGTCGTCCGCCACGACGCGGCAGCGCGCCGCCCGGAACGCCCCGGACAAGCCCGCCCCCAAGGTTCTCTACCTCGGCGACTCCCTCGCCATGGAGAACCAGGACGTCCTGGGCGCACAGCTGAAGGACCGCCTCGGCGCGCGGTACCGCAGCGCGCCGTACTCGGGCACGACCCTCTGCGACTACCTCGACGGCACGGGCGAGGACTCCCTCGTCCCCGACAAGGACAAGGCCGCCGCCCTGGTGCGGGCGCAGCGGCCCGACTACGTCGTCCTCCAGTTCTGGGGCAACGCGTGGGGCTACACGCCCTGCATGAAGGGGATCACGTACGACAAGCAGCGCGACAAGTACTTCGACCGGTACGCGGCCGACGCGCGGCGGCTCGCCGCGCAGATCCGGGGCGCGGGCGGTGAGCGGACCCGTGTCGTGTGGGTCCTCCAGGGGCCCGACGCGATCACGCCCGACCGCGTGCGGCGCGTGAACGCGATCTACGAGGCGCAGGCCCGCGCCTCGGGCGGCCTCGTCGCCGACGCGGGCAAGGCGGTGGCGCCGGGCGCGGATCGCTACACGTGGGTGGAGAAGCTGCCCTGCACGGCGTACGAGCGTCAGCATCCCGCGTACTGCACGGAGCAGGGCGCCGGTCGCACGGCTCTCCACCTCGACGACGACTTCCTGCACTTCTGTCTGGCGCCGACCACGGCCAAGTCCCGGCCGTGCCCGGTGCGTTCGCCGGGCATCCGGCGGATGACCTCGGTGGTCGCCGAGAGGGTTGCTACAGATCTCCGCTAGCGGCGGCGGTCACGAAGTGGGTGAAGGCGGTTCGGGTGACGGTGAAGGTGGGGCCGTTGGGGTTCTTGCTGTCCCGCATCCCAACGGAGCCGTTGCACTGGGCTTGGGCTAGCTCTATGCATTCGCCGCCGGTGTTGCCGCTGTACGTCGACTTACGCCACGTTGCGCCGCTGAGGGGGGCGCACTCGATGCACTCACCGCCGCTGCTGCCGCTGTAGGACGACTTACGCCACGGCACGACCGTCAGGCTCTGGCTGCTCCCCATACCGTTCCTCCATCACGCGAGCGATCAGCGTGGCCGAGTCCTCCCGCGAGAGGGCCGAGCCTTGCAGTCGAGCGTAGCCGAGCGAACGCTCCCTGATCACTTGCGGGTTGGCAGTCATGTGCGGGGTGTCGTAGCTCTCCGCGTAGAACAAGTCGGGGTCGTCACCGAAGCGAAGCAGGGTAAACGACCCCATCACGGCAGCGTGTTGGCCCACTGAGAACGGCAGCACCTGAAGGTTCAGCCAAGGGTTGTCGTGGAGGTCCAGCAATCGGGAAAGTTGTTCGCGCATGACGTCCGGGCCGCCAATCTCCCGATGCAGCGCCGCTTCGTCCAACACGACGAGGAGCGCGGGTGGATTGCCTCGGCTCAGAATCCGTTGTCGGTCCATCCGTGCCGCCACGAGCTCGTCGAGCCGTTCCTTGTGCTCAACTCCAAGCACCGCCCGCGCGTACGCCTCCGTCTGCAACAAGCCGTACACCAACTGGCATTGATACGTGGAGATGAAGGTCGCCTGCGCCTCCATCTCAGCGAAGGGCTGGAACCAGGAGGGCAACTGGCTCCGCAACACCAAGCCCACCAACCGCGAGAACAACCCATCCGTCCCCAGCGCCGCGTCCACCCGCTCCGAGAAGTCCCTCGTCGGGACCCTCCTCGTCGTCTCGACCTGGCCGATCAGCGAGGCCGTGACGAAGACGCAGGAGCCCAACTGCGGCTGGCTGAGGCCCGCCGCCTCGCGCAGGCGGCGCAATTCCGAGCCGTAGTAGTCAAGGGGGGACGCACTGGGATCGAGGTCGCGCAGTTTGACCATGTGCTCAGAGTAATCAGCCGATTGCGCTGAGGTGACCGAAATCACGTAACTCGTCGTGTCACCCGTTCGGCCCACGCCCGGTCGCCCCGCCCCACCCACCGTTCGACGCTGTGAGTCCCCGACCGAAGAGAAGGGGCGGCGCACATGAGCAGCGCGACTGCACCCCACAGCAACAAGCCGGACCACGACCACGAGAAGAGCACCGCTCTCTGGGCGTCCGGCGGCACGATGTTCGCCGGTGTCCTGATGATGGTGAACGGCATCCTCGGCATCTTCGAGGGCATCGCAGGCATCGCCAAGGACGACGTCTACGAACGGATCGGCGACTACGTCTACAAGTTCAGCCTCACCACGTGGGGCTGGATCCACCTGGTCCTCGGCATCCTCGTGGCCGTCGTCGGCTGGGGGATCCTCAAGGGCGCGAGCTGGGCGAAGGCGAGCGGCGTCGCCCTCGCGGCGCTGGCGATCGTGGCGCAGTTCCTGTGGCTGCCGTACACGCCCGTCTGGGCGCTCATCTCGATCGCGATCGGCGTCTTCGTGATCTGGGCGCTCTGCAACGACCGCGACGACGTCGCCGGGCCCTGACCGTGCCCGTACGGGCCGTGGGTCTGCCGCCCGCGGCCCGCGCGCTCGTTCCGCTGATCGTCCCCGCCCTGCTCGTCGGGGTGGGGGCGAGTCTGCTGCTGCTCGGGCTCAGCTGGGTCGCCGAACGGCTGCAGGACGTGCTGTGGGAGCGGCTGCCCGACGCGTTCGGGATCGACGGGGCATCAGCAGGGTGGATCTTCGGCACGCTCACCGTGGTGGGCGTGGTCGTGGGGCTCGTGGTGTGGAAGGTGCCGGGGCACGCGGGGCCCGATCCGGCGACGACGGGGCTCGTCGATCCGCCGCTGCCGGTGCGGCTGCTGCCGGGCATCGCGCTCGCCGTGGTCATCGGGCTCGCGGGCGGGGTGAGCCTCGGTCCGGAGAACCCGATCACGGCCATCAACATCGCCCTCGCGTACGCGCTCGGGATGCGGGCCATGCCCCGCTCGCGCGCCGCGGACTGGGTCGGGCTCGCGGCGGCGGGCACCGTCGGCGCGCTCTTCGGCACGCCCGTCGCCGCGGCGCTGATCCTCTCCGAGACCGTCGTGGGGGACGACCCGCGGCCGCTGTGGGACCGGCTGTTCGCGCCGCTGGTGGCGGCGGGGGCCGGGGCGCTGACCACCGTGCTCGTCGCGCATCCGACGTTCCGTATCGACGTACCGGCCTACCCCGGGGCGCGGCTCGTCGACGTGGTCTCCGCGATGGTGATCAGCTCGGCCGCCGCGGCCGTCGGGCTCGCCGCCGTGTATGCGTTCCCGCTCTTCCACCGGGCCTTCCGGCAGCTCGGGCACCCCGTGGTCATGCTGACCGTCGGCGGGCTCGTCCTCGGGGCGCTCGGCGCTCTCGGCGGGCACCTCACGCTCTTCAAGGGCCTCGACGAGATGAAGGAGCTGACCGCGCACGCCGACGCGCACGGCGCCGGGAACCTGCTGCTCCTCGCCCTCGTGAAGCTCGCGGCGCTGGTCGTCGCGGGGACCTGCGGGTTCCGGGGCGGGCGGATCTTCCCCGCGGTCTTCGTGGGCGTCGCCCTCGGCATGCTCGCGCACGCCCTCGTGGCCGCCGTGCCGGTCTCCCTTGCCATCACCTGTGCCGTTCTCGGCATCCTGCTCGCCACCACCCGCCAGGGCTGGCTCAGCCTCTTCACGGCCGCCGTGGTCGTGATGGACATGGCCCTGCTGCCCGTGCTGTGCGTGGCGGCGCTGCCCGCGTGGCTCCTGGTCACCGGGCGCCCGGAGATGCTGATCGAGGAACTGCCCGATGGAGCCCCCGAGTCTGCCCTTTGATACGTAGCCCGAACCATGGCCCGGACATAGGTTGGTTGGGGGAATGGACTCCCTGTGACCGGGTGCAGGCCTGCGAGAAGAGGGACCATGGGCTACAAGCGGGACAGTGGGAGATCGGGCCGCGCCGGGGCAGGGCATCCATCGGTTCACGAACACGCGCAGCGTGCCGGTCGGCCCGAACCGGGGCTGATGGCCCTGCAGCGCAGCTTGGGCAACAGGGCCGTGGTGGGGATGCTCCAGGGTTCCGGGCACTTAGGGAGCCAGGAGCGGGGCGGAGGCGGGGTGGCCTCCTTGTCGGTGCAGCGCACGGACGACGGCCTGACGCTCGGCGCCAACACCAGCGGGCAGTCGAAGGCCGCCGACCCGGCGTTCGAAGTGGACGCGATGGCCTTCGAGCGCAAGCTCGCGGCCAAGGCCTCCTCGCACGCCGCCGCCAAGGGCGCCATGGCCGACATGGCGACGAAGGCCAAGGCGTACATCCGGAGCGGGGTGGGCGGCGCCTGGGACCACGCCGATCAGCAGCTGGCCGAGATCTTCAGCACCGTCGGTCAGGAAGGCGTCGAGAAGTCGGGCTTCGTCGGTACCGCGGTCGCCGATGTGATGGCCGTCTTCGACTCGGGCACGCTGAGCGAGCAGTACACCCACATCGTGCGCTTCTTCACCGAGGTACTGGCCCGGGACCTGGCCAGTTCCGCGAAGCGGGAGGAGATCGACCAGCGCATGAAGGAGGCCAAGCTGAACATGCCCTTCTTGCAGGACCGTCGTCGCGCGATGATGAAGGCCGGTGGCACTCCGGCGAGCGTCGTCACCCGTGACATCGCGCCCGTTCCGCAGGGCTCGGCGGTGGAACACCAGGGAGACGCGCGGGTCCGGCGCAACGACGTACTGAAGGCCCAGCACCCCGACCAGGACCCCGGCGATACCGGGCGCACCGGGCACACGGTCGCGGATACCGGTCTTGATTTCAGTGACCGGCAGAAGGCCATGCACACGAAGGACGACCCGAGCTGGGACGTGCAGCAGGATGCCCTGAAGTGGCTCGCGGGCGCGAAGGTCTGGATGATCAACGAGAAGAACACCTGGGTGGAGGCACAGCGCAAGCTCAGCCTGCCGCTCGGCGGCGGACCGTCCGGCACGACCAACACGATGATGAGCGCCGCCAAGGCGCTCCAGGCGGACAAGTACGGCGCCCGGCTCGCGTCCATCGCGTTCCTCGTCGGGGCCAGTCACCACACCCTCGTCGAGATCATGGCCGCGGCCGAGCCGTTCGGCTGTGAGTACGATCCGACGCAGGGGCTGTACCGGAACATCAAGCCCCTCACCGAGGACGAGCTGCGGGCCTGCGGCAAGGACGGCAGGTTCCCCGGGGAAGCGGCGCCTGCGGGAACAGGAACGGGAACGGGATCCAGGGCATGACGAAATTCTGCGGTCCCTACCCCGAGTTGGTGGGCGCGCGCTTCTGGCTGCCGACGGAGCCGTTCGAGTTCGGCTGGGCGTCCCTCGTGGGCTGCAACGCGCTGCGTTGCACGAGCTGTGGTGAACCGGTGCTGTCGGAGGTGCTGCCCGATGGGGAGCGTCGGCGCTACGCCTGCGGATGCCACCGGCGGGACACGGTCTGGAGCTACCGGATCGGGTCCGAATCGGACGACCTGCACCCGGCGTTCACGGACTGGGTGTGCGGCGGGCATCCCGACTTCGAGCTCCCCTCCGTACTCGACGGGGTGCGGCTGGACGGGGCCACCGACTGGGACGCTCTGGTCGTCGAGGCGGCCCTGCGCCCGCCGTTCGATCCGCCCGGTGTCGAACTGCACGTCCGGTGGCTCACCCGGCTGTACCGCCTGCTCGGCGCCGAACAGACGGTGCTGAGCCGGTCGGTGGCCCGTCTGCTGAGCTCCGAGGACCCGCTCCTGGTGCGGGCGGCCTACGACTTCTTCACCAACGAGCGGCACGCCGCGGGAGCCGAACTCCTTGCGGGCTCGGTGGCCGAGCGCCGGGAGTGGCTGGGCACGACCCCGGACCCGCGCCGCTCCTCGTCCTCCCTCCTCGACGGCGCGGCCCTGCTGCTGCACGAGAGGCTGCTGGTGGTGGACGGCGCAGGCGCCCCTGTGGACGGGGCGGCTCTCACCCTGACCAAGGAGCTCGCGCTCGCCGGTACCGGCCCCGGCGACACCCCGCTGACGTTCCGCGACTACGACCCGGGCTGGCTCTGGGCCCATGCCGGTGCCCTGACCGCCGCGAACCCGGAGTGGGTCGACACACTCGTCTACGCCTCGGCGTGGGCCCCTGCCGTGCTCAGAGGGAAGGTTCTCGCGGAGATGGCCGAGGCCGCTCCGGAGGCGGTCCGCGAAGCCATCGAGCAGCACTTCGAGCAGCCTGAGCGCGACGCGCTGCTCTCAGTGGCCGTCGCGGGCCACCGCGACCCCCAGTGACGTCAGGCCGTCCAGGACCAGGTCCACGCCGACCGCGGCGAGCAGCAACCCGAGGAGGCGGCCCAGGAGTTCGATGGTGGCGTGGTGCGTGCGCTGCAGGACGCGGCCCAGGACGATGACGCAGAGCAGGTCGATGGCGATCACGGTGACGTACGCGCCGACCACCGTGGACCGCCACGTCCAGGAGTCGCGCGCCGCCCCCTCGATGAGTACGGCCGTCATCGCCAGCGGGCTCACGACGTACGGCATGAGCAACTGCCGCACCCCGCTCACCAGGTCGGGCGCATCGGTGCCCGAGCCGTCCGAGCCGAGGTGGATGCCGAGGACGAGTCCGACGGCGTAGATGAAGAAGATGACCCCGCCCGCGAGCTGCAGCGCGGGCGTCGAGATGTGGAAGAGGTCGAGGAGCCAGGGGGAGGCGATGCCGGTCACCAGGCCGACGAAGACCGCGGCCGCCGACGAGATCAGCGCGATCCGCCGCAGCTCGGCCGTGGGGTGGTGCTGCGCGAGCCCGGCGAAGGCGAGCAGCACCTTGGGCGGCCCGACCACGGAGAAGAACGTGATGAATGCGGCGGAATAGCTCAGAGCGGTCATGGGGGCATCCTGCACGCCTGAGTCGCGTACGCCTTAGAACGCCGCCGGGCCGCCGTTCGCCTCGACCGTGTCCCCGACCGCCCGGACGAACGCCTCCACGCGCGCGTCCGTCCCCTCCGTGCGGTGGATCAGCGCCACCTCGGCGCGGGGCACGTCGTCCAGGGGGACGAAGGTGACGCCGGGGCGCGCGTAGTACTTCTCCACGGACGCGACGACCGGGGAGATGCCCTGGCCCGCCGCGACGAGGGTCATCAGCTCCTGGAAGGACGCGACGGCCTGCCCCCGGTGGATCTCGCGGCCGCTGGGCGTGCGCGGCGGGACGTGGAAGTCCCACCAGTACGCGGGCGCGCCGTTCACCACGCCGAAGAAGGTCTCGCCCGCCAGCTCCTCCAGGGACACGGAGGTGCGCCCGGCGAGCGGGTGGCCCAGCGGCATCGCGAGCAGGCGCGGCTCGTTGATGACGACCGGGCCGACGGTCAGGTCCGGCTCCTCGACGGGGAGACACGTGAAGAGCACGTCGACCTCGCCGCCGCGCAGCGCGCCCAGCGGATCCTGGAACTGCGTCTCCCGCATCCGCACCTCGACACCCGGGCGGCGCTCCCGGAAGAGGGCCAGGACGGGGCCCGTCAGCGTGCCCGCGCCCGCGCCGAGGAAGCCGACGTTCAGCTCGCCGCCGACGCCCCGCGCGGAGTCCTTGGCGCGGGCGACCGCCGCCTCCATCTCCTTGTGGAGCGGCGCCAGATCCTCGTACAGCTGACGGCCCAGCGGAGACATCCGCACCACGCGGCTGGTGCGCTCGAAGAGCGGGGCGCCGATCTTGCGCTCCAGCTTCTTCAGCGTCTGGCTGACCCGGGCCTGCGAGAGCAGGAGACGCTCCGCGGTACGGCCGAAATGCAGCTCCTCGGCCAGGGTCAAGAAGGTCTCCAGCTCTTGCCGCTCCACCGCATACCCCCTGTGACCTGCATCGATAAGCCTGAGCGTGTCGATCGTTCCACAGATCGCCATTGATGGGGGAACGCGCTCGGCGGATCTTTGAGGAGTCAGGACGGCGGCCCGCCGGACGGACACCCTCTCTTCAACCACCAGGAGCTCACGATGATTTCGCGTGCCCGCACGTCCCTCGCCGTCACCGCCACCGCCACCGCCCTCGCCCTGACCGCGGGGCTCGCCGTGACCGGCGCCCAAGCCTCCTCCGGGCACCACGACAAGGGGAAGGAGGCTTCGTGGAGCGCCGCCTGGGCGAGCGCCCCGCAGCGGCCGAGCACCGGCTTCAAGCCCAACTGGTCGGAGGCAGGCTTCGACGGCCAGACCCTGCGCCAGGTCGTCCGCGTCACCGAGGGCGGCGACAGAGCCCGCATCCGGCTCTCCAACGCGTACGGCAGCTCGCCGCTGCGGATCGAGAGCGCCACGATCGCCCGGACGAAGAAGGGGGCTCCGGCCTCGGCCGCGGTCGAGGAGGGGTCCGTGCGGCGGCTCACCTTCCGGGGGAAGTCCGCGGTCACCGTTCCCGCGTACGGCCAACTCTCCAGCGACGCCGCGGGCCTGGACCTCGACCCCTTCGAGTCCGTCACCGTCACCCTGCACCTCTCGGGCACGACGGGCCCCGCCACCTTCCACGCCCAGTCCTTCGCGACCAGCTACCGCGCCCAGGGCGACCACACCGCCGACGCGGGTGCCGGGGCCTTCGGCGAGTCGACGGAGTCCTGGTACTACCTCTCCGGCGTGGACGTCAGCGGCTCCGGTAGCGCCCCGAAGCGCGACGGCGTCGTCCTCTTCGGCGACTCCACCACCGACGGCTTCGCCTCCTCCACCGACCGCAACCGCCGCTGGTCCGACGCCCTCGCCGAACGCCTCGACAGGACGGGGAAGCAGCGCCCGGTCCTGAACGCCGGAATCGGCGGCAACCTCGTCCTCAACGACTCGGCCTGGTACGGCGAGAAGGGCATCAACCGCCTCTCGCGGGACGCCCTCGACCTGCCCGGCGTCGGCACCGTCGTCATCCTCGAAGGCCTGAACGACATCGGCTTCAGCGAGACCGACAAGCCCACCTACAAGCCCGCCCCCGTCGTCTCCGCCCGCGAACTCATCAACGGCCACCGTAAGTTGATCCGCGAGGCGCGGGCGAAGGGCGTGCGGGCCGTCGGCGCCACGCTGCTCCCCCTCGGCGGGTCCGACCACTACGGCAAGCGCGCGGCCGCCGTGAGCGACGCGTTCAACCGGTGGGTGCGGACCTCCGGCGAGTACGACGCGTACGTCGACTTCGACAAGGCACTCGCCGACCCGAAGGACCCGGAGCGGCTGGCCCCCGCGTACGACAGCGGCGACCACCTGCACCCGAACGACGCCGGTTACCGGGCCATGGCCCACGCGGTGGACCTGGAGACCCTGTGATGACCGGGACCACCCCCATGACCGGGCGTCAGAAGCTCGTCCTGACCCTGCTCCTCGGCTCCCAGTTCATGATCGCCGTGGACTTCTCCATCCTGAACGTCGCCCTGCCCGTGGTCGGCGAAGGGCTCGGCTTCTCCCTCGCCGACCTCCAGTGGATCGCCACCTCGTTCGCGCTCGCCGCCGCCGGTTTCACGCTCCTCTTCGGCCGGATCGCCGACCTCTTCGGGCGCAAGCGGCTCTTCATCGGCGGCATGGCACTGCTCGGCCTCTCCTCGGCCCTCGGCGGCCTCGCCACCTCGCCGGAGGTGCTCCTCACGGCGCGCGTGCTGCAGGGTCTTGCCACGGCGGCCGTCACCCCGGCGGGGCTCGCCCTGCTCACCACCGCGTTCCGCGAGGGGCCGCTGCGGGACCGGGCGCTCGGTCTCAACGGCGCCCTGATGTCGGCGGGCTTCACCACCGGCGCGATCCTCGGCGGGCTCCTCACCGAACTGCTCTCCTGGCGCTGGGCGTTCTTCATCAACGTGCCCGTCGCGGCCGCCGTCGTCGCCCTCGCGCCGTCCCTCCTCACCGACTCGCGGATCGTCTGCAGACACCGTCTGGACCTGCCGGGCGCGGTCACCGTCACGGGCGGGCTGCTGGCCCTCGTCTACGGGCTCACGCGGGCGGGTGAGAGCGGCTGGACCGAGCCCGTCGCGGTCGGCGCGCTGCTCGCGGGAGCGGGACTGCTCGTCGCCTTCTGGTTCGTGGAACAGCGCTCGCCCGCGCCGCTCGTGCCCGTCCGCATCATGCGGCGCCGCTCGGTCGTCTGGGGCAACACGGCGGGCCTGATCGCCTTCGCCACCGAGACCTCGCTGGTCTTCCTCATGACGCTCTATCTCCAGGAAGTGCTCGGGTACTCGGCGCTCGCCACGGGGCTCGCGTTCGGTGTCCTCGGTGCGGGCACGGTGGCCGGGGGGATGCTCGGCGGGCGGGCGGTGAGCCGGTTCGGCGGCCGGGCGGCGATCCTCGGCGGGGGCGTGGTGCAGGCCGCCGCCACGCTGTCACTGGTCGCGCTCGGGACGTCGGGCGGCTGGCTGTATCTGCTGCTGGCCGCCACGTTCGTCGGCGGTGTCGGCAACATGCTGGTCATCGTGGGCTTCATGGTGACCGCCACGTCGGGTGTCGCCGACTCCGAGCAGGGCCTGGCGACCGGTCTGGCGACCATGACCCAGCAGGTCGGCATCACCCTCGGCATCCCGGTGATGAGCGCGATCGTCGCGGCCCGGACGGGGCCGGGTGCGGGATCGGGGGCCGATCCGCAGGCGGTCCTGTCCGGGGTGGGCGTGGCGGTGGCCGTCAACTCGGCCCTGGTGCTCGGGGCCGCACTGCTCGTGGCGCACCGGCTGGGGCGCGGGGCAGCAGCGAAGCCCACGGACGAGGCGCCCGCTCACTCGGTCGTGTAGTAGCGGTAGAACGTCACCGCGAAGACTCCCGCCGCGACCACCAGCGCCATCCCGACGGACCGCAGCACGCTCGCCCCGGCCAGGCTGTAGAGATAGCCGAACGCGACGCCCGCGAACGCCGTCCAGGACAGCGCGCGCAGCTCGCGCGGAAGCGCCGGCGCGATCCGGTGCAGGGCGAACATCAGGGCGGCGAAGACGAGGCCGGTCACCACTCCGAACATGACGTTCCCGGTGGTGATCGGCCCGCCGTCGCGTCGGATCGCGCAGGCCCACAGGCCGTAGACGACGCCCATGAGCAGGGCGAGCCCGGCCCAGCGGGACGCGGAGGTGGAGGTGGAGGTCGGGGTCGGGGTCGTCCGTGCGCCGGGCGCGTAGCGGACGGGTGCGGCGTGTGCCATGACGGTTCCCTTCTCAGCTCCGGGCGTACATCAGTGATCGCGGTACGCGCACGGGTCGTGGTCGCAGTCCCGGTGGTCCCGGTCGCGCCACTGCGGGCACGGGTCCCCGGACGAGGCGCAGGCCGGCACGTGGCGGCCGCCGGTGTCGACGTACGCCGCGCTCACCCAGCCGCGGACGCCCTCCAGCCAGTACCAGTGCGGGTTGCCGTGGATGGTGGTCCCCTGTACCGCGCATTTGACGCGGTCCTGGCTGCCGTACGGCAGCTTCGCCAGGATCGAGCCGTGGGTGCTGGGCTCGTCCCGCACCTTCAGGTCAGGGCCCGAGACGACGGTGCCCCAGATGACGCTGTCGTCGTTGTGGGCGACGGCTGTGGCGGCGGTTCCCGCACTCAGTACGGTCACCGCGCAGACCGCCCCCACCCTCAGAGCGATTCGCATGATCGGCCTCCTCGCCCCCTCATCCAGGAAACACCCGTTCGGCCGAGCGCTCCACCGGAAGCTTCCCTACGCTGAAATCGATGAGTTTCCGGGGCGGCCCCGGTCTGCCCTCATGACGGATTCGACGAACACGAAGACGAATCCCTGACTCCTTGCTCCTGTGAGAAGGCGGGCGGACATGAGCAGCATGGCCATCGAGACCGCGGGTCTGGTGAAGACCTTCGGCGACAACCGCGCGGTCGACGGCATCGACCTCTCCGTCCCGGCAGGCACGGTCTACGGCGTGCTCGGACCGAACGGGGCGGGCAAGACCACGGCGGTCAAGATGCTCGCCACCCTGCTGCGGCCCGACGGGGGCGAGGCGCACGTCTTTGGTCACGACGTCGTGCGCGAGGCGGATGCCGTACGCAGCAGGGTGAGCCTCACCGGGCAGTACGCGTCGGTCGACGAGGACCTGACGGGCCTGGAGAACCTGATCCTGCTCGGCCGTCTCACCGGCCACTCCAAGCAGGCGGCGCGCGGCCGTGCCGGGCAGCTCCTGGAGGCCTTCGGGCTGACGGAGGCGGCGGCGCGGCAGGTGAAGAACTACTCGGGCGGCATGCGGCGCCGCATCGACATCGCCGCGTCCATCCTGAACACACCCGACCTGCTCTTCCTGGACGAGCCGACGACGGGCCTCGACCCGCGCAGCCGCAACCAGGTCTGGGACATCGTGCGCGCGGTCGTCGGCCACGGCACGACGGTCCTCCTCACCACCCAGTACCTCGACGAGGCCGACCAGTTGGCGGCGCGCATCGCCGTCATCGACCGGGGCAAGGTCATCGCCGAGGGCACCAAGGGCGAGCTCAAGGCGTCGGTCGGCGCGGGCTCGGTGCATGTGCGGCTGCGGGAGGCCGCGCAGCGCGAGGAAGCCGCGCGGCTGCTCGGCGCGGTGCTCGACGCCCAGGTGCAGCTGGAGCCGGACCCGGTCGCGCTGACGGCCCGGGTCGGGGCGGACGGAGCAGACGGGACGGGCGGGGCGACCGGGGCGGACGGCAGCGGAGCCGCCGAGCAGGCCTCGCGAGCGCTGGCCGAGCTGGCCCGCGCCGGGATCACCGTCGACAACTTCTCGCTGGGCCAGCCGAGCCTCGACGAGGTCTTCCTCGCCCTGACCGGCACGGACGCCGCCCACCAGCCCCCCGCAACCCCCGCGACCGGCACGGACGACGTCAAGGAAGAGGCCACGGCATGAGCACCGCAGCCCCCATCGAGGCCCAGGATCTCGCGCCCGTCAGGACCGAGTCCCTCGCCGAGCTCCTCATCGCCACCGAGCGGCCGCCCAGGCCCACCGCGCTGTCCGCCTGTCTGACGTTCGGCTGGCGCGCCATCCTCAAGATCAAGCACGTGCCGGAGCAGCTCTTCGACGTCACGGCGTTCCCGATCATGATGGTGCTGATGTACACGTACCTCTTCGGAGGGGCGCTGGCGGGATCTCCGCGCGAGTACATCCAGTACCTGCTGCCCGGCATCCTCGTGATGTCCGTCGTGATGATCACGATGTACACGGGCGTCTCGGTCAACACCGACATCGAGAAGGGCGTCTTCGACCGCTTCCGTACGCTGCCGATCTGGCGCCCCTCGACGATGGTCGGCTACCTCCTCGGCGACGCCCTGCGCTACGCCATCGCGTCGGTCGTCATCCTCACCGTCGGCCTCATCATGGGCTACCGCCCGGACGGCGGCTTCGTCGGCGTCGTGGGCGGCATCGCGGTGCTGCTCGTCTTCTCCTTCGCCTTCTCGTGGATCTGGACGATGTTCGGGCTGCTGCTGCGCACCGAGAAGTCGGTGATGGGCGTCAGCATGATGGTGATCTTCCCGCTGACCTTCCTCAGCGACATCTTCGTGAAGCCGGAGACGATGCCGGGCTGGCTGCAGGCCTTCGTCAACAACAACCCCATCACCCACTGCTCGTCGGCGGTCCGCGCCCTGATGGACGGCACGTCGCCGACGACGGAGCTGGCGTGGACGCTCGGCTGGGCGCTGCTCCTGGTGGCGGTGTTCGGGCCGGTGACGATGCGTCTGTACAACCGGAAGTAGAGGCTGTTGCCCGCCTGCGGCGGCGGACGCCGTTGCCCCATATGCAGTCGCCCCGGTCGCGCCCCGCGTGACCGGGGCCTTGCCTTGGAGGCGTGCCGAAACTCGTCCGCAGCACCGCCCGGGGCAGAGCCGCCCTCTCCGCCGTCCTCCTGGTCCTCGCCTGCGTGCTGGTCCCGCTGGGCGTGCTCTCCGTCTGGGCGAAGTACGAGATCGGCGACCGGGACAGTTACGTCGCCACGATGGCACCGCTCTCCGCCGACCCCTCGGTACGCGCGGCGGTCGCGGACGAGGTCACCCGCTCCGTGATGAAGGAGATCGACGTGGGCCCGCTGCAGGGCACGGTCGAGTCGTTCGTACGTGACGCGGTGGGGTCGTTCACCGAGACGGGGTCCTACAAGACGGCCTGGAACGCGGCGAACCGGGCGGCGCACGACGCCCTGCAGTCGGCCCTCAACGACGACTCGAACGGCGAGGTCACCATCGACCTCGCGCCCATCACCGAGCAGGTCAAACGGCAACTGGTCGACGAAGGCGTGCCGTTCGCGTCGAAGATCCCGGTGAAGCACACGGAGATCACGGTGCTCCAGTCCAAGGACCTCGGCTGGCTCTGGCAGAGCTTCCACGCGCTGCAGGCGGCGGGCGTCTGGCCCGCGGTGGCGGCGGCCGTCCTGGCCGCCGCGGGCATCCTGCTCGCCGTCCGCCGCCGCAGGGCGGCCGTCCGCACGGCACTCGGCATGGCACTCGCCGCGGCGGTCCTGGTCCTCGCCGTCGCCATCGGCCGCGCCCTCACCCTCGACGACCTCCCCTCCGGCATCTCCGGCGACGCCGCGGGCGCGGTGTTCGACGCCCTGACGGAGACGCTCCGGGTGACGGCGTGGGTGATCATCGCGGTGATGCTGCTCGTCGCTCTTGCGGTGTGGCTCCTGCCGCGGCTGCGCCGCCGTACCTGACCCTCCGGTGGCCGTCGGGCAACCGCCGTCCGCCCCGCCTCGTCCTTGAGGGAGGATTCGAGCAGGCGGGATGTGGCAGTTCAGCGACGACGAGAGGGCCGGATTCTTGGACAGCGCGGACCGGGTGACCGTAGGACCCGGCGTCGAGGAGGAGTTCGACGCGCGGGAGCCCCGGCGGCGGGTGGGGCGGGTCGCGGCGTGGGGGGCCGGGGTGCTGCTGGCCGGGGTCAGCGTCGTCCTCGGGTTCCGGGTGGCCGACTCCGACGGGTTCACGCCCGTGCCGCAGATCCTCGCCTTCCTGCCCTGGCTGCTCGTGCCCGCCGTCGCCGGACTGCTGATGACCGTGCTCGCGCGGTGGCGCGTCGGCATGCTGTGGGGCGTCGTGGTGCTCGGTGTCGTCGCCTGGTACATGGAGCCCTACGGGAACACCGACGCGCCGAGCGGACCGGCCGTCGCCGAGCTGCGCGTGCTGACCTCGAACGTCGAGTTCGGGGGCGGTACGGAAGGGCTCGTCGACGCCGTCCGCGAGGAGCGGCCCGACCTGCTCTTCGTCGAGGAGTGCGACTTCTCCTGCTCCGCGCTGCTGCGCAAGGAGCTGCCGCACGCCGACTACCCCTACCGCGAGTCCGTCGAGGCGTCCGGCGCCGAGGGCTCCGTCATCCTCGCCAAGGTCCCGCTGAAGGGCGCGGACGGCATCGACGGCACCCTCGGCATGCCCGGCGCCGTCGCCGACGTGGAGGGACATCCCGTACGGGTGCAGCTCGCGCATCCCATGCCCCCGGTGCCCCGCGGGGTCGGCCTGTGGCAGTCCGAGCTCGGCAGGATCCGGGAGTACGCGGCCGCCGGGGACGGCAAGCCCACCATCATCGCCGGGGACTTCAACGCCACGCAGGACCACGCGGCGTTCCGTTCGGTCCTGGACAAGGGGAAACTGCGCGACGCCGCCCGCCTCGCCGGGTCCTCCCGCGCCCCGAGCTGGCCCGCCGCCGCGCCCGCCCCGCTCGGCGCCCAGATCGACCACGTCCTCGCCACGCCCGACTTCTCGGCCCGCGACGCCCGCTTCCTGGACATCGGACACACCGACCACCGGGCGCTCGTCGTCACACTGACCCTGCACAAAGCCGAAACAGAGCGTTGATCCTCCGGCCAGGGCAAGTCACGTAAAGCGCCGATAATGGGCGCATGCCCCGAGAGTCCCGCCCCGCCCGTCCGGTCTCACCGAGCCCGCTCACCCCACCCGACTGGCTGGTCAGGTCCCTCAAGCCGCAGTCCGCGCCCATCCCCTGGGCGGCCGTGGCCCGCGCCTCCGTGGCAATGGCGCTCCCCCTCGCCCTCGGCATCCTCGCGGGACAGCCCTCGTACGGCGCGCTCGCCTCCATGGGCGCCCTCTCCGGAGTCATCGGCGACACCGCCGACGCCTACCGCATGCGGATCTTCAACATCGCCGTCCCGCAGCTCTTCGGCGCCCTCGGCGTCACCCTCGGCTCGCTCGTCTTCGGGCACGGCTGGGTCGCGGTCGGCGCCGTCACCTTCGTCGCGCTCGTCTCCGGGATGATGTCGACGATCGGTGCCGTCGCCTCGGTGTCGGGCCTCCTCCTGCTGCTCAACTGCGTGGTCGGCGCCGGGCTCCCCATGCCCGGGGAGTGGTGGCTCGCGCCCGTCCTGATGACCGGCGGCGGGCTCCTCGTCCTCACGCTCGCCCTGCTCGCCTGGCCGCTGCGCTCCGGCGTCCCCGAACGCGCCGCCGTCGCCGCCTCCTACCGCTCGGTGGCCGCACTGCTCGACGCGGCGGGCACGGACACGTACGGCGACGCACGCACCGCGGTGACGACCTCGCTGAACCAGAGCTACGACCTCGTCCTCGCCCGGCGCACCCGCGACCACGGCCGCACCCCCGAACTGGTCCGGCTCGTCGCCCAGTTGAACGCCCTCACCCCGGTCATCGAGGCGGCCCCCGCCGCCGACCAGGCCGCCCGCCACGCCTGCGTACGCCTGCCGCCCGAAGTCCCCGCCGCGGTCCGCGCGCTCGCGGACGCGGTGGAGCGCGGCGAGACCCCGAACACCGACCCGGCCGGGACCCCGGCCCGCGCCGCCGCCCGCATCCCCGAACCCCAGGACCACGCCGCCCGCGCCCTCGACCACGCCGTCCTGCACGCCGCGGAGACCTTGGCCGACCCCGACCCGCTCGGCGTCATCGAGACCGACGACCGCCTCGGCCGCCCCGCGGCCCTGCGCGTCCGCGCCCGCCGCGCCGCCCGCAACGTCGTCCTGTCCGGCGCCTCCTGGCGCTACGGCCTGCGCCTCGCGCTCTGCATCGGCATCGCCCAGGCCCTGGTCTCGATCATCGACGTCCCCAGGTCGTACTGGGTGGCGCTCACCGTCACCTTCGTCCTCAAGCCCGACTTCGGCTCGGTCTTCTCCCGCGCCGTGCTGCGCGCCCTCGGCACGGCGGCGGGCCTGGTGGTCGCGGCGGCGGTCCTCGCGGAGGTCCCCCACGGCTGGTGGGACGTCCCGGTGATGATGCTGCTCGCCCCGCTCATCCCGGCCCTCACCACCCGCGGCTACGGCTACCAGACGGCGGCGATCACCCCCGTCATCCTCCTCCTCTCCGACATCCTCAACCACCAGGGCCTCGGGCTCGTCGTGCCGCGGCTCGTCGACAGCCTGATCGGCTGCGCCATCACGCTCGTCGCGGGCTATCTGCTCTGGCCGGAGAGCTGGGGCACCCGGATCGGTGACCGGCTCGCCGACGCGGTCGCGGACACCGCCCGGTACGTGGAGTGCGCGTTCGGCGCCGACGCGGACCCCGCCGCCCGCGCCCGGATGCGCCGCGGTCTCTACCGCGACCTGTCCGTCATCCGCTCCGAGTTCCAGCGCGCCCTGACCGAACCACCACCCACCGGAACGCGCGCCGCCGCGTGGTGGCCACTGGTCGTCGCCGTCGAACGCATCCTGGACGCCACAACGGCGGCAAGGGTCCGCATCCGGCACGGAGCGGAGCCGCCGAAGCGGGACGAGGTGGCCGAAGTGGCCCGCGAGCTAAGGGACTTGGCGAACCGCCTGCGCGCGTCGGTGATCCTGGAGAAGGGCCACGTGAACTTCACGACCGACACCAAGGACAGCGTCCTGGAGCCCCTACGCCAGGAGGTAGCGGCGGCTAGGGCGGTGGCGTCCTCGAAGACTGCCTAAGGGGCGCGGGGAACTGCGCAACCGGGCCGAAGGGTGGGGGCACGGGGCCGCGCGACCAGGCCGAAGGGTAGCCAGAAAGGGGCGCGGGGAACTGCGCAACCGGGCCGAAGGGTGGGGGCACGGGGCCGCGCGACCAGGCCGAAGGGTAGCCAGAAAGGGGCGCGGGGAACTGCG
>NZ_JBEXJR010000008.1:222570-246391 GCF_040609235.1 Streptomyces sp. NPDC004732
CTGCGCGACCAGCCAAGACCGGCCCGCAGCTCCCCGCCAAACCTCAAAACCGCTCAGGCAAAGCGCCTAGCGTGCCGCGTTCACCTTGTGCAGCGCCTTCGCAAGACCGTTGGCCCAAAGCTGGTCCACCTGCCCCCGCTCCGTCGCATCCGGCTGCGAGTTCGTGCAGGACGGGCCAGGACCGCCACCCGACATCAGCTGGGTGCACGGACCGTCGTACGTGTCCGGCAGACCAAGCACGTGCCCGGTCTCGTGCGCGGTGACACGAGTCGAGTCGTACTCCTGGTTCTGCTTGTAGTCCAGGAAGACGTAGCCGCTGCCGTGCCCGTCCGTGCTCGCGTACGAGCCGCGCGGGTCATCGCCCTCGCGGTACTCGAAGCTCGCGCCCGAACTGCCCTCCTGCAGCTTGACGTTGGAGACCGCGCCGTTCCAGATCGACGTGGAGCTGGCTATCTGCTGGGCGAAGGTGGGGGCTCCGGACGCGTCGTAGGTGACGGTCACGGACTTCGCGCCGGGGTTCGCCGCACGCTTCTCGGCGACCGCCTTCACGACGGCCTCGAAGAACGCCTTGTTGGCCTTGGCCTCGGCCGCCGAGCCCTGGTACTGGGCGATGGAGGCGGCGGTGGACGCCTTGGCGGGCGCGGGGGTCGACGCGGTGGCCGAAGTCGCGCCGAGACCGGCGACGGCGAGACCGAGAACGGCGGCGACAGACAGGTAACGCTTGTTCATGTGTGGGGGGCTCCCTACTCGTTCCACGACCGCGTGGGGCGATCGATGAAAGGTGAACGGTTCGGTAGCTGTGAGTGTCGGGGAGCCTGAGGCGCGTGGGAATGATGGCAACTGGCGATAGCACGGAGCTATCGCCGGTACCCGGCCTGCCCAGAACGGCCGGTTCTCGTGGGGTTTGAGCGTCTGGTGCAGCGGCCGTACCGCCTCTACGCTCATCGGCCATGGAGCTCGAGGTGAGGCACCTCCGCGCGCTGTGCGCCATCGCCGATACCGGCAGCCTGCACAAGGCCGCGCGGCAGCTCGGCATGAGCCAGCCGTCGCTGACGACCCAACTGCGGCGGATCGAGCATGCGCTCGGCGGCCAGCTCTTCTCCCGCGAACGCACCGGCTGCCGTCCCACCCAGCTCGGCCGCGTGGTCCTCAGCCGCGCCCGCCCCCTCGTCACGGAGATGCGGGCGCTGGTCGCCGAGACGAAGGCGGCCGCCGCGCGCACCGCCGAGGGGCCGCAGCTGCGCATAGGCTCCACGGCGAGCCGCGCCATACCGGGCTGGCTGCGCAGGCTGCGCGCGCGCCTGCCGGGGACCGAGATGTCGCTCCAGATGGACGTGTCCGCCAACGCGCTCCTGCGCATGGTGGAGACGGGACAGCTCGACATCGCCTTCGTGCACGAGGTGGAGGGGTGCCCGCTGCGGCTGCCGGAGAGCCTTCGAAGACGGGTCCTCCTCGACCGGGAGCCGCAGTTCGTCTCCCTCGCCGCGGACCATCCGGCGGCGGACCGTCCCGTCGTACGCCTCTCCGACCTCGCGGAGGACCGCTGGATGGTGGACCCGACGGTCGACGGCGAATGGGACGGCCTGCGCCGTGTCCTGACCGCGGCCGGGCTCAACCCCCGTGTCCTGCACGGGGATTACCTCACCGCGGCGTCCCTCGTCGCCACCGGCGAGGTCGTCGCCCTCTGCCAGCCGACCTCGCGCGGCAGGACCGACATGGCCGTACGCCCGCTGTACGGCGACCCCCTCGGCGTACGCCTCATCCTGGTGGCGCGCTCGGAGGAGGAGATCGACGCGGTGTACGGGGAGCTGGAGTCCGCCTACTGGGAGGCGGCCCGGCAGGCGCACGCCTATACGGAGTGGCTGCTGCGGTCCGGCGACACCCGGGGGACGACCGGCGGGACCTTGGTCCCCGCAAGCCGGTGACCTTCGGCAAAACCCCTTCTGACCTGCACTTTCGCTCGATTTACGGTACTGGGTCACGTCCTGAGTCCACTTGTTACGTTCCCTACGGATGACGCACACATGGCGCCCGTAACTTCGTATCTGTCGCCACCGCAAAGGGGCACAAACACGGACAGCTCGACCCTGTACCCAACGAGGGAAGTCACCACCATGCGCGCCACCCGACGTACCTTCCGCACCGCCGCCATCGCCACCGGAGCCATTGCCGCGCTCGCCGTCCCGACCACGGCGGCGTTCGCCGCGGACGCGCCGTCGACGCCGCACGGCCAGGTCGCGCAGGACGACCAGACGGGCACCCAGGACAAGTCCGGTAAGGACACGACGGACCAGGACAAGTCCAAGGACGAGACCGGCAAGGACCAGACCGGCAAGGACACGACGGACCCGGACCAGGACAAGCCCGTCCCCGGCAGCTGGGAGTCCAAGGGCACCACCGACCTCGGCAAGGGCTGGACCGCGAACGTCCAGGTCAACGCCTCCGCCCGTACCGCCAAGGCCACGATCTCCCTCAACGGCTCCGCCAAGGGCTCCCTCACCGCCTACGAGAAGTCCGCGTCCACCACGATCGACGGCAATACCTTCACCCTCACCCCCGACGGCACGGCCACGGCCAAGCTGACGGACAAGGACAAGGACAAGGACAAGCCCGTCCCCGGCGGCTGGGAGTCCAAGGGCACGACGAACCTCGGCAAGGGCTGGACCGCGAAGGTCGACGTCAACGCCTCCGCCCGCACCGCCAAGGCCTCGATATCCCTGAACGGCTCCGCGAAGGGCTCCCTCACCGCGTACGCCAAGTCCGCGACCACCAAGATCGACGGCAACACCTTCACCCTCACGCCCACCGGCACCATCACGATGCAGGGCAAGCCGACCCCGCCGAAGCCGAAGCCTGACCACAAGCGCGTCTTCGTCCGCGAGTACAGGAACCTCGGCGGCAGCGGCTTCGACGCCAAGGTCTACAAGGTCACCAACGGCTACGAGGCCGACATGATCGCCAAGGCGCCCGACACCGGCAAGAAGACGGTCTGGGACACCCTGAAGCAGTCCGGCAGCAAGGCGGCGTACGGCCAGCACAACGGCGCCCACTTCGTGCTCAACCCCGACGGCACCATGAAGGGCTGGGTCGAGGGCAACACCCACCACAACGGCGCCAAGCCGCAGCCCAAGAAGGACGGCAACACGGTCGTCCCGAAGGGCGGCGTCAAGGCGGGCGCCGACGGCGTGCAGGCGCAGTCCTCGGACGACGCCCCGCTGATCGCGGCGGGCGGTGGCATGGCGGCCGTCGGCGCGGCCGGTCTCGGCTTCGCGCTGTACCGCCGCAAGCAGAACGGCTGAGCCGACACGCAAGGGGCGCCCCGCAGCCGCGGGGCGCCCCTTCGTCGTACCTACGACATGCCTACGACATGTCTACGCCTCAGACGCCGATGTCGCAGCCGTCCTCGCGCCACACCGAGACGACCGACGGGCGGACGATCTTGCCGGGGCCGTCGGGCCAGGCGCTCGCGGGCTTCTCCACCGAAGCCCCGTCGACCTCGCCCGGGTGCTGCACGGAGACGAGCACGCGCCGGTCCTGGACGAGCGGCCCGCAGGTCTCCGCGCCGGTCGGCATCGTCAGGAACTGCTTGAGCTCACCGCGCCGCTCACCGCGCGTGGCCACCCCGAACAGGCCGTCGTGCGAGCCGAGTTGGTTGCCGTCGGTGGAGATCCACAGGTTGCCGTGCGGGTCGAAGGCGACGTTGTCCGGGCAGGAGATCGGGGAGACCCGCTCCTTGGGGAAGCCCGCGAAGTACGTCGAGGGGTCGTTCGGGTCACCGGCGACCAGGAACAGCGACCAGGCGAACGTCGTCGCCTCGGCCCGGTTGCGGCGCTCGGTCAGCTCCAGGATCTGCCCGTGCTTGTTGAGGTTGCGCGGGTTGGCCTCGTCGACGCCCGCCTTGCCCGCCTTGCCGCGGTCGGAGTTGTTCGTCAGCGCGACGTACACCTTGCCGGTGTGCGGCGACGGCTCGATGTCCTCGGGGCGGTCCATCTTGGTGGCCCCGACCTTGTCACCGGCGAAGCGCGTGAAGACGTACACCTCTTCGGCGGTCATGCCCTCGACGTGCGAGACGGCCTTCCCGCCAGGACCGGCGGTGGCCAGCGGAATCCACGTCCCGCTTCCGTCGAACTCGCCGTCGGCGGGGAGCGTCCCCTTGCCGTCGATCTCCTCGGCGGGGGAGTCGCCGGTGAGCTTGGCGACGTAGAGCGTCCCCTCGTCGAGCAGGCTCAGGTTGTGCTCGTGCGCGGCGCGGGACGTGCCCTTGGCGACGCGCTTGCTGCTGACGAACTTGTAGAAGTAGTCGAACTTCTCGTCGTCGCCCATGTAGACCACCGGGCGGCCGTCGTGCGTGAGGCGCGGCTGCGCGGCCTCGTGCTTGAAGCGGCCGAGCGCGGTGCGCTTGCGCGGGGTCGAGTCCGGGTCGTACGGATCGAGTTCGACGACCCAGCCGAAGCGGTTGGCCTCGTTGGGCTCCTGGGCGAGGTCGAAGCGCCGGTCGAACCGCTCCCACTTGCGCTCGGAGGCCTCGCCCGTGACGCCGTACCGCTTGAGGCGGGCGGCGGTCTTCGGGTCGGTCACCTTCGCGGCGTTGGCGAAGTACTGGTTGAAGTTCTCCTCGCCGTGCAGGGTCGTGCCCCACGGGGTGGTGCCGCCCGAGCAGTTGTTGAGGGTGCCGAGGACGGTGGTGCCGCGCGGGTCGGCCTGGGTGCGGACGAGCTCGCTGCCCGCGACGGGGCCGGAGAGGCGGAAGCGGCTGGTGGCGGTGAGGCGCCGGTTGAGGTGGTGCCGGGAGACGGCGCGGAGCTTCCCGCTCCGCCGCTCCCCCTCGACCACGACGACGGAGAGACCATGGGCGGCCCAGGCGATCTCGACCTGTTCGCGGGTCGGGTTCTCGGGGTCGTACCCCTTGAACATCAGGATCTCGTCCGTGTACTCGTGGTTGGCGACGAGGACCTGACGCCCGTGCTCACGCCGGAGCGGCAGCAGGCTCAGGAAGTCGTTGTTGTACCCGAACTGCCCGGCCTGGGCCTTTGCGGTCTGCTTCCCGGCGTCGAAGGCGGGCGCGCCGCGCAGGATGGGCTCGCCCCACCGTATGACGACGTTCTGCTCGTACCCGTCGGGGACGGTGACGGTGTCGGCGGTGTTGGGGGCGACGGGGCTGAACCGGAGCCCGCGCGCACCCTTGTGCCGGTGGCTCCCGCCGTGGCCGCGCCCCGCGGGCACGGCGGCAGCGGCTTCTCCGGCCCCCGGCCCGGCCAGGACCGCGCCGCCCGCGGCGGTGGCGACCGTCACGACGGCGGCGGCGCGCATCATCGAACGGCGGCTGAGCGCACCGGCTATGACGTCGCCGACGTACGCGTTGTCGCTGGTGTTGGGCACCTCGCCGAAGCAGGCGTCACCGCAACGGAACCGGCAGGTCAGGGCGGAACGGCCGCCGCTCCCCTGATGCGAGGTGATGATCGGCAGCAGCTTGGGCACGAGTCCTCCGTCGTTGTGGCTTGATTCCGCCGTGAGGCTAGGCGCGGGGTCCGGCACGGCGGCGGCCTGCGGGTGAACGGAGGGTGAATCCGTGGCGCATGGGAGGGAGTTGCCGCGAAGGTCTCGTGGGGTGACGGGGAAGGTGGCCCGGGCGGGTGGTTCGGGTGCGTGGCACGCGCGGGTGACGGAGGGCGACCCTGCCCAAGATCGCGTACAGCGGCGGCTAACCTTACGTGTCCGCCCTGGCCAGGGATTTTCGGGAATCAACTCACGCGAAGGGTTGCGCACATGGGCATTCTGAACCGCCTGCGGAACGCGTTCGGACGGTCACGCAAGGAGAGCGTTCCGGAGGCACGGGAGCCTGAGCGTGCGACTGCGCCCGAGCCGACCCCGGAGCCTGCCCCGGAGCCGGGTACGACGTCCCCGGTCACGGTGACGGTCCCGTCCCCCTCCCCGGAGCCGAATCCGGCCCCCAAGGCTTCCCTCCCCTCCCCCAGCAAGGAGCCCACCCCCACGGTGGACGACCTGGTGGCGGCAGCCTTCGACAACGTAACGGTGCCCCCTCCGTCCACGGAACGGGACCCACTCACGGAGACGGCACCCTCTCCCGACGAGCCGGAGCCGAAGGCTGACCCCGCAGAGGCCGAGGCAGCTCCCGAGGCGGAGGCCGAGCCCGAGCCGAAGGCTGAGGCCGCTCCCGCGGAGACCGAGCCGCAGGCTGAGGCCAGCCAGGAGGCCGAGCCCGAGCCGAAGGCTGACCCCGCAGAGGCCGCAACCGCCACCGCTGTGGCCGAGGCGACTCCCCAGGCGGAGGCCGAGCCGAAGGCTGACCCCGCCGAGCCCGCAGCCGCCACCGCCGAGGCCGAGGCGACTCCCCAGGCGGAGGCCGAGCCGAAGGCTGACCCCGCAGAGCCCGCAGCCGCCACCGCTGTGGCCGAGGCGACTCCCGAGCCGGAGGCTGACCCCGCTGAGGCCGCAGCCGCCACCGCTGTGGGCAAACGTCCCGCTGGGCGGGACGGGTGGGCACAGCCCCCGGTGCAGGGTTCCGATGAAGAGGGCGCTCCCGAGGCCGACCCGGAGCCGCAGGCTGAGAGCACCCCTGAGGTCGAGCCCGAGCCGAAGGCTGAGGCCAGCCAGGAGGTCGAGCCCGAGCCGGAGGCTGAGGTCGGGGGAGGCCAGGGGGCCGCCCAGGACAAGCCCGCCGTCCCCGCGGCAAAGGTACGGTCCAAAGCCCCGGGGCTAGCAACCGCCTATCGCGCCGCAGCCGCCGCACTGAAGAAGCACGACCTCACAGGAACCCGAGCCCAGGTCTACCTGGTCCTCGACCGCTCCGGCTCCATGCGCCCGTACTACAAGGACGGCTCCGCCCAGAGCCTCGGCGAGCAGGTCCTCGCCCTCGCCGCGCACACGGACCCCGAGGCCACCGTCCACGTCGTCTTCTTCTCCACGGAGATCGACGGCACCGGCACCCTCACGCTCCCCGAGCACGAGGGCCGCATCGACGAGCTGCACGCCGCCGCGGGCCGCATGGGCCGCACCAGCTACCACCGCGCGATCGAAGAGGTCGTGGCGCTCCACGAGAAGTCGGACCGCGCGGGCGAACCGGCCCTGGTGGTCTTCCAGACGGACGGCGCCCCGGACGCGAAGGGCGTGGCGACCCAGGCCCTGAAGGACGCCGCCGCGCACCCCCTGTTCTTCCAGTTCGTCGCGTTCGGCGAGCACGACGCGAAGGGCTTCGACTACCTCCGCAAGCTCAAGGCGGACAACGCGGCCTTCTTCCACGCGGGCCCCACCCCCCGCGAGCTCACGGACAAGGAGCTGTACGAGGGCCTCCTGGCGGCCTACCCCGAGTGGCTGTCCCACCAGAAAGCCTGACCAGGCCCCACCACCCGCGCCCCGAAGGCGGGCCACCGGAGCGGCGACCCCGCCCCGGTGGCCCGCCTCCGTCGTCCCATGCCCCCTGCCCATGGCATCAACTCCCCCTCGTATCTATGGTGTTGACACACGTATCGACGCGCTCAGGGGGAACCGCGATGGTGCAAGGACCGGATCGCGACGCCGCGTCGCCGGAGGAGTGGCTCGACCTCGCCGACGCCCTGGACCTGCTCCGCGCCCAGATCGCCGAGTCGCAGCACCGCGCCCGCACCGCGGACATCCGCTTCGAGGTGGGCGAGATCAGCGTCGACTTCGAGCTGGAGCTGCACCGCACCCGCGCCGCGGGCGGCGGCCTCCGCTTCGCCGTGGTCCAGGCGGACGGCCGCCAGGAGAACGCCCGCAGGACCACCCAGCGCGTCAGCCTCACCCTGAAGCCACGCGGCCCGGGTCCCGGCTCCGGGGACATCGCCATCGGCGACTGGGCCGAGTAACCCGGCGTGGACGTCGACCGCGTCGTACGCATCGTCCCGCGGAGCTCCGCTTCCCGCGGCCCCTCCGGCACCGGCTACCTCATCGCGCCCCGCCTCGTCCTGACCGCCGCCCACCTCGTCCCCGACGACCCGGCCGCCGCCCCCTGCGTCACCACGGCGCAGGCCGCCCCGGCGTCGCACCCGGCCCCACCCCCGTACGCCACCACCCTGCGCTGGACCACGGCCCGCACAGGTGCGTACGACGGCGGGCCCGACGCCGCCCTGCTGGAGATCACCGACCCCGCCTGGCGGCCGCCGCCCTCCTTCCAGGGCCCCGCCGGGCGCCGGCCCCAGCGCTGGGGCCGCCTCGTCACCGACACCATGGGCCAGCCCGTGTGCTGCCACGGCTTCGCCCGCGTCCAGCGCGGCGCGGCCGGTGACGTCGGCCTGGAACAGCTCTCCGCCCGCATCAACCCCTTCACCGGATTCCCGGCCCGCCGGTACGAACTGACCGGCACCACCAGCGCGTTCGGCGCCGCCCGCGACACCGGATCGCCGTGGGCCGGGATGTCGGGCGCCGCGGTCTTCACCGCCGACCCCACCCGCACCCCCGGCGAGCTGAGCCCCGGCGTCCTGCTCCTGGGCGTCGTCCGCGCGGACCGCGGCGCGGCGACCGGCGTACGGCTCTCGGTGACGCGGACCGAGGACCTGCTCGGCGACCCGGAGTTCCGTGCCGTCGTCGGCGCGCACAACGGCGGCCTGCCGCCCGAACCGGAGGCCGTGGAACTCGTCGGCCTGCTCGCCCCCGTCGCCGCGCAGCGCGACCTGCGGTCGCCGCTGACGGTGTTGCGCGCGGATGTGGAGGCAGTGGCGTTCCGGGGGCGGGAGGAGAAGCTGGCGGAACTGCGGCACTGGTGCGTGGCGGACGACTCCGCGCACCAGGTGGCCACCCTGGTGGGGCCGGGCGGCCAGGGCAAGTCACGGTGCGCGCGTGAACTGGCCGCCGGGCTGCGGGCGGAGGGCTGGGTGGCGGGCAGGCTGCAGCACGAGACGGTGCGACGCGGCGGGAGCCACGGCACGGCGGACGCGCTGCGGCCGTTGCGCGGCGTCGTCCGCCCCCTGCTGATCATCGTCGACTACGCAGAGACCCGGCCCGACCTCGTCCGCCAGCTGATCGGCCTGGCCGACAGCGCCCGCGACCGCTTCCGCGTCCTGCTGCTCGCCCGGTCCACGGGCACGTGGATGGACACCGCCCTGGGGCGCTCCGCGCTCGCCTACGGCATGCGGGACAGCACACCGGAGTTCGTGCTGCGCCCCATGTACACGGCGCCGGGGCCCGCCGCCAAGGCGTTCCGGCTGGCTCTGGCCGATCTGGCCCAGGTCCTCGGCCAGGTCAGGCCCGGCGCGCACCGCCTCGGCGACGTGGACTGGCCCGAGCTGGCCGCCCGCATCCCGACCCCGCGCCTGGACGACGGTCACGAGACCCCGCTCTCCCTGCAGATGCGGGCCCTTGAGGCGCTGCTCGGCCACGCGGCCGGAGATCCCGTGGGCGCCACGAACCGCGGCTCCGTGGAGCCCGCCCTCCTCGACCACGAGGCGTCGTACTGGTCGAGCACCGCCGCCGCCCTCGGCTTCGACGCCGACCACGACGTGGACGACGCCCTGCTGCTGCGCCGGACGGTGGCCGCCGCCAGCCTGTGCGGGGCGGCCGACCGCGCGGAGGGCCGCGCCACGCTCGCCCGGCTGCCGCACCCGGGCACCGTCCCCGTCGACAAGCTCGACCGCTGGCTCGGCACGCTCTATCCGGCGGCACACGACCGCCACTGGGGCACGCTCCACCCCGACCGGCTCGCGGAGTTCCAGGCGTCCGCCGAGGTCGTCGACGACCCCGGCCTGCTCCCCGCGCTGCTCGACGGCGCGTCCGACGAGCAGTGGACGCACGCCTTCACCGTGCTGACCCGCGCGGTCGTCGCGCACGCCAACGAGTCCCGCCCCGAAGCGGCCCGCGCCGTCCTCGACCGGCTGCACCACGTCCTGGACCACATCGACGAGGCACCGGTGGGCCTCGCGTCCCTGCGGGCCTGTTCGGAGGCGCTGCCCTCCGACTCCCACGTGCTCTCCCGCCTCGCCCTGCGGATGGCGGAGGTCGTCGTGGACCGCCATGCGCGCGCCGGCGCCCACCCGCCCTCCGACGCCGAACGGGCCGGTGACCTGCACAACCTCGCCCACCATCTGCGGGTCATGGCCGACTGGGCGGGCGCCGTGCAGGCCGCGGAGACCTCGCTGAACCTGCGCAGACGACTGGCGCTGGAGGACCCGGAGACGTACGAGCCCGATCTCGCGGCGAGCTACGAACTGTCCGCCCGCGCGGTCTCCCAGGCGGAGCTCGGCGAGGCGCGGGACCGCATCGGCCGGTCGCTCCGCATCCAGCGCCGCCTCCACCGCAACGACCCCGAGCAGCACCGGCTGCAACTGGTGCGCTGTCTGCGCACCGCCTCCTACATCGAGTGGAACTCGGGCGACCGCGAGGAGTCCGCCCGCCTCGACGCCGAGGGCGCCGAGCTCAGCCGCCTCCTGGAGGAGTCCGAACCGGGGCAGCACCTGGGACTGCGCACCCGCATCCTGGACAACCTGAGCATCAGCCACTGGTACGCCAAGCGGTTCCCCGACGCGATCCGCATCACCACCGAGTCGCTGCGCCTCCTCGGCGAACAGATGGCCGTCAACCCCGACGCGCACGCCCCCGCCTACGCCAGCGCCCTGGAGTCGCAGGCCCTCAACTACGACAGCACGGGCCGACTGGAGGAGGCCATCCCGCTGTGCCGCCGGTCGGCGGAGATCTACCGTCGGTACGCGGCGGAGTACCCCGAGTTGTACGAAGACTCGCTGGCCCGGGTGCTGCACAACTTGGCGCTCCTGGAGCTGGACGGGGGCGACCGTGCCGTGGCCTTCGCCCACATGGTGGAGGCCACCGATCTCCGCACCCGCCGCTGCGCCAGCGACCCGGGCACCGTCAGCTCGCGCGACCTCAGGTCGTCCTCCTACTGGCTCGGCCGCTGGCTGCTGGAGGACGACGAGCCGCGCCGGGCCGTCGACGCCTGCCAGGAGGGCGTGGACGCCCTGCGGCGGGTGCTCGCCGCGGAGCCCCGGCCGGAGACGCACGCCGAACTCGCCGGGGACCTGGAACAGCTCGGCCGGTGCCACGAGTTCCTCGCCCGCGCCACTCCCGATGACGCACAGGCCCAGCAGACCGCGCGTACCGCCTCGCTGCAGGCGTTCAGGGAGAGCGTGCGGCACTACCGCACCGCCGCGGCCGGATCGGACGACCCCGGTTCCTACGACGACGACCTGTGGACCGCCGTCCACGGCCTCGCCGACGGCTACCGTCTTTCGGGCTCAGCCGGCCTGCAGCGCGCCCTCCTGCGCTCGGCCCTGCCCATGCTGCGCAGGCGCGCGGCACAGGAACCCGATCGGCGCCCCGCGCTCGCGGCCTGCCTCGCGGACCTCGGGGAGGCCTATCGCGACACCCGTCTCCGGCGGCGCGGCCTGCTCCTGCTCCAGGAGGCGGTCGCGCTGGAGGCAGCGGTGGCACGGGACAAGGAGCTCGCGGGGGAGGCGGAGCCGGACGCCGCCGCCCCCAACCTGCGTGCGTATCTGGTGCGGCTGCGCAATGCCCAGTACCGGCTCCACAGGTACGCCGAGGCCGCGCGCAGCGGGGAGCGGGTCGTCACCCTCCTCCGCCGCGAGCGGGAGACCGACCCCGGTCAGGCGCCGCTGCTGGCCCACGACATCGTCGAGCTCGCCCTCGCGTACGCCCACGCCGGTCACTGCGCGCGGGCCGAACGGCTGGCGGCCGAGGGGGTCGCGGCCGCCCGGGCGGAAGCGGCCGCGGCACAAGCCCCGCTCGACATCGGCGCCACGCTGCGGGCCCAGGCGCAGACCCTCCTGGAGTGCGCCCGCCGCACCGGCAGCCTGCAGATGGCGCGCAAGGCGCTCGGCCCGGCGGAAGAAGCCCTCCTCTACCGGCGCCGCCGCTGGAACACCGACCGGTCGGCCCACGCGTGGGAACTGCGGGACACCGCGTTCTGCCTCGCTGACGTGCTGGACCGGCTCGGCCGTTCCTCGGCGGCGGCGGACGTACGCAACAGCCTGGCACCGCCACCACGCCGCCGCGGCACCAGCGGCGGCGCCGCCCCCGACACCAGCGCCGCGACAACGGAAGAGACCTCATGACCACGGACGCCCAGAACCCCGCCGACGGACGAACCGCCCGGGACGAGCAGGCCCTCAAGGACGAGGAGAGGCGGGCCACGCTGATCTTCCCCTCCGTGGAGGTCTTCGTGAACGACTACCTCGTCCATGTCGTCCAGCGCCGGACCGACGACGGAAGCCATGTCTGGTGCCCGTCCTGGTGGGCACATGCCGAGGCCGTCGCCCGTATCACCGCCCTCTGGCGTGCCTTCGAGTACCTCAGCAGCGATCCGGCGCTCGGCATGTCCAACTGGTGGCTGCACCAGGCCGACCCCCACCTGGCCGTCCTCCTCAGCCCCGGCGGCCCCTTCCACGCCTGCGGATCGGAGCGCGGTCACAGCCCCGCCGCCCGCCTGCCGACGACGCCCGCACCCTCCGGCGCCTTCGACCACCCGGTCTTCGCACTCATGGAGGACGACCTCTTCCCCGATGACCCGCTGGACCTGCCCACCTCGTGAGACCCCGCCGAAACCGATGTGAGTCGATCTTCATCAGGCCGTTAGGATTTCGACCATGGCGGCCACTGGATCCGAGAAGCAGGGGACGAGCGAAGACGCAAAGGCGTTCTACGTCTCGACCCCCATCTACTACGTAAACGACGCTCCTCACCTGGGCCACGCCTACACGACCGTTGCAGGGGACGTGCTCACGCGCTGGCACCGTCAGCGCGGCGAGAAGGTGTGGTACCTCACCGGCACGGACGAGCACGGTCAGAAGATCATGCGCACGGCCGAGGCGAACGGCGTCTCCCCCCAGGAGTGGTGCGACAAGCTCGTCACCGAAGCCTGGAAGCCCCTCTGGGAGCACCTGAACATCGCGAACGACGATTTCATCCGCACGACGGAGAAGCGTCACACGGACCGCGTTCAGGAGTTCGTCCAGGATCTCCACGACAAGGGCGAGATCTACAAGGGCGGCTACGAGGGGCCGTACTGCGTGGGCTGTGAGGAGTACAAGCTCCCCGGCGACCTCATCGACGGCGAGGGCGAGTTCGAGGGGCAGAAGCTCTGCCCCATCCACAAGAAGCCGGTGGAGCTCCTCAAGGAGGAGAACTACTTCTTCAAGCTCAGCGAGTACGGCGACAAGCTGCTCGCCCTGTACGAGGAGAACCCGGGCTTCATCCAGCCCGAGTCCGCGCGCAACGAGGTCGTGAACTTCGTCCGCCAGGGCCTCCAGGACCTCTCGATCTCCCGCTCGACGTTCGACTGGGGCGTCAAGGTCCCGTGGGACGACAAGCACGTCATCTACGTCTGGATCGACGCCCTCCTGAACTACGCGACGGCGGTGGGCTACGGCGCGAACGAGGAGAAGTTCGCCTCGACCTTCCCCGCCAATGTCCACCTGGTCGGCAAGGACATCCTCCGCTTCCACGCGGTGATCTGGCCCGCGATGCTGCTCGCGCAGGGTCTGCCGGTGCCGGGTCGCGTCGCAGCCAACGGCTGGCTGATGGTCGGCGGCGAGAAGATGTCGAAGTCGAACCTGACGGGCATCAAGCCGCAGGACCTGACCTCGCACTTCGGCGTGGACGCGTACCGCTGGTACTTCCTGCGGGCCATCGCGTTCGGCAGCGACGGCTCGTTCTCGTGGGAGGACTTCACGGCCCGCTACACGAGCGAGCTGGCGAACGACTACGGCAACCTCGCGTCCCGTGTCGCGGCGATGGTCGGCAAGTACTTCGGCGGCGAGCTGCCCGCGGCGACGGCTTCCGGCGACGCGGAGCAGGCGGTCCAGGACGGCCTGACCAAGGCCGTCACCGAGGCCGACCGCAAGATCGGCGAGGAGCTGGACTTCCAGGGCGGCATCCTGGCGATCTTCGACTTCGTGAAGCAGGTCAACGGCTACATCACGGAGCAGGAGCCGTGGAAGGTGGCCAAGGACGAGTCCCCGGAGGGCAAGGCCCGCCTGGCGACGATCCTCTACACGGCCGCGGAGTCGCTCCGCGCGGTAGCGGTCCTCCTCAACTCCGTCATGCCGGAAACGTCCCAGAAGCTCTGGGACTCCCTCGGCGCGGAGCCCACCCTCGGCGCCCTGTCCGCCCAGCCGGTCCAGAACGCCGCCACGTGGGGCCAGCTCCCCGTCGGCTCGACGGTGACGAAGGGCGCGGTGCTGTTCCCGCGTCTGGAGGAGCCGAAGAAGGACGCGTAAGCGCTGACACACACGTACGACGAGGGGCCGAGAACCACACGGGTTCTCGGCCCCTCGGGCATACGCCCCGCCGTCACAGCGAGGCGGCATCCCCATGCCCATGCCCATACGGATGCCAGCCGGACGTCTGCACCGTGAACCCCATCGGGTCCGGCAGGGTGATGGGCTGGCCGAAGATCCCCTTGCCCGTCTCGACGTAATGCCTGCCGTCGAGTTCCAGCAGATGCCACGTGGCATCGTTCGGATCGATGATCAGATACACCGGAATGCCGACGCCCGCATACCGCTCCCGCTTGTCGTCCCAGTCCCGCTTGATCGCCGTACGCGTCGTGGAGACGGTCTCGACCACAGCGAGCAGGATCTGTGCGGGCCAGTCGGACTCCGCGTCATCGCCCGGCCGGTCCTCGCTGCGGATGATGACGGCATCCGCACGCGGCCGATAGTCGTCGGCCACCAGAACCCCTCGCTCCGACCAGGCCTCGAAGGGGTCGGGGGTGTGCCGCACGAGGCTCCGTCCGGGCAGGTCGTGCAGGTGTCCCGGGTTGGCCTGCATCACGAGCTCACCGTCGAGCAGCTCGACGTGCAGACCATCCGGCACCTCAAGCTCGTGCCACATCTCGATGAGCTGGTTCTTCTTCATCACGCCGGCCTCCGCCTGCCTCAGGTACGCCATCCACATTACGAGGTCCGAGCTATGCGACGCCGAGTTCGCACCAGACGTACTTGCCGGAGTCGGCAGCCACGGGGTACCAGCCCCAGCCGTCGGCACAGGCTCGTACGAGGTCGAGTCCGCGCCCCTGCTCGGCCCTCGCATCGGCAATGCGTGGAGGCGGGGCAGGCGGCGTCGGGTCCGCGTCCCACGCCTCGATCCGCAGCACCCCGTCGGCGTATCGGACGCGCAGGGCAGCGGGCCCCTTGGTGTGCCGTACGGCGTTGGACACGAGCTCCGTCGCCAACAGCTCGGCCAGATCAGTGAGTTGCGGCAAGCAGTGCAGGGCGAGGATGAGGCGGAGGGCGCGGCGGCAGATCGTGACGGCGCGGAGGTCGTGGGGGATGTACAGGGTGTACTCCCAGGGTTCGCTTTCGCTTCCGGGCATGCGAGAACTCCTGTGGTCAGGGCGGGGGAGTTACCGGACGCGGCGGGCTCTGGGCGGTGGCAGTGGCACCCTCGTCATGGCATGACGGGGTGGTGCGCTTCCGGGGTCCCGGTTCTCGCAGCGTGTGCGACGCGTCACTGACGGTATTTCCTAACTTTAGGAAACCGCAAGCCGTTGCCGTACCCTGACCCCCGAACGGGGTACCAACACCTGGTAGTTGGGATGAGGAGAAGTTCATGCCGCCAAAGAGGCACCTGACTGCCCGCAGGGTCCGGCTGGGTGCCGAGCTGCGCAAACTGCGCGAAGCCACAGGCATGAAGGCTCGGGAAGCCGCCGCACTGCTCGGGGCCGATTCGGTGCAGATGAGCCAAATCGAGTCCGGCGTCGCAGGCGTGAGCGCCGAACGCGTACACCGCCTCGCCGCCCATTACGCCTGCACGGACGAGGCCCTGATCGACGCCTTGAAGGCACTGGCGACCGACCGCACTCGGGGTTGGTGGGAGGAGTACCGCGGAGTACTCCCACCGGTATTCCTTGACGTCGCCGAGTTGGAGCACCACGCGACATTCCTTCGCGAGGTGGTCATCACACACGTCCCGGGTCTTCTGCAGACAGCGGACTACGCCCGGGCGGTCTACTCGTACATGGTCCCGGGGCTCCCTGCGAGCGAGCTCGACCCGCGCGTGGAACACCGGATGAGGCGCAGAGCCGTGATCGAAGGGGACAACCCCACCCCGTACGAGACGGTCATCCACGAATTCGCCCTGCGCATCCGTGTGTCCGACCGCCATGTCACTCGCGCACAACTCCGCGAAATCCTGGATCAGATCGAGGGCGACCACGCAACGGTTCGCGTTGTCCCCACCGACCAAGACGGATTCGCCGGAGCCGGAGCCTCGATGATGTACACCGGCGGCCCAGTACCCCAACTGGACACCGGACTACGGGATGCCCCCACTGGCACCGCGTTCATCGATGCCGAACCGCAGCTGAATCAGCTTCGAACATTGTTCCGTAAGGTGGAGAAGGCGTCGCTCGATCCCACGGCGTCGCGGGACTTCATCCATCGTTTGTCGAAGGAACTGTGAGGCGCACCCCATGACCCCGGCTCTGCACTGGCAGAAGTCCACCTTTTCCGACGGCGGTGACGGCAACACCTGCGTGGAACTGGCCGCCACCGGCCCGCAGATCCACATACGCGAAAGCGACATCCCCACCGAGGAACTCCACACCACCCCCAAAGCCCTCTCCCATCTCCTCCGCACCCTCAAAGCGAACCAGCGCCGAGCCTGACGTCTGGCGTCCGGGTTCGAATGGGTCGGGCCTGCCCCTGGAAGTTCGGCCGGTCTCAGCGGAGTTCGACCGGTGAGAGGCCGGCGTGAACGTTTCCTCCATGCTCGAAAGAGTGATCCCACCCTGCCGAGCGGGACACCCGGGCCTAGATCCACCTAGGTTCCGCGCATGGTCACATCACAACACGAGGCCTCGCACCGACACTCTGCTCCGTGTCAACGAGCCGGACGGCGACGGATTCCTCCTGGCCGTCGAGGCCCAGCGGCGCCTGGATCCGGACAAGGCCGCGAGTTGGGGTACTACCTCTCCTGGTTGACGCGGGCCTGGGAGAAATCCCGGCCAGGACTGCTTGGAGGGACTTGATCAAGATGGCTGCGGACATCTACTACCCCGGACAGGGAACCCTCGCCGAGGAGAAGTACCTCGAAGGCGAGGCAGAGGGAATGGCCAAGGGAAAGGCCGAGGCCCTCCTGATCTTCCTGGAGCAGCGCCAGGTCCCGATCCCGGACAGCGCCCGCGACCGGATCAACGCCTGCACCGACCTGCACACCCTCGACCACTGGCTCACCCGTGCCCTCACGGTCGCCCACGCCGACGATCTCTTCGCCGACGCGCCGGAGCACGGCGAGGCGTAACGCTTACGGCGACGCAACGCGAAGGCGAGGGGCCCGGAACCGCGACGGCGGTTCCGGGCCCGTCATTCGTACGTCAGCTCAGACGATGAAGTTCTCACAGGCGGTGGGAATCCAGCCCTTGGTCCCGCGGTAGTTGATGTACGACCACCGGTTGTCGTTGTGCCAGCCGCACTTCGAGTAGGTCTGCCCGTACTTCACCTCGCACGCGGCCCACTTGGCCTTGGCGCCCTTCGGGTACAGGCCCTTGGCCGTCGAGTTGAGCTTCCGCGTCTTGCGGATCTTGACGCTCTCCTTCGCCTTGATCGGGTTCCCCTTGCCGCACGCCTTGCTCGCCACGCTCGTGGGAGCGGCATCCGGCGTGACCGCACTGGCCGTCGCCGTTCCGGCCGCAAACGCGGCCCCCGTCATCGCCACGACACCCAGCAGAGACGCCAACTTCCGCACTTCACAACCCCGTTCACCAGCTGCGGGGCTTCTGCACACCCCGCGGTACGCCGCACAGCCTAGGTCATCATGATCGCGTACGCGAACGGTAAGGGACATGGAAAGAAACCCGGAAGGAGACGTGGAAGGGAGACGCGGCGCCGACCTCCCGAAGGCGAACGGCCGGGCCGACGACTCAGCGCCCGTACGACCCCACAAGCCGCGCCAACTGCCGCCCAGCCGCCCGCAAGGGCTCCTCACTGCGGGCGACCTGCGCCGTCACCTCCGCGCCCTCCAGCGCGCTGATGACCGTCGTCGCCACCTCCCGCGCGTCCCCGGCCGCGAAACCGGAGTCGAGAAGACGGGACTCCACGATCCCCTCCCACCCCCGCAACGCCTCCGCGCACACCCGCTGGATCTCCGAGTCCGTGCCGAGCGTCTCCAGGGCGGCCGCCGTGACGGGGCAGCCGTCGACCCAGCCCGACTCCCGCAGGGCCGTGGCCAGTTCGCCCGCGCAGCGCTCAATGGCCGCCCCCGGCGCACCCTCGCCCGCGAGCCCCTCCCGCAACATCACCGCGAACTCCTCCGCGCTGTAAGCGATCGCGGCGACCGCGACGGCCTCCTTCCCGCCGGGGAAGAAGTGGTAGACGGAGCCCAGCGTGGCCTCCGCCTCCTTGGCGATCTGCTTGATGCCCGTACCCACATAGCCCTGCCGCTGGATGAGGCGTGCGGCGACGACGACGATCCGGTCGCGGGTGCTGAGGGCTGAGCTCTTCTGGGCCATGCCCCCACTCTATCCACCATTAAGTAGAGCGTTCGTTCTAGAGGCGTGCTACGTTCCTTCCACGCACTGGATAGAGCGATCGTTCTAGTCACCGTCTGGAGTCACGCATGCCTTCCACAGCACAGTCCGTCACCGTGATCGGCCTCGGCCCCATGGGGCAGGCCATGGCCGCCGCCTACCTCGACCGCGGCTACCGCGTCACCCTCTGGAACCGCACCCCGTCCCGAGCCGACGCCCTCGTGGCGCGCGGGGCGATAATCGCCGGAAGCGTCGAAAGCGCCTTGCGTGCCAACGAGTTGGTGATCCTCAGCCTCACCGACTTCGACGCGATGTACGCGATCCTGGGGTCCGCCGAGGAAGCCAAGGCAGCCGTCGCGGGCCGCACCCTCGTGAACCTCAGCTCGGACACCCCGGAGAAGGCGCGGGCGGGGGCCCGTTGGGTGACCGGGCTCGGCGGGACGCATCTGACCGGCGGCGTCCTCTGCCCGCCGCCCCTGATCGGCACCCCGGACACCTCGACCTTCTACAGCGGCCCGCGCGAGGCGTACGACCGGCACCGCGCCGCCCTCGAAGTCATCACCGGCACGTCCGACTACCGGGGCGAGGACCAGGGGCTCGCCGCGCTGATGTACCAGCTGAACATGGCGGTCTTCTGGCCCGCGATGATCGCGTTCTGGCAGGCCACCGCCATCGCGGGCGCGCACGGCCTCTCGGCCCGGGAGATCGCGCCGTACGTCACGGAGAACTTCGCGGGCATGGGCCACTTCATCGACTTCTACGCGTCCCGCATCGACGCGGGCAACCACACCGGCGACGTGGACCGCACCGCCATGGGCCTGGCCAGCATGGAGCACGTCGTCCACACCGCCTCGGACGCGGGCGTCGACACGGCGTTCCCGGCGGCGGTGCACGACATCTTCCGCCGCGTCGTGGCGGCCGGGCACGGGGCGGACAGCTTCTCGCGGGCGGTGGAGCTGATGCGCGGTCACGCCACCTTGGGGGCCACCCGCATACCGATGTAGCAGCACTCCGTGCCGTCGCTCAGCGTCGAGAACACCACCGGCATGTAGCCCTCGCTGAAGGACGGACCCGCGCCCGTGCCCGCGAACGCGGTCTCCGTCACGGCGTACAGGTCCACGTCCAGCGGCGGCGAGAAGTCCTTCATGCCGTCCACGAACTCGTAGACCAGGTGGGGCGCGCCGTCGCGCTCGGAGACGGTGATGACGACGCCCGCGCGCTTGTACGTGCCGACGTACCGGGAGAAGTCCACCTCCGGCGCCTGCGCGGGCGGCTCGAAGGCGTCCGGCATCCGCACGCCCGCCAGCTCGCCGAGCAGTTCGCGGAAGAGGGCGGCGTAGAGCTCGCGGGCGCCTCCGCCGTTGGTGAGGAGCACGACCGCGACGCCCGCCTCGGGGATCACGCGCAGATAGCCGTACTGGCCGATCGCCGCGCCGTCGTGGCCGTAGCCCGCGATGCCGTCCCAGTTGTAGAGGGTCCAGCCGAGGCCCCAGCCGTCCGCGCTGACCGTCCACTTGTCGGGCACGTCGACCACGCGGCGCTGCATCTCGTCGACGGTCCCCGCGGTCAGCAGCCGCGTCCCGTCGGGGGCCGTGCCGCCGTCGAGGTGCAGGCGGGCCAGGCGGGCCACGTCGCCCGCGGAGACCAGGACCCTGCCGTAGGGGCCCGCCGAGCGCGGCATCAGGTCCCAGGCGGGGGCCGGGTCCGGGTCCTGGCCCGGCTCCCCGAGGTGGCTCATCGCGACGCGGTACGACAGCGCCTCCTCGGGCAGCGTCATGGAGCGCTCCAGACCGAGGGGGGTGAAGAGGCGGTCCTTGAGGGCCTGGTCCCAGGTCTGCCCGGTCAGCACCTCGATGATCCGCCCGAGGACGTTGTAGCCGAGGCTGCTGTAGGAGACGGCGGTGTCGGGACGGCAGTCCATGGCCACACCCTTGGCCGCCTCGACGTACCGGGCGAGGCAGTCGTCGCCGCGCCCCGCGTCGTAGGTGAAGTCGCAGGTCAACCCGCTCGTGTGGGAGAGGAGTTGGCGGGTGGTGATGGAGTGCGTCGCGTCCGGGTCGGCGGCCTCGAACTCCGGGGGTATCCCCTTCACCGGGGCGTCCAGGTCCAGTTCGCCCGCGTCGGCCAGGCGCATGATCAGCGTCGCCGTGTAGACCTTGGCGATCGAGCCGGACTGGAACACCGAGTCCGTGGTCACCGCCACGCCGGTCCCGCGGTGCAGCACGCCGCTCGCCAGCTCGTGGAGCTCCCCGTCGACGAGGACGGCGAGCGCGGCGCCCGGCACGTGATGGGCGGCGCGCAGCTCGTCGAAACGGGCCTGCCAGCGGGCGAGCTCGAACTTGGTCTCCGGCATGGTGTCCTCCACGATCATCGATGCGTACGTCGTGCTCGTCTTGCGAACACTGTACGCACAGTACGGGCGGAGATCGCTGTACGCAAGATGCGTACGGCGTGCGCTACGGTGGTCGGGACCGTCCACACACCACCAGGAGGCCCTCATGCCCGCCGAGCAGAAGCCCGAGATCGCCTCGGTCTGGACCCGCCCGCGCCGCCGTCGCGAGCAGCTGAGCCGGGAGCAGATCGTCGCCGAGGCCGTGCTGCTGCTGGACGCGGACGGGATCGAGTCCCTCAGCATGCGCAAGCTCGGCACCCGGCTCGACGCGGGCGCCACCTCGCTCTACCGGCACGTCGCCAACAAGGACGAGCTGATCGAGCTGGTCGTCGACGAGGTCTATGGAGAGCTTGCGGTGCCCACCGCGACCGGCCCCGGGGAGTGGCGGGACGCCGCCGCCCGCAGCGCCTACAGCCTGCGGGCGATGATCCTGCGCCACCCCTGGGTCGCCTCCGTGCTCGGCCAGGTCGGCCTCGTCCACCTCGGCCCGAACGTGGCGAAGATGTCGGAGCGGATGGCCGCGGTGTACCGGACGGCGGGATTCCCCGAGAACGAAACCGAACTGGCCCTCAGCACCGTCATCTCCTATGTGATCGGGATGGCGACGAGCGAGGCCGCGTACCTCTCCCTGATCGCCCGGAGCGGCAGGACGGAGCGGGAGTTCGCGGAGAGCCTGCGGGGGAGTGAGACGTCGGACACCCGCACCGAGGACCCGGAGAAGGTGCGCGAGGAGACCTTCGACTACGGACTCCAGCGCGTGCTCGACGGGCTGGGGGCGCGGCTCGGCTCGACGGCCCCTTGAGTTCCGCTCGGTCCGGCTGCCCACTGAAACGGGAGATACGCATCACGGTGAGCTAAGTCATGCGCAGAGGCAGCCTAAATTGACGGCGCCTTCACACCTGCGTACGTAAGCTTCACGACATGGCCACGACTCCCTCTTCCGACCGGCGACGCACCGCCGACGAGGTCAACGAGGAAATCCGTGCGCTGTGGCTGCGCGCGGGCGGCCGCCTCCGCCCGGACGAGCGGCTCGTGTACGAACGACTCGTCACCGAGTGGGCCGAGGCCGACGCCTCGCACGCCTCCCCCACCCACGCCGCCTGACGCCACAGCCGCACCCTCACCTGCCGAGCGCCTCGACGTCACCCATCACGACCACGGGCTCCGCCGCCGGATCCAGCGTCCGCAGCAGCTCCTTCATCCGCGCCTTCGGGAGCGAGACACAGCCCTGCGTGGGACCGCCGTGGTCCACATGCAGCCAGACGCCGCCGCCCCGGCCCGCCCCTAGCGGGCGGGTCCAGTCCAGCGGGGTCGTGCCGGGCCTGCGGTTGTAGTTGATGGCGACGACGTAGTCGAAGGAGCCTGCCAGCGGCTCGCCCTCGAAGCCGGTGCCGCGCGCGGTGAACGCACTTCCCCTGTCGTACGGCAGCTCCGTGCCGGGGTCGGGCAACAGGCCCCCCGCGTCGGTCAGCCCGAAGACCCCGACCGGGGACTTGAGGTCGCCCTGCCGGTGGTGGTCCGTCCAGCCGCGCAGCGCATTGTGCGCGGGCCACGGGCCGGTGACGGACCGCCAGCCCGCCGCCCGGTCCTTGCGGGTGTAGAGCTTCACCGTCGACCGGTTGGAGGTGCGCGTCTCGCCCGTCACCACCACCGCCTGACGGGCTTCGTCGGGGATCTCCGCTCTGGTTTTGGGGCCGAGGCCCGGTATCTCCCGGGGTGGCGCGGGCACCTGGTCCCGCGGCGGCGCCGCCTGCCGCACCTCGGCGGCCCCGGCCCGCTGTTCCCCCGCGCCGTCGCGGTCGCCGTCGCCCCCGCCGCACCCCGCCACCAGCAGGAGGAGCACGGCGCCGAGGGCGTACGGGGATCTGGAAGAAGGCATGGGTGTCTCCTTGAACGTCGTACGTGAAAGGGGAGTTGAGGTCCGGAGGGGAAGTTGGGGTCCGGAGAGGGAGTTGGGGTCCGGAGGGGCGCGGGCGGGGTGGGGCCGCGGGTCAGCCGTCGGGCGGAGCGCTCGTCGAACCCTCCGTCGGGGCGCCCGACTTCGCACGGCCCCCGGCCTCGTCGAACCGCGCCGACGCGACGATCCCGCGGGCCTCGTCGAGCCGTGCCGCGGTGTCCCCCGGCGGCAGGCAGAGCATGACCTCGACCGCCGTGCCCGGCTTCGGCGCCGGGACGTACGCCGTGAACTGCCGTCCGCCGCCCGCGACGACGCAGGACTTCCCCGCCTTCGCGGCCCGCAGCACCGCCGGCGCGGGAGTCGGGTCGTTCCCCGACCCGCCGTCCGGGCCCGTCAGGCGCAGCGCGAGCAGCGCGCCGCCCCGCCGGTCGACGGCGTTCCGCGGCACGCACCAGCCGTCCGCGCCGACCGGGCGGCACAGCCGTCCGCCGGAGCCGAGCGGCCGCGGCGCCGCGAGGCCCAGGGGCTGCGTCTTGGTGCGGGGGTCGGCCTGGGCCGCCGTCCCCCGCCAGTCGTCCGGGAGCCGCAGGGTCAGGCCCTGCAGCTCCGGGTAGCTGAAGGAGCGTGCCCCGGGGTCGGTGCGGGTCGGCGTCGTGGCGGGCGGCACCGCGTCGGTGCCGACGTCCGCCAGCAGGCCGGGCAGCAGTGCCCCGGCGAGCGCGAGACCCGCCACCGAAGCGGCCGCCCCCATCGCGACCCGCATCCTGCGCCCACGCGCGGCCCGCTCCCGCACCCGGCCGAGCCGGTCAGGAGGCGCAGGCAGCCGGGGCACCGCACGCTCCAGAAGCACCCTCAACTCCTGCTCGTCCGCGGCATGGGCGTCGTCGGCGTCGGCAGCATCGGCAGCGTCATCAGTGTCGTGCCGCCCATCACTCACTGCCGCCCGCTCCCGCACCCGGCCGAGCCGATCAGGAGGCGCAGGCAGCCGGGGCACCGCACGCTCCAGAAGCACCCTCAACTCCTGCTCGTCCGCGGCATGGGCGTCGTCGGCGTCGGCAGCATC
>NZ_JBEXJR010000008.1:246491-582341 GCF_040609235.1 Streptomyces sp. NPDC004732
GGCAGCGTCATCAGTGTCGTGCCGCCCGTCAGTCACAGCGGCCCCCCACCGCGGCCGGAAGCACCTCGCGCAGCGTGCGCAGGGCCTTCGCGGCCTGGCTCTTGACCGTGCCCGGCGCGCAGCCGAGGATGCCCGCGGTCTCCGCCACGCTCAGATCCTCGAAGTACCGCAGCACCACCACGGCCCGCTGCCGCGCCGGGAGCGCCCGCACCGCGACCGCGAGGGACTGCTCCAGGTCCACGCCCTCGTACGTGTCGAAGGACCCCGGACGCTCCGGGAGTTCGCCGTGCGGGACCTCGCCCCGCCAGTGCCGCCGCCACCAGGAGGTGTGCGTGGTGACGAGCACCTTCCTGACGTACGCCTCCGGGTGTTCGCCCGCGATCCTGTGCCACTTGGGCCAGACCTTGGCCAGTGCCGTCTGGAGCAGGTCCTCGGCGAGATGCGCGTCGCCCGTCAGCAGCCAGGCCACGCGCAGCAGCCGGGGTCCCGCGGCGGCGACGAACTCCTCGAAGTCGCCCCGCATCGCTCCCCCACCGTCGTTCCGTTCGGTCTCCCACAACCCTGGAACGCGGTGGCGCGGCGATCGGGTTGCCCCGGAACGGAAGAAGGGCCCCGGAACCGAACGGTTCCGGGGCCCTTCTCAGGCCGTGGCGGCTACTACTGCGCCGCGGGCTTGCGCAGCGAGATGTTCAGCTCGCGCAGACGCGACTCGTCCAGCTCCGTCGGCGCGCCCATCATCAGGTCCTGCGCGTTGCCGTTGAGCGGGAAGGAGATCGTCTCGCGGATGTTCGGCTCGTCGGCGAGGAGCATCACGATGCGGTCGACGCCCGGGGCGATGCCACCGTGCGGCGGGGCGCCGAGGCGGAAGGCCTTCAGCATGCCCTTGAACTCGTGCTCGACGGTCTCCGCGTCGTAACCCGCGATCTCGAAGGCCTTCAGCATGACGTCGGGCTCGTGGTTGCGGATCGCGCCGGAGGAGAGCTCGATGCCGTTGCAGACGATGTCGTACTGCCAGGCCAGGATGTCCAGCGGGTCCTTCTCCTCCAGGTCCTTCATGCCGCCCTGGGGCATCGAGAAGGGGTTGTGGGAGAAGTCGATCTTCCCGGTGTCCTCGTCCTTCTCGTACATCGGGAAGTCGACGATCCAGCAGAAGCGGAAGACGCCCTCTTCGAAGTGCCCGGCGCGCTTGGCGGCCTCGACGCGCACGGCCGACATGATCTTGGAGACCTCGTCGAACTCGCCCGCGCCGAAGAACACGGCGTGACCGGCTTCGAGGCCGAGGCGCTTGGTGAGCTCCTCGACGTTCGCCTCGGTCAAGAACTTGGCGATCGGGCCCGTCAGCGAACCGTCCTCGGCGACACGCACCCAGGCCAGGCCCTTCGCGCCCTGCTCGACCGCGTAGTCACCGAGGCCGTCGAAGAACTTGCGCGACTGCGACGCCGTGTCCGGCACCGGCAGGGCACGCACGTGCTTGCCCGCGAACGCCTTGAACTCGGAGCCCTCGAAGATGTCCGTGATGTCGGTCAGTTCGAGCTTGGCGCGCAGATCGGGCTTGTCGTTGCCGTACTTCAGCATCGACTCGCGGAACGGGATGCGCGGGAACGGCGAGGTGACCTCGCGGCCGCCGCCGAACTCCGTGAAGAGCTCGGTCATCAGCTTCTCGATGGGGCGGAAGACGTCTTCCTGCTCCACGAAGCTCATCTCGACGTCGAGCTGGTAGAACTCGCCGGGCGAGCGGTCCGCGCGGGCGTCCTCGTCGCGGAAGCAGGGCGCGATCTGGAAGTAGCGGTCGAAGCCCGAGATCATCAGCAGCTGCTTGAACTGCTGCGGCGCCTGCGGGAGCGCGTAGAACTTGCCGGGGTTCAGCCGGGACGGGACCACGAAGTCACGCGCGCCCTCGGGGGAGGTCGCGGTGAGGATCGGCGTCGCCATCTCGTTGAAGCCGAGGGCCACCATCTTCGAACGGATCGAGGCGATCACCGCGCTGCGCAGCATGATGTTGCGGTGCATGCGCTCGCGGCGCAGGTCCAGGAAGCGGTACTCCAGGCGGCGCTCCTCGTTCACGCCGTCCTCGGCGTTGATCGTGAAGGGCAGCGGGCCCGCCGCGCCGAGCACCTCGACCTCGGAGGCCTCGATCTCGACCTCGCCGGTGGGCAGCTCCGGGTTCACGTTGTCCGTGCCGCGCGAGACGACCTTGCCGTCGACGCGGACGACCGTCTCCTTGGACAGCTTGTCCAGGACCTCGGCGGCCTTGGTGCCCGGGCGGGCCACCAGCTGCGTGATGCCGTAGTGATCGCGGAGATCGATGAACAGAATGCCGCCCAGGTCTCGGCGATTGTGCAGCCAGCCGCTCAGCCGGACGTCGGTGCCGACGTCAGAGGCGCGGAGCTCGCCGCAGGTGTGGGACCTGTACCGGTGCATCGTCGTTCATCCAGCCTTCGGGATCGGGGTCGAGCGGGACAGCAGTGCAGCACGTGTGCTGGCGACCTGCTAGATAGATGTCTCACAAGGCTACCGTCCGGTCGAAGATCGGTTTCCGGATATCCGTCGGAGCCACCCGCCGGAGGGCCCGGAACGACGGGGCTCGGTGGCGGCTCGCCTGTACATCTTCCTAAAGTGGGTCAATGCGCACCGACGATCCCCTGCTACAGGCAGGGGACGACTCCCTGCCTCCCGTACGGGACGTCCTGGCCGCCATCGCGACCGGGCTGTGGCGCTGGGACAACACATCCGGGACCGTCACGCTCGACGCCGAGGCGGCCCGGCTCCTCGGTCTGCCCGCCCGCGCCCAGACCCTGACCGAGGCCGGGGTGCGCTCCCGTTTTCACCCGGTCGACTGGAACGAGATCTACGGAACCGTCCAGCTCGCCGTCGCCGAGGGCACCCTCGCGGAGGCCCGGCTGCGGATCATGGACGAGACGGGGCGGCGGGTCCTGCGCATCGTGCGCAGCCGCTCCAAGCCCGTGCTGCACGGGACGACCGAGGCGTACGAGCTGATCGGCACCCTGCAAGAGGTCACGGACCCCACGCCCGGGTCCGCCGCCCGCACCCCGGTCACCGGCGACTGGCGCCGCTCCCGCGAGGCGTTCCTGCTGGACGCGGGGCGGGCGCTCGCCGAGGCGCGGTCCACGGAGGAGGTCCTCAGGGTCGCCGGAGGGCTCTCCATGCCGGGGTTCTCGCCGGACGGCCTCGCGGTCTTCGGGGTGGAGGGCGAGCGGCTGACGATCATCGGGCACCACGGCCACCAGCCCGGCGACGACGGCCCCTTCTCCGCGATGCCCCTGGACACCGACTATCCGGCCGCGGAGGTGGTGCGCACCGGCCGGGCCGTCTATCTGTCCACGCCGGAGGACTACCGCAGGCGCTATCCCGCCTCCTGGCCGCTGGCCAGCCGCTTCGAGCGGCAGTCGTGGGCGTTCCTGCCGCTGACGGTCGCGGGGCGCACGATGGGCACGTGGATGGCCGCCTTCACGTATCCGGTCTCGTTCACGCCCGACGAGCGCTCCGTCCTGACGACGGTGGCGCGGATGCTGGCGCAGGCCCTCTCGCGGGCCGGGGTCGCGGAGTCCGAGCGGGAGCTGACGGAGGGCCTGCAGCGCTCGATGCTGCCGATGCTCGGGCCGCAGATCCCCGGGATGAGCGTGGCCGCCCGCTATGTGCCGACCGGCGGCGGTCTGCAGGTCGGCGGCGACTGGTACGACATGATTCCGCTGCCCAGCGGCCGCATCGCCTTCGTCATCGGCGACGTGCAGGGGCACGACGTGCGGGCCGCGGGCCTGATGGGCCAGCTGCGGATCGCCCTGCGCGCGTACGCCTCCGAAGGGCACCGCCCCGACGCGGTCCTGTCCCGCGCCACCCGCTTCCTCTCCGGGATCACCGAGTCCATCACCTACGGGTCGAGCGGCACGGGCCCCGACGAGGCCATCGAGTACGACCCGCGCTTCGCGACCTGCCTGTACGTGGAGGCCGACCCGGCGACCGGCGTCCTGGAGATGGCCCGCGCGGGCCACCCTGAGCCCGCGATAAGGATGGCCGACGGAACGGTCCTGCTGCGGCCCACCGCGGGCGGCCTGCCGCTCGGCATCGACCCGGACGCCGACTACCCCACGACCCGGCTCGTCCTGGAGGCCGGGGAGACCATGCTGATCTGCACCGACGGCCTCATCGAGACCGGCGGCCACGACCTGGACAGCGGCTGGGCGCGGATCAGGACGACGTTGGAGGAGTACGCGGGCGAGGGCGAGCCCGACAGCCTGGAGCAGCTCGCCGACGCGCTCGTGCAGGCCGTGCACGGGCCCTCCTCGCACCACACCACGGGCCCGCTCGCGGACCGCCGCGAGGACGACATAGCGGTGCTGCTGCTGAGCAGGACGGGCCGCTCCGAGCAGCACGCGGACGCCCGCCGCACGGTCCTGACCGTCGCCCAGGCCGAGCCGGAGCGCATCGCGGGGGCCCGCAGCCACCTGCGGGACCTGCTGCACGACTGGGCGGACGACGACCAGGTCGACTCGGCGGTCCTGATGGTCTCCGAGATGCTCACGAACGTCCTCGTGCACACGGACGGCGACGCCCTGATGGTCGCCGAGGTGACCGGCGAGCCCGGGGCGCGGCGGCTGCGGGCCGAGGTCGCCGACGGCAGCGACGACCTGCCGCACCGGCGCCACCCGGGCGAGCTCGCCTCGTCGGGGCGCGGCCTGGTCCTGATGGAGCTGCTCGCCGGGGCGTGGGGCGTGGATCCGCGCGGCGACGGCAAGAGCATCTGGTTCGAGCTCTACGAGGACGCGGGGTCGCCCGGGGCCGGTGGGGCCGCGGTCGTGGACGTGGTCGTGGACGTGGACGACCTGCCGGATCTGCCCGATGTACCGGATGTACCGGATGTACCGGATGTACCAGACGTGCCTGACGTGCCCGCGTAGCGCGACCGCAGCTCCGAGACGATGCCGAACGCGGCCGCCGTCAGCGGCACCGCGAGCAGCATCCCGAGGATTCCGGCGACCGAGGCCCCCGCGGTGATTGCCAGCATCACCACCGCCGGGTGCATCTGCACGGTCCTGCTCTGGATCATGGGCTGGAGGATGTGGCCTTCGAGGACCTGCACGGCGAGGACCACGCCGAGCGCCCAGAGCGCGATGGCGAAGCCCCGGTCCGCGAGGGCGACCAGGATGGCGACCGCGCCGGACAGGAACGCGCCGAGGTAGGGGATGTAGGCGCCGACGAAGACCAGGGCGCCCAGGCCCCAGGCGCCGGGGACGCCGAGGATCAGCAGGCCGACGGTGATGCACAGGGCGTCGATGAACGCGATGATCGTGGTCCCGCGCATGAAGCCCTCGATGGCCTCGAAGGCGCGGCGGGCCATGGCCTCGATGGAGTCGGCGCTGTCGCCGGGGGCGAGCTGGCGCAGGGTGCCCATGGCGCGCTCGGAGTCGCGCAGGAAGAAGAAGACGAGCAGCAGGGCGAGGACGGCCATCGCCATCATCTCGCCGACGGTGCTGAGGCCGCTGATCACTCCGGACGCGGCGGTTCCGCCGAACTTGCCGAAGAGTTCCTTGGCGTTGGACGCCATGTCGTCGAGCGAGGTCCCGGCCGCCCCGAAGTACTTCGACAGGTCCTCGGCGGACTGCTTGAGCGAGGCGATGATCTGGTCGCCGCTGTCGATCAGCGCATTGACCACGATGTACGTGGCACCGCCGACGACGGCGACGACCGCCGCACAGGTGAGGCCCGCCGCCAGGGAGCGCTGCACCTTCATCCTGAGCAGGCGCCGGTACAGCGGTCCGAGGAGCGCGGTGCCGAGGAGCGCGAGGAGGACCGGGGTCACCGCTGTCTTGAAGGTGACGCAGAGCCAGACCCCCACGGCGGCCACGCCGGTGACGAGGAGGGCGACGACGCACCAGGCGGCGACGCGGCGCGCGGGCTCGGGCAGGAGAGTGCTCACCCCTCCTACCCGAACACGGGGGCAGGCTCCCCGCACGTTATGTACGGCTGCCTGCCGACCCCGTACCGCCTACATGCCGTGCACGGCGGGGACCGTGCCGAGCAGGCCCTTCTGGAAGTCCTCGAAGGCCTGCTGCAGCTCGGCCTGACTGTTCATCACGAACGGGCCGTAGTGCGCCATCGGCTCCCGGATCGGCTGCCCGCCGAGCAGCACGATCTCCAGGTCGGGGGCGTGCGCGTCCTGCCGCTCGTCCGCCCGGACGGTCAGCGAGGACCCGGCGCCGAAGACCGCGGTCTGCCCCATGTGCACGGGGCGCCGCTCGGTGCCGACGCTGCCGCGTCCGGCGAGGACGTACGCGAGGCCGTTGAAGTCCTCGCGCCAGGGCAGCGTCACCTCGGCGCCGGGCCGCACGGTCGCGTGGATCATCGTGATCGGCGTGTGCGTGATGCCGGGGCCCTCGTGCCCGTCCAGCTCACCGGCGATGACGCGGAGCAGCGCGCCGCCGTCGGGGGTGGAGAGCAGCTGGACCTGGCCGCCGCGGATGTCCTGGTAGCGGGGGTCCATCATCTTGTCCTTGGCGGGCAGGTTCACCCACAGCTGGAGGCCGTGGAAGAGGCCGCCGGACATGACGAGGGACTCGGGCGGCGCCTCGATGTGCAGCAGGCCGCTGCCCGCCGTCATCCACTGGGTGTCGCCGTTCCTGATGGTGCCGCCGCCACCGTTGGAGTCCTGGTGGACGAAGGTGCCGTCGATCAGGTACGTGACCGTCTCGAAGCCACGGTGGGGGTGCCAGGGGGTGCCCTTCGGCTCGCCCGCCTCGTACTCCACCTCGCCCATCTGATCCATCATGATGAACGGGTCGAGGTGCTTGTAATTGATTCCCGCGAAGGCCCGGCGCACCGGGAAGCCCTCGCCCTCGAATCCGCTCGGCGCCGTGGTCACGGCGAGCACGGGGCGCGGCGTCGCATCGGCCTGCGCCACCACTCGGGGCAGGGTCAGCGGGTTCTCGACAGTCACTGCAGGCATGGTCGGTACCTCCTGTGCACTCACTTTAGTTGAACGTAGAACTTCCTGCCACCTGGAACGAGTGAAGCCCGGAGGGAATTCCCTCCGGGCTCCATGAGCGGCCAGAAACGATCTACGAACTACAAGCGACACCCCCAGGGGCACCCCTGGGGGTGTCGCTTGGGGGCGCGGGGAACTGCGCGACCAGCCACAACGGCCCCGCAGCCGAAGACCGCACCGGCCCCGCAAGGCCGAAGGCCGAGCAGCAGAGCACCGCCAAAGGCCCAGGGGCCAGAAAGGATCAGCCGTACATACGACGCATCGCGAAGTCGACCATCTGCTCCACGGCCTTCGCGTCGAAGACCATGCGGTGCTCGCCCTCCATGTCCAGGACGAAGCCGTACCCCGTCGGGAGCAGGTCGATGACCTCCGCGCCGGTGATCACGAAGTACTTGGAGTCCTTGCCCGCGTACCGGCGCAGCTCCTTGAGGGAGGTGAACATCGGGATCACGGGCTGCTGGGTGTTGTGCAGCGCGAGGAAGCCGGGGTTGTCACCGCGCGGGCAGTAGACCTTCGACGTGGCGAAGGCCTGCTGGAAGTCCTCGGCGGACATCGACCCCGTCGTGAAGGCGCGCACCGCGTCCGCGAGGGACGGCGGCGAGGGCTCGGGATAGAGCGGAGGCTGCTGGCCGTAGCCACCGCCGGGCATGCCCTGCATCTGCTGCGGCGGCGGCTGCGCGCCCGGCGGGGCGTACTGCTGCTGGGCGCCGGGATTCTGGTCGTAGCCGTACATGCGCGTAAGCGTACTGAGTCACAGATGGGCGGTTAGGGGTTGCTTCTTATTACCGACGGGTAGCATCATCATGACTACTTGCTGGTACTCATCCCTTTTCTGCTTACGGAGCCTTCGCCATGGGCCACTACAAGTCGAATCTCCGCGACATCGAGTTCAACCTCTTCGAGGTGCTCGGCCGCGACAAGCTGTACGGCACCGGCCCGTTCGCGGAGATGGACGTCGACACCGCCAAGAGCATCCTCGACGAGCTGCGCCGCCTCGCGGAGAACGAGCTCGCCGAGTCGTACGAGGACGCGGACCGCAACCCGCCGGTCTTCGACCCCGCCACCAACACCGCCCCGGTGCCCGCGACGTTCAAGAAGAGCTACCAGGCCTTCATGGACTCCGAGTACTGGCGCCTCGGCCTGCCCGAGGAGATCGGCGGCACGACCTCCCCGCGCTCCCTGATCTGGGGTTACGCGGAGCTGCTGCTCGGCGCGAACCCGGCCGTGTGGATGTACTCCTCCGGTCCCGCGTTCGCGGGCATCCTCTTCGAGGAGGGCAACGAGGCGCAGAAGAAGGTCGCCGCGATCGCCGTCGAGAAGCAGTGGGGCTCGACGATGGTCCTGACCGAGCCGGACGCCGGTTCGGACGTGGGCGCGGGCCGCACCAAGGCCGTGCAGCAGGAGGACGGCTCCTGGCACATCGAGGGCGTGAAGCGCTTCATCACGTCCGGCGAGCACGACATGTCGGAGAACATCCTCCACTACGTCCTCGCCCGCCCCGAGGGCCACGGCCCCGGCACCAAGGGCCTCTCGCTCTTCCTCGTCCCGAAGTACGAGTTCGACTGGGAGACCGGCGAGCTGGGCGAGCGCAACGGCGCGTACGCCACGAACGTCGAGCACAAGATGGGCCTCAAGGCCTCCAACACCTGCGAGATGACGTTCGGCGACCAGCACCCCGCCAAGGGCTGGCTGATCGGCGACAAGCACGACGGCATCCGCCAGATGTTCCGCATCATCGAGTTCGCCCGCATGATGGTCGGCACGAAGGCCATCGCGGCGCTCTCGACGGGCTACCTGAACGCGCTGGAGTACGCCAAGGAGCGCGTCCAGGGCCCCGACCTGGCCCAGTTCATGGACAAGGCCGCGCCGAAGGTGACGATCACCCACCACCCCGACGTGCGCCGCTCCCTGATGACGCAGAAGGCGTACGCGGAGGGCATGCGCGCCCTGGTCCTGCACACCGCGGCCGTCCAGGACGACATCCAGGTCAAGGAGGCCGCGGGCGAGGACGCGTCGCAGCTGCACGCCCTCAACGACCTGCTCCTGCCCATCGTGAAGGGCTACGGCTCGGAGAAGTCGTACGAGCAGCTGGCGCAGTCGCTCCAGACGTTCGGCGGCTCGGGGTACCTCCAGGAGTACCCGATCGAGCAGTACATCCGGGACGCCAAGATCGACACCCTCTACGAGGGCACCACCGCGATCCAGGGCCAGGACTACTTCTTCCGGAAGATCGTCCGCAACCAGGGCGCCGCGCTGAACGGCCTCGCCGAGGAGATCAAGAAGTTCCTCGCGGTCGGCACGGGCGGCGAGCAGCTGGCCGGCGCCCGCGAGGAGCTGGCCAAGGCCGCGGTCGAGCTGGAGGCCATCGTCGGCGTCATGCTGACCGACCTCGCGGCCACCGAGCAGGACGTGAAGGCCATCTACAAGGTGGGCCTGAACACCACGCGCCTCCTGATGGCGTCGGGCGACGTGGTCGTCGGCTACCTCCTCCTCCGCGGTGCCGCGGTCGCCGCCGAAAAGCTGGAGACCGCCTCCGCGAAGGACGTGGCCTTCTACCAGGGCAAGATCGCCGCAGCGAAGTTCTTCGCCACGAACGTCCTCCCGGCCGTCGGCCACGAGCGCAAGCTCGCCGAGGGCGTCGAGCTGGACCTGATGGAGCTGGACGAGGCGGCGTTCTAGTCCGCGGATCCGCACGGGCTTCTTTCGCACGTCAGCGCGATGCCGCCACCTGATTCTTTCGGGTGGCGGCATTGTCGTATGCCCTGGGTACGCTGACGGAACGGCCGAGAATCCCGTCCATGGGAGGAACCATGACCGCTGAGCCCCGCACCGACGCGCTCCACGCGCTCCAGTCCGACGGCTCGGCATGGCCGATGCCGCCGCAGGACGGCTACACCACGGACGACTTCTTCAGCCTCGACCTCCCGCCGCACACAGAACTGATCGACGGGAGCCTGGTTTTCGTGAGTCCGCAGCGAAAGTTCCATACGCTGGCGATTGATCTCTTGGTGAACGGCGTACGGACGGCCCTCCCCGAGCATCTACGCGTCCGCCGCGAAATGGCCGTCGTCCTCGGCCGCAAGCAGGCACCTGAGCCCGACCTCGTGGTCGTGACCGCGGAAGCCGACGCCGACGACTGCCAGACCCGCTATCAGGCCGAAGACGTTCTGCTCGCCGTCGAAGTCGTCTCGCCCGACTCCGAGGACCGCGACCAGGACACCAAGCCCCGCAAGTACGCGGCAGCGGGCATCCGGCACTACTGGCTGGTCCGGATGGACGAGAACAAGCGGCCCGCCGTCCACACCTACGAACTCGACCCGCACACCGGCACCTACGCACCCACGGGCATCCACCACGACCGCCTGAAGCTCGCCGTGCCGTTTACGATCGACCTCGACCTCACCGAGTACCACCGCCTCTGAGGACCCCCGCCACCCGGACAGCCGCCGCATTAGGCTGGCTGGCATGCGCACACCCTCCGGCCCCTTCGACCGCGGCCACACCGAAGACCTCATGACCTTCCTCGCGGCGAGCCCCTCGCCGTACCACGCCGTGGCGAGCGCCGCCGAGCGGCTGGAGAAGGCCGGGTTCCGGCAGGTCGAGGAGACCGACTCCTGGGACGGCACGACCGGCGGCAAGTACGTGCTGCGCGGCGGCGCCATCATCGCCTGGTACGTCCCGGAGGGCGCGTCCGCGCACACCCCCTTCCGCATCGTCGGCGCCCACACCGACTCCCCCAACCTGCGCGTGAAGCCGCAGCCCGACGCGGGCTCCCACGGCTGGCGGCAGGTCGCCGTCGAGATCTACGGCGGGCCGCTGCTCAACTCCTGGCTCGACCGCGACCTCGGCCTCGCCGGACGCCTCACGCTGCGCGACGGCACCACGCGGCTCGTGAACATCGACCGGCCGCTGCTGCGCGTGCCCCAACTGGCCATCCACATGGACCGGTCCGTGCACACCGACGGGCTCAAGCTCGACAAGCAGAAGCACATGCAGCCCATCTGGGGGCTCGGCAACGACGTCCACGAGGGCGACCTCATCGGCTTCCTGGAGGACGAGACCGGGCTCGCCGAGGGCGACGTCACCGGCTGGGACCTCATGACGTACGCCATCGAGGCACCGGCCTTCCTCGGCCGCGACCGCGAACTGGTCGCGGGCCCCCGCATGGACAACCTGCTGTCCGTGCACTCCGCGACGGCGGCCCTCGCGGCCGTCTCCGCCCAGGAGAACCTCGCGTACATCCCCGTGCTCGCCGCCTTCGACCACGAGGAGAACGGCTCGCAGTCCGACACCGGCGCCGACGGCCCGCTGCTCGGCAGCGTCCTGGAGCGGTCCGTGTTCGCGCGCGGGGGTTCGTACGAGGACAAGGCGCGGGCGTTCGCGGGGACCGTCTGTCTCTCCAGCGACACCGGTCACGCCGTGCACCCCAACTACGCGGAGCGGCACGACCCGACGCACCACCCGCGCGCCAACGGCGGGCCGATCCTCAAGGTCAACGTGAACAACCGTTACGCCACCGACGGTTCGGGCCGCGCGGTGTTCGCCGCCGCGTGCGAGAAGGCGGGCGTCCCCTTCCAGTCGTTCGTCTCCAACAACGCGATGCCGTGCGGCACGACGATCGGCCCGATCACCGCGGCGCGGCACGGCATCAAGACCGTCGACATCGGCGTCGCGATCCTGTCCATGCACAGCGTGCGCGAGCTGTGCGGCGCCGACGACCCGCACATGCTGGCCAACGCGCTGGTGGCGTTCCTGGAGGGCTGAGGTCCGCATACCTGTGTGGGTACGGAGCCTCCGGGTACTCGGAGGCTTCGTAGCCACTACGCAGGGAGGCGGTCCTCATGGGCCTCGGCGGATGCATACTTCTGATCGCCGTGGGTGCCATCCTCACGTTCGCGACCGACTGGGAGATGGAGGGGCTCAACCTCACCGTCGCCGGAGTCATCATGATGGCCGTGGGGCTCATCGGTGTCGCCGTCTTCACCAGCATCGCCAAACGCCGTCGGATGGCCCCGCCGGTCGCGCAGACCACGGTCGTCGAGCCGGAACAGCAGCGCCGCGGCTACTGACGGTGTCCGAAGTGCGGCGCTTCGGGGTAGTCATGCGCCATGAGACTTCTCGTACGCGACCGCATGCTCGGCATCGGTGACGACTACTGGATCGAGGACGACCAGGGCCGCAAGGTCTTCCTCGTCGACGGCAAGGCCATGCGCCTGCGCGACACCTTCGAGCTGAAGGACATGCAGGGCAGGGTCCTCATCGACATCCACGCCAAGATGCTCGCCCTGCGCGACACGATGGTCATCGAGCGGGAGGGCGAGCCGCTCGCCAAGGTGAAGCGCAAACGCCTGTCGCTGCTGCGCAACCACTACCGCGTCACGCTGGTCGACGGCACCGAGCTGGACGTCAGCGGCAAGATCCTCGACCGCGAGTTCGCCATCGAGTACGACGGCGAGCTGCTGGCCGACATCTCGCGCCGCTGGTTCCACGTGCGCGAGACGTACGGCCTGCAGATCACGCGCGAGGACGCCGACCCCGCGCTCCTCCTCGCCGTCGCGGTCTGCGTGATCCGGCTGGCGGAGAAGGAGCGGGAGGAGGACTGATCCAGGCCCGCCCCCGAGGACGCGGCGAAGCCCCGTTCAAGCAATCGCAGCGAAGCCGCGTTCAAGCGATCGCGGCGGAGCCGCGTTTTAGGGGCGCGGGGAACTGCGCGACCAGCCACCACGAACCCGCAGCCGCGAACCCGGCAGGAAAAACCCCGCCGCTAGGCGCCCCTGGCACCCCGTGGCGGGGCCTGCCCGAGAAGCCGGTCCTTCAGGGCCGGGAACTGCTCCCGCGTGGCCGCGACCTTCCCGGGATCGAGGTCGACCGTGAGGACCTCCTCACCGTCACCCGCCTCCGCGAGCACCTCGCCCCAAGGGTCGACCACGACACTGTGCCCGGCCTGCGGAACCCCCGCGTGCGAACCGCCGGTGCCGCACGCAAGCACGTACACCTGGTCCTCGACGGCCCGCGCCCGCGCGAACAGGAGCCAGTGCTCCCGGCGCCGCGCGGGCCACCCCGCGGGCACCACGAACATCTCGGCGCCCGCGTCGACGAGCCCCCGGAAGAGCTCGGGGAAGCGCAGGTCGTAGCAGGTCGCGAGGCCGAGCGTGGTGTCCGGCGTACGCACCGTCGCCAGCTCGGAACCGGCCGCCATCATCACGGCCTCGCCCTTGTCGAAGCCGAAGCGGTGGATCTTCCGGTAGGCGGCGACGAGCTCACCGGCCGGGGAGAAGACGAGCGAAGTGTTGTAGAGCGGCCCATCTGGGTCTCGCTCAGGGATCGAGCCCGCGTGCAGCCAGACGCCCGCCTCGCTCGCGGCCTTCGACATGGCCTCGTACGTCGGGCCCTCCAAGGGCTCCGCCTCGGCCGCGAAGGACTCGTACGCGAAGGCGCCCGTCGTCCACAGTTCGGGGAGAACGACCAGATCCGATCCGTCCCGCGCACTCACTTCACCTACCAGTGAAGCAACCCGCGACCGACGGGAATTGACCGGTTCGTCCTCGTCTACGGCGATCTGGATGAGGGAGGCGCGCACACTACCACCGTCCTGGCATTCGAGCCGTCAACACGGGCCTACGATCGTCACACGAAAGCACTGCCGGGGTGCCTGCGGGCAGCGTAACTTAACGTCTCAGACACCCACCGCCCGCGCACAACCGCAAGGGGTCCCGTGAGTCTCCATCCCAGCCTGCAAACCTACGCCGATGCCTGGACACATTCCGTCGAAGCGATATCCGAGCTGGTGTCGCCGCTCGCCGAGGGGGAGTGGAACTGGGCCACCCCCTGCCCCGGCTGGTCGGTGCGCGACATCATCTCCCATGTCATAGGCCTGGACTGCGAGATGCTGGGCGATCCCCGCCCGATCCACACCCTGCCCCGCGATCTGTACCACGTGCAGAACGAGAGCCAGCGGTACATGGAGATGCAGGTCGACGTGCGGCGCCACCACACCGCGCCGGAGATGACCTCCGAGCTGGAGTACACGATCATCCGCCGCTCCCGGCAGCTGCGGAACGAGTCGCGGGAACCCTCCACCAAGATCCGCGGCCCCCTCGGCTCCGAGCAGACCCTCGAACTGGCCATGCGGCTGCGGGCCTTCGACGTGTGGGTGCACGAGCAGGACCTCCGCACGACGCTGCGCAAGCCCGGCCACCTCGACTCCCCCGGAGCCTACGTCACCCGGGACCTGCTCCTCCAGGGCCTCCCGAAGGTCGTCGGCGAGAAGGCGGGCGCCCCCGCCAACTCGGCGGTCGTCTTCGACGTGAGCGGTCCCGTCGAGTTCCTGCGCACGGTCCGGATCGACGGCGACGGCAGGGGCACCGTGGACAACGCGCCCTCGCTGGGCCCGCTCGCCACCCTCGGCCTCGACTGGGAGACGTACTTCAAGCTCGCCTGCGGCCGCGTGACGTACGCGTCCGTGGCGGACCGCGTCAAGATCGAGGGCGACCACGACCTGGCGGACGCGATCCTGCGGGACTTCGCGGTGACTCCCTGACCCCGCGGTGACTCCCCGACCCTGCTGACGGATGAGGGCGCGCCCGCTTCAGGCAGGGACGTGCACGGCCTCGACGCGGCTGGCGACGAGCTGCTCCCGCTCCCTTCGCACCGCCCGTGACTTGAGCCGCAGGATCTGGACGAGCCCGACGGCCTCCAGGACGAAGACGGCGGAGAAGGCGATGCGGTAGTTGTCGCCGGTCGCGTCGAGCAGCACACCGATCGCGAGCAGCGTCGTCATGGAGGCGACGAAGCCGCCCATGTTGGTGATGCCGGACGCCGTGCCCTGCCGCTCCGGCGGGTTGGCGGGCCGCGCGAAGTCGAAGCCGATCATGGAGGCGGGCCCGCAGGCGCCGAGGACCGCACACAGGACGATCAGCAGCCACATCGGGGCGTGGTCCCCGGGATAGGCGAGCGTGGTCGCCCAGGCCGCCGCCGTCGTCCCGATGGTGCCGAGCGCCAGCGGGAGGCGGGCGGCGTGGTGCCGGGCCACGATCTGGCCGTAGACGAGGCCGATGACCATGTTGGACAGCACGACGAGCGTGAGCAGTTCACCGGCCGTCGCCCGGGACAGGCCCTGCGCCTCGACGAGGAACGGCAGCCCCCACAGCAGCAGGAACACCATCGCGGGGAACTGCGTCGTGAAGTGCACCCACAGCCCGAGCCGGGTGCCGGGCTCCCGCCAGGACAGCGCGATCTGCTTGCGCACGAAGGCCGCTCCGCTGTGCTGCGCGGGCTCCGGCTCGTGCCCCTCGGGGTGGTCCTTCAGGAACAGCGTCATGAGGACGAGTACGACGACACCGCACAGCGCGCTGCCCGCGAAGGCGGCGGTCCAGCCGACGGAGTGCAGGAGCCGGGCCAGGACGAGCGTCGAGACGAGGTTGCCCGCCATGCCGACGAGGCCCGCGAGCTGGGCGACCATCGGGCCGCGCCGGGCCGGGAACCAGCGGGTGCCGAGCCGCAGGACGCTGATGAAGGTCAGCGCGTCACCGCAGCCCAGCAGGGCGCGGGAGACGAGCGCCATTCCGTACGAGGGCGAGAACGCGAAGCCGAGCTGCCCGATCGTGAAGAGGATGACTCCGATGGTCAGCACCTTCTTGGTGCCGAGCCGGTCGACCATCAGGCCGACGGGTATCTGCATGCCCGCGTAGACGAGCAGTTGGAGTATGGAGAAGGTCGAAAGCGCCGACGCGTTGACGTGGAAGCGGTCCGCGGCGTCGAGCCCCGCGACGCCGAGCGAGGTCCGGAAGATGACGGCGACGAAGTAGACGGCGACGCCGATCGACCAGACGAGGACGGCCTTCTTCCCGCCGGGGGGATCGCCGGGCAGGGAGACCGGTGCGGTGGCTGAGCTCATCGGACTTCGCCCCGCGCCAGGTTCTGGAACCAGCCGACGTGCCGGGTGACCACGGCGACCGCCGCGTCGGCGTCGCCGCGGCGCAGCGCGTCGAGGATCTCCTCGTGCTCGGCGAGGGTCTTCGCGATCCGGTCGGGGTGGGAGTGCATCACGGCGACACCCATCCGCAACTGCCGGTCCCTGAGCTGGTCGTAGAGGCGGGAGAGGATCTCGTTGCCGCCGCTGCGCACGATCTCCGCGTGGAAGCAGCGGTCGGTGACCGCGGCCTCCGCGAGGTCCCCGGCGGCGGCCTGCGCGCGCTGCCGGTCCAGGAGCTCCTCCAGGCGGCCGATCAGGCCCGCGGGCGCGGGGACCGCCTTGCGCACCGAGTGCGTCTCGACGAGCAGCCGCGTCTCGACGACGTCCGCGATCTCCTGGGCGGAGACGGGCAGCACGAGGGCGCCCTTCTTCGGGTAGAGCCGCAGCAGCCCCTCCACCTCCAGCTTCAGGAGCGCCTCGCGCACCGGGGTGCGGGACACCCCCACGGCCTCCGCGAGCTCGCCCTCCGTGAGGAGCGTGCCGCCCTCGTAACGGCGTTCCAGGACGGCTTGCTTGACGTGCGCGTAGACGCGCTCGGCGGCGGGGGGCCGCTTGGCGGCGGCGAGAGCGGTGGCTGGCATGCGCACAGCATAGATACAACAGGTATACAGAGGTATCACTGTCCACATGGCGGGCACGGCGGGCACCTGGTGCCGTACGGCCGGGTGGAAATTCCCTGACATCACTGCGCATCCATCCGCCCCTCTCGTTCGTCTATTGAGTGAGCGGCACCCTCATGCAGCCGCAGCCCAGGGGCATTTGGAGCATTTGACTTGAATACCGGCATCAAGGGCGTACGTCGCGTATCGGCCGTCCTCGTCACCGCGAGCGCGATGCTCGCCGGCGGCGCCCTCACCACTCCGGCCCACGCGGCCGCACCGCCGAAGCCGTCCATCGTCGCCAAGGGCGGCTATGTGATGAACAACGGGACGGGGAAGAGCCTCTTCACCAAGGCCGCCGACACCCGCCGTTCCACCGGCTCGACGACGAAGATCATGACGGCGCGCGTGGTCCTCGGCCAGCGGAACCTCAATCTGGACTCGAAGGTCAAGGTCGACAAGGCCTACAGCGACTACATCGTCCGCAACAACTACGCCTCGTCGGCCCGCCTGATCGTCGGCGACAAGGTCACCGTCCGCCAGCTCCTGTACGGGCTGATGCTGCCGTCCGGCTGCGACGCGGCGTACGCGCTCGCGGACAAGTTCGGCAAGGGCACGACCCGCGCCAAGCGCGTGAAGAACTTCATCGGCCAGATGAACTCGACCGCCAAGACGCTCGGCCTGCGGAACACGCACTTCGACTCGTTCGACGGCATCGGGCACGGCGCGAACTACTCGACGCCGCGCGACCTGACGAAGCTCGCCAGCAACGCGATGAAGTACTCCACGTTCCGCACGGTCGTGAAGACGAAGTCGACGAAGCAGAAGGTCACCACGAAGTCCGGTGGCTACCGCAACATGTCGTGGACGAACACGAACACGCTCCTCGGCTCCTACCGCGGCGCCATCGGCGTGAAGACGGGCTCCGGCCCCGAGGCGAAGTACTGCCTCGTCTTCGCGGCGACCCGCAACGGCAAGACGGTCATCGGTACGGTCCTGACCTCTTCCTCGCTGAACAACCGCACCGCGGACGCGAAGAAGCTCATGGACTACGGCTTCAAGGTCGCGTAGCGACACAGCCGGTACGAGACAGCCGGTACGAGAAGGGCCCCGCCGCGTCGTCGCGGCGGGGCCCTTCTCGTATCTCGTATCCGTGCTTACGCCCAGGTCATGAGCCGCTTGGGCTGCTCCAGGATGGCCGCCACATCGGCGAGCACCTTCGAGCCCAACTCCCCGTCCACCAGGCGGTGGTCGAAGGACAGCGCCAGCGTCGTCACCTGGCGGGGCTTGACCTTGCCCTTGTGGACCCACGGCTGGAGCTTGATCGCGCCGACCGCGAGGATCGCGGACTCGCCGGGGTTCAGGATCGGCGTGCCCGTGTCGACGCCGAAGACGCCGACGTTCGTGATCGTGACCGTGCCGCCCTGCATGGCACCGGGCGAGGTCTTGCCCGCACGGGCCGTGGACACCAACTCGCCGAGCGCCCCGGCCAGTTCGGGCAGGGTCTTGGCGTGCGCGTCCTTGATGTTCGGCACGATGAGACCGCGCGGGGTGGCCGCGGCGATGCCCAGGTTCACGTAGTGCTTCTGGACGATCTCCTGGTTCGCCTCGTCCCAGGCCGCGTTGACGTCGGGGTTCCGCTTGATCGCCACGAGCAGGGCCTTGGAGATGAGCAGCAGCGGATTGACCCGCAGCCCCTCAAAGCCGTACTTGTCGGCGTCTCGCTTGAGCTCCTCGACCAACTTCATCGTCCGCGTCACGTCGATCGTCACGAACTCCGTGACGTGCGGCGCCGTGAACGCCGAGCCGACCATCGCCTGCGCGGTGACCTTGCGGACGCCCTTGACCGGGATGCGGGTCTCGCGGGCATCCGTGCTCACCACGGGGGCGGGCGCGGGCGCCGCGGGGGCGGGCGCCTCGGTCACCTGCGGGGCCGGTGCGGCGGCCGGGGCCGGGGCCACCGCCGCGTGCACGTCCTCGCGGGTGATGATCCCGTCGGGACCGGACGGCGTGACCGTCGCGAGGTCCACGCCGAGGTCCTTGGCGAGCTTGCGGACCGGCGGCTTGGCGAGCGGCCGGGCGCCGTTGTGCCCGTTCAGGGACTGGGTCTGCGGGGCCACCGGCTCCGGCACCGACTGCGGCACCGGCTGTGACACCGGCTGGGCGGCGGGCGCCTCCGTCGGGGCGGTCTTCCTGGCCCGTCGCTTGGTGGAGGACTCGGCCACCCCGTAACCGACGAGCACGGGCTTGCGGCCCTGGGGGGCCTCGGGCTCGGCCTCGGCCTCGGGAGCCGTCGCCGGTTCCGGCACCGTGACCGGCTCGGGCGCCGCCTCCGGCGAGGGCGCCGGGGCACCCGCGCTCGCACCGCCCGACACGTCCACGGCGATGATCACCTGGCCGACGTCGACCGTGGTGCCCTCCGGGAACCGGAGCTCACGCACGACGCCGTTGAACGGAATGGGCAGCTCGACGGCCGCCTTGGCCGTCTCGACCTCGCACACGACCTGGCCGTCGGTGACCGTGTCACCGGGCTGTACGTACCACTTGAGGATCTCGGCCTCGGTGAGCCCCTCGCCCACGTCCGGCATCTTGAACTCGGCAAGAGCAGTGTCTGTCATCGTCGTCACGACCCTCTCCCTCAGTACGCCAGCGAGCGGTCGACGGCGTCGAGCACCCGGTCGAGGCCCGGCAGGTACTCCTCCTCGAGGCGCGCGGGCGGGTACGGCGCGTGATAGCCGCCGACCCGCAGCACGGGCGCCTCCAGGTGGTAGAAGCACCGCTCGGTGATGCGCGCCGCGATCTCCGCGCCCGTGCCCAGGAAGACCGGGGCCTCATGGACGACGACGAGGCGCCGCGTCTTCTCCACGGAGGTCTGCACGGAGTCGAAGTCGACCGGCGACATCGAGCGCAGGTCGACGACCTCCAGGGACTTGCCCTCTTCCGCGGCGGCCGCGGCCGCCTCCAGACAGACCTTCACCATCGGGCCGTACGCGGCGAGCGTGAGGTCGCTGCCCTCGCGGGCGACGACGGCCTTGTGCAGGGGACCGGGGATCGCGTCCTTGTCGACCTCGCCCTTGTCCCAGTAACGCCGCTTCGGCTCGAAGAAGATCACCGGGTCGTCGCTCTGGATGGCCTGCTGCATCATCCAGTAGGCATCGGCCGAGTTCGAAGGAGAGACCACCTTGAGGCCCGCGACGTGCGCGAACAGCGTCTCGGGCGACTCGCTGTGGTGCTCGACGGCGCCGATGCCGCCGCCGTACGGAATGCGGATGACGACCGGCATCTTGATCTTGCCGAGCGCGCGGGCGTGCATCTTCGCGAGCTGCGTGACGATCTGGTCGTACGCGGGGAAGACGAAGCCGTCGAACTGGATCTCCACCACGGGGCGGTACCCCCGCAGGGCGAGGCCGATGGCCGTGCCGACGATGCCCGACTCGGCGAGCGGGGTGTCGATGACCCGCTCCTCGCCGAAGTCCTTCTGCAGTCCGTCGGTCACCCGGAAGACGCCGCCGAGCTTGCCGACGTCCTCACCCATGATGAGGACCTTGGGGTCGTTCTCCAGCGCCGTGCGCAGCGATTCGTTGATCGCCTTGGCGATGGGCAGTTTCTGGACAGCCATGGTTACTTGACCTCCCCGGCGGCGGGGGCGTCCGCGAACGACGCCTGGTAGGCGGCGAACTGGGCGCGCTCCTCGTCCACGAGGGCGTGCCCGTCGGCGTAGACATTCTCGAAGATCGCCATCAGATCCGGATCCGGCATCGCCCGCACCACCTCTCGTACTCGCTTGCCCAACGCTTCGCTCTCGTCGTCGAGTTCCGCGAAAAATCCCTCATCCGCGTGACCTTCGGACTCCAGGTACGCCCGCAGCCGCAGGATCGGGTCCTTGACCTCCCAGGCCGCCCGCTCGTCGTCGTTGCGGTACTTGGTCGGGTCGTCGGAGGTGGTGTGCGCACCCATGCGGTACGTGAACGCCTCGATGAGCGCGGGGCCCTCGCCCGTACGCGCCCGCTCCAGCGCCCACTTGGTGACGGCGAGCACGGCGAGCACGTCGTTGCCGTCGACCCGGACGCCCGGGAAGCCGAAGCCCTGCGCGCGCTGGTAGAGCGGCACGCGGGTCTGCTTCTCGGTGGGCTCGGAGATCGCCCACTGGTTGTTCTGGCAGAAGAACACGACCGGGGCGTTGTAGACCGCGGAGAAGGTGAACGATTCGGCGACGTCGCCCTGGCTGGAGGCGCCGTCTCCGAAGTACGCGATCACGGCCGAGTCCGCGCCGTCCTTGGCCACGCCCATCGCGTAGCCGGTGGCGTGCAGGGTCTGCGAGCCGATGACGATCGTGTACAGGTGGAAGTTGTTGCTGTTCGGGTCCCAGCCGCCGTTGTTCACACCGCGGAACATGCCGAGCAGGTTCGTCGGGTCCACCCCGCGGCACCAGGCGACGCCGTGCTCACGGTAGGTGGGGAAGACGTAGTCGTCGTCGCGGGTGGCGCGGCCCGAGCCGATCTGAGCGGCCTCCTGGCCGAGCAGCGACGCCCACAGGCCCAGCTCGCCCTGGCGCTGCAGGGCGGTGGCCTCTGCGTCGAAGCGGCGGGTGAGGACCATGTCGCGGTAGAGGGCGCGCAGCTCCTCCGCCGTGATGTCGGCGACGTACGCGTCGTACACCGCGTTCTTCGCGTCCTTGACCCGCTTGCCCTCGGGCGTCAGCAGCTGAATGAGCTCGGGCTCGGTGCTTTTCTGCGGCGCGGGCTTCTTGGCGCTTGCGCGCTTGCCGCCGCCGGTACTGCTGCGGCGCGGTTGTTTGCGCGCGGCGGTGCTCTCCACGGTCACGTGTGCTCCTCCGTCGGTCCGGCCCCCGGGATTACCGGGAAAACCAGTGCGGCTCGCCTGGTCCGTGCCCGCGCACGGGGTGGGTGCGTCTCAGCCGGGAACAGGCGTGACAGGTGCCCCGGCGAGCGCCCTGCACAAAGCACGTTACCCAGTGCTTCCCATTTCTGTGAAACCCCATCTGACCTGCGAATTTGCTTGGATTTCCAAGTAAATTGCCTGTCGGTCGACTGCTCGGATTTCCGAGTAAATCGAGAGAACCGGGAACACTTCCTGGTCACAGCACTGATCACAGCCTGGCAGGGGGCCGGAACACCGGCACGTTATCCCGGCCACCCCGGGGACGGGAAGGGTTCCGCACGGGCACTCAAAGAGATCGTGTGTGAGACTGGCTCCGTGCGCGAAGACGGAAAAATTACGGTTTTTCTCCTCGACGACCATGAAGTGGTCCGCCGTGGAGTCCATGAGCTGCTGTCCGTGGAGTCCGACATCGAGGTGGTCGGCGAGGCCGGCACCGCGGCAGACGCCCTGGTCAGGATCCCGGCGACGCGGCCCGACGTGGCGGTGCTCGATGTGCGCCTGCCGGACGGCAGCGGTGTCGAGGTGTGCCGCGAGATCCGTTCGCAGAACGAGGACATCAAATGCCTGATGCTCACCTCGTTCGCCGACGACGAGGCCCTTTTCGACGCGATCATGGCCGGTGCCTCCGGTTATGTCCTCAAGGCCATCCGCGGCAATGAGCTGCTCTCCGCCGTGCGGGACGTGGCCGCGGGCAAGTCCCTGCTCGACCCCGTCGCCACGGCCCGGGTCCTGGAGCGGCTGCGCGACGGCAACAACCCCAAGGGCGACGACCGCCTGGCCAACCTCACCGATCAGGAGCGGAAGATCCTCGACCTGATCGGCGAGGGCCTGACCAACCGCGTGATCGGCGAGCGACTGCACCTCGCCGAGAAGACGATCAAGAACTACGTCTCCAGCCTGCTGTCCAAGCTGGGCATGGAGCGCCGCTCCCAGGCCGCGGCGTACGTGGCGCGCATGCAGGCGGAGCGGCAGCACTGACGCGACGGCAAGGGGCCGTCACCGGTTGAGGGACTTACGTCCTCGGTTTAAGGGGGCGGGATCCCCTTTTCCGACACCCTGTCCATGAACCAAGGTGGGGTCATGCCCACCGACGAACAGCTCGCCTTCGAACTGCTCCGCCGCACCGACTACGGCCGCGTGGCGACCAGCATGCGCGCGCTGCCCTTCCTCGCTGCGGCCCGGCACATCGTGGTGGACGGCAAGGTCCTGCTGCGCATGCACAAGGGATACGGCTACCACGAGGCCTGCGTCGGCAGCGTCGTCGCGTACGGCGCGGACAACCTCAACGTGGCGAGCGCGAAGGACGGCCAGTGGACCGTCCAGTTCGTCGGCGTCTGCGACCGGGTCGAGCCGACCAATGCCGAGCTCGAACTCTTCGGGCCCACCCCGCACTATGTGGACGGCGAGCTCTTCGACCCGGTCTACCTGCGGATAGAGCCGCAGTTCAGCACGGTCCACCGGCTGTACACCGGCCGCGACCGGCAGCTCCAGCACATCCTGTAGACCGTCCGGCGGCGGGACCGGCCGGCGGGCCGAGGCGGCGGGCGAGAGCCTGTCTCAGACCCCTTCGCCCTGGTTGCCGCCGTTGCCCGCGCCCTCGTCGTCGCCTTCGGGGTCGGTCGGGTCGCCCGTCGGCTCGGTCGGGTCCTTGGTGGGCTCGGTCGGATCCCCGGTGGGCGTGGACGGATCCCCGGTGGGCGTGGACGGATCCCCGGTGGGCGTCGTCGGACGCGACGTCGGGTACGTCGGATCCGTCGGCCGGTTCGTCGGCTCGGTGTAGTCCGTCTCGCCGCCGGTGCCCGTGTCCGGGTCCGACGTCTCGTCGGAGGTCTCCTCGTCCGCGCTCTTGCTCGGCTCCTTCGACTGCGACTGCTTCGTCTCGGGAGGCTTCGGCGGGTCCTTCTTTTCCTTCTTGTCGCCCGCGTTCAGTGCGACCGCCACACCCACCGCGATGGCGATGATCGCCAGCACGGCGACGATCCACATCTTGCCGCGGCCGCTCTTGCCGCCGTGGTGCCCGCCGTCGAAGCCGCCGTCGTCGCCCGGCGGACGCAGCATGGGGCCCGGGATCTGCGCGGTGCCGGAGTCCGGGTGCGCCATCGCGGTGGTGCCCGCGACGCCCATGGCCGGGGTGTTGCCGCCCTCGTGCATCGCCACGGGCCCGGTGTTCCAGGTCCCCGTGTGGCTGCCCTGCTCGTTGAGCATCTGCAGCCCGTACTGAATGAGGCCGCGCATCTCCTCGGCGGTCTGGAACCGGTCGTCCGGGTCCTTGGCGAGGGAGCGCATGACGAGCCCGTCCAGCTCCGGCGGCGCCGCGTCCGAGACCTCGGACGGCGGCACGGCCTGGTCCTGGACGTGCTGGTAGACCACGGAGAGCGGCGTCTCACCGGTGAACGGGGGCCGCAGCGCGAGGAGTTCGTAGAGGAGACAGCCGGTCGCGTACAGGTCGGAGCGGTGGTCGACCGCCTTGCCGAGCGCCTGCTCGGGCGAGAGGTACTGGGGCGTGCCCATGACCATGCCGGTCTGCGTCATCGTCGACTGCGCGCCGTGCAGGGCGCGGGCGATGCCGAAGTCCATCACCTTCACCGCACCGGCGTTGGTGATGATCACGTTCGCGGGCTTGATGTCGCGGTGCACGATGCCGTGCTGGTGCGAGTAGGCCAGGGCTTCGAGGACGCCCGACACGATGATGAGCGCCTGCTCAGGACCCGGCGCTTCCGCGTTGATCAGCAGATCGCGGATCGTCCGGCCCTCGACGATCTCCATGACGATGTACGGGACGACGTTCGGCCCGACGACGTCTTCACCGGAGTCGTACACCGCGACCACAGCGTGGTGATTGAGCCCCGCGACGGACTGTGCCTCACGCGTGAAACGCGCCTTGGAGACCGGGTCCTCAGCGAGGTCGGAGCGGAGCAGCTTGACCGCGACGGTGCGGCCGAGACGTACGTCCTCGGCCGCGAAAACCTCGGCCATGCCGCCCCGGCCGAGTCTGTGGGTCAGCCGGTACCGGCCGTCACCGACGAGCCCGCCGTTGCCCCACAATTCAGGCGCGTCTGACATACCGCCGCCAGTCGCCTCGGGGTCGGACGGGCCCTGAGCGCGCTGCGTCTGTGCCATCAGTCCTCGCCGTCGTTTCTGGTCGTGGTACTTGGTGCCGAGTACGTCGCGATACGGGGTACTCAGTCGGCCACGCTACAGCCTTCGTGACACCCGCCGGTCCGGCGTGGACCGGACATCAAAGCGGTCCGGGGGTCCCGTGCGCAAACTTGTAACGCTTCCGAGACGCTTCTTGCGCGTACGGTCACGGAACGGGCACCGAGCTTGACGCGTCATCGTCCTGGGGCAGACTTGGCCTGGAATAGCGGTAATCGATCACCAGCCGCGGAGCCGTCCGGCAACCGCGCCAATGGGGGACGCACGAGATGAGCAGCCAGGACGGCGCACAGGGGCGGTATGCGGGGCGTTCGCTGGCCGGTGGCCGCTACCAACTGCGTGATCTGCTGGGCGAGGGCGGCATGGCGTCGGTGCACCTCGCCTACGACACCGTGCTCGACCGTCATGTCGCAATCAAGACACTGCACACCGAACTCGGTCGCGAACAGTCCTTCCGCGAGCGCTTCCGCCGCGAGGCCCAGTCGGTGGCGAAGCTCACGCACACGAACATCGTGTCCGTCTTCGACACCGGCGAGGACGACCTCGACGGCGCGACGATGCCGTACATCGTCATGGAGTACGTCGAGGGCAAGCCGCTCGGCTCCGTGCTCGACGCGTCCGTCACCCAGTTCGGCGCGATGCCGAGCGACCAGGCGCTGAAGATCACCGCCGATGTGCTCGCGGCCCTGGAGATCAGCCACGAGATGGGCCTGGTCCACCGCGACATCAAGCCCGGCAACGTAATGATGACCAAGCGCAACGTCGTGAAGGTCATGGACTTCGGCATCGCCCGCGCCATGCAGTCCGGCGTCACCTCCATGACCCAGACCGGCATGGTCGTCGGCACCCCGCAGTACCTCTCCCCGGAACAGGCCCTGGGCCGCGGCGTCGACGCCCGCTCCGACCTGTACTCGGTCGGCATCATGCTCTTCCAGCTGACCACCGGGCGGCTGCCGTTCGAGGCGGACTCGCCGCTTGCCATCGCGTACGCGCACGTCCAGGAGGAGCCGGTCGCTCCCTCCTCGATCAACCGTTCCCTGCCGCCCGCGGTCGACGCGATCGTCGCCCGGGCGCTGAAGAAGAACCCGAACGAGCGCTTCCCGACCGCCGAGGCCATGCGCGACGAGTGCCTGCGCGTCGCCCAGTCCTTCCAGGCCTCGGCCCCCAGCATCGTGCCGGGCGCGCAGACGACGAGCGGTGCGGGCGTCGGCGCCGCGGTCTTCCCGCCGGTCGACACGTCGATGCCGCAGAGCGGCTCCGTCCAGACGCCGTACCAGCCGGGTTCGTACGGCCCCGCCACCCCGGCCCCCACGCCGGGTTACGGCTACCCGCAGCAGGGCGGCTACCAGACCCCGCCGCCCGTCAACGCGTACGCCCCGCAGCAGGGCGCGCACACCCCGCCGCCGTACAACCTCGCGCCGCAGCCCGCCACGGCGACGGCCCCGACCAGCTCGGGCGGCGCGGGCGGCTCCGGCGGCGGCAAGCGGAACATGCCGGTGATCGTCGGCTCGATCGTCGTCGCGCTCATCGCGATCGGCGGCCTGATCACCGCCCTGACGATGAGCGGCGGCGACGGTGACAAGGAAGCCACCGGCGACAAGTCGAAGCAGCCGGTGGCGGGTCACAAGGGCCCCAACCGCACCATGACGATGGAAACCGAGAAGTGCACGGACCCCGAGGTGGGGTACAACGACGAGGACAAGATCAAGGTCCCCGACTTCACCTTCAAGGACTGGAAGTCGGTCCTTTCCTGCCTGCAGTCGGCGGGCTGGAGCTTCGACAAGCGCAAGGTCGACGAGAACGCCTACGGCGAGGACACGGTCATGCGGCAGACCCCGAAGGAAGGCACGGAGGTCGACCCGAAGGGTCTTGAGCTCCAGTTCGACGTCTCGTCGGGCAATCCGGCCTAGTGGCCTAGTCTTCGCTGGTCTTTTTACGTAGACGCAGAGGGGCCCGGTACGCATTCCGCGTACCGGGCCCCTCTGCGTCTTGCGGGTTCTCGGCGGGTTGCACCGTCGGATTACACCGGCGGGCTACAGGTAAGGGCCTCCCGAGCGGCCCGCGATGCCGCCGCCCTCTTCCTCCTCCTCGCCGCCGCCCACGCCCGGCGGCAGCGCCCGGCGCATCTGCTCCAGCTGGGCCCGCGCCGCCATCTGCTGCGCGAACAGCGTCGTCTGGATCCCGTGGAAGAGGCCCTCCAGCCAGCCGACCAGCTGGGCCTGCGCGATCCGCAGCTCCGCGTCGCTCGGCGTCGCCTCCTCGGTGAAGGGCAGGGAGAGCCGCTCCAGCTCCTCGACCAGCTCGGGGGCGAGGCCGTCCTCGAGTTCCTTGACCGAGCTGGCGTGGATCTCCTTGAGGCGGACCCGGCTCGCCTCGTCGAGAGGAGCCGCGCGCACCTCCTCGAGCAGCTGCTTGATCATGCTGCCGATGCGCATCACCTTGGCCGGCTGTTCGACCATCTCCGTCACCGGGACCTCGCGGGATTCATCGTCTCCGCCGCCACCGAGAGCCATTCCGTCCTGGCCCACGACCAGGACCTGGGGGCTCTCCGGCGACCGTTCGTTCCTCGGCATCTCCATGCCGCCATTCTCTCGCACCCGTACTTCACACATCGGTGGTGCCCCCGATCGCGGCTGATCCACCCTCAGCCGCGGCGCAGCCGCAGCCCCAGGAAGCCGAGCCCGAGGCCGATGAGGACCAGGCCGCCGCCGAGCGGGAGGACGCGGAGGTTGGGGAGCACGGGGCCGACCGGCGTCCGTTCGGTGAGGTCGGAGGCGGTGTCCCGGTGCACGGCGGGGGTCGGCCTCGGGTGCCGCGGGGGCGGGGTGGCCGGGGGCGGCGTGTAGGGCACGGGCGGCGGGTCCAGGATGGGCGGCTGGGCCCCGCCGGGCCGTTCGCGGCCCTCGCCCGCGGAGCTCCCGGCGCGCGAGGTCTCGTCGACGGTCGTCACGGTGCTCCCGACAGCTGGTCCGGAGGCGGATTCGGTGGCGTACGCGGCGAGGGCGGGTACGCCCGCCGCCAGGACCGCGAGGAGCGCCGCGCCCACCAGCGTGATCACGCCCGCGACCACGGCAGCGACCGCTCGGGTCGCGCGACGGCCCGCCCAGGAAGCCTTCACGGCACCAGCGTCACATGGGGCGACACTTCCGGCATCTCGGTCAGGGAGGGGCAGGCTGGGGGGCCCGCGCCCCGAGGGGCGCGGGGAACCGCCCGTCCGGCTAGCGCGTGAGCAGCACCTTGCCGATGTGGCTGCTCTCCTCCAGGACCCGGTGCGCCGCCGCCGCGTCGTGCATCGGCACCGTGCGGTCCACGACGGGCCGCACATGGCCCCCGCCGATCAGCGGCCAGACGTGCTCCCGCACCGCCGCCACGATCGACGCCTTCTCCGCGGCAGGGCGGCCGCGCAGCGATGTGGCGGTGACGGCGGCCCGCTTCGTGAGCAGCGCGCCGATGTTCAGCTCGCCCTTGGCGCCGCCCTGCATGCCGATGATCGCGAGACGGCCGTTGACGGCGAGGGCGCGCACATTGCGGTCGAGGTACTTCGCACCCATGTTGTCGAGGATGACGTCCGCGCCGGACCCGTCCGTCGCGCGCTCGATCTCCTCGACGAAGTCCTGCTCGCGGTAGTTGATGAGGATGTCGGCCCCCAACTCGCCGCAGAACGCCAGCTTCTCCTTGCTGCCCGCCGTGACGGCGACCTTCGCGCCGACGGCCTTGGCGAGCTGGATCGCCATGGTGCCGATGCCGCTCGAACCGCCATGCGCGAGCAGCGTCTCGCCGGGCCTGAGGTGGGCGATCATGAAGACGTTCGACCACACGGTCGAGGTGACCTCGGGCAGCGCGGCCGCCGTGACGAGGTCGACGCCGTCGGGCACGGGCAGCAGCTGACCGGCCGGGACGACGACCTGCTCCGCGTAGCCGCCGCCGGAGAGCAGCGCACACACCTCGTCGCCGACCGACCAGCCGGAGACGCCGGTGCCGAGCGCGGTGATCCGGCCCGAGCACTCAAGACCGGGGTACGGGGAGGCGCCGGGCGGCGGGTTGTAGAAGCCCTGCCGCTGCAGCAGATCGGCGCGGTTCACGGCACTGGCCGCGACCTCGACCAGCACCTCGCCCTCGCCGGGCACGGGATCGGGGACCTCGGCCCAGACGAGGGCTTCGGGGCCACCGGGTTCGGGGATCGTGATCGCATACATGCTGGCGAGGCTACTCGCGTACGCCGTGAAGGGCCGGGCGCGGGAGCGGGTCCGGGAGTGGGCGCGGGTCCGGGAGTGTGCCGCGGGTCCGGGAGCGGGTCCGGGTCCGGGAGCGGGCCGCGGGTCCGTGCGAGGGAGCCGTCCGCGGGCCCGCGCCGTCTCAGTTCGGGCGCAGCGGCTTGATGTCCGGGGCGACCGTCGTGCCAGGGGACGCCCGGACGATCGTGATCAGACGGTCCGTCAACTCCAGCTTCCCGACGGCCGGATCGTCGTATCCGAGCACGCGGTGCCCGCGCACGACACTCACCACCAAGTCGTCCGTCTCCCGTACGTTCAACCCCACCTCGGCCTTTATCACCGGGCGTTCGACGAGGTCGAGACCGCTGCCCTGCTGGATCAGGTCCTCCATGACCATGCCCGCGCTCGGGCTCAGCACGGAGAGACCGAGCAGTCGGCCCGCCGCGCTGGCGCTGGTGATCACGGCGTCGGCACCGGACTGGCGGAGCAGCGGCGCGTTCTCCTCCTCGCGGACCGCGGCCACGATCTTCGCCCCGCGGTTCAGCTGCCGGGCGGTGAGGGCGACCAGGACCGCCGTGTCGTCGCGCTGCGTCGCGATGATGATCTGGCGGGCCCGCTGCACCTCGGCGCGGAGCAGCACGTCGCTGCGCGTCGCGTCGCCGATGACGCCCGCGAACCCCTCCGCCGTGGCTGCCTCGACGACCTTCGCGCTGGGGTCGACCACCACGATCTGCTCCGGCTTCAGGCCGGTCGCGCAGACCGTCTGGATCGCGGAGCGACCCTTCGTGCCGAAGCCGACGACGACAGTGTGTTCACGCAAGTTGGACCTCCAGCGGGACAGACGCCATTCCTCACGCGTCCGTTCCGTGAGCACTTCGAGGGTCGTGCCGACCAGGATGATCAGGAAGAGCACGCGCAGCGGCGTGATCATAAGGATGTTGGTGAGCCGGGCGCTGTCGCTGTACGGGACGATGTCGCCGTACCCGGTGGTGGAGAGCGTGACCGTCGCGTAGTACGCGGCGTCGAGGAAGTCGACCCCGTTGTCCGAGTTGTCGTGGTAACCCTCGCGGTCGATCCAGACGAGGAAGGTCGTCAGAGCGAGCACCAGCAGTGCCATCGCGAGACGGCGGGTGACCTGGCGCAACGGGCGTTCGACCTTGCGCTGCGGCAGTTTGATGCGGTGTGTCGTGTGCTGCTCTTCGGGGTGACGCGCGATGGCGTCATGCCCGGGAAGTTTCACGTGAAACGCTCCTCGCCGTCTACGACTGCCCCATCCCCGGGCCCAGCCCCCACCTCGGGCCCGGCTCCGGCTCCAGCGCCGATTCCGGCTCCAACTCCAGTTCCCGCTCCGGCCGCGAAACCTGCTTGCTCCTCGGCCTGGCCCCCGTCCATCGGACCACCGTACAAAGCCGCGCCCGCGCCCGTTCCGGTGCCCACCTCAGGAACCGCCCACGGCAGGTCCAGAACCTCCAGTTCCCTGCCCTCCCGCGCCCCGCCGGGCGGCACGACGGCGAGCCCGTCGGCGGCCGCGATCCCGCGCAGCATCGCCGGGCCGTTGAAGTGCAGCGGCACGGCCCGCTCGGCGCGCAGGGCGACGGGGACGAGACGGGTGTCGTGCGGGTGCCCCTGAACGCCGTCGCGCAGGGGAGCGGTGTACGTGGCGGGCCCGCCGCAGCCTGCCGCGCGGCCCGAGAGCGTACGCAGCAGGGGCTCGGCCAGCGTGAGCAGGCCGGACACCGCGGCGAGCGGATTGCCGGGCAGGCCGACGAGGTACCGGCCAGGCCGGATGCGGGCCAGCAGCATGGGGTGCCCGGGGCGCACCGCGACGCCGTCCACGAGCAGTTCGGCGCCGATCCGGCGCAGGGTGGGGTGGACGTGGTCGACCGGGCCCGACGCGGTGCCGCCCGTCGTGACGATCAGGTCGGCGGCGGAGGCCGTGATCGCGTCGTGGAGGGCGTCGGCGTCGTCACCGAGCCGCCGGACGGCGATCACCTCGGCGCCCAGCGCGTGCAGCCACGGCGGCAGCATCGGGCCGAGCGCGTCACGGATGAGCCCCTCGCGCGGGAGGCCTTCCGTCAGCAACTCGTCGCCCAGGACGAGGACTTCGGCGCGGGGCCTGCGGAACACCGGCAACGTGTCGTACCCGGCGGCCGCGGCCAGCCCGAGCACGGCAGGGGTCACCAGGGCTCCGGCAGGCAGGAGGTGGTCGCCGGAGCGGCACTCCTGGCCGCGCGGACGGATGTCCTGGCCGGTGACCACGTCGCGCAGGGCGTGCAGTCTGCCCTTGTCGTCGGTCCTGCCGTGCTCGCTGCGCAGCACCGCGGTGGCGTCCTGCGGGACACGGGCACCGGTCGCGATGCGGACCGCCTCCCCGTCGGAGAGCGCGTCCGGCCGGGCATGTCCGGCAAGGATCCCGTCGGCCCGGACGTCCCAGGGTCCTGGGCCCGCGACGACCCAGCCGTCCATCGCGGAGGTGTCGAAGGACGGCAGGTCCGTGAGGGCGGCGAGCGGCGCGGCGAGGATCAGGCCGAGGGCGCGGTGCAGCGGTACGCCGACGGGCTCGGTGCCGGGCCCGGAGGCGGCCCGCTGCGCACGGGCGCGGGCGTCGGGCCAGGGCGTGGTGTCGCGGTGCTTTTCCCTGGCGGGGGCGCCGTCGGGGGATGCGGTGGGGGGTGTGGAGGGGTGCTTCGCGGGGTGCGTGGTGGCGGAGCGGGCGGCGGGGGTGGATGCCTGGGCGGGGGTCGGGGTCGATGCCGAGGCCGTCGTGGGGGGCGGGGGCGGCGTCGAGCCCGGTGTCGGCCGGTGCGCGGGGTCGTCGTGGGCGTCGCGGTGCCCGTTCACCAGGGCGAGCGCCTCGTCGAGCTCGGCGTCCGACGCGGACTGCCCGGTCATCCGGCGTCCGGAGGCGTACCGGCCGCGGAGCCGGGCTTCGCGTCCTGCTGGTCCTCGTCCGCCCAGCGGGCCGCGAGGGCCGCGGCCTTGCGGGTCGCCTCGGCCACCGCCTCGGCACCGCCCGCCGCTCCGCCGCGCGCCGCGGCCTGCGCCGCCGCGTACCCGACGAGGAACGTGGTCAGCGGTGCCGCGGGCCTGGCGACGCCGTGCGCGGCGTCACGGGCGAGGTCCAGGAGGGCGCCGGTGTCGACGTCGAGCTCGATGCCCAGCTCGTCCTTGACTGCGGAAATCCATTCATCCAACACGTTGCCATGCTCCCTGATGCGGGCCCTGGCGGAGGCGATGTCGTCCCAGGTGTCGCAGTCGAAAGCGGCGAGGGGGTCGGCGACCCTGGTGAGGACGAGCCGCCCGGTGAGGCGGCGCAGGGGCAGCCCGGCGAGCCCGCCGCCCCCTTGGCCGTCCCGGCCGTCCCGCCCGTCGAGCACGGCGATCTCCCGCAGGAGCGCGTCGCGGCGGTAGGCGGCGACAAGTGGCTGGTCACGGCCGTCGGGGTCGGTGAGGACCGCGCCGTCCACCCCATCCACCCCGTCCGGCCCGCCCCCGGCGAGCGCGGCGAGGAGTCGGCGTACCGTCTGCTCGCCCAGGAACGGCAGATCGGCGGAGAGCACGACCACCCGCTCCGCCGTCGTGCGCGCGAGCCCCGCGTCGAGCGCGGCCAGGGGGCCGCCGCCCGCGGGCTCCTCGCGTGCCCATACGACGGGACGCGCGGTCGGCCGTGGCGCGGCCACCACGACGGTCGTCCCGGCGCCGGAGCAGGCCGCGAGCACCCGGTCGATCAGCGTCCGGCCGCCGACCCGCACCCCCGGCTTGTCCGCACCGCCGAGCCGGGCGGCGCCGCCCCCGGCGAGTACGACGGCGTCGTACGGGCCGCCCTCTTTCGTGGTCACACCCCGAGTATGGGCATACGAAGGATCATTGACACCCCCGCGAAGGGCCCTACGGGCAAGGGACTTACGTCACGTGACCCGCCCGGGCCGCGGCCCGGCCCCCGCCCCGCACCTCATGCCGGAACCCGTCACACGGACCGCAGCAGCACCGCAGGCTGCTCGACACAGTCCGCCACGTACCGCAGGAAGCCGCCCGCCGTACCGCCGTCGCACACCCGGTGGTCGAAGGTGAGCGACAACTGCACGACGTGCCGCACCGCCAACTCCCCCTGGTGCACCCACGGCTTGGGCACGATCCGGCCCACTCCCAGCATGGCCGCCTCGGGGTGGTTGATGATCGGCGTGGAGCCGTCGACCCCGAACACCCCGTAGTTGTTGAGGGTGAAGGTGCCGCCGGTGAGCTCCCCCGGCGTGAGCGTTCCCGCGCGCGCGGACTCCGTGAGCCGTATCAGCTCCGCGTTGATCGAGTCGGTCGCCCGTGACTGGGAGTGCCGCACCACCGGGACGACCAGGCCGCGCGGGGTCTGCGCGGCGAAGCCGAGGTGGATGTCGGCGAACTGCCGCACCTCACGCGCCTCCATGTCCACGGCCGAGTTGAGCGCCGGGAAGCGGGTGAGGGCAGCCACGCTGATGCGTGCGAGGAGCGCGAGCAGCGACACCTTCTGGCCGTCGCGTTCCGACATCGCGTCGTTCATGGCCTTGCGGGTCGCCAGCAGCTCGGTCGCGTCGGCGTCGACCCAGCAGGTCGCCTCCGGTATCTCGCGGCGGCTGCGGGACATCTTGTCGGCGACGAGGCCGCGGAGTCCGGTCAGCGGGTGCCGGGAGTAGAGGCCTGCCTTGCGCGGCTCCTCTCCGGCCGCCACGCTCTGCCGTGCTTCGTGACGCCCCGCGCGGATCAGCTCGTCGTCCTCCCGAACGGCCGCCTTGCGCGCCCGCGTGCGTTCCTCGTCGGAGGCCCCGGCCTGCGCCACCGCCCGGCCCGCCTCGACAGCGGACTCGACGTCCGCCCGCAGGATCAGCCCGTCCGGCCCGGACCCCACCAGGCTGCGCAGATCCACGTCGTTCTCCCGCGCCAGCTTGCGCACGAGGGGCGAGATCACCGGAACCGGCCCATCGGAAGCGGGCGCGGCGGGCGCAGCCGGAGCGGGCGGGACGGGAGCGGGCGCGGGAGCCGCCGGGGCGGAGACCCGCACGGACCGAACCCGACGCCGCCGCGCAGGCGCCGCAGCCGTCCCGTACCCGACCAGCACGTTCCCTGAGGACTCCGCGGCGACCTGCTCGGCGGCAGCGTGCTCCGCGGCCGTCTGCAGCGCCCGCTCGGCAGGTTCCTCGGGCGCCCCGCCCGGAACCGCCCCGCCGGGCTCCGCTCCCACCGCGACCGTCAACAGCGGCGCTCCCACCGGCAGTTCCGTGCCTTCCTCACCGAAGCGGGCCGTGACCACGCCTCCGTAGGGACACGGCACCTCGACCATCGCCTTGGCCGTCTCGACCTCGACGACCGGCTGGTCCACCGCCACGACGTCGCCGACCTCGACGAGCCAGCGGACGACTTCCGCCTCCGTCAGCCCTTCCCCGAGGTCGGGCAGCTTGAATTCAAGGACCTGAGCCATCAGCTGTCCGCCTCCCACTGCAGCCGCGCGACCGCGTCCAGGATCCGGTCGACGCCCGGGAGGTGGTGCTTCTCCAGCATCGGCGGCGGATACGGGATGTCGAAGCCCGCGACCCGCAGCACCGGCGCCTCCAGATGGTGGAAGCACCGCTCGGTGACCCGCGCGGCGATCTCGCCGCCGGGGCCGCCGAAGCCGCCCGACTCATGGACGACGACGGCCCGCCCGGTCCGCCGCACGGACGCGGCGACCGTCTCGTCGTCGAACGGCACCAGGGAGCGCAGATCGACCACTTCGAGGTCCCAGCCCTCGGCGCGGGCGGCCTCGGCCGCCTCCAGGCAGACGGGCACGGACGGCCCGTACGTGATGAGCGTGGCGCTGCGCCCGGCACGCCGCACCGCCGCGCGGCCTATCGGTTCAACGGTCGCCGGGGCGTCCGGGTTCCACTCGGCCTTCGACCAGTACAGCCGCTTCGGCTCCAGGAAGATGACGGGGTCGTCGGAGGCGATGGAGGCCCTCAGCAGGCCGTAGGCATCGGAGACCGTGGCCGGGGTGACGACGTGGAGGCCCGGTGTCGCGATGTAGTACGCCTCGGAGGAGTCGCTGTGGTGCTCGACGCCGCCGATGCCGCCGCCGTAGGGCACGCGCACGGTGATGGGGAGCGGCAGCGCGCCGCGCGTGCGGTTCCGCATCCGCGCCACGTGCGAGATCAGCTGCTCGAAGGCGGGATAGGCGAAGGCGTCGAACTGCATCTCCACAACGGGCCGCAACCCGTACATCGCCATGCCGACCGCCGCGCCGAGGATCCCGGCCTCGGCCAGCGGCGTGTCGGTGCAACGGTCCTCGCCGAACTCCTTGGCGAGCCCGTCGGTGACCCGGAAGACACCGCCGAGCGCTCCGACGTCCTCTCCGAGGACGTGGACGGACGGGTCCTCGGCCATCGAGTCCCGCAGCGCGCGCCCGAGCGCCTGCGCCATGGTGGCCGGTTTGGTGACCGGCTTCGCCGCGACCGTGGTCATCGCGCTTCCTCCTCCGCCTCTTCCGAGGCCACTTCGAGCTCGGCCCGCAACTGTGCCGCCTGCTCCCTGAGTTGGGAGGTCTGCTTGGCGTACACGTGCGTGAAGAGGTCCATGGGGTCGAGCACGGGCTCCTGGTTCATGTGCTCGCGCAGATCGGCGGCCATGGCCTCGGCGTCCTCGCCCGCCCGTCGCTTCATGTCGTCGTCCAGGAGTCCGCGCTCCGTCAGCTCCTGCTCCAGGAGCAGGATCGGGTCGTGGTCGCGCCAGGCGTCGACGTCGGTGTCCTGCCGGTAGCGCGTGGCGTCGTCGGCGTTCGTGTGGGCTTCCATGCGGTACGTCACGGCTTCGACGAGGGTCGGGCCGCCGCCCTCACGCGCGCGGGCGACCGCTTCGCCCAGCACCTCGTGCATCGCCGCCGCGTCGTTGCCGTCCACCAGGCGGCCCGGCATGCCGTATCCCACGGCCTTGTGGGCGAGGGAGGGGGCCGCGGTCTGCTTGGCGAGCGGCACGGAGATCGCGAAGCCGTTGTTCTGCACGAGGAAGACCACAGGGGCCTGCCACACCGCGGCGAAGTTCAGCGCCTCGTGGAAGTCGCCCTCGCTGGTGCCGCCGTCGCCGACCATGGCGAGCGCGACGACGTCGTCGCCCTTGAGCCGGGCCGCGTGCGCGAGGCCCACGGCGTGCGGAAGCTGGGTCGCAAGGGGGGTGCTCAGGGGCGCTATGCGGTGCTCGCGCGGGTCGTACCCGGTGTGCCAGTCGCCGCGCAGCAGCGTCAGCGCGCTCGCGGGGTCGAGGCCGCGGGCGACGACCGCGAGGGTGTCCCGGTAACTGGGGAAGAGCCAGTCGCGCTCCTCGAGGGCGAGCGCGGCGGCGATCTCGCACGCCTCCTGGCCGGTGCTCGACGGATAGACCGCGAGCCTGCCCTGCTTCGTCAGTGCCGTCGCCTGCGTGTTGTACCGGCGGCCGCGCACCAGCTCTGCATAGAGCCGGCGCAGCAGCTCGGGGTCGACCTTCTCGGCGGCATCGGTGCCGAGGACGCGATAGGGCTCCGCGTCCGGCAGCAGCGGCGCGGGGTCGGTCCTGGGCTGCCAAGCGGGGGGCGGGCTGGGCCGGTAGGCGCCCCGCTGCTCCATGACCGTCATGACGGCACCTCCTGTGGGAAGCGGTCTCCTCGTGGGAGCGGCAAAAGAGGCGCGCTGACGTGATGCGCCTCACCTACCGATTGTTCGGTCGTCGGCACATTTTGGCTACAGGCACCTCCAGGCTGTGGACAAACGGTTCTGCACAGCCTGGGATAGATGCAGTACGTCCATGGTAGGGAGGCGGGGGGACATGGCATCTGAACGAATGGCCGAGGGGCCGGACGGCGACCGCCCGGAGCCGCGCGCCCCCGAGTCCCGCATCCCGGAGCCGCGCGTCCCGGACCCCCGGACCGCGGATCCCCGGCCGCTGGACGCCATCGACCGCGACATCCTGCAGATCCTGCACACGGACGGTCGCGCGTCGATACGCTCCGTGGCCGAACGGGTCCATGTATCACGGGCCAACGCGTACGCACGCATCAACCGCCTCATCGACGACGGCGTCATCCGGGGCTTCGGGGCGCGCATCAACCACGAACGCGCCGGGCAGGGCGCATCCGCGTACATCACGCTCAAGATCGTCCAGAACACCTGGCGCACGGTGCGCGAGCATCTGCGCGCACTTCCCGGTGCGTCCCACATCGCGCTGGTCAGCGGCGACTTCGACGTACTGCTCCTGGTGCACACGCCGGACAACCGGGCGCTGCGCGAACTGGTGCTGACCCGGCTGCAGTCCATCCCCGAAGTACTCAGCACGCGTACGTTGCTGGTCTTCGAGGAGGACGACATGGAGCCGGAGAACTGACCCGACGGGTCCCTGCGGCCCGGCGGATCCCTGCGGCCCGGCGGGTCCGCGCCGCCCGGCGCGCGGCCGGGGCCGGACTCAGCGCTCGGTGCGCAGCCCCGCGAAGGCCAGCTGCACGACCGCGTCGGCGACCTGCTCGCCGTTGGCAGCACCCCGGCTCTCCGGCCGGTACCACTCCACGATGGAGTTGATCATTCCGAAGAGCAGCCGGGTCGCCAGCCGCAGTTCGATGTCGGAGCGCAGGTCACCGTCCGCGACGGCCTCCTTGAGCAGCGCCGCCACTTGCTGGTCGAAGTCCCTGCGCCGCTCCATCGCCCAGCGCTCGGTGTCCGTGTTGCCGCGCACCCGCAGCAGCAGCGTCACATAGGGCAGCTCGGCGACCAGCACCTCGACGGTGCGGCGCGTCACGTACTCGAGACGCTCCACCGCACTGCCCACGCGCGCGTGCTCCTCGGCGAGGATCCCGAAGAGACCGTCCAGGGCCCGGCTCACGGCGCGGCGCAGCAGCTCCTCCTTGCCCGCCACGTGGTGGTAGATCGAGGACTTGGAGATGCCGGCCGCCTTGGAGAGGTGCTCCATGGACGTGCCGTCGTAGCCGCGCTCGTTGAAGACCCGCACGGCCACGCTCAGGAGCGTCTCCGGGGTGTACGTGTCGCGCCGGGCGGTGGTCATGAGTACTCCTCTCGCACGGCTTGGCGCCGCAGTGCCTGGGAGGGCGCGTATCGCCCGGTGGGGTACTCGTCGTGCAGGGCGTCGAGCGCCTCTGCCACCCGGTACGTGGTGAGACGGCGGCCCCATTCGACGGGCCCGACGGGGTAGTTGACGCCGAGCCGCAAGGCGGTGTCGATGTCTTCGGCCTCCGCGACCTCGCGCCCGACGGCGTCCAGGGCGAAGTCGACGAGCATCCACACCGTACGGGCCACGATCATCCCGGGGGTGTGCCCGATGACGCTGACCTTCTTGCCGAGCGCCTGGAAGAGGCCGATCGCCTCCTTCAGGGACTGCTCGTCCACCCTGCTCGAAGGGGCGAGGGCGACCCTGGTCGCGGCGCGGTAGTCCAGCGCGAGGTCGAAGTGGATGGTGGGCTCCGACGCGGCGTCGGCGGCCATGCCGTCGGCCAGGGCGAGCTGGGCGCCGCCAGAGAGCTCGATGAAGCCCGGGTAGCTGGGCACGCCCTTGCCGCGAATGACCCGGATGCCCGCCTCCCTCATGAGGCCGGTCAGCGCATCCGCCGGGAAGAGGTCGCCGTGCACGGCGACGGACTCCGGAGCCTTCGCGGGCGGCGCGGTGTGCGGCTCCGCGCGCGGGGCATCGTCCCCGTACGCGTACCAGCCCTGCCCCGACTTCCGCCCGAGGCGGCGCGACTCGACGAGGCGGCGCTGCGCCAGCGACGGCGTGAACTTGGGGTCCTGGAAGAAGGACTCCCACACGGAGCGCGTGACGGCTTCGTTGACGTCCTGGCCGATGAGGTCGGTGAGCTCGAAGGGCCCCATCTTGAACCCGCCGCACTCGCGCAGGACGGCGTCGATCGTGGCGGGGTCGGCGACCCGCTCCTCGTACAGGCGCAGCGCCTCGGCGTAGAAGGGCCGTGCGATGCGGTTGACGATGAATCCGGGGGTGTCCGCACAGCGCACCGGGGTCTTCCCCCAGGCCTTGGCCGTCTCGTACGCGCGCGTGGCCGCTGCCCCGTCCGTCGCGAAGCCGCTGACGACCTCGACGAGGGGGAGCAGGGGCGCCGGGTTGAAGAAGTGCAGGCCGACGAAGCGTCCCGGACCGCGCAGGGCGCCCGCGATGGCGGTCACGGAGAGGGACGAGGTGTTGGTGGCCAGCAGACAGTCCTCGGCGACGACCTCTTCGAGGTCCTGGAACAGCCGCTGTTTGACGTCCAGTTGCTCAAGGATGGCCTCGACGACGAGACCGCAGTCGGCGAGCTCCGCGAGGCTTTCGGCGGGGGCGAGCCGGGCACCGGCCGCGGCGCGGTCCTCGGCGGTGAGCCTGCCCTTCTCGACGAGCCGGTCCAGGCGCGCACCGATCGCGTCGGCCGCTGCCTTCGCGCGGCCGGGTGCCGCGTCGTACAGCCGCACGGGGTGGCCCGCGACCAGGGCGACCTGGGCGATGCCCTGCCCCATGGTTCCGGTACCGACCACGGCAACGGCGCTGCTGAGCTCGAGTGCTGTCATGTTCGCGATCCTCCCGCACGGCCCGTCGGCCGCAGGGTTCGGGGGTGGCCGTCAAGAAGTTGTCCACAGGTTTGACGGACCCTCTTGTCCCGACCGATCGTTCGGTTACTCTAGCCCTGTCAGAGCGTTCCTGCCCACCGTCCCTGCCCAGCTCGCCAGCTCGATGAAGAGCTGCCCGAGGAGGAGTTGGTCCCGTCATGGCCGCCGAACCCACCGCGAACCAGCTGATCGCCAAGCACCGGCCCACCCTCGACCAGGCGCTGGAGACCATCCGCACGCGTGCGTACTGGTCCCCCCACCCCGAGCACCCCAAGGCGTACGGGGAGGGCGGCAGCCTGAGCCTGCCCGAAGGAAAGGCCGCCTTCGACGCCCTCCAGGGCACCCGCTTCAACCTCGACCAGCCCGGCACGGACGACTGGGTCGGCGGCGAAGTCTCTCCGTACGGACCGGAGTTGGGGATCACGTATCCCCACCCGGACATCGACACCCTGCTGCCCGCCATGCGCGCCGGAATGCGCGCCTGGCGCGACGCGGGCGCGGAGGTGCGCGCGGCGGTCTGTCTGGAGATCCTGTCGCGCATCAGCGCCCGCACGCACGAGTTCGCGCACGCGGTCATGCACACCAGCGGCCAGGCCTTCATGATGGCCTTCCAGGCGGGCGGCCCGCACGCCCAGGACCGCGGCCTGGAAGCGGTCGCCTATGCGTATGTGGAGCAGACCCGCACTCCCGACGCGGCCGAGTGGACCAAGCCCCAGGGCAAGCGCGACCCGATCGCGCTGACCAAGCGGTTCACGCCCGTCGCGCGCGGCATCTCGCTCATGATCGGCTGCAACACCTTCCCGACGTGGAACGGCTATCCGGGCCTGTTCGCCTCGCTCGCCACCGGCAACCCCGTCCTGGTCAAGCCCCACCCGCGCGCGGTCCTGCCCCTCGCGCTCACGGTGCGGATCGCCCGCGAGGTCCTCGCCGAAGCGGGCTTCGACGCGAACCTCGTCTGCCTGGCCGTCGAGCGGCCCGGCGAGGGCATCGCCAAGACGCTCGCCGTCCGCCCCGAGATCAAGCTGATCGACTACACCGGATCGACGGCCTTCGGCGACTGGCTGGAGACCAACGCCCGCCAGGCGCAGGTCTACACGGAAAAGGCCGGGGTCAACACCGTCGTCGTCGAGTCGACGGACAACTACAAGGGAATGCTGGCCAACCTCGCCTTCTCCCTGTCGCTGTACAGCGGCCAGATGTGCACCACCCCGCAGAACCTGCTGATCCCGCGCGACGGCATCGAGACCGACGCAGGCGCGAAGTCGTACGACGACGTGGTCTCGGACCTCGCGGCCTCGGTGAGCGGCCTGCTCGGCGACGACGCCCGGGCGAACGGCGTCCTCGGCGCACTGGTCAACCCCGATGTGAAGGCACGCCTCGAAGCGGCCGCGGGCCTCGGCGAAGTCGCCCTCGCCTCGCGGGAGATCGCCAACCCGGACTTCCCGGACGCCGTCGTCCGCACCCCGGTGATCATCAAGCTGGACGGCGCCAAGCCGGACGCCGAGGCCGCCTATCTGAGCGAGTGCTTCGGCCCGGTCTCCTTCGCGGTCGCCGTCGACTCGGCGGCGGACGCGGTGGAGCTGCTGCGCCGCACGGTGCGCGACAAGGGAGCAATGACCGTCGGGGCGTACACGACGTCGGAGGAGATCTCCGCCGCCGTCGAGGAGACCTGCCTCGAAGAGTGCGCCCAGCTGTCCCTGAACCTCACGGGCGGCGTCTATGTGAACCAGACGGCGGCGTTCTCGGACTTCCACGGCTCGGGCGGCAACCCCGCGGCGAACGCCGCACTGTGCGACGGCGCGTTCGTGGCCAACCGCTTCCGCGTGGTGGAGATCCGCAAGGACGCCTGACCTTCGACGTCCGCGGCGGGTTCAGGCCTCCGGCTCCGGGGGCCTGCCCGCCGACCAGTGGAAGAGCGTCATGCCGACGCTCGTCGCCAGGTTGTAGCTGGAGACCTGCGGGCGCATCGGCAGGGACACCAGGTGGTCCGCGCGGTCCCGCAGCGCGGCCGACAGACCGCTGCGCTCGGAGCCGAAGGCGAGCACGGCATCGTCCGGGAGCTTCAGCCCCCTGATGTCCTCGCCCTCCGCGTCGAGTGCGAACACCGGGCCCGGCGGGAGATCCGCCACGTCCATGCGTTCCACGGCGGTCGCGAAGTGCAGGCCCGCGCCGCCGCGCACGACCGTGGGGTGCCAGGGGTCGAGCGTGCCGGTCGTGACGACCCCGGTCGCCCCGAACCCCGCGGCGAGCCGGATCACCGCCCCTGCGTTGCCGAGGTTGCGGGGGTCGTCGAGCACGACGACCGGCGCGGACCTCGACGCCCTCCGCAGTGCTTCGAGGTTGGCCGCACGAGAGGGACGTACCGCAAGGGCGGCGACGGCCGTGGGGTGCAGCCGCGGCACGAGGGCGCGCAGCCGCTCGTCCGGCACCTCCGTCAGGAGCCCGCCGAGGGCGTCCCGCACGTCCGGCGCAAGCTCGTCCGCGAGGGCCAGGACGGCGGACCGGTCGCTGGTGAGCACGACCGGCACCTCCGCGCCGAAGCGCAGCGCGTGCTTGATCGCATGGAAGCCGTCGAGCAGCACGGACGTATCGGCGAGCCCGCGCCAGACGCGCACGGCGCCTTCGGCGTCCGCCCCGCCCACCCCGTCCATCCCCGTCGCCCCGTCCGCCCTGTTCATGGCGTGAAGCCTACGCGCGCGGGTTCGGTGGGTTCCTCGCCCCGCTTCTCGCCCCGCTTCTCCTCCCGCCGCGCTCCCAGCGTCCCGTTCACGGCGCGCTGTTCCGGCACATCACCGCGCCGGGGAAGCGGAAGACGGGATACCGCCCCGCCACGCGCGCGTGCCGCCCACCCGCCGAGCCGCCGCAGGAAGGACGTCGGCAGGAACACCGCGTCGGCCGCGATCATCGCGAGCGAGAAGAACGGCAGACCCAGGACGACCGCGATCACGGAGTGCTCGATGATCATGGCCACGAGCAGGACGTTCTTGACCCGGCGGTTGAAGAGGGTGAAGGGGAAGGCCACCTGCACGGCGACCGTTCCGTACGTCACCAGGAGCACCATGATGCCGTGGGACGAGAGCAGTTCGGAGAGGGCGGGCCACGGGGAGAAGTAGTCGAGGTTCAGCGGGTAGTAGACGGCCGTGCCGTCCTGCCAGCGACTCCCCTGGATCTTGTACCAACCGGCGGTCGCGTAGATCAGACAGGCCTCGACCATGATCACCAGCAGGCCCGCATTGTGGGCGAGGTTCGCCACGACGTCGAGGAGCTTGCGCAGCTCACTCTCCGGAGCCCGCCGCCCCACGGCCCACCAGAAGCCGTGCACCAGCCACAGCCCCCAGAAGAGCAGCAGCCACCCGCCGCTGAGCTCCCCCATGAACGTCACGACGGACAGCCCCAGCCCGAACACCCACCACAGAGCGGGCCCGACCGCCCCGTCCCCCACGGCCGCACCGTCCTCCACGCGCGCACGCCCGCGTACGCGTGCCGCGCGGCGCGCGTCCAGCGACCAGACCTGGCCGCAGCGCGTGAAGACCAGATACGTCGACATCAAGTGGAGGACGTTGTCGCCGCCGTCTCCCATGAAGATGCTGCGGTTCTGGAGCGACAGCACACCGATCATGAAGAGCACGGACATCGCGCGCGTGTGCCACCCGAGCAGCAGCAGGACGCTGCTGATGATCCCCACCGCATAGACGATCTCGAACCAGACGTGCCCGTCCGACCACATCAGAGCGGTGAAGGCGCCGTTGCTCGCGATGAGCTGCTGCGCCATGTCCCAGTTCCAGGGGCCGTCGGGCCCGTACATCTCGTGGCGGTGGGGGAGTTCGCGCAGCAGGAAGAACAGCCAGGTGGCGGCGAACCCGATACGGACCACCGCGGTCTGGTACGGGCCGAGGGCGAACCCCGTGACGTTGTTGATGCCTCGCACCAGCGGGCGTTCGATACGACTCACCGGGCCGCCCTCTCCGCGTCGGCGGCCACACGGCCTTCGGCGTCCGCACGGGCTTCGGTGCCCGCTCGGCCTTCGGTGTCCGTACGGCCCTTCCCGTCGGCGAGCGGCAGGTCCTCGGACCCCACCGACCACCAGGGGAGCACCCGGTAGATCGGCTTGGGGGAGACCTTCTCGTCGCTCCACTTCGGCGGCCGCACGTTCGTGGTCTTCGAGCGCAGCTGCACGCGCGCGATCTCGTCGCCCTTGTGCCCCGGCTCTGCCCGGTCGAGCCGCATGTACGCGATGCGGCGGACGTAGTGCTCAGAGAGCTGGCCCCGCAGACCGACGGGACGATTCTGCGAGTCGTGCGAGCCCACGTAGAAGTCCCAGGCGCGGCGGAGTTCGTTCTGCTGTGTGTGGCTGGGCAGCAGGTTTCCGTCGATGGAGGCGGCGTCGGCGGCGGAGAGGCCGTACCACTCCGTGGTCCGCACACCCCCTTCAGCGGTCCGGAGCTCCGCACGGGCCTGCACCGCGACGTTCTGCTGGAGCGGGTTGGGCGCGAAGAGCTTCCAGTTCTGCTCGAACTCGGGGTAGATCCATTCGTCGACCACGTCCCCGTGCTGCTTGGTCAGCGTGTTCGAGGGCGCGACATGGAGGAACAACATTCCGATGTGGACGCAGGCGGCCACGGCGACGACTGCGAGGGCGCACGCGGCGGCGATCTGGTAGCCGAGCCTGAGCCCGGCGATCCCGACCCGCGCTTCCCGCTCGGCCACCGGGCCGCGCTCCTCGGGTCCGGGCTCCTCGCGTACGGGCTCGTCAGGTCCGGGATCCTCGGGTCCGGGCTCCTCGGGTACGAGCGCCTCAGGTCCGGGCTCCCCGGATGCAGGATCCCCGGGTCCGGGCTCGTCGGACCCGGCGGGATCGTCAGGCCCGACAGCCTCGTCAGACCCGGCAGGATCATCGGCCCCGGGCGGCCCGCCGACCTCGCCAGGACCGCCGGGCCCACCACCGGAGCCCTTGTCGTTCCCGTCCATTCCGCCCCGTTCCCCGTTCCCGCACCGAACCCTGCCGCCGGAACGGTACTCAGGCCCGCCCACCGCGCACAGCGTCCGTGAAGTTATCCACAGGGTTGACACCTTATGGCCGAGGGCCGCACCATTGAATTCAACGAACCGAACGATCGGTCGGGCGGTTCGCTCAAGGTCGAGGGGGACCGAGATGGCGACAGCAGCCGCACACCGGGCGGCGGGGACGGAGCCGGACGAGGCCGCGTCCTCAGCGGAGCACCTGGCCGTCTTCGACGCGGCGGTCGCAGCCGACGAGCGCATCGAGCCACGCGACTGGATGCCGGACGCCTATCGCGCGTCCCTGGTCCGCCAGATCGCCCAGCACGCGCACTCCGAGATCATCGGCATGCAGCCGGAGGCCAATTGGATCACTCGCGCCCCCTCCCTGCGGCGCAAGGCGATCCTCATGGCCAAGGTGCAGGACGAGGCGGGCCACGGCCTGTATCTGTACAGCGCCGCGGAAACCCTCGGCACCAGCCGCGACGAGCTGCTCGACAAGCTGCACTCGGGCCGCCAGAAGTACTCGTCGATCTTCAACTACCCCACGCTGACCTGGGCGGACGTAGGTGCGATCGGCTGGCTCGTGGACGGCGCGGCGATCACCAACCAGGTCCCCCTGTGCCGCTGTTCGTACGGTCCGTATGCGCGGGCGATGGTCCGCGTCTGCAAGGAGGAGTCCTTCCACCAGCGCCAGGGGTACGAGTCGTTGCTCGCCCTGAGCCGCGGCACCCAGGCCCAGCACGACATGGCGCAGGACGCGGTGGACCGCTGGTGGTGGCCCTCCCTGATGATGTTCGGCCCGCCCGACGACGAGTCCTCGCACTCCGAGCAGTCGATGACGTGGAAGATCAAGCGCCATTCGAACGACGAGTTGCGCCAGCGCTTCGTGGACATCTGCGTCCCGCAGGCGGAGTCCCTCGGCCTGACGCTCCCCGACCCGGACCTGGTGTGGAACGAGTCCCGGGGACACCACGACTTCGGCGCGATCGACTGGACCGAGTTCTGGGACGTCCTCAAGGGCAACGGCCCCTGCAACGACCAGCGCATCACCCAGCGCCGCCGCGCCCACGAGGACGGCGCCTGGGTCCGCGAGGCCGCGGCCGCGTATGCGGGGAAGCAGCAGAAGCGGACGGCCGCCCGGCACACGGCCACGCAGCACCCGGCCGCACCCGCCGGGGACGGCACACACAGCACGCAGGGCGACCCCGCACAGCACGGAGAGGCGACAGCATGAGCAGCTCGACCGACTGGCCGCTGTGGGAGGTGTTCGTCCGCTCCCGCCGTGGGCTCTCCCACACCCACGCGGGCAGCCTGCACGCGCCGGACGCGGAGATGGCCCTGCGCAACGCCCGCGATCTGTACACGCGCAGGAGCGAAGGCGTCTCCATCTGGGTCGTGCCGTCCACCGAGATCACCGCCTCCTCCCCGGACGAGAAGGACTCCTTCTTCGAACCGTCCGGTGACAAGCCCTACCGCCACCCGACGTTCTACGAGATCCCGGAAGGGGTGAAGCACCTGTGACCGCCCAGGCACCCGTGACCACCCCGGCCCCGGCCTCGCCCGACGCCCCGGCCGCCTTCCCCGCCCTAGCCCTCGGCGACGACGCGCTGGTGCTCTCCCACCGGCTGGGGGAGTGGGCGGGACACGCCCCGGTCCTCGAAGAGGAGGTCGCCCTGGCGAACATCGCCCTCGACCTGCTCGGCCAGGCCCGCCTCCTGCTCTCCATGGCGGGCGACGAGGACGAGCTGGCGTACCTCCGCGAGGAGCGCTCCTTCCGCAACCTCCAGCTGGTCGAGCAGCCGAACGGCGACTTCGCCCACACCATCGCCCGCCAGCTCTACTTCTCCACCTACCAGACGCTGTTGTACGGCGAGTTGGCATCCGGAGACGGCGAGTTCGCCCCCTTGGCCGCAAAGGCCGTCAAGGAGGTGGCCTACCACCAGGACCACGCCGAGCAGTGGACCCTGCGGCTCGGCGACGGTACGGACGAGAGCCACGCGCGGATGCAGACCGGCATCGACGCGCTGTGGCGGTTCACCGGCGAGATGTTCAAGCCGGTGCCGGGGCTGGACGCCGACTGGCAGGCGCTGCGGCAGAGTTGGACCACGTCGGTGACGGCAGTCATCGAGCGGGCGACCCTGACCGTGCCGGAGGGCCCGCAGACCGGCGCGTGGACGGCGGGCGCCGGGCGCGAAGGCCTGCACACCGAGTCGTTCGGCCGGATGCTCGCCGAGATGCAGCACCTGCACCGCAGCCACCCGGGGGCGTCATGGTGACGACCTCGCCCACCGCGCTGGAGGCGGAGCTCCTGGCCCTCGCGGGCTCGGTGCCCGACCCCGAGCTGCCCGTGCTGACATTGGCCGAGCTCGGTGTGGTGCGCGGCGTGCGGGTCCTCGCCCCGGGCAAGGTCGACGTCGAGCTGACCCCGACGTACACGGGCTGCCCGGCGATAGAGGCCATGTCCGCCGACATCGAGCAGGTCCTGCACGAGCACGGCGTGGCCGACGTCGCGGTGCGCACGGTCCTCTCCCCCGCCTGGTCGACCGACGACATCAGTGCCGAAGGCCGCCGCAAGCTGGCCGAGTTCGGCATAGCTCCCCCGCGTTCCCACTCGGCGGACGGGCCGGTTCCGCTGAGCCTGTCGATCCGCTGCCCGCACTGCGGCTCGACCGACACCGAACTGCTCAGCCGCTTCTCCTCCACGGCCTGCAAGGCGCTGCGCCGCTGCGCCTCCTGCCGTGAACCCTTCGACCACTTCAAGGAGTTGTGATGGCCTGCTTCCACCCGCTCCGGGTAGCGGCGGTCGACCGGCTCACCGACGACTCCGTGACGCTGACGTTCGACGTGCCCCCGCCGCTGCGCGAGGAGTACCGCTTCACGCCGGGCCAGCACCTCGCCATCCGCCGCTTCGCGGACGGCACGGAAATCCGGCGTACGTACTCGATCTGCTCCGCGGCCCCGCCCCTGGACGCCCCGGAGGAGCCCCGGGCCCTGCGCGTCGGGGTGCGCCTCGTCGAGGACGGCGCCTTCTCCACGTACGCCTTCAAGGAAGTCGCCGTGGGCGACGAGCTGGAGGTGATGACGCCCGCCGGACGGTTCACGCTGGACCCGGCGCCGGGGCGTTATGCGGCGATCGTCGGCGGCAGTGGCATCACTCCGGTGCTCTCCATCGTCACGACGCTCCTGGAGCGCGAGCCGAAGGCGGACTTCTGCCTCATCCGAAGCGACCGTTCCGCCGCGTCGACGATGTTCCTGGAGGAGGTCGCCGATCTGAAGGACCGCTGGCCCGACCGGTTCCAGCTGGTCACCGTGCTCTCCCGGGAGGAGCAGCAGGCGGGTCTCGGCTCCGGGCGGCTCGACGAGGAGCGGCTCTCCCAGCTCCTGCCCGCGCTGCTGCCGGTGTCGGAGATCGAGGGCTGGTTCCTCTGCGGCCCGTTCGGCCTGGTGCAGGGTGCGGAGCGGACGCTGCGCGGCCTCGGTGTCCCCCGCCGCCGCGTCCACGAGGAGATCTTCCACGTGGACGACGGAGGCGTCACCGTCCCCGCCGTCCCCTCGGCATCCACGCCCGCGCACAGCACGATGACGGCGACCCTGGACGGCCGCTCGGGCACCTGGCCCGTGCGGAGCGGGGAGACCCTCCTCGAAACGGTGCTGCGCAACCGCGCCGACGCTCCGTACGCCTGCAAGGGCGGGGTATGTGGCACCTGCCGGGCCTTCTGCGTCTCGGGCGAGGTGCGGATGGACCGGAACTTCGCGTTGGAGCCGGAGGAGACGGAGGCCGGTTATGTGCTGGCCTGCCAGTCCCGTCCGGCCACGGACACCGTGGAGCTGGACTTCGACCGCTGACACCCCACCTGCCTGTTCCCTTCCCGTAGAACCTGTTCTATCTTGACGCTCCGTCAGATACGAAGAGGCGGAGAAGACGACGGATACGTCGGTCGGCCGGTGCGTGGGAGGACAGGCAGTGGACTTCACCTTCACCGAGGAACAGCAGGCCGTGGTCGAGGCGGCGCAGGCAGTCTTCGCGGCCGTGAAGCCGGACGGGGTGCCGAGCCCCGCCCTCACGCCCGGGGCCGTCGCCGAGGACTTCGACCGCGCCCTGTGGTCCCGGCTCGCCGACGCCGACCTCCTGGGCGTGCTCATCGCCCCGGAGCACGGCGGCGTGGGTCTGGACGCAATCGCCCTGTGCCTGGTGCTGCGCGAGTCCGCGAGGGTGCTCGCTCGGGTCCCACTCCTGGAGGCCGGCGCCGCCGCGCTCGCGGTCCAGGCCCATGGCGGGGACGAGTTGAAGCGGAAGGTCCTTCCCGCGGCCGCGCGCGGCGACCTGGTCCTGACGGTCGCCGCCAACGGCCGCACCGGCCACGACCCGGCCGACCTGGCCGTCACCGCACAGCGCGACGGCGACAACTGGATCCTGGACGGGCTCCAGACAGGCGTGCCCTGGGTGCAGAACGCGGACCTCGTGGCCGTGCCCGCCCACACGCCCGACGGCCACACCGTCCTCGCGCTCGTCCCCCGCGACCACGAAGGTCTGGCCGTCGCCGAGCAGATCTCCACCAGTGGCGAGCGCCTCGGCGAGCTCCGCCTGGAGGGCGTGCGCATCGCCGCGACCGACGTCATCGACGCCGACGGCGCCTGGGAGCGGCTGCGCGACCTGCTCGCCACCGGAACCTGCGCGCTCGCGCTCGGGCTCGGCGAGGGCGTCCTGCGCATGACGAGTGAATACGTCAGCAAGCGGGAGCAGTTCGGCCACCCCGTGGCCACGTTCCAGGCCGTGGCCGTGCAGGCGGCCGATCGCTACATCGACCTGCGTTCGATGGAGGTCACCCTCTGGCAGGCCGCCTGGCGCGTGAGCACCGGGGCGGACGGCGCCCTGCCCGCGGCGGGAGACGTGGCCGTCGCCAAGATCTGGGCATCGGAAGGCGTACGAAGGGTCGTGCAGACCGCCCAGCACCTGCACGGCGGCTTCGGCGCCGACACCGACTACCCCCTGCACCGCTATCACGCCTGGGCCAAGCAGCTGGAGCTCTCCCTCGGCCCCGCGGCGGCGCACGAGGAAGCTCTGGGCGACCTGCTGGCCGCCCACGCACTCGGCTGAGACCGCCACCGGAGCGGCGACGGGGACTGCGGTCAGATCACGGCGCCCGGCTGGCCCTTGTCGTCGACGACGGGCCGCCCGGCGGCTGCCCACGCCTCCATGCCACCGGCGACGTTGAACGCCTCGATGCCCTGCTGCCCGAGGTACATGGCGACCTGGGCGGAGCGTCCACCGGACCGGCAGATCACATTGATCTTGCCGTCCTGCGGCGCGGCCTCCGTCAACTCGCCGTACCGGGAAACGAATTCACTCATCGGGATGTGCAGCGCGTCCGCCGCATGCCCCGCCTGCCACTCGTCGTCCTCCCGGACGTCCAGCAGAAAGTCACCGCTCGTGAGGTCGTCGATGCCGACCGTGGGCACCTGAGATCCGAAAACCATGCCCCCGACGCTACCCGAAGGGCCGCGCCGTCAGTCGCGCAGTCGCGCCAGCTCCGCCTCACGCTCGCCGACCTGCGCGAGCAACTGCTCGGCGATCTCGTCGAGCAGCGTGTCCGGGTCGTCGGGCGCGAGACGCAGCATGCCGCCGATCGCGCTCTCCTCCAGCTCCTTGGCGAGGACCGTGAGGAGCTCCTTGCGCTGGGCGAGCCATTCGAGCCTGGCGTACAGCTCCTCGCTGCGGGTGAGCCGCTGCTCCTCGGGGACGGGGCCCGCGGCCCACTCCTCCGACAGCTCCCGCAGCATCGCCTCGTCACCGCGGGCGTACGCGGCGTTGACCCGCGTGATGAACTCCTCGCGCCGCTGCCGCTCGCCCTCCTCCTGTGCCAGATCCGGATGCGCCTTGCGGGCCAGCTCGCGGTAGAGCTTGCGGGCCTCTTCGCCGGGGCGCACCCGCTGCGGCGGCCGCACCGACTGATCGGTCAGCATCGCGGCGGCCTCGGGGTAGAGCCCTTCACTGTCCATCCAGCCGTGGAACAGCTCCTCGACGCCGGGCATCGGCATCACCTGCGCCCGGGCCTCCTCGGCCTTGCGCCGGTCCTCCGGGTCCCCGGTGCGGGCGGCGGTGGCCTCGGCGATCTGCGCGTCCAGCTCGTCGAGGCGGGCGTACATCGGGCCGAGCTTCTGGTGGTGCAGGCGGGAGAAGTTCTCCACCTCCACGCGGAAGGTCTCCAGCGCGATCTCGTACTCGATCAACGCCTGCTCGGCAGCGCGCACGGCCCTCTCGAGCCGCTCCTCCGGGCGTTCCTTGGGCGGCTCCTCGGCGGACCGACCCTCGTCGCCCTCGCCCGACCGCGCTTCGGACCTCTCCCTGAGCCGCGCCTTCAGCTGCTCCTTGAGCCGCCCTTCGGAACCCGACTGCTGCCCTCCCTCGCGGGGAGTCTCAGGAGTCTCGGGCTGCGTCGGCTCGGCTTCCGGGGTCGTCACTCGTCCAGCCTAGGCCACAGAAGGCCCCAGCCAGGAAACCCACCCGCGCCGTGCCCGATCCCTCCACCGTCACACCCCCGACTCCGCCGCCACCCGCCCTTCCTTGACCGCCCGCACCAGCAGCGCGTGATCGGCTTCCGTACGGTCCGCGTACGCCGACGCGAACCGCGCCATCGCCTCGTCCAGCTCGTCGTTCTTCCCGCAGTACCCCGCTATGAGGCGCGGGTCCGCACTGTGCGCGTGCGCGCGGGCCAGCAGGGCGCCGGTCATGCGGCCGTAGTCGTCCAGCTGGTCCGCGGCCAGCTCGGCCGGGTCCACGCTGCCCTTTCGGTTCCTGAACTGCCGCACCTGGAAAGGCAGTCCTTCGACCGTCGTCCACCCGAGCAGGAAGTCGCTGACGACCTGCATCCGCTTCTGGCCGAGCACCACCCTGTGCCCTTCGTGCACGGTCTCCGGCGCCTTGAAGCCCGCCACCGGCAGATGCGGCAGCAGCACGGAGGGCCGCGCCTCCTTGACCTGGAGCACCAGCGGCTCGCCCCGGTGGTCGAGCAGCAGCACCACGTACGACCGCAGGCCGACGCTGCCCGTGCCGACGACGCGGAACGCCACGTCCTGGATCGCATACCGCGCGAGCAGCGGCAGCCGGTCCTCGGTCAGCGTGCCCACGTACTCCCCGAGGGCCGCCGCCACCGAGGCTGCCTCCGCGTCCGGCACGCGCCGCAGCACGGGCGGAGCGTCGACGAAGCGGCGCCCATCGGCACCGTCCGCGCTCACGGCTCGCTCCGTCGACTTCGCCGCGAAACGGGCACTCGTGTTCTTCCGCGCCTTCTCCGCGACCCGCTCCAGGGTGCCGAGGAGGTCTCGCGCGTCCGTGTGCGAGACCAACTGCTCGTCCGCGATGGCGTTCCACGCGTCAAGCGCCGGAAGCTTCGCCAGCAGCCGCATCGTGCGGCGATAGGCCCCGACGGCGTCCAGGGCCGCCTCCTCGCAGGCGTCCTCGCTCGCCCCCGCCTCGCGCCCCGCGAGCACCAGGGACGCGGCCAGGCGCTTGAGGTCCCACTCCCAGGGGCCGTGCACCGTCTCGTCGAAGTCGTTCAGATCGATGACGAGACCGCCACGCGCGTCCCCGTACAACCCGAAGTTCCCCGCATGTGCGTCACCGCATATCTGCGCACCGATGCCGGAGAGCGGGGTGCGCGCGAGATCGTACGCCATGAGTCCCGCGGAGCCCCGCAGGAACGCGAAAGGTGAGGCAGCCATCCTGCCGACCCGGATCGGCGCGAGCTCGGGGATCCGGCTGCGGTTGGACGCCTCCACGGCGGCCACGGAATCGGGCCGCCCGCCATCCACTTCGAACTCCGCGTGCGCGGCCCGGGGCACCCGCTGCCGCAGCGCCTTGCCCTCCGCCTTGGGCGACCCCTGCGCGGGCCACCCGGCGAACCCCGGCACCCGCGGAAGCCGCTCACTCCGCTGCCCGGGAATCTTCCCGCCCTGCTCCACCATGCTCATCGCCCCCCGTCGGCCATCGGCCAACCACGAATCCGGCCTCGAAGGTACCGCCGCTCGCCGACCACCGTCAGAGCCTGTGGATAACTTCGGTGACATACATCACCACCTCAGACTCCACAACCGCACACGCACGCGTGCACGCAAAAAGAAGCGGCCCCCTTCCAGACTTTCGTCCGGAGGAGGACCGCTTCCTCGTTGTGCGCGAGGGGGGAGTTGAACCCCCACGCCCTTTCGGGCACTGGAACCTGAATCCAGCGCGTCTGCCTATTCCGCCACCCGCGCATGGGTGCTGTCTTTGGGTCTCTCACTGTGTGGTGCGAGCGCCTGCCGACATCCAGAAGATTAGCACGCTGCAGCAGGTGGATTCACATCCGTATTCGGTGGGCACCTGGCCCAGAAGCCTTGCCCCGGCCCGGGGTGGGCCCCAGCCGCCCCACAGACCGAACCGGACCCGTCCGGCACCGCGGTCCCGTATTCACCCCTCCTCGGCCGAGCTCACCGAGGTCCACAGCCAGGTGCGGGACACTGGCTTTGGGCCCCCTCTACGATCCCTTGTAAAAGGAGGCTCGAGCGGACGTCCCGAGCGGCTGCCCGTAAGGGGCTCCGGGGCCATGGATCAGGGCTCCGTCAGGGGTCCTGGGAGGATCCCTGGACGCTGGTGCGGGCATGTCTTGTGAGAGGCGACACTCGTCGACTGGGCGGACAGGGGGAACCAGCCGATTTCCCGGCGCGTGGATACGATCAGTAAGCAGTACCAGGATGACTACGACGGAGGAGGTGCCCCATGGGAGTCCTGAAGAAGTTCGAGCAGCGACTTGAAGGTCTGGTCAACGGCACCTTCGCCAAGGTGTTCAAGTCCGAGGTCCAGCCCGTCGAGATCGCCGGCGCACTCCAGCGGGAGTGCGACAACAACGCGACGATCTGGAACCGCGAGCGGACCGTCGTCCCGAACGACTTCATCGTGGAGCTCAGCGCCCCCGACTTCGAGAGACTGAGCCCGTACTCGGGCCAGCTGGGCGACGAGCTCTCCGGCATGGTGCGTGACTACGCGAAGCAGCAGCGGTACAGCTTCATGGGCCCCATCAAGGTCCACCTGGAGAAGGCCGAGGATCTCGACACCGGCCTGTACCGCGTGCGCAGCCGCACCCTCGCCTCCAGCAGCTCCCAGGCGCCCGAGCGCGCCCCTGCGGGCCCCAGCGGCCCGGCGGCCTCCGGCCGCGGCGCAGGTGGCGGCGGAGGGGCCGGCGCCGCCGGCTATCCGCAGCCGCCCTCCGGTTCGCCCGGAGGCGCACCTCCCATGCCCGCCGCGCCGCCGCCCGGCGCGGGTCGCCCCAGCGGGCAGTCCCCGGCTCCGAACAGGCCCGCGGGCCCCGGTGCCGGACCACTTCCGGGCGCCCAGGTGCGGCGCTGGATCGAGATCAACGGCAATCGCCATCAGATCTCCCGCCCGACGCTGGTGCTGGGTCGCAGCACCGACGCCGATGTGCGGATCGACGACCCCGGCGTATCCCGTCGGCACTGTGAGATCCGGACCGGAACGCCCTCGACGATCCAGGATCTCGGGTCTACCAACGGCATCGTGGTAGACGGGCAGCACACCACCCGCGCTACGCTCCGCGACGGCTCGCGGATCGTCGTGGGCCAAACCACCATCGTTTATCGGCAAGCCGAAGGGTGAAGCGGGGGCAATGTCAGAGCTGACCCTGACGGTCATGCGGCTAGGTTTTCTGGCCGTTCTGTGGCTGTTCGTGATCGTGGCCGTCCAGGTCATCCGCAGCGACCTGTTCGGAACGCGCGTCACACAGCGCGGTTCCCGGCGTGAGCGGCCCCAGCAGGCCGCCCGCCAACAGCAGGCCGCACCTCCACAGCAGCGCCAGCAGCAGGGCGGCGGTGGCCGCCAGCGGCGCGGCGCCCCCAGCAAGCTGGTCGTCTCCGAGGGCATCCTCGCCGGGACGACGGTCGCGCTGCAGGGGCAGACCATCACGCTGGGCCGTGCGCACGACTCCACGATCGTGCTGGACGACGACTACGCCTCCAGCAGGCATGCCAGGATCTACCCGGACCGTGACGGCCAGTGGATCGTCGAGGATCTCGGGTCCACCAACGGCACGTATCTCGACCGGACCCGACTCACCACCCCGACGCCCGTTCCGCTGGGCGCGCCGATCCGCATCGGCAAGACCGTCATCGAGCTGCGGAAGTAGTACTACGTCATGACAGAGCGCGAGCGGAGCGAGCGAGCCGAAACGGCGGTCCAGGCACTGGACGCCGGCGCGCTCCCGACCGGAGGGTGGGCACCGTGCGGATGTACCCGGAGCCGACGGGCGAGGTGCGCATGAGTCTGTCTTTGCGCTTCGCCGCCGGATCGCACAAAGGCATGATCCGGGAGGGGAACGAGGACTCCGGTTACGCCGGCCCACGTCTCCTCGCCATTGCCGACGGCATGGGGGGCCAGGCCGCGGGCGAGGTGGCGAGCTCCGAGGTCATCTCGACGCTCGTCACGCTCGACGACGACGTCCCCGGTTCGGACATCCTGACGTCGCTGGGCACCGCCGTGCAGCGGGCCAACGACCAGCTGCGCATGATGGTTGAGGAGGACCCCCAGCTCGAGGGCATGGGGACCACCCTGACCGCGCTCCTGTGGACGGGACAGCGCCTCGGGCTCGTGCATGTGGGCGACTCCCGCGCGTACCTCCTGCGGGACGGCGTCCTGACGCAGATCACTCAGGACCACACCTGGGTGCAGCGCCTCGTCGACGAGGGCCGCATCACCGAGGAAGAGGCCACCACCCACCCGCAGAGGTCCCTCCTCATGCGCGCGCTGGGCAGCGGTGACCACGTGGAGCCCGATCTGTCGATCCGCGAAGTGCGCGCCGGCGATCGGTACTTGATCTGCTCGGACGGCCTCTCCGGAGTCGTCTCGCACCAGACCATGGAGGACGCCCTCGCGTCCTACCAGGGCCCCCAGGAGACCGTGCAGGAGCTCATTCAGCTCGCGCTGCGCGGCGGTGGCCCCGACAACATCACCGTGATCGTCGCCGACGTCCTGGACATCGACAGCGGCGACACCCTCGCGGGCCAGCTGTCCGACACCCCCGTGGTCGTCGGCGCGGTCGCCGAGAACCAGCTCCAGTCGCAGGACGACGGCGCGATGCAGACCCCCGCGGGCCGTGCGTCTGGCCTCGGTCGTCCGGTGCCGCCGCAGGCTCCTCAGGGAGGGGGCGGCTTCGGCCCGCCCGGCAGCGGAGACACCGTCGGTTACGTCCCCGAGGGCAGCTTCGAGACGTACGGCGACGAGGACTTCGTGAAGCCCGGCGGCGGCCGCAAGTGGCTCAAGAGATCGCTCTACGGAGTGCTCGCTCTCGCCGTCATCGGCGGCGGCCTCTACGGCGGCTACCGCTGGACACAGACCCAGTACTACGTGGGCACGAAGGACAAGCACGTCGCGCTCTACCGCGGCATCGACCAGGACCTCGCGTGGGTCAGCCTGTCGAAGGTCGAGAAGGACCACCCCGAGGTCGAACTCAAGTACCTGCCGCCGTACCAGCGCAAGCAGGTCGAGGCCAACATCGTCGAGGACAGCCTCGACGAGGCCAAGAGCAAGATCGACGAGCTGGGCCTGCAGGCCACCGCCTGCAAGAAGGACGCGGAGCGCCGCGAGGTCGAGCGCGAGAACAACGCCAAGACCGGCGAGGGCGAAGCGGGCGGCACGACCGGCCTGCGCACCGCGCCGACCGCGGACCCGACCTCGCCCGGCACGGACGCCAGGACCGACAAGACCAACAAGAACGACAAGAACAACTCGACCGACAAGAACAAGTCCAAGACCGCACCGACTCCCACACCCGGCCCCAGCCTCTCCGAGGATGAGCAGAAGCTGGTCCCGCTGTGCGGTAAGCAGTAAGCAGCCGTTGGGGGCCTCTGCACGCCATGAGCAGTAGTACTACACACACGTCGACGATCGGCGCGATCGGGGCGCCGAGCAGGCGCAACACCGAGCTCGCGCTGCTCGCGTTCGCCGTCGTCATCCCGCTGTTCGCCTACATGAACGTGGGCCTCGCGCTCGACGGCAAGGTGCCCACGGGCATGCTCGGATACGGCCTCGGGCTCGGCCTGCTGGCCGGCGTCGGGCATATCGTGGTGCGCAAGTTCGCCGCGTACGCCGACCCGCTGCTCCTGCCGCTCGCGACCCTGCTCAACGGCCTCGGCCTGGTGATCATCTGGCGGCTCGACCAGTCGGAGAAGCTCCAGCAGCGGGACAACTTCGTCCAGGCCGCGCCGAGCCAGCTGCAGTACTCGGCGATCGGCGTCGCGCTCTTCGTGGGCGTGCTGCTGCTGCTCAAGGACCACCGCGTCCTGCAGCGCTACACGTACATCTCCATGGTCGGCGCCCTGGTACTGCTGCTCCTGCCGCTCGTGCCGGGCCTCGGCATGAACGTGTTCGGCGCGAAGATCTGGATCCACATCGGCAGTTTCTCCATCCAGCCCGGCGAGTTCGCGAAGATCGTCATCGCGATCTTCTTCGCCGGGTACCTGATGGTGAAGCGCGACGCGCTCGCCCTGGCCAGCCGCCGCTTCATGGGTCTCTACCTCCCGCGCGGACGCGACCTCGGCCCGATCGTGGTGGTCTGGGCGATGTCCATCCTGATCCTGGTCTTCGAGACCGACCTCGGTACGTCGCTGCTGTTCTTCGGCATGTTCGTCGTGATGCTGTACGTCGCCACGGAGCGCACCAGCTGGATCGTGTTCGGTCTGCTGATGTCGGCGGTCGGCGCGGTCGGCGTGGCCACGTTCGAGCCCCATGTGCAGCAGCGTGTGGACGCCTGGCTGAACCCGTTCTCCGACACGGTCATCCAGAACAACAGTGACCAGATCGCCCAGTCCCTGATGGCGTTCGGCTCCGGCGGCGTGCTCGGTACCGGCCTCGGCCAGGGCAACTCCGACCTGATCGGCTTCGCCGCCAACTCCGACTTCGTCCTCGCCACCTTCGGTGAGGAAATGGGTCTGGCCGGTGTGATGGCGATCCTGCTCATCTACGGCCTGATCGTGGAGCGCGGCGTCCGCACGGCGCTCGCCGCCCGCGACCCGTTCGGCAAGCTCCTCGCGATCGGCCTCTCCGGAGCCTTCGCCATCCAGGTGTTCGTCGTCTCCGGCGGCGTCATGGGTCTGATCCCGCTGACGGGTATGACGATGCCCTTCCTGGCGTCCGGCGGTTCCTCCGTCATCGCCAACTGGGCCCTCATCGGCATCCTGATCCGGATCAGCGACACCGCGCGCCGTCCGGCTCCGTCCCCCGCCCCGAACCCCGACGCCGAAATGACCCAGGTGGTCCGACCGTGAACAAGCCCCTGCGCCGGATCGCGATCTTCTGCGGGCTGCTCGTCCTCGCCCTGCTCGCCCGGGACAACTGGCTCCAGTACGTACAGGCCGACTCCCTGGCCAAGCACGAGAAGAACCGCCGCGTCACCATCGAGCGCTACTCCCAGCCGCGCGGCGACATCATCGTCGACGGCAAGCCCATCACCGGCTCCAAGGCCACCCCGGGCAGCGACCTGAAGTACAAGCGCACCTGGAAGGACGGGCCCATGTGGGCCCCCGTCACCGGTTACTCCTCGCAGCGCATAGGCGCCAACCAGCTGGAGAACATCGACGACGGCATCCTCACCGGCAACGACGACCGGCTCTTCTTCCGCCGCACGCTCGACATGCTGACCGGCGAGAAGAAGGAGGGCGGCAATGTCGTCACGACCCTCAACGGCGCCGCCCAGAAGGCCGCGTACGACGGCCTGAAGGGCCGCGGCAAGGGCGCGGTGGCCGCGATCGACCCGTCGACGGGCGCGATCCTGGCGCTCGCCTCCACTCCTTCGTACGACCCGGGGGACTTCGCGGGCAACACCAACGCCGAGGCGCAGAAGTTCCTCGACCTCGACAAGAGCAAGGACAAGCCGCTGGTCAACCGCGCGCTGCGCGAGACCTACCCGCCCGGCTCCACCTTCAAGGTGGTCACGGCGGCGGCGGCCCTGGAGCACGGTCTGTACGACAGCATCGACGAGAAGACGGACTCGCCCCTTCCGTGGACGATGCCGAACACCACGCAGCCGCTGCCGAACGAGGGCAACCTGCCCTGCAAGAACGCCTCGCTCCGTGAGGCGCTGCGGGTCTCCTGCAACACGGTCTTCGGCAAGATCGGCTCCGATCTCGGCAAGGACAAGATGCTGGAGACGGCCAAGAAGTTCGGCTTCAACTCGGAGCAGTTCGTCCCGGTCCGCTCGAACGCCTCGAACTTCCCCGAGGACATGGACAGGCCGCAGACCGCGCTCTCCTCCATCGGCCAGTTCGAGACCGCCACGACGCCCCTGCAGATGGCCATGGTCGCCTCCGCGGTCGCCAACGACGGCACGCTCATGGAGCCGTACATGGTCAGCGAGCTGCAGGCGCGCAACCTCGACGTCGTCGAGAAGCACTCGCCCAAGGAGATGAGCGAGCCGCTCTCGAAGGAGAACGCCCAGAAGCTCCAGGAAATGATGGAGACGGTCGTCAAGTCGGGCACGGGAACCATGGCCCAGATCCCCGGCGTCACTGTCGGAGGCAAGACGGGTACGGCCCAGCACGGCGTCGCGAACAGCAAGAACCCGTACGCCTGGTTCATCTCGTACGCGAAGACGGACTCCGGCTCGCCGGTCGCCGTCGCCGTGGTGGTCGAGGACAGCGACGCCAGCCGCCAGGACATCTCCGGCGGCGGCCTCGCCGCGCCCATCGCCAAGGACGTGATGAAGGCAGTCATCGACAGCAAGAAGTGACCCCCGTCACGAGCCCTCCACATCGGTGCACGTTGCGGTACCGGTCCGGTATCGGGTGACGGTCGCGGCCGGGTCACGTAAGTGGAGCCGGGTACCGTATGCCCGGACAGCACACCGCCGGACCACACAACGGTGCGGTCGGGACCGACGGAGAGGGCTGGAATAGCTATGGAAGAGCCGCGTCGCCTCGGCGGCCGGTACGAGCTGGGCCAGGTGCTCGGCCGCGGTGGGATGGCGGAGGTCTACCTCGCGCACGACACCCGGCTCGGCCGCACCGTGGCGGTGAAGACGCTGCGTGTGGACCTCGCTCGCGACCCGTCGTTCCAGGCCCGGTTCCGCCGTGAGGCCCAGTCTGCCGCCTCGCTCAACCACCCGGCGATCGTCGCGGTCTACGACACCGGCGAGGACTACGTCGACGGGGTCTCCATCCCGTACATCGTGATGGAGTACGTCGACGGTTCCACGCTGCGCGAGCTGCTGCACTCCGGCCGCAAGCTGCTGCCGGAGCGGGCCATGGAGATGACGATCGGCATCCTCCAGGCCCTGGAGTACTCGCACCGCAACGGCATCGTGCACCGCGACATCAAGCCCGCGAACGTCATGCTGACGCGGAACGGCCAGGTCAAGGTCATGGACTTCGGCATCGCCCGCGCCATGGGCGACTCCGGCATGACGATGACGCAGACCGCCGCGGTGATCGGCACGGCGCAGTACCTCTCGCCGGAGCAGGCCAAGGGCGAGCAGGTCGACGCCCGCTCGGACCTCTACTCCACCGGTTGTCTCCTCTACGAGCTGCTCACGGTCCGGCCGCCCTTCGTGGGCGACTCCCCGGTCGCCGTGGCCTATCAGCACGTACGTGAGGAGCCGCAGGCCCCGAGCGTCTTCGACGGCGAGATCACGCCGGAGATGGACGCCATCGTCCTGAAGGCCCTCACCAAGGACCCGGACTACCGCTACCAGTCGGCCGACGAGATGCGTGCCGACATCGAGGCCTGCCTCGACGGCCAGCCCGTCGCGGCCACCGCCGCCATGGGCGCGGTCGGCTACGGCGGCCCGGACGACCAGCAGACCGCGATGCTCCGCCAGCAGAACGGCGGGGGCCAGACGTCCATGCTGCCGCCGGTCAACCCGGACGACGGGGGCTACGGCTACGACGAGGGCCGCGGCCGCCGCCAGAAGAAGAGCAACGTCTCGACGTGGCTGCTCGTCCTCGCGGGCATCCTGGTCCTGGTGGGCGCGATCCTCATCGGGAAGTCCGTCTTCGGCGGCGACGGCGGGGGCGACGGGTCGATCAAGGCCCCGAAGCTCATCGGCGAGACCGAGGACGAGGCCAAGAGGTCCGCCACGAACGTCGGCCTGAAGTTTGAGGTCGGCGAGCGCAAGCGGTGCGCCAAGTTCCCGAAGGGTGAGGTCTGCGACCAGGACCCCGGTGTCGACGCCGACGTCAAGAAGGGCGACACCATCACGGTGACCGTCTCGACGGGCTCGCCCAAGATCACCGTCCCGGACGTGCAGGGCCTCAGCTACGACGAGGCCGAGAAGCAGCTCCAGGACAAGGGCTTCACGAACATCGAGAAGGCCACCGAGGAGTCCGACCGGACCTCCGGCAAGGTCATCCGTCAGGACCCCGAGGGCGACACCAAGGCGGAGAAGAGCGCGAAGATCACGCTCACCGTTGCCAAGGAGAAGAAGCAGGAGTCCGTCCCGGACGTCACCGGCCTCGACTACGAAGCCGCGGCGAAGCAGATCACGGACAACGGCTTCACTCCCGTCCGCCAGGACGTGGCCAGTGAGGACGTCGAGGAGGGCAAGGTCATCAAGACCACGCCCGCGGCCGGTACGCCCGCCGACCCCGGCTCCACGGTCAACGTCCAGGTCGCCAAGAAGGCCGAGGAGTCAACGGTTCCGCCCCTCACCGGCCAGAAGCTGAAGGACGCGCGCAAGGCCATCGAGGACGCGGGTCTGACGGTCGGCACCATCACGGGCCCGCAGGACGACGACGCCCTCGTGGTCCTGTCCACGCCCAACGCCGGTGAGAAGGCCGAGCCCGGCTCGGCGGTCAACCTGACCACCGCGGGCGGCGGCGGCGGAGACAACGGCATCGGTGGCGGCGGTGACGACGGCGGCATCGGCGGCATCGGCGGCCTGTCCGACGGCAACAACGGCCACGGGGGCGGCGGCAACCACTGGTGGGACTGACCCCCGCGTGACCCACATGGAGAAGCCCCGGTACCGCTCAGCGGTACCGGGGCTTCTCCGTTCGCCGTGGGACTACTTCAGCTCCGCCGGAGGCGTCCGCTTGTTGTCGACCTTCTCGACGCGCTCCAGCTCGCCCCACACGACGTACCGGTAGCGGGAGGTGTAGACGGGCGTGCAGGTCGTCAGCGTGATGTAGCGGCCCGGCTTCTTCGCGCCCGATTCCTTGGGGACGGGGTTCAGGACCTTCACGTTGTACTTCGAGGTCTCGGGCAGCGTCGCGTACACCTTGTAGACGTACCACTTGTCCCGGGACTCGTAGACGATCGCGTCGCCCTTGCCGATCTTGTCGATCTTGTGGAACTTCGCGCCGTGTCCGTCGCGGTGCGCGGCCAGCGTGAAGTTGCCTTCCTTGTCCCCGGGAAGGGCCGACTTGATCGGGTCCTTGTAGTAACCGGCGACGCCGTCGTTGAGCACCTTGCTGCTGGTGCCCTCCTTGACCAGCACCTCGCCGTTGCCCATCGCGGGTACGTGCAGGAAGCCGATGCCGTCCTTGGTGTCGATGGAGCCGGGGCCGCCCGCCCAGCGGTCGCGCACCCGGTCGCCCTGCTTGTGCGCCTCGCGGTCCGCTATGACGTTCGTCCACCACAGGGAGTAGACGACGAAGAGGCCGAGCACGAGGCCCGCGGTGATGAGGAGTTCACCGAAGACGCTGACCGCCGTGGCGATGGGGCCGCGGGCCCGGCGCCGTGGTGCGGGGGACGGCGCGGGCGCCTCCGCCTGCTGCTCGTCATCGGTCGTGGCTGCCACTGGTTCCGCCCCGTTCTCACCGTTCTAGTTCACGAGCGCGCTCGGTTTTCCCTTGTCGCGCGGTCGCTCCTCGACCATCTTGCCCCAGACGATCATTCGATACTTACTCGTGAATTCCGGGGTACAGGTGGTCAGTGTGATGTACCGCCCGGGTTTGGTGAAGCCCGAACCCGGCGGAACGGGACCGATCACGCCCGTGTTGCCGGGCGAGGTCTGCGGCAGGATGCTCGCCATCTTGTAGACGAAGTACTTGTCCTGCGTCTCTACGACGATCGGGTCGCCCGGCTCCAGGCGGTTGATGTACCGGAACGGTTCGCCATGCGTATTGCGGTGGCCCGCGACCGCGAAGTTGCCCTGCTTGGCCTCCGGCATCGCGGTCTTGGTGGCGCCCTCGTTGTAGTGGCCGACCATGCCGCGGTCGAGTACCTGCTGCTTGTCGATGCCCTCGGCGACCGGCACGACGACGTCGAGGCGCGGAATGTGCAGCATCGCGAAGCCCTGCCCCGGCTCGAAGCTGCCGGGCTTGCCCTTGCCCTTGGCCCAGCTCTCCTGGAGGTCGCGGGCGGCACCGTCAGCCTGCTGGTGGGCACGGATGTTCGTCCACCAGAGCTGGTACGTGACGAAGAGGAGCATCAGTACGCCGACCGTGATGAAGACTTCGCCGAGCCCTCGGCTGATCACCGCGCCCGGCGACGGTCTGCGGGCACGCTCGGCGCGGCGGGCCTCCACGCGCGAAAGGGGGGCGGCGCCCGGCCGGGACTCCGTGGAGGGCGTGCCGCCCTTCTTGGCGGCCTTGCGGCGGGCGGCCCGGCCCTCGGTGGGGCGATCGGGCTCCGGCTCGGCTATTCGCCGCGTGTCGTCGGTCAGCAGCCCCATCGTCTCGTCGTCCGACGCGGGCTCGTAGGCGGGGGTGGGATGTTCGGCAACGGGCTGCGCGGGAGCGGGCTGTTCGGGGGCGTACGCGCCGTACAGCTGCTCGTACGTGGGCTCGGGGGCCTGCGGCTGCTCCTGCCCGTGCGTGGGCTGCGGCTGCTCCTGCCCGTACCAGTCGCGGGCGTACCCCTCGGGGTCGTACCACTCCTGTTCCTGCGGCTCCGCCGGTGGCTGCTCCGTCGGCGCCTGCCGCTCCGGCTCCGCGGCGCCGCTGCGGAACCACGGCGAGGGGTGCTGCCCCGGCAGCGGATCCGTCAGGGGGTCCGCCAGGTGATCGACCGCCGCCTCGAACGCACCGGCGTCCCCGTGCGCGTCATTCGCGTCGTACGGGGCTCCGGAGGAGTCGCGCTCGGGGCGCAGGTCCGTCACGCCGTGGCCCTGCCCACCACCGGGGCCAGCCCGCTCGATCGGGCGACGGCTCCGGTGTCGCCGCACTCCACCAGCCAGTTGGCCAGCATGAGGTGGCCGTGCTCGGTCAGCACCGACTCCGGATGGAACTGGACACCCTCGACCGCGAGTTCACGGTGGCGCAGGCCCATGATGATGCCGTCCTCCGTGCGCGCGGTGACCTCCAGGTCGGCCGGGACGGTGGTGGGCTCGGCGGCCAGCGAGTGGTAGCGGGTCGCGGTGAACGGGGACGGCAGGCCCGCGAAGACGCCCTTGCCCTCGTGGCGGACGAGCGAGGTCTTGCCGTGCAGAAGCTCGGGGGCGCGGTCCACCACACCGCCGTACGCCACGGCCATGGACTGCATGCCGAGGCAGACGCCGAAGACGGGCACGCCGGTGGCGGCGCAGTGCCGCACCATCTCGACGCACACGCCCGCCTGTTCCGGGGTGCCGGGGCCCGGGGAGAGCAGCACGCCGTCGAAGCCGTCCTGCGCGTGCCGCAGCTCGACCTCGTCGTTGCGCAGGACCTCGCACTCGGCACCCAGCTGGTACAGGTACTGGACGAGGTTGAAGACGAAGCTGTCGTAGTTGTCGACGACGAGAATGCGACTGCGGCCGCGGCCGCCCGGGGCGCTCACTGGCCGTCCACGGTGACGTCGTTGAAGGGCAGCAGCGGCTCCGCCCACGGGAAGATGTACTGGAACAGCACATAGACCACCGCGAAGACGAGCACCAGGGAAATCAGCGCCCTCACCCATGCGTTTCCCGGCAGATGCCGCCAGATCCAGCCGTACATGCCGTCCCTTCCGTCGCGTACGGCCAGGCTCCCCTCGCCGTACCGCACCAGACTAACGGCGCAGTGCCTCCGGTTTCCCTGCCTCCACAGGCTGGGTCGCGTCCAGATGTGCCCAGGCGATCAGCCGGTGACTGTGGCCCCACTCTGGTTCACAGGTCGTAAGGGTGAGGTAACGCCCCGGGCCGTCATAGCCGGATTTGCGCGGCACGGGATCAATGACGTCGATGTCGCCGGGGAGCGTCTTGTAGGGCTTCTTGTCGATGCGGTACGTGAACCAGGTCGCGCCGTCGGTCAGGACGACGGGGTCGCCGGGGCGCAGCTTCGGGAAGTCCTTGAAGGGGTCGCCGTAGGTGCGGCGATGGCCCGCCACGGAGAAGTTGCCCTTCTGACCGAGCCGGGCGGTGGAGGCGTAGTGGCCGAGGCCCTTCTTGAGGACGTCGGTGCCGGTGCCCTGGAGCACGGGCTTGTTCCACGTGAAACCGAACCGCGGGATGTACATGACCGCGAAGGCCTTGCCGTCCTTGTAGGGGGCGGGTTCATCCAGCGAGTCGTCCGGCGAGGCCTCGGTCGGCTTGTCGTCCGTCCCCTTGTCGTCCGTCCCCGCGGCGACCGCCCCCTGCGCCCACCGGTCCTGCAGCTCGTCGATCTGGCTGTCCATGGCGTTGTCGGCCTTCACACCGGTCCAGAACAGGACGTACACGACAAAGAGCACGATCAAGGTACCGACGGTGATGCACAGTTCGCTGAACGTCCTGACGAGCGCGCGCACGGACACAGGACGATCCCTCCCTGGCTGCTACTCCACGGGCTTCGCGTAGTGGAGATCCACTGTGCCCGAGTAGCCGGGAAGAGTCACCGCCCCGTCGTCATCCACTTTCCATCCGAGCCCGTACGCGTTGACGTACAGCATGTAGTTCTGGATCTCGGGGGAGGCCGCGAGGGCGTTCTTGAGCTTGTCGGGGTCGCCGACCGCGGTCACCTTGTACGGCGGTGAGTAGACGCGGCCCTGAAGGATCAGGGTGTTGCCGACGCAGCGCACGGCGCTCGTGGAGATCAGTCGCTGGTCCATGACCTTGATCCCCTCGGCGCCGCCCTTCCAGAGGGCGTTGACCACGGCCTGCAGGTCCTGCTGGTGGATGACCAGGTCGTTGGGCTGGGGCTCGGGGTAGCCGGGGAGCTTGGCGGTGGCGTTGGGCGGGGCGTCGGCGAGGGTGACCGAGACCGCCTTGCCGCCGAGCTTCTTGGTGCCTGCGTTCTCCTCCAGCGCCTTGAGCCGGGCGTCGTCCGCCTTGGTGCCGCCGCTGTCGCGCTGGGCGAGCGACTCGACGTCGTCGCGCAGGGTGCCGTTGGACTCGTCGAGCTCGCCGTTCTTGTGGCTGCGCTCCTGAATGAGGTCGGAGAGTTTCAGCAGGGAGGCATCGGTGCGAATGTTGGTGCCCTTGGCCGTGTTGAAACTGGTGAAGAAGATCAGCCCGGCAAGGGCGAAAACAGCACCCGTAAGCACCCGAACCGGACGCCAGCGGGGGCGCCGAACGGGACCTTTGTGGGAGTCGGCAGAATTGCTCAACGTACCCTTATCTCCTTAGGCGCCGCGGAAGCACTACGCTAACGGACGCCCGGGGGAGGGTTCAGCTCCCCGTAACGCCCCGCCCGGCGCCAGCCAACAGTTACCTGCGCGGCCACGCAGCGCATCGACAGGAGAGACCCTCGTGCCGAAGTCACGTATCCGCAAGAAGGCAGACGACTACACGCCGCCGCCCTCCAAGAAGGCGACGGCCATCAAGCTGACCAACCGCAGCTGGGTGGCTCCGGTGATGCTGGCGATGTTCCTCATCGGCCTCGCCTGGATCGTCGTCTTCTACGTCACGGACGGAAAGCTGCCGATCGACCCGCTGGGCAACTGGAACATCGTGGTGGGCTTCGGCTTCATCGCCGCGGGGTTCGGCGTCTCCACCCAGTGGAAGTAGGCCTCCGGCCGAGCGCAAGCCTTGCCCTGAGTTATCCACAGCGCTATCCACATGGGGAAAAGGTCTGAAGATCTGTGGATAACCTTCGGCCGGTTGACGCCGGTGTGACTGGCCGACCGGAACTCTGTTCGCCGCCCGCCCCTTGTCCTTGCTGGGGAAACCCAGGTCAGGGACAGGGGGCACGGTTGTTCCCCACAGCATGCACAAGATCCGGCACACGCTGTGGACAACGTCGGTACGTCAGGTGAGCTCGGCGGTCCTCACGAGGACCATGACCACAGCCGCGACGAGCACCAGTGCACAGCTGCCGTACTGGATGAGGCTCCGCCGCTCGCGGGGCGCGTGCACCATCGCGTAACCGACGATGACACCGCCGACGAGCCCGCCGACGTGCGCCTGCCAGGCGATGTTGGGCCACCAGAAGGTGATCACCATGTTGATCGCCAGCAGCGCGATGACCGGCCGCATGTCGTAGTTCAGCCGCTTCATCAGGATCGCGGTCGCACCGAACAGGCCGAAGATGGCGCCGGACGCCCCGACGGAGGGCTTGAACGGCTCTTCGAGCAGATACGTCAGCGCGCTGCCCGCAAGACCCGAGGCCGCATAGAGCACGAGGTAGCGGGCGCGGCCGAGCGCGGCTTCGAGCGGGCCGCCGATCCACCACAGGCTGAGCATGTTGAACGCGATGTGCATATAGCTGCTGTGCAGGAACATCGCCGTCACCAGGCGATACCACTGGCCCTCGGCGACGCCCTCGACCGAGCCGAACTCCGGGACATAGGCCCGGCCCAGCAGGTCGAACCGGTCGGTGAAGCTGTCCCCGACCGTCAGCTGCACGAGGAACAGCGCGAGGTTCATCCCGATCAGGACCTTGGTGACCAGGCGGGGGTCGGCGGCGATCGTGCCGCCCGCGACCGTGCGCGGCTGGTTGGCCGTCGGCGCGTGACCGGTGCCCGAGCCGTCACGGACACACTCGGGGCACTGGAAGCCGACCGAGGCACTGATCATGCACTCGGGGCAGATGGGGCGCTCGCAGCGCGTGCAGGTGATGCCGGTCTCACAGTCCGGATGCCGATAGCAGCCGGGCACATCCGACGCCCCCTGCGGCTCCTGCGGGCTGCCTGGCGCCTGGTCCATGGGGTCCCCTCAATCTCCGTACGAAGGCACTGTGACGGCACACGTGGCAACGCGCCGCCCCGCCCTTCCTTACGGATGGGCGGGGCGGTTTGGTTCCCTCGCGATACGCGTGGGTACGCGCAGGTCAGGCGTCGCGGGTCTCGATGACCACGGACTCGATGACCACGTCGTTGACCGGACGGTCGGTGCGCGGGTTGGTCTGCGTCGCCCCGATGGCGTCCACGACCTTCTTGCCGGCGTCGTTGGAGACCTCGCCGAAGATCGTGTGCTTGCGGGTCAGCCACGCCGTCGGCGAGACAGTCACGAAGAACTGCGAGCCGTTGGTGCCCGGACCGGCGTTGGCCATCGCCAGCAGGTAGGGCTTGTCGAAGGCGAGGTCCGGGTGGAACTCGTCCTCGAACTCGTAGCCCGGGCCACCGGTGCCGTTGCCCAGCGGGTCGCCGCCCTGGATCATGAAGCCGCTGATCACCCGGTGGAAGACGGTGCCGTCGTACAGACGGTCCGTGGTCTTCTTGCCGGTCGCGGGGTGGACCCACTCGCGCTCGCCCTGAGCGAGCTCAACAAAGTTCTTGACCGTCTTGGGCGCGTGATTCGGCAGAAGCCGGACCTCAATGTCGCCCTGATTGGTCTTCAGGGTGGCGTAAAGCTGCTCAGCCACGATCTGCCTTCCGTTGTCTTCTGTGACACCCCGATCCTCGCACGGACCGGATTGGGACGAGTAGCCACCGAGTGGGCGCGCGCCGAAGGGATCCGTGGCATTGTCGGCCAAGAGCTCTCCGCTGCAGAGATTTTGCCTGGTTCAGAGACTGAAACGCTCAGAAAATGGAACTCAGGATGCCGGGGTCAGCTTCCATGACCCGGATGCCCGCCCTCGCATGTCATCGGAGCGATCCGAAAGGCATGATCCCTGAAAGGGTGGAAAGGTGACATACCTATACGCCACCGAGGAGGAGGATCCCGTGACCCGCATCGACAGCGTGCGCGCCGCGACCGGCTCGGCCAAGGACAGCGTGCGTCACGCCGCGGACGCGGTGGCACCTTACGCCGACACGGCCAAGGACCGGGCCACTCACTACGCCCACGAAGCGCGCGTACGGCTCGCACCCAAGGTGTCGCTGGCTGCCCAGCAGGCCGCCGATCAGGCCCGTGTCCAGTACAGCGCCCACGTAGCCCCCCGTGTCGAGCAGGCCCGCACGCACGTGCCGCCGAAGGTCGACCACGCCGCGCACGAAGCCGCGGTCCGCACCCGCAAGGCTGCCCGCCAGGCCGCCGACTACTCCAGGCCCCGCATCGAGCACGCGGTCGCCGCCGCGCAGCCCGTCCGCGAGGAGGCCACGTCCCGCGGGACAGCGGCGCTCGCCGCGCTGCGCGGTCAGGTCTCGGCGAAGGAGATCCAGCGCCTGGCCCGCAAGCACCAGCGCAGGGCCCGGGCGGGCCGCCTGGCCAAGCGCCTCGCGGTCATCGGCATCGTCGCGGGTGGCGCGGTGGCCGCGTGGAAGTGGTGGGACAAGCAGGCCAACCCCGACTGGCTGGTCGAGCCGCCGGCGGCCACGGAGGTCCCGGCCAGCACGCCGCTGACCTCCGTCGACGGCAGCGGCCAGGCCGCCCTCGACCCCGAGGTGCAGGCCAAGCAGGCGGAGGCCGAGGCCGAAGCGGCCGACCGGGACAAGCGGGGCTGACGACGCCGCGCAGATAGTGGAACGACGCCGTGGGGCGGGGGCCGATCGGGCTCCCGCCCCACGGTGTTTCACGTGAAACAACGAACCAATGGGGATGCCGTGGACGACGTGGGCGAGGGCATCGCGGCTTTCACCGGGCTCGCGGACTCGTCCGCCTACGTCGTCACCGTCGTGGCGGACGGGCAGCGCGCGGGCTGCCTGGTCGGCTACGCGAGCCAGTGCTCGATTCGGCCCGTCCGGTTCGCCGTGTGGCTCTCCAAGGCCAATCACACCTACCGGCTCGCCCTCGCGGCGACCACGCTCGCGGTGCACCAGCTGCCTCGGCACCGGCACGACCTCGCGGCGCGTTTCGGGTCTCTCTGCAGCGCCAGGACCGACAAGTTCTCCGGGCTGGCCGTGGAAGAGGGGCCGGAGGGGGCCCTCGTGCTGTCCGACTCCCTCGCCTGGTTCGTCGGGCGCATCCACGACCGGTGCGACGGGGGCGACCATGTCGCGTTCCTCCTCGACCCGGTCGCGGCCCACGCCCCGGGTTCGGGATCGAGTTCGGGTTCGGGTTCGGGTTCGGGTTCGGGTTCGGGTTCGGGTTCGGTCGGGGGTGAATCCCCGCTGACCCTGCACGACCTCGGTGACATCACTGCCGGGCATCCCGTGTGACGTGGTCACCGTCCAGCCGTGCTTCGGCGTCCAGCCGTGCCTCGGCCCGGTCCAGCTGGGCGGTGGCGACCGGGTTGCCGGTGACGATGCGCCGAGCGGCGTCGATGCGTTCCCGCGCGTCCGGATGCCCGACCAGCACGGACGCTTCCGCCCTCAGCGCCACGTACCAGTGCAGCCAGACCCAGCAAACCCACTTCCACACCTCGTCCGGTTCGGGCGAGACCCGCTCCAGCGCCGCCTCGGGATCCCCGTCGTGGAGCAGGACCATCGCGTCGAAGACGGCTCCGTAGCCATGGCGGTGCTCCAGGACGGGGCCCGCACGGTCGGCGATCGCGAGCCAGCTCGCCCGGGCGTCCTGGTCGCCGCGCAAACCGTGGACCATCGCGACCGATGCGGCGGCCGGGCCGAGCACGAACGACCGCTGCCGCCCGCTCTGCTCCCACGCGTCGAGGAACCGCACGCTGCCCGTGAGCACGGCGTCGGCGTTACCGGCGAACGCCTCGCTGATCAGGAGCCAGGACGTGGCATGGTGCCCCGCTTCGGCCAGCAGCGGGTGGTCGGCGAGCTGCCTGCTCCACCGGAGGGCCTGCGGCAGGTCTCCTGTGCCGAGCGCGTTCCCGGCGGCCATGGCGAGGGCGTCGATTCGTTCGTGCGTGCTGGCGGGCTTGTGGGCGTGGACGTGGGCGTGGGCCCTCGGTGCCGCGGTCAGGATGTCGATGCGGCGCCGTGCCGCGGCCGCGGCGCCGAAGGAGTCACCGGCCCAGCTCCTGGCACCGGAGAGCGCGTCGAGGGCGGCGGACTCGGCCACCGGATCGCCCGTGCGCCGGGCCAACTCGACGGCCCGCTCGGCGTATCCGACGGTTTCCTGCGCGGTGTTGTCGGCATCTCCCTGTACCGCGCCGTAGGCGTCCGCGGTCACCGCCGCCTCGGCCAGCGCCATGGCGGCCTCGCTGACGAGGTCGCTGTCGCTGTCGCTGTCGCCGATCAGCTCTCGCGCCTCCGCAAGCAGGGCGGCCACCTCGTCCGTGCCGGGGAGCCGAGTGAACGTGGCGGAGAAGCGGTACGCGTTGGTGGCTGCCGCCGCCAGATCGCGCCCGGCACCGGCCGTGTCACCGGCCCGACGGGCGGCCTGCGCGGCGGCGCGGTGCAGGCGGAACATGTCCTCGCCGATCCTGCGGCAACCGGCCACCGCGGCGGCCTCCCGCAGGGCCGTGGCGGCGGCGAGGGCTCCCGCCCCGGCAGGGGTGTCGGCGAGCGCCGCGGCCTGCTCGAAGCGCTGCTGTGCCTCGCCGAGCAGGTTGCGGGTGAAGGCCAGTCCGGCCAGCGACAGGGCGAGGCGGTGGGCAGGTTCCTGCTGCTCGGGCTGGGCGGCGGCCCAGGCAAGAGCGGCGCGGAGGTCATCCGCCAGCGCGTCGAACCGGGCACGCGCGTTCACACCGTCGCCGTCGCCATCGGCACCGCCGTCGCTGTCGGCACCGAGTTCAGCCAGCTCGATCGCACCGCTCAGGCACCACGCCACATGGCGGGACCGGACGTCCGACAGCTCGATGGCATCGGCGAGCCGTTCCGTGCCGTACTGGCGGATGGTCTCCAGCGCCCGGTACCGGATCCCGGTACCGGAATGTGCCGCATGCCGCGCCGCTGACGGCGCCGCGGTGAGCAGGGACTGTTCGGCGAGTCTGCCCAGTCCGTCGGCCACCGCGGCCGGTTCCAGCGGGGCGAAGGCGGCCACGGCGACGGCGTCCTCGACGGTGAAGGGCAGGGCGAACACGGAGATCCGACGCAGCAGCACGCGGTCCTGCGGCTCCAGAAGATCGTGACTCCAGTCCAGCGCCGCCCGCACCGACCGGTGCCGGTCCTCGGCACGGAAACCGCCCGCCAGGACACGCAGTTGGTCGGAGAGGCCCGCTGTGAGGCCGTCGAGACCGAGCGTCGGCCAGCGTGCCGCCGCCAGCTCGATCGCCAGGGCCATGCCGTCGAGCCGTTCACAGACGGCCGCGATCCGGTCACGCAGCGAGGGGTCCGGCGCCGCGCCCGCCGCCGACGCCCGCTCCATGAACAGAGTCACGGCATCGGACTCGCCCCCGTCGGCCCAGGACAGCGGCGGAACCTGGTGGACCCGCTCGAAGGGCACCATCAGCCGCGCCCGGCTCGTCGCCAGCACCTTCAACCGCGGGCAGGCCACCAGGAGTCGCTCCAGGAACGGCGCCACCCCGTCGCGTATCTGCTCGCAGTTGTCCAGCACCAGCAGCGCCTGCCGGTCGGCGAGGGACGCGACCACCGCTTCGTCGACACCGCGACCAGGCTGCTCACCCACCCCCAGCGCCGCCGCCACGGCCGCCCCGACCCGTGCCGGATCGGTGACCGGGGACAGGTCGACGAACCACACCCCGTCGGCGAAGTCGTCGGCGATCTCCGCCGCCACCGCCAGAGCGAGCCGCGTCTTGCCCACCCCGCCCGGCCCGGCCGCGGTGACCTGCCGGTGCGCCTTCACGAGCTCGGCCAGCTCCCCTCGCTCCCGCACCCGGCCGACGAACGCCGTCAGCGGTGCCGGAAGGGCGGCCGGAGCGGCGAGCACCGGCGCGGCGCCGGAGACTTCGGCCGCGCGCTGAGAAAGCGCCAGCCGGGAGAGCGCCCGCCGGTCCGGTGCCTCCAGCTTGCGCAGCAGCGAGGAGATGTGGGACTCGACCGTCCGTACGGAGATGAACAGGCGCGCGGCGATCTCCGCGTTGCTCAGGTGCTCACCGAGCAGCGCGAGCACCTCGGATTCCCGGGCCGAGACAGCTGGAGTGGACACGGAGCCATTATCCGTGGCGGCTCCGTGCCGGTTCCGTGGTGGGTTCCGTGGTCAGCACGGAGGCGCACGCCGCCCCCTGCGGGCGAGGCTGTGACCAACAGCGACCGGGACGGCAGAACAAGCGCCCGGACGGACATCCCCGCCCACAGGAGCAACCATGCCCAGCACCCCCACGCCCACTTCCCCCGCCCCGGCTACTGCCACCCTGAGCGCTGCCACCCCGAGCCCTGCCACGACGGGACTGAAGACCGTGCTGCACCCCGTCTCCGACCTGGCGCGGGCCAAGGCCGTGCACACCGCCCTGCTCGGTGTCCCCCCGCAGATCGACGAGCCCTACTACGTCGGATTCGAGGTCGCGGGCCAGCACATCGGACTGCTGCCGTCCGGCGGACCGCAGGGCCTGACCTCGTCCCTGGCCTACTGGCACGTGCCGGACATCGAGGCAAAGCTGGCCGAGCTGACCACCGCGGGCGCCACCCTGACGGAAGCCGCGCACGACGTCGGCGGCGGCCGCCTGGTGGCCACCGTCACCGACCCCGACGGCAACGTCCTCGGCCTCCTGCAGGACCGATGAGCGCCGCCCCACGCCCCCGCGCCCAGCGCCGCCACGACACCGAGCACCGGCTCGCCCACGACGTCGACGTGTGGGTGGCCAGCGCCTCGGCCGAGGGCACCCCGTACCTGGTGCCGCTCTCCTTCGACTGGGACGGCGAAGCCCTGTGGGTGGCGACCTCGGCCGAAAGCCCGACCGGCAGAAACCTGACCGCCACCGGCACCGCCCGGCTGGCCCTGGGGAGCACCCGGGACGTGACCATGATCGAAGGCGAGGTCCAGGTCTTCGGCATCGACGAACCACCACAGGAGCAGGGCGACCGATTCACCGCACGCACCGGCTTCGACCCCCGCAAGCAGACCGCTCCGTACCGCTGGTTCCGCATCGTCCCCCGCCACATCCAGACCTGGCGGGAGTCGAACGAACTGCGCGGCCGCGACCTCATGCGGAAGTCCTGCTGGCTCGACTGACCCATCGCGCAGAACCCCGGCCCCCGGCACCATCGGCCCGCGTACGCCAAGGACGGGCCTCCCCCGAGCAAGAACCCAAGCAAGAAAAATGCCCTCCGAATCCCTGCGTTTCCGCAGGTCGGAGGGCATTTACCCTGTGGAGCCTAGGGGAGTCGAACCCCTGACATCTGCCATGCAAAGACAGCGCTCTACCAACTGAGCTAAGGCCCCGTGACGCATACGCCGAACCGGAACAATCACGTCCCGACGTGCATCGCAGACCAGAGTACCGGGTCACCCCCCGGATCCCGCAAAAGGATTGGGGGTCCCGGTCCACGACCACTCTCCGTAAGATGCTCGACGTGGTTCGCGGCAGCGAACCGCGGTCTTAGGGGAAGCGATGGGGAGACGCAATGGACGCCGCACAGCAAGACACCACCGCGAGAGCACGAGAGCTCCAGCGGAATTGGTACGGGGAGCCGCTGGGGGCGCTCTTCCGTCGCCTCATCGATGATCTGGGCCTGAACCAGGCACGCCTCGCCGGAGTCCTCGGCCTGTCCGCGCCGATGCTGTCCCAGCTGATGAGCGGTCAGCGTGCCAAGATCGGCAACCCCGCGGTCGTCCAGCGCGTCCAGCTCCTCCAGGAACTGGCGGGCCAGGTCGCCGACGGCAGCGTCAGCGCCGCCGAGGCCACCGACCGCATGGACGAGATCAAGAAGTCCCAGGGCGGCTCCGTCCTCACCAACACCGCCCAGACGGCAACCAGTTCTGGCGCGCCCACGGTCAAGCGCGTGGTGCGCGAGATCCAGTCCCTGCTGCGCTCCGTCGCGGCAGCCGGTGACATCATCGATGCCGCTGACTCCCTCGCCCCGACCCACCCGGAACTGGCAGAGTTCCTCCGGGTGTACGGCGCCGGGCGCACCGCGGACGCGGTCGCCCACTACGAGGCGCACCAGAGCTGAGCCGTCGACCGGGCCGCGCGGCCCGGAGGGGGAGCGGAGCGCGACCATGGGTGAGGTGTTCGCCGGCCGGTACGAACTGGTCGACCCGATCGGACACGGGGGAGTCGGGGCGGTCTGGCGGTCCTGGGACCACAGGCGGCATCGGTACGTGGCCGCCAAGGTCCTCCAACAGAGCGACGCACACGCACTGTTGAGATTCGTCCGGGAACAAGCGCTACGGATCGACCACCCCCATGTACTCGCGCCCGCCAGCTGGGCCGCCGACGACGACAAGGTCCTGTTCACCATGGACCTCGTCGGCGGCGGCTCGCTGGCGCACGTGATCGGGGACTACGGCCCGCTGCCGCCCCCGTTCGTCTGCACCCTCCTCGACCAGCTCCTCTCCGGTCTGGCGGCCGTCCACGCCGAAGGCGTCGTCCACCGTGACATCAAACCGGCCAACATCCTGCTGGAAGCCACCGGCGCCGGGCGCCCGCATCTGCGCCTCTCCGACTTCGGCATCTCGATGCGGAAGGGCGAGCCCCGGCTGACCGAGACCGACTACGTGGTCGGCACGCCCGGCTACTTCGCCCCCGAACAAATGCTGGGCGCCGAACCGGACTTCACCGCCGACCTCTTCGCCGTCGGCCTGGTCGCCCTGTACCTCCTGGAAGGCGCCAAGCCGGACGCCAAGGCCCTGATCGAATACTTCGCCGACCACGGCACGCCACGGGCCCCGCAGGGCGTTCCCGAGCCCCTCTGGCAGGTCATCGCCACCCTTCTCCAGCCGGATCCACAGACGCGCTTCCGTACCGCCACGGGTGCGCGCAAGGCGCTGGCCTCGGCCGCGGAGATGCTGCCCGAGCCGGTCCCGGACGACGAGCTCATCGAAATCTTCGATCAACTCGCCCCGCTGCCCACCGGGTTCGGCCCTCAAGGCCCCGACGACCTCGTTGGCCCCGACGGCCCCGACGGCCCCGACGGCGCCACTGGTCTCACCAACACCGCCGGTCGCGCCGGTCCCGCAAGCCCGGGACGCTCCCTGGCCCCCACATCGCGCCCGCGCTCCGCACCCCGCCACGCGCGTCACGCACGCCCCGCTCCTGGGACCGAGGCATCCGGCACGCCCTCAATGCCGCCGCCACCGCCGACGACGCCCCCGGGAACCGCCCCCACACCGAACCCAGGTCCGGCACCAACATCAACACCGGCGCCGCTGCCGCCCGTCCCGGCACACACAGGCGGCTTCCACCTGCCCCCGCCCCTACAGCCCGCGCCGCCGCAGACCTCGCAGCCCTCTCACACTCCGCAGCCCCCTCACACTCCACAACCCGCTCACGCCCCGCAGTCCCTGCACACCCCGCCCCCGCAGCCTCCTCCCCTGCAGCCTCCCCAACCGTCCACTCCCCCCACTCCGATGCCCCTGCGGGCACCCGGGCCCGACCCCACGTATGTGCCCTCCTCCCACCAAGTCGCGCCCACGCCCACACCTGCGCCTACGCCCGCGCCCCATGCACCCACCCCGTACACACACCGCGACCCCGCACAAGCCGTGACGTCCTCAGTACGCCGCACCCATGCCGTCACCCACGCCGTCACCCCCGCCGCCGCTCCTGCTTCTACTTATCCGTACACCGCTCAAGCCGCCCAGGTTCCACCCCTGAACCACCCCATTCCCCAGGCCCACGCCACGCCCCTGCCCACCCCGCCGCGGCGTCCTGGACCCCCCGCAAAGGTGGCGGTCCCGATGCTGCTCGTGGCGCTGGCCTGCATCGCGATAGGCGTCTGGGCGCTCACACAGCTCTGACGTCCGACGGCCGAGCCCCACGCTGCCCCGGCCCCGGCCGCTCCGACGCCCCCGGCCCACAGCCCCACTCACCGCCCACCGCCCACCGCCCACCACACCCCACTCACCACCCCGGCGGCGGTCCGAACCGCGCAGCCTCCCTCGCACCCTCAGCTCCGCCGCCAGCCCCGCCCTCAGCCCCGCCCCCGGGCGCCGACACCGCCGCCGCAGCCAACGCCGCCCCCGCCCTGCGCCGCGCAATCAGCGTCCACACCCCGAGAATCGCGAGCAGCACCACTCCGGTCCCGATTCCCCCGGCAGCGACCACCGCCATCAGCCCGTCGTCACGCCCGTCGGCACGCCCGTCACCCTGCCCACCGGCACCGCTCCCCGCCTCCGCCGTATCGCCCCTCTGCGCGGCCTCCGCATCCCGGTCCGATACGCCGAAGTCGTCCGCAGGCCGGGGCGACCCCGCATACGCGGGCCCCGGTCGGGGCGACCCGTCGACGTCCACTCGCAGCGTCAGTTCCAGTGGGGCCTCGCCGAACTTCTCCGCGACATCGGGGCTGAGGTGGACCGACACGTAGTACCAACCGGCGAACCTCATCGCGGCCACCTCGTCGGTGAGGCCGAAGCGGTTCTCGTACGCGACCGGCGGCAGCGGGTCCATGGCCGTCGACTTCTGCTTGCCGTCGTATGCGGTGTCGGAGTCCTCGACCTGGGCGCGCACCGGGTTGTGCACCGACATGACCAACGCGGACGAGACGTACCCCGTGTCCCGAGCGGTCCTCGGCGTCCGCGCCGTCCCGCCCCCTGCTCCACCGGCGCCGACGCCGACGCCACTGCCGCCAACGCTGCCGCCGCTGCCCACACCCCCGCTCGAACTGCCGAGCTCCGCAGCGACAGAGAGCTGCTGTCCCCAATCGACCGGCACGCGGTAGAAGAGGGTCTCCCCGGGCTCTATACCGGCCCCCCAGACCCCTTTCTCCAGCGCTCGCGCGTCGTTGAAGCTCGTGCCGCCCTCGCGCGGCCTGCGCTCCCCCGAGGGCGGCACAGGGGTCGCGGAGTCCCACGCCCGCGGCGGTGTCGTCTCACCCTCCGCCCGCAGCGCGGGTTCTGACGCCACGTGGAGTTCCAGGTCCCAGTCCTCCTGCGCGGCCGCCGACCGGCCAGTCGCAGAGGACCTGGTCCGCTCCACGAGTACGTAGTAGGTACCGGCGCCGGTACAGCTCTTCTCGTTGGGACCGGCCCTGCGCGCCGCCGTGGCCGTGATGGGACGCGGGCTCTGCGAGGAGCCGAACCGCGCCTCTTCCGCCTCCAAGGGACTGCAGTTGTTGCCGTCGGAGTCCTGTACCGACACCTCGATCCCGTCGGCGTAGGAGACCGCGGTGTCGGCCTTGGGGATGGCCGTCACCGAGACGTACGCGCTGTCCTCGGCCTTGAGCTCCAGACGGTAGAAACGCTGTCCCACGCGCGGGAGAGAGCTTTTGTACGTCCTGCCGGGGGTCAGACGGTGTCCTTCGACATTGCTCGTCGCGCCCTCGACCGTCTCGGCCCCCTCGGCGAACGCGTACGGGCCGGGCGTCCCCGCGGCTCCTGCCTGCCCGGGAAGCACTGCCACCGTGCACAGCGCGGCGGCCACCAACGCCACCGGAGCGGCTCGGCCGCGGCCCCGCCCCGCCGTCCCCCGGCACCCGTTCAGCCGCCGCCCCATCACGCGTCACCCCTCGCCGCGAACCCAGCCGTCCCACCCGTCCCGACCGTCCTGCCCGCCCGGCACCGCGCGGACACCACCACAGGCAGGTCACCGGCGCAACCGCGCCATCCACACCTTCGTCCCGCCGCCGCCTCTACGCCCCCGTATTCGCATACGCAAGCGATTCATTCACGAGCGCGAACCACGAGGGTTTCCGGGCGGCGCGGGCAGCACAAAGCCCCGGCCGCAAAAGCGACCGGGGCTTGTGAAGTGACTGTGTCGGTACTCACGAACCCGTGGGCACGGAGTCAGTCGCCTCCGTCCACAGATCCTGCTCGGCGCGATCCGCCTGGATCTGGCGGTACACGAGGAGCCCGCCGATGGCGGCCAGTGCGACCAGGAGAAGCTTCTTCACCGCGCGACCTCGTCTTTCCTTGACGTAGGGGACTTCTGGCGCCCGACTATACACACCGAGCGATATCGATCGGTGACCTGGTTGGGCCTCAACTCCCGCCCTGCATACAGCAGTAGAAACGGATGCAGAAGCTCCGGCCCAGAACCCATCCACTGTGACTTTCGCCGCTTTGCCCCCTTCTTGGCGCCCTTGGGGCCATCCGGGTGGTGTTCATCTGAACATCGACACGACGCGAGCGTCGGTCCCCCACTCTCGGCTCCGCATACACATCATGAGGAAAGTACGCAAATCGCCCAACCCGAATTGAGGGGCAATGACCGGCAGCAAGGCCATGAAGCTCTGGACCACGATCGTCACCGCGTTCCTCGCGCTCTTCGCCGCGATGGGGCTCACCACGACGGCCACGGCCGCCACGGCGGTACAGGAGACCACGAACGCACGAAACGCCACGGTGTGCGCACCCACGCCGATGATGGCGCTCTGGTCGGCGGCGTACGAACGGTCCTTGCCCCCGACGATGAAGCAACGCATCCGTGCCGAGGCCCATGGCTCGTCCCCCAGCTGCCGGCACCTGCCCACGACGGACACCGAAGCCGAGACTGACGCCACCGCGCAGGAGCCAGGCCTCGCCCCAGAGCCGTAGCCCAGGGCTCATCCCCAGGGCCTACGCCCTCCTGAATCTCAGAAGACCCCCGGCCACCACAGGCCGGGGGTCTTCTTGCACGAGCAGCGGTCACGGCTCACGCGCCGCAAGGCTCACGGCTCACGGCTCACGGCTCACGGCTCACGGCTCACGGCTCACGGCTCAGACATGCGGTCCCACAGACAGGCCCATAGCCCCCCCCTGCGCCCAGAGGACCACCCCAGAGGACCACCCCAGAAACGCCAAAACCCCCAACCGTGACCGGTTGGGGGTTCCGTACTTGTGGGGCTAACAGGATTTGAACCTGTGGCCTCATCCTTATCAGGGATGCGCTCTAACCAACTGAGCTATAGCCCCGCCGCGCTGCGGTGTCCCGCGCGCTGACCTCTGAAGATTAGCGCACCTGGGGGCCAGTCCCAAAATCGATACCCGCGCGCGGGGGAGCAGGGACTATTCGTCCTCGGCCAGGGTCAGCTCGATGCCGCCCACGAAGCCCGCGGAGAGGTTGTAGATGAACGCGCCCAGTGTCGCCAGAGCGGTCGCCAGGACGACGTCGATGACCGCGATGATCGTCGTGAACATCAGAACGCGCGGCAGCGACAGGAAGGACTGCAGGTCGAAGCCGTTGGACTCGTTCGAGCCCGTCGCCTCGGAGATCGTGCCGCCGACCGTGGAGAAGACGCCCATCGCGTCCATGACCATCCACAGGACGGCCGCGGCGACGATGGTGCAGATGCCGAGCGCGATGGAGAGCAGGAAGCTGACCTTCATCACCGACCACGGGTCGGCCTTGGCCACGCGCAGGCGCGCCTTGCGGGTGCGCGGGGTCGTGCGCGCCCCCGTCCGCGGGCGGCGCACCGAGCCCGTCTGGCTGCCCTGCTGATACGCCTGCGGCGGGTGGTACGGCTGGGAAGACTGCTGCTGAGGCTGCCGCTCCCCGGGCAGCGCCCCGCTTCCCTGCTTGCCCTTGCCCGCCGCGTACGAGGTGTCGTACTGGCCCGAAGCCTGACCAGAAGTCCCTGGCCCTCGGGTGTCCGTCACAGTCCCCCCCTGGGATCCATGAGACTCATCTGAGTCGTGTTCATCAGTGGCGGAGCCACGAGCACCGTCCGTGCCGGTAGTGCCGGTCCGCTTAGCCCCGGCGCCCGTGGCTCCGCTCACGATGACTCACTCCTCGCGCTACTCGGCCGAGGAGTCTGCGCCCTCGTCCGTACCGGTGGTCGGCTCCGCGTCGTCCGATTCGTCGACGATGATGTCTCCGTCGACTTCCTCGGCCTCGCGCCCGGCCTCGGCGTTACGTGCGATACCGACCACGGCATCGCGCTTGCCCAGGTTGATCAGTTGGACGCCCATGGTGTCACGGCCCGTCTCCCTGACCTCGTTGACTCGCGTACGAATCACACCGCCGGACAGCGTGATGGCGAGGATCTCGTCGGTCTCCTCGACCACCAGGGCGCCGACGAGCTCGCCGCGGTCCTCCACGATCTTGGCGGCCTTGATGCCCAGGCCACCGCGACCCTGAACGCGGTACTCGTCGACGTTGGTTCGCTTTGCGTACCCACCGTCGGTAGCGGTGAACACGAACGTACCTGGACGAACGACATTCATCGAGAGCAGTTCGTCGCCGTCGCGGAAACTCATTCCCTTGACGCCCGAAGTGGCGCGGCCCATCGGGCGCAGCGCGTCGTCCGTTGCGGTGAACCTGATCGACTGGGCCTTCTTGCTGATGAGCAGCAGGTCGTCCTCGGAGGAGACCAGCTCGGCGCCGATCAGCTCGTCGTCCGAACCGGCCTCCGTCTCACGGAGGTTGATGGCGATGACACCGCCCGAGCGGGGCGAGTCGTAGTCCTTCAGGGGCGTCTTCTTGACGAGGCCGCCCTTGGTGGCGAGCACCAGGTAGGGCACCGCTTCGTAGTCACGGATCGCGAGGATCTCGGCGATCTGCTCGTCCGGCTGGAAGGCGAGCAGGTTCGCGACGTGCTGGCCGCGGGCCTCGCGACCGGCGTCGGGCAGCTCGTATGCCTTCGCGCGGTAGACGCGGCCCTTGTTCGTGAAGAACAGCAGCCAGTGGTGCGTCGTCGACACGAAGAAGTGGTCGACGATGTCGTCCTGCTTCAGCTTCGTGCCACGCACGCCCTTGCCGCCGCGCTTCTGCGAGCGGTAGTCCTCGGTCTTGGTGCGCTTGATGTAGCCACCGCGCGTGATGGTGACGACGATGTCCTCTTCGGCGATCAGGTCCTCCATGGACATGTCGCCGTCGAAGGGCACCAGGGCGGAGCGGCGGTCCTCGCCGAACTTGTCGACGATCGCCGCGAGCTCGTCGCTGATGATCTGGCGCTGCTTCTCGGGCGAGGCCAGGATCGCGTTGTACTCGTTGATCTTCGTCTGGAGTTCGTCGTGCTCCGCGACGATCTTCTGGCGCTCCAGGGCCGCGAGGCGGCGCAGCTGCATCTCGAGGATGGCGTTGGCCTGGATCTCGTCGATCGAGAGGAGGCCCATCAGGCCCTCGCGCGCGATGTCGACGGTCTGGCTGCCGCGGATGAGTGCGATGACCTCGTCGATGGCGTCCAGGGCCTTGAGGAGGCCACGCAGGATGTGCGCCCGCTCCTCGGCCTTGCGCAGCCGGAACTTCGTCCGCCGGACGATGACCTCGACCTGGTGCGTCACCCAGTGCCGGATGAACGCGTCCAGCGAGAGGGTGCGCGGCACGCCGTCGACCAGGGCCAGCATGTTGGCGCTGAAGTTCGACTGCAGATCGGTGTGCTTGTAGAGGTTGTTCAGCACGACCTTGGCGACCGCGTCACGCTTCAGGACGATGACGAGGCGCTGACCGGTGCGCGAGGACGACTCGTCGCGGACGTCGGCGATGCCGCCGACCCTGCCGTCCTTGACCAGGTCGGCGATCTTCTGCGCGAGGTTGTCCGGGTTGGTCTGGTACGGGAGCTCGGTGACGACCAGGCACTGGCGGTTCTGGATCTCCTCGACCGCCACGACCGCGCGCATCGTGATGGAGCCACGGCCCGTGCGGTACGCCTCCTCGATGCCCTTTCGGCCCACTACTAGGGCACCGGTCGGGAAATCGGGGCCCTTAATACGCTCGATAAGGGCGTCGAGGAGCTCCTCGTGCGAGGCCTCGGGGTGCTCGAGAGCCCACTGCGCGCCCGCCGCGACCTCGCGGAGGTTGTGCGGCGGGATGTTGGTGGCCATGCCGACCGCGATGCCCGCCGAGCCGTTGATCAGCAGGTTCGGGAAGCGCGCCGGCAGGACCGTCGGCTCCTGGTTGCGGCCGTCGTAGTTGTCCGTGAAGTCGACGGTGTCCTCGTCGATGTCACGGACCATCTCCATGGCCAGCGGCGCCATCTTGCACTCGGTGTACCGCATGGCGGCGGCCGGGTCGTTGCCCGGGGAGCCGAAGTTGCCGTTGGAGTCCACCAGCGGCATCCGCATCGACCACGGCTGGGCGAGTCGCACCAGGGCGTCGTAGATGGAGGAGTCACCGTGCGGGTGGTACGTGCCCATGACGTCGCCGACGACGCGGGCGCACTTGTAGAAGCCCTTCTCGGGGCGGTAGCCGCCGTCGTACATCGCATACAGGACGCGGCGGTGCACGGGCTTCAGGCCGTCGCGTACGTCGGGCAGCGCGCGGGACACGATGACGGACATCGCGTAGTCGAGGTAGGAGCGCTGCATCTCCGTCTCGAGCCCGACGGGCTCGACACGCATGCCCACGCCGGGAGCGACGGGTTCCTCTTCGGGCGTCACAGGGGTGTTCTCGTCGGCCATTGCTGGTCAAAGTCCTTTCGAGGTGCGGCTTGTACGGGCCGACTCAGATGTCGAGGAAGCGAACGTCCTTGGCATTGCGCTGAATGAACGAGCGCCGTGCCTCGACGTCCTCTCCCATCAGCACCGAGAAGAGGTCATCGGCCTGCGCCGCGTCGTCCAGGGTGACCTGGCCGAGCACGCGGTGTTCCTGGTCCATCGTCGTGACGCGCAGCTCCTCGGCGTTCATCTCGCCGAGACCCTTGAAGCGCTGGACCGAGTCGTCCTTGATGCGCTTTCCGGCCTGACGGCCGAGCTCCACCAGGGCGTCGCGCTCGCGGTCCGAGTACGCGTACTGGAAGTCGTCCCGCGTCCACTTGATCTTGTACAGCGGCGGGCGCGACAGGTAGACGTGCCCGGCCTCGACCAGCGGCCGCATGAAGCGGAACAGGAACGTCAGGAGCAGCGTGTTGATGTGCTGACCGTCGACGTCGGCGTCCGCCATCAGGATGATCTTGTGATAGCGGAGCTTCTCGATGTCGAAGTCCTCGTGCACACCCGTGCCGAAGGCCGAGATCAGCGCCTGGACTTCCTGGTTGTGCAGGATCTTGTCGACGCGCGCCTTCTCGACGTTCAGGATCTTGCCTCGGATGGGCAGGATCGCCTGGTACATCGGGTCACGGCCGGACTTCGCCGAACCACCGGCGGAGTCACCCTCGACGATGAAGATCTCGCACTTCGTCGGGTCGCTCGACTGGCAGTCGGAGAGCTTGCCCGGCAGGGACGCCGTCTCCAGGAGGCCCTTGCGGCGGGTCAGGTCGCGCGCCTTGCGGGCGGCGACACGGGCCGTGGCGGCCTGGATGCCCTTGCGGATGATGTCCGCGGCCTCGTTGGGGTTCCGGTCGAACCAGTCCGTGAGGTGCTCGTGCACGACCTTCTGGACGAAGGTCTTCGCCTCCGTGTTGCCCAGCTTGGTCTTGGTCTGGCCCTCGAACTGGGGCTCGCCCAGCTTCACCGAGATGATCGCGGTCAGACCCTCGCGGATGTCCTCACCCGTGAGGTTGTCGTCCTTCTCGCGGAGCAGCTTCTTGTCGCGCGCGTAGCGGTTGACCAGGCCCGTCAGCGCGGCCCTGAAGCCCTCTTCGTGCGTACCGCCCTCGTGCGTGTGGATGGTGTTCGCGAAGGAGTACACACCCTCGGTGTACTGCGAGTTCCACTGCATCGCGATCTCGGCCGAGAGCATGCGCTCCTTGTCCTCGGCCTCGACGTCGATGACGGTCGGGTGAATGACCTCGCCCTTGCGGGAGTTGAGGTACTTCACGAAGTCGACGATGCCGCCTTCGTAGTGGTACGTCACCGTGCGGGCCTCGGGGGCCGCGTCGTCGGTCGCCTCGGCCGAGTCCGCACCCGCCGTCGCCTTCGCCGACTCGCGCTCATCAGTGAGTTTGATCGTCAAACCCTTGTTGAGGAACGCCATCTCCTGGAAGCGCCGTGCCAGCGTCTCGAAGGAGTAGACCGTGGTCTCGAAGATTTCGGCGTCGGCCCAGAAGGTCACCGAGGTGCCGGTCTCCTGGGTGGCTTCGTGCCGCTCCAGGGGCGCGGTCGGGGCGCCGCTCTTGTAGTCCTGCGTCCAGCGGTAGCCGTCGGTCCTGATCTCGACCGAGAGCTTGGTGGAGAGCGCGTTCACCACGGAGACACCGACGCCGTGCAGACCACCGGAGACCGCGTAGCCGCCGCCGCCGAACTTGCCGCCCGCGTGCAGCACGGTGAGCACGACCTCGACGGCCGGCTTCTTCTCCACGGGGTGCATGCCGACCGGGATGCCTCGGCCGTTGTCGATCACGCGCACGCCGCCGTCGGCGAGGACCGTGACGTCGATCGTGTCCGCGTACCCGGCCAGGGCCTCGTCGACGGAGTTGTCGACGACCTCCTGCACCAAGTGGTGCAGGCCACGCTCACCGGTCGAGCCGATGTACATGCCAGGTCGCTTGCGGACCGCGTCCAGACCCTCGAGGACGGTGATTGCGCTGGCGTCGTACGCCGTGGCTGAGGCCTCGGCGGTTCCTGCCAGGGCCTCGTTGGACGGAAGGTTCTCGTTGGGGTTGCCGGAATCGGCCACGAAGCGCCCTTTCTGGCACAGCACAAGCCAAGCACCCGGCGGTGGCCGGAGCGGCTGCGTCGTTCAGCGATAGTCAGCGTTGCTCGGTGCGTCCCACAAGTGGGGCGGGATTAGCTTCCAGTCTACCGGTAGCGCCGACAGTGATGGGGGTTTGCCGGTACCTGAGTCCGCATGTGCCGTCCTGAACCGGCCTCGACCGACTCCCCATATGCGGCCCGGGGCTCTAAGAGGCTCACAGCGGCACTCAGCGCTTCGAGGTGTCAACCACGAGCTACCGCCGCGGACCGCCTCAGCCGTAGGTGTCCCCGGGGCCCGTGCTGCCCGGTGCGCGCAAGGGTCCGAAGCGGCGCGCGGGACCACCGGGGCCGAGGACTTTGAGGAGACGTACGGTGCCGTGGCCCAGGTCCTCGTTGAGGCGTGCGACCAGCTGTGGGGCCATGAGGCGCAGCTGGGTGGCCCAGGCCGTGGAGTCGCACTGCACGGTCAGGACGCGCTCGTCCTCGTCGTACCGCTGGGGGACGCAGTGGTTGGCCAGATCGTCGCCGACGATCTGCGGCCAGCGCCCCATCACACCGCCCACCGCGGCGGGCGTCTCCCAGCCGCGCTCGGTGATCAGGCGGTTGATCGCGGAGCCGAGCGTCAGCGGGTCGCGTCCGTCGGCGCGCGCGCCGGACCGCAGACCTCCGCGCCGGGCCTGCTTCTTCTGCTGGGCGGCATCGCCACGCGCGCGTGCCTGTTCCTTCGCGGCCCGCAGGGCGACCCTGGCGAGGTCGACGCCGGAGGGCTCGGGGGTCTTGGGAGCGGGCGTGTTCGGGGTGCCCGCGGATCCGTCCGCGGAGGCGCCCTCGGCAGGCTCTCCGGGGCTCATACGCGGTCCACCGCGCCGTCCGCCACCTTGTACCGCGTGCCGGTGAGCACGCCCGGCACGTCGTCGTCCACCGCGGCGGTGACGAGCACCTGCTCGCCGGGGGCCACCAGCTCCGCGAGCCGCTCCCTGCGGCGGGCGTCCAGCTCCGCGAAGACGTCGTCGAGGACGAGCACCGGCTCGTTGCCCTCGGCCCTGAGCAGGTCGTACGAGGCGAGGCGCAGCGCCAGGGCGTACGACCAGGACTCGCCGTGGCTCGCGTAACCCTTCGCGGGGAGCTGGCCCAGCTTGAGCACCAGGTCGTCACGGTGCGGGCCGACCAGGGTGACGCCCCGCTCGATCTCCTGCTTGCGGGCCTCTTCGAGGGCGGTGGTCAGCTGTTCGTAGAGGTCCTCGCGCGTGTGCCCGTCGCCGGGCGCCGACGGCTTGTACTCCAGCGTGATCGGTCCGCCGCCGGGTGCCAGCTGTTCGTACGCCTTGTCGGCCAGCGGCTGCAGCGCCGAGATCAGGTCGAGCCGCTGGGCGAGCAGCTCGGCCCCCACGCGCGCGAGGTGCTGGTCCCAGACGTCGAGCGTGGACAGGTCCATGGAGCGACCGCCGTGGCGCCGGGCGAGGGCGGCCGACTTCAGGAGGGTGTTGCGCTGCTTCAGGACCCGGTCGTAGTCGGAGCGGACGCCGGCCATGCGCGGGGAGCGCGCCGTGATCAGCTCGTCGAGGAAGCGGCGCCGCTCACCGGGGTCGCCCTTGATCAGCGCGAGGTCCTCGGGCGCGAACAGGACCGTACGGACGATCCCCAGTACGTCACGGGGCCTGACCTGGGAGGACCTGTTGATGCGGGCGCGGTTGGCCTTGCCGGGATTGAGCTCGAGCTCGACCAGCTGCTGGCGCTCGCCCTGGCGCACCTGGGCCCTGATGACGGCGCGCTCGGCGCCCATGCGCACCAGTGGGGCGTCCGACGAGACCCGGTGGCTGCCGAGCGTGGCGAGGTAGCCGACGGCTTCGACGAGGTTGGTCTTGCCCTGTCCGTTCGGGCCCACGAACGCGGTGACGCCCGGGTCGAGAGGCACCTCGACCCGGGCGTACGAGCGGAAGTCGGCCAGCGACAGATGCGTGACGTGCATGGTGTGCGCCGACCTCCCCCGGCCTACTTCTCTTGCTGCGAGGCCTGTGCACAACGGCTGGGGTTGCACACAGGCTGTGGATCAGTTCGCGCTCTTGGACTCCACGGCGTGGCCACCGAACTGGTTGCGCAGCGCGGCGATCATCTTCATCTGCGGGGAGTCGTCCTGGCGCGAGGCGAACCGCGCGAAGAGCGAGGCCGTGATCGCGGGCAGCGGCACGGCGTTGTCGATGGCGGCCTCGACCGTCCACCGGCCCTCTCCGGAGTCCTGCGCGAAGCCGCGCAGCTTCTCCAGGTGCTCGTCGTCGTCCAGGGCGTTGACCGCGAGGTCGAGCAGCCAGGAACGGATGACCGTGCCCTCCTGCCAGGAGCGGAAGACCTCACGGACGTCCGTGACCGAGTCGACCTTCTCCAGGAGCTCCCAGCCCTCGGCGTAGGCCTGCATCATCGCGTACTCGATGCCGTTGTGGACCATCTTCGCGAAGTGGCCGGCGCCGACCTTGCCCGCGTGGACCGAGCCGAAGTCGCCCTCGGGCTTCAGCGCGTCGAAGATGGGCTGCACCTTGGCGACGTCGTCCTTGTCGCCGCCGTACATCAGCGCATAGCCGTTCTGCAGGCCCCAGACGCCGCCGGAGACGCCGCAGTCGACGAAGCCGATGCCCTTGGCCTTCAGCTCCTCGGCGTGCTTCTCGTCGTCCGTCCAGCGGGAGTTGCCGCCGTCCACGACGATGTCGCCGGGCTGCAGCAGCTCGCCCAGCTCGTCGATGGTGGCCTGGGTCGCGGCCCCCGCCGGGACCATCACCCACACCACGCGCGGGCCCTTGAGCTTGCCCACGAGCGCTTCGAGGCTGGGGACGTCCGCGAGGTCCGGGTTGCGGTCGTATCCGATGACGGTGTGACCTGCGCGGCGGATGCGCTCGCGCATGTTGCCGCCCATCTTGCCGAGGCCGACGAGACCGAGCTCCATCAGAGGTTCCTTCACTAGCGAGGTGGCGTTACGGCACTTTCGTACCTGCGTCCGAGCCTACGCCCGGACGCACGCACACACCTGTGGGCTCAGCCGCTCAGACGTACGGGCATGATCAGGTACTTGTAGGCCTCGTCCGCCTCGGCGTCCAGGGCCGGCCTGCCGCTCAGCAGAGCGGGCTTCGTCGACGTCGTGAACGACAACTGGGCGACCGGCGAATCGATCGCGCTGAGGCCGTCGAGCAGGAACGTCGGGTTGAAGGCGATCGAGACGTCGTCGCCGTCGAGCTGGGCGTCGACCCTCTCCACAGCCTGTGCGTCGTCGCTGGAGCCCGCCTCCAGGATCAGCACGCCCTGCTCGAAGCTGAGCCGGACCGGAGTGTTCCGCTCGGCCACCAGGGCCACGCGCTTCACGGCCTCGACGAACGGGGCGGTCTCGATGACCGCGATCGAGTTGAACTCCGTGGGGAAGAGCGTCTTGTACTTCGGCAGGTCGCCCTCGAGCAGACGCGTCGTCGTACGTCGACCGGCACCCTCGAAACCGATCAGGCCCTCGCCCGCACCGGAGCCGGAGAGCGCCAGGGTGACCGTGTCGCCGCTCGTGAGCGCCTTGGCGGTGTCCAGGAGCGTCTTGGCGGGCACCAGGGCCACCGCGGACGCCTCGGGGTTCTCCGGCTTCCACAGGAACTCGCGGACCGCGAAGCGGTAGCGGTCGGTGGAGGCCAGCGTGACCGTGTCGCCCTCGATCTCGATGCGCACACCGGTGAGCACGGGCAGCGTGTCGTCGCGGCCCGCGGCGATGGCCACCTGGGCGGCGGCGGAGGCGAAGACCTCACCGGGAACGGTGCCCGTGGCGGTCGGCATCTGCGGCAGCGCCGGGTACTCCTCCACAGGAAGCGTGTGGAGTGTGAATCGCGAGGAGCCGCAGACCACCGTCGCCCGTACACCGTCTGTGGAGATCTCCACCGGGCGGTTGGGGAGGGCGCGGCAGATGTCCGCGAGCAGTCGGCCCGATACGAGGACCGTGCCTTCTTCGTCGATCTCCGCGTCCACCGAGACGCGTGCCGAGACCTCGTAGTCGAAGCTCGACAGGCTCAGTGCGCCTTCCTCGGCCTTCAGCAGCAGGCCCGCGAGGACAGGCGCCGGGGGCCGGGCCGGGAGGCTGCGCGCAGCCCAGGCCACCGCCTCCGCGAGTACGTCGCGTTCAACCCGGATCTTCACCTAAGCCGCCTCCTGCTGTTGCTGGCTGCTTTCGCCCGCTGGGCCTGTGGCCCTCGTCGTCTGACTCGGTGTCTCTCAGCCATGCCGTGGGAAGGACACCGGGGACCAGTCTGACGCACCGCACTGACAGTCGGTGCCTGTCGGGGTCAAGTCGTGCCGAGCGGTGTCGGAGCTCCGGAGCGAGAGTTGTGCACAGCCCCAACTTCGAAACCATTTCCCTGGTCTCTCTAGTTGGGAGTAGTAGTAGGGGCTGTGGAAACCGTGGATAACCGCGAAAGCGCAGGTCAGGCCCGGTTTTTTATCCACTGACCCTGTGGGTGGAGCCGGTGGACAACCGGGTGTTTCTGTGGACGGGCGAAAGTTCTGCACACCCGATGCACAGGCAGGGGCGACTTCTCCCCAGCGCTGTCCCCAGCTTTACCCAGCTTCCCCACAGGCCAACCGACCACCTTGGTGTGACGCCTTTCACTCGACCCAGTGAGAGGGCGCGTTGCGTTGCCGAACAGTGGACAGCCGTGTGGAGAAGCTGGAGAAAGCTGGGGACAACGAGCCGCAGCCTGTGGGCCGCCGGTGGACAACTTCATGCACAGCCTGTGGACGAGATTTTTCTCCACAGCCTGTGGACAGTCTTCGTCCACGAATCCACAGTCACCTGACCTGGCCTGATGATCTCTCAGCAGCCTCCCCTGTGGACAGTGTCTGGACAACTTCCCAGTCCCCAGGGTGTGGAAGGGAAAAAGTCGCCCAATCTGTGGAGAACAGGCGCCTGAGCAGGGGAAATCGAACAGCGGCGAACCGCACGCACGCGTGCCGACACGAAAAAAGCGCCCCAGGAGGAGTCCTGGGGCGCCTTCAACGACGTTCTGCGGAGGCTGTCAGCCGTTCTTGATGCGGTTGGTGAGCTCGGTTACCTGGTTGTAGATGGAGCGACGCTCCGCCATCAGCGCGCGGATCTTGCGGTCCGCATGCATGACGGTCGTGTGGTCGCGGCCGCCGAACTGCGCGCCGATCTTCGGCAGGGAGAGGTCGGTCAGCTCCCTGCACAGGTACATGGCGATCTGCCGGGCCGTCACCAGCACCCGGCTGCGCGAGGATCCGCACAGATCGTCCACCGTGAGGCCGAAGTAGTCGGCGGTGGCCGCCATGATGGCCGGCGCGGTGATCTCCGGAGACGCGTCCTCACCGCCCGGGATCAGGTCCTTGAGGACGATCTCGGTGAGTCCCAGGTCCACAGGCTGTCGATTGAGCGAGGCGAAGGCGGTGACCCGGATCAGCGCGCCCTCCAGCTCACGGATGTTCCGCGAGATGCGCGACGCGATGAACTCGAGCACCTCCGGGGGAGCGTTGAGCTGCTCCTGCACCGCCTTCTTACGAAGGATGGCGATACGCGTCTCCAGCTCGGGCGGCTGGACGTCGGTGATCAGTCCCCACTCGAAGCGGTTGCGCAGCCGGTCCTCCAGCGTGACCAGCTGCTTGGGCGGCCGGTCACTGGAGAGCACGATCTGCTTGTTCGCGTTGTGGAGCGTGTTGAAGGTGTGGAAGAACTCCTCCTGCGTCGACTCCTTGTCCGCGAGGAACTGGATGTCGTCGACGAGCAGGATGTCCATCTCGCGGTACCGCTTGCGGAAGCTGTCGCCCTTGCCGTCGCGGATGGAGTTGATGAACTCGTTGGTGAATTCCTCCGAGCTCACGTACCGCACGCGCGTGCCGGGGTAGAGGCTTCGGGCGTAGTGCCCGATCGCGTGCAGCAGGTGCGTCTTGCCGAGACCCGACTCTCCGTAGATGAAGAGCGGGTTGTACGCCTTCGCGGGCGCCTCGGCGACAGCGACCGCGGCCGCGTGGGCGAAACGGTTCGACGCGCCGATGACGAAGGTGTCGAAGAGGTACTTCGGGTTGAGGCGCGCGGTGGGCTCACCCGGGCCCGTAGCGGGCGCCGGCTGCGCGGCCAGCGGGCCGGGAGCGCCGCTCGACGAGGTGGGGCCCACCGGTCCGCCCCTGTGCACTCCGTGGCCGCCGTGTCCGACGCCCCTGGGACCACCGTGCTGATCGGACATGTCATGACGCTCGCGCCGGTCCTGCGGCTCGGAGCGCTGCTGCTCGTACGGCGAGCGCTCCTGCGGCGGCTGCGAGCGGTAGTCGTGCTGCGGCTGCTGGACCGGGTTCGCGTACGGGTCGCGGTCGGGGAAGCCGAGCCGCTGCTGCTGCCAGCCGTAGTCGTCCTGGGGCTGCGGCCAGGCGCCGGGGGCCGGGCGCTGGTAGTCCGGGTAGGCGGGGCGTGCGGTCGGCATCTGGCCGGGCCGGGAGCCGTCCTGGTGGTCGTCCGAGGAGCGGCGCCCATAGCTGTCGTACGCGTCGCGCCCCTGACCGGAGCCGGGCGGCAGCTCGGGCTCGTCGTAGCGGTGCTGGTGGGGCGGCTGCTGCGGAGCGGGCTGCTGCTGCATCGGAGGCGCAGGCGGGCCCGCGGGTTCGCCCACGGAGTCGTCGACCGTGATGGCGATGCGGATCGGGCGGCCGCACTCGCGGCTCAGGGACTCGCTGACCACCGGCGCGAGACGGCCTTCCAGTACGCCCTTGGCGAACTCGTTCGGAACGGCCAGCAGCGCGGTGTCCGCGACGAGCGCCAGGGGCTGGCAGCTCCGGAGCCACCGCTCGTCCTTCGCCTCGACACCCTGCCCGCGGCCCTCACCCAGCAGATGTTCCAGAACTCGTGGCCACACTGCGGCAAGATCGGCAGGTACGTCAGCCACAGGGCACGCTCTCTCACGGGGTCCCACGAACGTGTGGTTCATGGGACGGAATTCGGTATGGGGTGAAGGAAGGGAACGAATCGGAGTCCAGTCACGGTAGTCAGGGCGACGGGTGCGGTTCAAGTTGTTGTCCACAGGCTGTGCACAGTGTCTCTCCATGACGGCCGGTTTGACCGGATGGCGTAGCCCCGCGTACCGTGACCAGGTCGAGTTGTCGATGGCTGCTGCCGCCTGCCTCCGATGGGCAAAGATCACGATCTGTGATTGTGAAGCGGTGCACTCGGTGCGTATTCGCGAGCTTCTCGTGGGCGCACGGTGACAGCCAGGCGATGTCCCGCCACCAACGAATCATTTCTGGAGCCCCCGAGTGAGCAAGCGCACCTTCCAGCCGAACAACCGTCGTCGCGCCAAGACCCATGGCTTCCGCCTGCGGATGCGCACCCGTGCCGGCCGCGCGATTCTCGCGAACCGTCGTGGCAAGGGTCGCGCCAGCCTGTCCGCCTGATCTCAGTCAGGTCATGACGTCGTGCTGCCTACCGAGCATCGGCTGAGGCGGCGCGAAGACTTCGCGACCGCGGTACGCCGAGGACGCCGGGCCGGGCGCCCGCTTCTCGTCGTCCATCTACGTAGCGGTGCAACGGACCCGCACGTGCCTGGGGAGAGCTCTCCCCCGACACGTGCGGGTTTCGTCGTCAGCAAGGCCGTGGGTGGAGCAGTCATACGCAACGCCGTGAAGCGCAGACTCCGTCACCTCATGCGCGACCGGCTGGCCCTGGTGCCCCCCGGTAGCCTGGTAGTAGTACGAGCGCTGCCCGGAGCGGGCGACGCCGACCATGCACAGCTGGCCCGAGACCTGGACGCCGCCTTGCAGCGGTTGCTGGGAGGGGGCGCGCGATGAAGTACCCGCTGCTGGCTCTGATCAAGCTCTACCAGTGGACGATCAGTCCACTCCTGGGCCCAGTGTGCAAGTACTACCCGTCGTGTTCCCGATACGGCTACCTGGCCATCGACCGGCACGGTGCGATCAAGGGAACGGCGCTCACGGCCTGGCGCATCCTGCGGTGCAATCCGTGGTCGCTCGGTGGTGTCGACCATGTTCCGCCGCGCAAGCGTCCGCGGTGGCACGAGATGCTGCGCGCTTCCTGGCGCGAACGCAAGGGCGGGCCCTCCGCCGCAGGCGAGCCGACCGGGGATCTTCCCCCGGGCACGGCCGCCGAGACCGAGACCCCGTCCCATGCTCAAGGAGCCTGATTAGTGGACACGATTGCCAGTCTCTTCAGCTTTATCACGACACCAGTTTCGTGGGTCATCGTCCAGTTCCACTCGGTGTACGGGAAGATCTTCGGTCCCGACACGGGCTGGGCCTGGGGCCTGTCCATCGTGTCCCTGGTGATCCTCATCCGGATCTGTCTGATCCCGCTCTTCGTGAAGCAGATCAAGGCGACTCGGGCGATGCAGACGCTGCAGCCCGAGATGAAGAAGATCCAGGAGCGCTACAAGAGCGACAAGCAGCGCCAGTCCGAAGAGATGATGAAGCTGTACAAGGAGTCGGGTACCAACCCGCTCTCCTCGTGCCTTCCCATCCTGGCGCAGTCGCCGTTCTTCTTTGCTCTGTACCACGTGCTGAACGGCATCGCGACGGGCAAGACGATCGGTGTCATCGACGATCAGCTCCTGGAGAGCGCGCGTAAGGCGCACATCGTCGGTGCCCCGCTGGCCGCGAAGTTCACCGACGGTGCCGACAAGGTCGCTTCCCTCGGCGCCACCCTGACGGACGTCCGGGTCGTCACCGCGGTCATGATCGTCCTGATGTCGGCCTCGCAGTTCTTCACGCAGCGCCAGCTGATGACGAAGAACGTGGATACCACGGTCAAGACGCCCTTCATGCAGCAGCAGAAGATGCTGATGTACGTCTTCCCGGTCATGTTCGCCGTCTTCGGTATCAACTTCCCCGTCGGTGTCCTCGTCTACTGGCTGACCACCAACGTGTGGACCATGGGCCAGCAGATGTTCGTGATCCGCAGGAACCCGACTCCGGGCTCCAAGGCCCAGGCCGCGTTCCTGGAGCGCCTGCAGAAGCAGATCACGCACCACAAGAAGGTGAGCGGGCGCGGCAACACGAACGTCATCAAGGCGATCGTCGCCAAGGGCCGGGACCGCAACGAGTTCGAGCGGAAGTTCATCAACGGCCTGACCAAGGCGGGCCTCGCGGCCCAGACCGACGGCACCGTGACCGAGAGCGACACCACCGTCCTCACCGAGACCGAGGACGGCACCCCGGCAGGCGGCCCCAAGCGCCAGCAGCCCAAGCGCCAGAGCAAGGCCAAGCGTCAGTCCGGCACCGCGCAGGGAGCGACTGGTGCCGCCCAGGGCGACGCCGACGACACCACGGCGGACGGGCCCTCCGACGCGAAGCCCTCGCTGGAGAAGACCGCGGCCGAGCCCGAGGACGACTCCCCCAAGACCAAGCAGGCCGGCGGCAACAAGCAGGGCAACCAGCCCAGCTCCGGTCAGCGCAGCCGAGCGAAGTCGGGACAGCGCAAGGGCCAGCAGCGGCCCAAGCACCCGTCCTCCAAGAAGTAGAAGGAGCCCATCCAGTGACGGAAGGCACCACCACCTCCGCCGCAGCTGAGGCCGGCGACACCCTGACCCGCCTCGAGCAGGAGGGGGAGATCGCAGCGGACTACCTCGAGGGTCTGCTCGACATCGCCGACCTCGACGGCGACATCGACATGGACGTCGAGGCCGACCGTGCCGCTGTCTCGATCATCAGCGACAGCGGCGGCAGCGATCTGCAGAAGCTGGTCGGCCGCGACGGCGAGGTCCTGGAGGCGCTCCAGGAGCTCACGCGCCTGGCCGTGCACCGCGAGACCGGTGACCGCAGCCGCTTGATGCTGGACATCGCGGGCTACCGCGCCAAGAAGCGCGAGGAGCTCTCGGAGCTGGGCGCCAAGGCCGCGGCCGAGGTGAAGAGCTCCGGTGAACCGGCCAAGCTCAAGCCGATGACGCCGTTCGAGCGCAAGGTCGTGCACGACGCGGTCAAGGCCGCCGGTCTGCGCAGCGAGTCCGAGGGCGAGGAGCCGCAGCGCTTCGTCGTCGTGCTCCCTGCCTGATCGGCACAGCGTCAACCGGCCCCGTCTGTTCGCAGGCGGGGCCGATCTTTGTCAGCCTGATAGACAGCCACCCCAGTGCGGTACGGAAGGACGGTCCCCGTGACGGAGGCAGCGGAGCTCCCCCCGGCGCCGGAAGAGGCCCGAACGGTATTCGGTGATCGCTTCTCGGACGCGGTCCGGTACGCGGAACTGCTGGCCGACGCGGGAGTCCAGCGAGGCCTGATCGGCCCTCGCGAAGTGCCGCGGCTGTGGGAGCGGCATCTGCTGAACTGCGCCGTGCTGTCCGAGGTCGTGCCCGAGAACGTCACGGTGTGCGATGTCGGCTCCGGTGCCGGGCTGCCGGGTATCCCGCTGGCGCTGGTCCGCCCGGACCTGAAGATCACGCTCCTGGAGCCGCTGCTGCGGCGCACGAACTTCCTCACCGAGGTCGTGGAGCTGCTCGGCCTCGACCATGTGACGGTCGTGCGGGGTCGTGCCGAGGAAGTCCTCGGCAAGCTGCCGCCCGTTCATGTGGTGACTGCTCGCGCCGTCGCACCACTGGACCGCCTGGCGGCCTGGGGCGTCCCGCTGCTCCGCCCGTACGGAGAGATGCTGCTCCTCAAGGGAGACACCGCCGAGGAAGAGGTGAAGGCGGCAGGCGCCTCCCTGAGCAAGCTCGGTGCGGTGGACACGTCCGTGCTGCACGTCGGTGAGGGTGTGGTGGACCCGCTGTCCACGGTCGTGCGTGTCGAGGTCGGGGAGAGCCCTGGCGGTGTGCGCTTCGCGGCGAAGCGGGCCAAGGCCGCTCGCGCACGTCGCCGCCGCTGAGCCGCGCGATCCGCCGACGCTGATCCGCCCTCACTCATCCGTCCTGACGACGAGCCGTACTCCACAAAAGCAGTCAAACGTACCCATACCGGGGTGTCGCACCAGCGGCACCCCGGCTGCCGTGCATCGTGTTTCACGTGAAACGTCGCTCACTGCTGCATGGCATCATCAGTCGCGGCCGCGCTGCGGAACCCCGCGACCGCCGACCACTCGGTTCCCTCGATAAGGGCACGGAGTTGTCCACAGAGGTGGATTCGTCCACAGAAGCCCGGGCCTCGCTGGTTCACGACCCTCAAAGCATGGGAGGCTCTGTTCATTGCGAGCCTGATGTCGAGGAGAGTGAATCCTTGCGGTCCGACGCCAACATCGCGGGACCGATGACCGATCCGGTCCCCGGTCCCCGTACCGAGTCGGCGGGGGAGGATGTTTCACGTGAAACACCGACCCCGATGGACGACACACCCATCGGTCGTGCTGCCCAACTGGCGGTGGAAGCGCTCGGCCGCGCAGGCGAGGGTCTGCCTCGCCCCGAGCAGACCCGCGTCATGGTGGTCGCCAACCAGAAGGGTGGAGTGGGCAAGACGACGACGACCGTCAATCTCGCCGCTTCACTCGCGCTGCACGGCGCCCGCGTCCTGGTGATCGACCTCGACCCACAGGGCAACGCCTCCACCGCTCTCGGTATCGACCACCACGCCGAAGTCCCGTCCATCTACGACGTGCTGGTCGAGAGTAAGCCGCTCTCCGACGTGGTCCAGCCGGTCGTCGACGTCGAAGGTCTCTTCTGCGCCCCGGCCACCATCGATCTCGCCGGTGCGGAGATCGAGCTCGTGTCACTCGTGGCACGGGAGAGCCGACTGCAGCGAGCGATCCAGGCGTACGAGCAGCCGCTGGACTACATCCTCATCGACTGTCCGCCGTCGCTGGGCCTCCTGACGGTCAATGCGTTGGTGGCCGGTGCGGAGGTGCTGATCCCCATCCAGTGCGAGTACTACGCACTGGAAGGACTCGGACAGCTCCTGCGCAACGTCGATCTGGTGCGGGGCCACCTCAACCCGAACCTGCATGTGTCGACGATCCTTCTCACCATGTACGACGGCAGGACCAGGCTCGCCTCGCAGGTCGCGGACGAGGTGCGCAACCACTTCGGCGACGAGGTCCTGCGCACGAGCATTCCGCGGTCGGTCCGCATCTCCGAAGCCCCGAGCTACGGACAGACGGTCCTCACCTACGACCCGGGATCGAGCGGCGCCCTCTCCTACTTCGAAGCGGCACGTGAGATCGCGCTGCGAGGGGTCGGAGTGCACTACGACGTCCAGCACGCCCACATGGGCGCTCAGAACGACCAGCACAGCATGACGGAGGGGATGCAGTGAGCGAGCGACGCAGAGGACTGGGTCGAGGCCTCGGTGCCTTGATCCCTGCAGCCCCGACGGAGAAGCAGCCCTCGCAGAGCGTGGGAGGAGGCTCGACCTCTCCCTCAGCAGTGCCGGTGCTGACCGCCGAGCGAGGCGTGGCCGCCGCGAAGGTGACGGCGCTCCCGCAGAGCCCTGTTTCACATGAAACGGTGGAGCCGCCCCAGCAGGCCGTGGAGGCTCCGGAGAGCCAGACCGTGGCCGGCGCGTACTTCGCCGAGCTGCCGCTCGACGTCATCACGCCGAACCCGCAGCAGCCACGTGTGGTGTTCGACGAGGACGCCCTCGCCGAGCTGGTGACCTCCATCAAGGAGGTCGGCCTTCTCCAGCCGGTCGTCGTGCGGCAGCTGGGTCCCGCACGCTACGAGCTCATCATGGGCGAGCGGCGTTGGCGGGCCTGCCGCGAGGCGGGGCTTGAGCGTATTCCCGCCATCGTGCGGGCCACGGACGACGAGAAGCTCCTCCTGGACGCGCTTCTCGAGAACCTGCATCGTGCTCAGCTGAATCCCCTGGAAGAGGCCGCGGCCTACGACCAGTTGCTCAAGGACTTCAACTGCACGCACGACCAGCTGGCGGACCGCATCGGCCGGTCCCGCCCGCAGGTCTCCAACACGCTGCGACTGCTGAAGCTCTCGCCTGCAGTGCAGCGCAGGGTCGCCGCCGGAGTTCTCTCCGCCGGTCACGCCCGGGCGCTGCTCTCCGTCGATGACTCGGAGGAGCAGGACCGGCTTGCGCACCGGATCGTGGCCGAGGGCCTCTCGGTGCGTGCTGTCGAAGAGATCGTGACCCTCATGGGTTCGCGGCCCCAGAGTGCCCCGAAGGCCAAGGGGCCGCGTGCCGGCGCCCGGCTCTCGCCCGCTCTGAGCACGCTGGCGACCCGGCTCTCGGACCGGTTCGAGACGCGGGTCAGGGTGGATCTGGGCCAGAAGAAGGGGAAGATCGTCGTTGACTTCGCCTCTCTGGAAGACCTGGAGCGCATCCTCAGCACGCTGGCTCCGGGAGAGGGACCGGTCCTGAAGAACGGGCTGGCCGAAGACACCTCGGACGACGCCTCCGAGGACGGCAAGGCCTGATTCGCACAGGTCAGCACCGCGAGAGCGGGTCGTGTCCGGTCTGTACCGGAACACGGCCCGCTCTTTGCTTTCCTACGGTATCGATGCAATCTCATCGTGGATACGATGCGTTCAGGTATGGCGCATCCACCTGACGGCACCTCATTGGGGAGGCGGGGGCCATGCGAACGATGAGCCGCACCGGACTGATGACCGCGGGCCTCGGGCTGGGAGCGGTCGGCGGCTTCGTCGGCAGCCTGCTCAGGGAACGCAGCGCGCTGACAGCCGCCCGCAGCGCGGCGGCCGACGGAAGTGAGGAACCGCCTTCATGGGGCGTCGGCTCGTACCGCTCACACTGGACAATCTCCCGGACCTCCCCACGCCTTGCCGGGCATGTGTCTTCTGGGAGCTGGACCCGGTCAGCGGCCAGGCCGCGGTAAAGGCCGGAACTCCTGAGCTGGAGAAGGAGGCGTGGATCTCCGCCGTCCTGCTGGAGTGGGGGTCCTGCGGCCGTGTCGTCTACGTGGACGACGTTCCGGTGGGCTTCGTGCTCTACGCCCCTCCGGCGTATGTTCCGCGCTCCACGGCCTTTCCCACGAGCCCCGTGTCACCGGATGCGGTCCAGCTGATGACGGCCTGGATCATGCCGGGCTACCAGGGGCAGGGGCTCGGCCGGGTGATCGTCCAGACGGTCGCGAAGGATCTGCTGCGCAGAAACTTCAAGGCGATCGAGGCCTTCGGAGACGCGAAGTGGGCGAAGCCCGCGTGTGTGCTGCCCGCGGAGCATCTCCTTGCGGTGGGCTTCAAGACGGTCCGCCCGCACCCTGCCTATCCGCGGCTGAGGCTGGAACTGCGTACGACGCTCTCCTGGAAGGAAGATGTTGAGCTGGCGCTCGACCGCCTGCTGGGAGCGGTGCAGAAGGAACCGGCGCTCCGGCCGTTGTGAGTCGAGAAGCAGACTCCTGAACGGCGAATGGACCAGCCCCCGCGGGGACTGGTCCATTCGTGTTTCACGTGAAACATCGCCACTGATTACTCGGCGATGAAGTCCGCCAGGTCCTTCTCGATGGCAGCCTTCGGCTTGGCGCCGACGATGGTCTTGGCGACCTCGCCACCCTGGTAGACGTTCAGGGTCGGGATCGACATGACGCCGTACTTCGCGGCGGTGCCGGGGTTCTCGTCGATGTTGAGCTTGACGACCTGGATCTTGTCGCCGTGCTCCTTCGCGATCGCCTCGAGGGAGGGAGCGATCTGGCGGCACGGGCCGCACCAGGCAGCCCAGAAGTCCACCAGTACGGGCTTGTCGCTCTTGAGGACGACCTCCTCGAAGGAGTCGTCGGTCACGTTCTGAAGGTCGGCCACGGGAGGGCTCCTTTAACTCGGTGGTGCGGTGGGGAAGAGGTGTCAGACGGTGACGGCCGCCGTCTCGCTGTCCGTGAGGGCAGCGAGGAAGCGCTCGGCGTCGAGAGCGGCGGAGCAGCCGGTACCGGCCGCCGTGATCGCCTGGCGGTACGTGTGGTCGACGACGTCGCCGGCGCCGAAGACACCAGTCAGGTTCGTCCGGGTCGAGGGCGCGTCGACCTTCAGGTAGCCCTCGTCGTCGAGCTCCAGCTGCCCCTTGAAGAGCTCCGTGCGCGGGTCGTGGCCGATCGCGATGAACAGACCCGTCACCGGCAGCTCGGACGTCTCGCCCGTCTTGAGGTTGCGCAGCGCCAGACCGGAGAGCTTCTGCTCGCCCTTGATCTCGGCGATCTCGCTGTCCCAGATGAACTTGATCTTCGGGTCGGCGAAGGCGCGCTCCTGCATCGCCTTGGAGGCGCGCAGGCTGTCGCGACGGTGCACGATGGTCACGGACTTGGCGAAGCGCGAGAGGAAGGTGGCCTCCTCCATCGCGGTGTCGCCGCCGCCGATCACGGCGATGTCCTGGTCCTTGAAGAAGAAGCCGTCGCAGGTGGCGCACCAGGAGACACCGCGTCCGGAGAGGGCGTCCTCGTTCGGCAGGCCGAGCTTGCGGTGCTGGGAGCCGGTCGTGACGATGACGGCCTTGGCGCGGTGCACGGTGCCCGCGGTGTCCGTCACGGTCTTGATCTCACCGCTGAGGTCGACGGTGACGATGTCGTCCGGCACGAGCTCGGCGCCGAAGCGCTCGGCCTGGGCGCGCATGTTGTCCATGAGGTCGGGGCCCATGACACCGTCCTGGAAGCCCGGGAAGTTCTCCACCTCGGTGGTGTTCATCAGCGCACCGCCAGCGGTGACGGCGCCCTCGAACACCAGCGGCTTCAGCGACGCGCGCGCGGTGTAGAGCGCCGCCGTGTAGCCGGCGGGCCCGGAGCCGATGATGATCACGTTACGGACGTCGGTCACGGCTTGATTCCTCGTCTCTGGGGACTGCTGCGTACTGCTGGTGGGTGCCTGTCTCATGGCTCTCACCCCACCCAACGGATCCTACGGGGCATGCATTCCCCTCAGTGTCCGAGCACACGGAAGCGTTTCGGGGTGAGGAGTGCCATGCGCCACAAGACCGCTGGCCGCAGCGTTGAGTGTCCGTGGACCGGCACGGGAAAAAGCCCGAGGAAAGAGCCCCGGAAAGAGTCTCGGGCAGAGACCGAGGCGTCAGCTCTGCGGGTAGGCGTGCGTCATGAGGACCTTGCCTGCGGGCGGTGAGGACTTGCCCACACAGGCGGCGTCGACGACGTACGCGGACACCTTGGTGGTGTCGGAGTCGTGGGGCACCACGACGAGGTAGGCGCGCTTGCCCTCGTACGAACCCTCTTCGGCCGCGAGCGGAGTCCTGTCACCGATACCGCGCTGAATGCAGTCCGGTACCTCTACCTGGATCGCGGTCTTCGGAGAGTTCTTCTTGGGGGACTCCGGGCTGGAGCGGGTGTCGAAGGACGGCGTCGAGGCGTCCGTCTTCCCGCCGGTCTTGTTGGGGGCGTTCTTCTCGAGGAGATCGGCGACGCGGCCCTCGATCTTCTCTCCAGAGAACGAGCTCGCGGGGCTCCGCCCCGAGGCCGTTTCCGTCGTCCCTCCGGAATCGCCGCCCATGGTCTGGATCAACAGGGAGCCGAGACCGATCGCGGCTGCGGTGAAGACGGCGCCGAGCACCGCGGTGCGTCGGCGCGTGCCCCGCAGACGGCTTCCGCGGCCCGGGCCGGTGGCCGCACGGGCATGGCCCGCAGGCCGGTCGGCAGCCCCGGAGGAGGCAGGGGCGGACGTTGTTTCACGTGAAACACGCGCCGCCGCGGGCGAGGAGGAGGAAGGGGGAGAAGCCGAGACGGACGAAGAAGCGGGTGAAGACGAGGCGACGGACACGGGCTCGGATGCCTCGTCCTCCGCATGAAGGCCTTCGAGCGTGGTGGAATTCAGCAGCGCTTCGGCCGCCAGCGCCGCGTCGATGCGTCCGGCGACGTCGTCCGGCATGCGCGGGGGGCCGGGCAGTGTGCCGAGCATGCCGCGGATCTCCTCAAGGGAGGCGTAGACGTCGGCGCAGAGCTCACAGCCGTCCAGGTGCCGTCGCACGTCACCCGTGCGCGACGGGGAGAGCAGGCCCTCGGTCAGATCCGAGATTTCAGCGACGTCCGGGTGCCCGGCCGAGTCGGTCGTGTCTGTCACGCTCGCCCACCTCCGCCCTTCACGGCAGCTGAATCACTTGGTCCTGTATCCCGTGGCCTTGCTGCCGGTGGGACGGATGTCCCCTGCGTCCGGTTCCTTCCTGAGCGGGGTTTCCTGCTTCCCGCGTCGCCGCGGTCCCCGTCGCCCGGAGGCGGCTCCGTACGTAGATGGGTGAGGAGCGGCAGCAGTCTGGCTCTGCCGCGGGCGCAGCGGCTCTTCACCGTGCCGGTGGGTACGTCCAGGACGCGGGCGGCCTCGGCCACCGGATAGCCCTGCATGTCGACGAGGACGAGAGCGGCGCGCTGATCGTGCGGGAGGGTGCCCAGAGCCTCCACCAGCTCCCGGTGGAGGTCGCCCCGCTCGACGGGAGCGGCGGCCGACTCCTCCGGCTCCAGGAGCTGCTCGAGGCGCTCCGTGTCGTCGATGGGGGAGGTCTTGCGGGAGGCCGCCTTGCGCGCCCGGTCGAGGCAGGCGTTCACGGTGATCCGGTGCAGCCACGTCGTCACGGCGGACTGCCCGCGGAAGGTGTGTGCCGCGCGATAGGCGGAGACGAGGGCGTCCTGCACCGCGTCGGCCGCCTCCTCGCGGTCCCCGAGGGTGCGCAGCGCCACGGCCCAGAGCCGGTCGCGATGGCGCCGCACCAGCTCGCCGAAGGCGTCCGTGTCACCGGCGACATGGGCGGCGAGGAGGTCCTGATCGCTCATGTCACCGTGCGCGGTGCTGTCCACCGTCGAACCCCCTCCCCCAGTGAGCCGTGGCGGGCCGATTCCTCAGCCCTTGAGCTTCACGTCCGTGATCGCTTGCTTGAAACCAGCTCCGTAGTACCCGTCGACAGGCGAGTTAGGCACTTCGGTCATCCAGAGAAGCACGTACTGCGACTTCACGGGCTTCTTGGCCTTGATCTTCACGGTGGTGCCCGACGTGGTGCCGGTGCCGATCTTCTTCATGGACTCGATGCCCGCCGAAGGCGTCAGTGAGTCCGTGGCATACAGCGAGATTGTGGTCCGCTCGCCGCTGTACCGAACGGCGATCGACGCCTCGGAGACGTCCTGCGCCGAGCCGAGGTCGTAGACGATACCGACACCCGGCTTGAACGGGGCGAGCGCCGGCCCGGCCTTGAACGTCTTCGTGCGCCAGAGCGAGGAAGGGTTCTTGTCGTAGGTGTTGCCGACCTTCGACGAGTCCTGGGCATAGCCGTCGACGACGAACTCCTGGCCGTTCTCGATCTGGATCGGCTTCGCGGGCTTCGGCTGTCCCTTGTCGCCACCGTCGTTCGTGTGCGACGTACCGGAGTCCCCGGAGTTCTCCCGGTCCATCAGGGCATCCGCCAGCTGCCAGCTGCCGAGCCCCAGCGCGGCGATGAGCAGTGCGGAGACACCCCACTTGAGGACCCTGCCGGTGCGGCTCTGCAGCGGAGGCAGCGGGGTCGGCACGGGCTGGGTGGCTCCGGGATGGGCCGCAGGGCGGCCGTACGTGCCCTGCTGGTACGTCGTGCGCTGGTACTCGGGCGGTGCGGTGAACACCGGCTCCGGCGGGCGGATGCGGGGCATCTCACCGATCGCCTTCACCAGCTCCTCCGGCGTCGTGCACGGAGGGTCCTGGCGGGAAGCGGTCGCGCCGTCGTTGACGAGCGCGCGCATGGCGAGCTCCGACAGGCCGCGGTGGACGCCCGCACGCACCTGGTCGGGTGCGATGAGGCCGATGTCCTTGGGGAGCCCTGAGAGGCCGTACGCATCGTCCTCGTACGGCCAGCGCTGGGTCAGCGAGGCGTACAGGAGAGCGCCGATCGCCTCCGTGTCCGTGCGCTGCGGGGTCTCGGAGCTGATGCCGCGCAGTGCGGCGTTCACGGCGAGGCCGCGGATGCGGTACTGGCCCGTGGACGTACGCAGCACGGCGCCCGGCGTCAGGCGCAGGTGCGCGAGGCCCTCACGGTGGGCCGCTGCCATGGCCTGGGAGACCTGGCTGACCAGTTGGTAGGCGTCGTGGGCCTCGAGCGGGCTCGCGGCGAGGAGCGCGGTGAGCTCCGTGGCGTCCGGAAGCCACTCGTGGACGACGTAGACGAGGTCGTTCTCCTCGACGGCGTCCAGGACCTGCACGAAGCGCGGGTCGCCCAGCAGCGCCGAGGAACGGGCCGCAGCGAGGACCGAGCGGGCCCGCGGATGGTCGGCGGGCAGGAGATGCACGCCGACGGCACGGCGCAGCTTCTCGTCGACCGCACGCCAGCTACTGAAACCGTCCAGACGGGTGACGCACTCTTCGAGTCGATAGCGTCTGGCGAGCTTGTGGCCACTGTGCAGTTCTGGGGGTGAGGAGGCCCCGCGGCTCATGGGCTTGTCGGTCTCCGCCGCCTCTTCGTCTGCTGCCGTGTCCCGCTCCCGGGTCTGGGCCACCCCGTCGGCCGTGGCCTGCTCCGCCTTGGCGGTCAGCGGCTCGTCGCCACTGTTGTCTGCCACGTCGACGGCAGCCGTGCTCCGTTCTGCCACCGTCGTTCCTGCCTCCCCATCCATTGCGCTCCGTCAGACGCCAAAGCCAATTGTGCCCACAACCCGGCGCTATGCACGACACACGGTGGCCGACGATGGTTGTGCGGGTCCGCTCATCTCACCGGCCGAGACGGCCACGGACCATGCCGACCATGGAATTGAGCTCCGCAATCCGCATCTTTCGGGCGGCCACGAAGAAGACACCGAGAAGTGCGACGCCGCCGGCCACGAGCGCCACGAAGGAGCTGAGTGCGCCGGTGCCCATCGCCTGCAGAATGGCGAAGCCGATGCCGCCACCGACGATGGCCGCCGGGACCGAGGCGCCGAAGAGCCTGGTGTAGGTGCGTGCCACCTGGGCGCCGTCCAGATCGCCGCCCAGCCGCACGCGCAGCCGCCGCCAGGCGATACCGACGCCCACCGAGTAGGCGAGGCCGTAGGAGGCGGCCATGCCGACGACGGCCCACCGGGCGGGCAGGACGAAGAAGCACAGGGCCGAGGCCGCCGCGTTGACGGCCGCAACGATCACGGTGTTGTAGAACGGCGTGCGGGTGTCCTCGTACGCGTAGAAGCCGCGCAGGACGACGTACTGGACCGAGTACGGAATCAGGCCGAGGCCGAACGCCATCAGGGTGTAGCCGATGTTCTGCGCACCTGCGCCCGAGCCCGCGTACAGCAGCGTGGCCATGGGGACGCCGAGGGCGAGGAAGGCGAAGGCACACGGCACGATCGCCACGGCGGAGGTACGCAGGCCGTACGAGATGTCGTCCCGGACGGCAGCGGGGTCGTCGTCGTTCGCGGAGCGGGAGATGCGGGGCAGGACCGCGGTCATCACGGAGACCGTGATGATGGCCTGCGGCATCTGCCACAGCAGCAGTGCGTAGTTGTACGCGGTGATGCCGGTGCCCGGGTGGCCGTGGTCCTCGGCCGTCGCGCCGGCGCTGGTGGCCAGCTGGGTCACGACGATCATGCCGAGCTGGTTGGCGAGGACGAAGAAGAACGTCCACTTGGCGAGGCCCGCGGCCTTGCCGAGGCCCTGCCCACGCCAGTCGAACCGGAGCCGCAGCTTGAAGCCCGCCTCGCGCAGGTACGGCAGCATCGAGAGCGCCTGCACGGTCAGGCCGAGCAGGGTGCCGAGGCCGAGGAGCCGCACGCCGTCGGGCGTGATGCTGCCCGCGTTGACGCCGGAGTCGGTGAAGCTGCCGAAGGCCCAGATGAAGGCGCCGAACGTCGCGATGACCACGACGTTGTTGAGGACCGGGGTCCACATCATCGCGCCGAAGCGGCCGCGGGCGTTGAGGACCTGGCCGAGCACGACGTGCAGGCCCATGAAGAACATCGTGGGGATGCAGTACCGGGCGAAGGTGACCGCGACGTCCATCTTCGCGGGGTTGTCGGCGATCGTCGGCGACATCATGCGGATGAGCATGGGTGCCGCGACCACACAGATGACGGTGACGGCCGCGAGCAGGACCATCACGAGGGTCAGGAGCCGGTTGGCGTAGCCCTCGCCCTCGTCTTCGTCGTTCTTCATGGCCCGGACGAGCTGCGGGATGAAGACCGCGTTCAGGGCGCCGCCACCGACGAGGACGTAGATCATCGTCGGCAGGACGTTGGCGACCTGGTACGAGTCGTTGAGCGTGCCGACGCCGATCGCGGCGGCCATGACCAGGGTGCGCAGGAAGCCGGTGAGGCGGGAGACGATCGTCCCTGCCGCCATGAGCGCGCTCGACTTCAGCAGGCTGGACGCGCGGCCGCCGGACTTGGCGGCAGGCGCCGGTGCGGCCGGGGGCGCGGGGGCGGCGACCGGGGCGGCCGCGGGACCCGGGACGACCGGCTGCTCGACCGGCGGGTATCCGCCGTTGACGGGCTGCTGGTAGTCGTTGCTCTGGGGGTAGCCGTGGCCCTGGGGGTAGCCATTGCCGTTCCCCTGGGCGTAGCCGTCGTTCTCGGGATAGCCGCCCTGCTGGTACGCACCCTGCGGGTAGCCACCCTGCTGGTATCCGGCCTGTTGGGGGCCCGCCTGTTGGTATCCGGCCTGCTGGGGGCCCGCCTGCTGGTACCCGGCCTGCTGATGGCCGCCCTGCTGGTATCCCTCTTGCTGGTAGCCGTCCTGCGGGTAGGCGGCTTGCTGGTGGCCTGCCTGCTGGCCGCGGTAGCCGCCCGGCTGCTGGTCCCGGAAGAGGTGGGCGAACGCGTCGGGCTCGTGGTGCTCCTCACCGGCCTGGGTGACCAGGTCGTCGACGCCCACGAACTGGGTCGTGCGGGCGTCGTCGCCGTACGGGAGGTGGCGGGTCGGGCCCTCCGGCTCGGGAGCCGGGGTCTGCGCCCACATGCGCGGGTCGGGGGCGTGCTGCGAGGAGGGCGGCTGGGCGTAGAGCGGCGGCTGCTGCTGGTAGGTGCCGGGCGGCGGCGGAGGGTGCGCCGCGCGGTCGTAGAGCGCCTCGGTCACCGGGTCCTGGGCGGAGAGGTCCTGTGCCCGGTAGGGGTCCTGGTCGTAGGCGTCCTGGAGATACATGTCCGGCGCGGGCTGTGGGGGTACCTGCCCGTGCTCGGGGGAGCCGGGCGGCGGGCCCCCGGGCGAGGCGGAGCCGCCCGAGCCCTGGCCACGGTCACCGTCGTACGGCGCGTTCATGGTTACCCCACCTCATCGTCCCCGGGCCCACCGGCCACGACATCGCTCAACGGTCCACTCTCTCACCCGTGTCCGATGGGTCGGTGCTTTCCGGAGCGGTGTCCGGTGTCGGGTCACTCGGGTGCTCGGGGTCGTCCGTCCCGGGCTCACCGCCGGATTCGCCCTCGGGGCCGTTGTCCGGGCCTTCGTCCGCGCCCTGATCCGGCCCCTCGTCCGGTCCCTCCTGGGCGCGCTTTCGGGCCGCGCGCTTGCGCTGCGTGTACATCCGGAACCCGGCGAGGACGAGCAGCAGGAGTCCACCGGCGATGACCAGCATCACCGTGAGGGTGACCTCGGTGACGTTGACCTCGAAGCGCACGGCATTGCCGTAGGGCTCTCCGTCCTCCGTGTACAGCTGGGCGTACACCGGGACCGGACCGTTGGCGTTGGCCGTGGTGGTGAACTTCACGGACTGGGAGTGGCCGCCCGCGATCTTGATCGGCTTCTCTTCGAACTGCCCGTCGCCGATCTTCAGTCGGGTGGGGTTCCTGGAGGACAGGCGCAGGACCAGATGGTCGACGCCCTGGACCAGGTTGTTCTGGACCGAGACCGGGATGGTCGCGCTGCGCCCGGAGAGCTTCGCGTCGGACCTCTGGATCAGGGAAACCTGCCTGGTGAGGTCCTTCAGGTACGCCCAGACGCTGTCCCGATAGGCCTGCCCCTCCGCCGAGTGACCGCGCCAGGACGTCGCCATTTCACGGTCTATGGCCCTCCCGAAGGGGGTGACCACGCGGTCCTTCTCGGTGAGGATCACCTGGAAGCGGTTGAGCGAGTTCTGCGTGGCCTGGATGTTCTCGAAGGCCTTCCGCGGCAGCTCCTGCTTGCGCAGTGCGGCGGGGTAGGCGGCGGCCGAAGGCACCCGGGTGGTGGCCTGCGGGTCCGGCTTGGCCTTCGCCGCGGCGGCCAGGTCCTGCGGCTGCGACCACTTTCCGTCCGCGAGGGAGCTCAGCGCCTTCTCCATGGTCTGCGCCTGGCTCGCCGTGGGCATGCGCTGCGGAGCGACGACGATGCTCCGCCCCTTGTCGGGGTCCTGCAGGTTGATCATCAGGCTCTGGGCGAGGAACTCCTGGACGGCGAGCGTGGAGTTCTCCGCCTCGCTCATGTCCCCCTGGAAGGCCGTGGAGAGCCGTGCGTCGGTCACCACGGCGGTGGTGCCGCCACCGATGGGCCGGGCCGCGGTCGGTGAGTACTGCAGGCCGTTGGTCTCGCGCAGGCTGTCACTGCGGGTGATCACCGTGTGGGCGCCGGCGGAGGTGGCGACGTCGACGATCGACGGGTCGATCGCTCCCTCGGCGGGCCAGGCGAAGTCGGTGCTCGGCTTCACCTGGAGGATCGTCGTGACCGCCTTGTAGCCCGCGTCGGTGGCTTCCTTGAGGTGGCCGAGGGAGCCACCGACCGCTTTGCCGGTGTGCGCGAGGGAGGCCAGGTCGGGGTCGGCGAAGGGGAGCGCGACGATCTTCTTGTCCTTGACGGCGGCCTGGAGGTCGTTGAGCCACTGATTGGCGACCGTCTGCTGCCTGCCCGCCCGGGTGGTCTTTCCGTCCGGGTTGTCGATCCGGTAGCTCTTCGTCATCGCCTCGACCGAGGCGAGCAGGTCCGGATCGATGACCCACGTGACGTTCAGCCGGCTGCCGAGGGACAGGAGCTGTTCCAGACGTCCGCCAGGGGCCAGCTCGTCGGCGAGGTCGTCGTTCTTGAAGACGGGCGTCTGCTGGTCGTCGGACCCGGTCTTCGCCGTGAGGTGCGTGGCGGTGGTGAGCGGCCACAGGTACGTGGTCTTCGTCTTGGTGTCGGTGGCGTCGGGCTGCCAGGGCAGGAAGGTCCGCTCGATGCCCAGCACCTGGGGATAGGGCTGGGCGGCGCTCTGACCGGTGAGGGAGACCCCCAGCTGGTAGACGCCCCCGACGCCGAGGGACAGCGCCTTGACCGGCACGGAGATGCTGAAGTCCTGCCGTACGCCCGGTGCGAGCCGGGCGATCTTCTCGACGTACTTCCCGCCGACCTCCGTGCCGTCGGCTCCCGGCTGGAAGCCCGTGCGCTTGGCGGCGTTGTCGATCTCGCTGCGGCTGTTGAGGGGCGAGCCGACGCGGAGCCCGACCTGCGCCCCGGTCACCGTCTGCTTGCCGTTGTTGGTGACCGTGCCCGAGACGGTGAGCGTGTCACCCTCACCGGGAGCGGTGGGGGTGAGCGAGTCCAGGGAGACGTCGACGGTGCGGGATCCGGTGGCGTCGGCCTTCACGCGTGACTGCGCGGCCTCCGCCTTCGTGCTGGGCACTGTGGCGTGCGCCACAGTGCCCGCCGGTGCCTGCAGCAGTCCGGCCAGCAATGGGGTACCCACCAGCAGTGCTGCGGTGCGCCGCAGCCACCGGCTGGCAGGTGAGGGGCTCGTCCCCGGAAAGTCTGCCGCCTCGGCCACGCGTTCGCCCGTCCCTCGTCGTCAGTGGTCGTCGGTTGTGCGTCCACGCATGGTAACGATGCGCGCTGTGGCGAAGTGCCGCGGACTGCTCCACGTGATCGGAAGACGCGGCAGGAGCGGCTGCACGCCCCCCTGCGGGGCGGGGCGGGGCGGGAATCGGGTCGGCCGCGGGCGGCCGGGGCACGTACCCTTTTCTGTTGTGCCGAACGCCAATGAAGACAATCCCAGCGCCCTGAGCCAGGTGCAGAGCCGCGCGGTCAGTGAACTGCTGCGTGTGTCCCCTGTCGCGGACGACCTCGCCCGCCGTTTTCAGGAGGCCGGGTTCTCTCTCGCCCTGGTCGGCGGCTCGGTCAGGGACGCCCTGCTGGGCCGGCTCGGCAATGACCTGGACTTCACGACCGACGCCCGCCCCGAGGACGTACTGAAGATCGTCCGGCCGTGGGCCGACGCGGTGTGGGAGGTCGGGATCGCCTTCGGCACGGTCGGCAGCCAGAAGGACGGCTACCAGATCGAGGTGACCACCTACCGCTCTGAGGCGTACGACAGGACCTCGCGCAAGCCCGAGGTGTCCTACGGCGACTCGATCGAGGAAGACCTCGTGCGTCGCGACTTCACCGTGAACGCGATGGCCGTGGCGCTCCCGGAGAAGGAGTTCGTGGACCCGCACGGCGGGCTCGACGACCTCGCGGAGCGTGTCCTGCGCACCCCTGGCACCCCGGAGGACTCCTTCTCCGACGACCCGCTGCGGATGCTGCGGGCCGCACGGTTCGCCGCGCAGCTGGACTTCGAGGTGGCCCCCGACGTCGTCGCCGCGATGAAGGCGATGGCCGAGCGCATCGACATCGTCTCCGCGGAGCGCGTACGGGACGAATTGAACAAACTGCTCCTTTCCGCACATCCGCGCAAGGGTCTCGCTCTCCTCGTCGAGACGGGCCTCGCCGATCGGGTTCTCCCCGAGCTGCCCGCGCTGCGTCTGGAGCGTGACGAGCACCACCGCCACAAGGACGTGTACGACCACTCGCTGATCGTCCTTGAGCAGGCGATGGCGCTGGAGACGGGCGGCCCGGACCTGACGCTGCGGCTCGCGGCACTGCTGCACGACATCGGCAAGCCGAAGACGCGGCGCTTCGAGAGCGACGGCCGCGTCTCCTTCCACCACCACGAGGTGGTCGGCGCCAAGATGGTCAAGAAGCGCATGACGGCGCTCAAGTACTCCAACGAGCTCGTGAAGGACGTTTCGCGCCTCGTCGAGCTGCACCTGCGCTTCCACGGCTACGGCACGGGAGAGTGGACGGACTCGGCCGTACGTCGCTACGTACGCGACGCAGGCCCCCTCCTGGCGCGTCTGCACAAGCTGACCCGCTCCGACTGCACCACGCGCAACAAGCGCAAGGCGAACGCCCTGTCGCGTGCGTACGACGGCCTGGAGGAGCGCATCGCCCGCCTCCAGGAACAGGAGGAGCTGGACTCGATCCGCCCCGACCTGGACGGCAACGACATCATGAAGGTCCTGGACGTGGGACCGGGCCCGGTGATCGGCCAGGCCTACAAGTTCCTTCTGGAACTGCGCCTCGAGAATGGGCCGATGGAGCGGGACGCGGCTGCCGCGGCGCTCAAGGAGTGGTGGGCCGCGCAGAACTGAGGCGGGAGGGTGGTTGTTTCACGTGAAACAACCACCCTCCCGAGATGCGCCGAAGGGCGTTGTTTCACGTGAAACCGTGAAACAACGCCCTTCGGTCGTTCCTGCTGCGCCTACTTGGTCTTCTTCAGGCAGAGCACCACGTTGTGGCCCTTGCCCGACTGGTAGTAGGCGATCTCGGAGGTCTTGACGGCCTTGCACTTGTTGCTGTCGCTGGTGTCGTCGAACTTCTCCACGACCTCGAACTCGGAATCGCTCGAGGAGCAGTCGACCTCTTCCAGGTCCGGCGAGAACTGCGTGCCCTTGTTGTGCATGCAGCTGCCGACGCTGGTGGACTCGGCGTCGCTCTTGCCGAGGGCAAACTTGCCGACGGCTATGAGAATCGCGACCAGGATGAAGCCGCCGATGCGCAGGAACAGCTTCTTGCCACCACCACCGCGGCGGGGGGCCGGCGGGGGAACAGGGCCGCCCTGGCCGAAAGCGGGGTACGGCTGCTGCGGCATGCCGGGCTGACCCTGGTAGGGAGGGGCCGGGGGCTGCTGGCCGTAAGGAGCGCCGCCCTGGGGCTGCCCATAGGGGTTCTGGCCCTGGGGCTGGCCGTAGGGGTTCTGGCCCTGGGGCGGGTACGGAGTCTGGCCCTGGGGCGGCGGAGTGGTCACTTTGGGGGTCCCCCTCGAACGAGAGCGCGATGGCGCGAATACGACGCCCGTAAGTTATCCGGGTCCGCTGGTATCTCTGAAGTTCAGAGGGGCTCTGTGTCACTGATGTGACACTTATTGCGCGTCAAAGCGGGCCATAGCCCCAGCAATTGCTGCGTAGAGAAGAGCCACCACGAGGACCAGCGGAACCGACCGCCCGTCCGGGGGCAGCATCAGGGCCGCCACCGCGGCCGCGCCCACGAAAGCGACGTTGAACAGCACGTCGTAGACCGAGAAGATCCGCCCGCGGAAGCCGTCGTCCACCGAGGACTGCACCACCGTGTCCGTGGCGATTTTTGCGCCCTGGGTGGTCAGGCCGAGGACGAAGGCGGCGACGAGGAGAGGGGCGGGTTCGAAGGGGAGGCCGAGTGCGGGTTCGAGGAGCGCTGCCGTTGCCGCGCAGGTGACGATCCAGCCGCCCGGGCCAAGACGCCCCACCGCCGCAGGCGTCACCAGAGCCGCCACGAAGAACCCCGCGCCGGAGATCCCCACGGCAAGCCCGAGCAGCGCCAGCCCGGCGGACTCCGTCGACGTCCAGGCGTACCGGCACAGCATCAGGACCATGACGGTCAGTGCGCCGTAGCAGAACCGGAGCACCGTCATCGCGGCCAGCGCGCGGGCGGCCGCGGGGCGCTCCGCAAGGTGTCGCACCCCCGCCTTCAGCCCGCGAGCCGTTCCGGCCAGCGCGGTCGCGAGCCGTGGCTGCACCAGGTCCGGATCGGGGCCGAGCAGTTCGCGTGCCATGCGGAGCGAGGCGAGCGCCGCGCAGAGGTACAGGGCGGCGCCGCACAGGACCACGGCCGCGTCCGAGTCCGACGCCACGATGCGGATCACGAAGGCGAGGCCGCCGCCCAGCGTCGCGGCCAACGTGCCCGCGGTCGGCGAGAGGGAGTTCGCGACGACCAGACGGTCGGCGTCGACCACCCGGGGCAGCGCGGCCGAGAGTCCCGCCAGGACGAAACGGTTGACGGCCGTGACACAGAGGGCGGAGGCGTAGAAGAGCCAGTCGGGGACGCTGCTCAGCATCAGTACGGCGGTCAGGGACGCCAGGGCGGCCCGCAGGAGGTTGCCGTAGAGGAAGACCTGGCGGCGCTGCCAGCGGTCCAGGAGAACGCCGGCGAAGGGGCCGATCAGGGAGTAAGGGAGGAGCAGCACGGCCATGGCGGAAGCGATCGCCCCGGGCGAGGCCTGCTTCTCCGGGGAGAAGACGACGTACGTCGCGAGCGCGACCTGGTAGACGCCGTCCGCCCCCTGGGAGATCAGCCGTACGCCGAGCAGCCGTCGAAAGTCCCGCAGCCGCAGCAGTATCCGCAGGTCACCGACGACAGCCATGGATCACAGCCTCACATACGAGGAGGGTCCCCGGGCGGAATGCCCGGGGACCCTCGACAAGCAACAAGGAGAGAGCTGTTTAGCGCTCGACCTCACCCTTGATGAACTTCTCGACGTTGGCGAAGGCCTCGTCGTCGAAGTACTGGACCGGCGGGGACTTCATGAAGTAGCTCGACGCGGAGAGGATCGGGCCGCCGATGCCGCGGTCCTTGGCGATCTTCGCGGCGCGCAGGGCGTCGATGATGACACCGGCCGAGTTCGGGGAGTCCCAGACCTCGAGCTTGTACTCCAGGTTCAGCGGGACGTCACCGAAGGCACGGCCCTCGAGGCGGACGTACGCCCACTTGCGGTCGTCGAGCCACGCCACGTAGTCCGACGGGCCGATGTGGACGTTCTTCTCGCCCAGCTCGCGGTCCGGGATCTGCGAGGTGACGGCCTGCGTCTTCGAGATCTTCTTCGACTCGAGGCGGTCGCGCTCGAGCATGTTCTTGAAGTCCATGTTGCCGCCGACGTTGAGCTGCATGGTGCGCTCAAGACGGACACCGCGGTCCTCGAACAGCTTCGCCATCACGCGGTGCGTGATGGTGGCGCCGACCTGCGACTTGATGTCGTCGCCGACGATCGGGACACCGGCCTCGGTGAACTTGTCGGCCCACTCCTTGGTGCCGGCGATGAAGACCGGGAGGGCGTTGACGAAGGCGACCTTGGCGTCGATGGCGCACTGCGCGTAGAACTTCGCGGCGGCCTCGGAACCGACGGGCAGGTAGCAGACGAGGACGTCGACCTTGCGGTCCTTGAGGATCTGGACGATGTCGACCGGGGCCTCGGAGGACTCCTCGATGGTCTGGCGGTAGTACTTGCCCAGGCCGTCGTGGGTGTGGCCGCGCTGGACGGTCACGCCCGAGTTCGGCACGTCGCAGATCTTGATGGTGTTGTTCTCGCTGGCGCCGATGGCGTCCGAGAGGTCGAGGCCGACCTTCTTCGCGTCGACGTCGAACGCGGCGACGAACTCGACGTCACCGACGTGGTAGTCGCCGAACTGGACGTGCATCAGGCCCGGGACCTTGGTGTCCGGGTCTGCGTCCTTGTAGTACTCGACGCCCTGGACCAGCGAGGCGGCGCAGTTGCCCACGCCGACGATGGCTACGCGAACCGAACCCATTCCGGTTGCTCCCTGTGTGATCTCGGTATTCCGGATGAAACCCGGCGGAACGCTGGGTCTCACTTGGCGGGGTCATCGGACGGATCCGGCGGCGGGTCGTTCTCCCGCCGCCGGGGCAGGTCCGCCGACTCCCCAGATGTGCTGTTCTGCTGAGCGGAGCTGCCGGGGGCGGACCGTTGCTGGTCCCGCCCTGCTCGCTCGCTCTCGATGAGCTCGTTCAGCCAGCGCACTTCGCGCTCCACGGACTCCATGCCGTGCCGCTGCAGCTCAAGCGTGTAGTCGTCCAGGCGCTCCCGGGTACGGGCCAGGGAAGCGCGCATCTTCTCCAGGCGCTCTTCGAGTCGGCTGCGGCGGCCCTCGAGCACCCGCATCCGAACGTCTCGCGAGGTCTGCCCGAAGAAGGCGAAGCGGGCGGCGAAGTGCTCGTCCTCGTACGCATCGGGGCCGGTCTGCGAGAGCAGATCCTCGAAGTGCTCCTTACCTTCCGCCGTCAACCGATAGACGATCTTGGCGCGACGCCCTGTGAGTGGAGCTGCCAGGGCGTCTTCGGGGGAGCTGCCCGACTCCTCGATCAACCAGCCGTTGGCGACCAGCGTCTTGAGGCAGGGGTAGAGCGTCCCGTAGCTGAAGGCGCGGAACACTCCCAGCGACGTATTGAGTCGTTTGCGCAGCTCATAGCCGTGCATCGGGGATTCGCGAAGCAGACCGAGCACGGCGAATTCCAGGATGCCGGAGCGCCTGCTCATCTTCGCCTCCCGTCTGCCACGGTCCCTCAGTACGGCCTTTATGCCGAGCTGATGTATCGACTCGATACATCGAGACGATAGAACGGCGATCCGGTTGATACAAGAGGGGGCACGGTGAACGGCGTCACATCACCGATTCGTAGGAAGTAACTTGCCTGATTTGGGGTGAACTTCGGCTCTAGGAGGGTTTTGACGGTGCGTAGTCTGTGCGCCATGTATGCCGCCGGGAACCAAGTGACGTCAGGGAGCGTCGTCGTCCCCGGTGTAGTGCGGGCGCGTTCAGGAACGGGCGCATCCGCACTTCGGGGGGACCGGAAACCAGCCGCCGTTTCCAGGCGTGGACAACTGCGCCTGCCCGAGGAGTAATCGTTCGATGAGCGAGCACCGTCGCAAACCGCCGCAGCCGCAGGGCGGCGGACGCGCCGCGGCCCGGCGCGGCACCCCAGGGGCGCCGTCGGGTCGTCGCGCGGCACCGCGGGGCGACACAGGATCACCTTCTTCCTCCTACGGGGGGCCGGGACCCGATTCCGGGACCCCGGACGACGGGGACCGCCCCTATGGCGGCAGGGCCGAGGCCCGACGCGCCGCACAGCGCAGCGGCTCGGTCGGCGCCGGTGGCGGACGCCGCAGGGCGCCCGACGGCGGCGGCCGAGCGGGCGGTGGTGGCGGTGGCCGCCGTGGTGGCGGTGGGCCCGGTGGACCGGGCGGGGCAGGCCGTGGCAGGGGCCGCGGCGCCGAGCCGCCTCGTAAGAAGCGGTTCATCGACTACCCGCGCGTGGGCAAGGACGGCGTGCGCCGCTGGGTCCCGTCGTGGCGCCTGGTCACCGGCATGTTCCTCGGCTTCCTCGGCGGCCTGATGGCGGTCGCGGGCATCGCGTACGCCCTGGTGGAGGTGCCGGAGGTCGACAAGGCGGCCAAGGCCCAGAACAACGTCTACTACTGGGCCGACGGCAAGCAGATGGTCGCGACCGGTGGTGAGCGCAACCGCCAGATCATCGACTACGACGACATCCCCAAGGAGATGCGCTTCGCCGTCATGTCGGCGGAGAACAAGACGTTCGAGAAGGACAAGGGCGTCGACCCGATGGGCATCACCCGGGCCGTGGTCAACATGGCCAAGGGCGGGCAGACCCAGGGTGGCTCCACGATCACCCAGCAGTACGTGAAGAACGCGCGACTCGGCGATCAGTCGCAGACGTTCACCAGGAAGTTCAAAGAGCTCTTCATCTCCATAAAGGTCGGCCGGACGGTGTCCAAGGAGGACATCATGGCCGGTTACCTCAACACCGCTTATTACGGACGCGGGGCCTACGGCATCCAGGCGGCCGCCCGGGCGTACTTCAACAAGGAAGCCAGCGAGCTGGACCCGAGCCAGTGCGCGTTCCTCGCGACCGTGCTGAAGGGCGCCACGTACTACGACCCCGCCGGTTACCCGGAGATCGACCCCGGGGCCAACAAGCAGGACAACACCGCCCGCGCCAAGAAGCGCTGGAAGTGGATCCTGGACGAAGAGGTCAAGGACGGCCGCCTGACCGCCGAGCAGCGGGCCGAGTACCAGGAGTTCCCGAAGCTGCAGAACCCGCGGTCGAACATTGACCTGGCAGGCCAGACGGGTTACCTCGTGGACCTGGCCAAGGCGTACGTCATCAGGAACACCAACATCACCGCCGAGCAGCTCCAGCAGGGCGGCTACGAGATCCACACGACCTTCGACAAGACGAAGGTCAAGGAACTCGAGAAGTCGGTGAACAAGGTCCGCAAGGAGAAGATCAAGCCGAAGGTCCGGCCTGAGAAGGACACGCACGTTCAGTTCGGCGGGGCCTCGGTGGATCCGAAGGACGGCGCGATCAAGGCCATCTACGGCGGCGAGGACGCGACCAAGCACTTCACGAACAACGCCGACCAGACCGGTGCCCAGGTCGGTTCGACGTACAAGCCGTTCGTGCTGGCCGCCGCGTTCAAGTACGGCGTGCGCGATCCGGGAGGACCGGAGGAGCAGACCGAGGCCGAGCGCACCATCGTCAATCCGAAGAGCCTCTACAGCGGCAAGAACGAGCTGAAGATCCAGAAGTACAACGGTGACGTCTGGACGGACCGCGATGGCAAGCAGTGGAACCAGAAGAACGACGGTAACCAGTCGTACAACCGTCCCAGCTTCCAGATCGACCTCCGTGAGGCGATGAGGGAGTCGGTCAACTCGGCCTACGTGCAGCTCGGCATGGACGTCGGACTGGAGAAGGTGAAGCAGTCCGCGATGGATGCCGGTCTCAAGGACGACGGCTCCATGGCGGGCGCCACCTACCCGTCCTTCTCACTCGGCACCTCGTCGCCGAGCGCGATCCGGATGGCCGGGGCGTACTCCACCTTCGCGGCGAGCGGCAAGCAGAACGAGCCGTACTCGGTGAAGGAGGTCGAGCACGAGGGCGACACGGTCTTCCGCCACGAGAACCAGCCCAAGCAGGCCTACAGCGCGGAGGTCGCCGACAACGTGACCGACGTGCTGCGGACCGTCGTGGACAAGGGCACGGGTACCTCCGCCCAGCTCAACGGCCGTCAGGTGGCCGGTAAGACCGGTACGACGGACGGCAACAAGTCCGCCTGGTTCGTCGGCTACACCCCGCAGCTGTCGACGGCGGTCAGCATGTACCGGCTCGACGACGACGAGACCAACAAGAAGCGCGAGTTCCTGGAGATGTTCGGCACGGGTGGCGAGGAGAAGATCCACGGCGCCTCGTTCCCCGCGCAGATCTGGCAGGACTACATGGAGCAGGCGCTCAAGGGCAAGTCCGTCGTGAACTTCCCGGTGCCCGGGCCGATCGGCAAGGTCGTCGGAGAGACCCCGCCCCCGCCGCCGACACCGACGAAGACCGAGGAGCCGGAGAAGACCACGTCGCCGACGCCCACGGAGACCAAGACCACGAAGCCGCCGACGGAGAGTCCCGATCCCGGCGAGAGCTGTGATCCGTTCGACTGGGATTGCAACCACAACGGCGGTCAGGAGAACGGCGGTGCCGACGGCGGCGTCGACGGCGGCCCCGGTGGGGAGTCTCCACCCGCTACCGAAGACCCGGCCGGCGGCGGAGGCAACAATGGCAATGGCAACGGAGGGGGCATCTTCGGCGGGCCGACAGGCTGAGCCGATCCTGCCGGAGAGCTCCGGCAGGCCGCCGCAGCCGCTCCCCCACGGATGTTTCACGTGAAACGAGGGCCGTCGCACCGATGGGTGCGGCGGCCCTCTCCGCGTTCCCAGTCGCGTACGGCAGGATGTCGGGCATGCCCAGTGCAGACCCCAGCGCAGAGACGCCGCGCACGAGCGCGTACGAGCCTGTGAGCCCGCAGGAGCAGGAACAGGAGCCGGTACGGCCCACGAGGGAGGACGAGGTCGCCCGGGCCGGTAGTGAGCTGGTCGGCGGCCCGGTAGGCCGAAGAGTGCTGTTCGCTGCCTCCTGGTGGACTCCCGTGCGCATCATCGCGCTCGTCGCGCTCGGGATGTTCGCGCTCGGGATGATCCAGAAGATGCCGTGCTACAACGGCGCGTGGTTCTTCGGAGCCAGCTCGCAGTACACGCATGCGTGCTACTCCGACATCCCGCACCTCTATCAGGGACGCGGTTTCGCCGACGGCCTGGTGCCGTACTTCGACCGGCTCCCCGGTGACATGGAGTACCTCGAGTACCCCGTCCTCACCGGGGTGTTCATGGAGATGGCGTCCTGGGTGACGCCCGGCAGCGGATCCATCCAGCACCAGGAAAAGATCTACTGGATGGTCAACGCCGGGATACTGATGGCCTGTACCGCGGTCGTCGCCGTCTGCGTGGCACGCACCCACCGGCGCCGCCCCTGGGACGCGCTGCTCGTCGCCCTCGCACCGGCCTTCGCGCTGACGGCCACCATCAACTGGGACCTGCTCGCCGTGGCCCTCACGGCCGCCGCGATGCTGATGTGGTCACGCGCACGTGTCGTCGCTTTCGGTGTGCTCCTCGGGCTCGCCACGGCCGCCAAGCTGTATCCCGTACTGATCCTCGGGCCGCTGCTGATCCTGTGCTGGCGCGCGGGCAGATGGCGGGAGTTCGGGACCGCGCTGCTCGGCACGGTGGGCGCCTGGCTGGTCGTGAACCTGCCGGTGATACTGCTCGCGAGCGACGGCTGGTCGAAGTTCTACACGTTCAGCCAGGAGCGCGGCGTCGACTTCGGCTCCTTCTGGCTGATCCTCTCCCAGCGGATGGACTCCCCGTTGACCACCGACACGGTCAACACCCTGGCGGCCGTGCTGATGCTCCTCGCCTGTCTGGGAGTCGGTGCCCTCGGACTCACCGCCCCGCGCCGCCCGCGCTTCGCACAGCTGGCCTTCCTGGTGGTCGCCGCCTTCGTCCTCACCAACAAGGTCTACTCGCCGCAGTACGTCCTGTGGCTGATCCCCCTCGCCGCGCTCGCCCGGCCGCGCTGGCGCGACTTCCTGATCTGGCAGGCGTGCGAGGTCGCGTACTTCCTCGGGATCTGGCTCTACCTGGCGTACACGACGAGCGGAGACGCCCACAAGGGGCTGCCGACCGAGGGATACCAACTCACCATCGTCGTGCATCTGTTGGGCACGCTGTACCTGTGTGCCGTGATCGTGCGCGACATCCTGATGCCGGAGCGGGACGTGGTGCGGATCGCAGGGGACGACGACCCGTCAGGAGGCGTCCTGGACGGCGCGCGGGACGTCTTCGTGCTGGGGAACGCGGGCCGTTCGAGGCGGACCGCGCTGCACACCTCGGAGGCGCCCGCCGTGAAGTGGGGTTCGGCGGCCGATCTGCCGGGCTGAGGAGCGTTCGCACACGCGGAAGGGCCGGTACGACGATTCGTACCGGCCCTTCCGCGTGCTGGATCGATCCGCCTCAGCGGTCGAGGATCCGGTCGAACTGCGTGGTGGTGTGCCGCAGGTGGGCCACCAACTCCTCGCCGACCTTCGGCTCCTGGGCGTCCGAAGGCACGAAGAGGATCGAGACCTGCATGTGCGGCGGCTCCGCGAACCAGCGCTGCTTGCCCGCCCAGACGAAGGGCGAGAGGTTGCGGTTGACGGTCGCGAGGCCCGCGCGTGCCACACCCTTGGCCCGCGGCATCATGCCGTGCAGCGCCTTCGGGGCCTCCAGGCCGACACCGTGCGAGGTGCCACCGGCCACCACGACCAGCCAGCCGTCGGAAGCGGCCTTCTGCTGGCGGTAGCCGAAGCGGTCGCCCTTGGCGACGGCGGTGACGTCGAGGACGGCGCCGCGGTACTCGGTGGCCTCGTGATCGCCCAGCCAGAGGTTCGTGCCGATACGGGCACGGAAGCGGGTCTGCGGGAACTGCTGCTGAAGACGCGCCAGTTCACCGGCCTTGAGGTGGCTGACGAACATGGTGTGCAGCGGCAGGCGGGCCGCGCGCAGGCGGTCCATCCAGCCGATGACCTCCTCGACGGCGTCCGAGCCATCGGTGCGGTCCAGCGGCAGGTGGATCGCAAAGCCTTCGAGGCGTACGTCCTCGATGGCGGCGTGCAACTGCGGAAGCTCCTGCTCGCTGACGCCGTGGCGCTTCATCGAGGACATGACCTCGATGACGACGCGGGCCCCCACGAGGCCGTGCACGCCGTCGAGCGACGACACGGAGCGGATGACGCGGTCGGGCAGCGGCACCGGCTCCTCGCCCCGCCGGAACGGGGTCAGGACCAGCAGGTCGCCGCTGAACCAGTCCTTGATGCGAGCGGCTTCGTAGGTGGTGCCCACGGCGAGCACGTCGGAGCCGAAGCGCGTGGCTTCCTCGGCGAGGCGCTCATGCCCGAAGCCGTAGCCGTTGCCCTTGCAGACCGGGACGATGCCCGGGAACTGCTCCAGCATGTGCTTCTGGTGTGCCCGCCAGCGCGCGGTGTCGACATAGAGCGTGAGCGCCATGGCTGGATCCCGGAACCTTTCTCGTGTCTGCGGTGTATCAGAGTTATGGAAGGAAATTGTGCGGGATCAGCGGCGCGACATGTAGATGTCCAGCGCCTTGTGCAGCAGCTTGTTGAGCGGGAAGTCCCACTCGCCGATGTACTCGGCGGCTTCGCCGCCGGTGCCGACCTTGAACTGGATCAGGCCGAAGAGGTGGTCCGTCTCGTCCAGCGAGTCGGAGATGCCGCGCAGGTCATAGACCGTGGCACCCATGGCGTATGCATCGCGGAGCATCCGCCACTGCATCGCGTTCGAGGGCCTGACCTCGCGCCCGATGTTGTCCGATGCGCCGTAGGAGTACCAGACGTGCCCGCCGACGACGAGCATCGTCGCGGCCGACAGGTTCACGCCGTTGTGCCGCGCGAAGTACAGCCGCATGCGGTTGGGGTCCTCGGAGTTGAGGGCCTGCCACATCTGCTGGAAGTAGCCGAGCGGCCGCGGGCGGAACTTGTCGCGCACCGCGGTGATCTCGTAGAGACGCTGCCACTCGGGCAGGTCGTGGTAGCCGCCCTGGACGACCTCGACGCCGGCCTTCTCGGCCTTCTTGATGTTGCGCCGCCACAGCTGGTTGAAGCCCTTCTGGACCTCGTCCAGGGAGCGGTTGGCCAGCGGCACCTGGAAGACGAAGCGGGGCTGCACGTCGCCGAAGCCGGCGCCGCCGTCCTCGCCCTGCTGCCAGCCCATCCGGCGCAGCCGGTCGGAGACCTCGAAGGCCCGCGGCTCGATGTACGTCGCCTCGGTGTCCCGCAGCCGCTTCACGTCGGGGTTCTGGATGCCGGCCTTGATCGCCGGAGCGTCCCAGCGACGGATCACGACCGGCGGACCCATCTTCACGGAGAAGGCGCCCTGCTGCTTCAGATGCGCCAGCATCGGCTGCAGCCACTCGTCGAGGTTCGGGGCGTACCAGTTGATGACAGGCCCCTCGGGCAGGTACGCGAGATAACGCTTGAGCTTGGGCAGCTGCCGGTAGAGCACCAGGCCCGCACCGACCAGCTCACCGGTCCTGTCGTCGAACCAGCCCAGGTTCTCCGAGCGCCATTCGCTCTTCACGTCAGCCCATGCCGGGACCTGGCAATGACTCGCCGACGGCAGTGTCTGGATATATGCCAGATGCTGCTCGCGACTGATGGTCCTCAGGGTCAGACTCATTCGGGGCGCTCCTCGGGCTGGTGTGTCCCCATGGGTACAGGGGCTCCGGCTCTCGCGCCGAAGCCTACTGCGCCCTGCGAGCGACCCGTCTGGGCGTACGGGACTAAGGGCCCCGGCCGCTCGTGCGACCGGGGTCCCGCGAGGCCGTCAGCCGACGACTCCGCCGAAGAGTCCGCCGTGTGCCATGCCCAGGAAGAAGCCGACCGCCGAGGCTCCGAGACCCAGGATCAGGCCGAAGCGCTCACGCGTCGTCACCGAGATGAACTGGCCGTACGCACCCGTGGCGATCCCGATCAGGCCTGCCCACGAGCTGATCAGATGGAGGTTGTGGAACATCGCGGTCACGAAGGCGATCGCCCCGAGCACCAGCGTCACGCCCAGCAGCGTGTCCTGGAGCGGATGAGGCTTGCCGTCCGTGGCGAAGAGAGAAGTGGCGGTGTTCGGTCGCATTACCTGTGCCATGAGAGGCACCTCCTGCGGAAGGCGGCGCATCGTAGCGCCATAGACACCCGATGTGTACAGATTCTGCCCGCCCGCCGCCGGATTTCAACCGGAAGCCTCGGTGCGGGTACTGTGTACCGTCTGCACCGGTGTCTGCCCAGGCCACATCATGAGCCCCCGCTCGCGGGAGTCGATTGTCAGTGGCTGCCGATACCGTTGCGTACGCATCACGACCCTCCTGCCACGGAACGACCGTGGCCGCTGAGTCCAAAGGAGGTGGGTTCCACATGCGTCACTACGAAGTGATGGTCATCCTCGACCCCGATCTCGAGGAGCGCGCTGTCTCCCCGCTGATCGAGAACTTCCTTTCTGTCGTCCGTGAGGGCAACGGAAAGGTCGAGAAGGTCGACACCTGGGGCCGTCGTCGTCTGTCCTACGAGATCAAGAAGAAGCCCGAGGGCATCTACTCGGTCATCGACCTGCAGGCCGAGCCTGCGGTCGTCAAGGAGCTCGACCGACAGATGAACCTGAACGAGTCGGTCCTCCGGACCAAGGTCCTCCGTCCCGAGATGCACTGAGCTTCTTAGCTCAGCAGCACCCGGGAATCGAGTAGCAGCAACAAGCAGCCAGCAGCAAACCCGCCGAGAGGTTCCCCCATGGCAGGCGAGACCGTCATCACGGTCGTCGGCAATCTTGTCGACGACCCCGAGCTGCGCTTCACCCCCTCCGGTGCGGCGGTCGCGAAGTTCCGTGTCGCGTCCACCCCCCGCACCTTCGACCGCCAGACGAACGAGTGGAAGGACGGCGAAAGCCTCTTCCTCACCTGCTCGGTCTGGCGTCAGGCGGCGGAGAACGTCGCGGAGTCGCTCCAGCGAGGCATGCGCGTCGTCGTGCAGGGCCGGCTGAAGCAGCGGTCCTATGAGGACCGTGAGGGCATCAAGCGCACGGTCTACGAGCTGGACGTCGAGGAAGTCGGCGCCAGCCTGAAGAACGCCACGGCCAAGGTCACCAAGACCACCGGTCGAGGCGGCCAGGGCGGTTACGGCGGCGGCAGTGGCGGCGGCCAGCAGGGCGGTGGCTGGAGCGGTGGCTCCGGCAACGGTCAGCAGCAGGGTGGCGGTGGCGGTGCTCCCGCCGACGACCCCTGGGCGACCGGCGCTCCGGCTGGTGGCAACCAGCAGCAGGGCGGCGGCGGTGGCGGCTGGGGCGGAAGCTCCGGCGGCTCCGGTGGCGGCTACTCGGACGAGCCCCCCTTCTAAGCCTCAGGGCTTTGGCCCCCGGGCCGAGGGGTGGGCCGTACCCACACTTCTTGATCACACAGGAGAAACACCATGGCGAAGCCGCCTGTGCGCAAGCCTAAGAAGAAGGTCTGCGCTTTCTGCAAGGACAAGGTCACGTACGTGGACTACAAGGACACGAACATGCTGCGGAAGTTCATTTCCGACCGCGGCAAGATCCGTGCCCGCCGCGTGACCGGCAACTGCACGCAGCACCAGCGTGACGTCGCCACGGCCGTTAAGAACAGCCGTGAGATGGCGCTGCTGCCCTACACGTCCACCGCGCGATAAGGGAAGGGTGACCGACTAATGAAGATCATCCTCACCCACGAGGTCTCCGGCCTCGGCGCCGCCGGCGAGGTCGTAGACGTCAAGGACGGCTACGCCCGTAACTACCTGATCCCGCGGAACTTTGCGATCCGCTGGACCAAGGGTGGCGAGAAGGACGTCGCGCAGATCCGTCGTGCGCGCAAGATCCACGAGATCGCGACCATCGAGCAGGCCAACGAGATCAAGGCCCAGCTCGAGGGCGTCAAGGTCCGTCTGGCCGTTCGCTCCGGCGACGCCGGTCGTCTCTTCGGTTCTGTCACCCCGGCCGACATCGCTTCGGCGATCGAGGCTGCCGGTGGTCCGAAGGTCGACAAGCGCCGTGTCGAGCTGGGCGCGCCGATCAAGACGCTGGGCGCCCACGCGACGTCCGTGCGTCTGCACCCCGAGGTTGCCGCGAAGGTCAACGTCGAGGTCGTCTCTGCCTAAGCATTGCGCTTGGCAGAGCTGAAGCAACCGTTGGGCCGTACCCCTTGGGGTGCGGCCCAACGTGCTTCGTGGAACGTCCGGCGCGGAGGGCGCGCTGTTTCACGTGAAACAGCGCGAAATACTCAGCGCGTGGTGCTGTCAAACGCTCACCGAGTGGTGCTGCGTAGCGGTCAGCGCGTGGCGCCCGTGACGATCCAGTGGCCGGAGCGGGAGCGCAGCCACAGGGTCAGCATCCGCACCGCCATCATCAGCGTCATCGCTCCCCACAGGGCGGTCAGGCCACCGCCGAGGGTCGGTACGAGCAGGGCGACGGGGGTGAAGGCGGCCAACGTGACGATCATCGCCCAGGCGAGGTACCGTCCGTCGCCCGCACCCATCAGGACGCCGTCCAGCACGAAGACGATGCCGCAGATGGGCTGAGCGAGGGCGATCACGACGAGGGCGGGCAGTGCCGCGTCCTGGACGCTGCCGTCGCTGGTGAAGAGCGGGATGAACACCGGCCGCGCGAGAACGACCAGCAGACCGAGCACGACCCCCGAGACGACGCCCCACTGAACCATCCGGCGGCAGACGGCGCGGGCGCCCTCCGGATCGTTGGCGCCCAGGTAGCGTCCGATGATCGCCTGCCCGGCAATGGCGATGGCGTCGAGCGCGAAGGCCAGCAAACTCCACAGGGACAGAACGATCTGGTGGGCGGCCACGTCGGAGTCGCCGAGGCGGGCGGCGACGGCGGTCGCGATCATCAGGATGGCGCGCAGCGAGAGCGTGCGGACCAGGAGCGGCGCACCGGCTTGTGCGCAGGCCCGGATCCCGGCGGCATCGGGGCGCAGTGAGGCGCCATGCCGCTTGGCGCCGCGTACGACGACGAAGAGGTACACGGCGGCCATGGCGCACTGGGCGATGACGGTGCCCCAGGCGGAGCCGGCGATGCCGAGGTCGGCGCCGTAGACCAGGCCGATGTTGAGGACACCGTTGGCGACGAAGCCGCCGATCGCCACGTACAGCGGAGTCTTGGTGTCCTGCAGGCCGCGGAGCACGCCGGTGGAGGCGAGCACGACGAGCATGGCGGGGATGCCGAGTGAGGAGATCCGCAGATACGTGACGGCGTACGGAGCCGCGGTGTCGGAGGCGCCGAAGAGGTCCACGAGGGCGGGTGCGGTGGGCAGGACGACGGCAATGACGGCGGCACCGAGGAGCAGTGCGAGCCAGATGCCGTCCATGCCCTGCCGGATGGCGGCCTGGAGGTCACCGGCGCCCACGCGCCGGGCGACGGCGGCTGTGGTGGCGTAGGCGAGGAAGACGAAGATGCTCACCGCGGTGGTGAGGAGCGCCGAGGCGACGCCGAGACCGGCCAGCTGGGCGGTGCCGAGGTGCCCGACGATGGCGCTGTCGGCCAGCACGAAGAGGGGCTCGGCGACCAGGGCGCCGAACGCGGGAACGGCGAGGGCGATGATCTCTCGGTCGTGCCTTCGCCGGGCGACCTTGGGCGGCGCGGGAGCCTGTGTCATGGACACCAATCTAATCTTCCACAGGTAAGAGATGCAATGGTATTACGACCCTTACTCGATCTCCTGTCGGGCGCGCCGTCACGCGTCGTTTGCGGGGATCTTGGTCCGACTGGGAAAGTTTTTCTTCTGCACAGCCGGTGGATGGGAAAGTCGCAGGTCAGGGCGTGTTTCACAAACTCGCTGAGGGCTTGTTCACAGGGCTGTCCACCGGGCCGTGCACAGGTTTGGCGGAGTTCTCCACAGCATCGGGCCCGTCATCCACACCGCCTGTGGATAACCAGATTGGCTGACGGTGCCCACAGGCCTACCGTGGTCCGGCGCCCGCCTCTTCGTACGACCTCGGAAAGACCGAAAAACCGACGCGTCAGAACCGGAGTTGGGCCCCCTTATTTGTCAGTGTCGTGCCGTAGGAAAGAGGGGCACGGCGAGGTCCGCACGGCGGACGGGAGGAGGTGGCCCGGTGAGTATCTCCGAGCCTTTGGACGACCCCTGGGCCGACAGCGGTCCCAGTGACCGTCTGCCCGTCTCCCGCCAGCGCCGCGAGGGTGGCAGGGGCCGTGACGAACAGCACGACCGCGGCCGCGAGGGCGGTTGGGACGGCGGGGGTTCGTCGTTCGAGCGCGTCCCCCCGCAGGATCTCGACGCGGAGCAGTCGGTGCTCGGCGGCATGTTGCTCTCCAAGGACGCCATCGCCGATGTCGTCGAGGTCCTCAAGGGCCACGACTTCTACCGGCCGGCGCACGAGACGATCTACGCCTCGATCCTCGACCTCTACGCGAAGGGCGAGCCGGCCGACCCGATCACCGTGGCGGCCGAGCTCACCAAGCGCGGTGAGATCACCAAGGTCGGCGGCGCATCGTATCTGCACACACTGGTCCAAACGGTCCCGACCGCGGCGAACGCGGAGTACTACGCGGAGATCGTCCACGAGCGAGCGGTGCTGCGCCGCCTCGTGGAGGCCGGCACGAAGATCACGCAGATGGGATACGCGGCCGACGGCGACGTCGACGAGATCGTCAACAGCGCCCAGGCCGAGATCTACGCGGTCACCGAGCAGCGCACCACCGAGGACTACCTCCCGCTCGGCGACATCATGGAGGGCGCTCTCGACGAGATCGAGGCGATCGGCTCGCGGTCGGGGGAGATGACCGGTGTGCCGACCGGCTTCACCGACCTCGACCAGCTCACCAACGGCCTGCACCCGGGCCAGATGATCATCATCGCGGCCCGTCCCGCCATGGGTAAGTCGACGCTGGCCCTCGACTTCGCGCGGGCCTGTTCGATCAAGCACAACATGCCGAGCGTGATCTTCTCGCTCGAAATGGGGCGCAACGAGATCGCCATGCGTCTGCTGTCCGCCGAGGCGCGCGTGGCCCTGCACCACATGCGCTCCGGCACGATGACCGACGAGGACTGGACGCGCCTCGCCCGGCGCATGCCGGACGTCTCCGCGGCCCCGCTCTACATCGACGACTCCCCGAACCTGTCGATGATGGAGATCCGCGCCAAGTGCCGCCGCCTCAAGCAGCGGAACGACCTGAAGCTCGTCGTCATCGACTACCTGCAGCTGATGCAGTCCGGCGGATCCAAGCGGTCCGAGAGCCGCCAGCAGGAGGTCTCGGACATGTCGCGAAACCTGAAGCTGCTGGCCAAGGAGCTGGAGCTGCCGGTCATCGCGCTCTCGCAGCTGAACCGTGGCCCCGAGCAGCGCACGGACAAGAAGCCCATGGTCTCCGACCTGCGTGAGTCCGGCTCGATCGAGCAGGACGCGGACATGGTGATCCTGCTGCACCGCGAGGATGCGTACGAGAAGGAGTCACCGCGCGCGGGCGAGGCGGACATCATCGTGGGCAAGCACCGTAACGGCCCCACGGCGACGATCACCGTTGCCTTCCAGGGCCACTACTCGCGCTTCGTGGACATGGCGCAGACCTGATCAACGGCTTGTGCGAATCGGCATTTCCTGCCCTCCTCGAGGTGCCGTTACGGTCCCCGATTCATGGAGCAGATTTTTCTGACGGCCGAGAAAATGACGGCTGCCTTGCGTGCCGGTGAAGTGACCTCGGCAGAACTGACCGATGAGGCGATCGCCCGTATCGAGCGGGACGACAAGCCGATCAACGCCATCTGTGTGCCGGACTTCGACGGTGCACGGGACGCCGCGCGCCGCGCCGACCAGGCGCGCGCCGACGGTGAGGACGGGCCGCTGCTCGGCATTCCGGTGACGGTCAAGGAGTCCTACAACATCGCCGGTATGCCCACGAATTGGGGCATGCCGGCACATCGGGACTTCATGCCGACCGAGGACGCGGTGCAGGTGTCGCGGCTCAAGGCCGCAGGTGCGGTGGTGCTCGGCAAGACCAATGTGCCCTTGGGGCTGCAGGACATACAGAGCTTCAACGAGATCTACGGCACCACCAACAACCCGTGGGATCACAGCCGCACATCGGGTGGATCCTCCGGCGGATCGGCGGCGGCCCTGGCGTCCGGATTCGGCGCGCTGTCCATCGGCTCCGACATCGCCGGTTCGTTGCGCACCCCCGCACACTTCTGCGGCGTCTACGCGCACAAGCCGACGCTCGGGCTGGCGGCGACCCGCGGTATGGTCCCGCCGCCCGGACCGGCGTTGCCGACCGAACCCGACCTCGCCGTCGTCGGGCCGATGGCGCGCAGCGCCCGCGACCTCACGCTCCTGCTCGACGTCATGGCCGGACCGGATCCGCTGACGCACGGTATGGCGTACGACTTGACGCTGCCGCCCGCGCGCCACGAGCGGCTCGGCGACTTCCGGGTCCTGGTCCTCGACGAGCATCCGATCATTCCGACCGGCTCCGCGGTGCGGGCGGGCGTGCGGCGTGTGGCCGACGCGCTTGCCGACGGCGGCGCCCACGTCGAACGGCGCACTCCGCTGCTGCCCGATCTGACCGAAGCCGCCATGCTCTACCGGCAGTTGCTGTTCTCGAGTTCCGTCGCACGTTTCCCCGTCGAGGAGTACGAGCAGGTGCGGGCGCACGCCGCCGGACTGAGCGCGGACGACCAGAGCCTCGATGCGGCGCTGCTGCGCGGCATGGTGTGCAGCCACCGTGACTGGATGGAGGCGAACAACCGTCGTGAGGTCCACCGCCATGGCTGGCGGCAGCTCTTCGCGGAGTTCGACGCCGTGCTGTGCCCCATCACGCCCACTCCCGCGTTCCCGCACGACCACAACCCCGATCCGAGAGAGCGCCGGATCGACATCGACGGCGTCGAGTACCCGTACTTCGACCAGCTCGTCTGGGCCGGTCTGGCCACCATGCCCGGCCTGCCCGCCACCGCCATCCCCACGGGCCGGTCCCCCGAAGGTCTGCCCGTGGGAGTGCAGCTCATCGGCCCGATGTTCGAGGACCGCACCCCGCTTCGGCTGGCCGAGCTGCTCGAGCAGGAGATCGGCGGCTTCCAGGCACCGGAGTAGGTAACCGCACGCGAGGCACTGCAGGCGATGACGCAGGCAGGGCGCAAGCTGAGGGTTCGTACCCCGTCCGGGGTCACGCCTCCGGGGCGGCCCGGCGGTGCGAGAGGGTGATGAGTCGCCGGGCCGGGTCCACGTCGAGGATCTTGACCCGGAGGATGGCGCCGACCTCGATGCCGGGCTGAGGGCCGTCCGAAGGCGCGTCCTCCAGTTCGGAGTTGTGCACCAGCCCCTCGAAGCCGTCCGCCCGCTCCTCGATGCGTACGAAGACACCGAACGGCACGATCTTGGTGACGGGGCCTACTACTGTCCGACCGATCATTGCCTGGAGCTGAGGCATCGGGTCTTCGTGGAGGGCCTTGAGGGACAGGGACACGCGTTCACGCGCGAAGTCGATGTCGAGGATCTCGGCGCGGATCTGCTGGCCGACGGAGACGGCTTCGGACGGGTGGTCGAGGTGGCGCCAGGACAGCTCGGGGATGTTGATGATCGCCTTGAAGCCTGAGCTGTCGGCCATATCGGAGCTGTCGGCCATGCCGACGTTGCCGCCGATGTCCACGAAGGTGACACCGAAGTCGGCGACGTGGACCACCGTGCCGCTGGTGATGTCACCTCGGCGGAGCGTCTTGAGGAAGGCGTACGTGCGGTCACCGGGGGCGGGGTCGGTCCGCCAGCGGGCGCGGATCACTCCGTCGCTGTCCGGCACGACGGCGGTGAACAACGGGACGCGCTCATCGGCGTCCATGGACAGGAGCGCCGCCGCGTCGGCCCCGGACATCCGGTCGGCCAACTGCTCGAACTCGGTCTCGTCGACGACAGCGCTGTGGATCAGGCCGTCCCCGTCCTGCCAGACCCCTTCGACCAAGCCGTCCGCGGGGAGGCCGTCGAGGACCGCTGCGGTGTCGGACGACAGGCCGGGCCACACGGCGAGACGGGCGCGAGGAGCGATCCGGGAGCGGACCTCTTCGACGGCTCGGTGGGCGAGTCGGTGCCAGCGCGTCACGCCATCGATGTACGTCTCTTCCAGGAGCCCGGCACGGCCGGTGGCGACCGCCCAGCTCACGCAGTCCCAGAACTCGTCGTCGCCCGGCCGGACCATGCCCTCGTCGTCGGTCTTCACGTCGTACGGAGAGGCTTCCAGGCGCTCCGGGAACAGCCCCAGAGCGCGGGTCCGGGCCAAGGCCCCTTCGACGGGCCGACCGCTGCCGACATAGAGGTACTGGTCCCAGCCCACGTGCACGGCGAACGCGTCCTCCCACTCCAGTCGGCACCAGGCACCCGACTCGCGCAGCATGAGACGCGTCAGCTCGAGCCCGACGGCCAGCGGTACTTCCGCCCCGTCGTGGAAACCGTCGTGGATGCCGTCGGGACCGGCCGGGAAGAGCGCGCCGAGCCCCACGCTGCCCGAGCCGTGCCCCGCGTCGGCCGGAGGGTGCCCGGTGCCGAAGTGCGCGAGGGACGGGACTGACGGCTCGCGCACGGACAGCCGGTCGATCCCGGCCTCCTCGGCGAACGCCTGGACCGCGTGGAGGTAGGCCGCCTCCTGCGCGCCGTGGTCGCTGACGCTGTCCTCGGCGCCGGTGTAGTGACCGTGGGCGTCGCGGTCGGCCGGGTCGTACTTGGTCACGCGGTAGGTGTAGGGAAGCTGCACGCGTCCATCTTCCGGCAGCGTTCGGATGTTGCTCGGAGCCAGAACCTCAGAACGCGCTGAGCCCGGTGAGCTCGCAGGAGACGTCCCAGAGCCGGGCCGCCGCGTCGGGATCGACGGCCCAGGGCTTGACGCCGCCGATCAGCATGTCGTCGGTGGTGGCCGGTCCGGCGATGTCGCAGTCCTGGCAGTACGCCCCTCCCCGGCCGTCCAGCAGGGGCGAGGTCGCCGCCCACACCGCCGTTGCCGCGCCTTGCTCCGGGGTCTTGAAGCCGACGGCGGGCGTCCCGTCCGGAGTCACCCAGCCCTGCGCGAGCCACTCCTCGCGCGGGATGTGGCGCTGCAGCGGAGTGAGGATGCTGCCGGGGTGCACGGCGTAGGCGCGCAAGCCATGGTCGGCGCCGAGGTGGTTCAGGTGCAGCGAGAAGAGGGCGTTGGCGGTCTTGGACTGGGCGTAGGCCAGCCACCGGTCGTAGCCGGTGCGGAAGTGGAGGTCGGTCCAGCGGATGCCGGAGAGGAAGTGTCCGGAGGAGGCGACGGCCACGACGCGGGCCCCGTCCGGTGCGAAGGCCGGGCGCAGACGGTGGGTCAGTGCGAAGTGCCCGAGGTGGTTGACGGCGAAATGAGCCTCCCAGCCGGGGCCGACGCGTGTCTCCGGGCAGGCCATCATGCCCGCGCCGTTGATGAGGATGCCGAGCGTGCGGCCGGTGTCGAGGAAGCGTTCGGAGAAGACGCGGACGCTGTCCAGGTCCGCGAGGTCGAGGGCGTGCACCTCGGTCCTGGGCAGGCCGCGCAGGGCGTGCTCGGCGGTCTCGGGGCGGCGGGCGGGGACGACGACGTGCGCGCCCGCGCGGACGAGGGCGCGGGTCGTCGCGAGCCCGAGGCCGGAGTATCCACCGGTCACAAGGGCCGTGGTGCCCGCCAGTTGCATGCCTGCGAGAACGTCGTCGGCCGTGCTGTGGGCGCCGAAGCCCGTGCCGAGCTTCCGCTGTTCGGTGATCATGGCTGCGACGCTAAAACCTAGAGCGTGCGCTAGGTCAAGAGACAGCTCGACCAGCAACGTACGGTCGCGTCATGAGCGAGTATCCGGGCGCCGCGCCCGAGGGGAACACGAGTGGCCTGTCCATCGGGAAGGTCGCCGAGGCAACCGGCCTGAGCGTGCACGCGCTGCGGTTCTTCGAGCGGGAAGGGCTCTTCCTGCGCGAGATCCCGCGGACCGGCGGAGGGCGGCGCAGCTACGAACAGGCTGACGTGGACTGGCTCCTGCTGTGCGGGCGGCTTCGGGTCTCGGGCATGCCGATCGCCACGATCAAGAAGTTCGCGGCGCTCGTACGCTCCGGGCCCGGTAACGAGCGGGACCGCCTGGCGCTTCTCCAGGAGCACGAGCGCGACGTACGCGCGAAGATCGACGACCTCAACGCCTGCCTGGAGGTCGTCCACGGCAAGGTCGTCACCTACGAGCAGCACCTGCGCGACGGGACGGCCGCCGGCCTCTGGTCGCCGGGGACGCTCACATCTCCGCGTCGCGATTCGTCGGTGCAATGACGGACCACAACGACGCCACTGCGGCCAACAGCGGCGCCGGGCAGACGCTTGAGGAGAAAACTCATGCAGGCTCGTATGCAGAACCCCGCCTTGATCATCCCTGAGGCCATGACGGCCTTGCTGAACCTGTCCCAGGTCACCAGGAAGCAGGGACTGTCCCAGGCGACGATCGAGCTGGTGCAGCTGCGCGTGAGCCAGATCAACGGAAGCAGCGTCTGCGTGGACGGGAACGCGCGCAGTGCCGCCGCGGCGGGCGCCACCGAGGAGCAGCGCTCGGCGGTGGCAGGCTGGCGGCACTCGTCCTGCTTCACGGCCGCGGAGCGCTCCGCCTTCGCCCTCGCGGAGGCCGCCACCCGGCTCGCCGACCGGCCCGACCCGGTGCCTGCCGCGATCTGGGGCGAGGCCGCGCACCATTTCACCGAGCGGGAGCTGGCGGCGATCGTCCTCGCCATCGGCGTGGCCAACATGCTCAACAGGATCAACATCACCACCCGGCGGCGCGCGGGCTCACAGCCTTGGGAGTGCTGACCCGGAGAGGCATGTCGGCGAGGCCCGTCGAATTCGCTCGACGCACGGGCGACTCCCAGGTGAACTGGTCCCATGACAACACCCCGTGAAGAGCTGCTCCCTTCCACCCGCCGAGCCCTGCTGCACCGAATCGCCACCGCCCAGACGGAGGGCCGGTCCCCCTCACTGGTGGCTGCGGTGGCCCGGGACGGTGAGCTGGTTTGGGCCGGTGGCCGCAGCATGGTGGACGGGCACGAGCCGGACGAGGACGTCCAGTACCGCATCGGCTCGATCACCAAGACCTTCACCGCCGTACTGGTGATGCGGCTGCGTGACGAGGGCGTCCTTGACCTCGGCGACCCGCTGGAGAAGCACCTGCCGGGAACCGGCGCGGGGGAGGCGACGATCGCCGAACTCCTCGCGCACACCGGTGGGCTGGCGGCCGAGACGCCGGGAGAGTGGTGGGAGCGCACTCCGGGAACGACTCGCCCGGAGCTCGCGGACATCCTTGGTGAGGAACCCTTCAAGCACCCTGTCGGCAGGCGCCACCACTACTCCAACCCCGGCTATACGTTGCTGGGTTCGCTGGTGGAGGCGCTGCGGGGCGCTCCGTGGGAGGACGTGCTGCACCGCGAGGTGCTCGAACCGCTGGGGCTGAACCGTACGAGTGCGCAGCCCCAGGCTCCGCATGCCGGAGGCTGGGCCGTGCACCCGTGGGCGGACGTGATGATGCCGGAGCCCGTCGAGGACCTGGGCCTGATGGCGCCGGCCGGTCAGCTGTGGTCCACGACGGCGGACCTGGTGCGCTTTGGACACTTCCTGGTCAAGGGCGACGACCGGGTCCTCGGTGCGGATTCCGTACGGGAGATGCGGACGCCGTCGGCGCCGCTGCCGACCGGGGAATGGGACAGGGCGTACGGCCTGGGAGTGGACCTGCTGCGGTGGGAGAGGGGCAGCCTGGCGGGGCACGGCGGTTCGCTGCCGGGCTTCCTGGCCGCCCTGTGGGTGAGCGAGGCGGACGGTCTGGCCGCGGTCGCGCTCGCCAACTGCACGTCAGGGCCGCCGGTGGCGGCGCTGGCCGTGGATCTGGTGAAGATCGTGGCCGATGCCGAGCCCCGGATCCCGGAGCCGTGGCGGCCGCTCCCCGAAGTCGACCAGAAGGTGCTGGAGCTGGCGGGCCCCTGGTACTGGGGGACTCAGGTGCTCGTGCTGCGTCTGACGGCCGATGGCGGGGTGGAGCTGGGGCCGTTGTCCGGGGCGGGGCGCTCGGCTCAGTTCCGGCCCAACGGTGACGGCACATGGACGGGGCTCAACGGGTATTACGCGGGGGAGCTGTTGAAGGCGGTACGGCGGCCTGACGGATCGGTGAGCCACCTCGATGTGGGGTCGTTCGTCTTCGCCCGCAAGCCGTACGACGAGGGGGCGCCGATTCCGGGCGGGGTGGACGCGCAGGGGTGGCGGGGCTTCTAGCCTTCTGCCTCTCTGGTTCCCCTGGTCTTTCGGGGTTCCTCGCGATGCATGGTGACGGGGCCTGTTTCACGTGAAACAGGCCCTGTTTCACGTGAAACGGGCGCATCTGCCGGTGCAGATGCCGCTGCCGCCGCAACCAAGAGTGGCTTCAGAGCTGCAACTTGAAGCCCAGGTGCGACGCCGAGAACCCGAGCCGCTCGTAGAAGCGATGGGCGTCGATACGGGTGGCATCGGACGTCAGCTGCACCAACTGGCAGTTCTGGCGCCGGGATTCCGCAACGGCCCATTCGATGAACCGCGTACCGAGCCCGCTGCCGCGCTCGTCGGCGTGCACGCGTACGCCCTCGATGATCGAGCGAGTGGCGCCCTTCCGGGAGAGCCCCGGAACGATCGTGAGCTGGAGCGTGCCGACGACGCGTCCCTCGCGCACGGCGACGACCAGATGCTGGTTCGGGTCACCGGCCAGCCGCTCGAACGCCGTGACGTACGGAGTGAGGTCGTCCGGCGACTCGCGTGCCGCGCCCAAGGGGTCATCGGCGAGCATGCCCACGATGGCGGGCAGATCCGCGGCGACAGCAGGGCGTATTTCAAGATCTCCCATGGACCGCAGCCTATGCGGAGGCCTCGGCCCATGGGTCTGCGCGGTTACGCGGCCACGCACAGCGTCTCGACGGCATTGACCAATGGCGCGAGCTCCGGGTTCTGCGCGGCCTCGTCGAGCGCCTCGCGCAGGGCGGCGTCGTTCGTGGGACGCGCCTCGGCGAGGAGCGCGGCGCCGGTCTCGCTGACGTCGGTGTAGATGCCGCGGCGGTCGGTGGGGCACAGATAGCGGGCCAGCAGCCCGCGCTCCTCCAGCCGGGTCACCAGGCGTGTGGTCGCGCTCTGGCTCAGGACCACGGCGTCGGCGACCTGCTTCATCTGCAGGTGGCCACCTTCGCCGTCGTGCTGGCGGTTGAGCACGTCCAGGAGCCCGTACTCCCGCACGCTCAGGCCGTGCTTGGCCTGGAGAGCGCGCTCTACGTGGGCCTCGATCTTCCCGTGGAGCAAAGAGAGGGCGCACCAGCCTTGGGCGAGCGCGGTGAGTGCGGGGTCTGTCGCTGTCATGGCTCTTGTTCCTCCGTTCCGGAGCGGCTGCACCCAGAGTAGTCCACCCGGTGCAATATCCAGCGCTTGCATATAGCCCGCGTCTGCAACTATTGTGGACGCACGTTAAGCGCACCTGCAACCGTTTGGAAGGTAGATCCATGCCTCTCGCGCTTCTGGCCCTCGCGATCGGGGCTTTCGGAATCGGAACCACCGAGTTCGTGATCATGGGGCTGCTTCCCGAGGTCGCGGGTGACTTCGGTGTCTCCATCCCGACGGCCGGCTTCCTCGTGACCGGCTACGCCCTCGGCGTCGTGCTCGGCGCCCCGCTGATGACCGCCCTCGGCACCCGCATCCCGCGCAAGCGCATGCTGATGCTGCTGATGGGCCTCTTCGTCGTCGGCAACCTGCTCTCCGCCGTGGCCCCGGTCTTCGGCGTGATGCTGGCCGGCCGTGTCGTCGCCTCTCTCGCGCACGGCGCCTTCTTCGGCATCGGCTCGGTCGTCGCGGCCGAGCTGGTCGCTCCCGAGAAGAAGGCCGGGGCCATCGCCATGATGTTCTCCGGCCTCACGGTCGCCAACGTGGTCGGCGTTCCGCTCGGCACGCTGGTGGGCCAGGCCATCGGCTGGCGGATCACCTTCGTGATCGTCGCCGCCCTCGGTGTGGTCGGCCTGTTCGGCATCGCCAAGCTCGTGCCGGACCTGCCCAAGCCCGAAGGCGTACGGCTGCGGGACGAGATCGGGGCCTTCCGGAACGTACAGGTGCTGCTCGCCATGGCGATGACGGTCCTCGGCTTCGGCGGCGTCTTCGCGGCCATCACCTACATCACGCCGATGATGACGGACGTCGCCGGCTACGCGGACTCCTCCGTGACCTGGCTGCTCGTCCTCTTCGGACTCGGCATGGTCGGCGGCAACCTCGTCGCGGGACGGCTCGCGGACCGCGCGCTGATGCCGATGCTGTACGTGACGCTCGGCTCCCTCGCCTTGGTGCTCGGCCTGTTCACCTTCACCGCGCACAACAAGGTCGCGGCCGCCGTGACCGTGCTGCTGATCGGAGCGCTGGGCTTCGCGACCGTGCCGCCCCTGCAGAAGCGCGTCCTGGACTACGCCTCGGGCGCCCCGACGCTGGCCTCCGCGGTCAACATCGGCGCCTTCAACCTGGGCAACGCGCTGTCGGCCTGGCTCGGAGGGCTCGTCATCTCCGCCGGGTTCGGCTACACCGCCCCCAACTGGGTCGGCGCGGTGCTCGCCGCTTCCGCCCTCGTCCTGGCCATCGTCTCGGCCGCCCTGGAGCGTCGCTCCGGAGCACTCAGCCCGATCGTGGCGAGCGCGGCACCGGTCGAGCAGCGGACGCCTGTCCACTACTGACCCTCCATCCCCCTCCGTACCCCCAAGCACCACCCCGCAAGGAGAAACCCCTCATGAGCACCACCACCCCCACCGCTGTCGCCCCGCTGACCATCGGCGACGCCGAGGCCCTCGTCACCGCGGCCCGCCGCGCCGCCGAGGAAGCCGGTGTCACGGTCAGCGTCACCGTCCTCGACGCGGGCGGCCACCTCCTCGCCTTCCGGCGTGACGACCGGGCCGTCCTGATCTCCGGTGAGACCAGCACCCGCAAGGCGTACACCGCCCTTCAGCTGAACGCCCCGACCGCCGACCTCGTCGACGCGGTCCAGCCCGGCGGCCTCTTCCACACCCTGCCCACCGCGCTCGACCGCCCCCTGCTCTTCATCGCGGGCGGGGTTCCGGTCCACCGTGACGGCCGTCTGATCGGTGCGGTCGGTGTCGGCGGCGGTGCGCCCGAGCAGGACCACGGCTTCGCGACGGCGGCCGTCGAAGCCCTCGCGTAGCAGGTCAGAGGCATACGAGAAGGCCCGCTCCCGGAGATTCCGGGGGCGGGCCTTTCTGCGAAGCGGCAGCTTCCGACGGTGGTCGACGCGGCAGTTTCCGGCGGCGGCGACTGCCGGATCAGCCCGCCGCGACCGTCAGCGGGGCGAAACGGCGGGACCAGTCGCCGGGAAGCTCCGGCGTTCCATACGCCATCACGGCGTTGAATGCGACGGACTCCAGGCCGCTCTCCTTCACCCACGCCAGAAGCTCTTCATGCCGCACGTCGATGTCGGTGCGCAGCGGTCGGTCCGTACCGGCGCCGAGGGAGGCGATCAGGGCCTTCGCGGTCTTGGTGTCCCGTGCGACGAGCGGGCCCACGACATGTGTCTCCATGTTGGGCCAGGCGCCCGCGTAGCCGACGATCCTGCCGTCGGCCACCGCGACCCGCAGCTGGTCCGTGAAGGCGGGGAGCCGGGTGATCACATGCATGCGGTCGTGGCCGAAGACCTCGGTGTCGAGCCGGATGATGGCGGTCAGGTCCTCCGCGGTGGCGGGCCGGGTGGCGACATCGGGCAGTGCTCCCACCGGAGCGAAGCGCCCCCTGACCATCTCGGCCCGGCCGATCACCTCGAAGCCGAGCTGCTCGTAGAGGGGGCGGCCGTTCGGGGTCGCGTGGAGGGTCAGAGGGGTGGTGCCCGATTCCTCGATGGCGTACTGCATCAGTCGGCGGCCGAGGCCCTGGCGGGCGTACCGCTCGGCTACGAGGACCATGCCGATCGCCGCGAGACCGGGGCGCTCATAAGGGCCGTACTGGGTCACTACGTAGGCGCCCATGAGGCCGTTGCCGTCAGGGGCGTCGATGCCGTAGCCCGTTCCGGCCGACAGCAGCAGGCCCCACTTGTGTTCTTCACGCGGCCAGCCCCGGTCCTCGGACAGATCGGCGCAGGCCCGCAGATCGCGGGGGGTCAGTCGGCGGATGGGCGGTGCGGAGAGGGAAGGTGTCGACACGCGGGTCAGGCTGTCTGACGTACATCCTCGGCGTCCACCCGTTTGTGGGCAGAAGCACGTAGCTTTTGGCCACGGTTCAGCTGCTCGTTTCACGTGAAACACGGCACCGAGGGAGAAGACGGGGGCTTCCGACGGCAGAAGCAGCCGTGGGTACTAGCCTCGGCGGACATGGCACGCCTACACCTCTTCGATCTGGACGGGACGCTGCTGCACGGCACGGCGGCTCCGGTGGAGATCTCGCGGCAGCTCGGTCTGGACGCGGAGATCACCGAACTCGAGCGGGACTTCGTGGCAGGGCACCTCGGCTCACCCGAGTACGCGGCGCGAGTGCACGCCCTGTGGGCGGAGCTCACGGAGGCACAAGTGACGGCGGCCTTCGAGGGCGCCCCCTGGCTCGACGGCATCCAGGAGACCTGGGCCGAGATCCGGGAGGGCGGTGACTACTGCGCGGTCGTGTCCCTCTCACCGTCGTTCTTCGTGGAGCGGCTCGTCGGGTGGGGCGCCCATGCCGCGCACGGGTCGGTCTTCCCTGCCGTGCCGTTCACCGAGCCCGTCGATCCGACGGGCATCCTCAACGCGGCGGCCAAGGTGAAGATCGCGGACCGGCTCTGTGAAGAGTTCGGGCTGGGCAGGGACGATTGCGTCGCGTACGGTGACTCGCTTTCCGACCTGGACTTGTTCGGCGCGGTGCCCGTTTCCGTGGCGATCAATGCGGATCAACGGCTGGTGAGCCTGGCCACGCACTCCTATGTCGGGCGTGATCTGCGTAAGGCGTACGAATTGGTCCGGCACGACCGGTAATTGAGGCAATTGGCAGGCAGGCCCCTTGAATTCAAGGCGAAGGGGAGAGGGCCTTGTGCGTCCGGCGGCTGCCGGTATGGTCGATCAAGGTCCGTGCCGGGTGGGTCTCTTCGCACTCCGGGGGCGCGGCGCGCAGGTAAAAGAAGCCTAACGGGGCATAGAGATCAAGAACCCGTACTTCTTGTTATGCCGCCGACGCGGCGGCGGGGAATGGGATGCTGCGATGAGGCAGCTGCGGCCAATGTCACATTCTCGACCTACTTGTCCGTAGGGTCCGGGGTCGAGGTTCAATGTGGCCATATCAGCCATCGAGGCGGAAAGCGCGGGGACAGAGACAGGGCGGGGACGGCACAGGGCGGGGACAGCAAGCAGCTTCCGGCAGGGAGTGCGCAGACCGACCGAGAGATGTTCGAGGCGAGGCACAGCATGGACGCTCCGACCACCACGTCGGCGGATGACAGCACTTCCGGCGACGGAGGCGGCTGGTTCACCCCGCGAAAGACGCCACAGGGGCCGGAGAACGGGGAGCAGCACCAGCCCGACGCTTCCGCGCCGCCCGCCACGGAGGCCCTTCCCGGCGCCTTCGCGCCGCCCGCCGCCGAACCGCAGGACAGGCGAATATCCGCCGCCCCGGCCGTTCCGCCCGAGCAGCGGACTGTTCCTCCTCAGGCGCAGCCCGTGTCTCCTCAGGCGCAGTCCACAGCGCCCCCGATATCCGCCCAGCAGCCGAAGGCGGCACAGAAGGCCTCCCCCGATGCCGTGCTGGTGCAGCGCACGATGGCCGAAATAGCGCCCGTCGCCGACAAGGTCACCTCGTACTTCTACGCGCTGCTCTTCACCCGCCACCCCGACCTCCGCGCCTTGTTCCCCGTGGCGATGGACACCCAGCGCGACCGGATCCTCAAGGCGCTGCTGACCGCCGCCGAGCACATCGACCACACCGACGTCCTCGTCTCGTACCTGAAGAACCTCGGGCGCGGACACCGGAAGTACGGCACCCAGCCCGAGCACTATCCGGCCGTCGGCGAGTGCCTGATCGGCTCCCTGAGCCGGTACGCGAGCGCGATCTGGGACCAGGAGACCGAGGCCGCCTGGGTCCGGACGTACACGACGATCTCCCAGGTCATGATCGACGCGGCTGCCGAGGACGAGCTGCGCGCCCCCGCCTGGTGGTTCGCCGAGGTCGTCTCGCACGACCTCAGGACCTCTGACATCGCTGTCGTCACGGTCCGGCCCGATCAGCCGTACCCCTTCCTCGCAGGGCAGTACACCAGCCTGGAGACCCCCTGGTGGCCCCGCGTCTGGCGGCACTACTCCTTCGCGTCGGCCCCGCGCCCGGACGGGCTGCTGTCCTTCCACGTCAAGGCGGTGCCCGCCGGGTGGGTCTCCAACGCCCTGGTGCACCACGCCCGTCCCGGTGACATCCTGCGGCTCGGCCCGCCCACCGGTTCGATGACCGTCGACCACACCACCGACAGCGGACTGCTCTGTCTGGGCGGCGGCACGGGCATCGCGCCCATCAAGGCCCTCGTCGAGGACGTCGCGGAACACGGCAGACGACGCCCCGTGGAGGTCTTCTACGGAGCGCGCACCGATCACGACCTGTACGACATCGACACGATGCTGCGCCTGCAGCAGTCCCACCCCTGGCTCGCCGTCCGGCCGGTCGTCGACCAGCGGGCCCAGCTGCCGGACGCCGTGCGCGAGTACGGCCCGTGGAACGAGTACGACGCGTACCTCTCGGGACCGCCCGGCATGATCCGCAACGGCGTGGACGCCTTGAGGGACATCGGTATCCCGGAGGGCCGGATCCGCCACGACGCCGTCGAGGAACTGGTGGCGTCGGAGTAGGCAGGCCCTGTTCCGGGTCGGTGGAGGTCGCCCAGCTCGGGGCGGAGGCGTCAGCCCAGGTCAGGGGCGTGCATCGCGCGTACGCCCTCGATGTTGCCGTCCAGATAGTGCCGCAAGGACAGCGGTACGAGATGGACCGAGGCGATGCCGACCCTCGTGAAGGGCACGTGCACGATCTCGTACTCGCCGCACGGCTCCTCGATCTCGGGGCCGTGCCGCAGGCCGGTGTCCATGGACTCCAGGCGGCAGACGAAGAAATGCTGCACCTTCACACCGGTCGCGCCGCCGTCCTCGCCGATGTGCTCGACGGTGTCGACGAAGCAGGGCACGACATCGGTGATCTTGGCGCCCAGTTCCTCGAGAACCTCGCGATGGAGCGCGTCGACGACGGAGTCGTCCTCCGGCTCCACGCCGCCTCCCGGAGTGACCCAGTACGGATCGACGCCCGGCTTGCTGCGCTTGATCAGGATCAGGTCGTCTCCGTCCAGCAGGACGGCGCGTGCGGTGCGCTTGACCACGGGTCGGACGGTCATGGGGGAAATGTGGCCCGGACTGTTCCACGTGAAACATCGTGAACCAGTCGGGCCCCCCATCAAGCCCAGTCGACCGCAGCGCGCAGAAGCCACTCGTGCGCCCGCGCAATGTGCGGCATGGAGAGTGTTCCGGTGCGTACTGCCAAGAAGTACGTACGCAAGGGGGGCACCACAGGGTCGAGCAGAGCCACGATGTCGCCGCGCTCCAGGGCCGGGGCACACAGGTAGCGGGGCAGGACGGCGAGCCCCGCGCCCGCGGTCGCGCAGGCGAGGACGGCGCGCAGATCCGGCACGATGACGGCGCCCGACGCCGTGGGGCGGGCGTCGAAGACGGCGGCCCAGTAGCGGGAGACGAACGGCAGCGACTCGTGGACCTCGACCACCGGAAGATTCTCGAACGGCAGCGTTGCCCGGTGATGCAGCCCGTCGGCCCCCACACGGGCCGCCCAGCGCTCCCCCGCGACCAGGACGTGCTCCTCGTCGCAGAGCGGTGTCGCGGTGAGCAGCGGGCCGCGTGGCCTGACCGTGGTGATGGCGAGGTCGTGGTGGCCTGCGGCGAGCCCTTCCAGCGTCTCCTCGGCGGTGCCGAACGAGGCACGCAAGGCGTGGCTGTGGCCGTCCTGGTCGGTCAGAGCGGTGAGTGCGGGCAGTGCGCGCTCCGCGGTGAACTCCGGCGGTCCCGCGAGGTGGAGAGTGCGTACCGACGAGTCCTCGTCGAGACCGGTCTCGACGATCTCCACCAGGGCGTCCAGATGGGGTGCGGCCTTGTGCGCGAGCTCGTCGCCGATGGTCGTGGGGGTCACCCCGCGGGCCTGACGTAGGAAGAGGGGCCTTCCCAACTGCCGCTCCAGCGTGCGGATCTGGGACGTGACGGCAGGCTGGGAGAGCCCGAGCAGAGCTGCCGCGCGGGTGAAGGAGCCAGCCCGGTGCACCGTCACGAAGGTGCGCAGCAGGGCCAGATCCATGGCGACGTGCCTCCCCTTCGTGTTCTCAGGGCGCGCCCAACTATAAATATGTCGATAGCTTTCTGTCGCTACTGTGATTGGACACTGACACAGAGTCAACTAGCCTTGTTCGCGCGGTTCTTCGCGCGCGGAACCGGAACGGTCCGAGCCACGAGGGGGGAGGCTCGGACCGTTCGTTGTACGTAGCCGGGGCGCCGGAGCGAGCGCCCGGGGCCGGTCAGTCGTCGGAAGCGGACGCCTCGTCCAGCGCACGCAGCACGTCCGCCACGAGGTCGTCGGGGTCCTCGGCGCCCGCGGAGAAGCGGATGAAGCCCTCCGGAACGGCGTCGCCACCCCAGCGCCCGCGGCGCTCGGCCGTCGACCGCACGCTGCCGAAGCTGGTCGCGTCGTCGACCAGACGCAGCGCTCCGAGGAAACGCTCGGCACGTGCGCGCGTCGGCAGCGTGAACGAGAGCACGCACCCGAAGCGGCGCATCTGCCGCGAGGCGACCTTGTACGAGGGATCGTCGGGCAGCCCGGGATAGCGCAGTCCTGCCACCTCGGCGCGGCCGCGCAGGGCCTCGGCGAGGGCCAGCGCATTCGCGTTCTGCCGGTCGGCACGCAGCTGCAGCGTGGCCAGCGAGCGATGCGCGAGCCAGGCCTCCATCGGCCCGGGGATCGCCCCGACGATCTTGCGCCAGCGCCGCACCGACGCCGTCAGCTCCGCGTCACGGCAGGCGACGTACCCCAGGAGGATGTCTCCGTGGCCGGTGAGCATCTTGGTGCCGCTGGCCACCGCGAAGTCCGCGCCGAGTTCGAGAGGGCGCTGGCCGAGCGGTGTCGCCAGGGTGTTGTCGACCGCCACCAGCACGCCACGCGCGTGTGCCGCATCGGCGAGCCGCCGCACGTCGCACACGTCGAGCCCGGGGTTGGACGGCGTCTCGATCCACAGCAGCTTGGCGCCGTCCAGGACGTCGAGCTGGGCGTCGTCGCCCGTCGGGGCGGTGCGCACCTCGATGCCGTACGCCGTGAGCTGCTCGCGGACCAGCGGCAGGACCTGATAGCCGTCGTCCGGCAGGACCACCGCGTCACCGGCGCGCAGCTGTGAGAACAGGACCGCCGAGATCGCGGCCATGCCGGAGGCGAAGACCAGGGTCTCGACGTCCGCACCCGAGTCCGGCGCCTCGAGCTCGCCGATGGCGCGCTCCAGATGCGTCCAGGTGGGGTTGTCGTCGCGCCCGTAGGCGTAGCCGCCCGTGGGGTCGCCCGGCAGGTGGAAGTGTGCGGCGAAGACAGGACCGGGCAGCGTCGGCTCGTGTTTCACCGGCTCGGGCAGTCCGACCCGGACCGCCCGCGTACCGTCGCCGAGACCCGCACCGCTGCCGTGGGATTCCTGCGGGCCACCGCGCCGGGCCGAGCCGTCGCCGTTGGCGCCGCTGTTTCCTATGGGTCCCGATTCCGTCATGCCGCCCGCCTTTCCACTGCTTCACGTACAGCGCCGAGCAGGCCTTCGCTCGCCGCCTCCACCATTCTCGGGTACGCCCCGGACCGCTCGGTCAGTCGTTGTCGTCGGGCAGGACGACGTTCATGGCCCACGACACGACCGAGATGATCAGGCCACCCAGAACGGCGGTCCAGAACCCCTCGACGTGGAAGCTCACGTCGAACTTGTCGGCCAGCCACGAGGTGAGCAGCAGCATCAGGGCGTTGACCACCAGGGTGATCAGGCCGAGGGTCAGGATGAACAGGGGGAAGGTGAGGACCTTCACCACGGGCTTGACCAGGAAGTTCACCAGCCCGAAGAGCAGGGCGACGACGATGAGCGTGCCGACCTTCTTGCCCGTGCTGTCGCCGGTCAGGGTGATCTTGTCGAGCAGCCATACGGCGACGGCCAGGGCCGCGGCGTTCGCGATCGTCTTGACTACGAAATTCTTCATGTGTCTGATCGTGGCAGACACGGGCCGGGAACGGTCGGCCCACCTGGGCCCGCGACCAGCAGGGCGCGCAGTGGCAGCACGGTCATCAGCGAGGGGTGTACGACGGCGATGAAGGCTTTCCGGCTGGACGAGCTGGAGGCGGAGCGTGCCGCTAACGACGGCGCGTATCTGCAGTTCCTGCGCGAGAAGAACATGTCGGTCGGGCTGTACGCGCTCAATGCCGGGGACACCGACCCGCAGCAGCCGCACGGGCAGGACGAGGTGTACATGGTCGTCAGCGGGCGCGCGGCGATCACCGTGGGCATGGAGACGACGCAGGTGGCGCGGGGCAGCGTGGTCTATGTGCCGGCCGGTGTCGCCCACAAGTTCCACCACATCAGCGAGGACCTGCGGGTGCTCGTAGTGTTCTCTCCTCCGGAGTCCTGATCTCCCTCCGCAGGTTGACCTCTTCAGGGCTCCGACCTCGGGGTTCCCTAAGGGTCGGATCAGGGGAGGACAAGGGCTCCGAGGCCCCCGCGGAGCCCTTCGGCGCCCTAGCATCGAATGCAAGAAGCCAGGAACCTGCGGAGATTCAGAAGCAGAGCGGAGAGAGGTAAGGACGATGGCAACCAAGGAGATCTTTGCGGGAATGCCGTGGTGGGTGAAGTGGGTGGCCGTGCCGGTCGTCGCACTCGTCGTGTTCGGCAGCTTGATAGCGACCGTGGTCGGATTCGTGGTCGGCCTGCTCTTCAAGGCACTCCTATTCGTAGCCTTGGTCGGCGGACTCATCTATGTCGTACGGAAGTTCATATCCGGCTCGTCCTCGTCGCGTACCGACTGGTGATTCTTCCCGGGGGTTCCCTCGGGCGGGGGAAGTTTCCCGGTGGGGCGCCGTAGGACGGTGGCCGAGGATTAGAGTCCGGAATCCGACGTGGGGGCCGATCCCCGCGGACGGGCATACGCGTACCGCTCTTCCCTCACTACCCGGGCACGGGCGGGCCCTCCACGCGCTTCGGGAGTGAACCTTGGCCGCGGTCGACACCAGCACCTCACCGGTCGACACCACCAGCTCGCCGGTCGACGCCACCACATCACCGGCCGGCACGGACCCCACCACCGCCACCGGCACGGACTCTGTCACGGGCACAGACTCCGCCACCGGCACGGACCCCGTCGGCGGGCCGACCCTCATCGGTTCCGTCCAGCGGGCGATGCGCCTGCTGGAAGCCGCCGCGTCGCACCAGAGCGGGGCGCCCGCAAAGCAGTTGGCGCGGGAGGCGGGAATCGCGCTCCCCACCGCGTACCACCTGCTCCGCACCCTGACCCACGAGGGCTATCTGCGCCGGGACAAGGGCGTGTTCGTGCTCGGCGAGGCAGCCGAGCGGCTGAGCAGCAGCGGAGCGCAGCAGAACCGACGCGCAAGGATCGACGAGACCCTGGCGCACTGGCGCGACACCATCGGCGTCCCCGTGTACTTCGCCGTCTACCGGGAGGGGGAGATCGAAGTCATGGCCGTCGCGGACACCCCGGGCAACCCCGCCGTCGAGGAATGGGCGGACTTCCGGGAGACGGGACATGCCCACGCGATCGGCCAGTGCCTGCTGGGCCAGCTCGACGACAAGGCAAGACAGGACCACCTCGACCGCTACCCGGTTCAGTCGATCACGCGCTACTCGGTCCGGGACGACCGCACGTTCATCCGGCGGCTCGACGCGATAGAGCGCATGCGGCCCGTCGTGGAGCGCCAGGAGTACGCGCTCGGGACGCTCTGCGCGGCTGTCCCGATCATGGCCGGGGACACCGCGGCGACCATGGCCATTTCCGTACCCTCCTCGCAAGCCGATCGACTGCTGCCGGCGGCCGAAAAGTTGCAGCGGGAGATCGGAAAGCTACTAGGGACACTCGCCTTCTCTATCAGCATCTGAAAACTCACTCCTTGTGATCTGGTGCTCACGTTAAGCAAGATGCCAGATGTGTCAGGGAGCTGGTTCCTGGCCACTTGAGGGCCAAGTGACGGGGTAGGGCGCGATGGGCGAGACGGTGCAGGCAGAGGTCATGATGAGCTTCCTTGTTTCCGAGGAGCTGTCGTTTCGCATCCCGGTGGAGCTGCGCTACGAGCTCGCGGACCCCTATGCCGTGCGGCTGACGTTCCATCTGCCGGGGGACGCCCCGGTGACCTGGACCTTCGGGCGGGAGCTGCTGGTCGACGGGGTGGGCAGGCCGTGCGGGGACGGGGATGTGCGCGTCGAACCCACCGACTCCGCGATGCTGGACGAGGCCCTGATCAGGCTTCAGGTCGGCGCCGATCAGGCGCGGTTCAGGGTGGGCATCCCTCCGCTGCTCGCCTTCCTCGACCGTACGGACAAGCTGGTGCCGCTGGGGCAGGAGCGGGCGCTCGCCGACTTCGAGACCCATCTCGACGAGGCGCTCGACCGGATCCTCGGAGAAGAGCAGAACGCGGGTTGAGCCGATGACGCCAACAGGCGCAGGCTGATGGCATTTTGATGCATTTGGGGATCTAGCGCTTGCGGCGCCGCCCCTTCCCCCCGCGGGGCGCCCGGATCGCCCCGCCGCCGGTCACACCGCCTCCGTCGCGGCTGCCCACGACTGCCCCCGTGGCGGAGCCGGAGCCGGTGGTGCGGTCCGCCGAGACGACCAGGGCGGCCAGCGCCGTCGTCACCGGTACGGAGGCGACCAGGCCGATCGAGCCGATCAGGGTGCGCACGATCTCCTCGGCGACCAACTCGCTGTTGGCCACCGTGCCCACGCTGGACTGCGCGATGGAGAAGAGCAGCAGCAGGGGCAGCGCGGCACCCGCGTAGGCGAGGACGAGGGTGTTGACGACCGAGGCGATGTGGTCGCGGCCGATGCGGATGCCCGCGCGGTACAGGCCACGCCAGCCCATCGTCGGATTGGCCTGATGCAGTTCCCAGACGGCGGAGGTCTGGGTGACCGTCACGTCGTCGAGGACACCGAGCGAGCCGATGATGACGCCCGCGAGCAGCAGGCCGCTCATGTCGATGGACGGGTACAGGCCATGAATGAGGCCGGTGTTGTCGTCCGTGTTGCCGGTCAGCGCGGCCCAGCCGATGAAGAGCGAGCCGAGCAGGCCGATGAGCAGGAGGGAGATGAGCGTGCCGAGTACCGCGACCGATGTCCGGGCTGTCAGGCCGTGGCAGAGATAGAGCGCGATCAGCATGATGGCGCTCGCCCCGATCACCGCCACGACCAGGGGATTCGACCCCTGGAGGATCGCCGGGAGGATGAAGAACGTGAGCACCATGAAGCTGATGGCGAGTGCGACCAGGGCCATCACGCCGCGCAGTCGGCCCACGACCACGACGGCGAGCGCGAAGATGCCGGCGAGCAGCGCCATCGGCATCTTGCGGTTCACATCGATGACGGAGTACTGCAGGCCTTCGGGGGCCTTGGGCTCGTAGGCGACCACCACCTGCTGGCCCTGCTTCAGTTGGCGCGGCGAGTCCGGCTGGATGATCTCCGTAAAGGTGCGGCCCTTGTCGTCGCCGCTGGCCACCTCGACCGTCGCCTTCTTGCAGGTGCCCGTCGCCGCGGACTGTGCGGACTGGCCCTCGGCCGTGGAGGTGTCACCGTTCGGCGGGGTCTGCGAGGGGCTGAGGTCCTTGCAGGGCAGTTCCCGCACCTTCGTGACCTTCGCCGACTGTGTCTGCCGGTCGAATCCGACGCCGGTGCGTTCGTGGCTCGGCGTGCCACCCGGCCACAGCACCATCAGGCCCACGACGACCGCGGTGGCGAAGGGAATCAGTACCGCGGCGATGACCTTGCGCAGATGCTTCGAGACCGGCGCGGCCGGGCCGTGGCTGTGGGAATGCCCGTGTCCGTGCCCCTCCGGAGGCGTCGCGGAAACAGGCGGCTGCGAGGGCGGCGGGGGCGGCGGCTCTGTGGTGGTCACTGCCCGATCATCGCAAGAACGGGAGGGGCCCTCTGTTCAGCGCGCCCGACATGACGCTAGCGTGGAGCCACCTTTGCAATCGCGGGAGCTCGGAGCACCGGGCTGAGAGGGCGCTGACCTTCGTACGAATCGGCACGAGATGTGCACGAACCGTACGGAAGCCGCTGCGTCGACCGCCGAACCTGTTACCGGGTAATGCCGGCGTAGGGAGTAGGTCTCATGACCACATCGGACGCACGCACGCCTGCCTCGACGCAGAACCAGAGCGACGAGGCCGGGAAGTCCATCGGCTGGCACAAGGCGTATGTCGAGGGTTCGCGCCCCGACCTGCGTGTGCCGGTCCGCCAGGTGCACCTCACCAATGGCAAGGCCGTCACCCTGTACGACACTTCGGGCCCGTACACCGACCCGTCGGCGGAGACCGACGTCCGCCGCGGCCTGGCGCCGCTGCGGGAGAACTGGATCATCGCCCGCGGCGACACCGAGGAGTATGTGGGCCGACCGCCGCGTCCCGAGGACGACGGCATCAAGCACACCTCGCCCCGCGGCGGGCTCAAGAACCTCGACGCGGTCTTCCCCGGCCGCCCCCGCCAGCCGCGGCGTGGCCGCGAAGGCCAGGCGGTGACGCAGCTCGCGTACGCCAGGCGCGGCGAGATCACGCCCGAGATGGAGTTCATCGGGATCCGCGAGGGCATGGACCCCGAGATCGTGCGGGAAGAGGTCGCCGCGGGCCGCGCGGTGATTCCCGCCAACGTCAACCACCCGGAGATCGAGCCGATGATCATCGGCAAGAAGTTCCTGGTGAAGGTGAACGCCAACATCGGCAACTCCGCGGTCACCTCCTCCATCGAGGAGGAGGTGGACAAGATGACCTGGGCGACCCAGTGGGGCGCCGACACGGTCATGGACCTCTCCACGGGCCGCAACATCCACACCACCCGCGAGTGGGTCCTGCGCAACTCCCCCGTGCCGATCGGCACCGTCCCCCTCTACCAGGCCCTGGAGAAGGTCGACGGCAAGGCCGAGGAGCTGACCTGGGAGATCTACAAGGACACGGTCATCGAGCAGGCCGAGCAGGGCGTGGACTACATGACGGTCCACGCGGGAGTGCGCCTCCCGTACGTGCCGCTCACCGCGCGCCGCAAGACCGGCATCGTCTCGCGCGGCGGCTCGATCATGGCCGCCTGGTGTCTCGCGCACCACAAGGAGAGCTTCCTCTACGAGCACTTCGAGGACCTCTGCGAGATCCTCGCGGCGTACGACGTGACGTACTCGCTCGGCGACGGTCTGCGGCCCGGATCGATCGCGGACGCCAACGACGAGGCGCAGTTCGCCGAGTTGCGGACGCTCGGGGAACTCAACACGATCGCCAAGCGTCACAACGTACAGACGATGATCGAGGGCCCCGGTCACGTCCCGATGCACAAGATCAAGGAGAACATCGACCTCCAGCAGGAGATCTGCGAAGAGGCGCCGTTCTACACGCTCGGCCCGCTCACCACGGACATCGCGCCCGCCTACGACCACATCACCTCCGGCATCGGCGCCGCGATGATCGGCTGGTGGGGCACGGCCATGCTCTGCTACGTCACGCCCAAGGAGCACCTGGGCCTGCCCAACCGCGACGACGTGAAGACGGGTGTCATCACGTACAAGATCGCGGCGCACGCGGCGGACCTCGCCAAGGGGCACCCGGGCGCACAGGACTGGGACGATGCGCTCTCGGACGCACGCTTCGAGTTCCGCTGGGAGGACCAGTTCAATCTGGCCCTCGACCCGGTCACGGCACGGGAGTTCCACGACGAGACCCTGCCGGCCGAGCCCGCGAAGACGGCACACTTCTGCTCGATGTGCGGGCCGAAGTTCTGCTCGATGAAGATCTCGCAGGACATCCGGCGCCAGCACGGCGGTGACCTCGGTTCCGAGGACATCGAGGCGGGGATGGAGCAGAAGTCCAAGGAGTTCGCGGCCGCGGGCAACCGGGTCTATCTGCCGATCGCCGACTGAGGCCCAGTGACTCAGGCTCCGTGGTCCCGCCCCCGGTCGGTGGCGGGGCCACGAAGCGGTGTCGCAGCCCCGAAGCGTTGCGGTTCGGCCGATCCGCTACTCCGGCTTGTGGTCGGGCCCGCCGAAGTCGGGGCTGGAGAAGTCGGGGCTCGAGTAGCTCGGCCGCGGCCCCGTCCGGCCGCCGTCCGGGCTGCTGAATCCCGGCCGGTGATAGCCGAGTTGCGGCATGCGGCCGTTGGCTGCCGAACCGCTCGGGTGCACTGACGGCGTGCGGGCGGCGGATGCACCGCCCGGCTCCGTCAGGGCCTCGCGCAGGAACGGCACGATGCCCCGGTCGAGGAGCGCCTGGCCCCAGGCTTCCCTGGCGCGGGACACCGCCTCGTACCGCTCGCCGTGCAGATCTGCCTGGAGCGAGGTGGAGCCGTTGCGCAGGGCGGTCAGGAGCAGACCGCCCGCGGCGACCAGGATGCCCCCGGCGGTGAGCGCGCCGAACAGCCATCCCGCGGTGAGCAGGGTGTCCGCGAAGGCGGGCTCGGGGTTGAGCATCTTCAGGATGTAGCCGACGAGCAGGAAGATCGCGGCGGCCGTCCCCGCGAGGACGGGTGCGAGGACCGCGACGACCGCGATCGCCCCGGCTCCCGCTGCTGCCGGCTCGGCTACCTCGCCCATCGTGGTGGCGAGGCTGACGCCGCCGGAACCCGACTCCGCGGCGCTCTGTCCGCTCCCTTCGCGGATCGAAGTGGACGTCGGTCGAGGTTCGCGCAACTCCTCGCGAACCTTCACGTAGTGCGCGTACTCGGTCGCGGCAGCGGCCGTGATCAGTGCTGTCGCGTTCAGGGCCATGGTGCGCAGTTGTTCGGTGTTGAGCCGCTGGCCCACTGCGGCGAGTTCGGGACGGTCTGGTGCGGTGCGCAGCGCCTCATCGAGGATCCGCTCGTACTCGGGGCGGTCCTCATTGAGCAGGTGTGGAGCGCTGTTCATGTGCATCCCCCGATGCTCCGTAGGGCTGAGGCTCGCATGGCTACGAGCCGTTGGGCAGAAACGGAGGGGAGCCTGCTACGGATAAGCCGATGGTAGAGCCGTGACGGCACGCGGTGACAGGGGGTTTCCGGAAATTGCCCCCCTGGCCAGCGTGATCGTGTAGGGGGGCACCTGCCCAGAGAACGCTCAGATACCCAGGGGGAGTTGGCAGACCAGTAGCTTTCCGGCCATGGTCACTCCGCCGTCCATGGCGATGGCCAGACCGTCGGCGTAGACGTGCGGGCCCTCGATGACCGGGCCGCCGCCGTCCGACTCGTCCTCGGAGCCGACGTCCCCCAGGAGGTAGGGGATGGGGCTGTGACCGTGGACGATGCGTGTGCCGCCGTACATGTCGAGAAGTTCGCGGACGGCCGAGGGGCCGGACTCGTCGCGGAACGCGAAGCGCTTGGTGAACTTGCGGAAGAGGTCCCAGCATTCGTCGGCGTCGTTGCGCGTAAGTGTCTCGCGGATGGTGTCGTTCACCGCCTCGATCGAGTCACCGTAATCCAGATAGGCGGTTGTGTCGGAGTGCACGAGCAGGTGGCCGTCGGCCTCCTCCATCGCGTCGAGGCGGGCCATCCACTGCAGGTGGTGGTCCTCCAGACGCTCCATGTCGGTCTTCTGCCCGCCGTTCAGGAGCCAGGCGGCCTGGAAGGTGGCGGTGCCCGCGCCGGAGTTCACCGGGGTGTCCCCGAAGCGCTTGGCGCCGAGCAGGAGCAGCTCGTGGTTGCCCATGAGGGCCTTGCAGTAGCCGCCGGCGGCGGCGGCCTCCGCGGACAGCCGCATCACGAGGTCGATGACGCCGATGCCGTCGGGCCCGCGGTCGGTGAAGTCACCGAGGAACCACAGGCGCGCATTGCCCGCGGACCAGTTGCCCTCGGCGTCGATGAGGCCCTGCTCCTGGAGGGCCGCGACGAGCTCGTCCAGATAGCCGTGCACATCCCCGACGACGAACAGGGGGCCGTGCTCCTCGCTCACCCGCGGCTGCGGGGGCTCCGGCATGACCTGCACCTGGACGGTGTCGCCACGGTTGATGACGGGCAGATCGCGCTGGGTGGGGGTGTACCCCTCGTCCGGCGCCACGCCCTGAGTCCCTGGGCTCACCGGAGCGGGAACGGTCGTCTCATGGACGTACGCGGGTACGCGGAAGTCGCGAAGCGTCGCCGTCCGCACATCGGGTCCCTGACCGGCCCCCTGAGTCATCGACCCCTCCACCACCATTGCGCCGCATCTGCACCGAGATCGGACTGCTTGGTCGCAGCGGCCCGCGGTGTCGTCCGCCCATCATAGGAATGCGGCTCCCGCTGTGTGGTGCACCAGGGGTGGTGAATCGGTGCCGGACCCCGGTTCACCGCGCTTTTCTCCCGAATTGGGCAGAGGTTTCCCCGCTGGTGGCGGGGAGTATGCCGACCTCTGCCCGGGCCGGGAGTGTGGACGGGAGCGATCAGCCGGAGCCGGGCGAGCGGGGCGGGCTGACCGTCGTGCGCGGCGGACGTCGCTCGGACGAGGTGCGCACGATCAGTTCGGTCGGTATCACCTGCTCGACGGGACGCCCCGAATCGAGGCCCTCGATGGCGTCGATGAGGAGCTGGACGACGGCTGTGCCGATGCGCCGCGGCTTGAGCGAGAGCGTGGTGATGGGCGGTTCCGTGGTGGCGTACACCGTCGACTCGCTGCAGCAGACCAGCAGCAGGTCGTCGGGGACGCGCAGGCCGTACCGCCGGGCGGCGGCGAGCAGATCGGTGCCGTTGGGGTCGAAGAGGCCGTAGACGGCGTCGGGGCGGTCGGGCCTGGCGAGCAGGCGGTCGGCGGCGACGGCGCCCGCGCAGGGGTCGTGCGCGGGATAGGACTCGTAGACCGGGTCCTGCCCGACGCGTTCGCACCAGCGCAGATAGGCCGTCGTGGACAGATGGGTGTACGTGTCCGTGGTGGTGCCGGTGAGTAGGCCGATCCGGCGTGCGCCGGCGGCGGCCAGGTGGTCGAGGATCTCCAGGACCGCGGCCTCGTGGTCGTTGTCGACCCAGGCGGTGACCGGCAGGGAACCTGCCGGGCGGCCGTCGGAGACCACCGGCAGGCCCTGTCGGACCAGCTCGCTGACCACGGGGTCGTGGTCCGAGGGATCGACGACCACGGTGCCGTCGAGTGCGACGTTGGACCACACGTCGACGGGGCTGCGACGGGAGGTGGCGGGGAGGATGACCAGGGCGTATCCCCTGGCGAGGGCGGCCGAGGTGGCGGCTCTGGCCATCTCGGCGAAGTAGGCGAACTCGGTGAAGGTGAAAGGTTCATCCCCGTACGTCGTCACGGTCAGGCCGATGAGGCCGGACTTGCCGGTACGGAGGGTGCGGGCCGCTGCGGACGGGCGATAGCCCAGCCGCTCTGCGACTTCGCGGACGTGGCGTCGGGTGGCGTCGGGCAGCCGACCCTTGCCGTTTAGGGCGTCGGAGACAGTCGTGATGGAGACACCGGCTGCGGCGGCGACGTCTCTGATGCCCGCTCGACTCTGCCGGTTACCCCGGCGTGCGGTCTCCGCTCGGCTCACCTGGTGCTTCCCTGCTGCTGTCATGGCGAGCCGATAGTAGGGCTCATGAGGGTGGGTAGCAGGGGCGCATATTCACTCGTTGACAGGCACGTTTCTGCATGGCAGAAGAGGGGCAATCGCCTTGGAATGCAAGGGAGTTGAACGGTTCGATGGGTAGCTGCCCCTGATCGTCGCGCGCGGGCCTGCCAAAGGTGCCAGGTCTCGAAGAGGTCTCAACTCACCTTCACGAGGGACGCGCGCCACGGAGCGAGCCACCGGCGCATGGGGGAGCACGGGGCGCTCCCCCTTCTGCGCGCGCCTTCGGCGGGAGCGGAGGCGGGAAGTTCGGACGCCGATGTCGGAAGTCCGGACGCCGATGTCGGCAGCCCATTCGCAGCGGCGCCGAATCCTCATAAGGTAAGCAGTATTCGAACTGGTGTGACTGACAAGAGTGTGACTGGCCACGAGGAGGACTGCGGTGAGCGAGAAGAACCCGAGGCTGCGCGCCGAGCTTGAGGGGGTCCCCACCTACAAGCCGGGGAAGCCCGCGGCGGCGGACGGCCCGGCGGCCTACAAGCTGTCCTCCAACGAGAACCCCTATCCGCCGCTCCCCGGCGTCATGGAGAGCGCGCTCGCCGCTGCCGGGTCCTTCAACCGCTACCCCGACATGGCCTGCACGGCCCTGATGAGCGAGCTGGCCGACCGCTTCGGGGTGCCCGTCTCGCACATCGCCACCGGTACCGGTTCCGTCGGGGTCGCCCAGCAGCTGCTGCAGGCCACCTCGGGTCCGGGCGACGAGGTGATCTACGCGTGGCGCTCCTTCGAGGCGTACCCGATCATCACGCAGGTGAGCGGCGCCACGTCGGTGCGGGTGCCGCTGACGGACGGCGAGGTGCACGACCTCGACGCGATGGCTGACGCCATCACCGACCGCACCCGGCTCATCTTTGTCTGCAACCCCAACAACCCCACGGGCACCGTGGTCCGCAGGGCCGAGCTCGAGCGGTTCCTCGACCGGGTGCCGAGCGACGTCCTGGTCGTCCTGGACGAGGCGTACCGCGAGTTCATCCGGGACCCCGAGGTGCCGGACGGCATCGAGATCTACCGCGACCGTCCGAACGTCTGTGTGCTGCGTACGTTCTCGAAGGCGTACGGACTCGCGGGCCTGCGCGTCGGCTTCGCGGTCGCCCATGAGCCGGTGGCCGCCGCGCTGCGCAAGACGGCGGTGCCCTTCGGTGTGAGCCAGCTCGCGCAGGACGCGGCGGTGGCGTCGCTGCGCGCCGAGGACGAGCTGATGGGCCGGGTCGGTTCGCTGGTCGGCGAGCGCACGCGGGTGGTCGAGGCGCTGCGGGGGCAGGGCTGGACGGTGCCCGAGACGCAGGCGAACTTCGTGTGGCTGCGGCTGGGGGACCGTACGACCGACTTCGCTGCGGCGTGCGAGAAGGCCGGCGTGGTCGTGCGGCCGTTCGCGGGTGAGGGGATGCGGGCCACGATCGGCGAGACCGAGGCCAACGACATCTTCCTGCAGGCGGCTGAGGCCTTCCGCAAGGAGCTCTAGCCCGCCCCTTGGGCGGTGGCGTCGTTGAAGTCCCAGGAAGGCCTCGGGTGACCCCCCGGGGCCTTCTTTCGCGTTCCTGTCGGTAAGGGACCCCCCCTTCGGGTTCCGGCAGTCAGTACGACATAATGCTTGTGAATGTGAACGCGTTCACAAGCGTGTCCCGGTTCCTCCGGAGATCAGTGGGATAAAAGGGGCAAACTGCCGCTGTGACCACGGCGAGTAAGGAGTTGACGCAGTGGACCTGGCTCTAGCGCCGGAGACCCTGGCGCGATGGCAGTTCGGCATCACGACCGTCTACCACTTTCTGTTCGTCCCCCTGACGATCTCGCTCGCCGCCCTGACGGCGATCCTCGAGACGGCATGGGTGCGGACGGGCAAGGAGCACTACCTCAGAGCGACGAAGTTCTGGGGAAAGCTGTTCCTGATCAATATCGCCATGGGTGTCGTCACCGGCATCGTGCAGGAGTTCCAGTTCGGCATGAACTGGTCCGACTACTCCCGCTTCGTCGGTGACGTATTCGGGGCGCCGCTCGCCTTCGAGGCGCTGATCGCCTTCTTCTTCGAGTCGACCTTCATCGGCCTGTGGATCTTCGGCTGGGACAAGCTGCCGAAGAAGCTGCACTGCGCGACGATCTGGATCGTTTCCATCGGCACCGTCCTGTCGGCGTACTTCATCATCGCCGCCAACGCCTTCATGCAGCACCCGGTCGGCTACAAGATCGTGGAGCGGGACGGCACCAAGCGCGCGGAGCTCACCGACTTCGCGAAGGTGCTCTTCCAGGAGACGACACTCGTCAACTTCTTCCACGTCATCTCGGCGGCCATCCTGGTCGGCGGCGCCTTCATGACCGGCATCGCCATCTTCCACCTGCGCAAGAAGCAGCACATCCGCACCATGCGGATGTCGATGCGACTCGGCCTGGTCACCGCCTTCGTCGGCACCCTGCTCACCGTCGTCAGCGCCGACACCCTCGGCAAGGTGATGTACGAGCAGCAGCCGATGAAGATGTCGGCCGCCGAGGCGCTGTGGGAGACCGAGAAGCCCGCGCCGTTCTCGCTCTTCGCGTACGGAGACGTGGCCAAGGGCCACAACGACGTCGCCATAGAGGTGCCCGGCGTCCTGTCCTTCCTCGCCAAGAACAACTTCAACGCCGAGATCCCCGGCATCAACGACCTCAACAAGCAGGCGCAGGAGAAGTACGGGCCCGGTGACTACCGGCCCAACATCCCCACCGCCTACTGGTCGTACCGCTGGATGATCGGCTTCGGCGGGGTCTCGATGGCGCTGTGCACCGCGGGCCTGTGGCTGACGCGGAAGAAGTTCTGGCTCGCGCCCGAGCACCGCACCGGTGCGGACGACATCCCCAAGCTGATGCTCACCAAGAACAAGGAGCTCGCGCCGAAGCTCGGCAACTGGTGGTGGAAGCTCTCGCAGTGGACGTTGATCTTCCCCCTCATCGGCACCGCCTGGGGCTGGATCTTCACCGAGACGGGGCGGCAGCCCTGGGTGGTCTACGGAGTCCTGCGCACCCGGGACGCGGTCTCGCCCGGTGTCTCGCAGGGTGAGGTGCTCACCTCGCTGATCGGGTTCACGCTGATCTACGCGATCCTCGCCGTGATCGAGGTGAAGCTGCTGCTCAAGTACGTCAGGAAGGGCCCGCCCGAGCTGACGGAGGCGGACCTGAACCCGCCCACCAAGATCGGCGGCCCCGGCTCGGGCAAGGACTCCGACGCGGACTCCGACTCCGATTCCGACCGGCCCATGGCCTTCTCTTACTGAAGGAAGGAGTGACGAGGACATGGAACTTCACGACGTCTGGTTCGTACTGATCGCCGTCCTGTGGATCGGCTACTTCTTCCTGGAGGGCTTCGACTTCGGGATCGGCATTCTGACCAAGCTGCTCGCCCGTGACCGGGTCGAGAAGCGGGTCCTCATCAACACCATCGGTCCCGTCTGGGACGGCAACGAAGTGTGGCTGCTCACCGCGGGCGGCGCGACCTTCGCCGCCTTCCCCGACTGGTACGCGACGCTCTTCTCCGGCTTCTACCTGCCGCTGCTGATCATCCTGATCTGCCTGATCGTGCGCGGTGTCGCCTTCGAGTACCGCGCCAAGCGGCCGGAGGAGCGCTGGCAGACCAACTGGGAACACGCGATCTTCTGGACCTCGCTGATCCCGGCGGTCCTGTGGGGCGTGGCGTTCGGCAACATCGTGCGGGGCGTGAAGATCGATGCCCACAAGGAGTACGTGGGCAACTTCTGGGACCTGCTCAACCCGTACGCGATCCTCGGCGGGCTCGTCACCCTGACGCTGTTCACCTTCCACGGCGCGGTGTTCGCCTCGCTCAAGACGGTGGGCGACATCCGGGTGCGGGCGCGGAAGACGGCGCTGGGCCTTGGTCTGATCACCGCCGTCCTCGCGCTCGGCTTCATGATCTGGACCCAGGCCGACAAGGGCGACGGCAAGAGCCTGGTCGCGATGATCGTGGCAGTGGTCGCCCTGGTGGGTGCCATCGCGGCGATCAAGATCGGGCGCGAGGGCTGGTCGTTCGCGCTGTCGGGGATCACGATCGCGGCGGCCGTCGCGATGCTCTTCCTGACGCTCTTCCCGAACGTCATGCCCTCGTCGCTGAATGAGGAGTGGAGCCTCACGGTCACCAACGCCTCGTCCAGTCCGTACACGCTGAAGATCATGACCTGGTGTGCGGGCGTCGCGACGCCGGTCGTGCTGCTCTACCAGTCGTGGACGTACTGGGTGTTCCGCAAGCGGATCGGCACGCAGCACATCGCTGACGCCGCGCACTGAGGCCGTTCACCAAGCCTGTTGAAGGGTGTGTTTCACGTGAAACCGATCGACCCGCGCCTGCTTCGGTACGCCCGCGCCACTCGCTTCTTCCTCGTTGCGGTGGTGGTCCTTGGGGTGGCCGGGGCGGGCCTGGTCGTCGGGCAGGCGATGCTCATCGCCGAGATCGTGGTGGGCGCCTTCCAGGAAGGCCGCTCCGTAGGTGACTTGGGCACACCGCTGGTGCTGCTCGCCGTGGTGGCGGCGGGGCGGGGGCTGGTCTCCTGGCTGACCGAGCTCGCCGCTCACCGGGCGAGCGCGGCGGTCAAGTCGGAGCTGCGGGGGCGGCTCCTGGAACGGGCGGGGGAGCTCGGGCCGGGGTGGCTGACCGGTCAGCGGACCGGTTCGCTCGTCTCGCTCGCGACGCGCGGCGTGGACGCGCTCGACGACTACTTCTCGCGCTATCTGCCGCAGTTGGGGCTCGCGGTGGTGGTGCCGGTGGCGGTGCTCGCCCGCATCGTCACCGAGGACTGGGTGTCGGCGGCGATCATCGTCGTGACGCTGCCGCTCATCCCGGTCTTCATGATTCTGATCGGCTGGGCCACGCAGAACCGGATGGACCGCCAATGGCGGCTCCTCTCGCGGCTGTCGGGCCACTTCCTGGACGTGGTGGCGGGGCTCCCGACCCTGAAGGTGTTCGGCCGCGCCAAGGCGCAGGCCGAGTCGATCCGCAAGATCACCGGTGAGTACCGGCAGGCCACGATGCGGACGCTGCGCATCGCCTTCCTGTCGTCGTTCGCCCTGGAACTGCTCGCGACGATCTCGGTCGCGCTGGTCGCGGTGACCATCGGCATGCGGCTCGTGCACGGCGAGATGGAGCTGTACGACGGCCTCGTCGTCCTGGTCCTCGCCCCCGAGGCCTACCTGCCGCTGCGCCAGGTCGGTGCGCAGTACCACGCGGCGGCGGAGGGGCTCTCGGCCGCCGAGGAGATCTTCGAGGTCCTGGAGACCCCGGTGCCGGCCGCCGGGACCGGGGCGGCGCCTTCGGGTGTCCTGAGCGTGGAGGGCGTGACGGTCCGGTATCCGGGGCGGTCGTCCGACGCCGTCTCCGGGGCGTCCTTCGAGGTGGCACCCGGGGAGACCGTGGCGCTCGTCGGGCCCAGCGGGGTGGGCAAGTCGACGCTTCTGAACGTGGTGCTCGGCTTTGTGCGGCCCGCCGAGGGGCGGGTGTGCGTCGGGGGCGTCGACCTGGCGGAGGTCTCGCCGGAGCGGTGGCGCGAGCGGGTCGCGTGGGTGCCGCAGCGGCCGCACCTGTTCGCCGGGACCATCGCGGAGAACGTGCGGCTCGCGCGGCCCAACGCAGACGGTGCGCAGGTGCGGGACGCCCTCCGGGACGCGGGCGCCCTGGAGTTCGTGGACGCGCTGCCCGCCGGGGCGGAGACCCTCCTCGGGGAGGACGGCGCCGGGCTGTCCGCCGGGCAGCGGCAACGGCTCGCGCTGGCCCGGGCGTTCCTCGCGGACCGGCCTGTGGTGCTGCTCGACGAGCCGACGGCGGCGCTGGACGGCGGCACCGAGGCGGGCGTGGTCGAGGCGGTCCGGCGGCTGGCCGTCGGGCGGACCGTGCTGCTGGTCGTGCACCGGCCCGCGCTGCTGGCTGTCGCCGACCGCGTCGTACGGCTGGACGCCACCGCCACCGCCACCGCTGAGACCTCCCGGCGCCCGGGGACGGATCCGGTTGTGCTCGGCGGAGACGATGTGGCCGGTGGTCCTGAGAGTGGCCCGCTGAGCGGTTCGGTGAGTGGTCCGGCCCTGGACCCGGCGGCCTCCCGGTCGAGGGGCGGGGTCCTGGCCAGGGTCCGGGACGCCGCGCAGGCACGGCGCGGTCAGCTGGCGCTCGCACTGCTCCTGGGCAGCCTCGCGCTCGCCAGCGCCGTCGGCCTCATGGCCACCTCCGGGTGGCTGATCTCGCGGGCCTCGGAGCAGCCCCCGGTGATGTACCTGATGATCGCCGTGACGGCGACCCGCGCCTTCGGCATCGGCCGCGCCGTCTTCCGGTACGCCGAGCGCCTCGTCTCGCACGACGCCGTGCTGCGGATGCTCGCCGACACCCGGGTCGCCGTCTACCGGCGCCTGGAGCGGCTCGCTCCGGCGGGCCTGCGCGGGGCCCGGCGCGGCGACCTCCTCTCCCGGCTGGTCGCCGACGTCGATGCCCTTCAGGACTACTGGCTGCGCTGGCTGCTCCCCGCCTCCGCGGCGGCCGTCGTCGGCGCCGGAGCCGTCGGGTTCACCGCCTGGCTGCTGCCCGAGGCGGGTGCCGTGCTCGCCGCCGGACTGCTCGCAGCGGGCGTCGGCGTGCCGCTGGTGAGCGGCGCCGTGGCCCGTCGCGCGGAGCGGAAGCTGGCTCCCGCGCGCGGGGTGCTCGCCACGCGCGTGGCCGATCTGCTCACGGGAACCGCCGAGTTGACTGTCGCCGGCGCGCTGAAGCGGCGTACGGCCAAGGCGGGCGAGGCCGATGCCGAGCTGACCCGCATCGCTTCCCGCGGCGCCACCGCGACCGCGCTCGGCGACGGGCTCGGCGCCCTCTTCACCGGGCTCACCGTGGCCGCGGCCGCGCTCGTCGGCGTGCAGGCAGTCCACGACGGGCGGCTCGGCGGCGTCGCCCTCGCCGCGGTCGTCCTCACCCCGCTCGCCGCCTTCGAAGCGGTGCTGGGGCTGCCGCTCGCCGTGCAGTACCGCCAGCGGGTCAGGAAGAGCGCTGAGCGCGTCTACGAGGTCCTCGACGCCCCCGTGCCGGTACCCGAGCCCGCCGAGCCCGCTCAGGCGCCGCAGACGCCCTTCCCGCTCCGTGTCGAGGGGCTGCGCGCACGCCACGAGGGGCAGGACCGGGACGCGCTCGCGGGCGTCGGCCTCACGCTGGAACAGGGACGGCGGATCGCCGTGGTCGGCCCCTCCGGATCCGGCAAGACGACGCTGGCGCAGGTGCTGCTGCGGTTCCTCGGCACCCAGGAAGGGACGTACACGCTCGGCGGCACCGACGCGGCCGCGCTGGACGGCGACACCGTGCGCGGCATGGTCGGGCTGTGCGCCCAGGACGCCCACATCTTCGACAGCTCGGTGCGCGAGAACCTGCTGCTCGCCAAGAAGGACGCCACGGACGCGGAGCTGCGCGACGCCCTGGAGCGGGCGCGGCTCGACGGCTGGGCCTACGCGCTGCCCGACGGTCTCGACACGCTCGTCGGCGAGCACGGGGCGCGGCTCTCCGGAGGACAGCGGCAGCGTCTCGCGCTGGCCCGCGCGCTGCTCGCCGACTTCCCCGTCCTCGTACTGGACGAGCCCGCCGAACACCTCGACCTGCCGACCGCCGACGCCCTGACCGCAGACCTGCTGGCCGCGACCGAGGGGCGCACGACGCTGCTCATCACGCACCGGCTCGCCGGGCTCGACGCCGTGGACGAGGTGCTCGTCCTGGACGCGGGCCGGGTGGTGCAGCGCGGCACGTATGCGGAGCTGACGGCGGAGGAGGGGCCGCTGCGGCGGATGCTGGACGTGGAGCGGGCGGCGGATCTGCTGGTGGCCGGGTGACGACGGTGGCCAGGCGTATGCGGTTTCGACTTTCCCCTGTAAATAGGACTTACTAGGCTCAAAGGCATGTCAGCACCCTCGGCCTCCGCCGATTCCCCGCCCCCCGACGGCTCACCGGACACGGTGGAGGCGGCGGCGCGGGCGACCCGCAGCCTCCAAGGTCTTTCGCCCGAGCTGACGTCACGGGTGCCGCAACTGCTCGAAGCCATGCGGTCGGTCGGCACCGGGCTCGAACTGCACATCACCCTGGACCGCATCTGCGAGACCGCCGCCGAGCTCGCGGACGCCCACTACGCGGCGATCGGCGTCGTCGACGAGGACGGCGAGGGCCTCTCCGACTTCGTCTACCACGGCATCGACGGAGCGACCGCGGAACGGATCGGGCGCCTGCCGGACGGCCACAAGGGCCTGCTCGGCGCCCTCATCCACCAGCCGCGGACGCTGCGCCTCGCTGATCTCTCCGCCGACCCGCGCTCCTGCGGCTTCCCGGCCCACCACCCGCCGATGCGCTCGTTCCTCGGCGTCCCCATCCGCGTCCAGGGAGAGATCTTCGGAAACCTCTATCTGACCGAGAAGCGCGACGGGGCGGAGTTCAACGACTACGACGTGCACATGGTCCGGGTGCTCGCCACGGAGGCGGGCATCGCCATCGGCAACGCACGCCTGTACGAGGCCGCCAAGCAGCGTGAACGGTGGATCGACGGCTCCGTGGCGGTCACCACCGCGCTGCTGTCCGGCAGCGACGCCGAGGAGGCGCTCTCGGTCGTCGCCGAGCAGGCCAGGCACCTCTCGGACTCGGCCGCGGGCATCGTGCTGCTGCCCGACGACGAGGGCGGCATGGAGATCGTCGCGGTCTCCTCGGACGAGCCCAACGGGGCACTGGGCGTGATCGTCCCTCCGGAGAGCCGCATCGTCGCGGACCTCCTCGAAGGAGAGGCGGTCTTCATCGACGACGCGGCGTCCGACCCGCGCATCATGACCGAGATCGCCCGCGCCTACGGCCCCGTCATGATGCTGCCGCTGCAGAGCGACGGCCGGGTCCTCGGCACGCTGGTGACGCCCCGCGCGCGTGGGGCACGTCCTTTCAGCGAGGCCGAGCGGACCCTCGCCACCCAGTTCGCCTCGCAGGCCGCACTCGCGCTGATGATGGCCGAGGCCCAGCGGGACCGGGAGCGGCTCGCGGTGTACGAGGACCGCGACCGGATCGCCAGGGACCTGCACGACCTCGTCATCCAGCGGCTGTTCGCGACCGGGATGATGCTGGAGAGCGCGCAGCGCAGGTCGGTCGTGCCGGAGGTGCAGGTCGGTGTCGGCAGGGCCGTCGACGAGCTGGACGTGACGATCCAGGAGATCCGCACGGCGATCTTCGCGCTGCAGCAGGGGCCCGCCGAGGCGCCGTCGGGGCTGCGCACCCGCGTCCTGCGCGAGATCAACATGGCTGCCGTCCCGCTGGGCTTCAAGCCCTCGCACCACTTCGTGGGTCCCGTCGACGCGGTGGTCGGTGAACTGACGGGCAAGAACCTCATCGCGGCGCTGCGGGAGGCGCTGTCCAACGCCTTCCGGCATGCGCAGGCCGCCCGCATCGACGTCGTGGTCGACTCGACCGTGGTCCTTCCCGACGGGCAGCACGGCGTGCGCCTGACCGTCGCCGACGACGGCGTGGGCATCGCGGAGGGCGGCCGTCGCAGCGGCCTGAAGAACCTCAAGCGGCGCGCCGAGTCGCTGGGCGGCGACAGCTGGTACGGGCCGGGCATCGGCGAGGAGGGCGGCGGTACGAAGGTGGTGTGGGAGGCGCCGTACTGAGCGTGTGCGGCGGGCACGGCGGGGAGGCCCTGTTCGGCGGTATGCGTCTGGGCCGTACGGGGCACCGCGCCCCCCGAGTGCACGAGTCCGACGGGACCCGCACCGCCGGGGCGGGCAACGATCCGTGTCATGTCTCTGAGCCGCCGTCGTCCGCACCCGTTCGTCTGCGTGCCGGTGCTGCTGTGCGCGCTGCTCTGGCCCGCGCCGCACGCCGCGTCCTCCGAGGGACCGAGCGCGAGCGCCGACGTGGCACGGCTCTACGAAGAGGCGTCCGCCGCGACCGCACGCTACGTAGAGGGGCGACAGGCGGCCCGCGTCCAGAAGGTGAAGGTCCGGAAACTGGACCGGCTCCTGAAGAAGGAGCGGCACCACATGGCGGTGCTCCACGGCGACCTGGGCAGGCTGGCCCGCGACCAGTACCGCACCGGCGGCGGCCTGCCCTACACCGCGCAACTGCTCCTGGCCGACAGCCCGGACGCCCTGATGCGCGGCAAGCAGGCCATGCTGCAGGCGGACCTGGCCGTCAACAGCGCCGTCACCAAGACCCGGCGGGCGGCAGTGGGCCTGGCCGTCGCCAAGCGCAGGGCGGACCGCGCCAAAGGCTCCCTGGACCGGCACAACGCACGCCTGGGGGAGCTCAAGCGCGGCATCGAGCGGAAGCTGGAGACGGCGCGGTGGACCCTCCAGGGCGAGGCCGACCGGTCGGTCGCCGCGGGGCAGTGCCGCGGTGCCGTGCGGCTGAACCAGCAGAGGACGCCCGTCACGCGCGCGTGGGTGACGCCCGTGGAGTCCTACGAGCTCTCGGCGGGCTTCGACAGCGCGGGTGAGCGCTGGTCCCACCGGCACACCGGGCAGGACTTCGCGGTCGGCATCGGGACGCCCGTGCGGTCGGTCGGCGCCGGGCGGGTGGAGAGCGTGTCGTGCGGCGGGGGCTTCGGCATCGAGGTCGTGGTGCGGCACAAGGGCGGGTACTTCACGCAGTACGCGCACCTTGCGGCCGTCACCGTCGACCAAGGGGACCGGGTGCGGGCGGGGCAGTGGGTCGGGCAGGCCGGTACGACCGGCAACTCGACCGGCCCGCACCTGCACTTCGAGACGCGGCTCACGCCCTACCTGGGGTCGGGGGTCGACCCGCGGAAGTGGCTGGCGGAGCGGGGCGTCACGTTGTGAAGCGCGTGCTCTGCACTGCCCGTGAAGCGTGACCCCTGCATCGCCTGTGAAGCGTGACCTCTCCGTCGTCGAGCGCCTGCTCTAGATCAGTATCTGCTCGATCACGACCGCGACGCCGTCCTCGTTGTTGGCGACCGTGCGTCCGGAGGCCGCGGCGATGACGTCCGGGTGGGCGTTGCCCATCGCGTACGACGTACCCGCCCAGGCGAGCATCTCGATGTCGTTCGGCATGTCTCCGAAGGCGACGACTTCCGCAGGGGTGATGCCGCGCTCGGCGCAGCACAGCTCCAGGGTGCTCGCCTTGGAGACGCCGGGTCCGCTGATCTCCAGGAGGGCGCTGGGGCTCGACCGGGTGACGGTGGCGCGGTCGCCGATGGCCGCGCGGGCGAGCACCAGGAACTCGTCGGGCGCGAGACCGGGGTGGAAGGCGAGCACCTTCAGGACGGGCTGCTCGGCGCCCGTGGAGTCCGCGAGGGCCTCGGCGAGGAGCTTCTCGGCGGGCGCGACGCTCTCGCCCGGCTCCATGTGGAGCGGCGGGTACGTCTCCTCGTGGTGCAGTCCCCCGGTCCGCTCGATCGCGAAGGACGTGCCGGGCGCGGCGGCGCGCAGCCTGCGGACGACGTCTAGCGCGCGCTCCCGCGCCAGCTCGCGGATCTTGACGAAGCTGTGGGTGCCGGGGCCGCCGTGCAGGTCGACGACCGCGGCGCCGTTGCCGCAGATGGCGAGGCCGTGACCGTGGACGTGGGCGCTGACGACGTCCATCCAGCGGGCCGGGCGGCCGGTCACGAAGAAGACCTCGATCCCCGCTGCCTCGGCGGCCGCGAGGGCGGCGACGGTGCGGTCCGAGACCGACTTGTCGTCGCGCAGCAACGTGCCGTCCAGGTCCGTCGCGATCAGCCGGGGCCGCGGCCGCGGTGCGGCCTGGCTGCTGGCTGCGGGGGCGGTGGAGGCCGGGGTCTGGGGCCCTGGGGTAGCTGAGGTCACGCTGTCGATTGTCCCGCACATGCCTGCACGGCCGTGCGCTGGGGCGCACATTTGAGTGGGCGGGCGCACCTCGCGGCTCTCGCGTGTCGAGCCACCCGCCGTAAGCTCTGAGACATGAGTCTGCGCCTGAGCACCGTGATTCTTCCCGTACGCCGCTGGAACGAGGGCGGCCGCGATCAGTGGCTGCGTGCCGAGGAGCTCGGTTTCCACACGGCGTACACGTACGACCACCTGGCCTGGCGCACGTTCCGCGACGGCCCGTGGTTCGGCGCGGTGCCCACGCTGACGGCCGCCGCGACGGCCACCGAGCGGCTGCGTCTCGGGACGCTCGTCACGTCGCCCAACTTCCGGCACCCGGTGACGCTCGCCAAGGAGCTCATCTCGCTGGACGACATCTCCGGTGGCCGGATCACGCTCGGCATCGGTGCCGGTGGCAACGGTTTCGACGCCACGACGCTGCTGAAGGGCGACGAGGAGCCCTGGACCCCGCGCGAGCGCGCCGACCGGTTCGGGGAGTTCGTGCCGCTGCTCGACCGGCTGCTGACCGAGGACTCGGTGACGTACGAGGGGACCTTCTACTCGGCGCGTGAGGCGCGCAACATCCCGGGCTGTGCGCAGCGGCCGAGGCTGCCCTTCGCCGTCGCGGCCACCGGCCCGCGCGGTCTGCGGCTCGCGGCCCGGCACGGGCAGGCGTGGGTGACCACGGGGGACCCGAAGCTCTTCGCGGCGGGCACTCCCGAGCAGTCCCGCGAGGCGATCCGGGGGCAGGTCGACAAGCTCGGCAAGGCGTGCGCGGAGGCCGGTCGTGACGTGGCCGAACTGGACAAGATCCTTCTGACGGGTTTCACCCCTGACCGCAACGGCCCGCTGGAGTCGCTGGACGCCTTCGTGGACTTCGCGGGACGCCACCAGGAGCTCGGCTTCACCGAGCTCGCCGTCCACTGGCCGATCCCCGGCTCCGACTTCGCCGCGGACCAGGCGGTCTTCGAGAAGATCGCCACGGAGGCCACGGCCCAGCTCGGCTGAGGCGCCGGACGAGGAGGACCAGTACGGGCCCGGATCAGCGCGGGCCCGGGATCAGTGCGGCCCCGGTATCAGCGCGGGCCGGGAAACCGCAGGAAGCCGGGCGGGACTGCGGCCGTGAGCCAGACGCCGTTGGCGCTGACCTGGAAGACGTGTCCCTCGCGGTGCATCGCGCCCGCGTCGACGGACAGGACGACGGGCCGTCCCCGGCGGGCACCGACGCGTGTCGCGGTCCCGCGGTCGGGCGAGAGATGCACCGCGTGCCGGTTCATGGGGCGCAGGCCTTCGGCGCGGATCGCGGCCAGCCGGGCGGCGATGGTGCCGTGGTAGAGGTACGCGGGCGGGGCCGCAGGGGGCAGCTCGAGGTCGACGTCGACGGAGTGGCCCTGGCTGGCGCGGATCCGGCCGTCCTCGACGGCGAAGCGCTGCTTGTCGTTGACGGCCACCACGTGGTCGAGCTCGGCCCGTGTGACGGGGAAGCGGTGAGCGGCGGCAGCGGCGAGGAGCGCGTCGATCTCCACCCAGCCGTTCGCGTCGAGGGTGAGTCCGATCCGGTCCGGGCTGTGGCGCAGATGCCTCGACAGGTATTTGGACACCTTCACGGTGCGTTGTTCGTCCGCTGAGGCGGGTCCTTCTTTCATGTCTTCAGCGTCTCGGTCTTCCGTTCTCCGCGCACTCGATTTTCGTCCACCGGCATTTCATCGAGAAATAGCAGCTCAAAGGTTTGATCCACAGCCAAGTCGAGTTATCCACAGGCTAGTTCGCGATTCTGTGGACAACTCTCAAGCGGTAGGCGGTATTTGGCCAACTTAGCTATCTATGGGGGGAATTGCCGCAAGTGCGTCCAATGTCCTTGTCTGTACTTCCCGTTCGGCGGCCGCCGCGATGAACGCAGCCGCGTTCGCATCGCCAACCAGAGCCTGTACGGCCTGCATTGTGGAGGCGGGCAGTGCCACCTTCTGTGGCTCTTCCGCGAGAGGCGCGTGCCCACCCGACTCCAGGTGCTGACGGAGGTGCTGGGTGGCGAACAAGCGCATAGCGCGGGCCAGTTCCGCGTCGACCGACTGCTGGGCGAGCGGTCGCAGCTTGCGTACGAGAGACGCCGCCTCGGCCGCGTCCGCCTCCGTCGGCGGGTGGTGATCGAGATAGCGCGCGAAGACGTGCTCGGTGGTGAACTCCAGGAAACGGGACGCTATGTGCTCGACCTGCCCCCTCAACTCGCGCAAATGCCCCGAAATTGCCGACAGCGGAACCCCAGCGGCGTACAACTCCACTGCCACCGACAATTCTTGAGGGCTCGGCACCAGAAATTCGTCCGCACGCCCCGGCACCGGTTCGAGCACACCGAGCGCGACCGCGTCGGCCACCGCCGCCTCGTCCGGATTGCCGCCGAACGCCGCGTCGAGCTCCGCGCGGGTGATCCGGTCCGCCTTCTCGTCCGTCCACGGCCCGTCGACCTCGGCGGCAAGGCCGAGCACCCCGCCCAGGCCGCGCCCGGCGTCCCAGGCCTCCAGGAGCTCCTTGATGGAGGCCAGGGTGTACCCACGGTCGAGCAGATCCGCGATCTGCCGCAGCCGCGCCAGGTGCGCGTCCCCGTACACATTGGCCCGACCGCGCCGCTCCGGGCGGGGCAGCAGCCCGCGGTCCTGATAGGCGCGGATCGTGCGGACCGTCGCACCGCTGTGGTGCGCCAGGTCCTCGATGCGGTACTCCACGCTGCCCGTCCTCCGTGATGACTCGTGCCGAAGCCTTGCGCCGCGGACCGGCCCGGGCCCCAGCCCCCTAGCCGGTCGCCGTCCGGCCGATCGCGCCCGCCGCCACCCGCGCCGCGGGCGACTGCGCCAGATACTCGACGGCCTTGCGCAACGAGCCTTCCTGTGAGGGATGGTACGACCGTCGCAGGTAGCGGGGTATCGCCGTGCCGAGCTCGCGCCAGGTCGGCAACAGACCCTTCTTGACCGCCTTGTTGTGCTCGGCAAGTGAGTACCGCAAGCGGCCCGCGAGTTGGGGGTCGTTGCGGATCAGATAGGCGGTGCCCCACATCCACAGGTACAGCATCACCGGCGCCGTGACCGTCATGCCCGCGATGCGGCGGGCATACCGGGGCAGACCCCGGCCGCCGCAGTGCTGGAACATGTCGAAGGCGACCGCGCGGTGCTCGACCTCCTCCGCGCCGTGCCAGCGCAGCAGGTCGAGCATCACCTCGTCGGACCCCGCGCGGTCGAGGCCCTCGGCGTGCAGGACCCAGTTGCCCAGGACCGCCGTGAACTGCTCGATGGCGGCGATGATCGACAGCCGGAAACGCAGCCACTCCTGAGTCGGCACCGGCGCTCCCAGCGGCGGCCTCTCGCCGAGGAGCCGCTCGAAGAGGAAGTCGACGTACCGGGTGAAGGCGGCGGTGTCGAGGCGCTGGGCGGCCAGGTGGTCCAGCACGTGCGCGTGCTGCACGCTGTGCGTGGCCTCCTGGCCCATGAACCCCTTGACGTCCCCGCGCAGCACCGGGTCGGTGATCAGCGGCAGGCCTTCCTTGAAGACCTTCACGAACCACCGCTCCCCCGCAGGGAGGAGCAGATGCAGGACGTTGATGACGTGGGTGGCGGTCGGCTCGTCCGGTATCCAGTGCAGCGGTGTCCCGTCCCAGTCGAACGAGACCCGGCGCGGAACGATCGTGTAGTGCTCCTCGGCGCGTGTGTCGGGATCCTTCTCCTTGCTCACAACGGCGGCTCCAATCGGGCTATCGCACGCAGCGCCTTGGGGCTGAAGCGCGACATGAAGCGGGCACCGCGGGCCTCGGGGGTGACCGGGACCACCGCCTGGTTCTTCACGACGGCGTGCAGGATCGCGTCGGCGACCTTCTCCGGCGGGTAGTTCCGCAGGCCGTACAGCCGGGCGGACTTCTTCTGGCGGCGCTTCTCCTCGTCCGCCCCGACGCCGACGAAGCGGGACGTCGTCGTGATGTTCGTGTTCACGAAGCCCGGGCAGATCGCGGAGACGCCGATGCCCTGGTCCGCGAGCTCCGCGCGCAGGCACTCGCTGAGCATCAGGACCGCCGCCTTCGAGGTGCTGTAGGCGGGCAGGGTCTTCGAAGGCTGGTACGCCGCCGCCGACGCGGTGTTCACGATGTGACCGCCCTGGCCGCGCTCGGCCATCTGCTTGCCGAAGAGCCTGCAGCCGTGGATCACACCCCACAGATTGACGTCGAGGACCTTCTTCCAGTCCTCGCCTGTGGTGTCGAGGAAGGAGCCCGCGAGGCCGATGCCCGCGTTGTTCACCAGGACGTCCACCACGCCGTACTCCGCGGCGACGCGGGCGGCGAGCTTCTCCATCGCCTGCTCGTCGGAGACGTCGACGGCCTCGCCCCAGGCGTCCGGGGCGCCTATCAGGCGGGACATCTCCGCCGTGCGGGCCGCGCTCTCCGCGTCCCGGTCGACGGCCACTACGCGCGCGCCCGACTCGGCGAACGCGAAGGCGGTGGCCCGCCCGATGCCGCTGCCCGCCCCGGTGACCAGGACGAGCTGGCCGCCGAACCGGTCGGCGTGCTTCCCGGTGGCTGCGCTGTCCTTGGTGGGCAGACCGTCCTCGTTCGCCGTGATGAACTCGCCGATCCACGCCGACAGCTGGTCGGGCCTGGTGCGCGGCACCCAGTGCTTGGCAGGCAGGGTGCGGCGGACCAGCTGCGGGGCCCACAGCTCCAGCTCGTCGTAGAGCCGCTCGGACAGGAAGATGTCCCCGGAGGGCGTGATGAGCTGCACGGGCGCGTGGGCGTACGCATCGGGGCGCGGCTTGCGCAGCCTCGCGCGGACGTTGTCCCGGTAGAGCCAGGCGCCGTGCGCGGCGTCCTGGGGCAGCGACGCCGTCGGATAGTCGCCCGCGGGGACCTTCTCCACGCGCTGCAGGATCTTCGGCCACTGCTTGCCGAGCGGCCCGCGCCAGGCGAGCTCGGGGAGGACCGGGGTGTGCAGCATGTACACGTACCAGGACTTGGCGCCCTGGCCGAGCAGTTGGCCGACCTTGCGGGGGGTCGGCCGGGACATGCGCTGCTTGATCCAGTGACCGAAGTGGTCGAGCGAGGGCCCCGACATCGAGGTGAAGGACGCGATGCGCCCCTCCGTCCGCTTGACCGTGACGAACTCCCAGGACTGCACCGAGCCCCAGTCGTGCCCGACCACGTGCACCGGCTTGTCCGGGCTGACCGTGTCGATGACCGCCACGAAGTCGTCGGTCAGCTTCTCCAGGGTGAAGCCGCCGCGCAGCGGCTGCGGGGCGGTGGACCTGCCGTGGCCCCGGACGTCGTACAACACGACGTGGAAGTGGTCGGCGAGGCGCTCGGCGACCTCGGACCACACCTCCTTGGAGTCCGGGTAGCCGTGGACCAGCAGGACCGTGGGCCGGTCCGGGTCGCCGAGCTCGGCGACGCACAGCTCCACCCCGCCCGTGCGCACCCAGCGCTCGCGCGCGTCCCGCAGGCCCCTGCCGGTGTCCTTGCCGGTGCCCTCGGCGATGTCTCCGGTCGTGTCTCCGGTCGTCATGCGGCGGCCCTCTCCTCAGCCCAGCGCCGCACATGCGGCAGATCGTCGTCCAGCCAGAACGCGCTCTGTTCGGGATCCTTGGAGTCGGTGACGACCAGGATCTCCTCGAACTTCGCGCCCGTACCCCTGAATCCGAGGTGCGGCTCGACCGCCCAGAGCCCCTTCCGGGGCGGGTGGTCGGAGAACTTGTACGGGGACCACAGCGGTGACCAGCCGTCCCGGTGGCCGTGCACGGCGTCGCTCGCCAGGCCCTTCAGCGACTGTGTGCCGAACCCGAAGAGGTGCGGGGTCAGGCGGCGCTCCTTGACCCGGTCGATCTTGTGCGCGATGACGCCGAACGGATACGCCCTATGACGGTTCGCGTAGCCCTGGCGGACCATGAGGCGGTCGACGTCCTCATAGATCTCGCGGAGCGGGCGGCGCTCGCGGACCTCGCGCAGGAGCAGCTCGCGGTGCGCCTCCAGATCGGCGAGGAGCTTGTCGTGCACGGGGTTGAGGCCGAGACAGCCGGAATAGCCGATGTCCGCCGTGAACCCCTTGTAGACCGGGGCCATGTCGAGGATGAACGGCATCCCCGGCTCCAGCCTGCGGTTGGTGGGGAAGAACTGCAGCGGTATCCGGAAGTTCACGAACGCCGTGCGGTCCCCGAACCAGGCGAAGGGCAGGTGGAACCAGTCCCGCACGCCCCGCTCGCGCAGCCACTCGCGCTGCATCCGCGCCGCCTCGCGCTCCGTCACACCCGGCTTGAGCTGTGCCGCGACTGCTTCCGCGCATGCGTACGCAAGGGTCTGTACCTCTCTGAACCCCCGCAGTTCCGCGGAGAGTTCGCCTGCCACTGCTGAGGTCATGCCACCGTCCGTCCCGAGTCCGGTCTTCCCGTGTCCGGTCCATCGCCGTACGCGGTCGTAACTTGACACTGATGAATGTGACAATGCCCAGCGGCTACGTCAATAGTTCTGCCCAACCCTGCGGGCAAGGTCCGGAAGAACCCCCAAGGGGCGACTTCCGGACGACCCCTACGGGCCCGTAATACTCCAGAGTGAGGGCAGGGCAAGCCCCTGGTCTGACGCCCCGGTGTGGTGTGCGCCACTACGGTCGAACCGTGACTGTGATCGCGACCGAAAGCCTGAGCAAGCGGTTCCCGAGGGTGACCGCGCTTGACCGGCTCTCCATGGACATCGGGCCCGGTGTGACCGGACTCGTCGGAGCCAATGGAGCCGGCAAGTCCACACTGATCAAGATCCTGCTGGGTCTGTCCCCCGCCACGGAGGGCCGGGCCGCCGTGCTCGGACTCGACGTCGCCACCCGCGGCGGCGAGATCCGCGAGCGCGTGGGGTACATGCCGGAGCACGACTGCCTGCCCCCCGACGTCTCGGCCACCGAGTTCGTCGTCCACATGGCGCGCATGTCCGGCCTCCCGCCCACCGCGGCCCGCGAGCGCACCGCGGACACCCTGCGCCACGTCGGGCTCTACGAAGAGCGTTACCGCCCCATGGGCGGCTATTCGACCGGCATGAAGCAGCGCGTGAAGCTCGCCCAGGCGCTCGTCCACGACCCCCAGCTGGTCTTCCTGGACGAGCCGACGAACGGCCTGGACCCGGTCGGACGCGACGAGATGCTCGGCCTGATCCGCCGCGTCCACACCGACTTCGGCATCTCCGTCCTGGTCACCTCACACCTCCTCGGCGAGCTGGAGCGCACCTGCGACCACGTCGTCGTCATCGACGGCGGCAAGCTCCTGCGGTCCAGCTCCACCACCGACTTCACCCAGACCACCACGACCCTGGCCGTCGAGGTCACGGACACCGACGACCACCCCGACGGCACCCGCACGCTGCGCGACGCGCTTCAGGAGCGCGGCATCGACACGGAGACCGGGGGCGAACTCCCCGGCGCGGGCCACACGATCCTGCTCACCGCCGAGGGCGAGGAGACGTACGACCTCGTGCGCGACCTCGTCGCCGACCTCGGCCTCGGCCTGGTCCGGATGGAACAGCGCAGGCACCACATCGCGGAGGTCTTCAAGGACGAGCCGCACCAGGAGCCCGTCTCCGAACGCGCGGCCGCCTGGGCAGCCACCGCGGCCGCCGCACAGCAGACAGGAGGCCGACGCGATGAGCACTGATTCCCCCCGCACCCCTGACGCCACCCGCACCCCTGAGTCCACCCGCATCCACAACATCGGGTACCGGAACTACGACGGGCAGCGACTCGGCCGTGCCTATGCCCGCCGCTCGCTCTTCTCCCAGAGCCTGCGCGGCGCGTACGGCCTCGGACGCTCCGCCAAGTCCAAGGTCCTGCCGATGATCCTCTTCGCGGTGATGTGCCTGCCCGCGGCGATCATGGTGGCGGTCGCCGTGGCCACCAAGGCCGACGACCTCCCCCTGGACTACACGCGCTACGCGATCGTGATGCAGGCCGTCATCAGCCTCTTCCTGGCCGCCCAGGCCCCGCAGACCGTCTCCCGCGACCTGCGGTTCAAGACCGTCCCGCTCTACTTCTCCCGCCCCATCGAGCGCGGTGACTACGTCCTGGCGAAGTTCACCGCGATGACCTCGGCGCTCTTCGTCCTCACGGCCGCCCCGCTCCTCGTGCTCTACGTAGGGGCGCTGCTCGCCAAGCTCGACTTCGCCGACCAGAGCGCGGGATTCGCCCAGGGACTCGTCTCCGTGGCGCTGCTCTCCCTGCTCTTCTCCGGCATCGCCCTGGTCATCTCGGCGATCACACCCCGCCGCGGATTCGGCATCGCGGCCGTCATCGCCGTCCTGACCATCACCTACGGAGCGGTGTCCACCGTCCAGGCCATCGCCTACGACCAGGGCAGCACCGACGCCATCACCTGGCTCGGGCTCTTCTCGCCGATCACGCTCATCGACGGCGTACAGACCGCCTTCCTCGGCGCGACCTCCGCCTTCCCCGGAGGGGAAGGCCCCTCGTCCGGCGTGGGCGTCGTGTACGTACTCGTCGTCCTCGGCCTCATCGCGGGCTGCTACGGCGCGCTGATGCGCCGCTACCGAAAGGTCGGGCTGTGAGCACGATCAACATCGACCACACCTCCCGCTGGTTCGGGAACGTGGTGGCGGTCAACGACATCACCATGAACATCGGCCCGGGCGTCACGGGCCTCCTCGGTCCGAACGGCGCGGGCAAGTCGACCCTCATCAACATGATGGGCGGCTTCCTCGCCCCCTCCACGGGCAGCGTCACCCTCGACGACCAGCCGATCTGGCGGAACGAACAGATCTACAAGAACATCGGCATCGTCCCCGAGCGCGAGGCCATGTACGACTTCCTCACTGGCCGCGAATTCGTCGTGGCCAACGCGGAGTTGCACGGACTCGACGAGCGGGCCGCCAAGAAGGCGCTGGCCACGGTCGAGATGGAGTACGCGCAGGACCGCAAGATCTCCACGTACTCCAAGGGCATGCGCCAGCGCGTGAAGATGGCCTCCGCCCTGGTCCACGACCCGGCCGTGCTGCTGCTCGACGAGCCGTTCAACGGCATGGACCCGCGCCAGCGCATGCAGCTGATGGAGCTCCTGCGCACCATGGGGGACCAGGGCCGCACGGTCCTCTTCTCCTCGCACATCCTCGAAGAGGTCGAGCAACTGGCCTCGCACATCGAGGTGATCGTCGCCGGGCGGCACGCGGCGAGCGGTGACTTCCGCAGGATCCGCAGGCTGATGACGGACCGGCCCCACCGCTATCTGATCCGCTCCAGCGACGACCGCGCCCTGGCCGCCGCGCTGATCGCCGACCCCTCGACGGCCGGCATCGAAGTCGACCTCAAGGAGGGCGCGTTGCGCATCCAGGCGGTCGACTTCGCACGGTTCACCGCGCTGCTGCCCCGGGTCGCCCGGGAGCACGGCATCCGGCTCCTCACGGTCTCGCCCTCCGACGAGTCCCTAGAGTCGGTCTTCTCCTACCTCGTCGCGGCCTGAAGGGAGCCATCGTGTACAACCCCACTGTCGCCCGGCTCACCTACCGGGCCCTGCTCGGCCGCCGCCGGGCACTCATCCTCTTCGCCCTGCCCGTCCTGCTGATCGCCATCTCCGCGGCGGTGCGCGGCTTCAGCGGCGCCGACGACCAAGTGGCCGTCGACGTCCTCGGCGGCTTCGCGCTCGCCACGATGGTGCCGATCATCGGCGTCATCGCGGGCACGGGCGCCATCGGCCCGGAGATCGACGACGGCTCGGTGGTCTATCTGCTGTCCAAGCCGGTCAGGCGCCCCACGATCATCTTCACCAAGCTGATCGTCGCCATCGCCGTGACCATGGCGTTCTCCGCGATCCCCACCTTCATCGCGGGCATGATCCTCAACGGCAACGGCCAGCAGATCGCCATCGCCTACACCATCGCGGCACTCGTCGCCTCCATCACGTACGCCGCGATCTTCCTGCTCCTCGGCACGATCACCCGGCACGCCGTGGTCTTCGGGCTCGTCTACGCACTGGTGTGGGAGGCACTCTTCGGATCGCTGGTCTCCGGAGCGCGCACCCTCAGCGTGCAGCAGTGGTCCCTCGCCGTGGCACAGAAGGTCGGCAAGGGCGACCTGATCACCTCGGACGTCGGCCTGCCGGTCGCGACGGTCCTCCTGATCGCGGTCACGGCGGCAGCCACGTGGTACGCGGGCCAGAAGCTCCGCTCACTGACCCTGGCGGGCGAGGAGTGACCGACCTCTCTTGACCGCGCCTTCACCCTCCCACCAGCACACTGGTGGGAGGGTGCGCTGTTGTCACCGGGCGCACCGGTGCGAGGAGGTGCCGCGATGGCATCGGTGGAGGACTGGGACGACGCCGTCCTGGACGAGGACTTCGTGAGGTCCGCGCAGACGGCGGAGCCGTCCGCGCGAGCGCGCATGCTGAGCGCGCGATGGCGGCGGAGCGGGGCGCCCGAGCCGCAGCCATGGCGGTCCGAGGAGCCCCCGGCAGGGTGGTTCTTCAGCAGGGCGCGGCGCCGGAAGTGGCGGCGGAGGTAGGCCCCCCGGGCCTTTATTCGGTGGCGGTGAAGTCGGGCCGCAGGCACAGTAGTTGGTGTCACCGCGTCAGGAACGTCTGGCGCTCACCTTCTGGGAGAGGAGCCGACGCGACCGTCAGTACGGGTCCGTCGAGCTCCCATCAGGGCAGCCCGCGGAAGGCTCCGGAGCAGTCACTCGCTCCGTGGAGTCCCGCACACGGGGGAGCTGCCCGGGGCGGCCGCTTCGAGCGCGCAGAATCCGCATCCCTGCGCGGGCCGCCCCCCCCAGAGGAGGCCTCAGCCCAGCAACCGCTCCAGCACGACCGCGATGCCGTCCGCCTCGTTCGACGTCGTCACCTCGTCCGCGACCGCCTTGAGCTCCTCATGGGCGTTGGCCATGGCCACGCCGTGCGCGGCCCAGGCGAACATCGGGATGTCGTTCGGCATGTCGCCGAAGGCGATCGTGTCCACGGCCTTCGCGCCGAGGCGGCGCGCCGCGAGCGAGAGGCCCGTGGCCTTGGAGAGGCCGAGCGGCAGGAGTTCGACTATGCCCTCGCCCGCCATGGTCACGCCGACCAGATCGCCCGCGACCTTGCGCGCCACGTCGGTGAGCGCGTCGTCGCCCAGGCCGGGGTGCTGGATGTACAGCTTGTTCAGCGGCGCCGCCCACAGGTCGGCGATGTCCGTGAAGGGCGTCGCGGGCAGCGGTCCTTCCTGGACCGCGTACCCCGGGCCGACCAGGACCTCGCCGTCGATGCCGTCGCGGCTCGCCGCGAGCGCCAGCGGCCCGATCTCCGCCTCGATCTTGGCGAGCGCCAGACCGGCCAGCTGGCGGTCGAGCGTCACCGAGGTGAGCAGGCGGTGCTCCCCCGCGTGGTACACCTGCGCGCCCTGGCCGCACACCGCTATGCCCTCGTAGCCGAGGTCGTCGAGGATGTGCCGGGTCCAGGGCACCGCGCGGCCGGTGACGACGATGTGCGCCGCGCCCGCCGCGGTGGCCGCGGTGAGCGCGTGGCGCGTCCGTTCGGACACCGTGTCGTCGGGGCGCAGCAGCGTCCCGTCGAGGTCGGTCGCGACCAGCTTGTACGGGAAGGAGGGCGTGACCGGAGCTGGGTGGCTCACTTGGCGATGGGCTCCAAAATCTCTCGACCCCCGAGGTACGGACGCAGGACCTCGGGCACCACCACGGAGCCGTCGGCCTGCTGGTGATTCTCCAGGATGGCCACGATCGTCCGCGGGACGGCGCACAGCGTGCCGTTCAGCGTAGAGAGCGGCTGCACCTTCTTGCCGTCGCGCATGCGCACCGAGAGGCGGCGGGCCTGGAAGCCGTCGCAGTTCGAGGCCGAGGTCAGCTCGCGGTACTTGCCCTGGGTGGGGATCCACGCCTCGCAGTCGAACTTGCGGGAGGCCGAGGAGCCGAGGTCGCCCGTCGCCACGTCGATCACCTGGAAGGGCAGACCGAGGCCGGTCAGCCACTGCTTCTCCCACTCCAGGAGACGCTGGTGCTCGTTCTCCGCGTCCGCCGGGTCGACGTACGAGAACATCTCGACCTTGTCGAACTGGTGGACGCGGAAGATGCCGCGGGTGTCCTTGCCGTACGTACCCGCCTCGCGGCGGTAGCAGGGCGAGAAGCCCGCGTACCGCAGGGGGAGCTTGTCGGCCTCGATGATCTCGTCCATGTGGTACGCCGCGAGCGCGACCTCGGAGGTGCCGACCAGGTAGTAGTCGTCCTTCTCCAGGTGGTACACGTTCTCCGCGGCCTGGCCGAGGAAGCCCGTGCCCTCCATGGCGCGGGGGCGGACCAGCGACGGCGTCAGCATCGGGATGAACCCGGCCTCCGTCGCCTGCGCGATCGCCGCGTTGACGAGGGCCAGCTCCAGCAGGGCGCCGACACCCGTCAGGTAGTAGAAGCGCGAGCCGGAGACCTTCGCGCCGCGCTCGACGTCGATGGCGCCGAGCGACTCGCCGAGCTCCAGGTGGTCCTTGGGCTCGAAGCCCTCGGCGGCGAAGTCGCGCGGGGTGCCGATGGTGTCGAGGACGACGAAGTCCTCCTCGCCGCCGACCGGGACGTCCGGGTGGACGAGGTTGCCCAGCTGCTGCAGGAGGCGCTTGGTCTCGTCGTCGGCCTCGCCCTGGGCGGCGTCCGCGGCCTTGACGGCGGCGGAGAGCTCGCCCGCCTTCTTCAGGAGCTCCTGCTTCTCCTCGGCCGCGGCCTTGGGGATCAGCTTGCCGAGCGCCTTCTGCTCGGAGCGGAGCTCGTCGAAGCGGAGGCCGGAGGACCTGCGCCGCTCGTCGGCGGAGAGCAGGGCGTCGACAAGCGCGACGTCCTCTCCACGGGCGCGCTGGGAGGCGCGAACACGGTCGGGGTCCTCACGGAGCAGGCGAAGGTCAATCACCCCTCAAGGCTACCGTCGCCCGCTTCCGGCCCACGACTCGATATTCCATTGTGTACCGTATGCCCGTTTTGCCGGGATATGAATTTCCGGAGTCCAGTGCTCCGAATCAAGATCGGCATGGCGCCGATACGGCCGGAAAAGCCTTGCCGCACACGTCTCGGTCTTCGGTCAATAAAAAGGGCGCCATTCCCCGAAATGGGGCAGAGCGCACCCGCGGCCTTGACTCGAACCCCTTGTGCGGAGCGGGACTTGGGCCGCTTGTCCACCGCGGTTGTCCACAGGAACCAGGGGCTCCGGACGGTTATCCACAGGGTGTGCGAAAGATCTGTGGATGCCGGAACATCCCATTCCGATAGCCCTTCGTGCACCCAGGGATTCCCTTCCCAAACCACCCGCACACCCACTTTCGAGTGGAAATACCTCGCCCCAAAGAGTTGATCAATGGAAAAGAGTGGACGAGGGGTGACGTGCAGGGCTGTGGATGGAGTTGGGCGCTGTGGGCCGATTTGTCGACCATGTCGTGCTTCGTTGTCGACTTGTCCCCAGGTCGAGACGCACACCTGTGGATAACTTCTGTGGATAACGTAAATCTGCAGGTAGGACCGTAGGGCCTGGCTAGAAACGGCCGTCCTGGCAGCGCGTGAGCCAGTCCGACGCCGCCATGAACTCGCGGTCCGTCGTGCCGGGCCGCAGCGGCCGGACGTCCTCCGTGGCCACCCCCGCCCGCGGATACGACCCGAGGAACCGCACCTGCGGGCAGATCCGCTTCAGCCCCATCAGGGCCTCACCGACGCGGCGGTCCGTGATGTGCCCCTCGGTGTCCACCGAGAAGCAGTAATTGCCGATGCCCTGGCCCGTGGGCCGCGATTCGATCCGCATGAGGTTGACGCCGCGCACGGCGAATTCCTGGAGCAGTTCGAGCAGCGCACCGGGGTGGTCGTCGCCCAGCCAGATGACGACGGAGGTCTTGTCGGCGCCCGTCGGCGCGGCCGGGCGGGCCGGGCGGCCGACCAGGACGAAGCGGGTCTCGGCGTTCGCCGCGTCGTGGATCTCGCTGACCAGCGCTTCCAGGCCGTACGTGGCCGCCGCGAACTCACCCGCGAAGGCCGCGTCGAAGCGGCCCTCCTGGACCAGCCGGGCGCCGTCCGCGTTCGAGGCGGCCGACTCCCACAGGGCGTCCGGCAGATGAGTGGACAGCCAGTTGCGGACCTGAGGCTGGGCCACCGGGTGGCCCGTCACCGTCTTGATGTCCTTGAGCTGCGTGCCGGGCCGCACGAGGAGTGCGAAGGCGATCGGCAGGACGACCTCGCGGTAGATCATCAACGGGTCGCCCTTGGCGAGCTCGTCGACGGTGGTGGTGACGCCGCCCTCGACCGAGTTCTCGATCGGCACCAGCGCGGCCGCCGCCTCGCCGCTGCGGACCGCGTCCAGCGTGGCCGGTACGGAGACCATCGGGACGAGCTCCCGGGCCGCCGCCTCGGGCAGCGTACGGAGAGCCGCCTCGGTGAAAGTGCCCTCGGGGCCCAGGTACGTATAGCGCGTCGCCGACATACCGTCACCCTAATGGGCCCGACGTGGCGCGGCTCACGCGTCTCACGGAGCGGCGCCCGCCCACAGCGGGCGCCCTACCCCTCCAGCAGCGGGCCCCCTACCCCTCCAGCAGCCGCTGCCCCACGTACTCGCCCTTCCCCGCCCCGCCCGGCACCGCGAAGAGGCCGCTCGCCTCGTGCCGGATGAACTCCGACAGGGCGTCCCCCCGGTCGAGCTTGCGCTGCACCGGCACGAAGCCGCGCATCGGGTCCGCCTGCCAGCAGACGAAGAGCAGCCCCGCGTCGGGCTCGCCCTTGTCGTCGAAGCCGTCGTGGTACGAGAACGGGCGGCGCAGCATCGCGGCGCCGCCGTTCTGGTCGGGACGGGTGATGCGGGCGTGCGCGTTGGCGGCGATGACGACCTTGCCGTCCGGGCCGGTCTTGTCGAGCTTCGGCTCGGTCGTCTCCGTGCCGCCGGTCAGCGGCGAGCCGTCCGACTTGTGCCGCCCGATCACCGCCTCCTGCGCCTTCGTGCCGAGCTCCTCCCAGTTGTCGAGGAGCATCCGGATGCGGCGCACGACTACGTAGGAGCCGCCCGCCATCCACGACGGGTCACCTTCGGAGGGCACGAAGAGCCGCTCGTCGAAGTCCTTCTCCGACGGCTTCGGGTTGTTCGTGCCGTCGATCTGGCCCATCAGGTTGCGGGTCGTCATCGGCCGCGCGGTGGCGCCCGGCGAGCGGTTGAAACCGTTCATCTGCCAGCGCACCCGCGCGGTCCCCGACGCCTCCTGCTGGATCGCGCGCAGCGCATGGAAGGCGACGAGCGGGTCGTTCGCGCCGATCTGCACCCACAGATCGCCGTTGCTGCGCGCCTTGTCGAGGTGGTCCGACGAGAAGTCGGGCAGCGGGTCCAGAGCGGACGGGCGCTGCTTCTCCAGGCCCGTGCGGGAGAAGAAGGAAGCGCCGAACCCGAAGGTGACGGAGAGCGAGGACGGCCCCGCGTCCCGGGCGACGGCCGTGTCCCTGCCGTCGGCCTGCTCGCCCGCCATCAGCCGCTCGGCCGTCGCCGACCAGCGGCGCAGCAGGGCCGCCGTCTCCTTGCGGCCCGCGCCCGCCGCCAGGTCGAAGGCGATCAGATGGCCACGGGACTGGAGCGGCGTGGTGATGCCGGGCTGATGTTTCCCGTGAAACATCACCCGATCGGCGCCCAGGGAGGCCAGCTCCGCCGTCGACGATCCTGCGGAGCCCGCGGCGGCGTCCGAGGGCGCCGCCGCGTATCCGACGGCGCCGCCCGCCGCGCCGAGTGCGAGGCCCGTCGCGCCCGCGGTACCGATCAGCCGCCGCCTGGAAATCCCGTTGTCCGCCATGGTGGTTGTTCCGTTCAGCCGATCTGCGCGTTCTTCTTCACGGTGATCTGGTCGATGTCGGAGGTCCGCACCGTCACCGCGATCTTCCAATTGCCTGCCATCGGGATCTGCACGCCGTTCGCGCTCCAGTGTCCGGTGGCGATGTGGTCCGGGGCGACGGGCAGCGGGCCGACGTCCTTGGACTCGTTGGTGAAGGAGACCTTCACCTCGGGAACGTCGAAAGCGCTGCCGTTGGGGCGCTTCACATACATGTGCAGGGTGTTGCTGCCGCTGCGGCCGGGGTCGAGGTCCAGCTGCACGGTGCCCTTGCCGTCGGTGCCGCCCGTGTCGAAGGGCACCTTGAGCTGGAGCGGGCCCGAGCGCTGCGCGGCCGCCGCGGATGTGGCCTTGGCGGCCTCCTCCTCGGTGCGGCCCGGCTCGGTGGTGGTCAGGAACGTCGTCACGCCCAGCAGGACGACGGCGATGCCCGCCTCGGCGAGCACCGAGCGGCGCAGGCCCGAGCGGTGCGGATCGGCGTCGCGGATGCGCTTGTCGCGCGCGGTGTCCATGGCGGCCTGCTGGCGCGCCAGTTGGGCGGAGCGCTCGGTGTCGTCCGCGCCCTGGGCGGCGGCAGGCACCGTGACCGGCTTCTTCTGGGGTTTCTTCGACGTCTGCTTCGCGCGCTGCTCGACGACCACTGCGGCCTCGGACTCCGGGGCGGGACCGCTCGCCTCGGTGGCGATCCGCCCGGTCCACCGCCGCGAGACGGAGGCGACGCCCACCAGGACGGCGACCAGGCCGATCTTGACGAGGAGCAGCTGCCCGTACGAGGTGCCGGTCAGCGCCGACCACGAGCCGACCTGCCGCCACGCCTGGTAGGTGCCGGTGGCGGCCAGCACGCAGACGCTGGTGAACGCCACGGTCGAGAACCGCTGCACGGCCGAGGCGTCCACCGCGGTCGTGCGGAACAGCGCGACGAGCAGCGCCGCGAGCCCGCCCAGCCAGGTGGCGACGGCCAGCAGGTGCAGCACGTCGACGGGCATCGCGATGCCGGACTGGATGCCGGTCGAGGCGTGCTCGGCCATCGCCCACGTCGCCGCGATGCCGAGGGCCACGACGGTGCCGCCGATGGCGAGCCCGAAGGTGAGGTCCTTCTTCTCGGCGGCCTGACCGGGCCCCTCACGCTTCACGTACGCGCCGAAGAGCACCGCGATGAACAGTGCGGCGGCGGCGAGCAGCAGCAGCCGGGAGACCAGGGAGGCGCCCGTCTTGGTGTTGAGGACGTCGCCGAGCTTGCCCATGTCGAAGGCGTCCGCGAGCTTTCCGGAGTCCGTGTAGGGGGCCCGCAGGAGCAGCAGGAGAAGGGTGGAGGCGGTGAGCGTGACCCAGCCCGCCGTCACGAGCCGCTGCACGGGCCGCGCCCCCGCGCCCCGCGGCCAGCAGCCCAGGACGAACGCGGCGCCGCCGACGAGCAGGATGAACCCGGCGTACGAGAAGTAGCGCGCGATGTCGTAGAGCGCGCCGACCAGGCCGCCGCCCGCCTCCTGGTCGGGCAGCGCGACCTTGGTGTCGGAGGGCGCGCCGATGGAGAACGTGAAGGCACCCGCGACCGGGTGGCTGTCGGCGGACACCACTTGGTAGGCGACGGTGAAGGTGCCGTCGGGCAGGCCGGGACGGAGCCGCACGCCGTACGTGTTGGAGCCCAGGTCGGTGGTCTTCTTGGTGTCGACGCGCTTGCCGGACGGGTCGAGCACCCGCACCGAGCCGTCCGACATGGCGACCTTCTCCGAGAAGGTGAGCTTCACCTGGTCGGGGGCCCGGTCGACCACCGCTCCCTGCTTCGGGTCGCTGCCGGTCAGCGCGGCGTGCGCGGACGCGGGCGCGGCGCCGCCGAAGAAGACGCCGGTCGCGGCGAGGAGCACCAGAAGGAGCCGCCAGAGGCGGGGAGCGGTGCCGGTCCGGGGAACTCTCCCGAAGCCGGGGATCCTGGAGCGGGGAGCGATGGTCTGCATCAACGGTCCGTCCCTCAGTGCGACTTGTGCGACGTGTGTGAGGCGTTCGAGTCGTGCGAGGCGGTGGCGTCGCCGTGCTGCTTCGGGCTGTACGTCGCTTCCTTGACCGGCACCTCGACCGTGATCGGGTCCGACTTCTGGAAGTGCAGCGTCAGGGCGACCTTCTCGCCCTTCTTCGGCTTGTGCTTGAGCTTCTCCAGCATCAGGTGGTTGCCGCCGCTGACGAAGGCGAGCTTGCCGTTCGCCGGTACGTCGAAGGTCTTCTCCTCCTTCATCGCGCCGCCCTTGGTGCTGTGCAGCGTGATGGAGCCCGCGGCGTCGCTGGTGGCGGAGGTGAGCTTGTCGGCGCCGCCGTCGTTCGTCAGCGTGAGGAAGCCCGCCGCCATGTCGTCCATGGTGGGCTCGGGGACGTAGGCCCCGCTGACCTTGATCTCGGGCTTCTTCGCGGTGTTCCCGGAGCCGGAGTCCGAGTCGTCGTTGCAGCCCGCGAGGGTGAGGACGGCGGCCAGCGCTATGGCCCCGCCTGCGAGTGCGCGGTGCTGGGTGGTGCGGTGGTTCACGGGTTCTGTCCCTTGAGGAGCTTGGGGAGGTCCTTGGTGTAGTCGCCGGCGGTGGCGTCCTCTCCGTAGAGGACGTATCCCGCGTCGCTCTTCGGCGAGAAGGCGAGGACCTGCGTGCCGTGCATCGAAACGATCTTGCCGTTCTTGTCCTTCTTGGACGGCTCGATGCTGATGGCGAGCTGGCGGGCGCCCGCCTGGATGGTGGCGAAGTCGCCGGTCAGACCGACGAAGTCGGCGTCCACGCCCTTGAGCCACTTGCCGAGCTCGGCAGGGGTGTCGCGCTCGGGGTCGGTGGTGACGAACACGACCTTGAGCTTGTCCTGGTCGGCCTTGGGCAGGGCCTTCTTGGCGACCGCGATGTTGTTCATCGTCAGCGGGCAGACGTCGGGGCAGTGCGTGTAGCCGAAGTAGATCAGCGTGGGCTGTCCCTTGGTCTCCTCGCGCAGGTCGTACTTCTTGCCGTGGGTGTCCTTGAGGACCAGGTTCGGCTTCTTGTACGGCTTGTCGAGGACCGTGGCGGCCTTGCCCGAGTCGGACTCCACGGAGACGTCGGCGACCGACTTCTTGTCGTCGCTGCCGCCGCAGGCGGTCAGGGTGAGGGCGGCCACGGCCAGCAGAGCGGCGGCGGCGAGCTTCTTGTTGGTGCTCTTCGTGCGCATACGAAAATGTCCCAGATGTGAGGGGGCCGGGGTGCACCGGGGCGGCCGTGTGCCGCGCCGGTGCACCCCGAGGGGGCTCAGCCGACAGCTCAGCTCGTGGCGCGGCGGCGGCCGGCGAGCACGCCGAACGCGACGCCCGCGGCGCCGACGACGATGCCGACGATGCCGAGGACGCGCGCGGTGGTGTCGCTGCTGTCGGAGGAGTCCGACGAGGCGCTCTCGGTCTTGCCGGACTCATCGGCCTTGTCGTCGGCCTTCGCGGTGTCGGACGTGGCGCCGTGCTCGTCCTCCGCGGCGGTCAGTTCGAGGGTGGGCGCCGGGTGCTCCGGCTCCTCCTGGCCCTTCTGCTGCGGCTCGATCCAGCGGACGACGTCCTTGTTGTCGTACGTCTGGATCGCCTTGAAGACGATCGCGTCGGCGTCCTCGGGCAGCTGGCCCATGGAGACCGGGAACTTCTGGAAGGTGCCGGGCTGGATGCCCTTGCCGTCGGCGGTCCAGGTGACCTTGGAGACGGCCTCGTCGATCTTCTCGCCGTGGATCTCCAGCGGCTTGTCGAGCTTGGTCTTGGTGACCTTCGCGGTCCAGCCGGGGACGGGCTGCGTCATGACGGAGGCGAGCGGGTGGTCGCTCGGGAAGGCGACCTCGACCTTGTTGGTCGACGCGTCGTCCTGCTCGTTGGGCACCTTGAAGTTGACCGTCGCGTAACCGCCCTTGGCGGCCTGGCCCTCCGGCGAGACGCTGACGTGCGCGAACGCGGGCGCCGAGAGCACGAGAACGGCGGAGGCGGCGACGGTGCCGACGGCGGCGATACGGGACATCTTCATGACAGGAACACTCCACTTTCGTCAGTGGTGACCGGCCCGGGGTGCGGGACGCCGTGCCGGGTACGGGATGCGAAGTACGGGATACGAGGGGGGAGCGCGGCCGTGCGGGCACGCGCGCGTGCGCGCCGAGCGACCCCTCCGTACAGCGGTGTGGAGTGCTTCTCCGTACTGCGGTGTGGAGTGTGTCGCGTCAGGCGGCGAGTTCGACGTCGTGGGCGCGGGCCGGAGGGCCGCGCCTGATCACCGCGTCTTCGAGCGCGACCGTGCGCGGCTTCGGCGGTACGAGCAGCGCGGTGCGGGGAGCCCGCGGTCCGGCCGTCTCGGGCGCGCCCGGCAGACCTGCCCGCAGGGCGTGTACGAGCGTGAGCGCCGAGCGCAGGGAACGTACGAGAGCCCCTTCGGCGACCCCGTGCGCCCCGTCGGCGAGCCGGACGAGGCGGAGCAGCGCGATGTCGCCGCGGCGGAGCAACCAGCCCGCGGCGAGGGCCGCGAGGACGTGCGCGATGAGCATCGGCAGGGAGGGCACGAGCCCCATGTGGGCCATCGACCCCATGCCGCCGTTGCCCGTCGTGCCGGTCGTCATCGAGTCCAGCGCGGTGTCCGCGGCCGAGGCGGCGGAGCTGCCGTGCTGGTGTCCCGCGGACCGACCCGTTCCGGAACCGGCCGCTCCGCCGGGACCGAGCCCGGCGGTGGTGAGGATCCGGTGGGCCTGCGTGGGCGTGATCGTCGCGGCGCCCGCCCCGCAGACCAGGCGCGCGGCCCGCTCCACCAGCGACGCGTCACCGCTCACGGCGGTCGTCGCCGACGCCGTGCCGTGCTGGCCCAGGCCGAACAGGGCGTGCAGGCCTAGCTGTCCGGCCGCCAGCAGCGCGGCGATGCCGGGCAGCGAGCGGGCCCGCCCGGCGAGCGGCAGCGCGACCGCGAGGACGGCGACGAAGCCCGCGCCCAGCGTCCACAGCGGGACGGTGACGCAGGAAGCGAGCACATGGCCCCCGGCGGACAGCACGACACAGACCGCGGCGAACGTCGCGGCCCTCAGCAGCCGGAGGTCGGCTCCGTCGCGCGGCTGGCGCTGATGGGGGGCAGTCATGGCCGGGCCATCATCGCACTGGGCCCACCCCGGGCACACGGCAGGTCCGGAAGGTCCTGTTCCAGGTGATAGGTGGGGCATGGGCGGGCATGGGCGGGCATGGACGGGGCACGCACGGCCGTCCTCGCCGCGCCCTCCTACACCGAGTGGCGGCGGGTGCGCATCCGCCGTATGGGCGGCATCACGTCCATCGGGCGCTTATTCGGGTGCGCGGGCGGCAATAGGTATCGGTATGTCGAGCCGCAGCCAGGAGGCTGGAGCATGAGCATCTGGTGGTCTCTCCATTTGCGGCGCGAAGCCGCGAGCGTCCCGCTCGCCCGCCGTCTGCTGATCGGCGCGATGGAGACCGCGGGCGTGGACCCGGACGTCTCCTACGACCTGTCGGTCGCCCTCAGCGAAGCGTGTGCCAACGCCGTCGAGCACGGCGGTGCGGGCGCGCCCGGGGGCACGCCGGGCGGATACCGGGTCACTGCCTACCTGGACGGCGAGAAGTGCCGCATCGAGGTGACCGACTCCGGGCCCGGCTTCCCCGGGACGTCGCACGGCTGTCCGGCGCCCCGGCCCGCCGCCACGGAGACGGACGAACACGGCCGGGGCCTGTGCCTGATCGAAGAACTCGCCGACCACGTCCACCTCGGCAACAAGCCGGGCAGGGGCGGCGGAGCGGTGATCAGCTTCGACAAGATCCTCAAGTGGCGCGAGGACGCGCCGCTGATGATGCCGCTGCTGACGGCATGAGGGCTCGTCTTCAGAGCGGCACGACGACTCATCCGGAGGTATGACCCGCACGGGTCAGCGCGATCACCGGAATCGTGCGCGGGGCGCGCTCCCGGAACTCCGCGAAGTTCGGGTCGCGTTCGATCTGGCGGCGCCACAGCTCGTCGTGCTCGCCCGCGTCGACGGGCGTGGCCAGGGCCTCGTACCGCTCGCCGCCCACCTCGACGACGACCGAAGGGTCCTTGACGAGGTTGTGGTACCAGCCGGGGGCCTTCTCGGAGCCGCCGTTGGAGGCGAAGACGATCAGGCGGCCGCGCGCGGGGTCCGGGGCCGCCGCCGGGGGGTCCGGCAGATAGACCGCCGGAGTCGTCCGCGGCAGTCCGCTCTTCGCGCCGCGCGTGGTCAGAAGGAGGAGGCTCGCGCCCTCGAAGGGCCCGCCCACCTGGCCCCCGTTCGCGCGGAACTCCTCGATGACGCGGCGGTTGAAGGGGCTGGCGTTGTCGACCCCGTCGTCGTTGATCCGGTCGTCGCCGCGTGTCCCCGCGGTGCTGTTCGTGCTGCTCATGACCCGTTTCCCCCTGTGTCGTCCGGTACGGCAATCGCCCTCAACGATCACTGGACCGCGCTTATTTCTCAGGAGGACGGCGGCAGCGCCCGCAGCAGCGCCTCCAGCGCCGCCCCGTACGCGTGCTCCGTAGGAGTCGAGTAACCGACGACGAGCCCGTCCCCCGCGGGCATCGTCGCCCGCGGATGACGGAACGCCGCGAGGCCGTCCAGCGCGATCCCCTGCCAGGCCGCCGCCTTGACCACGGACGCCTCCGTCCCCGGCGGCAGCCGCAGCACCGCGTGCAGGCCCGCCGCGATGCCGGTGGCCGTGATGTGCGGGGCCCGCTCGGCGAGGGCGGTGACGAGGCGGTCGCGGCGGTGCCGGTAGCGCTGCCGCATCCGGCGGATGTGCCGGTCGTACTGTCCGGAGGCGATGAAGTCGGCGAGCGTGAGCTGGTCGAGGACGCTCGCCCACGCCTCCCGCTCCCCCTTGGCCGCGAGGACGCCGTCGACGAGCTGCTCGGGCAGGACCATCCAGCCGATGCGCACCGCGGGGGACAGGCTCTTGCTGACCGAGCCGAGATAGACGACCCGTTCGGGGTCCAGGCCCTGCACGGCGCCGACCGGCTCGCGGTCGTAACGGAACTCCCCGTCGTAGTCGTCCTCAAGGACGAGGCCGCCGCTGCCGCGCGCCCAGTCGACGACCGCCGCGCGCCGGGTGGCGTGCAGGGGACCGCCGGTCGGGAACTGGTGGGCGGGCGTGAGCAGGACACCACGCGCGCGTGGCGCATCGGCCAACTCCGCCACGCGCGTGCCCTGTTCGTCGAGGCCCAGAGGAACGGTCCGTACGCCCGAGTCCGCCAGGATCTCGCGGTGGAACCCGAGCCCGTACGACTCCACGGCGAACGGCCCGCGCAGCACCCCGCCGCCCGCGCCGCGCGCTCCCGCGAACAGCAGCCGCAGCGCGTGCGCGAACCCGGAGCAGACCACGATGCGTTCGGGGTCGGCGCGCACCCCGCGGGCCCGCGTCAGATAGTCGGCGAGCGCCCGGCGCAGCTCCACGCGGCCGCGCGGATCGCCGGGCCCGAACGCCTCGTTGGGCGCGGCGTTCAGACCCCGCCGCGCGGCCGCGAGCCAGGCGGCGCGGGGGAAGGAGGAGGCGTCCGGTGTGCCCTGGCGCAGGTTGTACGCGGGCGCCTCTGGGCGGGCGGGGGCGGGTTTCGGCTTGCGCGGGCGCTTCGGCGGCCGCACCCGCTCCGCCACCCGCGTCCCCGAGCCCTGCCGGGCCGTCAGCCAGCCCTCGGCGACCAGTTCGGCATAGGCGTCGGCGACCGTGTTCCGCGCCAGGCCGAGGTCGGCGGCGAGCGAGCGGTAGGGCGGCAGACGGGTGCCAGGGGCGAGCCTGCCCTCGCGCACGGCGTCCCGCAGCGCACGGATGAGAACGGCGCGGCGGCTGCCGGGACCTGACAGGTCCACATGCAGGTCACTGCCGATGCGCTCTGCCAAATTGACCCATGATTCCGGCATGAAAATGCACCCTACCCGAGGTCTTTCAGGGGCCTAGATTCATAGTCATGACGAACAACACGAACGCCACGCAGACCGCCACCGCCGCCTCCACTGCCTCCACCGCCGCCTCCACCACCGCCCCCCGCCTCAACTTCGCCAAGGCCGCCCCCAAGGCCTTCAAGGCCCTCATCGGCTTCGACGCCGCCGCCCGCGACGGCCTCGACCCGGCCCTGGTGGAGCTCATCCAGATCCGCGCCTCGCTCCTCAACGGCTGCGCGTACTGCCTCCACATGCACACCTCCGACGCCCGCAAGGCGGGCGAGGACGAGGCGCGGCTGCACATGATCGGCGTGTGGCGCGAGGCCCGTAACTTCTTCACGGAGAAGGAGCAGGCTGCCCTCGCCCTGACCGAGTCGGTCACCCTCGTGTCGCAGGGCGGCATCCCGGACGACGTCTACGTAGAGGCCACTCGGCACTTCGACGAGGCCGAACTGGCCCGCGTCCTCGCCCTGATCTTCACCATCAACACCTGGAACCGCATCGCCCTGAGCACCGCCAAGGTCGCGGGCGAGGACGAGCGGGTGGCCCACTGATGGCCACCTCCATGGAGACGGCGGTCGGCCCGCGCCCGGCCGCCGTCCCGGCCCCCGCTCGCCGCACGGCGAGCGCCGCGACCCTCGCCCTCCTCGCCTTCGCCCAACTGATCATCTCCGTCGACTACAACATCGTGTATGTGGCGCTGCCCCAGATAGGCAGCGGCCTCGGCTTCTCCGCGCAGCACCTGCAGTGGGTCATCAGCGCGTACGCCGTCGCCTTCGGCGGCTTCCTGCTCCTCGGCGGCCGCGCCTGCGACCTGTTCGGGCCGCGCCGGATGTTCGTGCTCGGCCTGAGCCTGTACGGGGTCTCGTCGCTCGCAGGCGCCCTAGCCACCGGTCCGGGTCTGCTGATCGGGGCCCGCGCGGTGCAGGGCATCGGCGGCGCGTTCCTCTTCCCCGCGACCCTCACCCTCGTCGGGACGCTCTTCGCCGAGGGCCGCGAGCGCAACCGCGCCTTCTCGGTGTGGGGCGCGGCGGGCGGCAGCGGCCTCATCGTGGGCGCCCTGCTCGGCGGCGTCCTCACCGAGCTCCTCGGCTGGCGCTCGGTCCTGTACGTCAACGTGCCGCTGGCCCTGATCGCGGTGGTCGCCGCGGTCCGCCTCATCGCCCCGGACACCGCCGCCCGCGCGGGCCGCCGCATCGACCTGCCGGGCGCGCTGACCTCGACGCTCGGCGTCACCGGCCTCGTCTTCGCCCTCGTCCAGGGACCCGATTCGGGCTGGCTGTCGGCGACCGTCGTCCTCCCGGCGGTGGCGGGCGCGACCCTGCTCGCCGCGTTCCTCCTCGTCGAGGCGCGCACCCGCGACCCCCTGATGCCGCTGCGGCTGCTGCGCGGCCGTGGCCTGCGCACCGGCATGGCAGTGACGTTCCTCTTCATGGCGACGATCGGCAGCCTCGCCTATTTCCTCACGCTCTACTTCCAACACGTGCTCGGCTACAGCGCCCTGCGCACCGGCCTCGCCTACCTCGTCCCGATGGTGGCGATCACCGCGGGCTCGCTCCTCGCGGGCCGGATCACCACGCGCCTCGGCACCCGCACCGCCATGACGGGCGCCCTGGCCCTGGGCGCGGCGGGCACGGCCCTGGTGGCCTCGGCGATGTCCGCCGAAGGCTCGTACGCCGCACTGGTCCCCGGCTTCCTGATCCTCGGGCTCGGCCAGGGGGCGGGCTACACCCTGATGTTCGGCGCCGCGTCCGCGGGCATCGCGGGCCACGAGCAGGGCATCGCATCGGGCATGGCATCCACGGCCCAGCAGATCGGCGGCGCGGTGGGGCTCGCGGTCCTGGTCGGCATCGCGGGCCTCGGCGAGGACGCCTCGGCGGCGGCCACGGCCGACGGCACGCGCGCCGCACTCCTCGTCGCCACGGCGGGCATCGCCCTGACGGCCCTGGTGGCGCTGGGATTCCCCCGCCGGGCGGCGCGGTGAGGCGATCGAACGCCGAAGGGCCGGTCCCCCGCCAGGGGGAACCGGCCCTTCGCCGTACTACGAGTCGAATGCGGCTCCGGCTCAGCCCTTGAGCTGCGCCATCCACGCCTCGACGTCATCGGACGTACGCGGCAGCGCGGCCGACAGGTTCTTGTTGCCGTCCGCCGTCACGAGGATGTCGTCCTCGATCCGGACGCCGATGCCGCGGTACTCCTCGGGCACGGTCAGGTCGTCCGCCTGGAAGTACAGGCCGGGCTCGACCGTCAGGCACATGCCGGGCTCCAGCGTGCCGTCCACGTACGCCTCGGTGCGCGCGGCGGCGCAGTCGTGGACGTCCATGCCGAGCATGTGGCCGGTGCCGTGCAGCGTCCAGCGGCGCTGCAGGCCCAGCTCCAGGACGCGCTCGACGGGGCCCTCGACGAGGCCCCACTCGACCAGCTTCTCGGCGAGCACACGCTGCGAGGCGTCGTGGAAGTCGCGGAACTTGCCGCCCGGCTGCACCGCCGCGATACCGGCCTCCTGGGCCTCGTACACGGCGTCGTAGATCTTCTTCTGGAGCTCGTTGAAGCGGCCGTTGATCGGCAGCGTCCGCGTGATGTCCGCGGTGTAGTACGAGTGCGTCTCCACACCGGCGTCGAGCAGGAGCAGCTCGCCGGAGCGGACGGCGCCGTCGTTGCGCACCCAGTGCAGGGTGGTGGCGTGCGGGCCCGCGGCGCAGATCGAGCCGTAGCCGATGTCGTTGCCCTCGACGCGGGCGCGCAGGAAGAACGTGCCCTCGATGTAGCGCTCGCTGGTGGCCTCGGCCTTGTCGAGGACCTTCACGACGTCCTCGAAGCCGCGGGCGGTCGAGTCGCAGGCCTTCTGCAGCTCGCCGATCTCGAACTCGTCCTTGACCAGGCGGGCCTCGGAGAGGAAGACGCGCAGCTCCTCGTCGCGCTCGGCGGTGACCTTGTCGGTCAGGGCCGCCTCGATACCGGCGTCGTAGCCGCGCACGACGCGGACCGGGCCGGTGGCCTCGCGCAGCTTGTCGGCGAGCTCGCGCACGTCGGAAGCGGGGATGCCGTAGTGCTTCTCGGCCTCGGTGAGGGAGTGGCGGCGGCCGACCCAGAGCTCGCCCTGGCCGTCCAGCCAGAACTCGCCGTTCTCGCGGTTGGAGCGGGGCAGCAGGTAGATCGTCGCGTCGTGACCCGTGGCGGTCGGCTCCAGGACCAGGACGCCGTCCTCGGTCTGGTTGCCGGACAGGTAGGCGTACTCGACGGAGGCGCGGAAGGCGTACTCGGTGTCGTTCGAGCGGGTCTTCAGGTTCCCGGCAGGGATCACCAGACGCTCGCCCGGGAAGCGCGCGGAGAGCGCGGCACGGCGGGCCGCGGTGTGCTCGGCCTGCGCGATCGGCTGCAGGTCGTGCAGCTCGGTGTCGGCCCAGCCGGACTTCATGCTCTCGGCAAGCTCATCGGAAACGCCCGGGTACAGGCCGTTCTTGCGCTGCTTGATCGGCTCTTCTTCGGTCTCTTCCGGGGTCTCCGGGTTGAGCGCCTCCGACACGATCTGCCTCCTATGTACGACACTGGGCCGTCCTCCATCGTACGGGCGTACGGAAGGGGTCCCAGGGCCGGAAGGCCACTTACACAGCGTGCCCGGAGCCTCACACGGAAGCCCTCCACGCGCGCGTGCCCCACGCTCACTCGAAGCGGGCCGCCAGCAGCACCACGTCCTCGTCGCTGTCCACGGCGTCGAGCCCGTCCGGCAGGACGGTGTGCAGCACGTGATCGGCGATCGCGCCGGGGTCGTCCCTGATGGCCTTGGGGACGCTCGCCGCCGCCGAGTGCAGCCGCGCGAAGGCCCGGTCCATCGGGTCGCCGGTGCGGTGCAGAAGCCCGTCGGTGTAGAGAAGCACCGTTTCTCCGGGCTCCGGGCTGATCTCCACGCTCGGCGCCTCCCAGCAGGCGAGCATGCCGAGCGGCGCGGACAGGGAGGTCTCCACGAACTCCGTGCGCCGCTCCCCGACGATCAGCGGCGGGCTGTGCCCGGCACCGGCGAGGACGATCTTGCGCAGGGCGGGCTCGCAGTACGCGAAGAGTGCCGTCGCCGACCGCGCGGGCTCGGTCAGCCGCAGCAGCAGCTCCAGGTCGGAGAGGACGGCGACGGGGTCCTCGCCCTCCATCACCGCGTACGCCCGCAGGGAGGCGCGCAGGCGGCCCATCGCGGCCACGGCGCTGGGGCCCGACCCGGTGACGGAGCCGACCGCGAGGCCGAGCGCCGCGTCCGGCAGCGGCAGCGCGTCGTGCCAGTCGCCGCCGCCGCGCGGTCCGGTGCGGTGCCGGGCGGCGAGCTGCACTCCGGCGACGCGGGGCAGCCGGGAGGGCATGAGCTCCTCGCGGAGGGTGGCCTCGGTCGTGCGGGCGCGCTCCAGGACGAGCAGCTGCGCCACGTGCTCGGTGGCCTGGCGGGCGTAGAGCCCGACGAGGTGGCGTCGGCGCTCGTCCGGTTCGGCGGGCTCGTCGTAGAGCCAGACGGCAGCGCCGATCCGGCCCGCCGCTTCGGTGGCGAGGGGCAGGGCGTAGCTCGCGGCGTAGCCGAGGACGGCGGCGACTTCGCGGTGGCGGGGGTCGAGGCCCTCGTCGGCGAGGAGGTCGGGCTGCGCGATCTCGCCCGGCACGGTGCCGGGCCTGCCCTCGGCGGCGTCCAGGATCCTGCCGTACGAGGTGGCGCCGCGCGGCACCGTCTCGATGTGCCCGAGTTCGGCGCGGCCGAGGCCGAGGCCGAAGGTGGTCTCGGGGCCCAGGCCGTCGGCGGGCTCGATGACCGCGAGCCCGCGCCGGGCGCCCACCAGGGACGCGCCGGCGCGCAGGAACTCGCGCACGGCCTCGTCCAGGGTGGCCGTGCGGGCGAGCCGCTCGGTGAGTTCCTGCAGCGTCGTGAGGTCGGAGACCCAGCCCGCGAGCCGGTCCTGGATCACGGCGCCGGGCGCGCTGGGAACGAAGGCGCCCGCCGCGTGTTCCGAGGCGGGTGCGGTCTGCGCGCTGGGCGCGACAGTGTGTGCCGGTGGCGGAACAGTGGAATCGATTCCGGCCACTTTCGGGAGGTGCGGGGCGTTCATGGCTGACGGCTTTCCGGCCGGTGCGTAATGCTCAAAAGCATTGCAAACCCCCATGTCATTATGCGCCGCTAGCTATGTCTCCAGATGTACACGCACTGGTGAGGGGATGTCCAGCATTGTCCTGCCGGGATTCATGGTGTTCGGGGGAATTCCGGAAACTCTAAAGGATCTTGGAAAGATGGCTGAAAACAGCGCAGGGTTAGGGCATATTAGGATCGACTGACGTTGTTCGGTAGAGCGTTGCAGTGGTCGCGCTGGGTACGTACTCAGTGATGGCCAGGGGCAGTTGGGATCGATCCGGAACCTGTCGAAGGACCCGGGCGTCCTAACTCACGACGACCGTGCCCCATCCTCCCGTGGCGGAGGCGGCAAGCAATATCGCGGGACGGCAAACGCCAGGCGCCGCCACCCCACGCCACGTCAACGCTCGGTTCAGAGTGGTTCCCCATGCCGCAGGCTGGGTGCAGATGTGCCAGCTCGTACGTACAGCGAAGTGATCCACACATGGTGTGATGTGGCCCGCAGTCTCCCCGGCTAACGCCGGCGTGCAACGGAAAGGAACGAGCGCTCATGCGCGAGATCCTCGGAAGGCGACGCAGGCTCCTGTCCTGGCGAATCGGAAGGAAGCCCGGCCGGAGCGCCGGCCAGCTCGGCGCTGCTCTGACCTTCGCGACCGCATGGCGGTGGCCCGTACTGCCCGGAGTCGGTCTCGACCGACGCGACGGCAGCCGGTGCGCCTGCCCCGACCCCGACTGCGCGGTACCGGGCGCGCATCCCCTCGACCCCGGTCTCCTCGCCGCCACCACCGACGAGCGGATGGTCCGCTGGTGGTGGAACAACCGACCCGGCGCACCCATCGTGCTCGCCACCGGAGACCGCGCCCCGTGCGCCGTCAGTCTCCCCGCGGAAGCGGGCGTGCGCGCCCTCGCCGCGCTCGACGAGGCGGGCATCAGGCTCGGCCCGGTGGTCGCCACCGAAGCCAGAGTGCACATCCTCGTCGCGCCCTACTCCATGGCCCAGTTGGGCGAGCTCCTGTACGCGAAGGACTATGTGCCCGGCTCCCTGCGCTTCCACGGCGAGGGCGGCTATCTCGCGCTGCCGCCGTCCGGGACCGGGCAGGGCCAGGTCCGCTGGGAGCGCGCGCCGCTGCCCGGCTCGGCCGCTCCCTGGGTGCCGGACGTCGAGGCGGTCGTGGACGCCGTCGTCGACGCCCTCACTCGTACGGGTGTGAGCGCGCCCGAGTTGTAGGGGAATTGGGCGCGCGGCGAGCAGGCTGCGCGCCCACTGTCGTTATGTTCGGCTCATGCAACCCCGCCTGATCATGCTTCTGGGCGTCGCGGCCGTCACGGTTCTCCTGCCGCTCGCCGGGGCGTCCGCGGGGCCGGTGGGCGACGGTGACGCGAAGTCGCCCCTCCCCTCCCCCTCAGCCGCCCTTTCGAACGCCCCTTCGGAGTCGCGCGCAGGGGCGGAGTCCGGCGCCGAGTCCTCTTCCGTCGGGGATTCCGTCGCGGATTCCGGCGCGGCCACCGCCGCGCGGTGCGGCCCCGAACTCTCCTCGCCCGACGGCATCGAGGCCCAGACCTGTGTGCTCAGACTGGGCCGTGACACCTGGGCGCGTACCTATTACCGCAATGCCACCGGCGAGGAGCTGACCGCCGTTCTGACCCTGATGGGCCCCGGTGGGCGCACCGTGCAGATGCACTGCGAGGTGGCGGCGGAGGACGAACCCGCAGCGTGCGAGACCCCGCGCGAGCGCTCGGCGGGGGATGCGGCGGCGTACTCGGCAGTGGCGGAGTACGCGGCGGGCGAGACGGCCGGTCTGCTGCTGCGCTCGGGCAGCAACTCGGCGCCCCCGCAGGACAGTTGAGACCCGAACCGGTCCCGGGGCATGAAAGGGCCCGGTTGCTGGCGACGGGGGATGCACCAGCAACCGGGCTACCTGAACGGTAACAAGAGATCGGCTCTTGGCAAATTCGATCCCAGTTATCCGGACAGGGATTTACTTACCGCTACGGGGAGTTGTGACTGGAGTCACGCATTCCGTTCGCTGCCGTACCGACTGACTGGTGCGTCAGTCGGTACGGCACGGCACGCAGGTGGACGGTGAGGTGCCGCCGGACGGAGTGCGCCGTGCCGTCACGCGGTCAGCTGAGCGTGACCTGGCGGTTGGTGAGGCCACCGCGCGCCCGGCGCTCGTCCGCGGTCAGCGGGGCCTGCGAGGCGAGCGCCGCCGCGAGCCGCTCGGCGAACTCCGCCGCGGGCTTCTCGACGTCCGCGGCCGTGACACCGCTCGGCAGGTCCCACACCGGCACGGTCAGACCGTGCGCACGGAAGGAGCCGACAAGACGGGTGCCCTCGCCGAGGCTCGACGTGCCGGCCGCGTGCAGCCGGGCCAGCGCGTCCAGGAGCTGCTCCTCGGGGTGCGGCATGACCCAGCGCAGGTGGTTCTTCTCCGGCGTCTCGCACCAGTACGCGGCGTCCACACCGGTCAGCTTCACGGTCGGGATGGCAGCGTCGTTCGCCCGTTCGAGGGAGGCGGACACCTCCGGCGTGGCGTTCTCCGCGTCCGGCACCCAGAACTCGAAGCCGGGGTGCACGACCGGCTCGAAACGGCCCTCGGGGTCGAGCAGGTCCTGCAGCCGCGGCCCCTCGGCCGGGGCGCGGCGGCCCTTGATCGGCGTACCCGGCTCGGCCTCCAGGGCGCGCTGCAGGGTGTCGGCCAGGTCGCGGCTGATGTCGCCGGACGAGGTGTCGTTCTGCAGACCGAGCAGGACCGAGCCGTCGTCGCGGCGCAGCGCGGGCCAGGCCATCGGCAGCACGGTGGCGAGGGAGACCGACGGAATGCCGTCGGGCAGCCCGTCCTTGAGGGGCAGCTCGACCGTGGCGGCGGGCACCAGCTCGCGCAGCGCGATCCAGTCGCATTCGCCGGGCAGGCCTTCGAACGGGCGCTGCACCAGCTCGGTCACCGCGTGCGCGGCGGCCCGGCCGTGACACGCCTTGTAGCGGCGGCCCGAACCGCAGGGGCAGGGTTCGCGGGCGCCGACGACCGGATAGTTCTCATCAGCGCCGCCGGCGCGGGCTCCGTCCTTGACCTGCGGCTGCTGCTTGCCCTTGGACTGGGGGCGCTTCTTGGCCATCTTGGCTGTCTCCCGGCTGCGGCTCTGTTGCACTCTTCCGTACGGGCGCGAGCCTAGCCGTTCGTGGATTCAGTCCAGGTCGTCGAACGGGTCCACGAGGGCGAGCTCGGATATCGCGGTCGCCGACGGCGCGGCGACGCGCGTAGCGAAATCCTCATGGTGGTGCCCCGCTTGCACGATGGCCCACACGGTGACTTCGCCGTGCACGTCGTCGCGGACGCCCCAGGCGTCGGAGAGCGCCGTGATGATGTTGAGCCCGCGGCCGCCGTGCGCCGTCACCGACGGAGTGGCGGGCACCGGGCGGGTCGGGCCGCCGCCGTCCGTCACTTCGACCGTCAGCCGGCCCGACTTGTCGACGTGCCACGCCACGCGCACGTCGCCGTCCCCGACCATTCCTCGGCCCAGTGGCCTGCCGTGCCGGCAGGCGTTGCTGAGCAATTCCGACAGGATCAGTACGGCATCGTCGACGACCGAATCGGACACCCCGCTCATGCGCAGTTGATTGCGCATGTGGTGCCTTGCTTCCCCCACGCCCGCAGGGCCATGGGGTACGGCCATGCTCGACGACGTGGGCACCTCCCGTGCCACCACCAACGCCACCCCCGAGACCTCCTTCGCCCCACGCCACGGTGTGGATGCCCCAATGGACTGGACCGGAAACCGGCCAATCCCCGTCCGGTGACGCACTCGTAACGATCGAATACGGAACGAACGCGCCGGTGCACACCCTGTGACCGGAGTTAGTGGAGTCCCAGTTGGTTCAGCTGGGACAGAACTTGCTTGGGGCGGTTGGTGATGATCGCGTCGACACCCAGCTCGGCGCAGAGTTCGACGTCCTCCGGCTCGTTCACGGTCCAGACGTGCACCTGGTGTCCCGCGCGCTTCAGCTTTGCCACGTACGAGGGGTGGTTGCGCAGGATCCGCATGGCCGGACCAGCGATGCGTACGCCTTCGGGGAGGCGGCCGTCGCGGTGGCGCGGCGAGACGAATTGCATCAGGTAAACGGTCGGCAGCGTCGGCGAGGCGGCCCGGACGCGGTGCAGTGAACGTGCCGAGAAGCTCATGACGCGTACCGGCGAGGGGCCCTCGGCCGGGGGCGCGTCCAGGCCGAAGCGCTTGAGCAGCAGGAGCAGGCGCTCCTCCACCTGACCCGCCCAGCGCGTGGGGTGTTTGGTCTCGATGGCGAGCCGCACGCGGCGGCCCGATGCATTACTTTCGGCCACGAGCTCGAGAAGTCGCTCCAGGGTCAGGACCGATGTGTCCTCTCCCGTGTACTCACCCGTGGCGGACTCCCAGTCCGGTCCTTCCTCGGCCTCGCCGTGGTGCTTCTTCCAGGAGCCGAAGTCCAGGGCGGCGAGGTCGGCCAGTTCGAGGGCGGAGACGGCTCCGCGGCCGTTCGACGTACGGTTGACGCGCCGGTCGTGGACGCACACGAGGTGGCCGTCGGCGGTGAGCCGTACATCGCATTCGAGGGCATCGGCACCGTCCTCGACCGCCTTCTTGTAGGCGGCCAGCGTGTGCTCGGGAGCATCCTCGGAGGCTCCGCGGTGGGCGACGACCTGGATCTGGTGCTGTCGTGCGAGGGTCACCGCGTCATGGTGCCATCACCGGGTACCCGCAGGCTCGCCGGGAGACGCCCTCCCGGGGCGCCGGACACACAGCGTCGGCTTATGGTGCCCTGACAGCCCATGGGAAAAGCTGACTGCAGACACAGATGACGGAAGCGCAGTTTGCACAGCCAGGCCGTGACCGAGAACGCACGTAACGACAGCATGGACCGAGGAGAAGAGCTGTGAGCACCGAGAACGAGGGCAACGAGGTACCACAGGCCCCGTCCGCGCCCCCTGCGCCGGTGGACGCTCCCGCTGTTCCCGCCGACTCTGCCGACTCCGCCGCGCCCGCCGCGCCTGCCGGGCCTGCCGGGCCGCAGAGGCATGAGGCGGCGCCTTCCGCTCCCGCGCACGCCCCCTCCCCGGCACCCGAGCAGGCACCGGGCCATGCGCCTGTAGGTGCGCCTCAGGGGACTCCTGAGGGTGCGCCGCACGGTGCTCCCTATGGCGCGCCGCAGGCCACGGTTCCGCACGGCGCCGTCCCCCAGGGTTCCGTTCCGCAGGGTTCCGGCGCCGGGAACTGGCCGCCCCCGCAGCCGCCCGCCATGCCGTCGTACGCCACGGACGGCGGTTCCGGTTCGGGCTGGGGCGCCACGTACCACCCGCAGGAGCCGAAGCCCGGCGGTCGGCGCGGCGGCCTGGTCGCCGCGGTGCTCGCGGCCGCCCTGCTCGCGGGCGGCATCGGCGGCGGCGTCGGGTACTGGGCGGCCGAGCGCAACGACAGCGACACCAGCTCGACCACGGTCTCCGCGCCCGACACGCCCGCCGACCTGAAGCGCGCGCCCGGCTCGGTCGCCGACATCGCGAACAAGGCACTGCCCAGCGTCGTGACCATCGAGGCGCAGAGCGGCGGCGGCGAGGGCGGCACGGGCACCGGCTTCGTCTACGACACACAGGGCCACATCCTCACCAACAACCACGTCGTGGCGTCCGCCGCCGAGGGCGGCAAGCTCCAGGTGACGTTCTCGAACGGCAAGAAGTACGCCGCGGAGGTCGTCGGCCGCGCGGAGGGGTACGACGTGGCGGTCATCAAGCTCAAGAACGCCCCGGACGGCCTGCAGCCGCTCAAGCTCGGCAACTCCGACCGCGTGGCCGTCGGCGACTCGACCATCGCGATCGGCGCCCCCTTCGGCCTGTCGAACACCGTCACCACCGGCATCGTCAGCGCCAAGAACCGCCCGGTGACGTCCAGCGACGGCGGGCAGAGCGGCAAGAGCTCGTACATGAGCGCCCTGCAGACCGACGCCTCCATCAACCCCGGCAACTCCGGCGGCCCGCTGCTCGACTCCCGTGGCGCGGTCATCGGCATCAACTCCGCGATCAAGCCCGCCGAGAGCGGCGGCGGCCTCGGTGGCGGCGGCCAGTCCGGCTCCATCGGCCTCGGCTTCGCGATCCCGGTCAACCAGGCCAAGCAGGTCGCCCAGCAGCTGATCAGGACCGGCCAGCCCGTCTATCCCGTCATCGGCGCCTCGGTCTCCCTGCAGCAGGAGGGCACGAACGGCGCGACGATCTCCAAGGACGGCGTGGGCGGTTCGCAGCCGGTCACCCCGAACGGCCCGGCGGCCAAGGCGGGCCTCAAGCCCGGCGACGTCATCACGAAGCTGGACGACATGGTGATCGACAGCGGCCCGACCCTGATCGGCCAGATCTGGACCCACAAGCCGGGCGACAAGGTCAAGATCACGTACGAGCGCGACGGCAAGGAGCACACGGCCGACGTGACGCTGGGCCAGCGCAAGGGCGACAGCTGACCCGCTAGTCTTGTCCCCGCGCCGTCCGGTTCCGTTTCCGGCGGAGGGCGCGGGGTGGGTTGCCCGAGCGGCCTAAGGGAACGGTCTTGAAAACCGTCGTGGTGCAAGCCACCGTGGGTTCAAATCCCACACCCACCGCTTGCGGATCAGCGTGTGTGCTGGTCAGAAGGGTGTCTCTCGTTGAGGGGCACCCTTTTTCGTGGGCGGGTGTCTCGGCTTGGGCCGGGGCTGTCGTGGCTTGGGCCAGTGGGTGTGGGCCAGGTGTGGGCCAGGTGTGGACCGGGATGGAGCCTGAGCGCCCATGGGCTCCAGTAAGCAGTGGAACGTAGCGCTCTCGTGCATCAACCTTCGTAGTTCGGGCTCAACAGATCCGCGCAACCTGCCTGCGGTGGGAGCCTCTGGTTGCACATCATGATGAGCCAGCGGGCGCCAGGGGCACAGATGCAGGGATCTCGGATCGTGACGGGCGGCGCTGCACTCGCCTTAGCGACGATTACAGGTTGGGGAGTCACTGCGTGTGGCTTCTCGGGTGAGCCGCCCGGCGGAGCCTCAACAGGCGCCACCTCGGTGCAGGGGACCGATGCGCCCGGAGTAGGAACTCCTGGTCAGGCCAGTCGAGATGGCACTCCTGGCGGGCAGTACGAACCAGGCAGGCCGGGTGTCGGCAGAGGTGCAGCGGGAAGCTCTTCAGGCGGCCAGGACGGCATCCCCGCCGCTGGTCAGGAAAACGACGGTGACCGTACGCCTCTCGGGCCGACTGCCGACCAGTACGGCAACGGCGAGAACGGCGATCCCGGCATCCCGCCTCTGGAGCCGGAGCCGTGGGACCCCGGCCCCGTCGACACCACCGACCCTGGTCTCGTCGGAGAGCCGCCGTCGACTCCGCCGCCCAAGCCGTGCTCGCCGACGCCACCGCCCGGCGCCGAGTGTTCGCCGCCGCCGGACAGCCAGCAACGCAACAGCCCCGATAGCTAGCAGAGTGGGCGCCCTTCGTAACCGGCGGCTCGGCGGTGTTCCTGCCTCGTCGCGTGAGCCGAACCGACTGCTGCGGCACCGCCGCGCCGGCCGCTACACGACGGCCGATGTCCGCGTACGTCCTGCCCGCGTCAGGTATCCGTCAGAGCCTCCTTCAGCGGGAGACAGTGGCCCCAACCTGGAACTCTTCAACTCTGCTGTGGGAACCGTGGCGTTCATCGGCGTGCTGATGCTGTACACGGGTTACATCTACACCAACGCGTATTTCGGTTACTTCCATTTGGACAACTTCGCCATGGGGTTCAGCCCCGACGAACTGGTCATCCGCAGCCTCCGCCTCGCCACCATGCCTGTCTTCGAAATCCTGACCGTGGCGCTACTACTGCCGACCATTCCGCGCCTGTTGCGTTGTCTACGGGTTCCCGAGCGACACCTGCGCAAGGCAGTGGAATTGGGGCACATGACAGCGAAAGCTCACCATGCATTCGTTGCCGCCGGAGCACTGCTCATGGCGCTGTGGTCTTGGATTCAGTCCTTCGCGTGGGTCGCTCCACTGCTCGTGGCGGCCGGGGTACTGCTGGGGCGCATCCGCTCGGCGATTCCTGCGGGCCAACCGCGCGAACCTGTGTGGAGGTTCGCCGCGTCCCTCATGATTGCCGGTCTCTGCCTGATCTGGATAGCGGCCTTGGTGGCTGCGGACCTGGGCCGCAAGGATGCCCACCAGGACACACAGCAATTGGTTCGCCGAGTCAGTGTGATTCTGCTGAGCACTGAGCAGTTGAACTTCGCCCCACCGGGACCTCGGGTCACAGACCTGGGGAAAGGAACACACTTCCGCTATCGATACACCAACCTTCGACTACTGATCGAGCGCGACCACCGGTACTACTTGCTGCCTACTGGATGGAGCCGGGAGAACTCGACGTATGTCATAAAGGATAGCGATGACGTACGTATTGAGATCAGGTCGGGAACTTCCCTGCCTCGGCCGTTGGCAAGGGAATCCGCCGCGCGGTGACGCGGGGGCGCGGCTGTTCGTCGTTACTCGGAGCGGTCGTACGTCGTCGTCTTGCCGATTTCTTCGTTGTTGGTGCGCCGCAGCCTGTCCTTGCCCGACAAGGTCAGCGTCGAGGGTTCGCCGGGTACGCACATCGCGCGCGGTTTCGATTCGATCAGCGTCGAACTGCCGAGCCGGACGGTGCCAGGTGTGACGGAGCGGAGGTTTGCGCTGAAAACGCAGCGGTATTTGTCCCCGCCCTCCGTCGTCCCCACCGACGTCAGGGTCATGACCCTCTCGTCCACGTAGCCCTGCCGGATCACCATCTTCCGGGTGTGTGGGCCGGAAGCGTTCTGAATCGTGCTCTCCCAGGTACCGAGGTATTTGCTCGGTATCACGCCCGTCGGCGTGCTCGTCGAGGTCGCCTGGGGTACCCGATTCGCTGGGCCCTCGCCATTCGCGTGTGTGCCGTCGAAGTAGAGGTATGCCCCAGAAGCAATGACCCCTGCGGCGGCCGCCGCGATCAGGACGAGTCCACGGCGCGGCATCCCGTCCATGCCCCGGACGCGTTTCCGGTCCGGCCGCCGATCCCCGCTCCGGTGGCTTTCGGGCACGCCGAGAGCCACCGGGGCGAAAGTCACCAACGGGAGTCGCTCGGACTGTGAGCCGCCTGCACTCCCCGCTTCCGTGTCCTGTGCGAGTGCCTGAGCCTTCGCTGCCGTGGGCGGCAGGCGGTATGCACGGACGCCGATGACTGCGGCTGCGACCCGGCGCGTCAACGTGAGGCGCCGCGCAACGGGCGGAGTGGCGGGAGTACGGCTGGTGCGCCGGTCGATTCCGATCGTGGCTGCGACGGCACGACGGAGCAGCGTGGGCCCGAGCGTGGGCCCGGTCATTCGGTGCCCCTCGGGCCCGCGGTGGGCCGCCGGGGGACGGCCTGTCCGTTCGGTGGCCCGGCCGCCGGTGGCTCCGCGTCCTGCGCCTGGCTGACCTGCGGTGCATTGGGGTTGCCTATGACGGCCTCCGCCAGCCGGGTGTGCTTCAGCTGGACGAGGATCAAGGGCGCTGACGCCCCGACCGCGAATGTCGCGAAGCCTCCACTGACCTGCCCCCAGGCCGCCATGAGCGTCGCCACCCCGGCTCCCATCGTGATGTGCACGACGGCTGCGATGCTCTCGCCCGCCACGTCGTAGAAGGCAGTGAATGTGGGCGGCGTTCCCTCGGCCTCAGGCTGCTCGGCGAGCCGGAACTCCTGCCGTCGTAGGAGCCATTCGGACATGCAGTCGTATGCGTGCACGATGCCACGTACCGCTCCACCTGCCGCGCCGAGCAGCAACAGACCTGCAGTGTCCACGTATCCCCAGCCCATGCAGAGAGACTCAGACGGTCGACATAAAAGGCTACGTACCTCCTCAGCACACGAAAAGAGGAACACTGGAACCAGGAAGCCCTAAACCCTGAAAGTGGACAGCTCGTCGCAGCGCTGCTGGACTGGCCCGTGGATCAGGTGCTCGACCGCTTCCGCGCTCGCGCTGTGCCTCGACCGGTGAGCCGATCACCCTCACCGTCACGCCGACCGGCGTCCGCGACCTGGCGCCTGCCACCGCCACCGCCGCCATCGCCGTCGGGCCGCTTCTCGGATTTGATTTCAACCGCCTTAGTATTGGGCTTGGTTGAGAGTTGTTGATCATTGTTTAGTGACGAGCCGCAACGAGCCGCCCCCCGCTGAGTGCGAGGTTCGTGGCGGGGTGTGTGAAGGTGAATATCCTCGGAACTGGCTGCTCGAATTAGCCGTCGCGCAAACATGTGTGTGTCTGAAATGTGGGCTATAGCGCGGTATTGAGTGGGTGGTTTGCCTGGTTCATGGTGGTTCTTCGTTTGCTCGTTGGGGTGTTTAAGTCTTCTTGACATGCCGTTGTGGGAAACGCATGATCTCCCGGCGTCGGAAATCTGGCGCTCGTTATTACGAAACGGGAGAATGAAAATGCGTAAGGCTTGCGTGGCCGTCCTGACGGCGCTGTTCAGTGCCACCCTCTTTGTTGCCCTTCCGGGTAACCACAACGAGGCGCAGGCCATGACGTTCGACCCCAATGCGTGCCTCGATCTCTCTCAGGTGCAGGTGTGCAAGAACCACCGCATCTACAAGCACGTCCCGATGCAGGGCCCCGTGGCCAAGGGCAAGTGCCGTCCGTGGGTGCAGGTCAAGACCGCGAAGAAGTGCTGAGGCCGCGCAGGTCGAGGCCGGATCACGCGTGACCCGTGAGGCGTGCCGCTGAGGCGATCGTCGAGCGGGCTTCGTGTTCCGTGAGGCCGACGCGGATGGCTGCGTCCGTGAGCCGGGGGGACAGCGCTTCGCCCATGCCGTTCTCGTAGGCGCGGCAAGCGGCCCAGAAGAGGCGGGTGTTGCGCTGGCCCTCGTGCGCCGCGAGCACGAACTGCACCAGGCCGTGGCCCCGTTGGTGCGAGGGCTCGGAGCCGGGGCGGTCCGCGGTCGGTGGGTCGGCGGGGTGGGGTGCGTGGGGTGCGTGGGGGTGTTCGTAGTGGGGGGTTCGCCGCGGGGGTGTGAGCAGGCGCAGCAGAGATGGCGGGCAGGGGGCGGGCGGCAGGTGGGCCGTGCCCGGCACGGTGCTGTAGACGCCGTGTTCGGTGCGGGAACCGGGGCCCACCAGGTAGCCACCCGCGCCTCTGATGTCGATGCCGGGTGCGAGTCGGCCCGCCGAGTTGGGGACCACGGCGTCGGGCGGGCCCGCCAGCCAGACGTGACGGCCGCCGCTGGGCGTGATCACGACGACGGTGGCGGGGATCGTGAAGAGGTGGCGCAGCGCCAGTTCGCGCAGGGCCGCCGAGGCGTCCGTACCGGACTTGGTGTCCAGGTCGATGCCGATCAGGTGGTGGGGCGGCAGCCCGCAGGCGATGCCGTACCCGGTGGCCCAGGGGGCCGCGGCGAAGAGTTCACGGATGCGCAGCGGGTCTGCCGACGCGTCGTACACCCCGTGCCCGAGGCGGCCGCACTCGCCGTGGCAGAGGGCGGCGGGGTGGGGGTCCGCGTGGTGGGGGGAGCGCAGGGCCGGGAGCTTGGAGCGCGAGAGCGGGATCACCGCGAGCCCGCGCTCGGCGGCCGATAAGGCGTGGGCGAGCGCGAGGGTCGTGGCATGGCGGTCGGTGGTGGCCATGCCTTCATGTTCGTACACATGTTCGAAGAAGGGAAGAGGGGGCGAGTCGGAACGCTGCCGGAATGGATCGTTCCGGAGGGGCGGCGCCCCCGCGTACGACGTCTTCGGGCGGGGCTGCCAAAACGCTTCGCCTCATGCGGCGCCTGGCTCGTGCTCTGGCTCGACAGCAGGTGGGAAGGGTCGGGGCGGGGTCCAAGGGGCGTGAGACGGGTTTATCGACTTGTCATCACGCTTGCGAGGGAATCGGGGCTTCCGGGGTGGTTCGCCGGGGATTCGGTGGGCAACTCTGGAGTCGCGACGTCGTGCAGCACTCCAAGGCGGTCGGCCAACTGCCTTGGGAACAGCCGTACTTCTGGTACACCCGGTTTCGGCCGGTGCGTACCTCCTGCTCTGGAGGAATAGACATGGCAAGCATCCGTACCGCCCGCATCATCGCCGCCGCCGCTGCCGTGCCGCTGGCTGCCGCGCTCTTCTCGGGCGTCGCGCTGGCCGACAACGGTGCCTTCGCGAACAACGGATCGAACGCCGGTGTGGCGACCGTGAACGGAAGTGGCGTCGGGCACGACAACTCGGGGAACTCGTCCACGACGCAGCAGCAGGCCGTCGGCAACGGCGCCTCCAACCAGAGCAACACCGCCCAGGTGAACGGCTCCGCGTTCACGGCGATCGACCAGTCGAACGAGAACGTCGCGGTCAACTTCGCCCAGCTCTGGTGAGCCGGTAGCCCCGGGAGCCGATCGGGACGGCTTCCAGGGGAGCGAGTTGTGGGGTGTGACGTCTTGTGCGGCGGCGCTTCGGCGCCGCCGCACAGGTGTGTTCGGGGGCGGAATGTTGGGCCGGGCCTCCATAGGTCTTCGCCGGGGCCCGCTCCGGGCGATCTCTTGACACCGGCACGCTATCTGACGGACAGTCAGAAACCCTTGTCGGTACGAGCCGGAGAGGCCGCCCCCGTGCACCTCGCCCCCACCGAACGCCAACGCCGTCTCCGCGCCGACCTGCGCACCTACTTCCGGGACGTGATGCCCGACGGGCCGCCCGACGGCGCGGACGTGCCGGGACAGCGCCGTCTGCTGCGCCGCATCGGCGCCGACGGCATGCTGGGCCTCGGCTGGCCCGTCGAGTACGGCGGCCAAGGGCGCGGCGCCGACGAGCAGTTCGTCTTCTTCGACGAGGCCTACCGCGCGGGCGCGCCCGTCTCGATGGTCACCCTGAACACCGTCGGGCCGACCCTCATGAAGTACGGGACGGAAGAGCAGAAGGCAGCCTTCCTGCCCCGCATCCTCGGCGGCGACCTCGTCTTCGCGATCGGCTACAGCGAACCGTCCGCCGGTACCGACCTGGCAGCACTGCGGACCAGGGCCGTGCGCGACGGCGACGACTGGCTGATCGACGGCCAGAAGATCTTCACCTCGAACGCGCAGAACGCCGACTGGATCTGGCTGGCCTGCCGCACCGACCCCGACGCCCCCAAGCACCAGGGCATCTCCATCGTGCTCGTCCCGACCGACGCGCCCGGTTTCTCCTGGACTCCCATCGACACGGTGGGCGGGCTGACGACGACGGCGACGTACTACGACGGAATCCGCGTGCCCGCCGCGAACCTCGTCGGCGAGGAGAACGGAGGCTGGGGCCTCATCACCAACCAGCTCAACCACGAGCGCGTGGCGCTCGCCGCCATCGGCATGCAGGCCGAGGACTTCTACGCGGCGGTGCTCGACTCCGCGCGCACACCCGATCCGGTGACGGGTGAGCGCCGGATTGACGCCCCGTGGGTGCGGTCGAGACTGGCCGAGGTGCATGCGCGGCTGGCGGCAACGCGCCTGCTCAACTGGCGTTTGGTGGGGGATGTGGGCGCGGGCCGACTGGCGCCGGGAGACGCGAGCGGCGTGAAGTTCATGGGAACCGAATCGGCCGTCGAGGCGTACCGAATGTGTCAGGAGATCGCGGGGGAAGGCGGGCTCGTGCGGGCCGGGTCGCCGGGCGGTTTCGGGGACGGCGAACTGGAGCGGATGAACAGGGCCGCGCAGATCAATACGTTCGGGGGCGGGGTGAGCGAGGTGCAGCGCGAGATCGTCGCGACGATGCGGCTCGGCATGCGGAGGGGACGACGGTGAAGGGCAACGCGTACGACAAGACGGTGCAGGTGCAGGACATCGCGTACGACGGGACCGTGAAGGACATCGCCTACGAGGAGTTGCAGGCGTTCGAGGGCAGGGTCGCGGCGGCGGCGGGACACGGCAAGGATCCGGTCAACACGCCCATGATCAGGCACTGGTGCGAGGCGATGGGCGACACCAATCCTGCCTACGCGGGGGCGGATCCGGTGGCGCCGCCGACGATGCTGCAGGCCTGGACGATGGGCGGCCTCTCCGGTCACGACGGCCGCTCCTCGGCGCACGACGAGTTGTTCGCCCTGCTCGACGGCGCGGGGTACACCTCGGTGGTCGCCACGGACTGCGAGCAGGAGTACGTGCGGGCGCTGCGGCCCGGCGACGAGATCACCTTCGACGCGGTGATCGAGTCGGTGTCCGAGCGCAAGACGACCAAGCTGGGTACGGGCCACTTCGTCACGACCCGGATGGACGTCCGCGCGGGCGGCGCACTCGCGGGGACGCATCGCTTCCGCATCCTCAAGTACGCCCCGGCGAAGCGGAAACCGAAGGGCAAGCGCCCCCGCCCGGTGGTCAACCGCGACAACGCCGGGTTCTGGGAGGGCGTCTCCGGGCACCGCCTCCTGATCCAGCGCTGCGGCGGCTGCGGCACGCTCCGCTTCCCCTGGCTGCCGGGCTGCAACGCCTGCGGTTCGCCCGAGTGGGACACGGTCGAGGCGAGCGGTGAGGGCACGGTCTATTCGTACGTGGTGATGCACCACCCGCCCTTCCCCGCCTTCGACCCTCCCTACGCCGTGGGGCTCGTCGAGCTGGTGGAGGGCGTGCGGATCGTCAGCAACATCATTGGGGTGCCGTACGACAAGGTGCGGATAGGGATGCCGGTCCGGCTCGAATTCCAGCGGGTGGACGCCGAGGTGGAGCTACCGGTGTTCCGAGGCGTGGCGGGGGGTGCGGGCTGACATGGACTTCACACCCACGGAGGAGCAGGCGGCCGCGCGCGATCTCGCCGGGGAGATCTTCGGCGACCTGGCCACACCGGAGCGGCTTGCGGCGGCGGGCACCGGTTCGGACGCCGAGCTGTGGAAGGCGCTGTGTGCGGCGGGGCTGCCGGGTGCGGTGGACGACGTCGGGCTGCTCGGTCTCGTGCTCCTCCTGGAGGAGCAGGGGCGGGTGACGGCGCAGGTGCCGTTCGCGGCGAGCTGTGTGTACGGGGTGCTGGCGGTCGGCGCGCACGGCACGGCGGACCAGCGGGACCGGCTGTTGCCCGCGCTCCGGCAGGGGAGCGCGGTGGCGACGGGGGCGTTCCCTGCCCGGGGCGGAGTGACGGCGTCCGCGGACGGGTCGCTGAGCGGCACGGTGGGGTGGGTGCCGTGGCTGCGGGACGCGACGGTCGTCCTGGTGGCGGCGGCCGACCGCACCCTGTGGCTGGTGCGGGTCGCCGACGCGCGCGTGGAGCCGGTCGAGCTGACCGCGCCCTGGGCTGCGGGCAGGCTCGTCCTCGACCGCACGCCGGGGGAGCGGCTGGGCGGTCCCGGGGCGTACGACGACGTGCGGGCCGGGGCGCGGACGGCCTTCGCCGGGCTGCAGGCCGGGGTGTGCGCGGGATCGCTGGCCCGCGCGGTGGCCCATACGAACGAGCGGGAGCAGTTCGGCCGCCCCCTGTCCGCGAAGCAGGGCGTGCAACTCCGGGCCGCCGACTCCCATATGGATACGGAGGCGATCCGCGTCACGGCCTACGAAGCGGCCTGGCGCCGTGACACCGGCCTGCCGTACGACACACACGCGCTCACCGCCGCATGGTGGGCGTCGGAGGCGGGCAAGCGCGTCGTCCACGCGGGCCAGCATCTGCACGGCGGCATGGGGGCCGACCTCGACCATCCCGTGCACCGGCACTTCCTGTGGGGGCGGCAGCTGGACGCGTATCTGGGATGTGGCAGCGAAGTCCTGGAGGAGTTGGGCGAGTTGATCGCGCAGGGGGAGCCGGAGTGAAAGGGAGAGTCGGTATGAGGACGATGCCGGGTGAGGAACTGGCTCCGCTGGAGATCCCGATCACCCGCACGCTGATCGTCGCCGGGGCCCTCGCCTCCCGCGACTACCAGGACGTGCACCACGACGCGGAGCTCGCGCAGGCCAAGGGCTCCCCCGACATCTTCATGAACATCCTGACGACGAACGGCCTGGTCGGGCGGTACATCACGGACCACTTCGGCCCCACCGCCGTGCTGCGCAAGGTGGCGATACGGCTCGGTGCGCCGAACTACCCCGGGGACACGATGGTGTTGACCGGCACCGTCGAGCAGGTCGAGGCCGCGCCCGGGGGTGCGACGGCCGTGGTGAAGGTCGTCGGTGCCAACGGCATCGGCAAGCACGTCAACGGCACGGTCACGGTGACCGTGCCCGAGGGAGGCGCCGCATGAGTGTCCGTTCGCGCGACAGCCTCGGGGGCAGGGCCGCGATCGTCGGCATAGGAGCGACGGAGTTCTCCAAGGACTCGGGGCGCAGCGAGCTCAAGCTGGCCGTGGAGGCGGTGGGCGCCGCGCTCGATGACGCCGGGCTCACCCCTGCCGACGTCGACGGCCTGGTCACGTTCACCATGGACACGAGCCCGGAGATCACGGTCGCCCAGGCGGCCGGTATCGGGGAGCTGTCCTTCTTCTCCCGCATCCACTACGGCGGCGGTGCGGCCTGCGCCACCGTCCAGCAGGCGGCCCTCGCGGTGGCGACCGGGGTGGCCGAAGTGGTCGTCTGCTACCGCGCGTTCAACGAGCGCTCCGGGCGCAGATTCGGCTCCGGGGTGCAGCAGCGGGAGCCGTCCGCCGAGGGCGCCGCGCTCGGCTGGGCCCTCCCCTTCGGCCTGCTGACACCCGCCTCCTGGGTGGCGATGGCCGCCCAGCGCTATCTCCATGCGTACGGTCTGGCGCCGGAGGCCTTCGGGCACGTCGCCGTCATGGACCGGAAGTACGCGGCCACCAACCCCGCGGCCTACTTCCACGGGAAGCCGATCACGCTGGAGGACCATGCCGCGTCCCGCTGGATCGTCGAGCCCCTGCGGCTCCTGGACTGCTGTCAGGAGACGGACGGCGGCCAGGCGATCGTCGTCACCAGCGCGGAGCGGGCCCGCGACCTCCGGCAGCCGCCCGCAGTGATCACGGCGGCGGCCCAGGGGGCGGGCCGGGCGCAGGAGCAGATGACCAGCTTCTACCGCGACGACCTGCGGGGGCTGCCCGAAATGGGGGTGGTGGCGAAGCAGTTGTGGCGCACCTCGGGGCTGGCCCCCTCGGACATCGATGTGGGGATCCTGTACGACCACTTCACACCGTTCGTGTTGATGCAATTGGAGGAGTTCGGGTTCTGCGCGCCGGGGGAGGCCGCGGACTTCGTGGCCGCGGAGAAGTTGCCCCTGAACACGCACGGCGGGCAGCTGGGAGAGGCCTACCTGCACGGCATGAACGGCATAGCGGAAGCGGTCCGTCAGGTGCGCGGCACCTCCGTGAACCAGATACCGGGCGCCGCGCGCACCCTGGTGACCGCGGGCACGGGCGTCCCCACATCGGGGCTGATTCTGGGGTCGGACGGCTGAACGCGGCGCGTGTCCCGGCCGCGGAGCGGGGCGGTGGGCTTTCACTCGCCGTATGCGTATCCGGAAGTTGATCATTGGATTCGTCCTCGTGATGACGGCCTTGACCATGGACCTGACCGCGTCGCCACCGGGTGTCGCGTCCGACCGCCCCGCCGGCGGGGCGCCCGCCGGGACGTCGACCTTCCGCGGCTGGGCCTTCGACACCTGCGCGACCCAGTCCACCGACACCATGCGGCGCTGGCGCCGGTCCGACTACCGCGCCGTCGGCGTCTACTACGCGGGCCGCGGCCGGGCCTGCAAGCGGCAGCCGCATCTGAACCACGGCTGGATGCGCGCGGTGAAGCGGATGGGCTGGCGGGTCCTCCCGGTGTACGTCGGGTCGCAGTCGCCGTGCGTCACCGCCAAGAACAAGAAGCACGTCCGCATGGGACGGCACCCCTGGCGGCAGGGGACGAAGGAGGGGCGCGACGCGGTCCGCGCGGCCAAGACGATCGGCGTCCGGCGGCACAGCCCGCTCTACCTGGACATGGAGGCGTACACCTACCGGAAGAAGCGGTGCGCGCACACCACGCTGTCCTTCATCAGGTCCTGGGACCGCGAGGTGCGCAGGCTCGGCTACGTTCCGGGTTTCTACAGCAGCGCCGACTCGGGGGTGCGGCACATGGAGGCGGCACGGCGGGCAGGCGTACGGGATCTGCCGTCGGTGATGTGGTTCGCGCGCTGGCACACCGACCCCCACCTGTACCGCGAGCCCGCCCTGAGCCCTGCGGCGTGGCGTCCGGCCCGGCGTATCCACCAGTACGCGGGGAACGTGAAGGAGCGCCACGGCGGGCGCACGCTGATGATCGACCGCAATCTGATGCACGCCCCCGTGGCGCGCATCCGCTAGACCGGGCGCCGTTCGGGCGGGCGGTGCGCCGGGGTGGCTCTCGGGGGTGAACCCTCAGGGGGGTACTGCGTCTCCTCCACCTGTAGGAGGTGGGGCCACCCCCACTCGTACAACCTGAGGCGGACACGGCTTCGGGACCTGCGGCCGATCCGCGGAAGTAGGGGGCGCTTCTAGCGTGGAGCCATGACCGCATCCATGGTGACCGTGTGCACCAGCGCATCGAAGGCCGCGACGCGGGGCGCGGGTCCGACGAGGGCCACCGGGCCCTCCGCGTACCCGTCGTTCGCGTCCTACGTACGGGCCCGCCAGCCCGTACTGCTGCGCACCGCCCGCTCGCTGACCGCGAATCCGAGCGATGCCGAGGACCTGCTGCAGACCGCGCTCACCAAGACGTATGTGGCGTGGGACCGGATCGAGGACCACCGCGCGCTCGACGGCTATGTGCGTCGGGCCCTGCTGAACACGCGTACGTCGCAGTGGCGGAAGCGGAAGGTCGACGAGTTCGCGTGCGACGAGTTGCCGGAGCCGGAGGTGACGCCGGCGGGGGATCCGGCCGAGCAGCAGGTGCTCCGCGACGCGATGTGGCGCGCGATCATGAAGCTGCCTGCGCGGCAGCGGGCCATGGTCGTCCTCAGGTATTACGAGGACCTGAGCGAGGTCCAGACCGCCGAGGTGCTCGGGGTGTCCGTGGGCACCGTCAAGAGTGCGGTGTCGCGTGCGCTGGGCAAGCTCCGCGAGGACCCGGAGCTCACGCCGGTCCGCTGAACGGACGCGGCCGATGATCGATCATCCCCTGGACTAGTGACATACCGCGCGGTATGCGCGCAGAATCAGCGCAGCCCTTACTGCCGCGTAGGCGATGTCGCCCCAGGAGGACGCCGTGCTGAGCACGATGCAGGACGTACCGCTGACCGTCACCCGGATCCTTCGGCACGGCATGACCGTGCACGGGACGTCACAGGTCACGACCTGGACCGGCGACGGTGCCCCGCAGAGTCGTAGCTTCCGCGAGATCGGCGAGCGTGCCGCTCAGCTCGCGCACGCGCTCGGGGAGCTGGGCGTCGCGGAGGGCGAAGTCGCGGGAACCCTGATGTGGAACAACGCCGAGCACGTCGAGGCGTACTTCGCGGTGCCGTCCATGGGCGCGGTCCTGCACACCCTGAACCTCCGGCTTCCGGCCGACCAGCTCGCCTACATCGCGCACCACGCGGGCGACAAGGTGATCCTGGTGAACGGCTCGCTGGTCGGGCTGTTGGTGCCGCTCCTCCCGAAGCTGCCCCGGCTCGAGCACGTGGTCGTTTCCGGGGCGATGACGGAGGAGGCCCGTACGGCGCTGGCCGCGGCCTCCGGGGTGCGGGTGCACGAGTACGAGGAACTGATCGCGGGGCACCCCACCGCCTACGCCTGGCCCGACCTGGACGAGCGGCGGGCGGCCTCCCTCTGCTACACCTCCGGCACCACCGGGGAGCCCAAGGGAGTGGCGTACTCCCACCGGTCCATCTATCTGCACTCCATGCAGGTCAACATGACCGAGTCCATGGGCCTGACGGACGCGGACCTCTCGCTGGTCATCGTCCCGCAGTTCCACTGCAACTCCTGGGGGCTGCCGCACGCGGCGTTCATGACCGGTGTGAACATGCTGATGCCGGACCGCTTCCTCCAGCCCGCTCCGATCGCCGAGATGATCGAGAGCAGGCGGCCCACGCATGCTGCGGCCGTTCCGACGATCTGGCAGGGCCTGCTGGCCGAACTGACCGCCAAGCCGCGTGACGTCAGTTCCCTGACGCAGGTGACGATTGGCGGCTCGGCCTGTCCACCCGCCCTCATGAAGGCATTCGACGCTCTCGGAATGCGGGTGTTCCACGCTTGGGGAATGACCGAGACCTCGCCCCTGGGCACGGTGGCGAGGCCGCCCGCCTCGGCGGCGCCCGGTTCCGAAGAGGAATTCGCCTACCGGGTCACGCAGGGCCGTTTCCCGGCCGGAGTCGAGGGGCGTCTCATCGGCCCGAGCGGGGAAGAGCTTTCCTGGGACGGTGAATCGGCCGGTGAGCTCGAGGTGCGCGGTCCGTGGATTGCGGGGTCGTATTTCGGCGGCCCGGACGGTGAACCGTCCCGGCCCTCGGACAAGTTCAGCGAGGACGGCTGGTTGAAGACCGGCGATGTCGGCGTCATCAGTCCGGATGGATTCCTCACCCTGACCGACCGGGCGAAGGACGTCATCAAGTCGGGCGGTGAGTGGATTTCCTCGGTCGAGCTGGAGAACGCCCTCATGTCCCACCCCGACGTGGCCGAGGCCGCCGTCGTGGCCGTCCCGGACGAGAAGTGGGGCGAGCGGCCGTTGGCCGCCGTGGTGCTCAGGGAGGGCGTCGAGGCGGACTTCCCCGTTCTCCGCGAGCACCTCGCCACCAGCGGCATTGCCAGGTGGCAGCTTCCGGAGCGGTGGACCGTGGTGGCAGAGGTGCCGAAGACGAGCGTGGGGAAGTTCGACAAGAAGGTGTTGCGGGGGCGCTTCGCGGAGGGGGCGTTGGACGTCACGCAGGTCTGAGGGCGGAGCGTCACGCGGGTCCCAAATGGGGCGCGGTCGGGCGAAGGGCAAATCTGGCCGTCAATCACTGCGCATGGCCAGAAAGCCCTTCATGTCCCTGCGTGAAATGGGGCCGTGATTCAAAAGTCGTTGGATGTGAATCGGTTCGTGATGATCGTCGTGGCCGTTCCCTGTCTACGATCCCGTGCTATGCAAAGATCACTTGGCAAGCGAATCGGTGTAGTTGCCGCGGCCGTCACCACCGCGGTCCTGTTCTCCGCCTCCCCGGCTTTTGCCCTTGAGGACATCGAGATCAAGGACCCGGCCCGGCTGGGGGTCATGTGGTTCCACGATGACGGCGATACCTTCAACGTCTGCGACACCCGGGCCGACGGGTCCGGCGTCAAGGGAAAGTTGTTCTACAAGCCCATCGGGGGTGACTGGTACGTCGTCAACTCCGCAACTGACGGTGGCGACGCCAACTGCGGGAAATTCGCCAACGACGTGAACAACGTCGGTGACTACCAGATGAAGCTCTACACGCTTTCCATCGGGAAAGAGATCGCGAAGAGCCGGGTCTTCAACGAATAGGGGTTGCGGGACGGCGCGGTGCCGCCGTTGTCGCCCAGCCGAGCGCGAGCCACAGGGCGGCGACCGCGCACACGCCCGTCCACCCCCAGCGCCCAGAGCGCGCCGCCGCCCAGCCAGAACAGCGGCACGGACACCACGGCCGTGACATAGCCGGCCGAGACCACCTTGGCCGCGCCGAACCCGCCCGAACCCGCTAGTTCGTGCCGATCTTCGCCAGCAGGTCCACGATCCGGCCCTGCACCTCTTCGCTGGTGGAGCGCTCCGCCAGGAACAGGACGCTCTCGCCCGCGGCGAGCTTCGGCAGCTCCGTCTCGTCGACGGCCGCGGTGTAGACGACCAGCGGCGTGCGGTTCAACTGGCCGTTCGCGCGCAGCCAGTCGACGATCCCGGCCCTGCGGCGGCGTACCTGCAGCAGGTCCATCACCACGAGGTTCGGCCGCATCTGCGCCGCGAGAGTCACCGCGTCCGCATCGCTCTCGGCCCGTGCGACCTGCATGCCGCGCCGCTCCAGCGTGGCCGTCAGGGCGAGCGCGATCTCCTCGTGCTCCTCGATGAGCAGGACGCGCGAGGGGTGCTGCTCGCTGTCGCGCGGCGCAAGGGCCTTCAGGAGTACGGCGGGATCGGCGCCGTACGCCGCCTCGCGCGTCGCCTGGCCGAGCCCGGCCGTCACGAGGACGGGCACCTCGGCCGCCACGGCCGCCTGGCGCAGCGACTGCAGCGCCGTGCGCGTGATCGGCCCGGTCAGCGGGTCCACGAACAGCGCCGCGGGGAACGCCGCGATCTGTGCGTCGACCTCCTCGCGCGAATGCACGATCACCGGGCGGTAGCCGCGGTCGCTCAGCGCCTGCTGCGTGGTGACGTCCGGCGCGGGCCACACCAGGAGACGGCGCGGGTTGTCCAGCGGCTCGGGCGGCAGTTCGTCGTCCATCGGCTGGGGCTGCGGCCGGTTCGCGACCTCCACGGCGCCGCCGGGTCCGTCGAGCGGCTCCGGGCCCTCGTCGGCGTCCTCGTCCGGCGCGCCGATCGCGTACGACCGGCCCGCGCCCTCGGTGACCGACGCGATGCGGGACTGGGGGTGCGCCGGGGTGTGCGGCTGGGGCTGCGGGTGCGGGCGCGCCGAGGTCTCGGGACGCTCGTCGGCCGCGGGGTCGGGCGGCGTGGCCAGCCTGCGCCGACGCCCGGAGCCACCGAGTGTCTGGGACTGGGACTGGGGCTGCGACTGCTGCTGTCCGGTGGTGGTGCCCTCCGGTGCGGGCATCGGGCCCGCCGCGGCGGCCGGTGACGCCTGCTGCTGCGCACCGGTCTCCCCGGGCTGGGAAGCCGACGGGGTCTGCGGGGTTTGCGGGGACTGCGGGTTCTGCGGTGCTTGTGGGGGCAGCGGGGACTGCGGAATGCGTGCGTTCCGCGGCGGTTGTTGCTGCTGCTGTCGACCCTGGCCCTGGCCCTGACCCTGGCCCGGTGCGGCGCCGCCGCCCTGCGCGGCCTGCTGCTCGGCGATCTGCTGGCCGAACGGCACGCCCTGCCCGAGCGTACGCACGCTGATCGCGCGCCCCTGCGTCGAGTTGGGGTCGCCGGGCGCGGCCTCGGCGGGCAGCGGCTGGGCCGCCCGTGCCTGCGCACCGCGCTCGGGCGGGAGCGCGGCGCCTCTGCCCGGCGTCGGGACGCCCTGAGCCGGAGTACCGGCGGAGTGCTGGGTGCCCTGGGCGGGCACGCCGCCGGGCGGCGTGGTGCCCTCGGGCCACGGCTGCGGCGCGGGCAGCGGACCGGACTCGGCGGCCGGGGGAGCCACCTGCTCGCCCTGCCCGGCCTGATCCGCCCGCTCCCCGGCCCCAGGAACCGCCTGACGGGAACGGCGCCCCGTCGGAGCCTGCGTCGGGTGCGGCTGCGGCGGGGTGTGGTCGTCGTCCCCGCGGCCGGTCGCGCCGTGGCCCTGGGCGGCCGCGGCGTCCTCCGCAGGGGTGCGGTCGGCCGCGGCGGGCGGCAGCGCGAACACGCGTCCGTTGTTCGCCTCCTCCGCCTCGGCCCGCTCCTTGGCGGCGGCCAGCGCGCGCCGCGCACGCCGTCCCGCGGGCCGCGCGGCGTCACCGTGTCCGGCCTCCACCGCGGCGAGCTCGGCGCCGGGTGCGGCACCGGACGGCTCCGACGGGCCCGAAGCCAGCGCAGGCAACGCGTGCTGCTCACCGGCGCGCCGGGCACGCCGTTCCGTCGCCCCGCCGGGGACGGGCACGCCCTGCGGCGGCACCGTCTCGCCCAACGCGGCGGATCCGGCCGCGTGTTCCGCCGCCGTCATCACGGCACCCTCGGCGGCACTCGGCCGACCGCGCCGCCGCCCCGTCCCGCCACTGGCAGCGCCACCCGGCGTCTCCGGAGCCGGAGCCTGCGCCGTCACACCGGGACCGCCCGCCCGCGGGCCGACCAGATCCGTGGCCACGGCACCGCCCAGGCTCTCCGGAGAGGCCTCCGCCGCACGCCGTCCCCTGCGCCGCCCCGTACCGCTCGGCGGAGCGCCCTCACCGGCACCAGCACCGGAACCGGCACCAGCACCGGCCTCGCCCGTCTCCGCGCCACCGGACGCGGACGACGCACCGCCCGAAGAGTCCGCCGCTCCCGCAACAGCACTGTCCAAGAAGGAGTCCACCGAGGAACGCCGGGCCCGCCGACGCCCGCCGCCCGCCGGACCCGACGCCTGCTCGGGCACCACGACCGACCCACCGAGAGCAGGAACGGCGGAAACCGAAGGAGCAGCCTCTGAAGGCCCAGCCTCTGAAGGCCCAGCCTCTGAAAGACCGGCCTCTGAAAGACCGGCCTCCGGAGACACCGCCCCGATCGGCACCTCAAGCACATACGCACTGCCGCCCATGCCCGGCACCTCATGCGTCTGCAGCACGCCTCCGTGTGCCCGCACGATGCCCCGCACGATCGGCTCGTGCACCGGGTCCCCCCCGGCGTAAGGCCCCCGCACCTCGATGCGGACGACCTCGCCGCGCTGGGCCGCGGCGACGACGATGGTCGAGTCCACATAGCCACCGGCGACCACCGGTTCGACACCCGCGCGCGCGTTGCCGGTCGCGTCGATGCCCGCCACGTCCGCGACGAGGTGGGCGACCGCGGTGGCGAGCCGCTCCGCGTCGACCACGAGCGCTATCGGCGGCGCGTGCACCGCGAACTGGGCGCGGCCGGGCCCGATCAGCTCGACCGCGCCCTCCACGCCCGCGGCGACGACCGCGTCGAGCATGACCGGCGTACGGGAGAGCTGTTCGTCGCCCGCGTCGAGCCGCTGGTAGCCGAGGACGTTGTCGACGAGCGTGGTCATCCGGGCGTACCCGGCCGACAGGTGGTGCAGGACCTGGTTGGCTTCGGGCCACAGCTGTCCGGCGTCGTCCGAGGCGAGCGCGGCCAGCTCGCGGCGCAGCTCGTCCAGGGGCCCGCGCAGCGACGAGCCGAGGACGGCGAGCAGCTGCTCGTGCCGCGCGGCCAGCGTCTCGTACCGGGACTTCTCGCGTTCGGCGAGCTCTTCGAAGCGGTCCTTCTCGCGCTCGGCCAGCGCCGCGTACCGCTCCTGTTCGGCGGCGAGCTCCTCGGCCCGCTGCTCCTCGGCCGCCTTGATCTCGGCGGCGCGCTCCTCGGCGGCGGCGCGGATCTCCTCGGCGTGCCGCTCCAGGACGGCCTCGTGCTTCTCGGCCAGCTCGTCGTAGGGCCTGCGGTCGGTGAAGGTCATCACCGCGCCGACCAGTTGGTCACCGTCGCGCACCGGCGACGTCGTCAGGTCGACCGGCACCCTGGCGCCGCTCTTGGACCACAGGACCTGCCCGCGCACCCGATGCTTGCGCCCGGAGCGCAGGGTGTCGGCGAGCGGGGACTCCTCGTACGGGAACGGCTCGCCGTCGGCGCGCGAGTGCAGGACCAGCGGGTGCAGTTCCTGCCCGCCGAGGTCGCTCGCCCTGAAGCCCAGTATCTGGGCGGCGGCCGGGTTGACCAGGACGACGCGTCCGTCGGTGTCCGTGCCGACGACGCCCTCGGCCGCGGCCCGCAGGATCATCTCGGTCTGCCGCTGCGAACGCGCCAGCTCGGCCTCGGTGTCCACGGTGCCCGAAAGGTCGCGTACAACGAGCATCAGCAGCTCGTCGCCCGTGTATCCGTGGTGGTCGTAGGCGTCCCTGCCGTCCTCCAGCGGGGAGCTCGTGACCTCGACGGGGAACTCGAAGCCGTCCGTGCGCCGGGCGGTCATCCGGGTGGGCTTGGTGCGCCCGCGCTCGTCGATGGTGTCCGGGCGCCGCATGGACCCGGGGATGAGCCGGGAGTCGAACTCCGGCAGCAGGTCGAGCAGACCGCGCCCCACGAGCGCGGTGCCGGGCGTCTCGAACGCTTCCAGCGCGATCGCGTTGGCGTTCACGACCGTGCCGTTGGCGTTGACGAGGACCAGCGCATCAGGGAGCGCGTCGAGTATGGCTGCGAGGCGAGCAGCGCCTCGGGATGGCCTGCTGCTCACGACGACGCTTCCTCCCTGGTTACCGCTGCTTGCCGACTCGCTCGGGCCATCTTGCCCGCCGGCCCGTGGCGTGTCACGGGAGGGAGTCTACGGGGAGTGGTTGCGGGCGCGACGCCGGATGAGAGGGAGGTCGCACGCAGAAGATGTGAGTTTTCAGTACTGCCTGGTCACGCGGAGGTCGCGGGCAGCACCGGCACGAGACCGTCCCACCGCGAGATCTCGCAGCCGTTGCTGCGGTCGTACGTGGCGTCCACGGGGCGCCCCTGCCAGACGCCCGTGACGTGCGCGGTGGCGGGTCCGCCGTACTGCATCGTGCACATCGAGTCCTTGGGCACGGGCGCAAAAGGATCGGTTCCCCAGACGGTGACCTCGGTGAGCCGCTTGCACGCCGCCGCCGCGTCCGGGTGCGACCCGCCGGTCGGGTGGCAGTTCAGTTCGTACGTCCCGTCGCCCGCGCCTCCCGAGCCGGTGACCGTCACGGTGAGGCGGTCGGTGGGGGGCGCGGTGAGCGCCGTGGCCTGGGCGGTGGCGGGCACGGCGGACAGCGCGGCGACGGAGGCGACGGCGGTGAGGGCGAGACGACGCAGCATGTGGGCTCCATGGGTACGGCGGGACGGGTGGCTCTACCGCTCTAACGCCGTTCGCCCCGGGATGTTGCGGTGCGCAGTAACGCTTTGCCCTGCGGGCCGCGCGACTAGTACCGTTGGTGCCGCGATTGGTGACACACCGCCTGGCTGTGTCATCATCTGCACGCACCCCGCGCTCGCGCAGGTGTGCAAGCTGGAGGCGTCGCCTAGTCCGGTCTATGGCGCCGCACTGCTAATGCGGTTTGGGACTTAAATCCCATCGAGGGTTCAAATCCCTCCGCCTCCGCAGCTTGATCCGAAGCCCCGGTCCTTGTGGACCGGGGCTTCGGTGCGTCATGGGTCCCCTGGGCGGTGTTTTCGCAGCTCACAAGGGGTCCGACCAACGGATTTCACATGGCGGCGGCAGTCATGTAATGTTCTTCCTGTCGCCGCGAACGGGCCGAAGGGCCGGGAAGCGGAGACGAGAACAAAAGAAAAATCAAGCACTCGTAGCTTAACGGATAGAGCATCTGACTACGGATCAGAAGGTTGCAGGTTCGAATCCTGCCGAGTGCACAGCAGACCAGAGGCCCTGTGGAGAAATCCACAGGGCCTCTGGCTTTTTCTTCTGCACCACCCCCCCTCACCCGGCACGAGGAGCCGCTCAATGGAATGGCGTTGCGCGGGGCTCGGGTGGCCGGACGGGACGCCCGAGCTGCGGTGGGAGGGCGGGCGGCGCAGCGTCCTCGCGTACGGGCAGGACATCGGGTTCCGGGCCGTCGGAGAGCGGCGGTGCGTGGGTGCGCGGGGCAATCCGTGTCCGCTGCGGGCCGTCGTGCCGGGCCGGGCGACGCAGGCGCGCTGTCCGGAGTGCGCGCGCCTCGACCGGGCGTTCTCGGTGGCGGCGGACGGGGTGCCCGACGATCCGCGTACGTACCGGGTGTATCTCGCGTGGTTCGGGGCCGGACTGGTCAAGGTCGGGATCACGGCGGAGCAGCGGGGTGCCGTGCGGCTCCTTGAGCAGGGGGCGGTGGCGTTCTGCTGGCTGGGGCGCGGTCCTTTGATGGCGGCGCGGCGTACGGAGGAGCTGCTGCGGGCCGCGCTCGGGGTGCCGGACCGGGTGCCGTACGCACGCAAGCGCGGGGTCCGCGGGGCGCTGCCGGTGTGGGCGGAGCGGGAGCGGGAGCTGGCGGGGCTTCACGGGCGGGCCGTGGCGCTCGACGGGTGGGCCGAGGCGCTGGAGCGGGTGCCGTTCGAGGCCGTCGACCATGCGGGGGCGTTCGGGCTCGGCGCGCTCGGCGGCCCGGTGGCGGACGGGGTGGTGCGGGAGCTGGTCGACGGCGGGGCGGTCGCGGGGCGGCTGGTCGCCGCGGCGGGGCCCGATCTGCAGCTGGCGGTCGCGGACGGGGGCGTCCTGGTGGTCGATACGCGCGTGCTCGTGGGGTGGGCGCTGGTGGCGGCCGATGCGGGGGCGGGCGTGAGCGTGCCGGTGCTTGCCGTGGAGCCCGCGGGCGGCGGTGCCGAGCAGGACGGGCTTTTCTGACCGAATGGTCAAGTCCGCTCGACCGTTGGGCAAGAGATCGCCCGGAGGGGTGGACGCCGGTGCGGTGGGAGCCCGAGTGTGGCGACATGAGTGATCTAGCCACGGGTCCTGTCGGGCCCTTCGAACCGCCTTATTACTCCGTCATCTTCACCTCCGTGCGCACCGAGGACGACAACGGCTACGGGGAGACCTCCGACCGCATGGACGAGCTGGTCGCGGACGTGCCGGGGTTCCTCGGCACCGAGTCGGCCCGCACCCCGGGCGGCATCGGCATCACCGTCTCGTACTTCCGGGACGAGGAGTCCATCAAGGTCTGGCGGAGCAACCTGGAGCACCGCGCGGCCCAGCGGCGCGGACGCGAGGACTGGTACGAGAAGTACGTCTTGCACGTCGCCAAGGTCGAGAGGAGCCACGGGTTTGTGCGGGAGTAGCGGGAGCAGCGGGAGTAGCGGGACCGGTGGGATCGGTGAGGCCGCTGCGGTGCGGGGCTTCTGGGAGCGGCTCGGGCTTCCCGGGCTCATCGACGTACACACGCACTTCATGCCGGACCGCGTGCTGCGGAAGGTGTGGGCGTACTTCGACAACTACGGGGCGTCGGGCGCGGTGGAGTGGCCCATCACCTACCGGCACGAGGAGGAGCGGCGGGTCGCGCTGCTCGGGGAGTTCGGGGTGCGGGCCTTCACCTCGATGCTCTATCCGCACAAGGCGGGCATGGCGGAGTGGCTGAACGGGTGGTCCGCCGACTTCGCGCGGCGCACGCCCGGGTGTCTGCACACCGCGACGTTCTTCCCGGAGCCGGGTGTGGACAGGTACGTGCGGGAGGCCGTCGAGGCGGGGGCGCGGGTCTTCAAGTCCCATGTCCAGGTGGGCGGATACGACCCCAACGATCCGTTGCTCGAAGCGGTCTGGGGGCTTCTCGCCGAGGCCGGGGTGCCCGTCGTGATGCACTGCGGGTCCGGGCCCGAGCCCGGCAAGCACACCGGGCCCGAGCCGATCGAGCGGCTCCTCGCGCGGCATCCGCGGCTGCGGCTCGTGGTGGCGCACATGGGGATGCCCGAGTACGCCGAGTTCTTCGCGCTCGCGGAGCGGTACGGCGAGGTGCGCCTGGACACCACCATGACCTTCACCGACTTCAGCGAGCGGCTCATGCCGTTCCCGGCGGCGGAACTGGGGCGGCTCGCCGACCTGGGGGACCGGGTGCTGCTGGGGAGCGACTTCCCGAACATCCCGTACACCTACCTCCACCAGCTGGAGTCCCTGGAGCGGCTGGGGCTCGGGGACGCGTGGCTGCGCGGGGTGCTGTACGGGAACGCCTCCGGGGTGTTCGGCGTGCGGTAGGAGGACGGTCCCGGCCGCGGTTTCTCAGGGAATTCACAGGTTCGCGCAAGAGTGCTCTCAGGGGCGCCGCGCAGGGTGTGGTGCATGACCACGACCACGCCCCAGACGCGTACCGAACTGCTCAGGCCGGACGGGAGCCCCGTCCGTGTGCTCGTCGTGGACGACGAGGTGTCGCTCACCGAGCTGTTGTCCATGGCCCTGCGCTACGAGGGCTGGCAGATCCGCAGCGCGGGGGACGGCGCGGGCGCGGTGCGGGCCGCGCGCGCGTTCCGGCCGGACGCCGTGGTGCTCGACATGATGCTGCCCGACATGGACGGGCTCTCCGTGCTCGGCAGGCTGCGCAGGGAGATGCCGGACGTGCCCGTGCTGTTCCTGACCGCGAAGGACGCGGTCGAGGACCGCATAGCCGGGCTCACCGCGGGCGGCGACGACTACGTCACCAAGCCGTTCAGTCTGGAAGAGGTGGTGGCGCGGCTGCGCGGGCTCATCCGGCGGGCCGGCGCCGCCGACAAGCGCAGTGAGTCGACGCTGGTCGTGGGCGACCTGACCCTCGACGAGGACAGCCACGAGGTGACGCGGGGCGGGGACTCCATCCACCTGACCGCCACCGAGTTCGAGCTGCTGCGCTACCTCATGCGCAATCCGCGGCGCGTGCTCAGCAAGGCGCAGATCCTGGACCGGGTGTGGAACTACGACTTCGGCGGCCAGGCCAACGTCGTCGAGCTCTACATCTCGTACCTCCGCAGGAAGCTCGACGCGGGCCGGGAGCCGATGATCCACACGCGGCGCGGGGCGGGATACCTGATCAAGTCCGCGGTGCCCGTCCCCTCGTGAGACTCACCCTCCGCACGCGGCTCGTCCTCTCCGCCGTCGCGCTGATCGCCGTCGTGTGTGCGGTCATCGGCGTGGTGACGACCATCGCCCTCAAGTCCCATCTGTACGAGCAGTTGGACGGGGCGCTCGGCGGGGTCGCCCAGCGGGCTTCGGGGCCCGCCGTCGCGCCGGGGCCCGGCCCCGGGACGCGGGACGACCCGCTGGACTTCGTCACGCACGGCCCGCAGGAGATCGGGGCCGTCGGCGCCGAGGTGGGCCGGGACGGCACGCTCGGGCGCGCCCTCGTCAGCACGGAGGACGACGGCGGCGGCACGGTGCCGGACGCGACGGAGCTGGCCGCGGCGCAGCTGGCCGCGCTCGCCGACGTGCCGAGGGACGGGCAGGCGCACAACGTCGACGTCCCGGGGCTCGGCGAGTACCGCGTGCAGTACACGAGCGGGCACAAGGGCGACTTCCTCGTCGGACTGCCGACCGCCAAGGTGCAGAACACCCTCAACACGCTGATCGTCGTCGAGGTCTGCGTCACCGCGGCGGGCCTCGTCGCCGCCTCGCTCGCCGGGGCCGCCATGGTCGGCGTCGCGCTGCGCCCGCTGCGCAGGATCGCGAGCACCGCCACCCGGGTCGCCGAGCTCCCCCTGCACAGCGGCGAGGTGGCCCTGCACGAGCGCGCCCCCGACGCCGACCCGCGCACGGAGGTCGGGCAGGTGGGCGCCGCGCTCAACCGCATGCTCGACCACGTCCACTCCGCTCTGGACGCGCGCCAGCGCAGCGAGACACGGGTGCGCCAGTTCGTCGCGGACGCCAGCCACGAGCTGCGGACGCCGCTCGCATCCATCCGCGGATACGCCGAACTGACGCGCCGCGGACGTGAGTCGACCGGGCCCGACACCCGGCACGCGCTCGGCAGGATCGAGTCCGAGGCCGAGCGGATGACCGGCCTCGTCGAGGATCTGCTGCTGCTCGCGCGGCTCGACGCGGAGCAGCCGCTCTCGTACCGGAGCACTGATCTCGCACCGCTCGTCGTCGACGCCGTCAGCGACGCGCGGGCCGCCGGGCCCGACCACCACTGGCGCCTCGAACTCCCCGACGAGCCCGCCCTGGTCAGCGCCGACACCGCGCGCCTGCACCAGGTCGTCGTCAACCTCCTCGCCAACGCCCGCACCCACACCCCACCCGGCACGACGGTCACGGCCCGGGTGCGCGGGGACGGCCCCGGCGTCCGCCTGGAGGTCCAGGACGACGGCCCCGGCATTCCGGCCGGTCTCCTGCCCGCCGTCTTCGAACGGTTCGCCCGCGGGGACGCCTCCCGGTCGCGCCAGGCCGGTTCCACCGGCCTGGGTCTCGCGCTCGTCCGCGCCATCGTGACCGCGCACGGCGGCACGGTCACCGTCGAGAGCGTGCCGGGGCGCACGGTGTTCGTCGTCGCGCTCCCGGCGGCTTCTCCGGCGGCCTCCCCGGCGGCTTCTCCGGCGGCCGGAAGCACGCCGTCCGCCACCTCACAGCCGCACCACAGGCTCACCACACAGCCCTGACAGACCACTTGGCGAGTGTCGGCCGCATGCGAACCGACTCTTCCTCGGACGTCCTGCCGTCACGGGACCACCTCCCCGCCACCTGGCGCGACGTGCCCGTCCTGGACGTCGTGATCCCGGTCTTCAACGAGGAGAAGGACCTCGGGCCGTGCGTCCTGCGCCTGCACGACCACCTCACCCGCACCTTCCCCTACCCCTTCCGCATCACCGTCGCGGACAACGCGTCCACGGACCGCACCCCACAGGTCGCCGCCGAACTCACCGGCTCCGTGCGGGAGGTCCGGCACGTCCGGCTCGACCAGAAGGGCCGCGGCCGGGCGCTGCGCGCCGTCTGGTCCGCCTCCGACGCACCCGTCCTCGCCTATATGGACGTCGACCTCTCCACCGACCTGAACGCGCTGCTCCCGCTGGTCGCCCCGCTGATCTCCGGCCACTCGGACCTGGCGATCGGCTCGCGCCTCGCGCGCAGCTCGCGGGTGGTGCGCGGGCCCAAGCGGGAGTTCATCAGCCGCGCGTACAACCTCATCCTGCGCGGCTCCCTGCACGCCCGCTTCTCCGACGCCCAGTGCGGGTTCAAGGCGATCCGCGGCGACGTGGCGCGGGTGCTGCTGCCGCTGGTCGAGGACACGGGATGGTTCTTCGACACCGAGATGCTCGTCCTCGCCGAGCGCGCCGGGCTGCGCATCCACGAGGTGCCGGTCGACTGGGTCGACGATCCCGACTCCACGGTCCACCTGGTGCGGACGGCCACGGACGACCTCAAGGGCGTGTGGCGGGTGGGCCGCGCGCTCGCCGTCGGCGCGCTGCCGCTGGACCGGCTGGTCCGCCCCTTCGGCGACGACCCGCGCGACCGGCAGCTCACCGGCGTCCCCGGCGGCCTCGCCCGCCAGCTCGTCGGCTTCTGCGTGGTCGGCGCCCTCTCGACCCTCTTCTACCTCCTCCTCTACAGCGGCTTCCGTACGTTCACGGGGTCGCAGGCGGCCAACGCGCTCGCCCTCCTGGTGTCGGCGGTGGCCAACACGGCGGCGAACCGGAGGCTCACCTTCGGGGTGCGCGGCAGGGACCGGGCGGTCCGCCACCAGGCGCAGGGCCTCGTCGTCTTCGGCATCGGCCTCGCCCTGACCAGCGGCTCCCTCGCGGCGCTCGGCGCGGCATCGGGCGCCCCCGCGCACTCCACGGAGCTCGCGGTCCTGATCGCGGCGAACCTCGCGGCGACGGTGCTGCGGTTCCTGCTGCTGCGGGCGTGGGTGTTCCCGGACCGCCGTACCGACACAGCCGCTGTCCCCGCGTACGACATCACGCACGCGCTCGACTTCCAGAACTCCGACCCGAGGAACGCACGATGACGACCACCTCCCCCACACCGGCGCCGCTTCGGGCGGCTCCGGACGGGGCCGCGCACCGGCGTCCCGGCGCCCTGGCCGCCCGCCTGTGGCGCGGCCGCCCCGACGACCCCCGCTGGGCGCGCCCCGCGCTCCTCGGCCTGCTGCTGGCCACCGCGGTCCTCTACCTCTGGAACCTCAGCGCGTCCGGCTACGCCAATTCCTTCTACTCCGCGGCCGTCCAGGCGGGCAGCCGGAGCTGGCAGGCCCTCTTCTTCGGCTCGCTCGACGCGGGCAACGCGATCACCGTCGACAAGCCCCCGGCGTCGCTCTGGCCGATGGCTCTCTCCGTGCGCCTCTTCGGCCTCAACTCCTGGGCGGTGCTCGTTCCCCAGGTCCTGATGGGGGTTGCCACGGTCGGCGTGCTGTACGCGGCGGTGCGGCGGCGCTTCAGCGCGGCCGCGGGTCTGATCGCGGGCGCTGTCCTCGCGCTGACGCCCGTCGCCGCGCTGATGTTCCGCTTCAACAACCCGGACGCGCTGCTCGCGCTCCTGATGACGGTCACGGTGTACTGCGTCCTGCGTGCCCTGGAGCACGGCCGCACCAAGTGGCTGGTGTGGGCGGGCGTCGCGGTCGGTCTCGCCTTCCTCACCAAGACGCTGCAGGCGTTCCTGATCCTGCCGCCGCTCGCCGTCCTCTACGCGGTGTGCGCGCCGGTGCGGCTGCGCAGGCGCTTCGGCCAGCTCGCGGCGTCGGCGGGCGCGATGCTCGTCGCGGGCGGCTGGTGGGTGGCGATCGTCGAGCTGTGGCCCGCGTCCTCGCGCCCCTACATCGGCGGCTCGCAGCACAACTCCTTCCTGGAGCTGACCTTCGGCTACAACGGCCTCGGCCGCATCAACGGCGAGGAGACCGGCAGCGTGGGCGGCGGCGGCCCCCGCGGCGGTGGTGGCGGTGGCGGCGGCGGTCAGTGGGGCGAGACCGGCCTCGGCCGGATGTTCAACTCCGAGATCGGCAGCCAGATCTCCTGGCTGCTGCCCGCCGCGCTGATCCTCCTCGTGGCGGGCCTCGTCCTCACCCGCAAGTCGCGCCGCACGGACACCGCGCGGGCGGCGTTCGTGGCGTGGGGCGCCTCGCTCCTGACGACCGCGGCGGTCTTCAGCTTCATGGCGGGGATCTTCCACCAGTACTACACGGTGGCCCTGGCCCCCTACATCGCCGCGCTCGTCGGCATGGGCGCCACGGTCCTGTGGGAGGAGCGCGCCTCGCGGTGGGCGGGCGCGACGCTCGGGGTGACGGTCGCGGGCTCGGCGGTCTGGGCGTACGTGCTGCTGGGCAGGGTCTCGGACTACCTGCCGTGGCTGCGCTGGGCGGTGCTCGTCGGGGGCCTCGTCGGGGCGGTGGGCCTGCTGGCCGTGGGCCGCCTCGGCCGCCGTCTGGCGCTGGCCACGGTCGGCCTGGGCCTCGCGGCGTCCCTGGCGGGCCCGGTGGCGTACACCTTGTCGACGGTGGACAGCGCGCACACGGGCTCGATCGTGACGGCGGGTCCGGCTTCGGCGGGCGGCATGGGCGGCATGGGCGGGCCGCGGGGCGGTGGCGGCCCGGGCGGCCCCGGTGGTCCGGGCGGTGACGGTGGCGGGATGCGGCAGCCGGGCGGCGGCACCGCACAGCCTCCGGGCAACGGTCCGGGCAATGGTCCGGGCAATGTCCCTGGTGGCACGGGACAGGGCAACGGCCCCGGCACCACCCCCGGGCAGCAGGGGAAGGGCACCGCCCCCCAGGGCGGCGGCATGCGCGGCGGCAAGGGGGGCGGCATGGGCGGCCTCCTGAACGGTGCCCAGGTCTCCGCCAAGGCCAAGAAGCTCCTGGAGACGGACGCCGCCGACTACACATGGGCCGCGGCGGCCATCGGCTCCCAGAACGCCGCCAGCTACCAACTGGCCACCGGCGAACCGGTGATGGCGATCGGCGGCTTCAACGGCAGCGACCCGTCACCGACGCTCGCGCAGTTCAAGAAGTACGTGGCGGACGGCAAGGTCCACTACTTCATCGCGGGCGGCATGGGCGGCGGAGGCGGCGGCAGCAACGGCACCTCGTCCTCGATCACGTCGTGGGTCCAGTCCACGTACAAGAAGGTGACGGTGGGCAGCGCCACGTTCTACGACCTGACACAGCCGAAGAAGTAGTTCCGCCAAAATCCCTTGTACAGCGTACGGGAACTGCTCTACGGTGTACGTCGCACGCTTGCCTCGTACACCGTAGAACAGAAACCCGGAAAGGGAGGGCTGAATGACGGCAACGACTGCCGAGACCCCCACCGCCTCACAGAGGCACCCGCAGCGCTGGCTGATCCTCGGCGTCATCTGCCTGGCCCAGCTCACCGTGCTGCTCGACAACACCGTCCTGAGCGTCGCGATCCCCTCCCTCACCCGGGAACTGGACGCGTCCACGTCCGACATCCAGTGGATGATCAACGCGTACTCGCTGGTCCAGTCCGGCCTGCTGCTCACCGCGGGCAGCGCCGCCGACCGCTACGGCCGCAAGAAGATGCTCGCGGCGGGCCTCGCCCTCTTCGGCATCGGCTCGCTGGCCGCGGGCCTCGCACAGAGCTCCACACAGCTCATCGCAGCCCGCGCGGGCATGGGCATCGGCGGCGCGCTCCTCATGACCACCACGCTCGCGGTGGTCGTGCAGATCTTCGACGACGCGGAGCGCGTCAAGGCGATCGGCCTCTGGGCGACCATCAACTCCCTCGGGTTCGCGGCAGGTCCGCTGCTCGGCGGATTCATGCTCGACCACTTCTGGTGGGGCTCGATCTTCCTGATCAACATCCCCGTGGCGCTGCTCGGCCTCGTCGCGGTCCTGAAGCTGGTACCGGAGTCCAAGAACCCGCAGGGCGACCGCCCCGACCTGCTCGGCGCGCTGCTCTCGACGATCGGCATGGCCTCGGTGGTCTACGCGATCATCTCCGGCCCCGAGCACGGCTGGACGTCGGGCCAGGTCCTGGTCTCCGCGGCGATCGGCGTGCTGGTCCTCGGTGCGTTCGCGTTCTGGGAGCTGCGCATTCCGTACCCCATGCTGGACATGCACTTCTTCCGCAACCAGCGCTTCGTCGGCGCCGTGGCGGGCGCCATCCTGGTCGCCTTCGGCCTGAGCGGCTCGCTCTTCCTCCTCACCCAGCACCTGCAGTTCGTGCTCGGGTACGAGCCGTTGGAGGCGGGGCTGCGCACGGCGCCGCTCGCGGTGACCATCGTGGCCCTGAACCTGGCGGGCGTCGGCGCGAAGCTGCACGCCAAGATGGGCACGCCCGTCACGATCGCGTCCGGCATGAGCCTGCTGGCGGCGGGCCTCGCGGCCATAGCGCTGCTGGGCGGCGACAACTACAACGGCCTGCTGTTCGGCCTGATCGTGATGGGCGCGGGCATCGCGCTCGCCATGCCCGCCATGGCCAACGCCATCATGAGCGCCATCCCGCCGGAGAAGGCGGGCGTGGGCGCGGGCATCAACGGCACGCTCGCGGAGTTCGGCAACGGCCTCGGCGTCGCCGTGCTCGGCGCGGTGCTCAACTCCCGCTTCGCCTCCCTCGTCGCGGTCTCCGCCGCGTCGTTCCCGGCCGCCATGGCCGCGGCGAAGTCGACGGGCGAACGCGAACGGATCGCCGACGCGTTCTCCTCCGGCCTGGAGACGAGCCAGCTCGTGGGCGCGGCGGCGGTGTTCGTCGGAGGTGTCCTGGCGGCGGCGTTGCTGCGCAGGGCGGAACGGGCAGACTCCGTGGGTAAGACAGCGGCATAGCATCAGGGGGAGGCGGATCATCCGGCTCCTGTTAATCATCGGTCGATGATCCACCTCCCCCACCACCCGGAGACGAGAACCTCTCCAGGCCCGAGGACCGACGAGGAAGGTGCGCCATGGCGAAGGCAGCCGGCCGCACGAAGAACGCGGCGCGGACGAGTGTCTGGCTGCAGGCCAAGGCGCCCCGCGGCGGCGGCCGCAAGGTCGACCAGCCGAGCGGCCTCGACCGGGACCGCATCACACGCGCCACGGTCCAGCTCCTGGACGCGGAGGGCCTCGACAAGTTCTCCATGCGCAGGCTCGCCGGTGAACTGAACGTCACGGCGATGTCCGTCTATTGGTACGTGGACACCAAGGACGACCTCCTGGAGCTCGCCCTCGACGCGGTCTGCGGCGAGATGCGGCTCCCCGACGCGGAGACGTCGCCCGAGGAGTGGCGCGACCAGCTCCGCGCCCTGGCCGACGAGTACCGCGCGGCGCTGATCCGCCACCCCTGGGTGTCACCGCTGGTCGGCCGCTTCCTCAACATCGGCCCCAACTGGCTGGCCTTCGCGCTCGCCATCCAGAACGCGGTACGGAACACGGGGCTGCCCGCGTACACGCAGAACGGCGCGATCTCGGCGGTCTTCCAGTTCGTCTACGGCTTCGGGACCATCGAGGGCCACTATCGCGCGCGGTGCGCGGAGGCGGGGATGACCCAGGAGGCGTACTACCGCGAGGCGGTCGGCACGGTCCGCGAGGAGCTCGCCACGCACGGGCTGCTTGAGAGTGCGGACGAGCTGATGGCCGCGCGGGACGGGGACACGGTCGAGGAGATGTGGGCCCGCGACTTCACGATCGCTCTGGACCTGATGATCGCGGGCATCGAATCCCTCCTGGCCAAGAACCCCTAAACCTGCGGCAGGACCTCTCCCTGCACGGCCTGGATGTCCAGCGTCACCTTCAGCGTCGTGCCGATCGCTGAGATGCCCGCCTGCACCACCTGGTTGTAGTTCATCGCGAAGTCCTCGCGCCGCAGCTCCGCCGTGGCCCGGAAGGCCGCCCGCGTGCCGCCCCACGGGTCCGCCCCGGTCCCCAGGTAGCTCAGGTCCAGGTCCACCGGCCGTACGACCCCGTGCATGCCGAGCTCGCCGTGGACCGTCCACCGGTCCGTCCCCGCGGGCGTCAGCCCGCTGGACCGGTACGTGATCTCCGGGTACTGCTCGACGTCCAGGAAGTCCGCCGACTTCAGGTGCCCGTCCCGCATGCCGTTGCCCGTGTCGATCGAGGCCGACCTGATGACCGCCTCGACCCGCGACTTCTCGATGTCCTCGGTGGCCCCGGCGATCTCGATCCGGCCGCCGAACTCGGTGAACCGCCCGTGCACGCTGGTGATCCCGAGGTGCTGGGCGACCGCGCCCACGGTCGAGTGGGCCGGGTCGATGGTCCACGGGCCGGGCGGGGGCAGCTCGGTGCCGCCCTGCCGGGCGAGGACCACGTTGCCGACCTCCGCCCGCCCGCTCGCCGTGACGAGCGCGGTGGACGCGACGGGCGCGTATCCGACGGCGGTGACGATGACGGTGTAGGGCCCGGCCGCGAGGGCGGTCCCGTCCCGTACGACGCCTTCGTCGTCCGCGTCGGCCCGCAGTACCTGCGTCCCGGTCATGTCCGTCACCGTGACGACGGCGTGGGGCACGGCCCATCCGTCACGCGTCCGGATCCGAGCGTTCAGTGCCATCCCGTTTACTCCTTGCCGGGCCTTCCGCTGCGGAAAGCCCCAAAGTCCAAGCTCAGTTCACGCTTAACAAAGCAGACGACCCCCGGCCCGGCGGTGACTGGCCGTCCCCTGCCATGAATGCCACCGCCGGCCCGGGGGCCCTTTCCGCAACCGGCCCGGGGCCGCGCCTCCGCTCGGGGCGCGGCCTCGGACCGGGGCCGGTCACTCGCCCGGGTGGGCGAGCTCGATGTCGTGGCCGTCGATGCCGCTGCCGGCCACCGTCAGGCCCGTGGCCACCGGCGGGTAGCCGGTCGCGATGACCGTGTAGTCGCCGCTGTCCAGGTCGGTGAAGGCGTACGCCCCGTCCGTCCCGGTGGTCGCGGTGGCGACGACGTTGCCCGCGGCGTCCACCAGGGTGACGCGGGCGTCGTTCAGGGCCTTGCCGCCCGCTCGCACGGTGCCGAGCACCTGCGCGCCGGAGTTGAGCTCGACCTCGACCCGGGTGACCCCGGTGCCGCCGACCTCGACGGGGAGCGCGAGCGGCCGGTGTCCGGCGGCGTTCACCGCGATGGTGACGGTGCCGGGGACCAGCTCGGCGAAGGTGAACTCGCCCTGGTCACCGGAGAGTCCGGTGGCGAGGACGTCACCGCGCACGTCGGTCACGATGACCATCGCGCCGCCGACGGGCAGCTTGCTGTCCGCGTCCCGCACCAGACCGCTGAGCCCGCTGGTGCCGCTGAGCAGGATGTCGTACGCGAGGGCGTCCTCGCCCACGACGACCGTGGAGGCCTGCGGCTGGAACCCGTCGGCCGACGCGATGAGCACGTACGAACCCGCACCCGGGGCGTCGACGGCGTAGGAGCCGTCGCCCTGGGCGACCGAGCGGCCGAGCTGCCGTCCCCCGAGGGAGATCAGCGTGACGGCGGCCTGCGGGACGGGCGCGCTCTCGGCGCCGCGGACGAAGCCGCGTACCGGAATGCCACCCGTGACCGGCGGCAGCTCACCGGCGCCGGGCTGCGCGGCGGACGCCACGGCGGCGAGCCGCTGGGTGCCCTCCGGGCCGGTCTCGGCCCCCGTGGCGACGGAGGCGAGCACGGGCTGCTCGGCGGTGGCGGCCGTGGTGGTCGTGGTGTCGGTCGCGACCGCGGTGTCGGCCGGAGCCGGGCTGTCCGCGGTCTGCGCGGCGGCCTGGGCCAGGGCGCCCGACGTCCGCAGCGGGACCTCCTTGATGAACAGCGTCAGCAGGAAGGCGATCAGCGCCATCGGAGCGGCGATGAGGAAGACATCGGCGATGCCGTGTCCGTACGCGCTCTCCATGACCGTGCGGAACGGCTCCGGGATCTTGTCGAGGTCCGGGATGCCGCCGCCACCGGTGCCGCCGTGGCCGAACTGCGCCGCGGCCTTGGGGCCGAGGTCGGTGATGCCGTCCTTGACGTAGTCGGTGATCCGCGTGGCCATGATCGCGCCGAGCGCCGAGACACCCATCGCACCGCCGAGGGAGCGGAAGAAGGTGACGGTGGAGCTGGCGGAGCCGAGGTCCTCGGGAGCGACCTGGTTCTGCGTGCAGAGCACGAGGTTCTGCATCATCATGCCGATGCCGAGACCCATCAGGGCCATGAAGATCGCGATGTGCCAGTACTCGGTGTCGTACCGGATGGTGCCGAGCAGACCGAGACCCGCGGTGACCAGCAGACCGCCCGCGACCAGCCAGGCCTTCCACTTGCCCGTCTTGGTGATGACCTGACCGGACACGGTGGAGGAGACGAACAGACCACCGATCATCGGGATGGTCATGACGCCGGACATCGTCGGGGACTCGCCCCGCGCCAGCTGGAAGTACTGGCTGAAGAAGACCGTGCCCGCGAACATCGCGACACCCACGAAGAGCGAGGCGAGCGAGGCGAGCGTGATGGTGGGGTTGCGGAAGAGCCGCAGCGGGATGATCGGCTCGGCCGCCCTGGACTCGACGAACACGAAGATCAGCGCGAGCAGCACCGAACCGCCGACCATGGCGCCGGTCTGCCACGACATCCAGTCGTACTTGTCACCGGCGAAGGTGACCCAGACGAGCAGCAGGCAGACGGCGGCGCTGATGAAGAAGGCACCGGCCCAGTCGACCTTGACGTCACGCTTGACGACGGGGAGCTTCAGGGTCTTCTGCAGGACGATGAGCGCGATGATCGCGAAGGGCACGCCGACGTAGAAGCACCAGCGCCAGCCGAGCCACGAGGTGTCGGTGATGACACCGCCGAGCAGCGGACCGCCGACGGTGGCGACGGCGAAGGTCGCGCCGAGGTAGCCGGAGTAACGCCCGCGCTCGCGCGGGGAGATCATCGCGGCCATGACGATCTGCGCCAGGGCGGAGAGACCGCCCACGCCGATGCCCTGCACAACGCGGCAGGCGATCAGCATCCCTGCGCTCTGCGAGAGACCGGCGACGACCGAGCCGCCGACGTAGATGACCAGGGCTATCTGGACCAGGGCCTTCTTGCTGAAGAGGTCCGAGAGCTTGCCCCACAGCGGCGTCGTCGCGGTCATCGCGAGCAGCGACGCGGTGACGACCCAGGTGTAGGCGGACTGGCCGCCGCCGAGGTCGCCGATGATTTCGGGCAGGGCGTTGGAGACGATCGTCGACGACAGGATCGCCACGAACATGCCGAGCAGCAGCCCGGACAGTGCTTCCATGATCTGCCGGTGCGTCATCGGAGCGTTCTCACCGTTGTGACCGTGGTGAGCTCCGTGCTTGGCGTGGCTGCCCCGCACACCGGCTGGTGTGGTTGTTGCCATGGACTTCCTTTTCTTACGCGGGTGTACGGGTGGTCCCGGACGTGGTCTGCACGTCGTGGGCCAGCCGGGCGGGAGCCGCCCGGCAGTCCCCGAAGCTGTCGCGCAGGCGCGCCAGCAACGTGCTGAGCTGGACGACCTCGTCGTCGCTCCAGTCGTGCAGGTAGTGGGTGAGCGTCCGGATGGAGAGCTCGGAGAGCTCGTCCACCTTGGCCTTGCCCTCGGGCGTGAGCCGCAGGATCCGGGAGCGCTTGTCGGCGGGGTCGGGATCGCGGACGATCCACTCCTTCTCCGCGACATGGGCGACGTGGCGGCTGGTCACCGACGTGTCGACGGCGAGCAGCTCCGCGAGCCTGCTCATCCGCATCGCACCGTGACGGTCGAGCAGAATGAGTACGGCGGCGGATCCGGCGGGGCAGTCGTGCGGCAGGCCCCGTCCGAGACCACGCTTCACGGCACCGATGGCGCTGAGCTGTCGGGCCAGCTCCTCGTACTGACGCTGCGCGGCCACGGCACCTCCAATTTTTTGTTGCTTAGGGCAACGATAGAAGCAGTTGGTTGCCGCAGGCAAACTAAAACGGGGCGGGCGGACTAAAGAGTCGGCAAAGCTCTGGGACCCCGCTTGTAAAGTCCCTGGCCAGAGGGGGTTGGGCCGATGGCGGTGGATTCGCTAGGGTCCTGCTCCATGGCACACAACCCCCAGGGCAATCAGGGCAACCCCGACCCCGCCGGTAACACGCAGATGTTCCGCGCCTTCGTCGACGAGGCGCCGCAGGGCCGCCAGCAGCAGGCGGCGGCTTCCTCTTCCGGCCCGCGCGTGGGCCTGATCATCGGCGTGATCCTCGCGATCGCCGTCGTGGCGGGCGTGGCCTGGCTGGCGCTGGCCTAGCGGTTTCGCTGCGCGGAGGGCGGCTTCGTCTGCGGGTCTGTGGGGGCTGGTCGCGCAGTTCCCCGCGCCCCTAGGTGGTCCGGGGTGGGCCTGGACTTTTGGTGGGGCCGAGCGGGGCTCTGGTCAGGGGCGCGGGGAACTGCGCGAGCGACCACGACGCAGCCGCAGACGAAACCGGCCCCCGGCGGCAGTCCCTCCGCTACCGCCACTTCACCGCGACGTCCCGCGTCTCCACGTGCATGCCGAGCGGAACCCGCCACGCGTCGACGCATACCGGCCAGGTTTTCTCCTTCTTCTGGCCGGGGGCGAGCGGCGCGGGGAGCTTCACGGTCGACTCGATCGTGGCCCAGTCGACGCCGAGTGCGCCGATGATGTGCGTCCCGAAGGTGACCGTGCCCGAACGCACCGGTGAGCCGCCGGTGTTGCGGAAGGCGACGGTCACTTTCTCGCACCAGCGTTTGTCCGCGGGCTTCCGCTCGGGGTCGCCGACGGAGAGTGCGGCGGGGCCGCTCGGCGGCTTCGGGTCCGGCTTCGGGTCCTGAGTGCCCGGGCTGCCCGTTCCGGGGGCCGAGGGGCTGCCTGAGCCGCCGTCCGTACGCCCGGAGTCCGGACCGTCGCCCGAAGAGGAGCCGTCGCCGGACGGCGCCGAGGACCCGGAACTCCCGTCCGCGGCGGGCGACTTCCCCTCCGAGCCGCCCGCGCCGCGCGACGCGGCCGAGGAGGACGAGTCGCCCGAGGGTGCCCCGGAAGCGCTGTCGCCCTTGCCGGAGGGACTCGCGCCGTCGCCGCCCTTGTCGAGCGGCACCAGCTTCACGTCGCCGCTCGGCCCCACGGTCTTCCCGGGGGCCCGCTCGGGCGCGGCTCCGGCCGCGCCTGTCGCCACGTAACCGCCGCCGCCGCTGTTGCCGCAGGCGGACAGCAGCCCGCCGAGGCAGAGCGCGGCGGCACTCGCACCGAGCACGTTCCGTACGCCACGTCGCATCGCGCCAGTGTCGCTGACGGGTCGTCAATTAGGAACCCCGTCAGCAACACCGGCCACGCGACCGTGCGGCTGTGCGTCGGCGTCGCCTGCCCGCGCCGTCAGTCCGAGATGAGCCCCTCGCGGAGCTGCGCGAGCGTCCGGGTCAGCAGCCGGGAGACGTGCATCTGGGAGATGCCGACCTCCTCGCCGATCTGCGACTGCGTCATGTTGGCGAAGAAGCGCAGCATGATGATGCGGCGCTCGCGCGGCGGCAGCTTGGCGAGCAGCGGCTTGAGGGACTCGCGGTACTCCACGCCCTCCAGCGCCGTGTCCTCGTACCCGAGGCGGTCGGCGAGGGAGCCCTCGCCGCCGTCGTCCTCGGGGGTCGGGGAGTCGAGTGAGGAGGCCGTGTACGCGTTCCCCACCGCGAGGCCGTCGACGACGTCCTCCTCCGAGACGCCGAGCGCGGCGGCGAGCTCGGGCACGGTCGGTGAGCGGTCGAGCCGCTGGGCGAGCTCGTCGCTGGTCTTCGTGAGCGCGAGCCGCAGCTCCTGCAGTCGGCGCGGCACGCGCACCGACCAACTGGTGTCCCGGAAGAAGCGCTTGATCTCCCCGACGACGGTCGGCATCGCGAACGTCGGGAATTCCACGCCGCGTTCGCAGTCGAAACGGTCGATGGCCTTGATCAGGCCGATCGTGCCGACCTGGACGATGTCCTCCATCGGTTCGTTGCGACTGCGGAAGCGTGCCGCCGCGTACCGCACGAGCGGGAGGTTGAGTTCGATGAGTGTGTCGCGCACATACATGCGCTCCGGGCTGTCCTGGTCGAGCGCGGCGAGCCGCAGGAAGAGGGAGCGGGACAGGGTCCTGGTGTCGATGGCTTCCGAGGCTGTTGAGCTTTGAAGCGCGTCGGGCGCGGATTCGCTCGGGCTCTTGACGAGCGTGAGCGTGAGCACCTTCGAGCTGCCCTGGTCTGCGGACATGCCACCCCCTTGAGGTCGCGGACGGTCGCGGCGAGCGCTCCCGTCGGAGGAACGCAGCCTCCACCTGAATACCGGAGGTGGGGCTACGGCAAACGCGGTTCCAGCAGAATGTCACATGTCGGCAACACGCTGTAGTTACTTGTCGACAAACAAGGGTGACATCCGTGCAGGAAAGAGGGGGTCTGGGGCTTTTCAGCAAAGAGTGCCGTCGGGAACAGCGCCGACGGCACTCCACTCGATACGGTTACGCCTCGATCCGATTTGCGGACCGAAGGCGTGCGAAGCTCCGGGCGAGCAATCGCGACACGTGCATCTGGGAGACGCCCAGTTCGGCACTGATCTGTGACTGCGTCAGATTGCTGTAGTAGCGCAGGAGGAGGATCCGCTGCTCGCGCTCGGGCAGTTGGACCAGGAGGTGGCGTACGAGGTCGCGGTGCTCGACGCCGTCGAGTGCGGGGTCCTCGTAGCCGAGCCGGTCGAGCAGGCCGGGCAGTCCGTCGCCCTCCTGGGCCGCTTCCAGCGAGGTCGCGTGGTACGAGCGCCCTGCCTCGATGCAGGCGAGCACCTCGTCCTCGGTGATGCGCAGCCGCTCGGCGATCTCCGAGGTGGTCGGCGAGCGCCCGAAGGCGGTGGTGAGGTCCTCGGTCGCTCCGGTCACCTGCACCCACAGCTCGTGCAGGCGCCGCGGTACGTGGACCGTGCGGACGTTGTCGCGGAAGTACCGCTTGATCTCCCCGACGACGGTCGGCATCGCGAAGGTCGGGAACTGCACGCCGCGCTCGGGGTCGAACCGGTCGATGGCGTTGATCAGGCCGATCGTGCCGACCTGGACGACGTCCTCCATCGGTTCGTTGCGGCTGCGGAAGCGCGCGGCGGCGTACCGCACGAGAGGCAGGTTGGCCTCGATGAGCGCACCGCGCACCCGGCCGTGCTCGCGGCTGCCCGGCTCAAGGTCCTTGAGCTGGCCGAAGAGCACCTGGGTGAGGGCGCGGGTGTCGGCGCCGCGGGTGCTTCCCGTGCCCACGGTCTTGGGTGGCGGGGTCATGGTCGGGGTCGTGGCGGGCGGAGCCTTCGCGGAGGGGGCCTCCGCGGGAGGAGCCTCGGGCGCAGTACTGGCCGGCACGGTCAACGCCACCCCTTCTCAGACAGGCACTGTCAGGCACAGTCAAGCTCGGTCGACGTGCGGTCGACCTCGGTCAACTCATCCGTCAAAAGCGGTCATAGCATCACAAGACATGTGCACTGTGTGCAAGCACCTGATAACTACGTGTTGAAGGCAAGTTGAGGCGTACGAGAGCGAAGGGCCCCGCACCTTCGCGGTGCGGGGCCCTTCGGGGAGCAGGTGGGGCGGGTGGCTCAGAACTCGTAGTCGGCGATCACCCACGTGGCGAACTCGCGCCACAGCGCGACGCCCGCCTGGTGGGCCGGGTGCTCCAGGTACCGCTTCAGCGCATCCACGTCGTCGACCGCCGAGTTGATGGCGAAGTCGTACGCGATGGGGCGGTCGGTGATGTTCCAGTCGCACTCCCAGAACGTGAGCTCCGGGATCTGCCCGCCGAGGGCGCGGAAGGCCTTGACGCCCTCGACCACGCGCGGCTCGTCGCGCTGCACGCCGTCGTTGAGCTTGAAGAGGACCAGATGGCGGATCACGGGCACTCCTTGGAGAGGTCTTGGCGGCTTCGGCGGCCGGGGCGACCGCTCAGTCCTTGCCTCCGTTGGCGACCCACGTCATGAAGTCGCCGATGCTCTGAGCGGCGCTCGAGACGCCTTCGAAGCCTATCTGCACGTAGTCCGCGGCCTTGGCCGGGTCGGTGATGATCACGTAGAGCACGAAGACGACCACCGCGAAAAGGCCGAGCTTCTTCCACTGCACTGCCACGATCTCTGGCCTCCCCTTGCCGTGCCCCGTGTGACCCCTGTGACGGCGGCGAGTCTAACCCGGACCGTACTCACGGGGCTTTTAGGGACCAACGACCCGGCAGCAGAGGCCCTTTGCCCGCGCTCAAAGACGGGTGCGGGGCGCAGGATTGGTGATGAGCCCCAGCGGATCTGGCAGGAATCCGCGGGGCGAGGGACCGGCCCTACTGCGGGGTCCGCGCCGTCTGCTTCCCCCCTGACGGCGGCGCTGACTTGAGGGCCTGTCCTCGTCGGGGGGAGCGGATTGTCCCCCCGATGCCGCTTCCCCCGTCCTGACGGGAGAGAACCCCGGTGCCGTGCAGGCGCCGGGGTTCTCTGTATGCGTGCTTCTTCTATCCAGTGCACGACGAAGGGCCCGTCCCTGAGGACGGGCCCTTCGTATCAAGAGCGGTAGCGGTGGGATTTGAACCCACGGAAGGGGGTTACCCTTCACTCGCTTTCGAGGCGAGCTCCTTCGGCCGCTCGGACACGCTACCGAGAGGAACTCTAGCCCAAGGTGGGCCGTGGACTGAAATCCGTTTGGGCAGCTTCTTGAATCGGCTCGGGTCAGCGGTTGCGGAAGAAGTCCGTCAGCTGCGCGGCGCACTCGTCCGCGAGGACACCGTGGACGACTTCGGGGCGGTGGTTGAGCCTTCTGTCGCGGACGACGTCCCAGAGCGAGCCCGCCGCGCCCGCCTTCTCGTCGCGCGCTCCATAGACGACCCGGTCCACGCGGGACTGCACGAGCGCACCGGCGCACATGGTGCACGGCTCCAGCGTCACGACGAGCGTGCAGCCCGTCAGCCGCCACTCGCCCAGCTCGGCGGCGGCCCTGCGCAGCGCGAGCACCTCCGCGTGCGCGGTGGGGTCGGCGGCCGCCTCGCGTTCGTTGTGCCCGACCGCGAGCACCGTCGTGCCGTCCGGGGACAGCACGACGGCGCCGACGGGTACGTCACCGCCCCTGACGGCGAGCTCGGCCTCGGCCAGAGCGAGCCGCATGGGCGCCCGCCAGCGGTCGCGTACGGGATCGGGATCGGCTTCGGGATCGGTGCTGATGTCGGTGCGGTCGTTCACACCGGGAACCTAGCGGACGGTCTCGAGCACCTCCGCCGCTCCGAGGATGTCGGCGATCTCGCTGAGCGCGTCGCCGCTCTCCAGGCCGAGCAGATCCTTCTCGGGTACGCCCAGGTCGGCGAGGATCTCCGAGTCGCCGAGCGGCCCGGAAGGCACCCCCGACGCACCGGCTTCGGCTTCGGCGTCCGGGTCCGCCTCGGCTTCGGAGGCCTCGGGTTCACCGTCCTCCGTGCCATCGAGGTCGAGGGCGTCCAGGTCGTCCGCCCCTTCGTCGTCCGGGTCCCGGCCGAGCATCTCGTCGGTGAGCAGGATCTCCCCGTACGAGCTGCGGGCGGCCGCGGCCGCGTCGGACACATAGATACGAGGGTCCTCCTCACCGTCCACGCGGACGACGCCGAACCACGCGTCTTCCTGTTCGATGAAGACGAGCACCGTGTCGTCGTCGTAATCGGCCGTGGCTTCACGGGCCAGGTCGGCCAGATCCGACAGGGTCTCCACATCGTCGAGCTCCGTGTCGCTCGCTTCCCACCCGTCTTCGGTGCGCGCGAGCAGTGCGGCGAAGTACACCGTGACTCTCCCACTGGTCATAGGCAGTGCCGGTTGGCGGTTTTGGGGTCCCCCCGGCGAGGTCGGGGAGCGGGGATGCGGTACCTAGCCCCGCCCATTCGGAATCGTGGCAGAAACGGCGCCGTCAGGAGAGGTCTTCCGGCCGCTGTGTTCCGCGTCGCGTTTTTCCGGGGCCTTCGAGGTGGTCCTCGTGGCGGCCTTCGTGGTGGCCTTCGGCAGGTCCGCCACCGGGCTCGTCGCGGCGCGGGTGGCTACCAGCGGAACGTGCGCATACGCATCTGCTGCCGCATGCGTGCCGCCCGGGCGCGGCGCGGCTTCACGCGGTCGCGGAGCTCGATGGCCTCGGTGCGTTCACGCAGGAACTGGGCGCGCCGCCTGCGGCGCTCGGTGTCGGTCTCGTCTTCCGGACTGTGCCCCGTCATAGCCACACCACCTCAGTTCGTACGTCACCACCTTCCCTCGGATGGCGGTGTTGATGCCAGCGAGAGGCGCGGGGCCCGGGCCCGGTTACTGTTGATGTCATGCGGATCCACGTCGTCGACCACCCGCTGGTGGCGCACAAACTCACCACGCTGCGCGACAAGCGCACCGACTCCCCGACCTTCCGGCGCCTCGCCGACGAGCTGGTCACCCTGCTCGCGTACGAGGCCACCCGGGACGTGCGCACCGAGCAGGTCGACATCGAGACCCCGGTGACGGGGACGACCGGCGTGAAGCTGTCGTACCCGCGTCCGCTGGTGGTGCCGATCCTGCGCGCCGGTCTCGGCATGCTCGACGGCATGGTGCGGCTGCTTCCGACCGCCGAGGTGGGCTTCCTCGGCATGATCCGCAACGAGGAGACCCTGGAGGCCTCCACGTACGCGACACGCATGCCGGAGGACCTCTCCGGGCGTCAGGTGTACGTCCTGGACCCGATGCTCGCCACGGGCGGCACGCTCGTCGCGGCGATCCGGGAACTCATCAAGCGCGGCGCCGACGACGTGACCGCCGTGGTGCTGCTCGCCGCCCCTGAGGGCGTCGAGATCATGGAGCGCGAGCTGGCGGGCACGCCGGTGACGGTCGTGACGGCCTCGGTCGACGAGCGGCTCAACGAGCAGGGGTACATCGTGCCCGGGCTCGGTGATGCGGGTGACCGGATGTACGGGACCGCGGAGTAGTCAGCAGTTCTCTTTGCCCGACGGAGTGGGCGTCGGCTTGGGCTTGGCCAGTGCGGCCAGGGCCTTGTCGGCGTCCTCTTTTTTGGCCAGATTCTTGAACTGGTTGCCGATGACCAGGTCGACCTCGCCGCCCTTGCGGGCGTCGGACCGGTGCTCGGCCCCGGCGAGCTGCGTGCCGAGCACCGGGATCGCGGTGTCCGCGGCCGACGGGGCGCCGAGCAGCAGCCCGGTGCCCTTGACCTTCTTGTCGTACGTCTTCGTCGCGTTGCCGACCTTGCCGATGGCGAACCCGCGCTTCTTGAGCTCGTCGGCGGTGCTCTTGGCGAGGCCGCCGCGGGGCGTGGCGTTGAAGACGTTGACGGTGATCTGGCCCGGCTTGGGCAGCGATTTCGGCTTCCGCGCCGGCTCCGAGGAGGCGGCGGCCGGTTTGCGGTCGCAGTCCTGGGACGCGTGGCCCGCGGCCGATGCCTTGCTGCCGCCCGTGAACACGTCGATGAGCTGCAGGGTGCCCCAGCCGATCAGGCCGATGGCCGCGGCGGACGCGATGACCGCGAGCACGATCCTGCGGCGACCGCTCGGGCGGCGCATCCGTGGATATTTGTCCCCCGTGATGCGGTACTTGCCGCCCATGCCGGGGGGAGTGAGCATGCTCATGGGCGCAGCGTAGTGCGGCCGGACGGCGATGCCTACTAAATGATCATTACCCGGGGCCCAGTCCAACCCGAAAGGGCCAATGCGGGACGTGGGGTCGCCTGAATGGCCGGTGCGGTGTGGGTCGCCCGTGCGGGTGGGTGGGGTGGGGTGGGGTGTGCGGGTCGAGTGGGTCGTGTGGGCCCGGCGGTCCTGGATCAGCCCAGTTCGAGCACGCGCGCGTGCAGCACCTGGCGCTGCTGGAGCGCGGCGCGGACCGCGCGGTGCAGGCCGTCCTCGAGGTAGAGGTCGCCCTGCCACTTCACGACGTGCGCGAAGAGGTCGCCGTAGAACGTCGAGTCCTCGGCGAGCAGGGTCTCCAGGTCGAGCTGGCCCTTGGTCGTCACGAGCTGATCGAGGCGGACCGGGCGCGGCGCGACGTCCGCCCACTGCCGGGTGCTTTCCCGGCCGTGGTCGGGGTACGGCCGGCCGTTTCCGATGCGCTTGAAGATCACACGGAAAGCCTACCGGGCAAGGCTCTCCGGGCGCAGCCATGGCGACGGAGTGCGACCCTGGGAAATGACGCCTTAAATCGGGTCAAACCGGGAACACGTCAGCCGGGAACAGGGGCCGAAGTGAGCGAGAGCCAGTCGATTCCGTCCATGCCGGGCCGCGTGAACCGCCCGAACGAGTCTGCGCCGAGCGTGGAGGTGACGGGCGGAGGCGAGGGTTCCGCGGGGGTGGACGGTGGTGTGGGTGCTGGTTTGCCTCGGGAAGCCGTGGAGATCGCTGCCGGGTACGCCTTCGACGGGCCCGCCCTCGAACTCGGTGCGCTGCTGTGGGGCGGGGAGTGCCTCGCCGACGCGCAGATCCGCATCCCGCTGCCCATGCTCAACCGGCACGGGCTGGTCGCCGGGGCCACCGGTACGGGCAAGACCAAGACCCTGCAGCTCATCGCCGAGCAGCTCGCCGCGCAGGGCGTCCCGGTCTTCCTCGCGGACATCAAGGGCGACGTCTCGGGGATCTCCGTACCCGGCGAGGCGGGTGACAAGGTCGCCGAGCGGGCCGCGGACGTGGGGCAGGAGTGGCAGGCCACCGGGTTTCCGAGCGAGTTCTACGCGCTCGGGGGCATCGGCACGGGGATTCCGGTCCGGGCGACGATCACCAGCTTCGGGCCCGTGCTGCTCTCCAAAGTGCTGCAGCTCAACCAGACCCAGGAGCAGTCGCTCGGCCTGATCTTCCACTACGCCGACCAGAAGGGGCTGGAACTGGTCGACCTGAAGGACCTCCGCGCGGTCGTCACCTTCCTCACCTCGGACGAGGGCAAGCCGGAGCTCAAGGGCATCGGCGGGCTCTCGACCGTGACGGCCGGGGTCATCCTGCGGGCGCTCACCGCCTTCGAGGCGCAGGGGATGGGCGACTTCTTCGGAGAGCCCGAGTTCGACACGAGCGAGTTCCTGCGGCTGGCGCCGGACGGGCGGGGTCTTGTGTCGGTCCTGGAACTGCCCGCCGTCCAGGACAAGCCGCAGCTCTTCTCGACCTTCCTGATGTGGTTGCTGGCCGACCTCTACAACGACCTGCCGGAAGTGGGCGACATCGAGAAGCCGAAGCTCGTCTTCTTCTTCGACGAGGCGCATCTGCTCTTCAACGGGGCCTCCAAGGCGTTCCTCGCGGCGATCACGCAGACCGTGCGGCTGATCCGCTCGAAGGGCGTCGGCGTCTTCTTCGTGACGCAGACGCCGAAGGACGTGCCCGCGGACGTGCTCGGGCAGCTCGGCAATCGCGTCCAGCACGCGCTGCGGGCGTTCACTCCCGACGACCAGAAGGCGCTGAAGGCGACGGTGCGGACGTTTCCCGATTCGGCGTACGACCTGGAGGAGATCCTCACCGGGATCGGTACGGGTGAGGCCGTGGTCACCGTGCTCAGCGAGAAGGGCGCGCCCACGCCGGTCGCGGCGACGCGGCTGCGGGCGCCGGAGTCGCTGATGGGGCCGGTGGAGGCGGGGGCGCTGGAGCAGGCCGTGCGGTCGTCGGTGCTTTATTCGCGGTACGCGGAGGCGGTTGATCGGGAGTCGGCGTACGAGAAGTTGACTGCGCGGGAGGCGGAGAGGGTGGCGGGGGCGCAGGCGGCGGAGGCGGCGGCCGAGGCGGAGAGTGCGGCTCGGGGCAAGTCGGCCGGGGGTGGGTCTGGGTCTGGGTCTGGGTCTGGGTCTGTGGTGGAGCAAGTCGTAGGGAGCGGGATGTTCAAGTCCCTGTTGCGGTCCATGGGGACGCAGATCGGGCGGGAGATCTCGCGGTCCGTGTTCGGGACGGCTCGGCGCAGGCGCTGAGTCTGGCGGGGGCGCCTTGAGCGGTTCGTCCTGCGCCGGCCGTCGCCTTCGGCTGGGTCAGGCGTCGTTGGGCTGTTGACGACGGTGGTGCTCGGGAGCGTGGTCGTCGTGCTCAAGAGGCGCCTGAGGTGCCGGGCGGGGTTCCTCGGGAGGCGTCGCGCGTACTGCTTCTGCGCGGAGCAGTGCTTGCAGGGCCGCGTAGGGGTCCATGGGCATGAGGTGTCCTTCTGCTCGTGCTGGTGGGGTGGAGGGCGTTTGCTTCTGCCCTCCTGTCAGCAGCGCAGGACCACCGAGCGGGGGGTGGGGACGTGGGGGTGGAGGTGGGGCGGGGCCGGTGTGGGGTTCGTGGTGCGGTGGGGCGGTGCCGGGGCGTGGGGCCGTGCGGTGGGCAGCCGGGTGGCGTGGCGGGTGGGGAGGCGCAGGGCCGTGTCTGTGACGTCGTGCTGGGTCTCGCTGCTGGTCTCCGTGGAGAGGGCGGTGGGGGGTGGTGGGGTGGTGGGGGCCGGGGCGAGGGCGGCCAGGAGGACCAGGAGGAGGGTGAGCAGCGCCCTTGGCCACGCGGGGTGGCGGCGTGGTGGAGGGGGCGGGGCGCTCATGGAGGGCATGTCCCCTGGCGGACGCTTCCTCGATCGCACCGGGCCCGGATGCCGCCCTCATGGGCTAGGGGGCTGGTGCGCCCGGTGGGCGCGTCTGCGCCTGTGGCCCGTCTGTGGGTGCGGGGCCGCGGGGGCATGTACGTACTCGCCATCCCTACGCCCCGCCTGAAGACCTTCTGACCGCCCCGGTCGGCTCGGTGCTCCGTGCGCACATACCCCCACGTCCCCTCCCGTCTCGTACGCGGCTGCGGCCCGGCGGAGGCGGACGGCCTCCTCGACCGCTGAACTTGCCGACGACCGCAAAGGCCTCCCGCCCGCCCAGCCCCCTCGCCCCCTGAGCACCCCCCACCCGCCCACTCACGCCCCGGCCCGGTAGGGGCCCCGGGGCCGTTGGCCTTACTGACGGCTGCAAAGGGCCTCCCACCCGCCCACCCAGTCCCCTCAGCCACTCGCGGGCTCTCCCACCCACCCCTGCCCTGGCGACGCCGGGGCGGCTTCGCCCCCTGCCCCGCTGCTGCGGAGAGTCCCCCCACCCCCTTGGTCGCTTGCGGGGTTTCCCACCCACCCTGGCGACGCCGGGAAAGCCCCGGCCCCTACCTCCGCTGCTGCGGAGGGTCTCCCGCCCACCCACCCTTGGCCGCATACGGGGCCTCCCGCCCACCCCCCACCCTGGCGACGCCGGGACAGTCCCAGCCCCTACCCCCGCTGGACGTCGCAGGGCAAACGGGTGGGTGGGTGGGGAACATCCGCCGCGGAGCGGCGGGCTTGAGGTTCCTACCTCCGCCGGACGGCGCAGGGCACCTGCGGGGCTCGGGCTGCGGGGGTGTGGGCTGCGGGGGATTATCGGGGTATGGAGCTTCATCTTGCTCAGGAGCCGGACGCGGACGCGCTGCTCGGGCGGAGTCCGCTCGCCGCGCTGGTCGGCATGCTTCTGGACCAGCAGGTCCCCATGGAGTGGGCGTTCGCGGGGCCGTACACGATCGCCACCCGCCTGGGGGCGGACGACCTGGACGCCCACGAGATCGCCGCGTACGACCCCGAGGAGTTCGCCGCGCTCCTCTCCGCCAAGCCCGCGGTGCACCGCTACCCGGGCTCGATGGCCAAGCGGATCCAGCAGCTCTGTCAGTACCTGGTCGACCACTATGAGGGCGACCCGACCGCGCTGTGGCGGGATGCCGCATCAGGGCAGGAGCTTTTCGGGCGGCTGCACGCGCTGCCCGGCTTCGGTGAGCAGAAGGCCCGGATCTTTCTGGCGCTGCTCGGCAAGCAGATGGACGTCAGGCCGAAGGGCTGGCGGGAGGCGGCGGGGGATTACGGCGCCCCCAAGGCGTACCGCTCGGTCGCGGACATCACCGGCCCGGACTCCCTGCACAAGGTCCGCGCCCACAAGCAGGAGCTGAAGGCCGCGGCGAAGGCCGCCGCCTCAGGGGAGGGGAAGTAGGCGGACGTCTGCGGTCGGGGTGGAAATCGCGTGCGGGGGGAGCGAGTGCGGCGTTAGTCTCGGAGGTATGTCTACGCCTCGCATTTCCTAGCTGGGACACACGCCTTCACGTCACCCGTGTGTCCATTCGCTATTGCGGAGCGTTACCCAATGATCACCCTTCGAGGTGTCGACGTGCGCGTCGGCGCCCGCCTTCTGCTGTCCCACGTCTCCTTCCACATCGCCCCCGGCGACCGCGTCGGCCTGGTCGGGCGCAACGGCGCGGGCAAGACCAGTCTCATGAAGATCCTCGCGGGGCGGGAGGCCCCGGCCGACGGCGACGTCAGCCGGACGGGCTCCGTCGGGTATCTCGCCCAGGATCCCGGCGCCGCCGACCCCGCCGTCACCGTCACCGACCGCATCCTGTCCGCGCGGGGCCTGGACGAGGCCGTCGCGGCGCTGCGTACCGCCGAGGCCGCCATGGCCGAAGCCGGGGGACCGGCAGCGCAGGAGCGGGCCATGGCCGCCTACGCCCGCGCGGAGGACCGCTTCCAGGCGTGCGGCGGGTACGCCGCGGAGGCGGAGGCCGCCCGGGTCGCCGCTGGGCTCGGGCTGCCCGAGCGAGTGCTGGACCGGCCCGTCGGCGAGCTGTCGGGCGGCCAGCGGCGCCGCGTCGAGCTCGCGCGGATCCTGTTCGCGCGACACGACACCGTGCTCCTCGACGAGCCGACCAACCACCTGGACGCCGACTCGGTGGCGTGGCTGCGCACCTACCTGGCCGGATATCCGGGCGGCGTCGTGCTCATCAGCCACGACACCGGGCTCCTCGCCGATACGGTCAACCGCGTCCTGCACGTCGATGCGCTGCGTACCGCCATCGACGTCCACAACACCGGCTGGCAGGCCTACCGCGCCCAGCGCGCGGCCGACGAGCGGCGGCGTACCCGTGAGCGTGCCAACGCAGAGCGCAAGGCCGCCTCGCTGCGCGCCCAGGCCGACAAGATGCGCTCCCACGTCGCCACCGCCACCGCCGCGAAGAACATGGACCGGCGCGCCGCACGCATGCTCGCCGGGACCGAGCCGGTGCGGCGGAGCGAGAAGGTCGCGCGGATCCGGCTGCCGGAGCCCGCGCCGTGCGGCCGCATGCCGCTGGGCGCGGTGCGGCTGGCCAAGGCGTACGGGTCCCATCGCGTGCTCGACGGTGTCGATCTGGCCGTCGACCGGGGGAGTCGGCTCGTCGTCCTCGGTCTCAACGGGGCCGGGAAGACGACGCTGCTGCGGCTGCTTGCCGGGCGTGAACTCCCGGACACGGGGCGGGTGGTTGCCGGGAGCGGGCTGCGGCTCGGGTACTTCGCTCAGGAGCACGACACCCTGGACGGTGCGCTGACCGTCCGGGAGAACCTCGCGGGCGCCGCCCCGCATCTGACGGATGGCGAGGTGCGGCGCGTTCTGGGGGCCTTTCTGTTCGGCGGCGACGACGCGGACAAGCCCGCCTCGGTCCTCTCGGGCGGCGAGAAGACGCGGCTCGCGCTCGCCGGGCTCGTCCACTCCGGCGCGAACGTCCTGCTCCTCGACGAGCCCACCAACAACCTCGATCCGGCGTCCAGGGGTGAGGTCCTGGGTGCTGTGGGGACGTATCCAGGAGCCATCGTGATGGTCACGCACGACGAGGGCGCCATCGACGCCCTGCGGCCGGATCGGGTGTTGCTCCTCCCTGACGGAGAGGAGGATTTGTGGAGCTCCGGCTATCGGGAGCTCGTCGCGCTCGCCTGATGGGTGGGGTGGGTAGGTATGGACGGTAACGCTGTTGTCGGAGTGTCTACTTGGGCGTGCGGGGCGTGCTCGGTCGGCCACTGTGATTCGATGATTCGATGAGACGAGACCGGGCCGCCGACGCGGCAGACGGCCACCCCGTCCTGCGGCTGCGGGAACGTTCCGGCCAGCGTGACCTGGAGGCCTGCGTCGGTGTGCTCGCCGCCGTCCACAAAGCCGACGGGTATCCGGTCAACTGGCCGCGGGAGCCCGGCGGCTGGCTGGAAGGAGCCGACGCCTTCGGGGCCTGGGTGGCCGAGCTCGACGGGCGGGTCGTCGGCCACGTGGGGCTGTCCCGGCCAGGGGCGGGGGACGAGGCGCCCGGGCTCTGGGGCGAGCGGGCGGGGGGCGAAGGAGCCGACGCGGCCGCGGTGGTGAGCCGCCTCTTCGTCGCGCCGGACGCCCGCGGCCACGGGATCGGTGCCCTGTTGATGGGGCGGGCCGTGCGGGAGGCGCGGGCGCGCGGACTGCATCCGGTCCTTGACGTGGTGTCCACCGACGCCTCGGCGGCCGCGCTCTACGAACGCATGGGATGGCAGCTGCTCGGCATCGTCGAGCAGGAGTGGGGGCCGGGGCAGCGGGTCGCCCTGCACTGTTACGCGGCCCCCGCCGAGTAACCCCTCGGCCGAGCAGCGAGCGGACCGCGGCGCGGTCGTTACGCCAACTCCCTGTGCGTCCTTGCGCCTTGTGCGCGCAGCCATTCCGCGACCTCGGCGGCTCCGGCCGCTACGGCGACGTCCAGCGGCGTCAGGTCGTCGTATCCGATCCAGTCGAGGTCGGCGCCCCGCTCCAGGAGAAGGCGAGCGGTCGCCTGCTGTCCGCCGTGGCACGCGCCCCAGAAGGCGCTGGTGATGTCGTCGGCGCCGGGCGGGTCCGCCCCCTCCGCCCCGCCTTCGACGAGGGACGCGACCCGGTCGACGAGGCCCAGCGTCGCCGCGTCCTGCAAGGTCGTCCGCGCCCCGTGTGCCAGGAGCCGCCGGGCCGCCCGCCACTGCCCGAAGCCGCGCGCGTCGGCCAGCGGTGTGCCGCCCCCGATGACCGCCCCGGTCGCCTCGATGTCCGCACCGGCCGCGATCAGCGCGTCCAGCGCCGCGACGTCGTCGTTGCTCGCGGCCCAGTGCAGGGGCGTCTCCCGGTGCGCGCCGACGAACCGGGCGTCCGGGTCGGCACCGGCCGTGACCAGGACCGCGATGACCTCGGGTCCGGCGGGGAAGTGGCCCGGCCAGTCCGTTGCGATGTGGAGCAGGCTGCGCGTCCCCGCCGCCTCGCCGGTCCGCTCGATGCCCGTGACGGCGAGCCCGGGGTGCGCGTCCAGCAACTCGCGCAGTGCCGGGACGTCACCGGTCCTGATCGCTCCGGTCACCGCGACGGCCAGTGGGTCGCCCGCGTCGAGAACCGCCATGCCTGGCCTCCTGATGGATCTGCTGGATCTGCTGGATCTGCTGGATCTGCTGGATCTGGTGGATTTGGTCAGCCTGATCGGCTTCCTTCGATTCTGCCTGGCCTTCCTTCCGGCCGGGCAGGACGATCGCGAGGATCATCGCCACGGCGACGGCGACCAGGTGCTCGCGGCCCGCGAGGTTCGGCTCGGCGATCGAACCGGCCACCGTCGGGACGACCGCGGCGAGGAAGAGCAGCGGCGACCGCAGGGTCACGGCCGTGAAGGCGAAGAGGCCGACGATCGCCGCCGAGGCCCCCGTGTCCACCGTGTGCGCGGCCTCCGCGGGGAGACCGAGCCGGTCGGGGCCGAGGGCGATCATCACGCGCGCCCCGAGGGTTCCGGCGAGCGTGACGGCGTACGCGACCACCAGCGTGCGTACGCGCCCGAAGAGCAGCTCGGCGAGTGCGAACGCCAGGAACAGGCGGGGCAGGCCGCCCCACGCGGGCAGGTCCACCGCGGGCACGAAGAGCGAGACGGGCGTGCGCAGCAGGGACAGCCAGACGGGCTGGTCGGCCCGCACCTCACTGAGCACACGCACCACACCGGCACCGGCGGTCGTCTGCTGGAACTCGTGCAGGCCGATCACGGCGACGCTGGCGAGGACGGCCAGCGAGACGCCGAGGGGGCCGCGCTCCCAGAGCCTGCGGCACGGGCCTGCGACAACGTTCCGCCACTCATGGAGCACGGCGTTCCGGCACCACCCGGCCAGGCGCGACACCAGTGCGGCCAGTGAGACCCGTGGGACCAGTGACACCGGCGTCCATCCTCTTCCTGATTCTTCGCCCGGAATTCTTCGCCCGGACGGGCGAATGCGGAGGATACGTGACAGGTGGTGGCGGTGCGGCGGAGGAGAGCCCGCCTACTCGTCGGGGCCGGTGTGCTTCGGGTCGTCCTGCTCCCGCCGCCTGCGCGGCCGGTGCGCCATCAAGTCCCGTGTGCCGCGGGCCTCGTCCCTGCCCACGATCGGGAGCGGGTGCGTGCCTCGTGGCGTGTCCGAGGGGAACCGGAGCAGCCTCGCGGATGCGGCAGCTGCCGATGGGGGTTCCACGTCCACGTGGCCCGCCGGAGCCTCGGCGTCGGCGTCGGACGGGCGGGCGTGTTCCGCCGCGCGGGCGTGTTCCGCCCAGCCCTCGCGGAACCAGCGCAGCTGGCTCTGCTGCGCCTCCTCCTCGGTGAGTATCCGGACGCCGTCGATCCCGGCCTCCTGGATCTTCGAGCCGAGTTCGATCAGCAGCGCGCCGACGAGGTAGGCGAGCTCCTCCGACGCCCTCGTTCCGCTCTCGACGTCATGGCGCCCCGCACCGCGACGCCGTGCGCCCCCGGACGGCCCCTCCGCTTCGTCAGTCGGCATGTTCGCACTCCCTCTGTGCCCCCGGGCTGCGCAAGTTCGGCCCCCTGCTGTTCGGCTACTCGACCTGCGGCAGGAACGCCTTCGTGACCCTCACGAAGACCGCCTGCAGTTCTGGGGGCACCCCCATTCTCCGGGCCGCTTCCTCGGGGCTCAGCAGTCGGGGGGCATCGGTCTCCCCGCCTCGCCCCGCCGCGATCGGCAGGTCATTCTCGGACAGTCGGCCGGAGCGGATCAGCATGTCCCGCAGCGGAACTCCGAGCACCGCCGCGAGGCGTCGCATCGTCTCCAGGTCGGGCATGCTCTGCCGCTGGATGAGGCGGCTGACGGCGGCCCGGTGCACACCTGCGTCGTCCGCCAGTTTCGACTTGCCGCCGCCGCGCGGACTGTCGATGTCGTAGCCGCGCTCGCGCATCACGCCCTCGATCCACTCGGCGAACTCCTCCAGTTCGTCCGCTCGGTTTCGGCCACTCTCCCGGCCCTGCTCGTGGTCGCTCCCGGGTCGGTACCCCTGTTCGCTGCGGGCACTGGCCCGCGGGCTGGACACCATGTCGTCGTTCTCCCCTCGTCGCAGAGCGAGGGTACCGATCGTGCGCGCACCGAAATATGTGCGCGCTCGCACGTTGTTGTGAAGATCCCGCGCAGGCGGGCGCCGGAGTGCGCCCGGCGGGCCGTCGTGGCGCCTTCGTGGTGTTGTCGCAGCGGTTATTTCCAGCCACCCCTTACGTCCCTTCCTGCCTCACGCCTCTCTGTTTTTAGTTGCGCATGCGCACGCAGCGTGGAACTCTGATCACGCATCGACGTGTTCGAACTAATGTTCGCATACCTGCGGAGGGGTTGCGCATGCCCAATCGGCCAGATCTGCTCGCACCTGCTCTGAACAGCGCTTTTACTGGCGCACAAGTCTCCGGGCCCAGCCCGGACGAGGCTCCCGACTGGCGTCGGGACGCTGCCTGCGTGGATCTCCCCCAGCAGTACGTCTTCACTCGCACCCCCGCCGAGGCGGCGCCGGTATTGCGCGCCTGCAATCAGTGTCCGATCCGGCGCGAGTGCGAAGCCATCGTCGATCCCTCGCGCACCTGGTTCGACGGGGTCAGCGGGGGACGCCTGTGGCGCAACGGCCGCGAGGTCAAACCGCGCAAGTCGGCCAATAAGTCGGCCAAGGGGAGTTCGTGATGAGCGGTGGGGACATCATGGTGAGCGGCTCGGTCGGGCGCGCGGCCCTCTGGATCGATTCGCTGCGCCGCCGGTACCCCTTGCTCCTGGCGGAGCTGGCGCCCGGCACGGGACGGACGTTCCGCGAGGTACGGGGCGGCGGTCCGGCCGCGTCCACCCTCGCGCCCGTACGCCTCTACGTCTCCGACGCCCTCCGCGACATCGGTGACGGCGTGGTCGAACTGGAGGAGGCCGTGCGGGACCGGCTCGGCCTGCGCCGCATCTCCGCCGCCCCGGTGGCGGTCCGCCTCGGCCGACTCGCCGAACTCCTCGACGCGCTCCGGGAGATGCCCGACCTGGCGGCCCACGTCGAGGAGGAGACCCGCCGGATGGCCCACCGCTGCGCACGCGCCCTGGGGGACCCCGAGCAGCTGGTGCGGCTTCCGGGGCGGTGCCCGGCCTGCGGCTCGGTCTCGCTGCGGGCCTTTCCCGAGCGAGGCGTCGCGATGTGTGTGAACCCGCCCTGCCGACACGTGCTCGACGAGGCGGAGGAGACGGCATGAACGCACCGCTGATCTCGGGAGACCTCGCCGCCACCGAGGCCGACGTCTCGCCCGCGACCATCCGCAAGTGGGTGCAGCTCGGCCACCTGAAGGCCGCGGGGCGGCAGGGGCGGCGCTCGATGTACCGCCTGGAGGACGTGTTCGCCGCCGAGCGCTTCGTACGAGGGGTGGGGGCGGCGCGGCCGCAGACATAGCCGTACGAGGACGAGGGCCCCGCACCGGGTGGTGCGGGGCCCTTCGCGTGTTCCGGAGTGGCTCAACAGGGGCTGTTCCGGCATCAGTTGCGGGATCCGGGACCCTGGATCACACTTGAAGCAGCGGCAGAGCTGCGCCCCGCACCGGGGCGGCGGACCTGCCGCTTCGTGTTGCCCTCACTCATGTCCCTTCTGACTGACAGGGAGTGTCCATGTGTCCATCCTGACCTTTCCCGACGCGGAACGCGTCGTCGTCGACTTCCTCAAGAACCGGGCCGAGCTGGCCGGTTCGGTCGTCGACAACAAGCCGCCCGCCGGGTTCGACGGCACCCAGAAGGCCGTCCTCGTCTCCCGCGTCGGCGGGGCGTGGATCGACGACCGGCATCTCGACCAGCCGCTGCTCGACCTCGAGGTCTACGGCCCGGACAAGTCCACCGCGCACGGCATCTCCCTCGCCGCCCGTGCCTGTGTGCTCGAACTGGCCGGCACCTCGTACGGCGGGGCCGTCGTCACCGACGTCACCGAGGCGGACGGGCCGCGCTGGCTGCCCGACTACAACCGCCCGGCGGGCAACCGGTACCTGTCGACGGTGCGGATCTCGATCCGCCCCGAGTGAGCACCCGCGTCTCCCCGCACGCACCACGCACCACGCACCAGAACCACAGGCCCTGCCGATCCGGCGGGGCCTTCGTCGTACCAACTGAGATCTGAGGAGTACCCATGGCAGGCAACAACGGCAAGGAAATCCGCGTCGCCGGTACCGGACGCGTGCTGATCGCGCCCGTCGAGACCGAGGCCCCGGCCACCATCGCCACCGCGTGGGACCCGGCGAAGTGGACCGACCTCGGTTACACCACGACGGACGGCATCAAGTTCAACAAGAAGGACAAGATCGACCCGGTCGACACCTGGCAGTCGGTGAGCCCGGCGCGGTTCATCTACTCCGACCGTGACCTCACGGTGAAGTTCCAGCTGATGCAGCTGAACAAGGCGACCCTGGCCTTCTTCATGGGCGGTGGCGCGGTCAAGCCGGCCACCACCACGACCACCCCGCCGGCGGGGCTCGACGCGCAGGCCGATCCCGAGTTCAAGGAGTTCACGTACGACCTCGCCAACTCCCCGGTGGCGGACGAGCGGGCGCTGGGCATCGAGTTCACCGACGGTGCGTCGATCTACCGGTTCGTCGTGCCGCGCGGGCAGGTCACCGAGACCGAGGAGATCGGTCTGACCCGGACCGGTGCGGTGAAGCTGGGCGTGACGTTCACGGCGCTCGCCAAGAACGACACCGCGCCGCTGGCCAGCTTCCGCATGAAGGAACTGTCCACGTCCTACTAGTAGGTGGAGCGGGCCCGCCCCGGCCCGCTCCTGCCCTGTTGGTTGATTGCGCAAAATCGCCGGTTGCGCTTGCGCGCGACCGCATAGGATCCCAGCGACGCCCGGCCCGTGCCCCCAGCATGGCCGGGCGTCGCCTTGCCGAAGGAGAGACCCGTGTCCGGCTTCAACGTCAATGCCGCCCGCGCCCAGCGCCTCGAAGCGCTCGGCCGGGCCTGGACCTTCGAGCTCGACTCGGACAGCTTCGAGCTGCCGACCGAACTGACCCGCGCCACCGCGCGCGCACTGCGTGACCTCGACGACAACGATGTGGACGGCCTGCTCGAACTCCTCCTCGGGGAGGCGCAGTACGCCCGCTTCGAGCGGCATGAGGTCACGATGCAGGACATCGCGGCGATCCTGGAGGCGTACGGCAAGGAGACCGGGCTCGGCCTGGGGGAAGGCTGAGCCTCGGCGTGTTCGTCGACGAACACGCCGAGGCTCTGGAGGCCGACCTGCTCCGCTTCTACGGCCTCGACCTCCTGGACTGGCACCGCGGCCGTCTGTCCTCCCGCCGCCTCGCGGTCCTGATCCGGCATCTGCCGCGGGACGGGGCGGTGGCGCGGGAGGCGGAGGGGGAGGCGGCGGAGTGGTCGGTGGGTGACTATCTCCTGGCGCACGTGGTGGACCAACTGGCCGACGCGAACTGGATGTTCGCGACGGTCAACCAGGACGAGGATGCGGATCCCCTGGACCCGCCGAAGCCACTGCCACGGCCCGGCACGCCACGTCCTCCGGAGGACCGCGCCGAGGAACGGGCACCTGACGCCGAGCCCGCCATGCCGTCGGCGGAGCAACTGGTCTCCTTCTTCTCCTGACGGCTTCTCCTGACGGCTTCTCCTGACGGGGAGCCGGTGGGGTCAGCGTCCGCGAAGGGTGAGTTTCCACTTCTGCATCGGACCCCATTCGCCGAAGGGCGGAGAGATCGCGACCACGCCCTCTCCGGGGACCGTGACGGTTCCGCGGAAGCTGCCGGTGTTACTGACGAGCTCCTGTTCCTTGCCGCCTTCGAGATCGAAGTGCCGTACGGAGCCTGGGCCCGCGAATTCCACGTCTGCGGACCTTGCCCCACCGCGGACGAGAAACATGCGCGATGCGCTGGCTGAGTTCTCCGGTGAGAATTCGGGGAGCTCCGAGAAGCTCTTGCATTCCAGGCTCCAGCGGCCGGTTTTGCGGTCACTCGATGCGCCCTTGACGACCAGTCTTCCGTACTGTTCTGGAATCATCAGGTGAATAGTGGCACCCCAGTGCACAAAGCCTATGTGCTGGTGCTTGGTGACGCCGTCCTCATGGGTCTCGCCGTGTATCTCAAAGCCGGGGCCGAGCATTCTGCATCGTGCCTCGACAACGAATTTCCCCCCGGCCAGATGCTTGGGGACATCGAACTCGAACATTCCGCGGCCGGAAAATTGAGTACCAGTATTCGCAGACATGACTGAACCTTTCCAAGGAGATGTAAAGCCATGAGTGACAGTGAGGGCAAGTCTCTAGTAGATAGAGTTACAGGTCTGGAGGAGTCGGTCCAGTCGTTCTCGACGAAGCTGGAATACGGCGGCGCCAAGGCGGATGTTGCCGGTGCCACCGCTGCGGCAACCGGGGTCTCGGCCGAGTTCACCGGTCTCGGCACCGGTGTGAAGCTGTGGAGTGCCGAGCTCGACGTGAAGGCGGAGTGGGAGAAGAACCGCGACAGGAACGCGCGCCGAGACCCCGAGTCGCTCCGGTCCGAACTCACCACGGCAAGGACCGATATCACCAGAATTCGGTCGGACATGACCCGCGTGGATCAGCGGATAACCGAACTCTCCCGCGACCTCAATCTGAAGCTCCGCCGCAAAGCCGACCTCTCCGACCTCCGGGCGACCGCCAGTCAGCAGAGGAGCCAGCTCCATGGACTTCGGGACAGTCAGCTCAGCTCACTGAGGCGGGAGTCGCAACAGGCCAATGCCAACGTGCAGATGCTGAGGGCAGAGATCGACCGGCTCAATGCCCGCTTCTGACGTGGCGAGCGAGGAGAAGACATTCAGAGGAGCAGGTAGACAGACATGGCACTGAACAAGTCCATAGCAACCGCGGCCACCCAACTCGGCCGCATGCGCGGCGCCGCCAGTCAGGCGGCCACCCAGGTGGGCAAGCTGGGCAAGTCCACCGGATCCGCCGCGGGGTCCGTCAACAAGCTGGGCAGGCCGACGAGTTCCGCCGCCACCGCGGTCGGCAAGCTCGGCAAGTCCACCGGGTCCGCCGCGACCGCCGTCGGCAAGCTTCGTACGTCCGCCAACAGCAGCAGCAGCGCGGTCAAGAAGCTGCACTCCGGGCTCCGTAGCGCCGACGGGTCCCTGGGGAAGGCGAAGAAGGAATCCGACAAGTTCAAGAGTTCGCTCGACAAGCTCCGCGGAGCCGCGAACAAGGCCAAGACCGCCCTGCGTGACGTGAAGCGCCAGGCCGACGCCGTGGACAAGTCCGTCGGCAAGGCGGGCAAGAACGCCGACAAGGGCGGCAAGTCCATGGGCAAGCTGGGCAAGGGGCTCAAGGGGGCGAGCGCCGCGCAGAAGGGGCTCAACCTCGCCATGGCGGGCAGCCCGTTCGGGCTGATCATGACGCTCGCCGCCCCGCTGATCACCCAGTTCGTGAAGATGGACAAGGTCACCGCCGCCCTCAAGCGCGGTATGAACGCCGCCTGGAAGGGCATCAAGACCGGCACCCGCGCCGCCGTCGACTTCGTCAAGCCGCTGGTCAAGGGGTTGGGCAATCTGATCCTGACGCCGATCAAGGGGCTCGCCACCGCCCTGAACGGCGTGTTCAACGTCCTCGCCGGGATCAAGATCTCCATCCCCAGCTGGGTGCCCAAGTGGGGCGGCAAGTCCTTCGGGTTCCCGCGGCTCCACGTGCCCGTCCCGCACCTTGCCCAGGGCGGCATCGTCCAGGCCCGCAACGGCGGCACGCTCGCGCTCGTCGGCGAGGCGGGCGAGAGCGAGGCCGTCATCCCGCTCTCCAGGCTGGAGCGGATGATCAGCGCCGGTGGCGGCAACGCCGTCGCCCTGCGCCGCCTCGCCGAGGCCATGGAGCGCCTCGCCGACCGGCCCGTCCACGTCGACGTCGACTCGCAGACCATCGCCCGCGCCGTCTTCGCGGGCCGCCGCGCCCTCGCCCGCCGATAGCCCCGGCAAGTCGCAACGGCACAGCAAGCCACAACAGAACAGGAGGAGTTCATGGCCAGGAACCTGTGGATCGGAGCCCCCGGCCGGCTCCGTGAAATCCGTCAGGCGGCGAAGAGCTGGGACCGCACCGCCGAGCTCAACGTCACCGAGTTCAAGGCGCTCGAAGGACGTGTCACGACCTTCGCCCCCACCCGCACCATCCGCCGCTTCAAGCTCTCCTTCGAGTGGCTGGAGCCCGCGGACGCCCAGCACCTCGCCCAGCTGGCCCGCCGCGTCGGCACCGGACGCGGCCCCCTCGTCGTCCTCGACCCCGCCACCGTCAACCTGCTCGACCCCTATCAGGCGGCCGGGCAGTCGGACATCCCCGGCGGCTGGGACCACTGGTTCACCATGAACGGTGACATCGCGCTCGCCCGCGGCGCCGACGGCATCACCACCGTCGACTGCCGGGACGCGGCCGCCGCCGTCGGGTGGATCCACGGGGTCTGGTCCGGGTGGCCGGTGGAGCCGGGCATGCGGGTGTCATGGCTGCTGCCCGTCGGCTGGGACCCGGCCGTCGCCACCGCCCAGCTGGACTGGAAGGCGGCGGACGGGACGTACCTCAGCAGCAGCCACGCCGTCGGCCGTTCCGTCACCGCCACCGCCCCCGCGGGCGCCGCCTTCGCCACGCCCGTCGGACGGCCCGGCGCCGTCGGCCTGTTCGGGCTCGCGGGCGGCTGCCTCACCCTCGACGAGGAGCCGGTCGCGCACGCCCTGGGCGACGGCTGCCCGGCCATGGTCGTCACCGCGTACGGAGACGTCCCCGCGGCCCGGCTGCCGTACCGGAACGTCAACCTCGACCTCGTGGAGGTCCGAGATGCAGCGCTCTGACGAGGCCCTCGACCGGGCCCTGGCCACACCCGAGCGCGTGCCGTCCCACTCCACCCGCCTCGGCGGCAAGGAGGTCGGGCCGCAGGTCCAGTCGTGGAAGATCGAGCGGGCGTACGCGACGGACCTGCCGGAGGCGATGCGGGCCTTCTCGGGCAGCTCGTCCGCGCAACTGGAGCTGCTGCTCGGCGGGAAGGACGGCATCCCAGCGCCGCGCCTCTACTCGGCCTGGGCCGACCGTTTCACGGGCGACCTCGTGCGACCCGGTCAGTCCGTCGTGCACACGGCGGGGGCGGCGGGCCGTACCGTGCCCGCCTTCCGCGGCACCGTGCGCTCGCGCACCGCCGCCTCCGGCAGCGACACCGTGACCGTGGAGGCGCTGGACGGGGCGGAGCGGCTGCGCGGCCCCGCCTCACTGCCCCGGCCGTACCACGGCTTCTACCACGGTCGCCCGGTCGCCACCGCGACCTGGTGCGTGGACGAACTCCTGCGCCAGGGCGGCATCCACAGCTGCCCGCCGCCGCGCGCCCCGCTCGTCGACGAGGCCGACACGGCGGACGAGAAGCCGTTCACGGTGCTCTACGCCTCGCTGCACGGCGGCTTCAACTCGACCTACGGCCAGCCCGAGGACGTGCCTGCCCCGGCGGAGTACGACTGGATCCGGGAAGGCGCGCCCTTCGACATCGCGCTGATGCCGAAGGCGGCCGGACTGAAGGCGTCGTGGATGCCGCGCTCGCGGTTCGTCCTGCCCGGCAAGGTCTTCCAGCTGGAGTGCTGGGTCAACACGGCCCTCGCGCGCGGCAACACGATCGAGTTGTCGGCGGTGTTCGACCAGAGCGGCACCAGGACAGGGACCATCAAGGCGTCCTTCGACATCGCCACGGGCGTCGTGACCATGGCGTCGGGCACCGAGAAGGTCGCCGGACTGCAGACCACGCAGACCTTCCCCAAGCTGGCCACGCTGCGCGGGGCCTGGCACCTGAGCCTCATGGTCGACACGACGTCGACCGGGACGGTCGTCTCGCCGACCGTGCACCCACGCCTCACCGCGCCCGACGGCTCGTACCACGGGGGCGAGAAGTACACCTTCGTGGGCGAGGCCGCGTGGCAGCCGATCTCGGAGCTGAACCGGGTCGAGCTGACTACCGACATGGCCGTCGAATGCCTCCAGGTCACCGACCGGATCTGGCAGGACACCGTCTCCTATCCGCAGGAGGAGTGGGAGCAGCGCGGCCAGTGGACCAAGGGGGCCGTCCTCGACACCCCGGAACTGCCGCTCTACGACATCCCCAAGGTGTCCGGCTCCCAGTGGGACGCGATCACCGAGATCGCCCGGGCCAGCATGTCCACGGCCGAATTCAATGAGCAGGGCGTCTTCCGCTGGCGCGGCCCCTCGCGGTTCGCCAAGGTGCCCGCGGTCCCCGACCTGACCGTCACCACACGCAGGGACATCGCCTCGCTCACCGTCACCGAGGAGATCGACGCCTGCCGCAACCACTGCGAGCAGCCGTACCAGGACTGGAACGGCATCAAGGCCGTGGCCGGTGAACCCGTGGACGACACGGTGGTGCGGGAGATCAAACCGAAGTCCGCGGTCGTCGTGAAGTACGCGATGGCCGAGGAGGAGAACGACATCGGCCCGCTCGTCGTCTCCGACGACGTCGACGTCAAGGAGGGCCACCGGGTGCGCTTCGGCAGCGCGAAGACCGGTGGGACGGCGGTCAAGGGCCGGGTGTCGGTGAGCTGCTGGCGGGAAGGGCCGACGTACTTCGTACGGTTCTCCAACCGCGGCACGACCAGCGTGTGGACGGTGACCAAGGACGGCAAGCCCTCCGTGCGCATCGTCCCGATCAAGCGCTCGGCCGACCCCAAGCAGCGCTCCTACGCCCGGTGGAACCCCACCAGCCAGAAGTACTACGGCACCCAGCAGTACACGGCACCCTCCGCCGACTGGGTGCAGACGTCCGCGGCCGCCTACTCCCTCGCGGACGCCATGCTCACCGCCGGTCGCTTTCCCGTGCCGCTCCTCGGCGAGGTCGAGGTCCTGCACGACCCGCGCATCCAGCTCGGCGACGTGGTCCGGGTGGTCGACACCGCGGGTGCCGAACTCGACACGCTCGCCTGGGTGGTGGGCATGCGCACCACGCATGCCGCGGGCTCCGCGCCCCAGCAGACCCTGACCCTGCGCGGCACCGCCTACAACGGCGCCCCCGCCGACGCAGGCCTCGTGCCCGACGGCCCGGTCGATCCCGCCTACGGCAAGCAGCGGACGTACCAGCGCCTCACCGCGCAGTACGCGACGCTCGGCGCCCTCACCGCGAAGGCGATGACCTACCGGACGCTCCTGGAGACGACGGGAGACACGGCGTGAACGTGAACGTGATCGTGAACGAGGAAGAGACGCTCGGCGAAGGGTACGAACCCCCGCCCGGCCCCGTCCAGATCGACGACCCCCTGGTCGCCGCGGACGACGAGGGGACGGACCTGAGCGAAATGCTGCCGCCGCCCCTCGCCGGCTGACCCGACAACCACGCTCGCCCCAGGAGGATCCGAACCCATGGTCGCTCTCACCCCCCTCGGCAGCCTGCCCTACCCGCAGCCCGCCGACAACGCCGACATCCCCGTCCACCTGCAGTCCCTCGCCGAGGCCGTCGACGGCCGCACCGTGCTGCGGTTCGCCGACGCGGCGGCCCGCGACGCGAAGGTGACCGACCCGATTCCGGGGATGGTCGCCTGGCTCAACAACCCGGGCCGCCACTACTACTTCACCGCCGCCAAGCAGTGGGCCCCGACGGACCCGGGGCCGGTCGCCTTCTTCAGCACCCTGAGCGGTACGACGGCCTCGACCTCGTACGTCGAGACGCTGACCGGCGCCACCGAGCCCCTCGCCGTCACGTTCATCGCCCCGCCGTCCGGCATCGCGCTCCTGATGGTCGGCGCGCGGGTCAACAACAGCGCGGCGGGCACGGCGTACTTCTCGGCCTCCGTGAAGCAGGGCACCAGGGTGGTCAGCGCCGCCGCCGACACCCGTGCGGCCGTCGTGGGCGGCACCAACTCCACCTCGGCGAGCAGTCAGTTCCCGCTCACCGGGCTCACCCCGGGCGCCGCCCACACGGTGACCGGCGCCTTCCGCACGACCGCCGCGTCGACGGCGTTCGCCAACCGCTTCCTCACCATCACACCAATGATCTGAGAACCGACGCACCGAGGAGGCCCCCATGGCCACACCTCTGTCCCCCGACGCCCTCGTCCGCGCGCTGCGCGGCGAGGGCGTCCGCATGAGAGAACACGGCAACTGGAGGACGTACAACCGCAATCACAAGGGCCCCTGGGGCCCGGTGCACGGCGTCATGCTGCACCACACCGCAGGTCGCGACAGCCTTGCGCTGTGCCGCCGCGGCACCCCCGATCTGCCGGGCCCGCTCTGCATCGGCCTGATCACCAAGGACGGCACGCTCCACCTCGTCGGATACGGCCGCACCAACCACGCGGGCAACGGCTCGGCGGCGGTGCTCGACGCGGTCCGCGCGTCGAAGGTGCTGCCGTCCCGTCCTGGTCCCGACGCCGTGGACGGCAACGCCCGTTTCTACGGCTTCGAGATCGAGAACCTCGGCAACGGCAGCGACCCCTTCCCCGCCGCCCAGCTCGCCACGGTGGAGCGTCTGTCGGCCGCCCTGTGCCGGGCGCACGGCTGGTCGGGGGCGAGCGTCATCGGCCACAAGGAGTGGACCCGCCGCAAGATCGACCCGACCTTCTCGATGCCGGTGATGCGCGGCCGCGTGGCCAAACGCCTCGGCTCCGACGCGCCGGGCGACGACGACACCGCGTACGAGGCGTTCCCCGGTGCCGCGTTCTTCGCGATCGGGCGGCGTGCCGAACTGTTCACGGCGGTCGGACGCCGCCTGGTCAAGGAGGGCTGCGGACGGTACGCCGTCGGGCCCGGGCCGGTGTGGAGCGAGGCCGACCGTGCCTCGTACGCCGCCTGGCAGCACAAGCTCGGCTACCGGGGCGGCGACGCGGACGGGATACCGGGGCGGGCCAGCTGGGACCGGCTGCGCGTGCCGCGGTCCTGACCGCGAGCCCCCAGCCCCAGTCCCAGCCCCGGTCCCGAGTCCTGGGAGGACGACCATGACCGATGCCACGCGCAGAGGCCTGCGCACCGCCGTACAAGCCCTGTTCACCCTCATCGCCGCCGTCCCGTTGCTCGCGGCCGCCCCGGGGATCGCCGACATCCCGGTGCTCGCGGGTCTCGTGGCCTTCGCCACGGCACTGAGCCGCGTGATGGCCGTCCCGGCCGTCGAGGCGCTGCTGCCCCCGTGGCTGCGGAGGAAGGGGGCGGACGATGGCGGGAGCTGACACGGGGAGCGTCCCCCTGGAGCTGGAGCGGCTGCGCCGTTCCGTGGACGTCGGTTTCGCCACCACCCGGGGCGATCTCGCCCTCCTGCTCCAGCGCGCCGACCAGACCGACAAGACCCTCTCGGAGCACGAGGACCGCCTGGACGCCCTGGAGCGCAGCCGCTGGCCCCTGCCGTCCCTGGCAGCGATCACCTCCTGCACCGCCCTGGCCATCACCCTGTGGCAGCAGGGGGGCAGGTGAGGCGTTGAACCACGAGGGCCCCGGCCGCAGCTGCGGCCGGGGCCCTTTTCTGCTGTGGCGGGCGGGATGCGTAACTCCGCTATCACCCCCGGAGGGTGACCACCAGCGCTCCGGCCAGGGGGAAAACTCGAAGCACAACGGTGCAACCGGCACTCTCCCTGAGCTTGGAGGTCCTGTCATGGCCACCTCGACCCCTGTGCACCACCGCTCGAGCAGCACTGCGCAGGCGGCCGCCGCCGGGCTGACCGTCTTTGCGGCGGTCATGCTGATGATCGCCGGCATCCTCGGATTCATCCGCGGCCTGATGGCCGTCCTCGAGGACAAGGTGTTCCTCTCGACACCCGACTACGTCTTCCAGTTCGACCTGACGACCTGGGGCTGGATCCACCTGATCCTCGGTGTCGTCGCGATCGGCGTCAGCGCCGGTCTGTTCCAGGCGATGGCGTGGGCCCGGGTCCTCGGCATCATCATCGCCGGGCTGTTGATGATCGCCAACTTCCTGTCGATCCCTTACTACCCCTTCTGGTCCCTGACCCTGATCGCCGTGAACGGCTTCGTCATCTGGGGGCTGTGCGTGGTGCGCCGCGAGGACGTCTAGCCGACATCCAGGAGTCGCGGTAAGTGCAGGAGACCTGCCATCCGTCAGGAGGGGCCATGCAGGCCGGACGGGAACGTACGTCGGACAAGCAGGCCCGACGGATCGCGGAGTTCATCGCCCCGCTCCGGGTCAAGCCCGGAGCGAAGGTGAACCTGGCCAAGGACTTCGACCCCGCTCACAAGGCGGGGATCAAGAACAAGGCGGCCGGCCAGGAACTGCTGAGCGTCGGCGTCGAGTTGCTCGCCGACTACCAGCGGCGCCTGGCCGCCCAGGGCACGCACGGGGTGCTGGTCTGTCTCCAGGCGCTGGACGCCGGGGGCAAGGACGGCACCATCCGGCACGTCATGAGCGGCGTGAACCCGCAGGGCGTGCACGTGAACAACTTCCGGGTGCCCTCGGCAGAGGAGCTCGGCCACGACTACCTCTGGCGCTATGCGTGCAGGCTGCCGCGGCGCGGGGAGATCGGCATCTTCAACCGGTCGCACTACGAGGAGGTCCTGGTGGTGCGGGTGCACCCCGAGCTCCTCACCCGGCAGCGGATACCGGGGGCGGACGAGGGGGAGAAGGCGGTCTGGCGGCGGCGCTTCCGGGAGATCAACGACTGGGAGCGGTATCTGACCGACAACGGCTTCAGGGTCGTCAAGCTGTTCCTCAACCTGTCCAAGGAAGAACAGCGCACCCGCTTCCTGCGGCGGATCGACGTCCCTGAGCGGAACTGGAAGTTCTCCGCGGCCGACGCCCGTGAGCGCACCTTCTGGGACGCCTACCAGGCCGCGTTCTCCGAGATGCTCGCCGCCACGAGCACCCCCTGGGCGCCTTGGTACGTGATCCCGGCCGACCGCAAGTGGTTCGGCCGCATCTGCGCGGCGGCGGTCCTCGCCGACACCCTGATCGGCATCGACCCGCGCTATCCGGAGATCGGCGACAAGAGCCGACGCGAACTGGCGCGGGAGAAGGTCCTGTTGGAGAGCGAGGCCCCGGAGGGCGCGGCGCCCGACCCGTACGCGGCGTCGGTCACCGCGGGGCCGAAGCACGGCAACCGCGGCAACCACGAGAAGCGGGGCAAGGGCGACCGGCGCGGCAGGAACCACGGGAGGCGGCAGCGATGACGGCACCTGCACCCGCACCCGGCCACCGCCCGCCCGCTGCCAGGACCACCACCTGGCACGCGGACTCCGCCGACGTGGTCGCCGCGCAGCTCGGCGTCGACCCGGCGGCGGGCCTGGACACCCGGCAGGTGGCCGCGCGGCTCGCCGAGGACGGCCCCAACGCGCTGCCGGAGGAGAAGCCGCCGTCCGGCTGGCGCCGCTTCCTCGGGCAGTACACCTCGTACATGCAGATCATTCTCGTCGGCGCCGCGGTGGTGTCCCTGGCCGTCCAGGAGTGGGGGACCGCGGTGGTGCTCGCGGCCCTGACCGTGCTGAACGCGGTGATCGGCATACGTCAGGAGGGCAAGGCCGAGAGCGCCATGAACGCCCTCAAGGCGATGACGAAGGCCACCGCGCGGGTGCGGCGCGACGGCACCGAGGCCAGAATCCCGGCGGAGGAGATCGTCGTCGGGGACGTCGTCCTCCTCACCGCGGGGGACGAGGTCCCCGCCGACGGACGGCTCGTCCGGGCGAACGCCCTGCAGATCGACGAGTCCGCCCTGACCGGGGAGAGCGTGCCCGCCGCCAAGGACGCCGCGCCGGTGCGGCTGTCGCCGGACATCGAGCCGACGCCCGCCGACCTGACCAACATGGCGTTCATGAACACCCCGGTGACGCACGGCAGCGCCGTCCTCGTGGTCACCGCCGTCGGGTCCGGCACCGAACTGGGCCGGATCGCGGGGATGCTGTCGAGCACGCCCCGCGAAGAGTCGCCCCTCACCCGTGAGTTGAACCGGCTGACGCTGTGGATCGTGGGCGCCGCGGGCCTGACGATGTTCATGATGTTCGTCCTGGGCCGGGAGCGGGGCGATGCGTGGGACGCCCTCTTCATCAGCGCGGTGTCCCTGGCGATCGCCGCCGTCCCCGAGGCGCTGCCCACGGTGACGCAGACGATCCTCTCCCTCGGCGGCCTCGAACTCGCCCGCAGGCACGCGATCGTCAAGGATCTGCCCTCGGTCGAGACCCTGGGCTTCACCTCGGCGATCAACTCCGACAAGACCGGCACGCTGACGCTCAATCAGATGACCGTGGTGGAGGTCGTCGATCCCTACGACCACTACACCGTCTCGGGCACCGGCTACGGCCTGGAAGGCGGGATCCAGCACGCCGCGGGGACGACCGCCGGCATCGAGGGCGCGATCCTGCCGTATCTCGTCGCGAGCGACGCCTCGCTGGTGGAGGGCAAGGTGGTGGGCGACCCCACCGAGGGCGCCCTGCTCGTCCTTGGGCACAAGGCGGGTCTCGACGTCGACGCCACGCGCGCCCGTCTCCCCCGGCTCGCCACGCTGCCGTTCGACCCCGCGTACAAGCTGATGGCGACCTTCCACGAGGCGCGGGACGCGCAGGGGCGCACGGTGGTGCGCTGCTTCGTGAAGGGAGCGGCACCGGCCGTGCTGGCCCGCGCGACGACCGCCCTTGCGGACGGCGCGGCCGTCCCCTTCGACAAGGTCCTGAGCGAGCGGGCGCAGGACGAGCTGGAGCGGATGGAGCGGGCGGGCCGCCGGGTGATGGCCGCCGCGGTCCGCGACCTCGACCCGTCGGCGTTCACCCCCAACGGCGATCTCCTGTCCCTGATGACGGAGTTGACGGTGACCAGCCTCGTCGGCATGGTCGACCCGCCGCGCACCGAGTCCCGTGAGGCCGTGGCCGCGGCCCAGGCGGCCCACATCCGGGTCCGCATGGTCACCGGCGACGACGTCATCACGGGCGCCGCGGTCGCCGAGCAGATCGGCATCCCGGGCGAGGCCATCCTCGGCGCCGAGTTCGCGGCCCTGCCGGAGCGCGAGCGGCTGGCCCGTATCGACGACATCGGCGTCGTCGGACGCGTGGCCCCCGAGCACAAGGTGCTGCTGGCCGAGACCCTCAAGAAGAAGGGCGACGTCGTCGCCATGACCGGCGACGGGGTCAACGACGCCCCGGCCATCAAGGCCGCCGACATCGGCATCGCCATGGGGTCGGGCACCGAGGTCACGAGGAACGCCGGACGCATGATCCTGGCCGACGACAACTTCGCCACGATCGTCCACGCGGTCGAACAGGGCCGCAAGATCTACGACAACCTCACCAAGTACATCCGGTTCGTGCTCTTGCTGCTCGTCGCCTTCGTGCTGACGTTCCTCGGCGCGACGCTGTTCGACATCGCCGACGGCGAGCCCTTCACGCCCGCCCAGGTGCTGTGGATCCACTTCTTCGTCAACGCGGCGTTCGGCTTCGCCCTCGGCTTCGACCGGGTCAGCGCGGGCCTGATGAACCGCCGCCCGCGCCCTCGCGGCGAACCCGTGATGACCCCGGGCCTGATGCTCACGGTCGGGCTCGTCGGGACGGCCCTCACCGTCGGACTGCTCAGCATGATCAAGCTCGGCGAGTCGCGGTACGACAGCCTGGCCGTGGGCAACTCCATCGCCTTCACGACGTTCGCGCTCTGTCTCCTGGTCGCCGCCCTCGAATGCCGCAACCAGACGGGCACGGTCTTCACCGCCGACTCCTTCGACAGCAAGCAGCTGAACTGGACGCTCCTCGGGGAGTTCGCGCTCGCCGTCGCCGTGACCCAGATGGAGGTCTTCAACCGTCTCCTTGACACCACACCGCTGAGCGTCGGCCAGTTCGGCTGGGCCCTGTTGCCCGCCCTCGCGCTCCTCGGCCTGTGGGAGCTGGGCAAGCTCGCCGCCCGCCGACGGCCGCACGCGCAGCCGCATCGTGATTCCGCACCGTGATTCCGCACCGTCATGCGTCGAGGAGGAGGTTCGACATGGCTGAGCAGTACCCCCGGGGCCAGGCCGGTCCCGCTGCACCCCCGCCCGCACCGGAGCACCGCGTCAACGTGGTCACCCTCGGCGGGGTGGTGTTCGCCGCGTGCGTGCTGGGCCTCGTCGGCTCGTACCACGTCATCGCGGGGCTCTCCGCGATCCTGAGCGACAACTACTACGAGACGCAGAACAATTACTCCTACGACTTCGACGTCAACACCAGGGGCTGGGTCGAGATGCTCACCGGCGTCGTGGTGCTCGCCGCGGCGCTGAGCCTCTTCTCCGGCCGCACATGGGCCCGTGTCGTCGGCATCGTGATCGCGGGGCTGAGCGCGATGGAGCACTTCTTCTTCACGCCGTACCACCCCGTGTGGTCGGCCCTCATCATCCTGCTCGACGTCCTGGTGATCTGGTCCCTCGCCACGTACGGCCATCGCGAGGCGCACAAGGCGTACGGGGCACCCATGTGAGCCACGAAGGACCCGCGGCGGCGTGAAATCACCCGCCAGGGAGGAGGGCGGCGGCCCCGCGATCCGGTGCGATGTCGTGGTGAACGCATACAGAGGCCCCGACATCGTGGGCACGCTGCTGATCGTGCCGCGCATGGTGCTCAGGGCCGCGGGCGTCGGTCTCGACGCGGTCGTACGGGAAGTGCTCGCCGCCGTCGTGCGGCGCATCGAACTCGACGACGTGGTGTCCCGGGTCGATGTGGACCGGGTCGTCGAGCGGGTCGACGTGGACCGGGTCGTGGAGCGCGTCAACGTGGACCGGATCGTGTCCCGCGTCGACGTGAACCGGGTCGTGCGGCGCGTCGACGTGGACCGGGTCGTGGACCGGGTCGACGTCGACGCCATCGCGCGGCGCCTCGACATCGACGCCGTGATCGCCCGGATCGACCTCGTCACCCTGGTCGTCGACGTCCTGGCGGAGATCGATGTGCAGCACATCGCCAGGGAGGCGGGCAGCGGCATGACGCGCGAGACCGTCGAGGCCGTGCGGGAGCGCGGCATCCGGGCCGACCGGCTGGTCGGCCAGCTCGCCGACCGGCTCCTTCGCCGCGCGGGCGACGAGCGGGCCGGAGCGCCCCGGCCACCGTACGTACGGCCGGTGTGAACGGCGGCGGGGGGATGGCGGGTCCGGGGGAGCCGTGGCAGGCCCAGGGCCGTGCGGCCGGACTCGTCTCGCGCCTCCTCGCCGCCGGAATCGACGCGCTGGTGGTGACACTGCTCGGCGTCCTCCTGCATCTGGGGGCGTCCGCCGCCGTCCTGGTGGTGACCGGCCCACCGTTCGAAGTCCTCGACCCGCCCTCCTGGGTCACGGCCACCTGCGGCACCGCGATCGCCCTCGGCTACGCGGCGGGCAGCTGGGTCACGACCGGGCGCACGGCGGGGGACCAGGTGATGGGCCTGCGGGTGCGGAGCGCCCGTTCGGGGCGGCTGCTCGGGGTGGTGCCCGCGGTGCTGCGGGCCGCGCTCTGCCTCGTCCTCCCGGCGGGCCTGCTGTGGATTCCGCTGAGCCGCCGGTGCGCGTCCGTCCAGGACCTCGTGGTGCGGAGCACGGTGGTCTACGACTGGACGCCCCGCAACCCGGGCGTCTCCGCGTACCGCACCAGCCGTCCGGGTGCCTCGTCGTACCGCAGGAGCACTGCTCGCACTCGCACCCAGCCGCCGGAAGAAGAGCCCTAGGGCCAGAGGCCCTAACCCGCCCCGGCGGCCCGCGTCGTGGCTACGTTCGGGGCGGTGCCGCCGGGCAGCAGCGTCGCGGCGCCGAGCCCGACCAGGCCCAGCGCGGCGAGGGTGATCATCGCGGCGGCGTAGGCGTGGGTCGGGTCGGCCACGAGGATGGTGCCCGCGATGGCGGTGCCCACCGAGGAGCCCAGGTTCGAGACGCTGCGGGACAGGCCGGAGATCTCGCCCTGCTCGTCCTCGGCGAAGCTCGACTGGACGATGTTGACCGACGGGGTCAGCATCACGCCGAGGCCCACTCCGATGAGGAACAGCCCGGGGGCTGAGGCCCAGGCGCTGGCGGTGCCGCCGCTCATGGCGAGCAGCACGACGACGCCGCCCAGGGTGAGGACGAACCCGGCCATGATGAGCGTCCGCTGGGCCCTGCGCTTGGCGAAGCGTTCGGCGGCCAGGGACGAGGCGAGCAGGCCCACCGTGGCCGCCGTGAAGATCACGCCGGTCTCGATGGCGTTGTAGCCGCGGACGACCTGGAGATACGCGGCGACCACGAACGACGTCCCCATCAGGACGAGCCACTGCACGTGCTGGGTGATCAGGCCCAGGTTGGAGGTGCGGTTGCGGAAGAGGTCCGCCGACAGGAGCGGTTCCTTGCCCGCCGCCTCCATGGCGCGCGCCGAGCGGAAGAACCACAGGAGGATCAGCGCCCCGGCTGCGAGGAGCCCGGCGGCCAGCCAGCCGTTGTCGTCGACGGCGAGGATGCCGGTGACCAGGACGATGAGGCCGACGGCGCTCAGCACCGAGCCGCGGATGTCGAAGGGCGCGGTCGGATCAGCGGGCAGCGGGTCGGGCACGCGACGGCTCAGCACGAGGATGAACCCGACGATCAGGGCCTGGAACACGAACGCCGCACGCCAGCTGATCGCGGTGGTGATGAGGCCGCCGATCAGCGGTCCCGCGGCCGCCCCGATGCCGCCCATCGCCATGATGGCGCCGAAGGCCTTGGCCCGCGAGGTCAGCTCGGTGAAGAGCAGCGTGGCGAGGATGTACACGGGCGGGATCAGCAGGGCCGTACCGACGCCCTCCAGGATGGAGTTGCCGATGATGAGCACGCCGAGGCCGGGGGCGAATGCGCTGAGCAGCGCGCCGACGCCGTACACGGCAAGGCCCATCCGGAAGCAGCGCTTGCGGCCGTAGCGTTCGGTGAGCTTGCCGCCCGGGATCATCAGCGCCGCCATCACCAGGAGGAAGATCGTGATGGCGGTCTGGACGCCCTGCACGGTGGTGTCCAGGTCGTCGCTGATGTCGTTGATCATCACGTTCATGTTGGAGCCCGCGAAGCTGCAGATGAACTGGGCGAGCGCCAGCGGGAGCAGGACGTGGCGCGGTCCGGTGGTGGTGGGCCCCGGCGGGGCGGTGTGGTCGGCCATGGGTGCCGCCGGTCAGGTGCCGCTGTCGGCGGTGACGGCGAACACGTGGGTGCCCCAGGGCCCGAGGGCGACGTAGAGACCGGGGTCGTGCAGCTCGTCGCCGGAGCGTTCGTGGCGCGAGCCGTCCAGGAGGTCGGTCAGCTGGACGGCGCGGCCGCCAAGCTCGGGCCAGGGCAGCCGGATCCTGGCCTGCGCGGGCTGCCCGGAGTGGTTCACGGCCACGGCGAACCGCCCGTGGGCGCCGGTCCAGCTCCAGGCGAGCAGCGAGCGGTGGCTGGGGTTGTCGGGCCATCCCTCGCTGTCGAGCGGACGCCAACTGCCGCCGCGCATCCCGCTCTTGTGGACGGCGGCGAGCAGCCGCTCGTGGAAGGAGCGCAGCGCGGTGTCGGGCTCCTCGTCGGGGCGCCGGTCCAGGAAGACGGGCAGCTGGGTGCGGCGCCCGGTGAACTGGCCCTCGTGCCACAGCGTCGCCCCGGGCAGCGTCGCGATGGTGACGGCCGCCGCGCGCTCCTTGTCCGCGGGCAGCGTCCGTGCGGCCCTCGGCTCGTCGTGGTTCTCCAGGAACCGTACGAGACGGCGCTGGTAGTCCACCGGCGCCTGCAGGTGCTGCCGGACGGACTCCGCGTCCTCGTGCACGATGCGGTCGTAGAGCCGCTTGTCGTAGCAGAAGTCGAACCCCTGCTGCTGCAGCGCCCATTCGAGGTCCCAGTACGCCTCGGCGACGAAGACCATGCCGGGGTGCCGGCGCCTGACCTCGCCGAGCACGGTGGGCCAGAACTCCTGCTGGGGCGGCGGCCCGGCGTACTGCCCCCAGGTGCGGGCGAAGACGTCGTTCATCAGCAGCATCGCCATGTCGCAGCGCACTCCGTCGCAGACACCGCCGATGTCGCTGAGGACCTGTGCGGTGGCGGCACGCAGCGCGGGCGCGAAGGCGTCGAGCTGTACGACGTCCGGCCACGGCGGGAAGAAGGGATCACGGCCGCGCGCGTACACCTCCGACCCGGTGCCGAGGAACGCGGCGGGGTCGCGCCGGAGGTCCTCCGCCGTGCCCCGCACGAAGTACTCGGGGTGCTCCGCCACCCAGGGGCTGTCGGGCGCGACGTGGTTCGGCACGTAGTCGAGGAGCAGCCCGACGCCACGGCGGTCGAGCTCGGCGCGGGCCACGGCGAGCCCCTCGGCGCCGCCGAGCGCCGCGTCGGCCTCGTAGCGGCGGATGCAGTAGGGCGACCCCGCGATCTCGTCGTCGGCGATGTCCGGCACCGCCCGGGCGAAGGCGTCCCGCAGCGACGCGTCGCGCAGGGCGATGGAGCGGCCCTGCGGACTCCGCTCCCAGACCCCCATGAGCCAGACGGCGTCGACGCCGTGCGGGGTGATCCGGTCCCAGGCGTCCTTGGGCACGTCGGCGAGGCCGGTGTGCGGGCCGGTGCGCTGCTGGAGCTCGCGCAGCCACACGCGGGTGTTCACTTCGTGCACGACGGGTTGTGCGGGCAGCCCGGTCATGAGGTCTCCTCCCCGGGGTCGGCCAGGAAGTCCTGGGGCCGGAGGGTCCCGAAGATCATCATCAGGGGGGCCACGAGGCCGGTCCAGCCGGTCTGGTGGGCGGCGCCGATCCCGGCGCCGTTGTCCCCGTGGAAGTACTCGTAGAACGAGATCAGGTCGCGCCAGTGCGGGTCGCTCTGGAACTTCTCCTGGCCGCCGTAGACGGGCCTGCGCCCGTCGGGGCCGCGCAGGAACGTCGAGCCGAGCCTGCGGGAGATTTCCTCGGCCACTTCGTAGAGGGTCATCCGCACCCCGGAGCCGGAGGGGCACTCCACGGTGAGGTCCTCGCCGTAGAAGCCGTACAGGTTGAGCAGGGCCCGGATGACGAGGGCGTTCACCGGGAACCACACGGGGCCGCGCCAGTTGGAGTTGCCGCCGAACATCCCGGAGTCGGACTCGGCGGGCACGTAACCGACCTGGTGCTGCTGGCCGTCGACCCAGAAGGTGTAGGGGTGCTCGGCGTGGTGGCGGGAGAGCGCGCGGATGCCGTGGGGGCCGAGGAACTCGTCCTCGGACAGCAGGCGTTCGAGCACCCTGAGGAGCTTCTTCTCGTCCATCACCGACAGCAGCCGCGGCCCGCCGGCCGAGCCTGCCGCGGCGGTGGCGAGGGTGGCGGAGAGCGAGGGGTGGCGGGTCGCGAAGCGGTGCAGCCGCTCGCGAAGGCCGGACACCTTCGCGAGCTGGGAGGGCCGGAAGACGGTCGACGCGCACAGCGGAAGGAGTCCGACCATGGAGCGCACCTTGAGCCGGACCGCCTGGCCGTCCGGCAGCCGCAGGACGTCGTAGAAGAAGCCGTCCTCCTCGTCCCACATCCCGTCGTCGAGGTCGCCGACGCGGTCCATGGCGGCGGAGATCCACAGATAGTGCTCGACGAACTTCAGCACCAGGTCCTCGTACGCGGGGTTGTGCTCGACGAGTTCCAGGGCGATCTGCAGCATGGCCTGGCAGTACAGGGCCATCCATGCGGTCCCGTCGGCCTGTTCGAGCTGGCCGCCGGTCGGCAGGGGCGCGCTGCGGTCGAAGACGCCGATGTTGTCGAGGCCGAGGAAGCCGCCCTGGAAGACGTTGCGCTCGGTCGGGTCCTTGCGGTTCACCCACCAGGTGAAGTTCGTCAGGAGCTTCTGGAAGGTGCGCTCCAGGAACTCCCGGTCGCCGTGGCCCGTGGTGCCCTGCTCCATCGTGTAGACGAAGTACGCGGCCCAGGCGTGCACCGGCGGGTTGACGTCGCTGAAGTTCCATTCGTACGCGGGCAGTTGCCCGTTGGGGTGCAGATAGGCGTCCCGGGTGAGCAGCTCCAGCTGCTCCTTGGCGAACCGGACGTCCACCATCGACAGGGCGATGGCGTGGAAGGCCAGGTCCCAGGCGGCGAACCAGGGGTACTCCCACTTGTCCGGCATGGAGATGATGTCGTCGCTGACCATGTGGAACCACTCGCGGTTGCGGGTGTCGCCCCGCGGCAGGCTCCACGGGGCCAGGCCGTGCTCGGCCAGCCAGGTCTCCAGGTCGAAGTAGTAGTACTGCTTGCTCCACAGCATCCCGGCGAACGCCTGCCGCATCACGCGCCGTTCGTCGTCGCCCGCGCTCTCCGGCGCGAGACCGTCGTAGAAGGCGTCCGCTTCGGCGATCCGCGTGGCGAAGACGGAGTCGAAGTCGCGGTCGAGCGAGAGCTGCGAGCCGGTGGGGGCGAGCCGCATCCGCAGGGTCGTCGAGCCGCCCGCGGGCAGGGTGAGCGTCCAGTGGGCGGCCGCCTTGGTGCCTTCCTGCGCCGGGTTGACGGCTTCGATCTCCCCGTCCACGACATGGCGGCCGATGCCGTCCTTGGCGTACGGGGACGCGCTGGGCGAGCCGAAGAGCCGCTCGTTGTTGGTCTCGTTCTCGGTGAAGAGGAGCGGCACCGAGGCGCCGAAACGCAGGTCGTAGCTGCCGAGTTCGTGGTGCGCGGCGGTGACGGCCACCGTGCCGCGGGGGCTGCCGCCCACACTGATCCGGGGCTTGTCGGTGCCCCCTGCGCCCTCGTCTCCCACGGCGCTCTCGGACCACGACCAGGTGTTGCGGAACCACAGGGTCGGCAGCACGTGCACGGTGGCCTCGTCGGGCCCGCGGTTGTCGACGGTGACGCGGACGAGGATGTCGTCGTGGGCGGCCTTGGCGTACTCGACGCTCACGTCGAAGTAGCGGTCGTCGGCGAAGAGGCCGGTGTCCATGAGTTCGTACTCGAAGTCGCCGCGCCCGCGCTGCTGGTTGGTGCCCACGAGGTCGTTGTAGGGGTACTCGGCCTGCGGGTACTTGTACAGGTAGCGCATGTAGGAGTGGCTCGGGGTGCTGTCGAGGTAGAAGTAGTACTCCTTGACGTCCTCGCCGTGGTTGCCCTCGCCGTTGGTGAGGCCGAAGGCGCGCTCCTTGAGGATGGGATCGCGGCCGTTCCACAGCGCGAGGGCGAAGCAGAGGCGCTGCTTCTCGTCGCAGATGCCGCCGAGACCGTCCTCGCCCCAGCGGTAGGCCCGGGACCGGGCGTGGTCGTGCGGGAAGTACGACCACGCGTCACCGTTGTCGCTGTAGTCCTCGCGGACCGTGCCCCACTGGCGCTCGCTCAGGTAGGGGCCCCAGAGCCGCGACCGGCCTTCCTCGTCGCCCTGCGGACCGATCTGCCCGGTGCTCGTGCGTGTGCTCATGGGTTCCCTCCCTGCGGCGAGGTGACCTGGGCAGCGTCAGTCTCCGTGGCGGGCCCGTCCCCGGCCTCACCTGCGGTGGGTGAGGCATCCTTGCCGGTTTCGGCCTCGCTCGGCCGGGCCTCGCCACGGGCGAGCAGGGTGATCCCCGCCTCGTACGCGAACAGCAGCAGCGCCACCACGAGCAGCGCCGTCCACGAGGCGAGCAGCAGGGCGACCAGGGCCGCCACGACGAGCCCGCCGACCCGCAGCACATCGGCGTGGGTGCGGATCCACTGCCGCGCCCCCGCACCCGTGCCGCGGTGCGCGGTCCGCGCGACGAACCCGCCGAAGGCCCTGCCTCCCTTGGCGACGGTGCGGCGCAGCCACACGGGCAGCCTGCCCGGCCCGACGAGATAGGCGATCAGCGCGATGGCGACACCGATCCACAGGAGCTGGGCGCCACGCTCGCGCAGCTGCTCGAACACGGTCCACAGCACGTCGCGCACCCCCTCCCGGTAGGCGCCCGGCTGCACCTGGTTCAGGAGCTGGTCCCGCACCGCCCGCAACACGCTGGTCAGGACGGTGACCGCCACCACCAGCCACAGACCGAACTGGAGGACGGTGCGCCGCCGGTTCGGGGAGACCCAGAGCGCGAGGGCGAGCAGGACGGGTACGGCGATGACCAGACCCCACACCGCCCGCTTGAACAGCAGCACGGCGTCCTGCACCTGGCCCAGCTCGTGGCGGTCGTAGAGCCGCACCTGACCGAAGTCGTCCGGCAGCGACACGTTCAGCGCCTTCTCGATGCGGGCGTGCAGGTCGGGCGGTATCTCGCCGGAGGTGATGCGCGGCAGGTCGATCTGCTTGCCGAAGAGCGTGGGGAGCCGGTCCTCCAGGGTGTTGAGGACGTTGTTGACCATGGGGAGCAGATTGAGCGTGACCGTGTCGCCCTCGGCCCGCACGTTCTTGTTGCGGTCCTCCAGGATCGAGACGATCCGCCCGTGCGCGGAGCGGTTGGTGGCGTTCCACAGTTTCTGGAACTCGTCGGTGGCGAGCAGTTTCGAGATCGAGGTGCGCACGTAGTCGTGCACCGCCCCGGTCACCGGCGCGGCGAGGAACGACGCCCGTTCGGGCAGGGTCTCCGTGAGCCGCTGCTCCACGTCGAGCTGGTCGAAGACCTGCTCCGTGAGGTAGGCGGACACGGCCTTGTTCACCGCGGGGTGGCTCGGCAGGTCCTCCACCGTGTCGACCCACCGGTCGGTGCTGAGCGTCGTGCGCGCGCCCCACACTCCGATGACCGAGGTCACCGTGAGGACGGCCGCCAGCGCGATCAGTACGGCGGCGGTCACGCGCCGGACCACCAGGAGCCGGGCCGTTCTGCTCCGGCGGGTCCCGGCGCGGGCCCGTAGGTCCGCGACCTCCGCGCGCAGCCGCGCCAGTTCCTCATCGGCACCGGGGGCGGTGGTGGTCGTGCGGTCGTCCGCAGCTTCTTCGTGGGCCATGGCGTCGCACCTCCGGCGCCCACTGTCGGGCAGGGGCGCGGCGCGACCTTCACCTGTGATGGGTGACGTGGGGCGGGGCCCGGCGCGGCCTGATGAGAGCGAACCGTCGATTTTCGAGGAAGGGAGTCTCGATGGGCACCATCGGGCCCATACAACTGCTGACGGTCGAGTTCGGTCCCTCCGCCAAGTTCGAGGGCCGGGTCATCGAAGAGTTGATCATCCTGGAGTCGAACGGGCAGATCCGCGTGCTCGACATGCTCTTCGTGCAGAAGGAGATCGACGGACGGCTGATCGCCCTCGACTACCAGGCCGAGGACATGGGCGACACCGTCGCCGCGCTGCTCGGCATCCCCCGCGAGAGCATGCGGGGGGCGGAAGAGCTCGCTCCGTCCGTGTCCGAAGGCAACGCCTTCGGTCTCACCCGTGCCGAGATCAGGGAGACGGCCCAGGAACTGGAGCCGGGCACCGCCGCGGCGTTCATCCTCTTCGAGCACGTGTGGGCGAAGTACCTGAGGGCCGCCATCCGCAATGCCGGTGGCGTCCCCGTGGCCGAGGGGTTCCTCACCGAGGAGGCGCTCCTGCCCATCGCGGCGGAGCTCGTCGCCGCGGCGGACCAGCGGGGCGATCCCGTCTCCTCCCGGGACCACACGGCGCACGCACCGGAGACGTCCGCGGAAGAAGCGGAGACGTCCGCGAAAGAACCGGAGAACAGGAACAAGAACAAGACCAGGATCAGGAGGAAATGATGGCCGATCTAGTCGTGCTCGGCTTCACGGACAAGGACAAGGCCGAAGCGGTCCTGCGGCTCAGCAAGGAGCTGTCGCGCCAGGAACTGCTCGACCTGGAGGACGCCGCACTCGCCTGGCGGACCATGGACGGCAAGGTCCATGTGCGCCAGAGCTACAGCCTCACCGGGGCCGGTGCGGCGGGCGGGGCCCTGTGGGGGACGCTGTTCGGCCTGCTCTTCCTGATGCCGGTGTTCGGTGCCGCGGTCGGCGCCGCCACGGGCGCGGTCGCCGGAAAGCTCTCCGACATCGGGGTGAACGACGCCTTCGTGAAGGAGGTCGCGAACACGCTGGAGCCCGGCAAGGCCGCGGTCTTCGCGCTCGTCCGCCGCTCCACGCCGGACCGGGTACGAGAGGCGCTACGCCCCTTCAACCCCGTCGTCCTGCGTACCTCTCTCACCAAGGACCGTGAGGAGGAACTCATCGAGGCGCTCCAGGCCAAGTGAGCCCGGTGTCCGGCGCCGTGCCCGTTCTCCTGCAGGAGAACGGGCACGCGCCGGGCGCACGGAATTTCACCCGGGTGAGATGGCACCCCCTGAGGGTGCCGTTCCACCTGCCGGTCCCAGACTCGTCTTCCCAGCACCACCCGACCCGAGGGGGAGGTGCCGTCGATGGACGAACGCCTGGGGGAACTGCTTGACGAAAGCGTCTTCGCACCCGAAGCAACCGTGCCGGAACCTCGCACGGCCGTGCCCGAGCCCCGCACGGCCCTGCCCGACCTGCCCGGGTGGCTCGTGCCACGCCCCCGGCTCGCCGAGAGGCTCTCGCGCGGTGTGCTCGGGCCGCTCACCGTTGTCGTGGGGCCGGTGGGTGCGGGTAAGTCCGCACTCGCCACGGAGTGGCTGCACACCGGCCGCGCACCCGGTCCCGTGGCCTGTGTGCGGTGCGAGGGGCGCGAGGAGCGGCCGGACGTGTTCTGGCCGCGGATCCTCGCCGCGCTGTACGACGCCGGAGTGGAGCTTCCCGAGTTCGACGACGTGCCCGTCAATGAACTGCTCGTCGCACGCCTGGCCGCGCAACTCGCACTGCGCGGGACACCGGTCGTGCTGGTGCTCGACGACTTCCAGCCGGAGCCGGGCTCACCGGTGGCCGAGGGCGTCGTCAGCCTCCTGAGACACACCTCGTCCATGCTGCGCGTGGTCGTGTTCTCGCGCCGGGACCCGCCGCTGCACCTGCACCGCTACCGGCTCTCCCGCGAACTCACCGAACTGCGCACCGCCGACCTGGCGTTCACCGACGCGGAGACCGCGTCCCTGCTCTCCCAGCACGGCCTGGACGTCGCCCGCCACGTGGTCCGGGCGCTGCGGCGGCGCACCGCGGGCTGGGCGGCGGGCATCCGCCTTGCCGCGATGTCGATGCAGGGACAGCTCCATCCCGACCAGTTCATCGCCCGGTTCGCGGGCGACGACGAGGCGATCGTGACGTACCTGGTCGAGGAGGTGCTCGACGCGCAGTCCCCGGAGATGCGCCATCTGCTGCTGACGACCAGCGTCCTGGAGCACGTGAACGCGGAGCTGGCCAACGAGGTCGCCGGGGCCGCGGCGGGGCGGTACTTCGCCACGCTCGTACGGCAGAACTCCTTCCTGCAGCCCCTGGGGCAGGGGTGGTTCCGCTGCCACCGGATGTTCGCCGACGTGCTCCAGCTGAGGCTCCAGCACGAGCTGCCGGGCAGCGTCGCCGGTGTGCACCGGCGGGCCGCCGCCTGGCTGGCCGAACACGGGTGCCTCGCGGCGGCGGTGGGCCACGCCCTCGCGGCGGACGACTGGTACTACGCCAGCCGTCTGGTGGTCGAACAGCTCGGGATCGGACAGCTCCTGGGCCTCACGGCGACGCGGCTGCCGGACATTCTGGGCCCGTGGGCCCCCGCGGAGGTGCGGACGGACGAGCCCGAACCCGTGCTCGTCGCCGCCGCCGTGCAGCACGCGGACGCCGAAGCGGTCGCGGGCACGCTGGAGGAGGCGGCCCGGCTCATCGACCGGCTGCCGGACGGCGGGGGCGACCGGGCGCTCAGGTGCCGGCTCACCCATGCGGTGATCCGGATGGCGGCGGAGCACTCCAGGGACCTCGGCGCCGCGCGGGCCGCGGCCGCCGAGGCCAAGGCGCTGTGCGCACGGCTGCCCGTGCACCCGCTGGCCGAGCGGCCGGAGATCAAGGCGCTGACGCTGTTCGTGCTGGGCCGCGCGGAGTTGCGCGCGGGTGACCTGAAGGGGGCCGAGCCCCTCCTCACGAGCGGCCTCAAGGCCGCGGGGGCCACCGAGAACGGCGCCCTGCGCCGGGGCTGCCTGGTGGAGCTCGCCCTGCTCGAAGCGCTCCGCGGACGCTTCCGGGCGGCCGGTGAGTTCGCCACGCTCGCGACCCGGCCGCCCCTGCCCACCTGGACCGCGCGGGACAGCTCCAACGCCACGCTCCTTGTCGTACGCGCATGGGTCGGCCTCGCACGCGGCGAACCGGCAGTGGCACGCTGCGAGTTGGGGCACGTGCGGGCCGCGCTCCACGCGCTGCCCGACCCCTTCACCACGGGGGTCGCGACGCTGGTCGGACGGCTGGTCAACATCGCCGAGCAGGGGTTGCCCGCGGCGCCCGAGTCACTCGTGGGCACCGTCGGCCCGTGGCTGCCGCCGACGCTGCGCCAGCCCCTGGTGCGGGCCTGCGCGGCCACGCTCGACACGCCCCGTGCCAGGACGCACCACACCGCCCCCGCCGACGGCGGCCACGGCACGGCCGACGCCCCGGTCGAACGGCTCACCGCGCGGGAGGAGGACGTGCTGGGGCGGCTGTCGCAGATGATGACCACCGAGGAGATCGCGGAGGACCTCTATCTCTCGGTCAACACGGTGAAGACCCACCTGAAGAGCGTCTACCGCAAGCTCTCCGTGTCCCGCCGATCGGCGGCGGTCCGGCGGGCGCGGGAACTCCAGCTGCTCTGACAGGCATCAGAGGAGGCCCAGTTCGCGTGCCCGGTGCAGCGCCTGGGCGCGGGAACCCACGCCGAGTTTGCGGTACACGGAGCGGGTCTGGCTCCGGACGGTGTTGAGGGAGACGTGCAGGTTGTCGGCGATCCCGCGCAACGGCACGTTCTCCTGCAGCGCCCGCAGCACGACGAGTTCACGTCGCGTGAGCGGCACGGTGAGCGGCTGGGCCAAGGGCGCGGTGCGGAGCGAGGCGGGGGGCGAGGTGGAGGGCGAGGCGGGGGGCGAGGCGGGGGGTGCTGCTCCGGGCAGTGCCGCCAGGGTCGCCGACGCCTCGTCCACCAGCACCATCGCGGTGCGTGCGTCTCCGGCCGTCGCGGCGATCTCGACGAGCACCCCGGCCAGCCACACGAGGCAGGCGGTCTCGACGGCGTCCGTGCCGCCCGAAGCGTGCCGGGACGCACACAGGGCCCTGCGCAGCCGGGCCCTGCGGCCCAGGGCCGACGGCCGTACCGTCGGCGCCCGGCCGTCGTGGACCACGGGATGGGGGAACGCTGTCACCGCGGGCATGTCCGCACCTTCCTGCAGGCAGGCAGCACATACCCAACGTGACCGTTCTCCGCGGCTTCGGGAAGGGTCCGGACCGCCTATCCAGAAGGCTTTTCGGCCCTAGTGGGCGGGGGCAGACCGCGTACCTCCAGGAGTTCGAGCCCCAACGCCTGGATGCGGTCGAGAATGCCGTACAGCGCACTCTGGTCGATACCGCCCCCGTACATGACGGTCTCTGCGGGACGCAGCGTGACCGTGAGTTCGGTGAAGGCCGACCGGAGGCCTTCGCCGAGTGTGCCGCGCACCCGGATCTCGAACCTGCCGCCCTCGGGGAGCGGTTCGGATCGCCCGGAGCCCGCGCCCGGCTGAGCGGTGCCCATGGCATCACCTCCTGCGGTTCCTGCCCGTGCGGCCATTCTTCCGGGCCTGCCACGGGCGGCCTCACCCCGGCCAGGTGACTGTGTTCGCGACCGGCCCCGCATCTCGCCTGCCGTGGGTGAACCGCTCGGGGGCGGGCGGGGCGACGCTCCAACCCCACCGGAAGGGGAGGGAGCGGTCATGGCTGAACAGGCCCGGCCCGAGGAGCCCGCCGCAGGGCGGCTCGCGGTCACCACCGTGGTGTTCTCCGTGTGCGTACTGACGATCGTCGGCAGCTATCACGCCATCGCGGGGTTCGCGGCGATCATCGACGACGCGTTCTTCGTGGAGCTGGACGACTACCCCTACGCACTCGACGTCACGGCCTGGGGCTGGCTCCACCTGATCATGGGCATGATCGTCCTGGCCGCCGCGCTCACCCTGCTCAGCGGGCACCTGTGGTCGCGGGCCGTGGGTGTCGTGGTCGCGGCGCTGAGCGCCCTGGAGTGCTTCTTCTTCGTGCCGTTCTACCCGGTGTGGTGCGTCGTCATGATCGCGCTGGACGTGCTGGTGATCTGGTCCCTGGTCCGGTACGCGCGTCCCGTGTCCGACAAGCTCCTGGGCGTGGACGAGCCGTCCCGGTGAGGCGCCGCGGTGCTCGACGGCGCTTCCGCTGTGCTTCAACGACGCTCAACGGCGCTGACCGCGCCCCAGCGCCAGCCTGCCGACGTGCCGCCAGTCGAGCATCGGGCGCTCCCGGCGCACGCCCGGCCGGTGGCGCGGCACGAGCACCCGCAGCGCCAGCGGCCGCACCTCGCAGTGCACGGGGACCCGCAGCGACACGGCCTCGCCGTCGACGCCGACCTGGATCCGTTCCTGGTCGGCGTCGACCACCACGTGCGCAGCCGTCGCCCGTACGAGACCGGCGGCACGCCGTCCGCGCAGCAGCCCGGCGGCCTGGGCGGCGCTCGTCACCCTGACCCCGACACAGCCCAGCTCCCCGCCGTCCATCCGGGACCTGCGGCCGAGACCCGCGATGTCCCCTGTCCCGTAAGGGTTGTTGCTGACGAGCAGGGCCTGCGGCTCGACGAACTCCGTGTGACCGGCGCGCGCCGAGAGCCGTGGCCCTTCGTGGCCCGCCAGCATGTCGGGCAGCAGCCGCAGCGCCGTACGCGTCTTGTCGTCCCGGTACGCGGGGCTCGCCACGACCTCGGCATAGGCGCCGAACGAGACGTTGTTGACGAAGGGGAGACCGCCCGCGCTGCCGAGGTCGACGTGCAGCTCCACGCCGTCGCGCAGCGCGTCGAGCGCCTTCGACGGATCGTCCCGGTCAAGACCCAGGTCGAGGGCGAAGTGGTTGCGGGTGCCTGCCGGGATCACCAGGAAGGGCAGGCCGAGCGCGGCGGCGACCTCGGCGACCTGCGCCTGCGTCCCGTCGCCGCCCGCGACCCCGAGCAGGTCGGCGCCCTCGGCCGCGGCCTTGCGGGCCATGTCGGCCACGTCGCTCCCGTCGCGCCACTCCAGGAGCAGCACCTCGGCGCCGAGACCCTGCGCACGCTCCCGCAGTTCGAACCGGCGGACCTTCCCGCCGCCCGACCGCGGATTCATGATCAGTACGGGGCGGCGCACGGGCGGCGCCGGATGCTCGGGCATCGGGGCGGGACCCTCGCCCCGTACGAGCGCCGCACGGCCCGTGGCGACCGCCACCAGCCACAGGGCGACCGCCAGGACGGCGACCCAGGTCAGATGGGCGCGGGTGTACGCGACGAGAACCCACACGGGCGCCCCGAGCGTCAGCACCACGGCAAGCACCCGCAGGGTGCCCTCCTTGGCCAGGCTCCACCACAGTCCGGCCGCCACGAGCACCAGGCCGACGAGGCCGACGGCAAGGAGCCCGATGGTCCGCGCACCGGCGAACACACCCAGGGCCAGCCCCGCGACGAGGATCGATGCCAAGGACGCACGCGCCAGCCAACGGCGCTGCGCCAGCGTCGGATTCATGGCGCCACGGTGCAGGGCGCGGACGGGCACCACCTCACACCTGCGGGGTGACGCCGGGGCGGAGCACTGGACCGAGGATCGGTGCCGTCCCCAGTATCGGCCGTGTCAGAGAGGGGCGGGCCATGACCGAGGGCCGGCACGTACAGCCCACCCCGCAGGAGTGCGCCGCGCGCGGCAGGACCGCACGGACCACGGTGCCGCGCTCCGCCCACGCCGAATTCGCCCCGGCACCGGACCGGCCCGACCCGGTCGAGGTGATTGAGCGTCAGTCGGCGCGCAGGCTCCAGGAGTTGGTGCCGATCAGGTACGGGCGGATGCTCGAATCGCCGTTCCGCTTCTACCGGGGAGCCGCCGCCCTGATGGCGATGGACCTGGCGACGACGGCGTCGAGCGGCATCGTCACCCAGCTGTGCGGAGACGCGCACATGCTGAACTTCCGGCTGCTGGCCTCGCCGGAGCGCCACCTCATGTTCGACGTCAACGACTTCGACGAGACGCTGCCAGGACCCTGGGAGTGGGACGTCAAGCGGCTGTCGGCCAGCCTCGTCATCGCGGGCCGCGCCAACGGCTTCAGCACACCGGAGCGGGCCCGCGTGGTCCGCGACACGGTGCGCTCCTACCGGGAGGCGATGCGCGGCTTCGCCCGCATGCGCCACCTCGATGTCTGGTACGCCCGGATCGACGCCGACGACCTGTACCGCAGGCTCGCCGGGGAGCTGCGCCCCCGCGCCCAGCGCCGGCTGTCGCGCACCCTCGCCAAGGCCAAGGGCCGCGACCACCTCCAGTCCCTGGACAAGCTCGTCCACCGGGTCGGGGACGACCTGCGGATCGCGCCCGACGCACCGCTCGTGATGCCGCTCTCCGATCTCCTCCCGGAGGTCGAACGGTCCGAGCTTGAGCAGCAGTTGAGGGAGCTGGTCACCCGCTACAGCCTGACGCTCTCCGCCGACCGGCGCGCGCTCCTCGCGCAGTACCGGGTGGTCGACATGGCCCGCAAGGTGGTCGGCGTCGGCAGTGTCGGCACCCGCTGCTGGGTGCTCCTGCTCCTCGGGCGGGACACCGGCGACCCGCTGTTCCTCCAGGCCAAGGAGGCCGAGGAGTCGTCGCTCGCGCCGTACTGCGAGGCCAGCGCCTATGCGAACCAGGGGGAACGCGTCGTGTCCGGGCAGCGCCTGATGCAGGCCACCAGCGACATGTTCCTCGGCTGGGAGCGGGTGTCCGGCCTCGACGGGCGGGAACGGGACTTCTACATCCGGCAGTTGCGCGACTGGAAGGCCATCCCCAAGGCCGAGGGCATGACGCCGAAGGTCATGCGGATGTTCGGGCGGCTGGCCGGGGCGACCCTGGCACGCGCCCACGCCCGCTCCGGGGACCGCATCGCCATAGCGGCGTACCTGGGCGCCTCCGACCGGTTCGACCGTGCCCTCGCGGAGTTCGCCGAGCGCTACGCGGACCAGAACGAGCGCGACCACCGTGCCTTGGCCGACGCGGTGGTCCGCGGCCGGGTCACTGTGTCGTCGACGTTGGCGGCGTCGTCGGCGCCGTCGGCGTGACACCGTCCGACGGCACCGCCGGGATCCGCAGCACGCGCCGCACCGGCTCCTCCTGGGCGAAAACCTGGCCGAGGGCGATGCCCAGCGCGACGATCGTGAAGAAGAGGATCAGCCACGACAGGAGCGTGAAGACCGAGCCGAGCGGCCCGTACCGCTCCACACTGCGCTGCAGCGCCATGGGCAGCCACAACGTGGCGACTTGAGAGAACCCGACCACACCCGCCCCGGCCAGCAGGGCGCCCGGCAGCAGCGGGCGCCACGGCACGCGCCCGGCGAGCAGCAGATGCTGCGTCCACCACCACATCAGCACCGCACCGACGGCCTGCAGCGGAATGCCCAGGACCGGACCCGCGCCGAACCCGTCGTGCATCAGGCCCTGGAAGAACAGGGCGGTCAGCCAGACGAAGAGCCAGAGACCCCAGCGCCAGAGCAGGATCCGCACGCCCGACGGCGGCAGGTGCCAGCAGCGTTCGCAGAGCCGCTGCAGGGCCCTGGACAGGGCGGTGGCGGACAGCAGCGCGACGAGCACGCTCACCGCTCCCCAGCTGTGCATGGCCTGCGGCTCGCCCGCGTACACCTCGTCGAGCATTGCAGCCTGGGCGCCGCCCGAACCGAACAAGGACCCCATCGACCTGCGGAGTTCGTGCCGCCAGCCGGGCGGGCAGAAGGACGCGACCGCGATGAGCATCGGCAGCGCGGCGAGGAAGGTCTGCGCCGCGAGCCGGGTGGCGAGATCCAGGATGTTCACGGCCGCGAGCTGCCGGACGACACGGGCCGCCAGCGGCCGGGCGCGCACGGCGGTCAGCATGACGGTGCCCCCTCGCAGCTGTGACGCCAAGCCCTCTCCTGACCACTCTGGCGCCGCGCGGGCCCCGGCACGTCGCCCACTACGGGCGACACCCGGCCGGTTCGCCCTGCATGGGTGATACGGCCCCGGGCGGCGCCGCCGAAGGTGGTCCCCATCGGACCGACGGAAGGGTTGCCGTGGACGACTACCCGGTGTTTGACGTCTTCCTCACCATGCTTTTCTTCTTCTTGTGGGTGATGTGGTTCGCCATCGTGATCCACATCGTCGTGGACATCTTCCGCAACGAAGACCTCAACGGCGTGCGCAAGGCCCTGTGGCTGCTGCTCGTGCTCGTCCTGCCCCTGCTCGGCGTGCTCCTCTACGTCATCTCCCAGGGCTCCGGGATGGGGCGGCGCAACCAGGCCACCCGGATGTCGGCCTTCGGCAACCACCCCGCGGGGTCGTCGGCGGTCGCCAGTGCGGGGGAGCTGGAGCGGCTCGCGGAGCTGCACCGGAGCGGGGCGCTCACGGAGGCGGAGTACACCCGTGCCAAGCACCAGGCACTGCCCATGTAACTGCCCATGGAGGAGCGGCGCCGTCACCGGTCGTCACCGGTCTCGGAACGCGGCGACGGCGGCCTCCAGAGTGGGGAACAGATGCCGCGCGTCGATGGTGCGCGTCAGCTCGTACCGCTCGATCTTGCGTCGTACCGGGTCCTTCAGCTCCGCGAAGACGAGATGCACTCCGCGGGCGTTGAGGGACTCGTCGAGCGCCTCCAGTACGTCGGCCGCGGTGGTGTCCACGTCGGTCATCGGCTCGGCCGCGATCACGATCCAGACCGGCGCCGGATCCGACCGCGAGAGCCGCGTCACCTCGTCGCGGAAGGTCTTGGCGTTGGCGAAGATCAACGGGGCGTCGAAGCGGTAGATGACAAGACCGGGAATCTGCTCGGCATCGGGGTAGGAGCGGACGTCGTGATAGCCCGGGAGGCCCTCGACCCGGCCGAGCACCGTCCCGTACGGCCACCAGACCCGACGGAAGACGTTCAGCACGGACAGCCCCACGGCCACCGCGATCCCCTGCAGCACACCGATCAGCGCGACCCCGAGGAACGCCGCGACGCACAGCAGGAACTCGATCCTGCGCTGCCGCCACAGCCGCACCGTGCCCGGGACGTCGGCCAGCGAGAGCGACGCGGTGATGACGACGGCCGCCAGCGCGGGCTGGGGCAGATGCCGGAACAGCCCCGGCACCAGGACGAGCATCAGCACGATCAGCGCCGCCCCGACCACACCGGTCAGCTGGGTACGCGCCCCGGCCCGCTCCGCCACCGCCGTACGCGACCCGCTCGTACTGACCGGAAAGCCCTGGAAGAGCCCGGCGGCCAGGTTCGCCGCGCCCACGCCCGCCATCTCCTGGTTGCCGCGCACTTCCTGACCCGTACGGGACGCGAACGCCGACGCGTTGGAGATCGTGTCGGCGAGGGAGACGACGGCGATGCCCAGGGCACCGGCGAGCAGCGGACCGAAGTCGTCGGACGTGACGTGCGGCAGCGTCAACGGCGGAAAGCCCTCAGGCAGCACACCGACGAGGGCGACTCCATGCTCCCCCAGATCGAACACGACCACCGTGCCGATCGCCAGGACCACCATGACGAGCACGGCGGGCACCCGCGGCAGCCACCGCTGCAGCGCCAGGATCAGTACGATCCCGCCGCACCCGATCGCGACGGCCGAGGCGACCGCCTTCCCGTCCGCGAGCCCCTCGGCCACGGCCGCGCACTCGTCGATCAGCCCGTCGGCATCCACCTTGAACCCGAGGAGCTTCGGCAGCTGGCCGATCAGGATGGTGACGGCCAGGCCGTTCATGTAGCCGATCATCGTGGGCTTGGAGATCAGCTCGGCGACGTAACCGAGGCGCGCCATCGACGCGAGGATCATGATGGCCGCGACCATGAGCGACAGCATCGACGCCAGGGCGACGGCACGGTCGGGATCGCCGTCGGCGGCGACGAGCGGCAGCACCGTCGCCGCGATCATCGGACCGAGCGAGGAGTCGGGCCCGAGCACCAGGATCCGCGAGGGCCCGCACACCGCATAGCCGAGCAGACACAGGATGGACGTGTAGAGCCCGGTGATGGCGGGCAGCCCGGCGAGTTCGGCGTACGCCATGCCCTGCGGCACGAGGAGCGTGGTGAGCACGATCCCCGCGACGATGTCCTTCGTCAGCCACTCACGCCGGTACGTCGTGACCGCGCGGACCCCGGGCACGCCCTGAACCGCCGAGGCCAGCCGCCCGATCCGCCCCGCACCGCCGCGCTCGGTCGCCGTCATGGGTGTCCTCCCGCCGAATCCGCCCAGGGTCGGCCGACCCGGCACGGGACGGGATCACCCCGCAGGGGTGGTTGCCACCTCGCCGAACGAGGCGCGGGACGCAAAGCCGCGGCTCACCTGCCGGACGTGCCGTTCTCGGATGTGCCGTACCCGGACGGGCCGTACCAGGAGGTCCGGCAGCCCAGCCGGACGTGGCCGTCCGGGGTGCGGTGCAGGCGCAGCCCGTCCGTGGCGCCCGCGCCCGGGTCGCCGTTGAGCGCGTCGGTGCCGGGCGGCAGTCCGGGCGCCTGAAGGGTGTTGTCACGCCCCACCTGCAGCCAGGCGGGCGCCCCGGCCGCCCCTGCCCGGTCGTCGTAGTCGGTGACCGCGATGCCGATGCTGCTGCTGTCGACCGTCACCTGGAGCCGATAACTCGCCGCGGTGCTGTGCCCGATGACGTAGTGCGCGGCCACGCGGGTCGCGTCCCCCATGCGTTTGACCAGCCAGGCAGGGACACCGGCCGTCGCCAGGACCGCGCAGGCCGCATCGCCCACGGCCTGGTAGCTGCCCGCGATGCGCCGCGTCTCCAACGTCAGCGAGAACAGCGACTCCACCGGCACCGCCCGCCGGGCGTCGTAGTTCCGGGCGTGGGGCAGTGCCTCGATCCGCACCGTCTGGGCCATTGCGTCCTCCCCGGGCTCCGGCAACCTCAACTCGGCGTTGTGCGCGCCGACTTGGTTCCCAGACTCTGTCAAGGCGCTATGTTGGACATCACCCCGATCGGGGCATCTCACTCGGTAAGAACCTTTTTCTCCGGCCTCACCCCCGGAGAACCAGGTTCCCCTTCTCCCCAACCCCCTCTGCACCCTCCGCTCTCCGCACCCTCTGCACCCTCTGCACCCTCCGCACCTCTGCACCCTCCGCACCTCTGCACCCTCCGCACCTCTGCACCCTCCGCTCCCTCTGCACCCTCCGCTCCCTCTGCTCTCTCCGCGCTCTCCATGTCGTCACCCCGGACCCCGGTGGCTCCCCGTCCCACCCGACCATCCGGCCCCCGGGAGGTGGGCCGTTCGCAGTGAGGATGCCGCCATGAACCACGGCGTTCCGCCCCCTGCCGGGCATCTGCGCATCTACCGGGCCGACGGCCACACGGTCATCGAGTTCCACGGTGAGATCGACATCGCGGCGGCGCTGACGATCCTGCCGGTCCTGGATGCGGCGACCACGCCGCACGAGACGCTGATCGTCATCGACCTCACGCCGGTCACCTTCTTCGACTGCTCCGGCCTGGCCCTGCTCAGCCGCGCCCGCAGCCGCCTGGAGGAACATAGCGGCGACCTGCTCCTGGTCTGCCCCCACCCCTTCATCCTGCGAATGCTGCGCATCCTGGGCCTCACCGCACGCTTCCGCCCGGCCCCGACCCTGGAGGACGCGTTGGGCGAGCGCCGCCCGGAGCGTGAGCTGAACTGAGCCGCGCCGAGCCGCGCCGAGCCGAGCCGAGCTGAGCCGAGCCGAGCTGAGTCGGAGAACGACGAAGGCCCCCACCGGCGAACCGGTGGGGGCCTTCGTCTGCCCTTGCGGGCGAGTGAGGAACTCGGGGCGAAGCTGCAGCGCTACACAGATGCGGGGCCGCTCCGCCCTGCTGCGATCCGCACACGGGCTGTTCGCCAAGGCCCTTGTCGGGCCCGATCGTTGCCGTCAGGCGCCCGCCTCCTGCTTCCCCGCGCTGCCTCGTCTACGCAGTTCGCCCCCCCCGTGGCAGCTCGCTCGGAACCAACCGGCGAGGAATGTGATCAATGCATGTGTAGCCACTGAATGGCCCGATGCTGTTCGAGAACGGGAGTTGAGTTGAGGTTCACGGTCCGTCCCCTGTTGTCTGGCAGACCCGCTGTGGCCGTGTTGGCCGCGGTCGGTATCACCGCGGGTGTGCTGATCGGCCAGGAGGGGATGCGCACTGTGGTGGGCTGCGGCGCGGCCGACGACCCCTACCCCTCCCAGACCGCGGCGGACTGGAAAGCGGGCGCGGACCACGTGGTGGTGGCGGTGCCGGCCTCCGAGCGGGAGGGCAACAGGCAGGACGCAGCCAAGCCGGCGGTGCGGTACACCGTCGACCGGGCGGTGACGTTCCGGAAGGAGAAGGTGCTGTGGTCCGCTGCCACCCCTCGGCATGAGCTGGGCACCGAGTTCGACATGACCGCCCCGGGCTGGTCGGTGTACCGCAACGGCAAACGGGTCAAGGGCACCGCCCCGGAGGCGCCCCGGCTGGAGACCGGTCACACCTACGTCCTCGCCCTGCGCTGGGACGCCGACCAGTGGATTGTCCTCGGCGAGGGCGCGGCCGTGCCGTTCGACGACCATGTGGCGGGGCGAGGGGAGTGGTGCGGCCAGGTGCTGAGCGAGGACGACTTCGCCAAGGGCGAGCGGTTCTCGCAGCGCGACGACCACAGTCTGGAGCACGCCGTGCGCGGACAGGACGAACACGCCATCTCCCGCGAACTCGCGAAGGCGAGCAGCAGGAAGAGGCCGTAGCCCAGCTCGGCAAACGCACCGGGCCGCCGCAGCGGCACGGATGCGCGCCCGGTACATGCACGTGACGGCGACCTTGCTCCGCAAGGTCGCCCAACAAGTGGGAGACGCGCTCTGGGCCCCGCCTGCCCCCGGCTCCATCACGGAAGAAAATTCCGACTGAGACGGAAACTGAGTCGGAGAACGGCGAAGGCCCCCACCGGCGAACCGGTGGGGGCCTTCGTCTGCCCTTGCGGGCGGGTGCGGAGGATACGAGATTCGAACTCGTGAGGGGTTGCCCCCAACACGCTTTCCAACTGTGGTGGTGGTTCCGAGGGCTCTGAACGGGTCCGTTCACCTGCGTTCATGGGCGCCCGGTCGTGAGAGCGGCTACCGACCTTCGTCCTGCCCTGAACGGCGGTGAACGGCGGTGAATGAGACGGAGACTGAGACGGAAGCGTGCCTCCGCCAGCAGACCAGCCCGATGGAGTCTGCGAGGGGCGCCGCGTACTGGAGCCCTCCTCGGCCATATCCCAGTGCATCGGGAAGATCAGGGAACGGCGCAGCGGTTACGTCACAGGTCAGTAGACTCGTTCCAGTCACCTCAACTTGGCGAGCGGCCATGGCCCGTTGATGCGTGATCACAGCCGTTCAGCTGCCCGGGGGCCGGATGTCTCTTTTCTCGTCGATTGATGTTGCAGCAACTGTTACGAGCATTCCCTTTGCAGTGGTTGGATTCGGAGTGACAATTTGGCAGTCGCGTCAGGCGAAGACGGCCGCTGAGGCGGCTCGGGATGCCGCGCGAGAGGCAACTGACAACATTAGTCGTGCATCGCTACTCGTTCTCATACCTCAAATGCAGAGAGTTGAAGAAGAGCTAGAGAGGGCTGTGCGTGACAAGTCGACTGATCTCGCACTCTCTTGGCTGTCGACTTGGAGATGGCAGGCCGGACAAGCACGAGGATTTCTTTCCTCGTCGACGGCAGATGAAGTAGAGGTCCTCTCGGCCCTCCAGGCGTCTGTCACAGCCGCTAGATCCGCCAAAGCCAAACTGATCGATTCGCAAAGTGTCGATATTGTTGCAGCTACCAAGCAGGCGCTTTCTGCCATAGGTAAGGTGACAGGGGAGTTGGGGGCATTGGCTGCCAGCTATGGAATCCAGATGGGAGGGGGTAGCGGTGACTAGCATCGATCCTGTCGAGAAGGTTGATCAGATCGTCAAGATGCTGTTGCGCTTGACAAGGAGTCGGAAGCTGGATTGGCAGACGGATGACCCCTGGAATAAATCCACGTACACCGTTTCCCTTCCTGGGTATTCTGCATCAATTTCCAGTGAAGATAATGACGGCCTGCATCCATTTCATCTAACCCTATTTGACTCGCAAGGGCAGCCATTCGAAACGATCAGCTCTGAGCGGGACATGGACGGTGATTGGGACCGGCGCAGTTATTCCCTAGGTGAACTGTATGAGGCGGTGCGTAGGCGGGTGCTTAATACCGATGTCGCGCTTGACAACTTTCTGACCGAGCTTAAGGGAATCGACGAAACTCCATTCTGAGGCTCGGGTAGCGCTCCAGGTCGGTGGAGCGGCTTTGGGCTGGAGCTGCTTTGGGGCGAGTGATCATGGCCCCGTAAGCTCATCGCGAGTCGGGCAGTCTGTGGACCTGCCCGTAAAGCACGACGTTGGGGCCATGATCTTAGAGGCTCGCCCCAAAGTGGCTGCCTAAAGCCGTGTAGCCGACCGCCCCAGCCACGATGTACCCCTTCTCTGAGGTCAGTTGGCTGCTAGCTCATGTCGCGCGGCCTGGTGGACCGGGCCGGAGCGGGGCGGAGACAGGAGCGGCGGCCCGGGGAGCCGGGCCGCGCGCGGGGAGCGGAGCGAGCCGCCTTGAACCAGTAGAGAAAGTTGTAACTCAGTCGGGCCGGTGGGGTTTCGAGGCTAAGTGGGCCCCGCCTGGCATGAGTTCAGGCTTCTGGTCGTCTGCGAGAGGTAAGAAGAGCACTGGGCGGATCGTCCACGTCACGCGGATGCCTGCGTAGGTCACCGTGAGCGTGCGGGGTTCGGCGTTGAGGAGTGCTCGTCTGGTGTCGATGCGGCTTTCGTAGAGCCAGTCCCATGTGTCCGTGGGGGCGTTCGGGGTGAGTTCCTTCGTGATGACGTGGAGCGCTGTGGGGAGCCAGCCGTCCGCCTGGGCTGCCGAGTAGGCGCCGAAGGCTGTGGTCACCGTCGGGTGGTCCGGAGTCGTGAGGTCTTCCGCCCGGCACTCGCACCAGAAGCCGCAGTGGAGTTCGGCGGCGCCTACGTCGGGGTTCAGCATGGGTGTCCACCTGGAGGTCGTGAGTCCGTGAAGAGCTCGGCCGTCACCGTGTGGCCGCCGTTGCTGTTCCGCACCACCACCCGGTGGGCCAGCGCGCTGACCATGCCCAGACCCCGCCCGTGAGTCGCCTCCTCGTCGGGGTGCTTGGCCTTCGGGGCTGTCTCCGCGTCCCCGCCATCAGTGATCGACAGCGCGATGACCTGGGCGGAGACCGCCAGCGCCAGATGGAAGCTGCCTGCTGGCCGGCCACTCGCCGTGTGCAGGATCGCGTTCGCGCTCAGCTCGCTCACGATCAGTTCCGCGTCCTCCGCCAGCGGCGATCCGCGCAGGATGTCACGGGTCCAGCGGCGGGCTCTGCTGACCTCTTCAGGGAAACCTGGGCAAGTGAGGCCCCAGACTCGGGCGGTGCTCGTATACTCGTGCATACAAGTTCCTTCGTGCTGGTAGGCCGCCATGTGCAGCGGGTTCGAGCTAGACGAGTTTCACGCCGTCATGGGCGCGGATCGCTGGCGGGGAAGTGGCGTCGAGTGCGTCCAGGACGCGGATCGCGTAGGCCTCGTCGGCGAGTTCGGTGACTTCTTCGCGGGTCGCCCAGCGCAGAGCTCGGGTCTCGTCGCCGGTGGTGGGCGTACCGTCGGCGGCCTCGCAGCGGAAGACCATGGAGACGATCAAGCCCGTCATGTTCTTGTAGATGCCGGTGAGGGTCGCCGGAAGCACGATCTTGATTCCGGTCTCTTCGAGGACCTCGCGTTGCAGGGCCTCGGGGATGGTTTCCTCGCGTTCGAGGATGCCGCCCGGGGGTTCCCACTTGCCGTTGTCGCGGCGCTTGATCAGAAGGGCCCGGCCCTGGTCGTCGACGATGACTCCGGCAACGCTCACGGAGTGCGGACGGTCAGTGCTCACGGTCCTCGACCCTCTCGGAGGCCTTTCGGATGGCTAGGCTCTCCACCGTAGCAACAACACTCGCCCACTCGTCTAGATACCTAAAGGAGTACACGTGACGTCACTCCCGAGCCTGCTCGGCGATATCGATCCCACGAGTGATCGTGCGGTCTTTCGGCAGATCGCCGACCAGCTGCGCGAGGCCATCGACCGTGGGCGATTCAAGGAGAGCGAGAAGCTGCCCTCGGAGGCCGAACTCGTCGAGCACTACGGCGTATCCCGGATGACCGTCCGGAACTCCTTCTCCGTGTTGCAGGGCGAGGGCCTGGTCCACGCCGAGCACGGCAAGGGTGTGTTCGTACGCCCGCGGCCTCCCGTGCGACGGCTCGCCTCCGACCGGTTCGCCCGCCGCCACCGCGAGCAGGGCAAGTCTGCCTTCATCGTCGAGGCCGACGCCGCCGGTAGCCACCCGCAGGTGGACAGTCTGGAGGTGAAGGAGGAGAAGGCCGGTCAGGACATCTCCACCCGGCTCGGCTCGGTGCGGCGCGTGCTCGCCCGTCGGCGCCGGTACCTCCTCGACGGCCGCCCGGTCGAGTTCGCCACCTCCTACCTTCCGCTCGACATCGCGCGGGGTACGCAGATCGCCGAGCCCAACCCCGGACCTGGCGGCATCTACGCCCGCCTCGAAGAACTCGGCCACCACCTCGACCACTTCGAGGAAGAGATCCGCGCCCGGATGCCCTCGCCCGCCGAAGTGCGCACGCTGCGGCTGGCCTCCGGTGTGCCGGTCATCAGCCTGATCCGCACCGCGTACGACACGGAGGGACGGGCCGTCGAGGTCTGCGACACCGTCATGGCGGCGGACGCGTACGTCCTGTCGTACCAACTCCCCGCCACCTGACGGCTGGTGCGCGAGGCCGACTCACCCTCGGACTCGTATGCTCCAACAGGCCTACTCGTATAGACGAGTTGGCAAGTTGTGTGGCAAGGTGATGGCCACGCTCCCGGAGAACGGGTTGGCGTGACGCATCTTGTATAGACGAGTAGATGGGAAGTCCGTCTTGCGCACCATCCGTGTTGAGACCTCGGCCGCGACGATCCTGCTCACCGAAGCCCCTGAACCCAAGGTCCGCGACCGGCAGACCGGCGAGCTAGCCAAGGACGCCAAGACCGGCGAAGCCCTGATGACGATCGGCGTCGTGTACATCGAAGACGGCGAGTCCTCCCTGATGAAGGTCACCATTCCCGAGAGCGGTGTCGCCGAGGAACTGGTGCTCGGCGCCCCGATCTCGCTGCCTGGGTTGCTGGCCCGCCCCTGGGAAAGCGTCTTCAACGGTCAGCAGCGGCATGGCATCGCGTACCGCGCCGCCGCCGTCACTCCGGCCGCCTTCCCGAACCCGGCGCAGGCCGCGGCCTGATGAGCGCGCTCGCGACGCTCCTGGAGGTGGGTGGTCCCGTCGCCGCACTCGGTGCCGGTGTCGCCTACATCCGGGCCCGGCACCCTCGCCTGCACTGGTCCACGTTCGGGTTTCCCATATCCACGGCCCGACTTCTCGGCTCGTACGGCTCGGTCATGGAGGCCTGTGGCCTGACCACGGCTCCCACCCGATTCCGGCTGCTGGCGCTCAAGGCCACTGGTCGGGAGGTCCGTCCCGTGCCGCCGCGCATGAGGGGCATTCGGCCGACGTCGACCGGGCTGCGGTTACGCCTGAGGCTCGCTCCGGGACAGGAAACACAGGACATCGCAGCCTCGACCGAACGACTCCGTCACGCATGGGGAGTGCACGCCGTGTACGTCAGGGCGGTCAAGCCCGGCGTGGTCGAGCTGCGGCTCATCGGCTTCGACGTGCTGCGGCGGGTGCGGATGCCGCGCAAGGCGGCCGGGGCGGGACTCCTCAAGGTGCCGGTGGCCCTACGCGAGGATGCCACTCCCTTCGTACGCGACTACCGCGCCGTCCCGCACCAACTCACCCTCGGCGCAACCCTGTCTGGCAAGTCCATGTACCTGCGGCACCTCATCACCGGGCTCGCCCCGCAAGCCGTCGCCGTGGTCGGTATCGACTGCAAGCGCGGCGTGGAGCTGGCGCCGTTCGCACCGAGGCTCTCGGCCCTCGCCACCGACCCCGAACAGGCCGCCGAACTCCTGCCCGTCCTCATCAAGGAAATGGATGACCGGTACGACCTGATCAAAGCCCGGCAGGGGGTCGCATCGGGCACACCGGCCGAAGAGATCACCTCTGACGTCTGGGGGCTACCTGATCGCGAACGCCCCGTCCCTGTGGTGCTGTTCGTCGACGAGGTCGCCGAGCTCTTCCTCGTCGCGACCAAGAGGGACGAGGAACGACGGGATGAGATGGTCACCCAGCTCATCCGGCTCGCACAGCTCGGCCGGGCCGCCGGGATCTACCTGGAGGTCTGTGGCCAGCGCTTCGGTGCCGAGCTGGGCAAGGGGGCGACCATGCTGCGGGCCCAGTTGACCGGCCGCGTCTGCCACCGCGTCAACGACGAAGCCTCCGCGAAGATGGCCCTCGGCGACATCGCCCCCGAAGCGGTCTCCGCAGCCTGCGCCATCGCTCCCGAGTCACCTGGCCTCGCTGTCGCCGGTGACTCCTCCGGGGGCTGGTCCCGCATCCGTACGCCGTATCTCTCCCTCGGCGATGCCGCCGAGACCTGCCACCGGTCGGCAGATCTGGTCCCCGACCTGCCCGCGCTGAAGCGCTTCCGGCCGACCGTCCCCGCACGGCCTGTATCCGGCACGCCTGCTCCCGTCGTCCGGCCGCGTCCGCTGGCCGACTAGGACGCCCACGTCCCACGCCCCTGCTGCTCGGTCGGCGTGACCGCCTCGCGCCACGTCCCTACCCCTCCCATGCCCGAACCCGGAACCGGAAGGAGTCACCGCATGCGCGCCCAACTGGCCCGTGTCGACGCCGTGCTCGTCCAAGCGGTCATCGCGGCCGCGCTGTCCTTCGCCCACCTCCACGACATCGCCTCGGCGGCCGGACAGGACGGCTGGAAAGCCTGGGCCTACCCCGTATCGGTCGACCTCCTGCTCGTCGCCGCCTGGCGTCGGCTGCGTACCGGCGAAGCGAAGACTGCGGGCTGGTGCTGGTTCGTCATCGCGCTCACGGCATCGCTCGGCGCGAACGTCGCCACCGCCGGACTCCTCGACATGGATGCTGTGCCTGCCTGGCTCCGCATCCTCGTCGCGGGCTGGCCCGCGGTCGCCTTCCTCGGCGGAACCCTGCTCGCTCACTCGGCCCCGCACGAGCCGCAAGAGCCCTCGTCTTCCGAGGACGTCGCCGTCCAAGAGGCCGCCGCCGAACCGTCGTCCGAGCCGCCCGCCCTCCCCGCCGTCGAGCCCGCCCCGGCAGCGGTATCCGTCCCGCCCGCACTGGTCGACCACGCCCGCAAGGTGGCCGCCGAGCACCACACCCGTACCGGCTCACCCATCGACATCCCGACCCTTCGCACCCGGCTTGGCGTCCCCGTGCCCATGGCCGAAGCCATCGCCACCCACCTCTAGGACACCCACCTCTGAGAGGAGAACCACATGACCGCCAAGCGCCGGTTCCGCTCCATCGTCCGCATCGGTCCCGTCCAGGTCGGCACCTCGCACAGCGACCGGGGCCGCAATCAGCACACCGCCGCCTGCACCGCACCCGGCTGCGGCTTCTCCACCGACTACGACAGTCGCGCCGCCGCCGAACTGGCCGCCCGCACCCACCACTGCCCTGTGCGCTGAAAGGACCCGACCCCGTGACCGTCAGCCTGCCGCTCGTCCTCGTCCTCGGCTTCTTCGCTTGGGGAGCGGTCAAGTTCCTCGGCGTCCGTACCTGGGTCGTCGTCGTGATCGCCCTGTTCGGCTTCCTGCTCTCGCGCACCTTCATGGCACCCGCCATCGACTCCGGCACACGGTCCGGCGTCGACATCGTCAACGGCTCACATGACTAGACGAGTAGATGAGGAGAGGTCCGTCGTGTTCCTGCCCAAGTACCCCGAGAACCCGTCTCCGCCGTCGGCCTACGTCCACACCCCGACCGAACCGGCGCCCGCCCGCCGCCCCGCTCCCCAGATCTCCATCAGCACCGGCGCCGTCGTGGCCGTGCTCGTCGGGGGAGTCGTCCTGACCGCGCTCCTGGCTGCCGTCGCCGTCGCGGCGATCTCTGTGGCCGTCGCTGCCGTGGTCCTGCGCTCGATGCTCCGAGACCAGCGTCGGCGCTGATCCGCCGGATACCTCACAGGCCCCCGGGGCGGCCTCGATACCGCCAAGCATCCGCCACCCCGGGGGCCCAACCCCTCCTGCCCGAAGCCAGAAGGAGAACCACCATCTTCACGCGCGCCACCCAGCCGCCGCCTCCACTTCGCGAACTCGGTGAGCTGGCCTCGCTCGGCACCATGCCCGCCCTCCTCCGCCAGCTCTCCGGCCTCGGCGGCTGCGCGAACCCGATCCGCCTCGACGGCCACCGCACCGAGTACGACGTGAACACCCGAACCGGCGAGATCGGCAACGTCCTCCACCACCTCGACTCGTCGTCCCTCCCGGCCGGGCAGCTCCTCACCCGCTGCAACAACCGCCGTACGACCCGCTGCCCGGCCTGCGCCGAGGTGTACCGGCGCGACACCTTCCACCTGATCACCTCGGGCCTCCGGGGCGGCAAGGGCACCCCGGAACGCGTCGCCGCACACCCCCGCGTCTTCGCCACCTTCACCGCGCCGAGCTTCGGCCCGGTCCACAACCGCCCGTCCGCTGCTGGCGGCTCGGTCCGTCGCTGCCGGTGCGGGCTCCTCCACGACCAGGACGACGACGTACTCGGCACTCCGCTCAACCCGTCGACATACGACTACGAGGCGGCCGTGCTCTGGAACGCCCATGCCGGGGCCCTGTGGCGGCGCTTCTCGATCTCCCTGCGCCGGGAGGTCGCCAAGCGAGCTGGCCTCTCTCAGCGCGCGTTCCGCGAGCACGCGCGGGTGTCCTTCGCCAAGGTCGCGGAGTACCAAAAGCGTGGGGCCGTCCACTTCCACGCCGTGATCCGGATCGACGGTCCCGAGGGCGGAGACACCCCGCCTCCGGCGTGGGCCACGGCTGACCTGCTCACCGACGCTATCGAGACCGCCGCTGCCAGCGTGCGCGTGGACGGTCCCGTCATCGACGGTCGCCCACACTCCTTCTCCTTCGGCCGCCAACTCGACGTGCGCACCATCCGCAGTGCCGACTTCGATGGTGGCCAAGAGCTGACCGACAGGGCCGTCGCCGCGTACATCGCGAAGTACGCCACCAAGGGCGCGGAGACCGCGACGGGCGCTCTCGACCGCCCGCTGAGGTTCCTCGCCGAACTGGCCCAGCTCGACATCAGCGAGCACGCCAAGCAGCTCATCCGTACCGCCTGGGCTCTCGGCGCCCGCAAGGACTTGGCGGAGCTCCGCCTTCGCGCCTGGGCCCACATGCTCGGCTTCCGCGGCCACTTCTCGACGAAGTCCCGCCGCTACTCGACCACGCTCGGAGCTCTCCGTAGCGCGCGGGCCGACTGGACGGCAGCCCGAGCCGCAGTGACATACGAAAATCCGTATGTGGTGCCCACGACCCTCGTCCTCGCCCACTGGGTCTACGCCGGAACAGGCCTGACCGACGCCGAAGCCTGGCTTGCCGAAACCATCGCACCCGCTCTGGGTACGGAAGGAGAACCGACCCGTGACTGAGTCCAGGTCCACCGGCACCGTCCTGGAGACGATCGATTCCGCCTTGGTCCTGCTGACCGTCGAGGAGGCTGCTCGGCGACTGCGCATCGGGCGTACGACTGCCTTCCGGCTCGTCTTGGCCGGAGAGATCGAATCGGTGACCGTCGGACGGCTGCGGAGGGTTCCGATCGACGCACTGCCCGCCTACGTGGCCAAGCTGCGGCACCGTGCCGCCGAAGCCGCCTGAGGGGGACGACATGGCAGAGACGAAGCGCACGCGTCAGCCCAACGGGGCCTCATCCATTTACCTCGGCAAGGACGGCAAGTGGCACGGTCGGGTGACGGTCGGCGTCCGCGATGACGGCAAGCCCGACCGCCGCCACATCGAGCGGAAGACGAAGGCCGAAGTGACCAAGGCCGTCCGCGAGATGGAGCGGGCGCGCGATGACCGGAAGCTGCGTAAGCCGGGCAAGGGCTGGACTCTCCAGAGCTGGCTTGAACACTGGGTCGAGAACATCGCCAAGCCGTACGTCTCCGAGAACACGTACGACGGGTACGAGGTCGACGTACGCGTCCACCTCGTTCCGGGCCTGGGCGCTCACAAGCTCGACCGCCTGGAGCCCGAGCACCTCGAACGCTTCTACCGGAAGATGCAGAGCGCCGGGAGCTCGGCCGGTACGGCCCACCATGTCCACCGGACGATCCGCGTCGCCCTCGGTGAGGCCGTACGGCGCGGGCACATCGTCACCAATGCGGCTGAGATCGCCAAGGCTCCTCGCCTCGAAGAGGAGGACATCGAGCCGTACACGATCGAGGAGGCACAGAGTCTCCTCCTGGAGGCGGCCAAGCTCCGCAACAGCGCGCGTTGGGTCGTGGCCTTGGCACTCGGTCTTCGGCAAGGGGAGGCGCTTGGGCTGCACTGGGAGGACACCGACCTCGACACGGGGTACGTCCGCATCCGCAAGAACCGGCTGCGTCCCAAGTACGCGCACGGCTGCGGTAACGATCCGTGTGGGAGGAAGGCGGGCTACTGCCCCAAGCGGGAGCAGACGCGGCGCGAGTACAAGTCGACGAAGTCCCGTGCGGGACGGCGCACGATCGGTCTGCCCGATCCGCTGATCAAGATTCTCCGCCAGCACCAAGAGGCCCAGGAGCGGGAACGGATCGAGACGGGCGCCGACTGGGAGCGCAAGGGGTACGTGTTCGCCTCACCGACTGGCGGGCCCCTGAGCCCGAACACTGACTTCCACGTCTGGAAGCGACTGCTTCGGGATGCTGGCGTGCGGGACGGACGTCTCCATGACGCCCGCCACACCGCGGCGACCGTGCTCTTGATCCTCGGCGTCCCGGACGTCGTGATCGACTCGATCATGGGTTGGGAGCCCGGGGGAGCGGCACGGATGCGCGCCCGGTACATGCACGTGACGGGGGCCATGCTCCGCAAGGTCGCCCAACAGGTGGGAGACGCGCTCTGGGCCTCGCCTGCCCCCAGCTCCAGCACGGAAGAAAAATCCGACTGAGACGGAAACCGAGACGGAGAACGACGAAGGCCCCGACCGGCGAACCGGTCGGGGCCTTCGTTTGCCCAGTTGGGCGGGTGCGGAGGATACGAGATTCGAACTCGTGAGGGGTTGCCCCCAACACGCTTTCCAAGCGTGCGCCCTAGGCCACTAGGCGAATCCTCCGCGGCAAACAATACAAGACGTTGGGGAGTGCTCGCGAACACGATCCGCTCGGCGGGCTCCCGAGGTCGGAACGGTTCCTCCCGGCGTCGCTTCCGGCCCCGGGGATCCGCTAGTGTGGGGGCCAGCCCCTCACGTGGCGCTATCTGACTGAACTCCCCCAGGGCCGGAAGGCAGCAAGGGTAGGTTGGCTCTGGCGGGTGCGTGGGGGGCGCTTTGCGTTGGGGCGGTCCAGGTTGTCAGTGGTCGCCTATAACCTCGTACACGTGTCGTCTCTCGCCTTGTACCGCCGCTATCGCCCGGAGTCGTTCGCCGAGGTCATCGGGCAGGAGCATGTGACCGACCCGCTGCAGCAGGCGCTGCGGAACAACCGGGTCAACCATGCCTACCTGTTCAGTGGCCCGCGCGGCTGCGGCAAGACGACCAGCGCGCGCATCCTGGCCCGCTGTCTCAACTGTGAGCAGGGTCCCACTCCCACGCCCTGCGGCGAGTGCCAGTCCTGCCTCGACCTGGCGAGGAACGGGCCGGGCTCGATCGACGTCATCGAGATCGACGCCGCGTCGCACGGTGGTGTCGACGACGCCCGCGACCTGCGCGAGAAGGCCTTCTTCGGCCCCGCGTCGAGTCGGTACAAGATCTACATCATCGATGAGGCCCACATGGTCACCTCGGCGGGCTTCAACGCCCTCCTGAAGGTGGTCGAGGAGCCCCCGGAGCACCTCAAGTTCATCTTCGCGACGACCGAGCCCGAGAAGGTCATCGGCACGATCCGGTCGCGCACGCACCACTACCCGTTCCGGCTGGTGCCCCCGGGCACCCTCCGGGACTATCTCGCCGAGGTCTGCGGCCGCGAGGACATGGCCGTCGAGGACGGTGTGTTCCCGCTGGTCGTGCGGGCCGGTGCCGGTTCCGTGCGTGACTCCATGTCCGTCATGGACCAGCTCCTCGCCGGTGCGCGCGAGGACGGTGTGACGTATGCCATGGCGACCTCCCTCCTCGGGTACACGGACGGCTCGCTGCTCGACTCCGTCATCGAGGCCTTCGCCTCCGGGGACGGGGCGGCGGCGTTCGAGGTCGTGGACCGCGTCATCGAGGGCGGCAACGACCCGCGCCGCTTCGTCGCGGACCTCCTGGAGCGGCTGCGGGACCTCGTGATCCTCGCCGCCGTGCCGGACGCCGCCGAGAAGGGGCTCATCGACGCCCCGGCGGACGTCGTCGAGCGGATGCAGGCGCAGGCCGGTGTCTTCGGCGGCGCCGAGCTCAGCCGCGCGGCGGACCTCGTGAACGAGGGCCTGACGGAGATGCGCGGCGCCACGTCCCCGCGGCTCCAGCTCGAGCTGATCTGCGCACGCGTGCTGCTCCCCGCGGCGTACGACGACGCGCGCTCGGTCATGGCCCGCCTCGAACGCCTGGAGCGCGGAGGGAACTTCGTGCCCGGCGGCCAGGGCCCCGGCCCCGCGATGGGGTACGTTCCCGGGCCCGAGGCCCACGCGGGCGTGCAGCAGCCCGGGGTGCCCATGCCCGGGGGCGGGCCCGCGCAGTCCCCCCAGGTCCCGCAGGGGCCGCCCGTGCCTCCTGGCGGCGGCCCTGCGGCGGCGCGTGCGGCGGTACGGGGGGCGGGCCCGGGCGCACCCCAGGCCGCCCAGCCCTCTGCTCCTGCCCCTGCTCCGGAGCCGAGTGCCCCGGCCCCGGCCCCGACACCACCGTCGGCTCCTGCCACCCCGCCCCCCGCCGCGCAGCCGCAGGCCCCCGCGGCCGCCGCCCCTGAGGAGGAGCGGCGTCCCGGTGGCTGGCCGACCGCCTCCGCGCCGGGCAGCGGCCCGGCGGCACCGGTGGCTCCCGCCCAGCCGTCGTCGGCGCCCCGCCCGGGCGGCTGGCCGACGGCGGCGTCCACGGGCGGCGGCGCCCCCGCCGCACCGCCCGCCTCCGCCCCGCAGGCTCCGGCCCCGGCGGCCTCCCCGGCGCCCGCGCCGATGGCGGCGGCACCTGCGGGCGGACCCGACCCGCGCACCCTGTGGCCGAACATCCTGGAGGCGGTGAAGAACCGCCGCCGCTTCACCTGGATCCTGCTCAGCCAGAACGCGCAGGTGGCCGGATTCGACGGGACGACCCTGCAGATCGGCTTCGTCAACGCGGGCGCGCGGGACAACTTCGCGAGCAGCGGCAGCGAGGACGTGCTGCGGCAGGCGATGTCCGAGCAGTTCGGCGTGCAGTGGAAGGTCGAGGCGATCGTCGACCCGTCCGGCGGCTCCGCGCCCCCGCCCGCCGCCGGAAACTTCGGCGGCGGCTCCCCGGCGGCCCACCGCCCCGCCGCACCCCCGCAGCAGCCGTCACCGCCCCCCGCGGCCGCGTACTCACCACCCCCACCGCCCCCGGAGCCCACCCCGGCCCCCACTCCCGCCCCCCCGGCCCCGGAACACGTGTCCCCCGAGGACGACACCCCCGAGGACGACGACCCGGACCTGGTGGAATCAGCCCTCTCCGGCCACGACCTGATCGTCCGCGAACTGGGCGCGACGGTGGTGGACGAATACCCGAACGAATAACACCCACAAGACCCAGGCCAGGGTGGGCCCCCTGGAGCTCCCCCTGACCTCGTCTTACGCCTGGGCCAGCCCACCGACGAACGACTTCCCACCCACCCCGACTCCCACAGGCCGCCCGAAGCTCCCCCACCCACCCCGCCCACCCGCCGGACGGTGAGGGCGCCTCGCCCCACCCGTCCCTCGGCGCCGGGCAGCCACCCCTCTCCGCTCCTACTCCCGCCGGACGGCGCAGGGCGCACGGGTGGGTGGGTGGGAGGTGGCCGCCGCGGAGCGGCGGGGCAGGTTCGGGACCGGCCCGCAGCCGGAAACGGGGCAGGTTCGGGACCGGCTCGCCGCCGGGAACGGGGGAGGCGGGAGGAGAGGGGTGCACCCGCCCTCCGGGGGCCTGGGCTGGAGGAACGTACGACGGGGTTCGGGGCCGGACTAGGCGGCCCGTACAAACGCACCCCGCCCCGCGGGCTAGGCTGACCACCGTGAAGGTCCTCGTCATCGGCAGTGGTGCCCGCGAACACGCCCTGTGCCGCTCTCTGTCCCTCGACCCCGACGTCTCCGAGCTGCACTGCGCCCCCGGCAACGCCGGCATCGCAGAAGTGGCCGAGCTGCACCCGGTCGACGCCCTCGACGGCGCCGCCGTGGCAGGCCTCGCCCGGCAGCTGGGCGCGGGGCTCGTCATCGTGGGCCCGGAGGCCCCCCTCGTCGCGGGCGTCGCCGACGCCGTGCGCGCGGCGGGCATCCCCTGCTTCGGCCCCTCCGAGGAGGCCGCGCAGCTGGAGGGCTCCAAGGCGTTCGCCAAGGACGTGATGGCGGGCGCGAGCGTGCCGACGGCCCGGTCGTACGTCTGCACCACCCCCGCGGAGATCGACGAGGCGCTCGACGCCTTCGGGGCGCCGTACGTCGTCAAGGACGACGGGCTCGCCGCGGGCAAGGGCGTCGTCGTCACGGATGACGTCGACGTGGCCCGCGCGCACGCCCTCGCCTGCGACCGCGTCGTCATCGAGGAGTTCCTGGACGGCCCCGAGGTCTCCCTCTTCGCGATCACCGACGGCGAGACGGTCGTCCCGCTCCAGCCCGCCCAGGACTTCAAGCGCGCGCTCGACGGCGACGAGGGCCCGAACACCGGCGGCATGGGCGCGTACTCGCCCCTCCCATGGGCCGACCCGAAGCTGGTCGACGAGGTCATGGAGAGCGTGCTCCAGCCGACCGTGGACGAGCTGCGGCGCCGCGGCACCCCGTTCGCGGGGCTGCTCTACGCGGGCCTGGCGATCACGAGCCGCGGCGTGCGCGTCATCGAGTTCAACGCCCGCTTCGGCGACCCCGAGACCCAGGTCGTCCTCGCCCGCCTGGAGACCCCGCTCGCCGGGCTCCTGATGGCCGCGGCGACCGGCAACCTCGCCGACCTGCCCCCGCTGCGCTGGAGCGACGACGCCGCGGTGACCGTGGTCGTCGCCTCGCACAACTACCCGGGCACGCCGCGTACGGGAGACCCCATCGAAGGACTGGACGAGGTCTCGGCGCAGGATGCCCCGGATGCGTACGTCCTGCACGCCGGAACGAGGCGCGACGGTGACGCCGTCGTCAGCGCGGGCGGCCGCGTGCTCTCCGTGACGGCGACCGGCGCGGGCCTCACCGAGGCACGCGAGCGTGCGTACGCCGCGCTGTCCCGGATCCGCCTCGACGGGTCCCAACACCGCACGGACATCGCGGCGAAGGCCGCCGCGGAGGCGTGACCCACGCGGCTTCCGCGTGACTTTCGGCCACACCCGATCACATAGGGCCCCGGATCTGACACTGGATCCGGGGCTTTTTTGGCATCCAGCTTTAGCCAAAGCCATTCCATCGAGTGACCGGTCGCCCATCCGGCTGACGACGACCGGCGCCCCAACTAGGGTGCGGCGAAAGCGTTCAAGGCGCCCAGAGCCAAACAGACCACCGGCATTGCGATGTCGGCGGCGGGTGCCACAGTGGGGGAGTGAGCAACAGCAGCACCGTTGATGTGTGCCGCCGGTCCAGGCCGACGGCCGAACAGTAGCCAGCAGGGGGTGACATCGGTCGTGCCAGGTACGGGTGTGGAGGTGGGCGCGCAGGCTGCGCGTTCCCGGGCCCTCGCGGTGCTGCGGCTGCGCAGCAGAGCGCTGGCCGTCGCCCTGCTGCCCGCGGCCGTCGCCGTCGTGCTGTTCGCGGCCGGGGCCACGGGCCATGCGAGCGGCGCGAGTTGGTACGCCGCGAGCTGGGCCGTGACCGTCGTCGCCGTGCTCGTCCTGCTCGGCGCCGCCGCGGTCGGCCTGGTCGTCGCGCGGGCCAGGCCCGCCCTGAGCCCCACCGTCCCGATCGCCGAGGAGTCGGCCCCCGACCTGTACCGCCTGGTGCGCGACCTCGCCGACCGCCTGGACGTGCCCGCGCCCTCGGCGATAGCGCTCACCCCGGACTGCGACAGTTGGCTGGAGGACCGCACCCACCCCGCGCACGGGCCGCCCGCGCGGCAGGACCGGGCGCAGGCGTCCGGAGCCGGAGCCGCGGCCCGCGGTGCCACTGGAGCTTCCGGAGCCGGTGGAGGCGAGGCCTCCGTCGCTCCTGTCCTCGTCATCGGCTCCCCGTTCCTGTGGTGGATGCGCGTCGGCGAGCTGCGCGCGGTCCTCGCGCCCGTCGTGGCGGGTACGGGCCCCTCGGCGCACCCCGACATAGCCGCCGCCCGGCGCTTCGTGCGCGGCCTCGACGCCGCGGTCGCGGTCGCCTCGGCCCCAGGTCGCGGCCCGCTGGCCCGCGTGGTGCTCGGCGGCATCGGCCGGGTCGCCCGGCTCCTGCTGCGCCACTGCCGGGTCCATGCCGCCGAGATGGAGCGCGGCGTCGCCGCGGCGGCCGCGGAGCGCGCCCAGACCGTGGACTACGGCGTGCGGATCGTCGCCCAGGAGCAGGTCGGCCTTGCGTACGCGGGCTGGGACCGGCTCCTCACCCGCGTAGCCCTGCCCGCCTGGCGCATGGGCCGCTGGCCCTCCCGGCTCGACGCGGGCGTGGTCTCCGCGCTCACGGAGCTCTCCCGCAGGGACCGCCTGGCGGAAGGCTTCGCCTCGCGCCTCGGCGAGCGCCCCGCCTGTGACCTTCTGGAGGAGCCCGGTTCGGTGGACGAGGCGGCTTCGCTGCTCGCCGCCCGCCTCTTCCACGGCGGCCCCGCGGAGGCGGGACCGGACTGGGCGCCGGTGGCCTGGCAGGAGTATCCCGACGAGGTCGTCGACCGGAAGTGGCGCATGGACGCCGCCCGGCTGCACCGCGTCCTGGACTCCCTGGGCGTCGGCCTCTCCGCCGACCCGACCGCCTCCGACCCCGACGGGCCGACCCTCGACCGCGTCCTGGACCACCTCACGACGGTCACCCCGGGCATCACGGAGGGTGACGACCCGGACGGCGCGGACGCCCCGGATGACGCGGACGCCCCGCTCGATCCCGTAGACGCCCTGGACGTCCCCGAGCGCGCCGCAACCCTCTTCCCCGAGATCGACGAGGGAGCCGACGAGGCCGACACGGAGAGCCGCGGCGGCATGCTCGCCGCGGGCCTCACCGCCGAGCTCGCCCGCGAGGAGGCCGCGGCGCCCCCGCGCCCCGCCGCCCCCACGGGACAGGGCCCGGACGAAGCACTCTGGGACGACGGCGCACTGCCGCTCTTCCCGATGCAGCCGCCCCGCACCGGCCGCGAGCTGCTCGCCGACCACGTCACGGCGATGGTGTGCTGCGCGGCCGTGGACACCGCGGGTGCGGCCCCTGGCCTCGACTGGCTCGACGGTCCCGCCTTGCTGGTCGGCGGCGAGCGGGCGGTGGACCTCACGCCGCGCGTCATGAGCCTCGTGGAGGACGGCGACCCGTCCCCCCTGCGGGACTGGCTCACCCGCCTGGGCATCCGCGCGGAAAAACCGGTCCGCCTGGTCTGACCTCGGCCGCTGTCCCGTGCGCCGGGTGTGGCTTCGGGTGGTGGTCTGGTCTGCCGGGTGTGGCTTCGGGTGGTGGTCCGGTCTGCCCGGTCCGGCCTCGGACACTGGTCCCGCCCACCGGGTCTGACCACACGCTCCGGCCCGGGCCGCCCGGTCGAACTCAGGCGCCGGTCCGACGCAGGCGCTGACCCGTCCCACGCAGCGTCGGACACAGGCACTGACCCGTCCCACGCAGCGTCGGACTCAGACACCGGTCCGCCTCCCGCCGCACCCCGCCCCGCCCCCACGCCCGGTCCGCCTCCCGCCCCACCCCGCCCTCCGCCGCACCCCGCCCTACGCCCCACGCTCGGGCCCCCTCCACAGCACCGCACAGCACCGCACCCCACGCCCGGTCCGCCTCCCACCGCACCCCACGCCCCTCCCCGCCCCACGCCCGGTCCGCCACAGCAGCCCACCCCACGCTCCACCCCACGCACCTCCCCACCCCCCAACCCCCGCCCACCCCGGCCCACCCCCTCCACCCCACCCCCCACTCCACCCCGACGCGCCCCGCCGCACGCCGCCGCGCCCCCAGGGGCGGGTCCGAAGGCGCAGGTCGGCACCGTGTGAGCGCTACCCGCCCGCCACCCCGGCGCCACCCCGCCCGCCAGCCCACCCGGAGCATCACGCTCCGTTCATGCCAATTCGCGACGAACGGTGACGGGGTGCGTGCGTAATGTGATGTGCTGGGAGCGGCCGCCGGACCGTATGCACCACAGGCGCCGCAGGCTCGGGGGAGCGAGGGAGGGGCACAGATGAGGTCAGAGCCGATCCGCCGCTGGGAATCGGGCGCGCTGGCGCACGCCGTGTCGGACCCTTTCGGCCAGGGCCCGCTGCCCTGGCTGCGCGGGGCCGAGCACTACTTCGACGACACCGGCCGCGTCGTGCCCTGGTACATCGACCACGCCCCCGCCCCCGGCGCCGCGGACATCCCCGCGCCGCGCACCGGCGGCCCGCTCACCGCCGACGACGTGCACTGCCAGATCAAGGGTTTCACCTCCACCGGCGCGGCCGCCCCGGGCGAGGCGATCGACTTCCACGTCACCGTCGACCCGCCCCAGCAGTTCAGCGTCGACATCTACCGCATCGGGCACTACGGCGGGGACGGCGCCAGCAAGATCACCACGAGCCCCCGGCTGTCCGGCATCGTCCAGCCCGCCCCGCTGACCGCGGACCGCACGGTCTCCTGTCACCACTGGTGGCTCTCCTGGCGCCTGCAGATCCCGAGCTACTGGAGCGTCGGGGCGTACGTGGCGGTCCTGACCACCGCCGACGGGTACCGCTCGCACGTCCCCTTCACGGTCCGTGACGACCACCCCGCCGACCTCCTGCTGCTCCTGCCGGACGTCACCTGGCAGGCGTACAACCTCTACCCCGAGGACGGCCGCACGGGCGCCAGCCTCTACCACGCGTGGGACGAAGAGGGCAGCCTGCTCGGTGAGAGCGAGGCCGCCGTGACGGTCTCCTTCGACCGGCCGTACGCGGGCGCGGGCCTCCCCCTGCACGTGGGCCACGCCTACGACTTCATCCGCTGGGCCGAGCGCTACGGCTACGACTTGGCGTACGCGGACGCCCGCGACCTGCACGCAGGCCGCATCGACCCCACCCGGTACCGAGGCCTGGTCTTCCCCGGGCACGACGAGTACTGGTCGCCGAGCATGCGCCGCACCACGGAGCACGCCCGCGACAACGGCACATCGCTGGTCTTCCTCTCCGCCAACACCATGTACTGGCAGGTGGAGTTGAGCCCCTCCGCATCCGGCGTCGAGGACCGCCTCCTGACCTGCCGCAAGCGCCGGGGCCCCGGCAAACCGGCCCTGTGGCGCGAGCGGGACGGCGGCAAGGCGGCCGAGCAGCAGCTCCTCGGCATCCAGTACGCGGGCCGGGTCCCCGAGCCCCGGCCCCTCGTCGTCCGCAACGCCGACCACTGGCTGTGGGAGGCCACCGGGGCGCACGACGGCGACGAGATCGAAGGGCTGGTCGCGGGCGAGGCCGACCGCTACTTCCCACGGACCGCGCTCCCCGAGCACCAGGGCCGCATCCTGCTCGCCCACTCCCCGTACGAGGACACCGAGGGCGTGGTCCGCCACCAGGAGTCGTCGCTCTACCGCGCCCCGTCCGGCGCCCTGGTCTTCGCGTCCGGCACCTTCGCCTGGTCCCCGGCGCTCGACCGCCCCGGCCACGTGGACACCCGCATCCAACGCGCCACGGCCAATCTCCTGGACCGCATCTGCAAGCGTGACTGACCGCTTCGCACCCGCCCCGCCGCGCAGCCCCACTCAACCCCTGGCCAAAACCACACTTCCCATACGGGAGAATCGACCTCACTTGGCCAGAACCACGGGAGGGAACCGTGTCCGGATTCGTAGAAAAGCCCGAGCCCCTTGAGGTGCCGGGCCTGGTCCACCTCCACACCGGCAAGGTGCGCGAGCTGTACCAGAACGAGGCGGGCGAGCTCGTCATGGTCGCCAGCGACCGGCTCTCCGCCTATGACTGGGTGCTGCCCTCGGAGATCCCCGACAAGGGCCGCGTCCTCACCCAGCTCTCCCTGTGGTGGTTCGACCAGCTCGCGGACATCGTGCCGAACCACGTCATCTCCGCGGAGGTGCCGCAGGGCGCGCCCGCCGACTGGGAGGGCCGCACGCTCGTCTGCAAGTCCCTGGAGATGGTCCCGGTCGAGTGCGTGGCCCGCGGCTATCTGACGGGCTCGGGCCTCCTGGAGTACAACGACTCGCGCACCGTCTGCGGCCTCGCCCTGCCCGAGGGCCTGGTCGACGGCTCGGAGCTGCCCGCGCCGATCTTCACGCCCGCTGCGAAGGCCGCGGTCGGCGAGCACGACGAGAACGTGTCGTACGAGGAGGTCGCCCGCCAGGTCGGCGCGGAGACCGCCGCCCAGCTGCGTCAGACGACCCTCGCCGTCTACGGCCGGGCCCTCGACGTCGCACGCGAGCGCGGCCTGATCCTCGCCGACACGAAGTTCGAGTTCGGCTTCGACGGGGCGGACCTGATCCTCGCCGACGAGGTGCTGACCCCGGACTCCTCGCGCTTCTGGCCCGCGGACCAGTGGGAGCCGGGCCACGCCCAGCCGTCGTACGACAAGCAGTTCGTGCGGAACTGGCTGACGTCGGAGGCCTCAGGCTGGGACCGCAGGAGCGAGCAGCCGCCGCCCGCGCTGCCGCAGGACGTGGTGGACGCCACCCGCGCCAAGTACATCGAGGCGTACGAGCGGCTGACCGGCACTGCTTGGTAGTGCGGCACATGAAGAAGGCCCCGGTCCACAGGACCGGGGCCTTTCATATGGAGCGGACGACCAGGTTCGAACTGGCGACCTCAACCTTGGCAAGGTTGCGCTCTACCAACTGAGCTACGTCCGCGCTGCGCCGAAGCGCGATGCCAACTATACCCAACCTCGCTCGCGTGCGAGACGCACTGCGGCATGACGGTTCTCGGCGCCGATTTTGGTGGCCGCCGAGGAGAGGTAGTTGCGGACGGTTCCCTGGGAGAGCGCGGCGCGCTCGGCGATCTCCGCGACGGGCGCCCCGTCGGCGGCGAGTTCGAGCACCTCGGCCTCGCGCGCGGTCAGCGGCGAGTCCCCCGCGGAGATCGCGTCGGCGGCCAACTCCGGGTCCACGTAACGGTTTCCGGAGTGCACGGTGCGGATGATCTCGGCGAGCTGCTGGGCGCTCACGGTCTTCGGCACGAAGCCCCGCACCCCCACCGCGAGGGCCCGTTTCAGATGTCCGGGTCTGCCATGACTCGTCACGATCATGGTCCGGCAGTCCGGGAGTTCGTCGCGCAGGGATGTGGCCACACTCACACCGTCGGCGCCCGGCATCTCCAGGTCGAGGACGGCGACATCCGGGCGGTGGGCCCGTGCCATGGCGAGCGCCTCGGGCCCTGACGCGGCCTCGGCGACGACGACGAGGTCGTCCTCCAGGGCGAGCAGCGCGGCCAGCGCACCCCGGATGAGGTGCTCGTCGTCGGCCAGCAACACACGAAGACTCACGCCGCCGCCTCCCGCTCCTGCTCCCGCTCCGGACCGTTCCCCTGCTCCGGACCGTGCCCCTGCCCCGCCCGCTCCTGCTGCCGCCCCGACGGAGCCGGGCCCGGCGAAGGCGGCAGCGGCACCTGCACCGCGAGCCGGAAGACCCCGTCGCCGGAGACGGAGTCCAGCGTCCCGCCCACCTCGGCCAGCCGCTCCCGCAGCCCCGCGAGCCCGGAGCCACGCCCCGCGGGCGCCACCTCGGGCACCCCGTCGTTCTCCACGGTCAACGTCGCCCGCCCCTCACTCACCGCGAGAGCGATGTCGCACCGCCCCGCGTCCCCGTGCCGCAGCACATTCGTCGCCGCCTCCCGCACGACCCACCCGAGGGCCGACTGCACCGAGGCGGGCAGCGCCACCCCGGACCCGATGACCCGGCAGTCGATCCCGGCCGCCTCCAACACGCCCTGTGCACCGGCGAGTTCCACCTTGAGGTCGACCTCGCGGTATCCCCGTACGACCTCACGGACCTCCCGCTGCGACTCCTGCGCGATCCGCTGCACCTCGACCATCTGGTCCACGGCCTCCGGGCGGCCCCGGCGCGAGAGCTGCACCGCGAGCTCGCTCTTGAGCGCGATGACGGCGAGGTTGCGCCCCATCACGTCGTGCAGGTCACGCCCGAACCGCAGCCGCTCCTCGGCGACCGCGAGCCGCGCCTCGACCTCGCGGGCCCGGTCGGCCTCCAGCATCACGGAGAGCGTCCAGGCCCCGCAGCGCGTGGAGATCAGCGCGAGGAAGCCCGCGAAGGCGATGACGAAGCCGATGGCGGCGAGCTCACCGCCGCGTGCCCCGGCGAGGGCGAAGGCGATGACGGACGCGGCGACGACCAGCGCCATGCGGACCGCATAGCCCCGGATGGTGGCGGAGAAGGCGAGCGACTGGGCGAACGGCATCGGCACGAACAGGGCGGTGAGGCCCAGCATCCCCGAGGGCGCGCCGTCCACCGCCTGGAGGCCCACGGTGAGCCCCATCGTGGCGCTCATGAGGACACCCGCCACCACCAGGTCGCGGCTCGGCAGGGGGGCCCGCCGCAGATAGTGGTCGACCGACCGGCGCAGTGAGCGGTTGACCTGCAGGCACTGCGCGGCGGCCACCACGATCAGCGTCCAGCCGAAGAGCTGCGGGGCGAGGTCGTGGCGCAGGCTCAGGCCGAGCGGTACCGAGAGCCAGCTGAGGAAGAAGATCCACGGCAGCAGGTGCCACGTCACGGTGGACTGGAACTCGACCTTCTCGATCTTGCTGCGCCCGTGCCAGCTCTGCTGCCAGGCCCGAATCCGGCCGACCACGTCCGTCGCCTCCCTCAATTCCCTCAATGCCGGGGCTCCCAGCGGAACCACCGCCGTACAGCAAACACCGACAGCACGGTCCAGGCCACCGCAGTGGCGATGGCGCCGAGCGCGTCGCCGGCCGAGAGGTTGCCTGCCCAGCCGCCGCGGATCAGCTCGATGACGGGCGAGAGGGGGAGCAGCTGGCAGACCGAGGCGAGCTTGTCGGGCATGACCTCCAGCGGGATGAAGAGCCCGGAGCCGATCATCGACACGAAGATCAGCGGCATGCTCATGACCTGCGCGGACTCGGTGGACCTGCTGAAGCTTCCGGTGACGGCCGCCAGCGCGGCGAACATCACGAGGCCCGCGGCGATGCCGAGGACGACGAGGTGCGGCGCGCTCGGCGCCCCCGCGTCGAGGAGCACCGCGCAGCCCACGGCGAGGACGAGGGACTGCACGATCCCGATGAGGAGCGAGGGCAGCGCGGCGCCCGCCAGGATCTCGGGGTCGCGCAGCTCGCCGGTGCGCAGCCGCTTGAGCACGAGCTCCTCGCGCCGGGCCGCGTAGACGGCGGTCAGTGCGGAGTACACGGCGAAGAGCAGGGAGAAGCCGAGGGCGCTCGGCAGCACGACCGTGCCGACGTCGAGCCCGGTGCCCTTCAGATCCATGCCGTCGGCGGCCTGCCGCATGCTGAACGGGATCACCAGCGGCACGAACAGCGCCGCGAACAGCGTCCCCTTGCTCCGCCCGAGGAGCGTCATCTCGGCGCGCGCGAGCGCCCGCATGCGCCCCGCGGGGGTCGTCATGGCCATGGTGCCCATCGTGCTCATACCGCCATCTCCTTGCTCTTCCTGCCCGCGTTCCGCGTGGCCGCCTCGTCCGTGCCGCTCTCCGCGGCCCGCGCGATCCGCAGGAACGCTTCTTCCAGGGAGGCCGCCCGTACGTCGAGTCCGGTGAGCTCGACCCGTGCGTCCCTGGCCCACAACAGCAGTCCGGTCGCGGCGCGTTGCAGTTCGTTCGTCCGCAGCCTGACCTGCTTGCCCACGGTCTCGTGGCCGCTCACACCCAGTTCGCCGAGCGGCGGCAGGTCGCCGACGAAGTAGCCGTCGGGCAGTTCGAAGGAGATGTGCGAGGGCTGGCTCGCCACCACGTCGCTGACGCGTCCCTCGGCGGCGATCCGGCCCTCGTGGAGGATCGCGAGGCGGTCGGCGAGCGCCTCGGCCTCTTCCAGGTAGTGGGTGGTGAGCAGCACGGTCGTGCCGTTGTCACGCAGGTTCCGCACCAACTTCCAGGTCTCGCGGCGGCCTTCGGCGTCGAGGCCGGTGGTGGGTTCGTCGAGGAAGAGCACCTCGGGGCGGCCGAGGAGCGCCATGGCGAGGTCGAGCCTGCGCTTCTCGCCGCCCGACAGCTGCTTCACGCGGACAGCGGCCCGCTTGCCGAGCCCGACGGCCTCCAGGGCCTCGCCGAGGGGCATGGCACCGCTGGTGCAGCCCGCCCACATCCGGGCGGTCTCCTCGACGGTCAACTCCGCGGGGAATCCGCCCTCCTGCAGCATGACGCCGATACGGGGCCGTACCTTGCCGCGTTCGGCGTACGGGTCGTGCCCGAGCACGCGCACCCGCCCCGCGGCCGGTGCGGCGAGTCCTTCCAGGAGTTCGAGGGTGGACGTCTTGCCGGCGCCGTTGGTGCCGAGGAGCGCGAACAGTTCGCCGCGTCCCACGGCGAAGGAGATTCCGCGTACCGCCTCGAAACCGCCCCCGTACACGCGCCGCAGGTCGGTCACGTCGATCACTTGGTCAGTCATGGATCGAGCGTCTCCCGGCCCGGGAGGCGTCGGCAGTGCGCGCTGTCACCGGCCCGCATGACAAATGTCAGATGTGGCTCGGCACGGCTGAGGAACACGAAGAAGGCCCCGGTCGAAATCGACCGGGGCCTTCTCACATGGAGCGAACGACGAGGTTCGAACTCGCGACCTCAACCTTGGCAAGGTTGCGCTCTACCAACTGAGCTACGTTCGCATTGCCTCCGACCAGCTCTCACTGATCGGCGCGTGCATCAGCTTACCGCAACCGGCGGACCGGTCCGTGAGCGATGCAGAGCGGGTGACAGGAATTGCACACTGCGCCTTCCCCCTGGAAGGGGGATGTTCTACTACTGAACTACACCCGCAAGACTCCGTGAGGCCCGGCCTTTCGGCCTCGCCCCTCGGCGTGCTCCAGACTCTAGCTGACCAGCGGGGGTGCAGCGCAAGTCGGTTGTCCCGAGGGGCGTGGACCTGCTGTTTCAGTTGGCCGCCTCGAAGGCCTCGTAGACCTTCTTGGGGATGCGGCCGCGCGGCGGGACGTTCATCTGGTGCGAGCGTGCCCAGGCGCGGACCGCCGACGGGTCGGGGGAGATCGCGGTGTGCCGGAACGCGAGCCCGGACCGGGACCGCTTGCGGGCCGCCTCCAGGTACGGGGCAAGTGCCCCGCGCAGTTTCTCGGCATTGGTTTGATTGAGGTCGATCTCGTACGACTTGCCGTCAAGACCGAACGCGACCGTTTCCGCCGCTTCCCCGCCGTCGATGTCGTCAAAGAGAGTGACCACGACACGTTGCGCCACGAATATCGGTCCCTTCGCGCGGCTCTACCGCGTTGACATGCGGTGATGCCGACTGCACGGATGTTTTCGGCAAAGTATCGACTATTGCCAATTCCTTTGTACAGTGCCCAGCATTGCATTGTGAAGCCTGTCCTAATACCTCCGCGTGTCAGGTTCCAATGACGATGCGTGATCTTTCATGGATTCATCGTGAAGGTTCTCGGTTCGAAACCTGTTTGGGCACCGGAACGTGACCGTCATCTCGTAGGTTGCTACGAATCTACGCGAGTAGAATTTTTGTGCCGGTAGTCTGAAGGAACCTGCTCAGCACCTAGCAAGCAGCACACCGCCAGCACCACACACCGGGAGTGCCAGTGGCACGCGTCGTAGTCGACGTCATGCTCAAGCCGGAGATCCTCGACCCCCAGGGCCAGGCGGTGCAGCGTGCACTGCCGCGCCTCGGTTTCCAGGGCATCTCCGACGTCCGTCAGGGAAAGCGCTTCGAACTCGAGGTCGACGGGCCGGTCGACGACGCGGCCCTCGCCCGTATCCACGAGTTGGCGGAAACCTTCCTCGCCAACACCGTGATCGAAGACTTCGTCGTAAAGGTCGAAGAAGACCAGAAGACGCAGAAGGCCGAGGAGGCCGCGAAGTGACTGCTCGAATTGGAGTCGTCACTTTCCCGGGAACCCTCGACGACCGCGACACCCAGCGCGCCGTCCGTGTGGCGGGCGCCGAAGCCGTGCCGCTGTGGCACAAGGACAAGGACCTCAAGCAGGTCGACGCCGTGGTGCTGCCCGGCGGCTTCTCCTACGGCGACTATCTGCGGGCCGGTGCCATCTCGCGTTTCTCCCCGGTGATGGAGTCCGTCATCGAGCAGGCGAAGGCCGGAATGCCGGTGCTCGGCATCTGCAACGGCTTCCAGGTGCTCACCGAGACGCACCTCCTGCCCGGCGCGATGCTGCGCAACAACCACCTGCACTTCATCTGCCGCGAGCAGAAGCTGCGGGTGGAGAACGCGTCGACCGCCTGGACCGCCGACTACACGGCAGGCCAGGAGATCCTGATCCCGCTCAAGAACATCGACGGGCAGTACACCGCCGACGAGCGGACGCTGGACATGCTGGAGGCCGAGGGCCGCGTCGCCTTCCGCTACCTCGACGGCAACCCCAACGGCTCGCTCCGTGACATCGCCGGCATCACCAACGAGGCGGGCAACGTCGTCGGCCTCATGCCGCACCCCGAGCACGCCGTGGAGCCGCTCATCGGCACCGGCCGTACGGACGGTCTCGGATTCTTCACCTCGATCCTGAAGAAGCTGGTCAACGCATGACTCTGGACACCGTCAAGCACGCGGCAGAGACCCCCGACGTCAAGCTGCCCTGGGCCGAACTGGGCCTGAAGGAAGACGAGTACGAGCGCGTCCGCGAGATCCTCGGCCGCCGCCCGACCGGCGCCGAGCTCGCCATGTACTCCGTCATGTGGTCCGAGCACTGCTCGTACAAGAGCAGCAAGATCCACCTGAAGCAGTTCGGCGAGAAGGTCCCCGAGAACGACGCGATGCTCGTCGGCATCGGCGAGAACGCCGGTGTGGTCGACGTCGGCCAGGGCTACGCGGTCACCTTCAAGGTCGAGTCGCACAACCACCCCTCCTACGTCGAGCCCTACCAGGGCGCGGCCACCGGCGTCGGCGGCATCGTCCGCGACATCATCGCGATGGGCGCCCGCCCGGTCGCGGTCGTGGACCCGCTGCGGATGGGCGACGCCAACCACCCCGACACCAAGCGCGTGCTCCCCGGAGTCGTCGCGGGCATCGGGGGCTACGGCAACTGCCTGGGCCTGCCCAACATCGGCGGCGAGCTCGTCTTCGACGCCTGCTACCAGGGCAACCCGCTGGTCAACGCCGGTGCGATCGGCGTGATGCGGCACGAGGACATCCACCTCGCGAAGGCGTCGGGCCCCGGCAACAAGGTCATCCTGTACGGCGCCCGCACGGGCGGCGACGGCATCGGCGGCGCCTCGATCCTGGCCTCCGAGACCTTCGACGACACCAAGCCGTCGAAGCGTCCCGCCGTGCAGGTCGGCGACCCCTTCCAGGAGAAGCTCCTCATCGAGTGCACCCTGGAGGCCTTCGCCGAGAAGCTCGTCGTCGGCATCCAGGACCTCGGCGCCGCCGGGCTCTCCTGCGCCACCAGCGAGCTGGCGTCCAACGGCTCGGGCGGCATGCGCGTCGAGCTGGACGACGTGCCGCTGCGCGACTCCACGCTCACCCCTGAGGAGATCCTCATGAGTGAGTCGCAGGAGCGCATGTGCGCCGTGGTCGAGCCCGGCAAGGTCGACCGCTTCCTCGCGATCTGCGAGAAGTGGGACGTCATCGCCACCGTCGTCGGCGAGGTCACCGACGGCGACCGCCTGGAGATCTTCTGGCACGGCGAGAAGATCGTCGACGTCGACCCGCGCACGGTCGCGCACGACGGCCCGGTCTACGAGCGTCCGTACGCCCGCCCGTCCTGGCAGGACGCCCTCCAGGCCGACGACGCGAACAAGCTCGCCCGCCCGGCCGACTCGGCCGAACTGCGCGAGCAGGTCCTCAAGCTGGTCGCCGCCCCGAACCAGGCCGCGAAGTCCTGGGTCACCGACCAGTACGACCGCTTCGTGCAGGGCAACACCGTGCTCGCGCAGCCCGAGGACTCCGGAATGATCCGGATCAACGAGGAGACGGGCCTCGGCGTCGCCATCGCCACCGACGGCAACGGCCGGTTCGCGAAGCTCGACCCGTACACGGGCGCACAGCTCGCCCTCGCCGAGTCGTACCGCAACGTCGCCGCGTCCGGCGCCAAGCCGCTCGCCATCTCGGACTGCCTGAACTTCGGCTCGCCCGAGGACCCGGACGTCATGTGGCAGTTCGCCGAGGCCATCCGCGGCCTCGCGGACGGCTGCCTGGAGCTGGGCACCCCGGTCACCGGCGGCAACGTCTCGCTCTACAACCAGACCGGTGAGGCGGCGATCCACCCGACGCCGGTCGTCGCCGTCCTCGGTGTGATCGACGACGTCGCCCGGCGCACGCCGATCGCCTTCAAGGAAGAGGGCCAGCTCCTCTACCTGCTCGGCGATACGCACGAGGAGTTCGGCGGTTCGGCCTGGTCGCAGGTGGTCCACGGCCACCTCGGCGGGCTGCCGCCCAAGGTCGACCTGGCGCGCGAGAAGCTGCTCGCCGAGATCCTCATCTCGGCCTCGCGCGACGGCATGATCGACGCCGCGCACGACCTGTCGGACGGCGGTCTCGTGCAGGCCGTCACCGAGTCGTGCCTGCGCGGCGGCAAGGGCGCGCGCCTCGTCGTCCCGGAGGGCCTCGACGCGTTCACCTTCCTCTTCTCCGAGTCGGCGGGGCGCGCGGTCGTCTCGGTGCCGCGGAGCGAGGAGCTGCGCTTCACCGACATGTGCGGGGCGCGGGGTCTGCCCGTCCGCCGCATCGGTGTCGTCGACGGCACCGAGTCCGATGCGGATGCGGTGATCGACGTGCAGGGCGAGTTCCAGCTGCCGCTGAGCGAGCTGCGCACGGCGCACGAGGAGACGATCCCGGGCCTCTTCGCCTGACGATTCGCCGTCGAAGCCCCCGTTCGGACCTGGTCCGGGCGGGGGCTTCGGCGTTCCCGGGTGCCAGTGCGGCAGCAGGCTTGCACGTGTTTACGTAATTACGTAATCTCACCATCATGGATCTGGAGGAGCGCGTCGCCGAGCTCGAACGGCGCATGGCGGAGCTGGAGAGCGCGGGGCCGCCCGCGCCCGCCGTGGGAGAGGGCGACTTCTGGGCCCTCGACGCGCTGAAGGCACGGCATCCGGTGGCGGACGGCGCGGACGGCGCCGTCCTGTTCACCGGGGCGGTGCGGGTGCCGACGGGACATCGGTACGAGTGGCAGTACGGCCTGCTGACCGAGGCGGTCTTCGAGGGCGACTGGTCGGAGACGGCCGAGTCGTTCGCCGCGCTCGGCAATCCCGTGCGGCTGCGGCTGCTGCGGGAGATCCTCGGCGGCCTGCGCACGGCCGCGGAGCTGGCCGCGCTCGACGACGTCGGCACGACCGGCCAGATCTACCACCACCTGCGCCAACTGACCGGCGCGGGCTGGCTGCACAGCGCGGAGCGCGGACGCTACGAAGTCCCTGCCGGACGGGTGGTGCCGCTGCTCGTGGTGCTCACGGCCGCGCGTCCCGTGACCTGACCGTTTTTCGTACGAGGGGGAAGTCGTGTCCGTACGTCAGCGCAAGACCGCCGTTCTGCTGCAGCGCCTGCTGCTGCTGTTCGTCGCCGCCCATCTGGTGATCATCTTCACCGTGGACCCGCCCTATCCCCGCTGGCTGGGCTTCGTCGCCGCCGTCGGGGTGTTCGTCATCAGCTATGCGCTGAGTGCCGACGCGCGCCGCGAGGCCAAGGTCTCGGAGCCGCCTGCCGCCGTCGAGGTCGCCCCGCCGGTCACCGGCCGCTGGTCTGCCCTGAACAGCCCCGCCGACAAGGTGCCGAGCCACGGCACGCGCGGCTACGGGCAGGCGTACGCCATCGACATCGTGGCCGAACCGGCGGCGGGGCCCGCGCGCCCCGCCTTCGCCTGGCTCTGGCCCGTGGCGCGGGGCAACCGGGCCTTCCCCGCCTTCGGGGCCCCGCTGCTGGCCGTCGCGGACGCGACCGTCGTGCACGCGGAGGACGGCCAGCGGGACCACCTCAGCCGCGGCTCCCTGGCCGGAGTCCTCTATCTGTTCGTCGTCGAGGGCTTCGTCAGGTCGCTGGGCGGTGCCCGCCGGATCGTCGGCAACCACGTCATCCTCGACCTCGGCGAGGGGACGTACGCCGCATACGCGCACGTCCAGCAGGGCTCGCTCGCCGTGCGGGCGGGGGACAAGGTCCTCGCCGGTCAGCACCTCGGCAACTGCGGCAACTCCGGCAACTCCACCGAACCGCACGTGCACTTCCAGCTGATGGACGGGCCCGACCTGGACACGGCCAGGGGCGTCCCGTTCAGCTGGCACGGCGTCGGGGTGCCCGCGAACGGCGAGAAGTTCACGGTCGGCGCGGCGGCCGGGGAAGCCGCAGCGCAAGCACCGTCCCGAGCAGCATGATCCCCGCTCCGCACAGGAACACCACGTCTGTGGCGTCGACGTAGGCCCGCACGGCGGCGGCGTGTGCACTTCCGGTGAGACCGGGGATGGCGCTCACGTCGCCGCCGGGGCCGTCCGCCGCGTACAGGCGGAGCAGGATCGCACCGAACAGGGCCGTGCCCACCGCGTTGCCGAGGGTCTGGAAGAAGCGGACCGCCGTGGTCGCGACGCCCAGCTGGTGGCGCGGCGCCGCGTCCTGCGCGAGCTGGATCAGCTGCCCGACGAGCTGACCGAACCCGGCCCCGGCGAGCAGGAGTCCGGCCCGGATCAGCCAGAGCGAGGTGTCGGGGCCGACCGTCGCGAGGAGCCCGAAGGCGGCGGCCGTGGTGACCGTCCCGCCGATGGTGAAGGTCCGCGCGGACCAGCCGCGTGCGGCGAGGCGGCCCGAGAGCAGCCCCACCGCGGTCATCCCGGCCGCCATGGGGAGCAGGTAGAGCCCGGCCGACGAACTGGAGAGGCCTCGGGCGACCTGCAGATAGACGAGCACGTAATAGATCACGCACATCATGGCGGCGCCCGTCAGCCCCTGGATCGCGAAGCTCCGGCGCAGCTCGGGCACCCTGAACAGGGAGAGCGGGAGCACCGGTTCGGCGGCCGTGGACTGGCGCCACACGAAGAGCGCGAGGGCGGCGGCGACCGTCGCGAGCAGGCTCAGGACGACCGGTGAGGTCCAGGCGTACTCCTTGCCGCCCCAGTCGGTGACCAGGAGCAGCGCCACGGAGAAGGCGGCGGCGAGGGCGGCGCCCGGGTAGTCGATGGCGCGCCGCGCCGCGGGCTCCCGCGGGAGTTTCAGCACGAAGGCGGCGGCGACGAGGACCGCGACGCCGATCGGCAGGTTGACGTAGAAGATCCAGCGCCAGCTCGCGTGGTCGGCGAGCAGACCGCCGATCCAGGGGCCGAGCGCCATGCCGCCGCCCGCGACGATGCCCCCGAAGCCACCGGCCCTGGAGGACTTCCCACCCGGCCCCTTGAGCTGGGCGAGCACCACCATCGTGATGCTCATCAGGCCGCCGCCCCCGATGCCCTGCACCGCGCGGGCCGCGATGAGCTGCCCCATGGACTGGGCGAGGCCGCAGAGCGCGGAGCCGATCAGGAAGACGGTGACGGCGGCGACGAAGACGCGCTTGGCGCCGAGTACGTCGCAGAGCTTGCCGTAGAGCGGCAGCATCGCGGCGCCCGCCAGCGCATAGGCACTGACCAGCCAGGGGATCTTGTCGACGCCGTGGGCCGGGTCGAGGTCGCGGACGATCGGCACGGTGGCGGCCGACACGATCTGCATGTCCAGGACGGCCAGGACGATCGTGGCGAGGCAGAGGGCGAAGGCGATGCCTTGCCGGGGGCGGGTGCCGGTGGGGGTGGAGGCGCCGGGGGTTTCTGGGGTTCCTGGGGTGCCGGTGGTCGTGAGGGTCTTGGGCATGGCGCCACCATGACCCAAGAAAATGTACTGAGTCAATATTTTGGTCGGGAGTAAAAATACTCGCGGTTAAAATTTCATCCTGGTACAGTGCGGTCATGGCTGGGGCTGAAGCAGACGTGGCTGAGCAACCACTGGGGCTGCGCGAGCGCAAGAAGCGGCAGACCGCGATGCGGATCTGGCGCAGCGCGCTCGACCTGTTCCTGGAGCGTGGCTACGACAAGGTCTCCGTCGCGGAGATCGCGGCCGCCGCCGACGTCTCGAAGATGACCGTCTTCAACTACTTCGGCACCAAGGAGGACGTCCTCCTCGGCCCGATGGAGGACCACGTCTCCGATGCCGCCGACGCGGTGCGCGAGCGCGAGCCCGGCGAGAGCGCGGTCGACGCGCTCCGCCGCCAGTTCCTCGTCAAGGTCGCCGAGCGCGACCCCTCGATCGGCCTCTCCGGCGACCACCGGCTGCTCCAGATGCGGCAGCTCATCAGCGACACCCCCGCCCTCGCCCGCCGGATGCTGACCTTCCAGATGCGCAGCGTCGAGCTCCTCGCCGAGGTGCTCGCCGAGGAGACGGGGGACCGGCTGCTCGCCGGGGTCGCCGCCCACCAACTCGTCGCCGCGCGGGGCGCGGTGATCCTGGAGAACCACCGCAGGCTCGTCGCGGGCGACACCGTGGAGGAGATGGCCGACGACTGCGCGGCCCTCGCCGAGCGCGCCTTCGACCTGGTGGAAAAGGGACTTCAGGGGTACCCCGCAAACGCTTAGGCTCGGCACCATGCCACCGGCCAAGAAGCGCACGCGCTCGTACGACTCCGCCAAGACCCGCACCGCCGTCCTCGCCCAGTTCGGCAACGTACGCGAGGCGGTGCGCACCCTCACGCCCGAGCAGCTCACCCGCCCGACCCGGCTCGGCGGCTGGACCGTGCGCGAACTGTCGGCGCACCTCGCGATGGTCCTCGGCACCGTCCACCGCTACCTCGGCCTGCCGGAACCGGAGAAGCACGAAGTGCCGCTCATGGAGTGGCCGTTCGCCACGGTCACGGCGGCCGCGCAGGTCGACGAGGACACCCGCGCCCTCGCGGAGGTGGCGGGCGCGGACCTCGACGAGCTGTTCACGCGCACGCTCACCGGCATCGAGGAGTCCTTGGCCGCCGCGCCCGACGAACGCCTCGTGCCGTCGCGCTTCGGCGCCATGACCCTCGGCGACTTCCTGGTCACCCGCACCGTCGAACTGACCGTCCACACCGACGACTTGAACGACGCGGTGCCGGGCCTGGACGTCCCGTACGACCGCCAGGCCCTGGCCGCCTGTGCCCGGCTGCTCGCGGACGCCCTCGCCGTGAAGGCACCGGGCGCGTCGACGGAGGTGCGGATCCCGCCGTACGCCGTCGTGCAGTGCGTCGAAGGCCCCCGGCACACCCGCGGCACCCCGCCCAACGTCGTCGAGACCGACCCGCTCACCTGGATCCGCCTCGCGACCGGCCGGACGCGGTGGGCGGCGGCAGTCGACGCGGCGCAGGTCAGCGCCAGCGGCGAGCGGGCGGACCTCTCGGAGCTGCTGCCGATCATGGCGTGATGGAACCGGGACCCCCACTTGTCCCGTCACATTGCCATGCACACGCAGCGACTGACCCTCACCCTGACCGCGCTGGCCTCCGCGGGGCTGCTGCTCACGGCATGCGGCACCGAGTCGGGAGCCGGTTCCGAAGGCAACTCCGACGGCGGCTCCGGCGGGCGTTCCGTGGCGAGCGAGCAGGCTCTCACCGGTGTCCGGTGGAACGTCGAGAGCCTCACCGTGGGCGGCAAGAAGCACGCCGCCCCGGAGGGCGCCTACCTCAAGATCGGCAAGGACGGGCGGGCCGGCGGCAGCTACGGCTGCAACCAGGCAGGTACGACCGTGTCGATCAAGGGCGACACCGTGGACTTCGGCAAGACGCAGACGACGAGGATGGCCTGCGAGGGCAGCGGCCGCATGAAGTTCGAGGAGGACTTCACGCGCGCCCTCGGCGCGGGCAAGTTCACCGCGAAGGTGGACGGCGACCGCATGACCCTCACCACGGCCAAGGGAGACCGCGTGGACTTCACCTCGCAGCCCGCCGAGCCCGACGCCCCGCTCACCGGCACCAAGTGGACGGTGAACGGCATCGGCGACGGCAGGACGGCCGCGACCCTGCCCAAGGCGGTGTCGGGCAAGGTCCATCTCACCTTCGGCGACGACGGCAAGGTCCGCGGCAACCTCGGCTGCAACGACGTCACCGCCAAGGCCGAGGCGAAGGACGGCCGGATCACCTTCGGCGCGCCCGCGACCACCCGGAAGATGTGCCCGGGCGACGCGATGACCACCGAGCGCAAGCTGCTCAAGCTCTTCGGCGGCAAGGCGCGTTACGAGGTGCGGCAGGACACGCTGAAGCTCACCGCGGACGACGGCACCGTGATCAACGCGAATGCCGCGAACGCCGCGAAGGGCAAGGACAAGGACAAGGGCTAAAAAGGCTGGGGCTAGGGCTTGGGATAGGGCAGCAGCTCCTCGTCCGTCCGCTCCCACGCCCGCCGCAGCTCCGCGAGGAGACGCGGTTCCGAGGCGGCCCGGTCCGCCTGTTCGCGCCGGTCCTCCGCGAGGTCGTACAGGTGGTCCTTGCCGTCCTTGCCCCGGTAGTACTTCCAGTCCCCGCGCCGCAGCGCACGCTCCCCGCGCACCCGCCAGAACAGCTCGCGCTCGGCGATCCTCTCGCCCCGCAGCAGGTAGGGGGCCAGGCTCGTGCCGTCCAGGGGGTGCGCCGGGTCCGGGCGGGCCCCGGCGACCTCCAGGAGGGTCGCCGTCCAGTCCGGCGTGTAGACGGGCTCGTCGCTGACCTGCCCGCCGTCGAGCCGGGCGGGCCACCGCACGATGGTCGGCACGCGGATGCCGCCCTCCTGCAGCGAGCCCTTGTTGCCGGACAGCGGCCAGTTGTACGAGAAGCGCTCGCCGCCGTTGTCGGACGCGAAGAACACGAGGGTGTCCCGTTCCTGGCCGGACTTCTTCAGCGCGCGAAGCACCTCCCCGACGGACCGGTCCAGGTCCTCGACCAGCTCCTTGTACTTCTCGACGGAGCCGCCGTCCCGGTGCTGGAGCGCACCCTTCTCGCCCGCCTTGATCCTCCGTACGATCTCGGCGCTCTGCTCCTCGTCGCCGTCCGCTATCCACGGCCAGTGCGGGGTGGTGAAGTTCAGGTTGAGCAGCCACGGCTTTTCCCCGTGGTCCCGCCCCACGTACTCGCTCGCCCGCTCGGTCAGGATCCGCGTGTAATAGCGCAGGTCCTTGTACTCGGCGTCGCCCTCCCGGACCCCGCCCTCGAAGAGGTCGTACTCCCCGGCGAGCCCCAGCTTCGAGTAGTACTCCAGCGCCCCGCCGAAGTTCCCGAAGAACTCGTCCCAGCCCGACTTCGTGGGTGAGTACTCCGGCAGGTAGCCGCAGTGCCACTTGCCGATGAGCGCGGTCGCGTATCCGGCGCCCTTCAGCAGCGACGCCAGCGTGGGATGCGTCGGGGCAAGGCCCACGGACTTGTCCGCTATCGGCTCCGCGAGCCCGCCCTTCGTACGCCCGGGGTAGCGCCCCGTGTACAGGCTGAAGCGGGTCGGCGAGCAGGTCGCGGACCCGGAGTAGGCGTCGGTGAAGCGCACGCCCTGGCGGGCCAGGCGGTCCAGGTGCGGGGTCTTGATGTGCGGCGATCCGTAGGACGAGAGGTCGGCCCAGCCGAGGTCGTCGCCGAGGATGAAGAGGATGTTCGGCCGTCGTCCGCTCCGGCGCGGGGCCGCGCGGAACGGCCGCTCCCCGGCCTCGGCGGCGGGGACGCCCACCGCGGCGGCGGCACCGGCTCCCACGGCACCTCCGAAGGCACGTCGGGACAAGGCAGACTTTTCGTACGGGGGTGTGGGCATGGCTGCGCTCCTGAACGGGGCGCGGCACGGCAGGCGGCGCTACCCGGAGTCGGAAGAAATGAGTCGACGGAGAGTGAGTTCAGGCAGCGCTGCGACAGATGGCGCTCGCGACACGGACCAGGTCGACGTGGCGGCGCTCCACAAGGGCGACCGACCGGTCGCCTAGGGGCTGCAGGGGCATGGGCCAGGAGCTTCACGGCCCCCGCCCACCCCTGTCAACGCTCCCGCGCACCTGTTCACAAGGGCTTCGTACTCCACGTGCGCACCGGGGCCACGACTACGCTCCGTGCGGGGCCCGTATCCCCAATTCGGACCAGTGGTCGATCTCGCCTACACTCGATGCCGTGCCACGTGGTGACGGTCGACTCAATCACGATCTGCTCCCCGGCGAGAAAGGCCCCCAGGACGCTTGTGGCGTCTTCGGTGTCTGGGCTCCGGGCGAAGAGGTCGCAAAGCTCACGTACTTCGGGCTCTATGCCCTCCAGCATCGGGGCCAGGAATCCGCGGGAATCGCGGTCAGCAACGGCTCCCAGATCCTCGTCTTCAAGGACATGGGCCTCGTTTCCCAGGTCTTCGACGAAACCTCTCTCAGCTCGCTCCAGGGTCATATCGCGGTCGGTCACGCCCGCTACTCGACCACCGGGGCCTCCGTATGGGAGAACGCCCAGCCGACGTTCCGTGCCACCGCGCACGGCTCCATCGCGCTCGGGCACAACGGCAACCTCGTCAACACGGCCCAGCTCGCCGAGCTGGTCGCCGCCCTGCCCAAGGAGAACGGCCGCGCGACCCAGGTCGCGGCGACCAACGACACCGACCTGGTGACGGCTCTCCTCGCGGGCCAGGTGGACGACGACGGCAAGCCGCTGACGATCGAGGAAGCGGCCACCAAGGTCCTCCCGGACGTGCAGGGCGCCTTCTCCCTCGTCTTCATGAACGAGCACACGCTGTACGCGGCCCGCGACCCGCAGGGCATCCGCCCGCTGGTCCTCGGCCGCCTGGAGCGTGGCTGGGTCGTCGCCTCGGAGTCCGCGGCGCTCGACATCTGCGGTGCCAGCTTCGTCCGCGAGGTCGAGCCCGGCGAGTTCATCGCGGTCGACGAGAACGGACTGCGAACGTCACGATTCGCGGAAGCGAAGCCCAAGGGCTGTGTCTTCGAGTACGTCTATCTGGCGCGCCCCGACACGGACATCGCCGGGCGGAACGTCTACCTCTCGCGTGTCGAGATGGGCAGGAAACTCGCCAAGGAAGCTCCGGTCGACGCCGATCTCGTCATAGCGACGCCGGAGTCAGGAACGCCCGCCGCGATCGGTTACGCGGAAGCCTCCGGCATCCCCTTCGGCGCCGGTCTGGTCAAGAACGCCTACGTCGGCCGGACCTTCATCCAGCCCTCGCAGACGATCCGCCAGCTCGGCATCCGTCTCAAGCTGAACCCGCTCAAGGAAGTCATCAAGGGCAAGCGTCTGGTCGTCGTCGACGACTCGATCGTCCGCGGCAACACCCAGCGCGCCCTGGTCAAGATGCTCCGCGAGGCCGGAGCGGCCGAGATCCACATCCGGATCTCCTCGCCGCCCGTGAAGTGGCCCTGCTTCTTCGGCATCGACTTCGCGACCCGCGCGGAGCTCATCGCCAACGGCATGACGATCGACGAGATCGCCACCTCGATGGGCGCCGACTCGCTCTCGTACATCTCCATCGACGGCATGATCGAGGCCACGACCATCGACAAGCCGGACCTCTGCCGCGCCTGCTTCGACGGCGTGTACCCGATGGACCTGCCCGACCCCGAGCTGCTCGGCAAGCAGCTTCTGGAGACGGAGCTGGCGGCAGGCCCTGCCGCCACGGCAGCGGCCGACGCGATCCGTCGCCCGTAAGCCACCGTAGTAACGACACGAAAGCTCTCAATCACCATGCCTGAGACCACTGGTGCCAGCTACGCGGCCGCCGGCGTAGACATCGAAGCGGGCGACCGCGCCGTCGAGCTCATGAAGGAGTGGGTCAAGAAGACCCAGCGTCCTGAGGTCGCGGGCCTCGGCGGTCTCGGCGGCTTCGCCGGACTCTTCGACGCCTCGGCGCTCAAGCGCTTCGAGCGCCCGCTGCTGGCCTCCGCGACCGACGGCGTCGGCACGAAGGTCGACATCGCCCGCCAGATGGGCGTCTACGACACCATCGGCCACGACCTCGTCGCGATGGTCATGGACGACATCGTCGTGTGCGGCGCCGAGCCGCTCTTCATGACCGACTACATCTGCGTCGGCAAGGTCCACCCCGAGCGCGTCGCCGCCATCGTGAAGGGCATCGCCGAGGGCTGTGTCCTCGCGGGCTGCTCGCTCGTCGGCGGCGAGACCGCGGAGCACCCGGGTCTGCTCGGCCCGGACGACTTCGACGTCGCGGGCGCGGGCACGGGAGCGGTCGAGGCCGACCGCCTGCTCGGCTCGGATCGCATCCGTAAGGGGGACGCGGTCATCGCCATGGCGTCCTCGGGTCTTCACTCGAACGGGTACTCGCTCGTCCGGCACGTGGTCTTCGACCGCGCGGGCTGGGCCCTGGACCGCCGGGTCGAGGAGTTCGGCCGCACGCTCGGCGAGGAGCTCCTGGAGCCCACCAAGATCTACTCCCTGGACTGCCTGGCGCTCACCCGCACCACGGACGTCCACGCCTTCAGCCACGTCACCGGGGGCGGCCTCGCGGCCAACCTCGCCCGGGTGATCCCGGACGGCCTGCACGCGATCGTCGACCGCGAGACGTGGACGCCGGGCCCGGTCTTCGACGTGGTCGGCCAGGTCGGCCAGGTCGAGCGCCTGGAGCTGGAGAAGACGCTGAACATGGGCGTCGGAATGATCGCGATCGTCCCCGAGGAGTCGGCGGACGCGGCGCTCACCACCCTCGCGGACCGCGGCCTCGACGCCTGGGTCGCGGGCGAGATCACGGACCGCGGCGAGCACACGACGGGCGCCGCCATGATCGGCGACTACGCCAAGTAGGCCGGTGCAGCCGTCCTCAGGGCAGCACAAAACCCGGTCCGGTGTGGTGACCACCCCGGACCGGGTGAAGTGCAGTTGCTATGAGAACTGCGAATACTGCGTAGGCAACAAATGCTGCATATACAACGAGGTCAAGCGCCGCGGCGCTGAGACGACGGACCGGACTCGTCGGAGTCCTCGTCCTCGTCGTCGTTATACAGATCCGCGTACTGGGCGTACGGGTCGTCTTCTTCCTCGTCGTCGTCCTCGAACGGCTCGCCATTCGGCGGCTGTTGCGAAGTCGAAGCGCCCAGCTCATTGGCCAGACGCGACAGGTCAGTCCCGCCGCTGCTGTACTTCAGCTGGCGGGCGACCTTCGTCTGCTTGGCCTTTGCCCGGCCGCGCCCCATGGCTCGACCCCCTCGGATATGGGGCTCGGTGGCCCCAGAGTCTTGACACGCGTTCATGATCGGGAACGGGCTCTCCTCGGAGAGACCGGTCCGTAGGGCTTCCACGGTACCTGCTCCTGCGGCCATACGGTACGTCGCCCGCAGGACGCGCCTCGGCGCACAACCCTCGAGGAGCCCCGTCCTCGCTGGTCAACTGCGATTTTAACCTCTTCTTGGCGGGCGACCCGCCGACGGGGGTGAGTCTTGTCTCTCGTGTACGTCGACGGGGCCCTGTCAAAGCGTCACACAACGCCGGAACGTCAGATTCCGGTTTGTTTCAGCGCGCGTCGGACATGCGCTGTTCGGCGATCCTGTCGGCCGCCGCGGCCGGCGGGATGCCGTCTTCCTTTGCGCGAGCGAATATTGCGAGCGTGGTGTCGAAGATCTTCGTCGCCTTCGCCTTGCACCGGTCGAAGTCGAAGCCGTGGAGCTCGTCGGCGACCTGGATCACCCCGCCCGCGTTCACCACGTAGTCCGGCGCATAGAGGATCGACCGGTCGGCGAGGTCCTTCTCCACCCCCGGGTGTGCGAGCTGGTTGTTCGCGGCGCCGCACACCACCTTCGCGGTGAGGACCGGCACGGAGTCGTCGTTCAGCGCGCCGCCGAGCGCACAGGGCGCGTAGATGTCCAGGCCCTCGGTGCGGATGAGCGCCTCGGTGTCGGCCACCGCCGTCACCGACGGGTGCTTGTGGACGATCCGGTTGACCGACTCCTCGCGCACGTCCGTGATCACGACCTCGGCGCCGTCCTCCAGGAGGTGCTCGACCAGGTGGTGGCCCACCTTGCCGACGCCCGCGACGCCGACCTTGCGCCCGCGCAGCGAGGCATCGCCCCACAGGTGCTCGGCGCTGGCCCGCATGCCCTGGAAGACACCGAAGGCGGTGAGCACCGAGGAGTCCCCCGCGCCGCCGTTCTCGGGGGAGCGTCCGGTGGTCCAGCGGCACTCGCGTGCGACGACGTCCATGTCGGCGACGTACGTACCGACGTCGCAGGCCGTCACGTAGCGGCCGCCGAGCGAGGCGACGCAGCGGCCGAAGGCGAGGAGCAGCTCCTCGCTCTTGATCCGGTCAGGGTCGCCGATGATCACGGCTTTGCCGCCGCCGTGGTCGAGCCCGGCCATGGCGTTCTTGTACGACATCCCGCGCGACAGGTTCAGGACGTCGGCGACGGCCTCTTCCTCGGTCGCGTACGGGTAGAAGCGGGTGCCGCCGAGGGCGGGGCCCAGGGCGGTGCTGTGGATGGCGATGACGGCCTTGAGGCCGCTGGCGCGGTCCTGGCAGAGCACTACTTGCTCGTGGCCTCCCTGGTCCGAGTGGAACAGGGTGTGCAGGACGCCGTTGTCTGCTTCGGTCACTGTGGTGACTCCCGGTCAAGTGCGGCGGTTGGGCGGGCTCCCGTACGGGTGGCGGGGGCCCGATGGGCATGAGACTAGAGGCTGTCCACCGGCCTTGACCTCCCGGTGCCGAGGATCACGTTTTCCGGCGCGTCCGCGGGGGAGAGAGGAGCCGTGCCCAAGGTGTCTTCGGTGACGGTCCCGTACGCGTCCTACCTGCGTGTCTACGAGCCGTTGGCCGCCTTCCCCGAGCCGGAGCGCGACCACTGGGCGCGCTATGCCCGCCGCCCCGACCTGCCCTCCTGCCAGGACGAACTCCGCCGTTCACTGGCCGACCTGGTGCCCACGCCCCCGGTGCCCGTGCCGGTGCACGAGAGCGGCGACGCCTTCGTGGTCGAGGTCGACGGGGTGCTGTGCGTCTGCCCGTGGCGGACCCGGCTGCGCGGCTGGCAGGCGATGGAGGAGCTGGCGGGCCAGCTGCCCGCGCCCGTCCTGGACGCGGTGCTCCCCCCGGTGCTGCGCCGCCAGACCACCGCGGACTACGAGCGGTGGCTGGCGCGGAACCCCGACGCGCGCCCCTGGATCCGTACGTCGACGTGGCAGGTGCCGCTGCACTGGTTCGTGCTCGTCGCCGACGAGGAGCGCAGCCATGAGAGGGGTGCGTCGCCCGCGCTCCGCTACCGCACCCCGATGGTGCAGGCCCGGCGCCGGGTCGCGCGCGGGCTGCGGGCGCTGCGGGACGCGTTGGACGAGGGGCCGATCATCGAGGGGCTCGTGGACGTCGGCCGGTGGCTGGAGGAGTTCCACCCCCGCTCCCTGGTCGAGCTCGACTACGGCGGGCTCGTGCACGCGGTCTCCGCCGACGAGCTCGACGAGGACCACTCGGCGGCGGACGTCGCCGAGGGGATCGAGGCGCTGCGCATCGGCGACGGCGAGGTGGCCGGCGAGGCGTATGCAAGGCTCGTGGAGCGATGGCGGGCGGTTCGGGACCTTCAGTTCGCGAACTGAGGTCTCTGGTCGCCCGGGTGTCAGGACGTAGGTCCCGATCCGGGCCTTTGCCTCAAGCGTGACGGACCGCACTAACTGCACCCTTGCGCCCATCACCCCTCCTCGTGCCAAAATAGGACAAGGAGTCCGGGGAGGGCTCCTTCCGCCCAAGTATGGGCGGAATGCTCGGCATTGCACTCTATGGGGGGTCTGTTGACTCCTGATCGCTCTGTGACTGATCGTCACTGTGCCGTGACTGTCCGCTATGGCATGGTCCATCGGCTTCCGTCGGTGATGAACACCTGGGAGGGCAATTCCATCGGTTTGGCCGACGCGGCTGGACGGATGGTGTAGTTGTAGTGCCGAGGACAAGCCGTTCGTCCTATAACCGACTCGACTCGCGTCCGCCATTTCGGGCAACGCGGGTCAAGGTGCAGAATTTAGAGGAATGAACCGAGAAGGTTCGGTTCTCCCGAGGAGGCCGCTCATGACCGCTCGCACCCCTGATGCCGAGCCGCTGCTGACCCCGGCTGAGGTCGCCACGATGTTCCGCGTCGACCCGAAGACGGTCACGCGCTGGGCGAAGGCTGGCAAGCTCACGTCGATTCGCACGCTCGGCGGACACCGCCGTTACCGCGAGGCTGAGGTCCGCGCACTGCTCGCGGGTATTCCGCAGCAGCGCAGCGAGGCCTGAAGTACCGCTTAACCAGCAGTAACCCGCACAACTCGGGCGAAGAGCACCACTGCTGCCGGGTCCCCCAACCTGGCCGTACGTCCGACATATGGCTACACGCGACGAGGGTCCTGCCCCAACGGGACCCACGCCTTGCTCACTTGGGTGCGTCGTTCGATCGCGCTGGACTCCGCCGGGTCCAGCGCGATCTTTTTTGTGCGCCGAGGACGCGCTGGTGGGCGGGGATCTGAGCGCCCTTGTTGGTCTCTGGGGGTCCCTGAGAAGGGTGCCGGGGGAGCGTCCTGGAGGTGGTGCAATTGCACATATTAAATTGGCTGGTTGTAGGGAGGGTGTAAGTTCCGGGGTTCCTGAAACTTGTTCGGTGACACCCGTCACACGTCGTGAATCTTGTTGCGCACGACACCCCTGCGCTAGAGGGGCCGCGGCGGCATTCGATGGCCTTCGAGTCTCAGCCTCCCACCGGGGAGGCTGCCCGCGCGTCGGCTTTGGTCATGCGTTGGGGGGACTTTCGTCCCCGGGCGGCCCGGCGGACTCCGTCGGCTCGGTACGGGCGGCTGCGGGGCTCTCGCGCACGAAAACCGCCTCGGGGGCCTCGTGCTCGTCGGGGGCCCGCTGAGAGGGCTCCAGGGCGAGCCTCAGCAGCCGGTGGCAGATCGGGCAGTGCCGGGTCACATGGCGGTACCTGGTGGCCGCCGCGAGGTGCGCGCGCAGCAAGGCGCGCGTCTCGTGCCGCGCGGACGCCGGAGAAGCGGACATGCGTCACCTCCTGGGGAGCCTCCCGCGGCTCCCTGGTGTCCGGGGTACCGGTGGAATGTGACGCAGTCAAGATGCCGCCGCCACAACGGGCCGCGGTCGGGGGCACGCGAGCGGCCACGCAAGAAGGGCCGCACCTGCGCGGATGCGGCCCCGCTCGTTGCCACACGAAGAAGGGCCGCACCCTTGCGGATGCGGCCCTTCATTTACTGCGGTCCTGACGGGATTTGAACCCGCGGCCTCCACCTTGACAGGGTGGCGAGCACTCCAAACTGCTCCACAGGACCTTGCTTTGCTGCGCCGATTGCTGCGTTGCGCTGCGAGACAGGACTCTACAGCAGCGCAGGCCCGGCGGTCGAACTCACCCAGGGTGGCCGGGTGATCACGGCGCGGCCGCGTCGATCGCCTTCACGATCCGCTTGTCCGAGACGGGGTACGCCGTGCCGAGCGCGTGCGCGAAATAGCTGACCCGGAGCTCCTCCAGCATCCAGCGGATGTCCAGGACCTCCCGGGGGACGGGGCGGCCCTGCGGGAGCTGTTCCAGGAGCCAGGCGTACTCGTCCTGCATCTCGTGGACCTTCTCCATGCGCGAGGTGTCCCGCTGGACGTTCGTCGGCATCTGCTGGAGGCGCCGGTCGGCGGCCGTCATGTAGCGCATCAGGTCCGCGAGGCGGCGGATGCCGGTGGCCGTGACGAAGCCGGGGCCGACGAGGGCGTCCAACTGCGCGCGGACGTCCGTGAGGTTGGCCAGGAGCGTCGGGCTCTTCGTCGACTTCAGGCGACGCTCACAGGCCTGCCAGGCGGCGAGGACCTGCTGGACCTGGCCGACCGTGCGGACCGTCGTGTCGACGATCTCGGCGCGCACCTTCTCGTACAGCTTGCGGTACGACTCCTCGTCCCAGGCGGGGCCGCCGAAGTCACCGATGAGCTTGTCCGCCGCCGCCATCGCGCAGTCCGCGAAGAGCGCCTGGATGGAGCCGTGCGGATTGGCGGACAGGGCGATCTTCTGGGCGTTGGTCAGCTTGTCCGAGGCGAACTTGGCCGGATTCACGGGGATGTTGCGCAGGATGAGGCGGCGCGTGCCCTTCCACATCGCCTGCTGCTGCTCGGCCTCCGTGTCGAAGAGGCGTACGGAGAC